>NZ_JAHLPW010000001.1 GCF_018918075.1 Virgibacillus sp. MSJ-26
GGTCGTATACCAAACTGGGCGATGGTTATGAACCAACTTTTAATCCATGATGATCTAAAAGATAGGGTGTTAAAATATCTTGAATAAATTAGAACTTACACACTTTATTTGACAAGCCCTTGTTATCAAGAATTATTATTGCTCGACGTCACTGCAGTTGCACTTACCACAGATGAAACGATGATGGCATGCTGTACTTGGAGAATAGCTTCAAGTGTTGTAAAAATATTTGTTTCTATTAACTGACTATTTTCTAACTTATCACTGACAAAAAAACTAACAGCTAATAGAAAGTTTAAATCTTTTTGCCATTTAAAGTGTTTTTGCTTATTGAGCCGTTCATGTACCTCCAAGATAACCTTCATTTCCACTTCTTCAGCTGGAAGGAATGCAAGTAGCCCCATTACCGTGTAATAATTATTTTTTGGTTTAATTCCATGTTCCCTCATTGTGTCGTATACGTGTATGACTCTATTTAGTAACCCACTGTCATTTTCATCTGCTGCAAGAGTGAGAAGATGACTTAAAACTTGCAGGTCATTTCCTTTTTTAAAGCTATTATTTGCTAAAGCAAAGTAGAAGTTGTCTAGCCGTTCTATTGTTGTATCCACATCTAAATGACTATTTAACGCAAGGATTGTAGCCAATGGGTAGTCACTTGCAGCTGTTAAAAACGGATGTTGTCTTTTCATACCAGTATGAATTACCTTAGCATCATTAATAATCTCCTTAGCTTCCTCCAAAGACTTAGCGTTCAGCAAAACAAGTGAAGCAGCAATATAAGTGAAATTTCCTCGCTTAAATTTATTATTTTTAAATTCATTATAAATATCTAGTAAATCATCAATCTTTTCTGTTGTGTGCTCATAGTTTAAGTCGAGATTAGTGGCCATGGTAAACCTAAATTGTGTTTTAAGCGTAGAGAATAGACTAGCCTTTTTTCTAATCGCTTCAGCAATCAATAAAAAGCGTTCACGATCAAAAGGTTTATTACTTATGACGTACATCGAAGCAATTGTCATGATGATACGGTTATCGCTTACTTTCCAATTTAACTTTTTTCTTAATTGACCATATATATTTTTATATTCATCTACTGTTTGTTCAACTTGCATCAGCTTTCCCCTTTCATTTGCGTCTAAATAACTATACGTTCGAGCAGGTGAATTTGTTTCATATTTTGTAGAAAATTGAAATGTATAGAAGGATGGCAGCTTTATTGCTAAGATAGATTTAGAGGTGATCAAAATGGCGGAACATCATTTTCATTTAAAAGCGTCATGGCCAGGTGGAAGAAATAGTGAGGGCATGATTGAAGCGAAAAATTTAAAAACAAAAATTTCAATTCCGAAAGAAATGGACGGACCAGAAATAGGGACTAATCCAGATGAGATGTTACTCGGCGCAGCAGCCACTTGCTATATTATTACACTTGCAGCCATGATTGAAAGAGCAAAGTTGCCACTAAAAGAGATGTCTCTAGAATCGATTGGCATTGTTGATGTCACTGAAGGTACTTTTACATATAAAAAAATCATACATCAACCCACTGTCGCTTTGAAAGAGGAAGCCAATGATAAAGAATATAAATTACTGGAAAAATTGATACAAAGAGCGGAATCAAGCTGTATGATATCGCGAGCGCTTAAAGGAAATGTGGAAATTAAACTTGAAGAAACAATATTGTAATCAAGTAGAACGACACGACTCAAATTATGTGATCGTGTCTTTTTATTTTTATTTTCCAAAGATATATATGTTGACAGCGTTGAAAATAGGTTGTATTTTATTAAAGCATACTATTTTTATAGGAATTATATAATTAATTAAGAACCAAGCTGATTTAATTGCATATGCTGCATTAATCAACTAAGAATTAGGGGGATGAGAAATGGATAATTTATTTATCGCTTTAAATATAGTTATTTTATTAGCTATTATTGGACTGCTTATTTATATGCAGAAAAAACATGTGTCATTTACCAAACGTGTGTTTACAGGATTAGGGATAGGGATTGTGCTTGGAGCTATTTTACAATGGGGTTATGGTTCGGACTCTATGGTTTTAACAAAAACGACCGATTGGTATAGCATTGTAGGTAGTGGTTATATCAGATTATTAATGATGATCGTTGTTCCACTTGTGATGGTTTCTATTATTCAGTCAATCATCAATTTAGAAAAGACAGCGGCACTTGGTAAGATGGCTGGTTGGATTATTGGAATCTTGATCGCGACCACAATGGTAGCCGCTTTAGTCGGCATCACATCGGCGACGGTATTTGATTTGAATGCTGATCAAATTGAGGCAGGACAGGACGAATCCGATCGAGGAATCATGCTTGAAGACACTCTTGGTGATGTAGAAAATCAGACCACACCTGAACGAATATTAAACTTTATCCCATCTAATATCTTTCTCGATATGACAGGTGAGCGGCCAACTTCAGTAATTGCTGTCGTCATATTTTCAGTAATTGTTGGCATCGCGGTCCTTGGGGTCCGTCGTAAAAGTCCAGAGCAAGCGGAAATTTTCACAAAAATGGTCAATTCAATATACGCAGTCGTCATGCGAATTGTAACGTTAATTTTACGGCTAGCACCGTTTGGTGTTTTAGCGTTGATGGCAAATACAGTTGCTAGCACAGATGTGGCTGGTGTATTAGAGTTAGGAAAATTTGTTCTGGCCTCCTATGTGGCGATTGGGATTATGTTTATCATTCACCTTTTATTGATTACTGTATCTGGATTAAACCCATTCGTATATTTGAGAAAAGCACTCCCTGTTTTAGGATTCGCTTTTACGTCAAGATCGAGTGCAGGTACCATTCCTTTAAATATCCAAGCGCAGAAGAATTCGCTTGGTGTTGACGAAGGTATTGCAAATATGTCTGCATCATTTGGAGCAACGATGGGGCAAAATGGATGTGCAGGAATTTATCCGGCTATGTTGGCAGTGATGATTGCACCAACAATAGGGATTGATCCATTATCCTTTGGATTTATTATCCAGTTAGTATTAATTATAGGAATTAGTTCATTTGGAGTTGCAGGCGTAGGTGGAGGAGCAACATTTGCTGCTTTGATTGTCTTGTCATCCATGAACATGCCGGTTGCTCTTGCAGGGTTGCTTATCTCAATTGAAGCTCTTATTGATATGGGACGTACAGCACTAAATGTAAATGGCAGCATGGTGACGGGAACCCTTACTTCAAGAGTATTGAATAAATTTAATACCAAAACGTATAATGATCGAACTGCTATCGAAGAAAATATATCTTTATAAAAAAGTCACCCGATGAGGGTGATTTTTTTGAGTGAATAATGTGAAGTTCAGTGCTAACTGAAGTGATCATTTTTTTAGGTCACACGGGATTGTGTCCAACTCGCGCGGGAATTGCACCAGGTCGCGCAGCCTCAGGTCCAACTCGCGCGGGAATTGCATCAGGTCGCGCAGCCTCAGGTCCAACTCGCGCGGGAATTGCATCAGGTCACGCAGCTCCAGGTTCAACTCGCGCGGGAATTGCACCAGGTTGCGCAGTTCCAGGTCCAACTCGCGCGGGAATCGCATCAGGTCGCGCAGCCTCAGAGTCCAACTCGCGCGGGAAGGCACCCAGGTCGCGCAGCTTCAGGTCCAACTCGCGCGGGAAGGCACCCAGGTCGCGCGGCCTTTGCTCTATTCGGGTCAGTCATTCTACCCCATAATTAATTTTTTCAACTTATTCAATCGCTGTGCTTCACCTATTTCAAAGTAATTCATAAAAGGACAACCACGTTCCTGCACCAGTTCAATCACAGAATCCAATGTAAAAGGTTCAGGTCGTAGATCGCGTGTTATTTCCTCCCAGAATAATGGCATTGCCACTGTTGCGTCAGTTGTCTTCCGTGGCGAATATGGCGCAATAAGTGTTTTATCTTTTCCATGCTGGACATAATCTATATATAATCGTCCCCCTCGTTTCTTTTTAAAACGCTCTGTTGTAAATTTTTCAGGATCCATTCGTTCAACTGTCCAGGCCACAGCTTGAGTGAATATGGCAGTTTCATCATAGTTAAAACTATTTTTTGGAATAGGAATATGCACTTGTAACCCTTTATTTCCTGATGATTTTATAAAAGAAACCAACTCAACATCATCGAGTATTTTTTTTATAAGTAAAGCAGCTTCAATGGCGTAATGAAATTTTTCCCGGCATGGTGGATCGAGGTCAAAAACAATTTCAATAGGCATGGTCTCAGCAAACTTCTGAAAAGGAACATGATATTCAATCGCACCGTGGTTAGCGAACCATAGTAACGGCTCCAGAGTGTCACATAGAATCCCTCTTTTATCATCCTCTGTCATAAAATAATTAACGTACTCAGGTGCATAGTCTGGTAAATGTTTTTGGAAAAAGTGTTCGCCATTCACGCCGTCAGGACAACGAATTAATGTTAAAGCTCGCTGCTTCATAAAAGGTAGCATATAAGGTGCTATTTCCCGCATATATGTGAGCAAGTTTCCCTTGGTTAAATTCGGTTCAGACCAAAATATTTTATCCAATTTCGACAGATCTACGTTCGGTGGAAACATGGCTAAATTTTGATTTAACTTATCATAAGTACATTCCTTAGCCGGTGTATGAACAGAGAGCTGATTAAATTCAGGTTCCCGCAATTCTCCGTCGTACAAATCAAGCGTATGAATATTAGCGACAATGGCTGGGGGGAGGATATACTCATTGTTTTGTTTAGTTCCTCTTGTTAAAAATATTTCTTTTAACGTATGTAACGTTTCATCCTTAAGACCGTGTTTACATTTACCGATAAATTGTAATTCATCGTCTTTCCACACATTGACTGAAAAATAGCCGTTTGTCACATGATAAGAATGAAGTATACCTTGAATCAGTCGCCAGTTTTTTACTTTGAACCAATCGTGGTGTCCTTTACCTGACTGGTAAGTACTATTCTTCCGTTTAGCGACAAGTCCTTCAGCTTTATAGTCAAAAGTTAATCTCCATAGATCATCAGATGAATCAGATGTATCTACTAAGGAAATACGGTGTTCTTTTCTCCCAATCAGCTCTATAATTTTTCTAAGTTGTGTTTTCCTTTCCTCAAACGTGCTGTTTTCTAGGAAAGCATCATTCAACTGTAAAATATCAAATGCCATTAATGTTGCGGGTCTCTTTTCGGCCAATTGCTTGATTTTATTGGGATTTTTTAATCTCCCACGCTTTTGAATTTCGGGAAAATTAGCTTGGAATGCTGTATTTAGAATAACAAGTTCTCCGTCCAAGCGTATGGGGAAAAATGATTTAAGCAAATCCTGCTTTTCTAAACAAAACTCCACTATCTCAGGAAATTGATCTGTTAACTCTTTATTGTTTTTACTCGTTAGTTTTATATTGTTTATGTCCCAATCTAACACACAACGAAAACCATCATATTTTATTTCAAATAGCCAGTCTTTCCCAGAAGGAATTGTTGTACTTGCGATAGGTTTCATGATGTTCATAGAATCACTCCTTCAGCTATATCCTAGTATTCCAACATATAAGTTATCTATGTTAAATCAGTAGGATAAATCACGTAAAAAGTAACAGACTAATCTTAAGGGAGGTTTTAATATGCACACAATGTGGAAAGGAACGATTAGTTTTGGACTTGTCAATATACCAGTAAAAATGCATGCGGCAACTGAAAATAAGGATGTACCCCTGAGGCAATTGCATAAAGAATGTGACACACCGATCAAATATCAGAAAGTATGTCCAGTTTGTGATCGAGAAGTAGATAATGATGAAATTGTTAAAGCGTATGAGTATGCAAAAAACAAGTTCGTCAAGCTCGATGAAGAAGATTTAAAAGCATTAAAAAAAGAACAAGGCGATAAAGCGGTTGAAATCATGGACTTTGTAAAGCTGGAACAAATTGATCCCATTTATTTTGAAAAGAGTTATTACTTATCACCGAATGAAGGGGGATCCAAAGCATACGGTCTTTTAAGGGCAGCTCTAGAAGATACTAAAAAAATCGGCATTGCAAAAATGATGATTCGATCTAAAGAGCAACTAGCCGTAATTCGGGTCTATGAAGATACCATTGTCGTTGAGACAATCCATTATCCAGACGAGGTTCGCGATGTCAAGGATGTACCTAACGTTCCTGCTCAAGTGGAAACGGGAGAAAAGGAACTTGAAACAGCGAAAATGTTAATTGATCAACTCACAACTGAATTTGATCCAGATAAATATCATGATGAATATAGAACAGCTTTACTTGAATTAATTGAAGAGAAGAAAAAAGGCGATGACGATCATACAACCGCAGTAGAAGAAAAGCCGGCCCCTGATAATGTGACAAATCTAATGGATGCACTACAAGCATCACTTGACAAAGCTAAGCAAGAAAAACCAAAACCTAGTCAGCCGAAACGAAAAGCCAAATCAACAGCTAAAAAGAAAACAGGAACTTAAAAGGTGTCCAGACAACAGCGATGAAGGCCAACTCAGCGACAATTTATCTAAGAGTTGTCGTTCATCAGAGCAAGGGTGGAAAAGTAAAGTATACTTATCATACAAGTTGTTCTCCACCAGTCTTGGCAGAAGATTACTTTCAAATAATAGTCTAAATTCAGTTGAGTTTGTATATTGATATGACAATATGTAAGTATATGGTAAAGTATCCATAGGAGCTGACGAAAACTGTGAGCTCCTTCTTCGCATGTTTATAGAAGGTACGTAAAGAATTGTGGCACAGATTTAGATATTGTTACAAAAAAGACTTAACGTTTCACTTCATTTACAGCAAGCTAACAACCTTTTTAAATCGAAATAAAAGGCTCTTAAAAAACTGAAATAGGGTATAGAATAATAGTAACATCAGATATTCCATAAATAATCTAGCTGAAGCTTTAGTAAAATGAGTGGTTGAAGTTAAGCAACTTTGATCTTCAAGAGAAAAGGGTGTGCAACATGGAGAGAAACGCTTATTTTGATAACGCAAGAGTGCTGTTGATTTTTTTAGTCGTCTTCGGGCATATGATTCAGCCTTTTAGAGATGGATCAACAGAATTGAACACCTTGTATATGTGGATGTATACATTTCATATGCCAGCCTTTATATTTTTAGCAGGTTTTTTTGCAAAAGGATCTGGTGATATAAAGTACGTTTTAAAACTGTCTAAAAAGCTTTTACTCCCATATCTTATATTCCAAGTGGTTTATTCCATTTTTTATTTTTATATAGGTAAAGAGGGATGGCAAACTAGCCTATTTGATCCGCACTGGTCTTTATGGTTTTTATTTAGTTTATTCAGTTGGCATATGTTGCTTTATTGGTTTAAAAAGATACCTGCAGTATTAGGTATTTTAATCGCTGTTCAAATTGGTTTGATTGTGGGTTATTTTGGAGAGATTGGTCATACGTTTAGCTTATCAAGGACTCTTGTATTTTTCCCATTCTTTTTATTAGGATATTGGCTAACTGAAAAACATGTTATGTGGTTAAAACAACGAGCTTTTAAATTAATTTCATTAGTCATTATGTCAGCTGCAGCCGTAGCGATTTATTATGCACCAGATTTTAATTCTGGTTGGTTGTTAGCTTCAAAGTCGTATGGTGACCTTGGCTCACCTGAATACGGTGGGATTGCAAGATTACTTGTTTATTTAACGTCGACCTTGATGGCGATGAGTGTGATGGCATGGGTTCCTACGGTAAAAAGCAAATTAACTTTTATTGGAACTCGGACACTTTATGTTTATCTTCTGCACGGATTTTTCATTCAATATTTCCGTGAAGCTAATTTATTTAACGTCGATAATATCTTTGACCTATTCGGACTCGGCCTGTTATCAGCCTTGATTGTATTCATCTTATCGAGCAAACCTGTTCTAGGTATATTGCAACCACTTGTTGAAGGTAGCACGTCTATTATAAGGAAGACAATCAATGGTTTTCGGTCCACACGAAAAGAGTCGAGTCAAGAGATGAATGCTTAAGTTACTATTCGATAGATAGTATTCAAAATTATGCCCCCTTTTATTTTTATATAAAACAACACCCCGTCAATAATCAAAATTGACGGGGTGTTGTATTTAATGATTAAGTGAATAATTATCATAAACTATGCAGTAACTAATGGACTACTTTCAAAACAAGCGTAATCACCACCGTCTGGGATCGCTCCGGGTGGATGCTTTCCGCGGGCACGGCCTCAGCCTCCTCAGAAGCAAAGAACGCTTCTTGCGGGGTCTTCGGACTCGCGCTATTCCCGTAGGAGTCTACGTATTCTGCCTACGCTTACATAGACTATATGATTTATGGTTAGGGATACTTCGGAAGGTTGATTATTATAGTTCTTTGTATCATGAAAGAAAGTTACTATAAGCGTAGTGTTTATTTTCGTAGCGATGATTTAACACTGTACCTATTCTCCTGCTGAACACAAATAGTCTTATTGCGCAGTTTATATCTAATTTATTCCTTTAAAAAATAATATGAGCAATCACAACAATAACCGGTAAAGTGATGACGGTTCTTAGTAAAAAGATAATAAATAGCTGTTTAATGGATACGGGAACTTTTGAACCGAGTAGGACACCACCGACTTCTGACATATATATTAATTGAGTAACGGATAAAGCAGCGATAATAAATCTTGTGATTTCTGCTTCGATGGATGATCCAATAATTGCAGGTAAGAACATATCAGCAAATCCGATTAAAATTGTTTGTGACGCTTCAGCCGCATACGGAACTTGCATCACTTCAAGTAACGGGATAAAAGGCAGTCCAATCCATTGAAAAACAGGAGTATATTCCGCTAATATAAGTGCAATTAACCCAAATGCCATAACAATTGGTGCAACACCCATCCACATATCAAGCACATTTTGAAATCCTTGTTTAAAAAATTGATACAAACTTGTTTCTTGTTTGGCACGCTTTAAAGCTTGCTCATAAGCATATTCACCCATGTGTCGCTCTTTTGGAATCGACTCATCTATCTTTTCTGCATTCTCGTTAATATACGTATCAGGATATCTAGATAGCGGTGGGATGCGTGGCATAATTAAAGCGGCGACAGCCCCTGCAATAAGTACAGTTAAGTAAAAAGGTACAAACATATGACCAAGATCAACTTCCGAAATGACAACTAAGGTAAATGTGATGGAAACGACGGAAAATGTTGTTCCAATAATAGCCGCTTCTCTTTTTGTATAATATCCATCTTCATATTGCTTACTTGTCAGCAAAACACCAATTGTTCCATCCCCAATCCATGACGCTAAAGCATCAATAGATGAACGTCCGGGTAATTTGAAGACAGGACGCATTATTTTCGTCATAAATGTTCCGATAAACTCCATTAATCCAAAATTCATTAATAAAGGTAAGAAAACGCCAGCAAATAGGAAAACTGAAAATAAGACATGGAGTAATCCGCCTATACCAAGTAATGTCTCACCAGTATCTTCTCCAATCACCGCTTCAGGACCTAAATTAAAATAAACCATCACAGCAAAAATAGCGGCAAGCACTCTTGTAATTAACCAAAAAGGAGTTACATTAAAAAGTTGCTGGAAAAAAGGCGTTTTATTTAACGCTTCCTTGCCGATCATCTTAGCGATAACCGTCATAATTGCTGTTATTACGATAATAATCATCATAATAAGTGACAATTGATTTTCTAGGATACCTTCAATCCAATCGGCTAATATAGCAATTGGTATTGTAAAACCATCCTCTGTCATGATAGGCGTCATAAATAAAAAGATACCAAGTAAAGATGGAATAATAAATTTCAAATGATCAACCAGTTTATAATCTTCTTTTTTCATAAGCTCTCTCGCACCCCTTATCCCTTCATAATAAAGTTTATACGCTACATGGTTAATTTATTACCACTATATAATCATATAAACTTAGTGATGTAAAATTAATATTTATACATTATATTTTATAATTATACATAACAAAACATAAAAAGTACATAAAAATTTTAAGAAGGTGAACCGATGTCGCAGGTTCACCTTCTTAGTAACCATCTATCATTTTTTAATAACATCCAACTCTGACCAATCGAACTCTCCGTTTCGAATTTTTTCCCGTCTTTCTTTCGTAATATAGTCACGATCAGGATCTAAGTGATAGTCTCCTATTTCTTCTGGGTCGGGAACTGGACGTTCGTGAGACAGAACATAGGCTGCCAGATCAGCTGCCTCTTGGTCTGTTAATGTGCCAGGTTGATCTTTTGGCATATTATTTTGTATAAATGCAGTTGCTTTATTTATACGATTCATCCCAGCTGCTTCGTTGAAAGAATTTTCTCCCCAAATGGGTGGGCCAGTTGCCATCCCTCCACCAGAACCATCTGTCGCATGACAAGAAATACAATTTTTTTCCTCAAAAAGCTCTTCACCATGATTGACATCTGGCTCAGGCACCTTATCTTTATCATTCGTCATTCTCCATGTAATATCATCTTCGCCTTCGACATCTTTTGAAATGAAATCAAAATAAGAAACTATTGCTTCCATTTCTTCACTATTTTCGTCTAATGGTTCTCCGTTCATACTTCTTTGAAAACAACCATTAATTCTATCCTGAATTGTTGTATGTTTACCATGATGCTCCCTTGGATATCTATCTGAAACCCCGACCATGGGAGAATTTGGTTCAAGACCTCCATCGCCATGACAACTTAAACAGCTCTGTTCATTACCTACATTGTCTGGAAGCATCACCTCTGTTTTATCAAATAAATCTTTACCTTCGAGGATTGCAGCGTCTTCGGGATCATCAGGATCTAAGTTACTAATCTCTTTACGAATTTTACTAGCGTCAAATGACTGATTTGAAGTTCCTGCTTCTTGGCTACATGCTGATACAACTACAGATAATATTATAAATAACAGCCATATATAGCGGTCTTTCACTCTCATTCGTTATGTCACCCTTTCAATAAATCTACTAACCTACTAAGACATTACCCACTATGTTTCTTTTATAACCCGTTTAATTAATAGAGAGAGTGGGAAAGGGGGTATTAATGATTACAAAGAAAAGGTTGTTGGTACTAATGAAAAGACTCTGGGCTCTTCCAACTATTTTGTTACTTTCAGGTTGTAATATTACGATTTTGAACCCTAAAAGTACGACAGGGGAAGAACAGGCGTTTTTAATCCGTTTAAGCCTTATGATTATGTCGGTTGTTATCGTTACGGTGTTTATTTTATTAATAAGGTTCGTTTATAAATATCGTAAGAGTAATCTATCTGAAGGTTATGTTCCCAAAGATGTACTAGGGAATAAAAAACTTGAGACAACCTGGACACTTATTCCAGTCATGTTATTAGCAGTTTTAGCTGTCCCTACCATAGCGATTACATACTATCAATCTCCTGTATCTGATTCAGCGGCCAAGAAAGAGGGGGTGCACGTAGAAGTCGTTGGTGAGCAATTTCAGTGGACATTTATTCATGAAAATGAAAAGGAAGAAAAAGATGAATTAGTCATACCTGAAGGTGAACCGATTATTTTCCACTTATATTCAAAAGACGTCATTCATTCTTTTTGGATTCCGGAGTTAAGTGGGAAGGTCGACGTTATGCCCCATGAAGAGCTCATTTATGAAGTAGAAGATCCTGAAATAGGTTCGTATGATGGGAAATGTGCAGAATACTGTGGTATACAGCACGCAAATATGCGGTTTGATGTTGAAGTTGTGTCAAAAGAAGATTATAAAAAATACTTAGATGAATAGAGGTGTATAAATAGATGAATCTCTCTTTTTTGGGAATTTCAAAATATGTTCCCTCTGACGTTATAGCAGCGTGGATTTTTACTCTTATTGCTGGCTTACTTATATTGATATATATCATAAAAAAAAGAAAACTTCCCGTGATTTGGGATTACTTAACAACAACAAATCATAGGAAAGTAGGATTAATGTATATCTTATTTGGTTTTATCTTTTTTGCACGTGCTGGAATTGATGCGTTACTGATTCGTTCACAACTTGCTGTTCCAAATAATGACTTTTGGGTGATGCAATATGAAAAATATAATGAAGTATTCACAACACATGGAACGATAATGATTTTCTTTGCAGCGATGCCGATGTTATTAGGATTAATGAACGTCGCTGTTCCACTTCAAATTGGTGCTCGTGACTTGGCCTACCCTTTCTTGAACGCGCTAGGTTTTTGGATGTTTTTCTCAGGTGCCGTATTCTTTAACATAGCTTTCTTTTTAGATAGCGCGCCTGCAGTTGGGTGGACAGGCTATGCACCTTACTCAACAAGCGAATTCACGCCTGGACCCGCGACAGATTATTATGTGTTTGGTGTGCAGATTTCCGGGATTGGAACGGTTATGACAGCACTCAACTTAATCGTTACTATCATTAGACACCGTGCACCTGGGATGAAATTGACTCGCATGCCGCTTTTTTCATGGGCAGCACTCATAACATCAACCCTGATTTTAGTTGCCTTTACAGTTCTTGGTGTTGCTTTATACTTACTCATGTTTGACCGCCAATATGGCACTGCCTTTTTCTCAGGAGACCAAGGGGATCCAGTGTTATGGCAGCATTTGTTCTGGATTTTTGGTCATCCTGAAGTCTATATATTGGCACTTCCGGCGTTTGGAATTTTCTCAGACATCATTACAACTTTTTCCGAGAAAAGAATCTTTGGTTATCCGGCTATGGTTGTCTCACTCGCATTAATTGGGTTTTTAGGTTATATGGTTTGGGCTCACCATATGTTTACAGTTGGCTTAGGTCCTATAGCTAATACATTTTTTGCAGTGACGACGATGGCCATTGCTATCCCGACAGGAATTAAGATATTCAACTGGCTGTTTACCATGCGTGGGGGCAGGCTTAGTTTTACAACACCAATGTTATTTGCTTTAGGTTTTATACCATCATTCGTTATGGGAGGCGTCACTGGTGTTATGTTGTCGGTTTCCGCAGCTAACTTCCAGTTTCACGACACTCATTTCGTGGTTGCTCATTTTCACTATGTAATTATTTCATCAACCATTTTAGGAATATTTGCAGGCATCTATTACTGGTATCCAAAAATTACCGGATATATGTTAAATGAGAAACTCGGAAAATTGCATTTCTGGCTTTTCCTCATCGGTTTTCATATGACATTTTTACCAATGCATATTACGGGTATGCAAGGCATGCCAAGGAGAATATTTACATTCCGAATTGAAGACGGAGTAAACGCGACTAACATGATTAGTACGATTGGAGCGTTTTTAATGGGAATTGCCATAATGGTTTTCTTGTGGAACTTAGTGAAAACTCATACGACAGGTCATAAAGTAAATGCCGACCCTTGGAATGGCCGGACATTGGAATGGACGGTGGCATCACCATCTCCTGAAGAGACATTTAATCCCATGCCTGTAATAACTGAATCTGATGCTTTCTGGTATGCGAAAAAGTCAGGTAAACCACTTAAAACAACAAATGAATTGATTGCGTCACCTATAGCCAAGCCGTCTATACTACCAGCTCTCATGGCCTTTAGTTTATTTATTGTAGCGACAGGGATTACGTATACTTGGAATTGGCTGGCGATTGGCGGTGGTGTCATGTTCTTTACAATAATTATTATTCGTACATTCGTTGATGAAAGAGCCGAAGTATATGGAAAGGGGGAGAATGATGAATAGTTATGAAGCAGAATTATTTAAGGATAAAAAATTAGGCTTCTTTATTTTCTTAGCAGTTGAGGCAGTTATGTTTGCAACGCTTTTTGCCAACTATTTTATCTTTACCCCTGCAGATAGAGGGCCTCACCCGTCTGAGTTATTTGAAGTTAAGACAGTTGTGTTAACATCCTTTTTCTTACTTTCGAGCAGTGGCACATTGTTGTATGCCGAAAAAGCCCTTGAAGCTAAAAAGTCAATGGGTATGTTAATTGGACTGAGTGTTACATTCTTGTTTGCACTCGTGTTTTTGGGCCTGGAAATTAATGAATTCTACGAATATGTCAGTCAAGGATATGGTCTAAGTGCTAGTGTTTTTTTAGGAGCATTTTACGTACTTGTTGGTCTCCACGCAGCTCACGTTACATTTGGAGCTGTCTGGATGATTCTTTTATTTATTCATTATAAAAGTTCAATGCCTAAATCATTGTTCTTTGAAAAATTTAAGATTTTCTCTTATTACTGGCATTTTGTAGATTTCATTTGGGTATTTATTATTATAATTGTTTATTTACCGTACCTTATTTGAAAATTCTTATGACAATATGTGACATTGACAAGTATGCTTTCCAATTGCTTGGGCATGCTAATGGTAATAATAAATAGGGAACCCACTTTAAGCAAATTAGCATGAATTTTTAAAAAACAAGCTTGAAACTTTCTGTTAATAACGGTACAATAAACAAAAATATATATGTCGAATGTTATTGGGGGTTTATAGCGTGAAGAATTTCCAAGACTTTAAAGAAGATACAGAGGAACAACTAAATCGAGATCTTGCAGAAAAAGAAATAAAATTTTTAAAATGGATTTTTAAGCGCTATGAAAATGAACAGCATAAGAAAAAACAAGAGAAAGATCCTATAACCTAGTAAAGGAGGGACTTGACGTGATTCAACTCCTGACGTATGTGATTGTTGCTGTCGTTATTGGTTTTATAGTTTCGGCAATTTTCGGTTTTAAAGTTCCTGGAGGTATACCTGGGATGATGATAGCAGGTTTATTAGGGGCTTGGATAGGGGATGTTCTCATTCATCAACTTGGTCCGACAGTAGGTAATAACCATGTTTTACCTGCTACATTAGGTGCTGTTGTTGTAGCATTAATCATTAGCTTGCTTGGCAGACGAGCAAAAGTGAAAAACTAAACTAAAGCCTTTTATAGGCTTTTTTTGTTTTTTAGAAAACTATAATATTAAAACTTCTGTGGATAACTTTATACTGAAATTGACCACGTCCAGCTTCAGCTTTTGATCGTCCAGCTTCAGCGCCCAGCAACTACCAAGCTTCGAATACCTTCCTACGATAAGTCGAACTCGAATCGCTCCGCTCTTCGGTTCTCCTTTATCTCGTCAGGTCTTCTCCAGCTTGTACGTTCCTCACCGGCCGCTTCAGCTTTTGATCGTTCAGCTTCGGGCGCCTAGCAACTAGCAGCAAGTTTTGGCATTAAAAAACTTGCGAGACTTCCTTCACCTCATGACACGTTAAGTCAACATCGGCTCAAAACACAATAAGGAAGGCCGACTAAGTTCAGCTTTTGCGGCTAACGTCGGCATACCCCTTTTGCAGCGGCACGTTTCCTTTATCTCCTACGTAATGAATGGTCAATTAAAGCCGATGCTCTTGAGCATCAACATTGACCCATCTCGCTTGGCGAGGCGCAGTTCGTACGTTGCTAGACGGGCGCCCGCGTTTTTGTTCTTGTTTTTTAACGTATAATAAAGAGAAGATTCCGACTAATGCCGACTTTTAACGTTTTATCCGAGGAGACTCAGCAGCAAAGAAGAATGAACTGCAATTCCTCTCCCCTGCGAAAGGTGGTAATTTTTCCGTAGCGATGGTATAGAAAGATCTGTTGCTGTTTTCTTTTATGAAACTGCTCGTCTTTTTGGTATACTACAATTATTGAAGGAGTGAGCTTGATGGCTGTATCGAATGAAACGATTATTCAAAAAATGATGCAAGAGTTAAATAAAGCAAAAGTTGTTTCGCATAATACAGAAAATATGACCAAACATATTGAACATGTAAAATTATTATGTGAATTATTGCTGGAAGATAAAGATGAATATACTACTCAAGCAACATCAAAGACAAGAACTAAAATAACTGCAGCGGAAATGAAGGCGATGATGGGACGGACAGAAAGTAAAAAGGTGACGCCTTCTTCTGCAGGAAGCATTGACCATGGGGATGCAAATGGTGAGTCAATCTTTGATTTTTAATCAAAATAGAGGTGGATAAAGATGAAAGTATTTTTATTACTAGGGGTTATTAACGGTTTCTTGGCTGTCGCCCTTGGAGCATTTGGAGCACATGGTTTAGAGGGAAAAGTATCTGATCATATGCTCGGAATATGGGAAAAGGCTGTTAATTATCAAATGTTTCATACAATGGCTTTGCTCGTGACAGGGCTGATTGCCGCTAAATTACAAGTCGGTGCTTTGAACTGGTCAGGTTGGTTATTTTTCATTGGTATTATCCTATTTTCTGGTAGTCTTTATTTATATTCCACGACCGGAATAAAGTTTTTAGCGATGATTACTCCGTTCGGTGGCGTGACTTTCCTAATTGGTTGGGTTCTATTAGGCTATACAATAGTAAAACATTTATAATTTAAAAATTAACAACGTAGCAAGGAAAAATAATAATACAAATCTAATGAGTTGTTTAATCCTTCTGACCTTTAAATGGGTTGATTGGGCGACGATGCTATCACAAAACAGGCTGATGGCTGTCAGATATAACGACAGACTGAGCCATATTAAATTGGCTTTAATAATAGCAAGTAAGCCAATAATTATAGCTAAAATAAGAGAAATTAATTCAATTTTTATAAACCGCTCATAAGGATGTCGCATCAAATCGCCTCATTGGAAAAAATATGGAATCCGGGAACAATCTAGTTTTATTGGACGAGCAATAAATGTTAAAAAATGAATCCGAACAGTGATTTTCTAATCTTAAATCATTGTCCGGATTTTATTTTGCATGGTTACTTATGTTCTAATTTTTGTTAACGTGGGGGTTGATTAGAAAATTGATTTGATTGTGGTGAAGAAAATGGATAGTCATAATTAATTTTTTCATCAAATGTGACGTAATCTAAGTAAACCATTAGGAGTAAATATCGTTTTCCTGTCTTTGGGTCACTTAGGATAATATGATCTCTTCCCGCTGCTTCTATGACTCCTTTGAAAGTCTGCATTTCCCGCGTTTCAAACGTCATGTAAACTGTAACTTCCTTGCCGCGATTTAGTCTTAATATGTTTTCAATATACGATTGCTGGAGTGGGAGCATACCGGGAACGTTTTGATTTTGGTTTGTTTGATTTTGTTGATAATAGGGTTGCTGTTGTTGCTGTTGCTGCTGTTGCTGTGGGGGTGGAAATTGTCTAAATTGATATCCTGGATAATAGGCTTGAGATGAAGTTGGATGATAGAAATAAGGATAATTTTGATTGGTGTAGGGTGGGTGTTGATTTTGATTCTCCTGATTTTCACTCATTATGATACCTCCTGATGTCCGGTTTAATTAATGAACCTTCAGACAAAACTTCTTGAGACGGGAGCAAAAAAGTAATGACAACATCTTCTTTTCTGAAATTCAGCTTCCGTACAAATGTGTCGATCTAGTAGATCAACGTCTTTTTCTTTGTTTGGCTAAACAGCCAATTACTCACCTCACTTTTGTTAAATCTAGATGTCGAGCTATTAAATATATGTATGTGATAAACTGCCTATGTATTACTAAAATGCAATTCTTTTTTCGGAAAATAGCACTGTCTATAAATGCTATGATTTAACTTTCCTAAAATAGGGGAATGATAATATAAAGAATAGATAATCCATCCAGTGACTTAATTACATTGTGACAAAAAAGTGTTGCTGCATTAAATTTAAGTGGAAAAAGTATGTGAAATTCTTTCAATCTTTTAGAAAGTCCAGTATTATTTTAAATGTAGATATGTGATTTATATTAATATGAAGAATAGATGGAGGCAGAACGATGAAGGAAAGTTTATTTGATGAACTCGTTGATAAAATTAAAGGAAAAGGTCAATCTGTCGTCTTCCCTGAAGCAACAGACGAGCGTATTTTAACAGCTGCCAGCCAACTCGCAGCATCTGGAATATTAACACCTATTTTAATAGGAGACGTGAAAGAAATCAGTCAAAGGGCTGGTGAACTGGATGTTGATATTTCTTCTTGCCAAATTATTAATCCTAAACAATATGAGAATTTTGATTTAATGGTTGAAACGTTGGTTGACCGTCGAAAAGGTAAAGCGACGAAAGAACAAGCTGAGGAGATGTTACTGGACGGCAATTATTTTGGCACGATGCTTGTATACATGAATCAAGCTGATGGACTCGTTAGTGGGGCGACTCACTCGACGGCTGATACTGTTAGACCTGCATTGCAAATTATCAAGACAAAAGAAGGGGTCAAACGGACTTCTGGTGTGTTTGTTATGGTGCGGGATGATGAACGTTATATATTTGCTGATTGTGCAATCAATATTTCACCTGAAGCAGAAGATTTAGCGGAAATTGCTAGTGAAAGTGCAAAAACAGCTTCATTGTTTGATGTCGATCCGCGAATTGCTATGTTAAGTTTTTCAACAAAAGGATCGGCTAAATCCCCGGAAACTGAAAAGGTAACCGAAGCCCTTGAGATAGCAAAAGAAAAGAACCAATCATTAGTCATCGACGGAGAATTCCAGTTTGATGCTGCATTTGTTCCAAGCGTAGCAGAAAAGAAAGCGCCTGATTCAGTTCTTAAAGGTGACGCGAACGTGTTCATCTTCCCGAGCTTAGAAGCGGGAAATATCGGCTATAAAATCGCCGAACGCTTAGGTGGTTTTGAAGCAGTAGGTCCGATTTTGCAAGGTTTAAATAAACCAGTCAATGACTTGTCCCGTGGCTGTAATGCCGACGATGTCTATAAATTAGCATTAATCACCGCAGCCCAAGCTGATGCTTAATAAATAACCCAACTTTCGCAGCAACAAAATGTGCCTAGATAGTGCTCGAGTCTAAACCTACAGTTGGTTTAAATGGGACTCATTCTAAAAAAGTGAACTTTGGTTACTCATTGGACCATCAAAAAATAGCTGTTTATACACAAAAGTTATAGGGTTACTCCACACTTAGCCGAGTGGGAAGAGAGTCTTCGTCGCAAATTTATATCAGGCGCGCAGTAATAAAGATTTCATGGACTTATAAATTCAGCTTTCTTTTTGGTCAGTTCTTTAAAAGGTCAACTGGTCCAATGTATCTTATCTTACCGTCATGATTCCAAGGGTTATTTGTTAATTTTATTCTACAAAAGCTGAATTAAATAATTAAAACCGGCCCGTCTGCTTAAAAAGAGCAGTGGGCTATTTTTTTAATTAATCTCCCTGATCACTTGGTTTCTTTTACCCATTTGTTCATAACGTTTTCCGAAAATTCCCTTTTCAAAACTAGAAAATTTATTCGACATAATGACGTCTTCATTTAATTCCTTCAACGTTGAGAGGACTCTTTCCATTAGATCAGGTACGGTTAAATTAATCCCTAGCAAAGTCGATAAAGAAGCCATTTTATCAGGATTAACTTTAGGATAAGTAAACTTGGTTTCATTGCCTTGTATACTCTTATCATAAAAACGACGAATCAACTGGGCTCTTTGTTTTGAATTACCTTCCACGTCTAAATAAATTTGAATCGCTGCCCCATCTTTTATGCGTCGTTGTGAAATACCGGCAAATTTTTGATTGTTAATACTCAAATCATAATCACCAGGGCAATATGAATCGACAATCTCGAAAGCCTTGATGTCATCTGTTAAATCTTTGAGCATGTACTGGACAAAACTTACCATCGCCTCATAGCAATCATGAATCGACAAATGTTTCACTTCGGGAAGAATCAGCGATAAATTCAAGACTCCTTCGTCTAAAGCTACAGCTAGTCCACCTGAATTCCGAACGATGACATGATAACCTTCATTTTTTAATAGGTGGACACCTTCTGCTAAAAATGGGACACGTGCATCTGGAATTCCGAGTACAACTGTTTTTGGATGAACCCATGTCCTCATTGTCGGCGGCGATTTTTTATTACTCACAGAAGTGGCTAGGGCATCATCGATTGCAAAGGAAGTGAGCGCAGTATACGGTTCAGATTCAAATGTTTTTATATGTGAATGGTCGATATAACGAAAGGTAGAATATTGGATAATTTGTTTCCAGCTTTTCATAATAGACTCCTTTAATAAATTACTGTTTCTTTTATTTTTAGTATCAGAACATTTTATTATCCCTTTTGTCTAAGCGGTATCTATTATATAATATAACAAAATGCTAGAAAAGAAACGGATGAACATATATATGACTTATAAAAATGAAAAATTAAATGAGGTAAAGGTTTTTAAAGATCCTGTTCACCGCTATGTTCATGTGCGTGACCGGGTGATTTGGGATTTAATCGCAACACCTGAATTCCAGCGCTTACGTCGAATAAAACAACTCGGAACAAGTAATATGACTTTTCACGGTGCTGAACATAGCCGATTCAACCACTCTTTAGGGGTGTATGAAATTGTTCGTCGAATCATTAATAAATTTCAAGACAAGCCCCATTGGAATAATGCTGAGCGCTTATTATGTTTGTGTGCGGCATTGCTTCACGATTTAGGTCACGGGCCTTTTTCACATTCTTTTGAGAAAGTTTTTAAACTAGACCATGAACAATTCACGCAAAAAATTATTTTAGGGGATACATCCGTCAATCAAATACTTGAAAAGGTTGAGCCAGGATTCTCACAAAAAGTGGCTGACGTGATTGGAAAAACATATGCAGACCAACTTGTTGTCAGCTTGATATCGAGTCAAATTGATGCTGACCGGATGGATTACCTCCAGCGTGATGCCTATTATACTGGTGTCAGTTATGGTCACTTTGATATGGAACGAATATTGAGAGTCATGCGTCCGATAGACGATCAAGTTGTTATCAAATCAACGGGGATGCATGCTGTAGAAGATTATATTATGAGTCGCTATCAAATGTATTGGCAAGTATATTTTCATCCTGTAACAAGGAGTGCCGAAGTCGTTTTGTCGAAAATATTTCAACGAGCTAAATATTTATACGAAAATGACTATTTATTTAAACTTGAACCCACTCATTTCATTTCTTTTTTTAATGAGCAACCTTCACTCGATGAATACTTAAAATTAGACGAAGCGATTGTGTTTTATTATTTCCAACTTTGGCAGGAAGAAAATGACGATATTTTGCGAGATTTATGTGAGCGATTTATGAACCGTCGTCTATTCCAATATGTTGATTTTAATCCGAATCAGCAAATGCAACAGGTGATGAAATTAACGAAGCTCTTTCATGAAGTGGGTATTAACCCTGACTATTATCTTGTGGTTGATTCTTCATCAGATTTACCTTATGACTTTTACCGACCAGGAGAAGAAGAGGAACGCTTACCCATCCACTTACAGATGCCTAATAAAGAGTTAAAAGAACTATCACGACATTCAGATATAGTTGAAGCCATTTCAGGGAAAAAACGGACAGACCATAAATTATATTTTCCGGAAGACTTTTTAAATGAATTACCACAAAGTGATAAGGTAAAAGAAATTAAAGAAATACTGTACGGTCAAGGAGAGGTAGAATATGTTGACTGATCATGCTAAATTATTACGTTTTTTTGCAGAAATGAAAAAAGTAACTGGACGAAAAAAACTTCAAAAAATGATTTTTATACTACAAGCTTGCGGTGTCCCTTTTCAAGAAAAATACCAATTTCATATTTATGGGCCCTATTCGGAAGAATTGACTTTAAGGATGGAGGAGCTCTGTAACTTAGGTTTTATCCATGAAGAAAAAGAAGAAAAGTCAAATTACGCCCAGTATATTTATGAAATAACTGACGAAGGAATTGATTTTTTATATCAAATTCAACCGGATATGCCTGACTTTGCAAATAAAGCAAAATTACTGCAGCAGGAAAGCTCTCGGTTTTTAGAGTTGACAGCAACGATGCTATTCTTCCGTGATTTGACGAAACAAGAAGTGGAAAAGAAAGTGCATGATGTTAAACCTAAACAAAACTATAGCGCTACAGAAATGGATAGAGCGTGGAGTCTTATTGAGAGCATAAGCCATCATCAACTGCCAGATAACAAACAGATGCATTAAGGGAAAAGGACACAACTTGAAAACGTGAAAACAACCTTTTGTCTATGCTACAATGGGATTCAATAGGGAAATTAGAAGGAGGATCATGGAATGAATATGAATCAGTCTTCAGGTGGAAAAAAGAAAAATCAATTTACAATTATAAAAGATGATTCCAATGATGGTCATGGTGGATACGGTGTTGGCTCGATTAGTTTAGAAAACATGTCATCCGTCATCGTAGATCCTAATGAAAATGAGGCATATGTTGATATGGCGGCAATGCACGCTCGCAGTGATATTGAGCGTCGCGTAAAATATGTTCGCGACAAAGATGAAGTACCAGACCCTAAATTATATTGGATTGTGTGGGTCAATGTAGAAAGAAATGAAAATGGACCTTATTATGCTGGCGTGGCGAGCAGTAAGCTCCTCGTTGATCGACCAAATAAACGAGCATACAAGTCGATGGCTGAGCATGTTACACATATGGAGAAATCGTTAAAAGGCGAGGTAATTGTTGACCAAATGGATGACCATTCTAAAAAACTACTCGGTGACTTTTTAGCTGACTTTAATAAAGAGTACTGGGAAAACTCGACCGCTCAACTTAAGGAAGGTTTGCAAGTTAATTGAGATGAGATAAAAAGAGTTGTGTACAATTTGTGAACGAATCATGACTTTATAACATTAACCTTGTACTTTTTATTATTAATTTGTAAAATATTATTACATGGGCTGACTCATGTATTACTAGGACAAAAAAGAAGCCGACTCTCCGTTAAGCTGGACACTTACATAGAGTCGGCTTTTTTATTTTTGTTGAGGAACTACTGCATTAAAATTTTGTGGATAATTTTACACTGAAATGGACCACATCTAGCTTTAGCGATTTAGGTCATCGCGCGGCATTTTGATATGGTCGCGCAGGTTCGACTTCAACTCGCTTCGATTTTGGGTAACTCCTTAATCCATAAATACATCAAACCACTTTTCAAAAATGCCTTTTTCATCGGTTTCTATTTCTTCTTGGAAGTGTTTGTCACAATGATGCTCTGGTGCATCACCTGATTTATAATACATCACTCTACTGGTCGGACAGTAAGGGGTGGCTCGAGCGCCAGTTTCTGGATCTACGGGGACACCCACTACACCCTTAGGAATTCTAAAATTCTCGATGTCATCATTATGGCTCGCTTCCATAAAATCTGCCCAAATTTCTTTCGAAGCGGACACTTCAGCAATTTTTTCCATCGAACGGTTGTCGTCGTAGCCCAGCCATACACCCGTCACAAGGCTCGGACTATAGCCAATCATCCAACTATCGGCATGAGTTGTTCCTGACTTTCCTGCATACGTATGGGTTAGCCTTTCAGCGATAGGAGCTCCAGTTACAGTTGTATAACCATTTAATTCTTCATCAAACATGCCTGTGAGTAGGTGGGTTAAGATAAATGTTGTGCGCGGGTTTAATTTTTCCTCTGTAAAATGTTGGCCTTTGGAATAAACTTCTTTTCCATTACGATCAATAATTTTTTCAATAGTAAAGGCTTCAATTTCCTTTCCACCGTTTGCAATCATACCGTAGCCTGTGACCATGTCTTTTATGGAAACCTCCGCCGTTCCAAGGGCGAGAGAAGCTACCGGTGGTAAGTTCTCTTTAATTCCAAAATCTTTAGCCGTTTCCACTAATGTATCTGCACCAAGATAAAGATGTGTCTTTACGGCATATATATTATCGGATACGGCAATTGCTTCCGCTAGAGAAATAGGTTCCTCGGCGTAATAACCATTATAATTACTTGGTTGATAGGTCTCACCATTTGATAATTCAAAGGCTGTCGGTTTGCTTTCCATCATAGTGCTCGGTGTGTAGCCATTTTCAAGTGCGGCATAATATAAAAATGGCTTGAATGTTGAACCTGGTGGTCGTTTTGCTTGAATTGCCCGGTTGAAAGAACTTTTATCATAACGCCTACCACCTACAAGGGCCTGAATCGCTCCGTCTTCAGGTCGCATGGCTATGGCTCCAACTTCGACTTCACTTGACTCATCAATTTTTTCCTGAACTTCCTTTTCTAATTGCTCTTGTTGTTTGAGATTCAATGTAGTATAGATTTGCAGACCACTTGATCGTACAGCTTCAATATCCATATCTAATAAGTAAGCTGCCTCACGTAAGGCTGTATCCTGAAAATAAGTACCGACAGTGTCCTGTTTATTTTCATTTTCATGCGCATATTTTAATTCTTCATTTTGAGCCATCGTAAATTCTTGCTTGGAAATAATATGTTTATCCAACATGACATTTAAAATCCGATTTTGACGTTCGGTTGCTTTTTCAAGATTATTAATCGGTGAATAATAAGCAGGGCCTTTAGGAATACCAGCCAGCATGGCAGCTTCGGCCAGTGATAAGTCTTTCGCATGATTATCAAAATAAAATTTGCTGGCCGCTTCCACTCCGTAGGCTCCATGTCCATAATAAATAGTGTTTAAATATCCTTCCAAAATGTCATCTTTTGAATAAAACATTTCAATTCTAATGGCATAAAAAGCTTCCTTTAATTTTCTTGTCCAAGTTTTTTCATGGGTTAAATAAAGATTTCTCGCATACTGCTGGGTGAGTGTGCTGGCTCCTTCTTTTAAAGACATATTTTTTAAGTCTTCAAGTGCAGCTCCAAAAATTCTTTTTATATCAAGACCTTTATGTTTGTAAAAGCGTTGATCTTCAATCATGATGGTTGCTTCTTTTAGATAGGGAGACATGTCGTCCAAGCTTACCCAATGTCTACTCTCCATCCCTTTTTCTTCTCCAAAAGTATTCCCATCTTCACTATATAAAACTGTATTTTGTTCATTATTTAAATCAGGCGCTCCAAGTAAAAAGGCAAAAACATAAATACCTCCTGCGACTAATAAAATAGCCAATAAGCAACCAAAAATAATTCTTGATGTATTCCAAGCAATTTTTTTAAACTGTGTCATCTGAGCTGGCCCCAATCTGGAGAAAGTAAATTAAGATATACTTCCATTATGGGTTGAAAAGCTTTGAATTAAACGGCAAGATAAGGTTTAACTCTGAAGTTGGTAATCATTAAAAGATAATGTTGCAAGTGTCCTCTGCTTCTCGATATAATATAAGGAATTAGTAGACTTTCAAAGGGTGATTCCATGCAACAAGATATACAAGTAAAACTTAAAACAACAATTGTTGATAACGATATAACAGAAAACAATGAGGTCAATGAATTAGGAAAATTATATATAAAAGAACATGGGGATATGATTATATACGAAGAAAGACTGGATAACGAAGAGCAACTGATTGTAAAGAATATCGTAACCATTCAACCTGATAAAGTGCAGATTAGAAGATCTGGCGCGGTAAAAATGAATCAATTATTTCAAGAAGGGAAGCGTTCTGAATCCGTATTTCATCATCCACATGGACGTATGCATATGGAAACATTTACAAAATCAATAGCATATCACCCTTTAGATGAACAGAAACAAGGGAAATTAACCATTAATTATACAGTTAAATTAAACGGCCAAGAGGCGCGTGAGCACTTTTTAGAAATAATATTGGAAAAATAAAAATGAGCTAGAGGCTTATAGAACGCCACATACCAGCCATTATTGTACAGACTTGAATATAAACTCGTACAGAAATATGTTGACTGAATGGTCATTCATCATATAAAGTAGTAGTATAAAATAAAAGCGAATACGCCCGTTTATAGGCGGTGGAACTGGAGAAGTGAATTTACCAAGGCATAAGGGGGAAGGAATTATCTAATAACTTTCACGGTAAAAATGCAACCGTTAACATTCTGCCACAACAAATAAAAGGGGGAGCGGCTGATGAATATATTATTGCTTATTAACTTGTTAGCATTTATTGCTGTCACCGTTTATGCGATATATTTATTTGCAAGAGTCATAGCAACGAGAGTCGCATACATCAAACTAGGAAAAAAATCAGAATACGATTGGAATTTAAAAAATCAGATTAAAAAAATTATTACGATTGTTTTTGGACAAAGTAAATTATTAAAGGATAAAAAATCTGGCATCATTCACGTCATGATGTTCTATGGTTTCTTACTCGTCCAATTTGGTGCAATTGACATGTTTGTTAAAGGGTTGGCACCAGGAAAGCATTTACCCTTTGGCGCCCTTTATCCAGGGTTTACATTTTTCCAAGAGATTGTCACACTAACGATATTGGTTGCTGTTGTTTGGGCCTTTTACAGACGTTATATTGAAAAACTTGTCCGTTTAAAGAGGAGCCTCTATGCAGGTCTTGTACTAATTTTCATTGGAACATTGATGATTACTGTTCTATTAGGAAATGGTATGAACCTGATATGGCACGATATTTCGCCACACTGGACGCAACCGGTTGCGAGTTTAATAGCTTTAGGTTCAGGATGGATGTCAACAACCACTGCTATTGTCGTATTTTATGTTGCTTGGTGGATCCACACTATAACACTACTTACGTTTTTAGTATATGTACCACAATCAAAACACGCACACTTAATTGCAGCGCCAATTAACGTGTTTTTCAGTAAAGAAGTACCGGGTAAGTTGAAAAAATTAGATTTTGATTTTGATGAAGACGATGACGAAGAGGAAATTTCCTTCGGTGTTGGAAAAATTGAAGACTTCGATGATGTCCAAATGATAGATTTCTATGCTTGTGTTGAATGTGGACGTTGTACGGATGTTTGTCCAGCTGCCACAACTGGTAAAATGCTATCGCCGATGGATTTAATGATAAAATTACGAGACCATTTAACTGATAAAGGTGCCGCTGTAACTGGTAAAACGCCATGGGTTCCGACTTATGCTTTTTCAGGTACTCCAGGAAATATGGCCGGTGAAGGAAATAAAGAGGTTGCTGCTACAGTTGAAAGTATGAGCTTAATCGGTGACGTTATTACCGAAGAGGAACTTAATGCTTGTACGACTTGTCGTAATTGTGAAGATGCTTGTCCCGTTATGAACGAACACGTTGATAAAATCATTGACCTGCGCCGTTACTTAGTGATGACAGAAGGAAAAATGGATTCAGAAATTCAGCGTGCTGTAATGAACATCGAACGTCAAGGTAACCCTTGGGGCCTATCTAAAAAAGACCGTATTAAATGGCGCGAAGAAGATGAATCAGTATACGTACCAACGATTAAAGAACTTAAAAAAGAAGATAAAGACTTTGAATATTTATTCTGGGTTAGTTCAATGGGCTCTTATGATAGCCGCAGTCAGAAAATTGCCCTCGCTTTTGCCAAATTAATGAACCAAGCCGGCATTAGCTTTGCTATTTTAGGAAATAAAGAAGCGAACTCAGGTGATACAGCGAGACGAATTGGAAACGAATTTTTATTCCAAGAAATTGCTGAGAAGAATATTAAAACATTTGAAAAGAATAATGTTAAAAAGATCGTTACCATTGATCCGCATGCGTATAATATTTTCAAAAATGAATATCCAGACTTTGGATTTGAAGCCGAGGTTATCCACCATACACAGATGCTTTATGATTTAGTCATGAATGGTAAGTTGAAACCAGAGCGCCCAATCAACCAGCGCTTAACCTATCATGATTCATGTTACTTAGGAAGATATAACGGAGTGTACGATCCACCGAGAGAAATTCTTAAGTCTATCCCAGGTCTTGAACTTGTAGAAATGGACCGTACAAAAGAAAATGGTATGTGCTGTGGAGCTGGTGGAGGTCTCATGTGGACTGAAGAAACAACAGGAAATCGAGTTAACGTAGCACGTACAGAACAGGCCATGGCGACGGAATCATCTATGATTTCTAGTGCTTGTCCATTCTGCCTAACGATGCTGAGTGACGGAACGAAAGCTAAGGATGTAGAAGAAGATATTAGTACACTTGATGTTGCAGAAATTCTAGCACTCTCTGTATTCGTGGAAGAAGAAGAGAAGACTGCTTAAAAGTTTATTGCTTTGAAAGTGTTTCAATCTGAGGGGGGAGAGATTTATACTTGTACCCCCTAGAATAGAAATTTCGCATTAGGGTTAACGCAAATTTTGTACTCGTGCCCCCTAGGTCCGCAATTGCGCCTTAGGGGTAACGCAAAGTACTTCTTTGTGCCCCCTAGATCTGAAATCACTCATTAGGGGGCACGAATAGCATTGCGATCTTCATTATGAAAAAACCATTAGGATTGCAAAGACTAAGCGCGAGTCGGTTGATTAGTAATTAATAGAAAATTAAATTTTATATATTGCGTCATTCATGATAGACTGTTAGAAACGGGGAAAATACTTCCCCATTTCTTTTAAATATAGATTGAGCGAGCGTTCAATCGTATATTTAGTAAGCGTTATCATTACATATAAGGAATATTATCAACGAGACCACATCGATAACAATATTTGTAATTTGATTTAAAAATAATAAAAAGGGAGTTGGAAGAATATGAGAAAAACAGTCATTGTATCTGGAGCAAGAACGCCATTTGGAAAATTTGGCGGGGGGTTGAAATCACTTACTGCTTCAAAACTTGGTGGGATTGCAATCAAAGAGGCGTTAAAGAGAGCTGACATGGAAGGTACAGAGATTGATGAAGTCATTATGGGTTCTGTTTTACAAGGTGGTCAAGGACAAATCCCTTCCCGTCAAGCATCACGCGAGGCCGGTATTCCTTGGAATGTTAAAACAGAAACGATTAATAAAGTATGTGCGTCTGGTTTAAGAAGTGTTACTTTAGCTGACCAGTTAATTCGCCTAGGTGATGAAGAAGTCATTGTTGCTGGTGGAATGGAAAGTATGAGCAATGCACCATATTTTTTACCTGATGCACGTTGGGGCCACCGTATGGGAGATAAACGTGTAAAGGATTTAATGATGCATGATGGACTGACTTGTTCATTTACAGGTCAGCATATGGGTAATTACGGCAACTCAACAGCTGAAGAATTCGAGCTGACAAGAGAAGCACAAGACGAATGGTCTTACCGCAGTCATCAGCGTGCGACTAGCGCAATTGAAGATGGGAAATTTGCAGAAGAGATAGTGGCTGTAGAAGTCCCTCAGCGAAAAGGTGATCCGGTCGTCGTTGATACAGATGAAGCACCGCGTAAAGATACAAGTGTTGAGAAATTAGCATCTCTTCGTCCGGCTTTTGATCCAGAAGGAACGATTACTGCTGGAAACGCTCCTGGTGTTAACGATGGAGCTTGTGCCTTTGTAGTCATGTCTGATGAAAAAGCGAAGGAATTAAATAAGTCACCTATGGCTACTGTTCTTGGTCATGCAGAAGTTGCTGTTGAAGCAAAAGACTTCCCGCAAACACCTGGCCTTGTGATTAACGAACTTTTATCAAAAACTGGTTACAAAAAAGATGATATTGATTTATTTGAGATTAACGAAGCATTTGCTGCTGTATCCCTAGCAAGTGGAAAAATAGCGGGCATTGATCCGGAAAAAGTGAACGTCAATGGTGGTGCAGTTGCTCTTGGTCATCCAATTGGCGCGAGTGGTGCTCGTATTATTTTAACATTAGTTCATGAATTGAAACGTCGTGGAGGTGGACTCGGTATCGCAGCAATTTGTAGCGGTGGCGGTCAAGGTGACGCAGTCTTAATCGAGGTTCCTAAAAATTAAATGATTATGTTGAGGGGCTAATTTTATAGTCATTAACGAATCGATACTTCAATTTTGTTGATTGAAACGAAAGGCGGCGACTCCAATGGGAACAAAAGCCTAGGTAAGACCCCGCAAGGCGCAGCCTGAGGAGGCTTACTAGCCCTGCGGAAAGCGTCCGCCTGTAGTGTAAATCAATGGGGTTTTAACCTAATTATAATAAGGATTGTTAATAATCTAAAATTGATAATGGTAAAAAGGAAGGGTTAACATGAGTATTAAAAAAGTGATGGTCATCGGTGCCGGACAAATGGGATCAGGTATTGCGCAAGTATGTGCCCAGTCAGGCTATGACGTCATGCTAAACGATATGAATGAAAAAGCTTTAAACATAGGCATGAAAAATATTGAAAAACACTTAACACGTTCTGTTGAAAAAGAACGTTTAACAAGTAAGGAAAAAGAAGATGTCCTAAACAGACTAACACCTTCACAAAAATTAGAAGATGCTGCTGATCGCGATATCGTCATTGAAGCGGTTGTTGAAAATATGGATGTGAAAGCGGATGTCTTTCGTAAGCTTGATAATATTACACCTAAAGAAGCAATTCTAGCAACCAATACATCATCTCTACCCATTACGGAGATAGCCGCAGTGACTGAGCGACCAGAAAAAGTAATTGGCATGCATTACATGAACCCAGTACCAGTTATGAAACTAATAGAAGTCATTCGAGGGCTGCAAACAAGCGAAGAAACATTTGATGCAGTAATGGATATGGCTGGCAAACTAAACAAAACATCGGTCGAGGTAAATGATTCACCGGCATTTGTCGCCAATCGAATTTTAATGCCGATGATTAATGAAGCTATCTTTACGGTTTATGAGGGTGTTGCCTCGCCAGAAGACGTTGATACTGTGATGGAATTAGGTATGAATCATCCTATGGGACCGATTACTTTAGCCGATTTTATTGGTCTTGATACATGTCTATCCATCATGGAAGTACTATATGAAGGGTTCGGAGATAGCAAATATAGACCATGTCCTCTGCTTAGACAATATGTTAAAGCAGGCTGGCTCGGTAAAAAATCAGGTCGCGGATTCTTCCAATATAACTAAAAAGAGTTTACTCACTGTTAAATAAAATAACAACACGAGAGTATAGAAAGGGCTGCATAATATGAAATTACAGTTTACTGAAGAACAGGACATGATGCGTAGGATGGTTCGTGATTTTGCGCAAAACGAAGTAGCCCCTGAAATCGATCGAATGGAAACGGAAGATCGTTTTCCGAATGAAGTCATAGAAAAGATGGGTGAATTGGGATTAATGGGTATCCATATTCCTGAAGAGTACGGAGGAAGTGGTATGGATTTCACTTCTTACATCATTGCAATTCACGAGCTTGCAAAAGTGAGTGCTACACTTGGTGTTATTCTTTCTGTTCATTCATCCGTTGGAACCAATCCAATCTTGGAATTCGGCAACGAGGATCAGAAAAAACATTATTTACCTAAATTAGCCAGTGGACATTATCTTGGTGCATTTGCTTTAACAGAACCAGGAGCTGGGTCTGATGCAGTAAATATTAAAACAAAAGCGGCTAAAGATGATGAGGGGAATTATATACTTAATGGATCAAAGGTTTTCATCACAAATGGTGGTGAAGCTGATACTTATATAACTTTTGCCAGAACTGGTGAAGACAAAGGATCAAAAGGAATCAGCGCTTTCATCGTTGGAAAAGATACACCAGGACTAAATATTGGTAAAAAAGAAAAGAAAATGGGTCTGCATGGTTCAAATACTGTGTCACTTAGTTTTGATCAATGTAAAGTCCCGAAAGAACAATTGCTCGGAGAAGAAGGGCAAGGTTTTAAAATTGCAATGGCTAACTTAAATGTTGGACGCATTGGTATTGCTGCGCAAGCTCTTGGAATTGGCGAAGCTGCCCTGAAATATGCCCAAGACTATGCGAAAGAACGTCAACAATTTGGCAGACCGATTGCTGCCCATCAAGGTATATCCTTTAAACTAGCAGATATGGCGACAGAAGTAGAAGCAGCGAAACTACTAACCTATCAAGCTGCAAATTTTGTTGAACAAGGAATAAAATGTCCGAAAGAAGCATCCATGGCAAAAATGTTTGCTTCAAAAACAGCACGTCAAGCTGCTATCGAAGCTGTACAAATATACGGAGGTTATGGCTACACAGAAGACTACCCCGTCGAACGATTATTCAGAGACGCAAAAGTCACTGAAATTTACGAAGGAACCAATGAAATCCAGCATGTCGTTGTAGCGAAAGAATTATTAAAATAGTCTTTAGATGAATTGGGTGTAATCCCCCCGCAGCCCGTCTACACTTCGCTTTCCGGGGGCGGCTGGTGAGCCTCCGCGTGCTACGCACTACGGGGTCTCACCGATGCCTTGGCTCCCCCAGGAGTCTACGTGTAGACGGGCTGCTGAATACAAATCACACCACTGAAACAATAAAGATACTTTAGTGTTGTTTGAATTAATGCACTCCCCAGTTATCATGATCGCATGCAACCTATGTCATATTAATTTTAAAGGAGCTATTCTAGTCAACTAAGGAGGAATTATCATGGATTTTCAATTAACAGATGAACAAGAAATGCTTAGAAAAATGGTACGTGATTTTGCAGTAAAAGAAGTGGAACCTACTGCAGCTGAGCGTGACGAAGAAGAACGTTTTGATCGAGAGATTTTCGATAAAATGGCGGAACTCGGATTAACGGGTATCCCGTGGCCAGAAGAATACGGTGGCATCGGTTCTGATTACGTCAGTTATGTGATTGCGGTTGAAGAATTATCCCGCGTGTGTGCGTCAACTGGAGTCACACTATCCGCTCACCTTTCACTTGCGAGCTGGCCAATTTATAAATATGGAAATGAAGACCAAAAGAAAAATTTCTTACACCGTCTCGCTACAGGTGAAGCCCTCGGTGCTTATGCTTTATCTGAACCTGGAGCGGGAAGTGACGTAGCTTCAATGAAAATGACAGCCAAAGAAGACGGCGACGATTATATTTTGAACGGAAGCAAAGTATGGATTACCAATGGTGGGGTTGGTGATATTTACGTCGTATTTGCAAAAACAGACGCAGATGCAAAACATAGAGGAATCAGTGCCTTTATCGTTGAAAAAGGAACTGAAGGATTCACATTTGGTAAGAAGGAGAAAAAACTAGGCATTCGTTCATCACCAACAACTGAACTTATTTTTGAAAATTGCCGAATCCCTAAAGAAAATATGCTTGGTAACGAGGGTGACGGATTTAAAATTGCTATGTCGACTCTTGATGGTGGCCGTAATGGTATCGCTGCTCAAGCACTTGGTATTGCACAAGGAGCACTTGATGCTTCTGTTGAGTATGCAAAAGAGCGTGAGCAATTTGGCAAACCGATTGCTCATAATCAAGGGATTTCTTTCAAACTAGCCGATATGGCCACTGAAGTTGAAGCGGCCCGTCTATTAACCTACCAAGCTGCATGGTTAGAATCACAAGGCAAACCGTACGGGAAAGCATCGGCTATGTCGAAGTTATTTGCTGGAGACGCGGCAATGCGCGTTACTGTTGAAGCGGTGCAAGTCTTTGGAGGTTATGGGTATACGAAAGATTATCCAGTTGAGCGCTATATGCGTGATGCAAAAATTACTCAAATTTATGAAGGTACCAATGAAATCCAGCGCCTTGTTATTGGCCGGATGCTGACGAAATAGATTGGATTTATATGAGGAGAGACATACATGCACACACTTGTTGAACGAATGAATGAAAAGGATATCCGCGCACTTGCCCGGAGTATAACAATGATTGAAAATGACCATCCAGAGAAACTTCAACTACTTAGTGACATTTTTTCCATTAAAAAGAATGCTCAATACGTTGGTGTAACGGGTTCTCCTGGTGCTGGAAAAAGTTCACTTGTCAATCGTTTAATTACAGAAATTCGTTCAGAAGGAAAAACAGTTGCTGTTATTGCTGTTGATCCAACAAGTCCTTTTAGTGGTGGCGCCTTACTGGGTGACAGAGTGCGGATGGAAGGTCATTTTACCGATCCGGGTGTATTTATTAGAAGTATGGCGACAAGGGGCAGTCTAGGTGGGCTCGCTCGTGCCACAAAAGATGTTCTCAGGGCATGTGATGCCTATGGATTCGATGTCATCATTGTCGAAACGGTTGGAGTTGGACAATCAGAACTTGATATTATGAAAATCGTTGATACAACAGCGCTTGTGATGACACCGAATAGTGGTGATGTTTTGCAAATTTTCAAGGCAGGGATTATGGAAATTGCAGATTTGTTTGTGATTAATAAAGCGGACTTACAAGGGGTTGGAAAGCTAAAATCCCTGCTGAGGGAATTGGTCATGATGACATCGACGGTTGATTATAAAACGCCTATTATTAAAACGAAAACGATTGAGAATAAAGGGATCGATGAGTTATGGGGGAAAATAAAAAAGCATCGTGACTTTTTATATGAGACAGAAGAAGGACAAATACGTCGTGAAAAACAGCAACAACTTGAAGTATATGAACTTATACGAGAAGAAATTTGGAGAGAAGTTAAAGGGTTTATCGAGCGGCAGAATGAAGGTTCACTAATTAGAGCGAACGATGATCCATATAAGCTGGCGAGAGAATGGTTTGAAAAGTGGAAAAGGGAAGAAGGTGATTCAACTGATGAATAAAGATGGTGTCCTCTCTTCCGTTAAAGATAGTGAATTAATCAAGAAACGCAGAAATCAAATGATCCAAGGGGCAATCACACTTTTTAAAGAAAAAGGATTTCATCGAACAACGACAAGAGAAATAGCCAAGGAATCAGGTTTCAGCATTGGCACATTATACGAATATATTAGAACAAAAGAAGATGTTCTTTATCTCGTATGTGATTCAATCTATGAAAACGTGAGAGAACGTTTGGAAGAGAAAATTGATTTAAGCCATGCATCGATTGAAAATTTCATTAACGTTGTTCGTTCCTACTTTTTATTAATGGATGATATGCAGGAAGAAGTATTGATTCTTTATCAAGAAGCAAAGTCATTAACACAAGAAACAAGAGAGAAAGTGTTGCAGAAGGAAAGGGATATGGTGGCCATGCTTGAGCGGGTTATCATTAGTAGTTTTCCGAATGATATCTCTAAGCAGGACGCTGATCTGTTGGCAAACAACATCTTTATCCAGGGGCAGATGTGGGGATTTAGGCGTTGGATGCTGCAAAGACAATTTACCTTAGAAGATTATATTAATCGCCAAATTCAATTTTTATTACGTGGAATTCATGTATTTGAATCAAATGAGGAAATGAATTCATGTTTAAATAATCATAATAAGCAAACCAGAACACTTTAAACTGAAGCAGTGGATGGGAGAAAATATCAAATTAAATAAGGGAATTTGGGTTAAAAGTAATGACTCATTCTGCGGTAAAGAAAGTTACTATTTCCATTCTTTTTTCAAGTTCCCTAAATAGGAGGTATTGTTGATGGAACAAGTAGAAATTTATCGTCCGAAACACGCAGTCAGATTCGTGACCGCTTCAAGTTTGTTTGATGGTCATGATGCGTCAATTAATATTATGCGACGCATCCTTCAATCGAGTGGGGCTGAAGTGATTCACTTAGGACATAACCGTTCTGTCGAAGAAGTGGTTCATGCCGCCATTCAAGAAGATGCACAAGGGATTTCTATCTCGTCCTATCAAGGTGGCCATGTGGAATATTTCAAATATATTATTGATTTGCTTGAAGAACACGGTGCAAGCCATATTAAGGTTTATGGTGGTGGAGGAGGCGTCATTATTCCTCGAGAAATTAAAGAATTGCATGATTACGGCGTATCACGGATTTTTTCACCTGAAGACGGCCGTAAATACGGTCTTCAAGGCATGATTAATATTATGCTTGAGGAATGTGATTTCGTTCCACCGATTGATCTTGAAAAAGACCTTGATCGCCTAAAAGCAGGCGAACGTCAAGCTATGGCTCGTTATATCAGTTATATGGAAAATGAAGAAATAAGTGAATCAGATAAACAGTCTACGTTGGGAAAAATTAAACAACAAGCAAGAGATATTCCTGTATTAGGGATGACAGGAACCGGGGGAGCAGGTAAAAGTTCATTAACAGATGAGTTGATTCGTCGCTTTATGAATGAAGTCCCTGATAAGAAGGTTGCGATTTTATCCATTGATCCAACAAAACGCAAAACCGGTGGTGCCTTACTAGGTGACCGTATCCGCATGAATGCCATCTTCACGGATCGCGTTTTTATGCGTTCTTTAGCAACACGTGATTCCAGAACTGAATTATCAAAAGCAATTGAAGACGTCATTCAAGTTGTCAAAGCATCAGGCTATGACTTTATTCTTGTTGAAACGAGTGGAATTGGTCAAGGTGACGCTGCCATCACGGATATCACTGATTTGTCCATGTATGTTATGACTGCAGAATTTGGAGCGCCGACTCAACTTGAAAAAATTGATATGATTGATTTTGCTGATTTTATCGTGATCAATAAATTTGAACAGCAAGGTTCTGAGGATGCTTTAAGTCAAGTACGTAAACAGTACGAGCGTAGTCATCTTTTATTCCATCAAGATCAGGAAAAATATCCTGTGTTTGGAACAATCGCAAGTCAATTTAACGATGCTGGAACGAATGCTCTTTTTGCAGCAATTATTGATAAGTTAAATGTAGACTATGATTGGAACGAAGAAATTGATTTTGAAAGAAATGTAATTGCAGAAAAACAAAACATGATTATCACAAATGAACGTCGCCATTATTTAAGAGAAATTGCAACCCACGTTAGGGATTATCATAAAAATGTTGAAAAACAAAGTGTTATCGCGCGTAAATTATATCAACTTGGAGGAACTAAGGAAATTTTAGGTGAAGGAAATCATGAAAACATCGATAAGGCAATCGAATCTTATGAAGAAGAATTAAATCCTAAATCTAAAAAACTATTAAACTCATGGGATGAGACAAAGGAAAGATATGCAGGGGAAAAGATGTCCTATACCGTTCGTAATAAAGAATTTGAAATGGACATCGTTACCGAATCTTTATCAGGCTTAAAAGTTCCCAAAGTTGCCTTTCCGAAGTTTATTGATTGGGGAGAGCGTCTCACTTGGTTATTAAAGGAGAACGTTCCAGGAGCTTTCCCGTTTACTGCAGGTGTCTTTCCGTTTAAGCGAAAAGGCGAAGATCCAACAAGACAGTTTGCAGGAGAAGGAACCCCTGAACGTACGAACCGACGTTTCCACTATTTATCAAAAGGTGAAGAAGCAAAACGTCTATCCACTGCGTTTGACTCGGTCACTTTGTATGGAGAAGATCCAGCCGAGCGACCAGATATTTATGGAAAAGTTGGTGAAAGTGGCGTTAACATCTGTACACTTGAGGACATGAAAAAGTTATACGATGGCTTCGATTTAATTGATCCAAAGACGTCAGTATCAATGACAATTAACGGCCCGGCACCCATTATTTTAGCGATGTTTTTCAACACAGCGATTGACCAGCAAATTGATAAATTTACTGAAGAAAATGATCGTGAGCCTTCTCAAGAAGAATATACGAAAATTAAAGACGATACATTAGCAGTTGTAAGAGGGACAGTTCAAGCTGACATTTTAAAAGAAGACCAAGGTCAGAATACATGTATCTTTTCAACTGAATTTGCGCTTCGTATGATGGGGGATATTCAGCAGTACTTTATCGATAAAAATGTGCGTAATTATTATTCCGTATCCATTTCCGGGTATCATATCGCTGAAGCTGGAGCGAATCCAATCACACAATTAGCTTTCACATTAGCTAACGGATTCACATATGTGGAGTATTATTTAAGTCGAGGTATGGATATTAATAAATTTGCTCCAAACTTATCATTCTTCTTTTCCAATGGCCTTGACCCAGAATACACAGTCATTGGAAGAGTGGCACGTCGCATTTGGGCTATCACAATGCGTGATAAATACGGTGCTGATGAGCGTAGTCAAAAGCTAAAATATCATATTCAAACATCCGGTCGTTCACTACACGCACAAGAAATTGACTTTAATGATATTCGAACAACTTTGCAGGCATTGTTAGCTGTTCAAGACAATACAAATTCACTGCATACAAACGCATACGATGAAGCCATCACGACACCAACTGAAGAATCAGTGCGTCGTGCGATGGCGATTCAAATGATTATTAATCGTGAATTTGGTTTAACGAAGAACGAAAATTCACTTCAAGGTTCATTTATTATTGAAGAATTAACAGACCTTGTGGAAGAAGCGGTCCTTCAAGAGTTTGAAAAAATGAACGATCGTGGTGGTGTCCTCGGTGCTATGGAACGTCAATACCAACGTGGCAAAATTCAACAAGAATCACTTTATTATGAAGGTAAGAAGCATTCAGGGGAATTGCCAATCATTGGTGTTAACACATACCTGAATCCAAACCCACCTTCAGAAGAAGACATCGATTCAATGGAATTAGCCCGAGCATCAAAAGAAGAAAAAGAACATCAAATCAGTGAACTGCATAAGTTTCAAGAAGCGAACAAAGAACATATCGATCAAGCACTCGAACGACTTAAACACGTCGCCGCATCAGATGGCAACATTTTCGCAGAACTCATGGAAACCGTCAAAGTCGCCAGCCTAGGCCAAATCACCAACTCCCTCTACCAAGTAGGAGGGCAATATAGAAGGAATATGTGATAAGAAAAGATTTAAAGACCGTTTAGCAACGTACGGACTGGAATGCATCGTAGGAGATAAAGGAGACACGAAGAGCGTAGCGATTCGATGTCGACTTATCGGACGGAGATGCATGAAGTCTCGCTAGTTGCTGGTCTTTAAATCTAGCCAGCACGAAAAGTGAAAGTGGCCGTTTAATGACGTACGAACTGGACTGAGCCGAAGGAGATAAAGGAAACACAGCGAACGTAGTGAGTTGATGTTGACTTATCGTACGGAGGTGAAGGAAGTTTCGCTAGTCATTGGCCACTTGAACTAGACAGTATGAAAGGTGAGAGACCGTTTAGCAACGTACAAACTGGAAGATTCCTGATGAGAGTTGCCAAACAAGATGGGTCGATGTTTCCTAGTGAGGAGACATCGACCTTTCCGCTTGAGTGGAGAAACATGCTCTTACAAAAATAGACATGATGATATACGGTTTTAGTCGGCTTTTCTTTAGTAATATACAATCAATTGGACATCAACTTTGAAATTAAAGCAATTCATGTCCGATAGCGCTGCTCATTAGTAGCACGAAATCAGATATCCAAGAATATTAGACGTACTCTGATTCAAAAAGCCATGCATAACATAACTCAGTTCGGGTATAGAATAGGTAGAAAATATGTCAATACCCAAACAGTTTTAATATGAGAGCTTGTGTCGTATAATCGGTCTTACGAGAAAAAACTACGGCAAATAATTAAAAGTTTAATTCTGACTTGACTATCCAATATAAATGTATTTATATTAGATGAATAATAAGGCAAATTATTGATAAGATTAATAACCACATTTAAAAAGGAGTGCAAAATTGTGAGCTTGCAAACTTACAGTAAAGAAGAGCTTAAACACATGCCAATGATTGATATCGCCCAGCATATTTTATTGGATGAGAAAGAAGCTCTTCATTTTAAGAAGATGTTTGAGCAAATTGCTGAAATTAAAGGATTTACTAAAGACCAACAAACAGAATTAATTGCACAGTTTTATACAGATTTAAATATTGATGGTCGTTTCATAACTACAGGTGACAATCTTTGGGGGTTGAAAAGATGGTATCCCGCTGATCAAATAGATGAGCGAATTTCTAATCCATCAAAGAAAAAAGTCGATGAAGAAGATGATGATGACTTAGATATAGTGGATGATGAGATGGACGATTTAATTGAAGATTTTGATGACGACGACGATAAAGAATATGATGAAGACGAAGAAGACTTTGCCGAAGTTGAAGAGGAAGAATTTCCTACTTACAAAGATGATGACGACCTGTAAATTTTTAATGGTTGCTTGACATTTAACTCTTAAATGAGTAAAATCTTTATTGGGCTCATAAAAATCAATTTAGGAAAACGTCGTGTTTTCTTAAATCTATATACGTTGAACTGAAGCGTTTCCCCTTAGACACATTTTTTGGGGAGGCGCTTTTCTTTATTGATTTAAATAAGCTAATAACCCTAGTAAAGTAGTTTAAAATATAAATACACATAAAGAGTTTAAAAACAAGAAAGAGGGATTGCAGTGACAAAGTATATTTTTGTTACAGGTGGCGTCGTATCATCACTAGGTAAAGGAATAACAGCAGCATCTTTAGGACGTTTATTAAAAAATCGTGGATTAAAAGTAACGATTCAAAAATTCGATCCTTACATTAACGTTGACCCAGGCACAATGAGTCCTTATCAGCATGGGGAAGTTTTCGTGACGGAAGACGGTGCTGAAACGGATTTAGATTTAGGACATTACGAAAGATTCATCGATATTAATTTAAATAAATACAGTAATATTACGACGGGAAAGGTTTATTCCAGCGTCATTAAGAAAGAGAGAAGAGGAGACTATCTAGGTGCCACTGTTCAGGTTATCCCTCATATTACAAATGAAATTAAACAGCAAGTTTTCCGTGCAGGGGAAGCCACTTCAGCAGACGTCGTTATAACTGAAATCGGTGGAACAGTTGGTGATATTGAATCTCTACCTTTCCTCGAAGCAATTAGACAAATAAAAAGTGATACAGGAAAAGATAATGTCATGTATATTCACTGTACACTCGTTCCCATAATTAAAGCAGCTGGTGAGATGAAAACTAAACCAACTCAGCACAGCGTAAAAGAATTACGTTCATTAGGTATTCAACCAGATGCGATTGTACTGCGGACTGAACAGGCTATTAGTAAAGATAATAAAGAAAAAATAGCTTTGTTCTGTGATATTAATGAAAAAGCAGTTATTGAAATGCAAGACGCTGACCCGCTTTATCAAGTACCAATCGATTTACAGAAACAACATCTTGATCAATTAGTGTGCGATCATCTCGGACTTGATTGTCAAGAAGCAGATATGTCTGAGTGGCATGAACTCATTTCTAAAGTTCGTCACTTAACTAAGACAACGGAAATTGGCATTGTTGGTAAATATGTTGAACTTCCTGATGCCTATTTATCTGTTGTTGAAGCTTTAAAACACGCTGGATTTTCATATGATACGGATATCAATATTCATTGGATAGACTCAGAAAAGTTAACAGCTGACACCATTAAAGAAGAATTATCAAAAGTCGATGGTATTGTGGTTCCTGGTGGTTTTGGCGATCGTGGAATCGAAGGAAAGATTGAAGCGATTCGTTATGCACGTGAAAATAAGGTTCCTTTTCTAGGAATTTGTCTCGGTATGCAACTTGCTATTGTTGAATTTGCGCGCAATATACTTGGATATAAAGACGCTCATTCAACAGAAATTAATCCAACAACTGAGCACCCAGTGATTGACTTATTACCTGAGCAAAAAGCAGGTGGCGATCTAGGCGGAACTTTAAGACTTGGTAATTATCCATGCTATTTGCAAGATAATACGAAAGTTAAAAAAGTATATGGCGATGTAGATATTGTCAAAGAACGCCATCGTCATCGCTATGAATTTAATAACGATTACCGTAATGATCTTGTTAGCAATGGGCTCATTTTTTCAGGATTAAGCCAAGACGGGACACTTGTTGAAACGATTGAATTAGAAGATCATCCATGGTTTGTGGCTAGCCAATTCCATCCTGAGTTTAAATCTCGTCCAACCAAGGCGCACGCATTATTTTTAGGACTGGTTGAAGCGTCTGTTAAATAATACTTTCTAGCTTTAAAAAATAACAAAGCGGATAGCTCCAAAATAGGGGTTGTCCGTTTTTGTTATATCGGAAAGTCCTGAATTTTATTTTTACATAAGTCATTAGCACTATGAATGCAGGAGAAACAGAATCATCTATCGAATTATGTAAAGGGGGGTGATTCAGTTTGAAGGCAAAAATATTAGTGGTGGACGATGAACTTGGCATTCGATTATTATTGGAGGAAGTTTTAAAAGAAGAAGGGTATAAAGTTTTGACAGCGGAAACTGGAAAACAAGCATTAGATATTATTAAAGGGAAACTAATTAACTTACTTGTTATTGATTATAAGTTACCGATTGTAAATGGTGTTGATGTATTGCGTAAACTCGAGCAAGAAGGTTATTTAATACCTGCTATACTGATGAGTGGTATGTTTGAAATCATTCAAAAAGATATTAAAGATTTGTCATTAGTTAAGTTTACATTAGCCAAGCCCTTTGACATCGATGAGTTAACAACCCAGGTATCTTCACTTATAAATTAAGCCCTTCATTTTTTAACTTCTCGATATAAAAAAATTCATTCTCGATATTTTATAATAAAGTATTTATAGTGATACATATTATCTCACGCAATTGTTGCACCTCGCTTAAGGAGTTGGTATTCTTATAGTGTAGTTATAGATTTCACAAACTAAGAAAAACCAACATCCTAAAGGAGGACAAGCAATATGCCATTAGTTTCAATGAAAGAAATGCTTGAAAAAGGTAAACAAAATAGTTATGCAGTAGGTCAATTTAATTTAAATAACTTAGAATATACGCAGGCGATATTACAAGCGGCTGAGGAAGAGAAATCTCCAGTCATTCTAGGTGTTTCTGAAGGTGCTGCTAAATATATGGGTGGCTTTAAAGTTGTCGTTGCTATGGTAGAAAGTTTAATGGAGGAATATGGGACGACTGTTCCTGTTGCGATTCATTTAGATCATGGATCAAGTTTTTCAGCATGTGCTAAAGCGATTCATGCAGGATTTACTTCCGTCATGATTGATGCTTCAGCCCTACCACTGGATGAAAACATTGCCGAAACTAAAAAAGTCGTTGAACTTGCACATTTACACGGTGTATCAGTTGAAGCGGAACTTGGCCGAGTCGGTGGCCAAGAAGATGATTTAATTGTTGAAGATGCAGAAGCAGCTTACGCGATTCCTTCAGAGTGTGAAAAACTTGTAAAAGAAACAAATGTTGATTGTTTTGCACCGGCTCTTGGATCAGTCCATGGACCATACAAAGGTGAGCCAAATCTTGGCTTTGATCGAATGGAAGAAGTTATGAAATTAACAGGTATACCACTTGTGTTACATGGTGGAACAGGCATCCCTACAAAAGACATCCAACGCGCCATTTCACTTGGAACAGCAAAAATTAACGTAAATACGGAAAACCAAATTTCACAAACAAAAGCCATTCGTGAAGTACTAAACGAAGACCAAGAAGTATACGACCCAAGAAAATACTTAGGACCAGGACGCGAAGCTATTAAAGAAACAGTCATCAGCAAAATGCGAGAATTCGGTTCATCTAATAAGGCGTAATAAAGGAAGTGGCTTATTTTAAGAATGAGTTATTCAACTTTCGCAGATGAAATGAACAACTAACCCTTGGAATCTTTGCGGAGGATAAGACACATTGCACCAGTTGAAATTTTGATGAACTGACACTAAGAAAGCTGGATTATCAAGTTCGTAAAATCTTTATTACCTGGCATTTAAGATAAGTGCGTGGTTATCGCTTCGGCAGAATGCTTCGCTTTCCGCGGGCACAGCTTTAGTCTCCTCGTGAAAACCACTCTGCGGGGTCTTCGGACTCGTGGGACGAGCATTTAGCGCAGTCCCAGAGGCCTAGATGAGACCCCTGCAGAGCGTTAAGCTCGAGGAGGCTCATCAGCCGCCCACGGAAAGCGAAATGTATTTCCGTAGCGATGGTGGACTCTCTGTAAAGATAGTAATTCAATACAAGAATATAATTTTTGAGTATAAACAGCTTATATTTAAATAAATTGTCAAGACGATGATTAGACAAACTATAAGCTTAGCCCCGTTCAGGGAAAGCAAGGCGTTTCCTGAAGCGAAAGTAGAATGTAACATTTTGTCCTAATCCCGTTAAGGTTTAATCTCATAGGCCTCACTTTTTCTAACAGTGCATATTATAATAAGTACTAGTAGTAGAAAGGAGCTTTGCTGATGAAATTTTTTATTGATACTGCAAATATAGACGATATTCGAAAAGCGAATGAACTCGGAATCTTAGCAGGTGTTACAACAAATCCAAGTTTGATTGCAAAAGAAGGGGCATCCTTTCATGATCGCCTTCGCGCAATAACTGATGAAGTTTCTGAATCAGTCAGTGCCGAAGTGATTTCAGAAGATGCTGAAGGTATGATTCGAGAAGGAAAAGAACTTGCTGCAATTGCACCGAATATTACCGTTAAAGTGCCCATGACTTTAGAGGGCTTAAAAGCGGTCAAAGCATTTGGGGAATTGAACATTAAAACAAATGTCACGTTAATTTTTAATGCAAACCAAGCACTGCTTTCAGCAAGAGCTGGTGCAACGTACGTTTCTCCATTTTTAGGACGTTTAGATGATATAGGTCATGACGGAATGACACTGATTAAAACGATCGCGGATATTTTTGATAAACATGACATCAAATCAGAAATTATTGCAGCGTCCATCAGACATCCGTTACATGTTATTGATGCAGCGCTAAATGGAGCTCATATTGCAACTATACCGTATAATGTATTAGAGCAGCTTGTTAAACATCCTTTGACAGATCAAGGAATTGAAAAATTCCTCGCTGATTGGAATCAAGCAAAGAAGTAGTATCAAATTAACACTGACGTATAGACTAAAACTTAAACGTTGTTTATGATTGAAATAATAATGAAGCAAACATAAAGCAATTAAACCATAACAGATGACAAGCTAATCTTTAAACAGCTTCAAAAAGTGGGGTTTTTAAATGCAGAAAATGTTGGTTGAAGGTGGTCATATATTAAATGGGAAAGTTCGGATCAGCGGGGCTAAAAATAGTGCCGTTGCCTTACTTCCTGCTGCAATTTTAGCAGATTCACAAGTGTCCATTGAAGGTCTTCCGGATATTTCAGATGTGTACACATTAAGTGAACTACTCGAAGAAATCGGAGGAATAGTTAACTGGGAAGAACCAAGTGATAATGGCAATACGATTCATATCAATCCAGAAAATATGATTTCAATGCCGCTACCTAATGGAAAGGTGAAAAAACTCCGTGCTTCCTATTACTTTATGGGTGCCATGCTTGGAAAGTTTAAGCAAGCCGTCATTGGATTACCAGGAGGATGTTTTCTAGGTCCACGTCCGATTGATCAGCATATTAAAGGATTTGAAGCCCTTGGAGCAGAGGTTACGAATGAACAAGGTGCCATTTACTTAAAGGCGAAAGAGCTTAAAGGAGCACGAATATATTTAGACGTGGCAAGTGTTGGAGCAACGATAAATATTATGCTAGCCGCTGTTAAAGCAAAAGGGCAAACCATTATTGAAAATGCTGCAAAAGAGCCTGAGATTATTGACGTTGCGACACTTTTAACTAATATGGGGGCGGATATTAAAGGTGTTGGAACTGATGTGATACGAATTGAAGGCGTGTCCTCTTTAAATGGATGTCAACATACAATTATTCCTGATCGTATTGAAGCAGGAACTTATACAATTGCAGCGGCAGCTATGGGGAATGAAGTTATTATTGATAACGTCATTCCACAACATCTTGAATCTTTACTAGCGAAATTACGTGAAATGGGTGTTGGAATTGAGGAAGAGAATGAACAATTACTTGTGAAACCAGAAAAACGGCTTAAAAGCGTTGATATTAAAACACTAGTGTATCCTGGCTTCCCGACCGATTTGCAACAACCCTTTACGAGTTTATTAACCAAAGCAAAGAATACTGGTGTCATAACAGATACGATTTATTCCGCTCGGTTAAAGCATGTCGATGAATTACGTCGAATGAATGCTCAAATCAAAGTCGAAGGTGGATCGATAATCGTTTCAGGTCCGGTTCAATTAGAGGGTGCACGCGTTAAGGCTTCGGATTTAAGAGCTGGCGCAGCCCTTGTAATTGCTGGTTTGATGGCTGACGGGATTACAGAAATTACTGGTCTTGAACATATAGATCGTGGTTATGAAAACTTAACAGAAAAACTCATTAATCTTGGTGCCAATATTTGGCGAGAAGATATGACTGAAAGAGAGATATCTCAATTTCAAAACTCATAAATCATTGGCTTGGGAAATCTTAGAAACACATATAAAACTTTTTGCAAATACACTTTTGGGATGAGGTATTTTGTAAAAAGGGAGAGGTATAACAATGGAAAGAAGTCTAACAATGGAATTGGTTCGTGTCACTGAAGCAGCAGCTTTATCTTCAGCCAGATGGATGGGGAGAGGTAAAAAAGAAGACGCAGATGACGCAGCAACGACAGCTATGAGAACAGTGTTTGATACTATACCAATGCAAGGGACCGTTGTAATCGGAGAAGGGGAAATGGATGAAGCCCCTATGCTATACATTGGAGAAAAGCTAGGCATGGGTAATGGGCCTCTTGTCGATGTCGCTGTCGATCCATTAGAAGGAACGAGTATTGTTGCTCAAGGGACGTGGAATGCGTTATCCGTTATTGCTATTGCAGATGGAGGTCACTTATTACACGCACCAGATATGTATATGAATAAAATTGCCGTTGGTCCTGAGGCGGTTGGTAAAATTGATATTAACGCTTCAGTGACTGACAATTTAAAAGCAATAGCTCAAGCCAAAAATAAAGAAGTAGAAGACATTGTTGCCGTGGTCCTCGATCGCCCAAGACATACTGATTTAATTAAAGAGCTTCGGGAAGCCGGTGCCCGAATAAAACTGATTCCGGACGGCGATGTTGCGGGAGCCATTAATACGGCGTTTGATGAAACAGGAGTAGATGTGCTATTTGGAATCGGTGGGGCCCCTGAAGGTGTTCTTGCCGCGTGTGCTCTCAAATGTTTAGGCGGAGAGATTCAGGGTAAACTAGTACCTTCCAGTGCCGAGGAAAGAGAGCGCTGCGTGAAAATGGGCATCGCAGATCTGGATAAGATTTATTATATGGATGATTTTTGCAGTGGAAATGACGCAATCTTTGCTGCAACTGGTGTTACAGATGGTGAGTTATTAAAAGGTGTCCAGTTCAAAGGAATGCGTGCAACAACACAGACTGTTGTCATGCGTGCAAAAAGCGGAACAGTTCGTTTTATAGATGGCGAACATAGTCTTAAAAAGAAGCCTAATTTAGTTATGGAAGAATAACATGATAGGGAGGATGCACTGCTCCTCCCTATTTAACTAGAAAAAGTTGCTTAATTCCGTGAAAAAAGGTAGAATTATATACATATGTTTAAGAGAAATAAAAATAGGACAAGATAGCAAGTGATTCATTCATACTTTAACTTGGTCATCATTCCCCAGAAAATGATGATAAAATTAATGTAATTAAACTAAACTTCTATTCTAACTTCTGTCGCCTCTTCATTTCTTCATGATACATAACCTAAAATAAGAAGTGAATATCAATAGAATACTATATTTTTATTATCGTCATAACTAAATTTGCACTTATATTTAGAATATTAATAATAGATGTAACATCTTTAATAATTAAAGTAAACGATTGGACGTGGTTATCTAATGAGTACTCTCACAATTTCACAACTAGAGACACTCACATTAAAAGAGATTTACGCTTTGGCAAAAGAGTACAAAGTATCTTATTATGCTAAGTTAAATAAACGGGAATTAATTTTTGCTATTTTAAAAGCAAGAGCTGAAAAAGATGGTTTTCTATTTATGGATGGTATCTTAGAAATTATTCCTTCTGAAGGATTCGGTTTTTTAAGACCGATTAATTACTCTCCAAGTGCTGAGGATATATATATTTCAGCCTCACAAATTCGCAGGTTCGATTTACGAAATGGTGACAAAGTATCAGGGAAAGTCCGTCCTCCAAAAGAAAATGAACGGTATTATGGGTTGTTACATGTGGATGCAGTAAATGGAGACGACCCTGAAACGTCTAAAGAGCGCGTTCATTTTCCAGCCCTCACCGCACTTTATCCCGATCGATTTATGAGACTAGAAAATAAACCTAACCATATTTCTAGCCGAATAATGGACTTAATGACACCAGTCGGTTTTGGCCAACGTGGTTTGATTGTTGCGCCACCTAAAGCAGGTAAAACAATGCTCTTAAAGGAAATTGCCAACAGCATTACCGCGAACCACCCTGATGCCAAGCTGATTATCTTACTTGTTGATGAGCGCCCGGAAGAGGTAACTGACATCGAGCGGTCTGTCGGTCCAGATGTGGATGTCGTCAGCTCGACATTCGATGAAGTTCCTGAAAATCATATTAAAGTGTCAGAGCTTGTCTTAGAAAGAGCGATGCGTTTAGTAGAGCATAAACGTGATGTCATTGTATTGATGGATAGTATTACGCGTTTAGCGAGAGCCTATAATCTAGTCATTCCACCAAGTGGCAGAACGTTATCCGGGGGAATTGATCCAGCTGCTTTTCACAGACCGAAACGTTTTTTCGGAGCAGCTAGAAATATTGAAGAAGGTGGAAGTTTTACCATTTTGGCAACAGCGCTTGTCGATACCGGTTCACGGATGGACGATGTGATTTATGAAGAGTTTAAAGGAACAGGTAATATGGAGTTGCATCTCGATCGTAGTCTAGCCGAAAGACGTCTCTTTCCTGCCATCGATATTTTACGTTCAGGTACACGAAAAGAAGAATTGCTTGTTGATAAAGATCATCTTGATAAAATGTGGGCAATTCGTAAAACTATGCAGGATTCCCACGACTTCTTTGAACGCTTCTTAAAACGTTTAAGAGCAGTTAAGACTAATGATGAATTTTTACAAAAGATGGATAACGAAATGAAACGTCGAGGGACAAGCCGGTAAGGATTATTTTTAAAACGAGAACAAGTTTTAGGTATTGCAATCATCGGTGTACCTTGATATAATCTTAAAGTGAGTTTAAATAGGGTTTTTACCTGTAACGTCTCTTAAAACAACTCTGTTACCAAAGGTTTCAGGGCAAAAAAGGAGTGGAAAGACATGAAAAAAGAAATTCATCCAGAATATAGAAAAGTTGTATTTCTTGATACAAGCTCAGACTTTAAATTCTTGAGCGGTTCTACTAAATCTTCTGATGAAACAATTGAATGGGAAGATGGTAACACATACCCATTAATCCGTGTTGAAATTAGTTCGGATTCACATCCATTCTACACAGGCAAGCAGAAAGCTGATAAAGCTGGTGGACGTGTGGACCGATTCAAGAAAAAATATAATATGAAGTAAAAATTGGGTTTGGTCAACTGTTTAATTTTATAAATTAGTTGATCACTCAACAATAACCTAGTTTATTTAAAAACAGGCAAATGAATTTTACAGTTTGCCTGTTTTTTTAGTTTTAAAATGGTCATCATAAATAATTGAACGCCTAAGTTTCGTGAAATTTGAAAAGATAAACTTAAAAATAAGGCTAATTTTGTCGGGAATAGTGGTAAACTATGTAGTACATATATATTAATGTTTAAAGGAGTGCCATCAAATGTACGTGATGAAACAAACAGGTTGGGTTGAAGTCATTTGTGGAAGTATGTTTTCTGGCAAATCGGAAGAGCTCATTAGAAGAGTTCGTCGGGCAACTTACGGAAAATTAACAGTCCGTGTTTTTAAACCAGCAATCGATAACCGATATGCTGCAGAGGATACTGTCGTGACCCATAATGGAACTTCCACCATTGCTCGTCCCATTAAAAATTCAAAAGATATACTGGATTATGTTGATGAAGAGGTTGAGGTTGTAGGAATAGATGAAGTACAATTTTTTGATGAAGATATCGTGGATGTTATTGACTATCTTGCCAATTCGGGAATCCGCGTTATTGCGGCAGGATTAGATACGAATTTTCGTGGGGAGCCGTTTGGTCCTATGCCGCAGTTGATGGCATTAAGTGAAGCAACAACAAAACTTAACGCGATTTGTCCGGTTTGTGGTTCTCCAGCGAGCAGAACCCAACGTTTAATCAATGGAAAGCCCGCTGCATATGATGACCCGGAAATTCTCGTCGGTGCTGCGGAATCTTATGAACCGAGATGCCGACATCATCACGAAGTACCAAATAAACCAAAATCACATATAGAAAAGAAAGCAATGAACACATCTAATTAAATACCTTGATTTAAAGCATAGCCTATAGAAAAATGAAAACGACCAATTAATAACATACCAACTGAAGGTTTCTAACTTTGTAAGAAGGCATCTGAAGTTTGAATTGTTGGTCGTTTGGATTGTTTGGCTATGTTTTTATATTAAATCAAAAAAAGATTAATCTGTGGAGTTTATGGACAGCGCATAGAGCGTTACGACGACACATAGAACGAGACGACGGCGCATAGAGCGATATGACAGCGCATAGAACACCTAAGCTCAAAATATGCACGGAACACCCGACTCCTAAAATCAAAATCCATAGAACTTTGACCTGGCTACATGTAATATATTATAATTAGACTGTTAATTTAAAAGAGGTGAACGTGATGTTAGAACGATTGCAATCTTTGGAAGATCGTTATGATGAGCTAAATCAACTGTTAAGTGATCCGGAAGTAATTAGCGATGTTAATAAGTTACGTGAATATTCGAAGGAACAATCTGGTTTGGAAGATGCTGTGCAAGCGTATCGTGAATATAAAAATATTGATAATGAATTAAAAGATGCGAAAGAAATGCTCGAAGATGAGCTTGATGACGATATGGAAGAAATGGTTAAAGCTGAAATTACTGAACTTAAAAATAGAGAAATCGAACTTGAAGAAGAGTTGAAAATTTTACTTTTACCTAAAGATCCAAATGATGATAAAGATGTTTTCGTTGAAATTCGTGGTGCAGCAGGTGGAGATGAAGCAGCTTTATTTGCTGGGAATCTTTACCGTATGTATTCACGTTATGCTGAGGAACAAGGTTGGAAAACGGAAGTTATGGAAGCCCATACGACCGGTGTAGGTGGCTATAAAGAAATTATCTTTATGATTAAAGGAAACGGAGCCTATTCAAAGTTAAAATATGAAAATGGTGCCCACCGTGTCCAGCGTGTTCCTGAAACGGAATCAGGTGGAAGAATCCATACATCGACAGCAACCGTTGCTGTGCTTCCGGAAGCAGAAGATGTTGAAGTTGAAGTGAATGACAAAGATATTCGAGTTGATACATTTGCATCTAGCGGACCTGGTGGACAAAGTGTTAATACAACGATGTCAGCTGTTCGTTTAACCCATGAGCCAACAGGGATTGTTGTTTCAATTCAAGATGAAAAGTCACAAATTAAAAACAAAGAAAAAGCAATGAAGGTACTTCGCGCTCGAATTTATGATAAGTACCAGCAAGAGGCACAAGAAGAATATGATGAGACTAGAAAATCAGCAGTCGGAACGGGAGATCGTTCAGAACGGATTCGGACGTATAATTTCCCGCAAAATCGTGTAACCGATCACCGAATTGGTCTCACCATTCAAAAATTAGACCAAATTTTAGATGGAAAATTAGACGAATTTATTGAAGCCTTACTTGTAGAAGAACAAACGAAAAAACTCGAACAAATTGGTGGGTAATCTAACGTGGGTAAACGATTTAAACAATATGAAGTCCTTAAATGGGCTTCTCTTTTTTTAGAAAAATATCACCGAGAGCCGAAAGTCGCCGAATTATTACTGCAGTATCATTTAGATGTTGAGCGAACTAAGTTTTTCGCCAGAATGCAAGAACCGATTGACCAACAACTCCTATTTAATTTTGAAGAGGATTTAATAAATCATGCGCTAACAGGTATTCCCATTCAGCATTTAACGGGGTACGAAATGTTTTATGGTCGTCAGTTTAAAGTCGATGAAAATGTACTAATACCTCGTCCTGAAACTGAAGAACTTATTGAACATGTGGTCACATATGTTAGAAAAATTTTTTCATCTAACAAGCCGCTCACTATTCTTGATGTTGGCACCGGCAGCGGGATAATTGCTATTACGTTAGCACTTGAATTGGAAAATGCTGAAGTATATGCTGCAGATATTTCCGAAAAAGCTCTTCATATTGCCAAACAAAATGCTGAAATTCTCCACGCTAATGTAGAATTTTTACAAGGAGACTTTTTATCCCCGGCTATTGAACAAGAAATAAAAGCAGACATCATTGTCTCTAATCCACCTTATATCGCGCAGGACGAGGCGAAAGAACTCTCTGATACGGTTAAAAATTTCGATCCTTCTCTAGCTTTATTTGCTGAAGAAGAAGGTCTAGCTGCCTATAAAAAGATTGTTAGCCAGTTGCCTGAATGTATTATTAACGAAAAAGGTACATCCGTATTTTTTGAAATTGGTCAAAGTCAGGGGAATCCCGTGAAAAATATTTTAAAAGAAATGTACCCAAAGAGTCATATTGAGGTCTTTCAAGATATTAATAAAAAGGATCGAATAGTCCACTGTCAAATCAGTGACGTTCAAGAGAGCAAGTAACGCGGGTATCTGTATGCTGAGAGACTTCACTGCATATATTGAATAAGCGTCTATTAAAAACAATATAATAAATTTTAGTAGAATACTAGTTTAAATATCATCACCCCTGCCCATACTGTGAATAAACCAACAGAACAAGGGGATATGACGATGAGGAAACTAGTATTTTTTGTATTTATATCTATTATTTTATTTTTTACTTTTCCGGCCATTGGAGAAACTCTCACACAAAATGAAGATGAGGAATTTCAAGTTATTCCTGATGAGGCTATTCGTCTAAGAATTTTAGCCAATAGCGATGATGAGTCTGATCAAGACATAAAGCATTTAGTACGCGACGAGGTCAATAAAGAAATCACAACATGGGTTGAAACGATGACTGATATCGACGAAGCAAGAGATAGAATTCAAAATGGCATTCCAGAAATTGAAACCATTGTAGATGAAGTCTTACATGAAGAAGGAAAATCCAGAGATTATCAAGTTGAATATGGTGAGAATGTTACATTTCCAACGAAAGTTTACGGTGATTTCCTTTATCCAGCAGGTGAGTACGAAGCAGTGCTAATCACACTTGGTGAAGGCGAGGGGGCAAATTGGTGGTGTGTTTTATTCCCACCCTTATGTTTTTTAGATTTTGACAATGGAACAAGTGTCGCTCAAGCAGATGAAGAACCTGACCAAAAGGAAGAAAAAGAAGATGATGAAGTAGAAGTTAAATTTTTTCTATTTGATTGGTTAGGTTGGTCATAGTATAAGAATGAGCTGCATAGGATGTTAGTGATAGACTTAAGAATTCAAATCTATTAAATTAATGAGGTGAAAAAATGAAGGTTATGGCAGCCGAGCACGCACCAATCGATAAACTAGAAGCATTTTTACAAACGACGCAAGAATTTAATAAAGATGGATTACTTCAAGATGGATACGTTGTTGAAATTGAAGAAGAGATAAAAGGATGTTTTGTATTAGCAACTATTGAAAAAGATATATACTGGTTAAAACAGCTTTACATTGCTAAAGAAGCTGCTGCTCATCTTCCAGTATTACTCGAAACGATTTTGCAAATGTCAAAAGGAAAGCAAGCGAAGAAAATCTATGTTAACAGTCATCAGCCAGTTGTGGACTTATTACTGGAAGCACTACAATTTAATCCACAGCCAAAACAAGAATTAGGTATGGAACTAGGAAGAAAAGAAGGGAATTGGTGGGCATATCAAGTTTCTTAGGTAATTCCCTCCACAATATTCAGAGTATGTTGTGTATATCTTGTGTGTTTAATGTGAATTGTGTGTAAATCTCTGTGGATATTGTGGATATCCATTAATAATTAATAGAGAAAATTAAGTGTTTATCAACATTTAAATTGTAAAATAAAGCTATTAAACAAAAAACGTTGAATAATTAAGTCGTCAAACTCCCTTTAAATCATATATCAAATAAAAAGGTCTGTGGATAACTATTGCAGATCTTTTTTTATTGTGTAGAAAAGTATATCAAGCACTTTAGCAAGTAGTAAGCTTCGAATGCTTTCCAACGATAAGTCAATCTTGAATCGATCCGCTCTTCGGATCTCCTTTATCTCGTCAGGTTTAGCTCAAGTGCCCCCCTCGAGGTCCTAAGCAGTAAACCTACGTGGCAAAAATCGCCACTACGTTTTTCTGCTTAAGCTTGTCGGAGCAGACCAGGCGCCCCGCGCTTTTGTGCTTTTGTTCTTGAGTAATAATCTTTTATCCTCTAAAATGTAGGAAGAAAAGAGGTTGCAGAGATGATTAATACTGAGAGATGGAATATTACATCAAATAGTGATGAAAGAAAAACAGTAATTGAAGAAGCGGTTGCTGTATTAAAGGCGGGCAATACCGTTGCTTTTCCTACTGAAACAGTTTATGGTCTAGGCGCCGATGCGACCAACGAAATTGCTGTAGCTAAAATTTTCAAAGCAAAGGGACGCCCACAGGATAATCCACTTATCGCTCACGTAGCAACAAAAGATCAATTAAAACAGCTCACAACAACATATCCACAATATGTGGATAAACTGATTGATCATTTTGCACCCGGGCCTATTACTTTTGTTTTGCCTAGCAATGGTGTATGTGCGAAAAACGTAACGGCAGGTCTGGACACAGTTGGTATTCGTATACCAAATCACCCCGTTGCACAGCATCTCCTTCAACAAGCCAATCTCCCACTAGCTGCTCCTAGCGCTAATTTATCTGGTAAGCCAAGTCCAACGACAGCTGATCATGTTTGGGATGATTTAAATGGAAAAATAGCAGGTTTATTAGATGATGGACCGACGGGAGTAGGCGTGGAGTCAACCGTTGTGGATTGTACAGGAGAAGTACCCATGATTTTAAGGCCGGGTGGAGTGACGAAAGAACAACTGGAGGAAGTTGTGGGTAAGTTGGCCCAAGACTCAGCCATTGTGGATAAGTTAGATAAACCGAAATCTCCTGGCATGAAATATAGACACTATTCTCCGGAACTCCCTCTTCTTTTAGTGGAAGGTGACACGGCTTATATGCAGAAGCAAATCAACTTAAAGAGAGAAACATACGGGAGAGTTGGCGTATTGGCAAGCAACCGTATGGCTAAGCAACTTACTGCAGATGAAATTATTCCGTTAGGCGATCATATAAACGACATTGCATCCCATTTATATGATGGGTTAAGAACTTTTAAACAAGGTCATGTGAACATAATTTTATGTGAAGCCTTTGAAAAGAAGGAAATTGGTGTCGCAGTAATGAACCGCTTGGAGAAGGCAGCAAGCTCTTATTTAAAGGAAAAATAGTGTTGTCCTGCTGTCTTAGTGTAACCTACGTACAGTATAGGGCTATAGGATGAAACAAGAGGCTATAGAAAGTTTTAAATGGCTATAGAATGAAATAAAGGCACATAGAAAAAATAGAGGAGCACATAAAGGATAAAGTTTCAAAGAAGCAGATGTATTTTTATCAATGACGAATCAGCTTATCTATAATTTAGATAACTTCATAATCCACCTTGGACATGCATATAGTTTATAAGCATGTCCGGGGAGGATAATAAATGTCTCAATCATTATTAGGTGAAATTGTCACACTCACATTTATGGCTTTTGCCACTGGAATGGATGCCTTTTCTGTTAGTCTTGGGATAGGGATGCAAAAGATAAGGTTAAGGCGGATTGCTTTAATTGGACTAATCTTTGGGATCTTTCATATTGCTATGCCGTCCTTTGGGATCATTCTAGGGTTTTTTATCTCCACGAAAGTCGGGCATTGGACGACCTTATTAGGAGGGGCCTTACTAGTAGTGATTGGGGTCCACATGCTGCTATCAGCCTTTAATCATGAAGCGAAGACCACCTTCAAACCAACGGGGATAGCATTATTAGCATTAGCATTCATCGTTAGTATCGACAGCTTTTCTGTAGGTTTGGGAATCGGCTTATCAGGTACAAAAATTTTAATTGCCCTTATTTTATTTGGAACGGTTAGCACCTTCTTAACATGGTTAGGCATGATTATAGGGGCAAAAGTCCATGGATTCCTGGGTGCTTATAGTGAAATTTTGGGCGGTAGTATACTATTTGGATTCGGGCTTAATATTTTATTCGGATAATATGTTTATTTTGAATAGAGGTAGGACAAATCTAAATAATCACACTTTATTCAGATCCTCCTGACCACAGGTTTCCCTAGCTTTGGAATGGATAACTTAGGCTTAGCGGTGACAAATAATATCAACATCAGAATATTTTATGGGACTTCTTGAGAAAAAATACATACTAACGTAAGGTATATGGTGACTTCTGCAGGTAAGCCATCGTTATGTGTATAGCATAATGGCGATGAAGGACAAATTTTAGGTCTGTCGCTCAATTTTATCCTTGATAACGTTGATTAAGGACAAGTTTTGGAATTTTTACCAAATCTTGTCCTTCATTTTGTATAGAGAAGCTATGGAACATTAAGTGCGTTTTTTGGAATACTCCAATTCACTCATTGTTCGAACCTTATTAGCTTGATATCAAAAGTATTCTAGATCAGTAACACACCCACAGTTCCGCTAACTTATAATCTAAAAACTACAGAAATATCTTTAACCTCTATTATCTGACACCTCCCTTGTTCATATGGTATATTTAATATGGGATTAATAGATTATCTAAAAACTTAAAAAGCCATTTCCCTTGATTCTAAGCCATATTAAACTCATGTATAATTTTATGTATTAAGCACGGAGGTTCATGAATGAATATATTATTTGTTTGTACAGGGAATACGTGTCGAAGTCCAATGGCAGAAACCTTGCTTAAGCAGAAATTACCTAAAGCAAATGTTCAATCTGCCGGTATTTTTGCTGGAGAAAAACAGCGTGCCAATCAACATACGATAACAGTGCTGAAAAATAAAGACATCAAACTGGCACACGAATCTCAACCAATCACCGCACGGTTATTAAACTGGGCCGACCTTGTGTTGACTATGACGACTCAGCATAAGCAATCCTTAATTTTACAATACCCCGATTACACTGATAAATTTTTCACACTAAAAGAATATGTCTCAGAAGCCGATAAAGAAGTGTGGGCAGAACTTAAGAAGGTTTATGCCAACTATGAAGAAAAACGGTTTAAATTTATTCAGGAAAACCAACATAAATTTGATAACACAATTCTTGATCAAAAGTTAGGTGAGCATCTGCAGTCAGATATTGAAAAAATTCAACAACTAGAAAGTAATTTAATCAGTTACGATATTTCTGATCCTTTTGGTGGCGACCTGACTGTATATGAAAAAACACTGGATGAAATTGAATTATACGTTAATATGTTGGTTGAAAAATTAAGTAAGTCTGAAAACTAGACGAAAATCGGGGGAAAATTTGTGAAAAAAAGTTATCGGTTCAGTTTACGAATGAAACTTGTTTTATTTACAACGATATTAGCCTTAATTACGTATTCGACAAGTGCATTTTTTATTTATTATTTATATGATCAACTACAGGGATTCTTAAATATGTCTATGGAAATGTTTGCAATCCTGACGTTGTCACTGGGGATTATTTGGTCTGGAATTTTGGCGTATTTGTTTGCGCGCATTATCACCAAGCCACTTGAAAACTTGGAAAAGGTCGCTTCTCAGGCTGCTGAGGGAGACTTGAATCAAACGATTAATATCCAACAATCAGATGATGAAATCAAAGCACTTAGTCTTGCTTTTGATAAAATGCTTAAAAATATTAAACTAATGGTTGAAGACATTAATGTAAACTTTGTCCAAACCAATCAATCAGTCGTAGAATTAAAATCAGTCTCATCACAAGTGAACGAACATTCAAACTCCATAAGTGCTTCAGTTGAAGATATTTCAAATGGTGCAGAAAGTTCAGCTTTAGCTATCCAGAATACAGCTGAAGCAATGGAAACTGCAACAAATCTTGCTGAAGAAGTAGAGGGGAAGGCGAGGCAGTCGTCGGAAAAAGCTCAAGTCATGCTTGATACGTTAGAAGAAAGTAAAAATGTGGTAAACCAATTAGTGAAAGGGATTCAACAGTTGGCGCTCGATCAAAGTGAATCGCTTAAAGATGTCAACAAACTTAATCAAAATGCCACGGAAGTTGAGTCGATTATCACCATGGTAGGTGATATTGCTGAACAGACGAATTTGCTAGCACTAAATGCATCAATTGAAGCGGCAAGAGCAGGTGAGCATGGAAAAGGTTTTGCTGTGGTTGCTGACGAAGTTCGTAAACTAGCCGATGAAAGTGCTAGCGCTGTTCAACAAATATCAAGTCTTATTAAAGCGATTCAAGATGATGTGAAAATGGTTGCTAAAAAAATGGATAATAACGTGAATGAAGCAAAAAAAGAAGCGAACAACGGGGAAAAAACGAATACTGCGATTGAAGAAATGTCCATATCTGTTGAGGAAGTGGTGAGTGATATAGATATTATTTCTACACTTGTGAATAAGCAGCTCACATCGATTCAAACAACGGCTTCTGAGTCACAAGAAGTAGCCGCTATTGCCGAGGAAACGTCTGCCGGAGCTGAAGAAATGAACGCTTCAGTACAAGAACAAGCAAGCACGATTGAAAATGTGGATAAGTTAGCACATGATTTAGAAAAACAAGCACAAAATTTAAATAAGCACATCCGAGAATTTAATGTGTCTTAGGATTATTTAAACTTTGACAAGGAGTGAATAGATTATGAAGGTACTTTTATCTGCTGACCATGCTGGAATGACACTTAGAAATGAAGTGAAAGATTTATTAGAAGAAATGGGTATCGAATATGAAGATGCTGGGTGTTCTTGTGAAACATCTGTCGATTATCCAGACTACGCATTGCCAGCTGCTGAGCGAGTCGCTAAAGGTGAGTTTGACCGCGGTATTTTAATTTGTGGAACCGGCATTGGCATGTCCATTTCTGCCAACAAAGTAAAAGGAATACGCTGTGCATTAGCCCATGATGTCTATAGTGCTAAGCTCACCCGCCATCATAATGATGCGAATATGCTTGCCATGGGTGAACGCGTCATTGGACCAGGACCAGCCCGTGAAATCGCCAAAGCATTCCTTGAAACCGAATATGACGGCGGACGCCACGCCAATCGAGTTAAAAAAATTACTGACTATGAAGAAGAGCATAATTAGATAGACAATTGATATAAACTGCGCAATAAATTTAGTCTAATATTTTCCGATTTTGAACAAGGATGACTGCTAGTCCATCGCTAGGGAAACACACTACGCTTTCCGTGGGCGGCTGATGAAGCCTCCTCATGCTAACGCACTTGCGGGGTCTCATCTAGGCCTCTGGGACTGCGCTAAATGCTCGTCCCACCGAAGACATTAGCTCCCACAAAGGTTTTCGGTGGAACGAAGCTTGCTGCAGTCCCAGGAGTCTCCGTGTGTTTCCTCCGCTTATATTAGCTTTCTCTTTCATGACATAAATATCTGTAATAATCAAGCTTCCGAAACATCATAAATTAGACGGTCTATATTAGCGCAGGCAGAATACGTAGACTCCTATGGGAATAGCAAATGGTCTTCGATGGGGCGAACGATAGTGCAGTCCCACGAGTCTGAAGACCCCGCAGCGGTGGTTTTCCGCGAGGAGGCTGAAGCCGTGCCCATGGAAAGCGAAGTATTCTGCCGAAGCGATGGTAGATCACATAACTCTCATCAGAATGAGAAAGTACATCATTATAATTTATACTGCGCAATTTACGGAAACTGTCACTTATTTTGTTTTGAAGTATTTTTTCTTTTTTGAAAAAGTCCTAAAATACTGTTACAAACTTAATCTCTATCAATTTAAAGGAAGGTGGAAATAGTGGAAGATCTTATTGAGCAGGTAAAGCAAGATATGGATGCACTTGTTGATGAGTGGATTGAAAGTGATTATTTAAAGAAAGATGATTTATTTGTCGTAGGCTGTTCTACAAGTGAAATTGCTGGTAAGTCAATCGGGACATCAGGTAGTGAAGAGCTAGCGGAACAAATTTTCCACAGCTTAGAGAAATTATCTGATGAGACAGGCGTGCGTCTTGTCTTCCAGTGCTGCGAACATTTGAACCGTGCTTTGGTGATGGAGCGAGATACGATGTCCACTCACCTACTAGAAGAAGTGACCGTCGTTCCAAGTCGAAATGCGGGTGGTTCTATGGCATCTTACGCTTATAAACATTTTGAAAATTCCGTTGTTGTCGAAAACGTTAACGCCCATGCTGGCATAGATATCGGTGAAACAATGATTGGAATGCAGCTGAAACAAGTGGCGGTTCCATTACGTTTCAAACAAAAATCAATCGGAAACGCACATCTCAATGGCGCAAGAACGAGACCAAAGTTAATCGGAGGCGAGCGCGCTATCTATAAAAACTAAGGCTCGACTTTAGTGACACTATCGATTATTATCGAGATATGTGGAAGTAGTGCTTATCCAGTTGTAAAATAATTGGATAAGCTATACATAGTTTTACGAGATATTCAATTTATCAAAGGGGGAAATAGAGATGAAGCACATTCAAGAAACCGATGCCGAAATTTTTGACGCTATCCAGGCAGAAAAGAAGAGGCAACAGGATAAAATCGAATTAATCGCTTCCGAAAACTTTGTATCTGAATCAGTGATGGAAGCAATGGGTTCTGTATTAACAAATAAATATGCAGAAGGCTATCCGGGGAAGCGTTATTACGGTGGCTGTGAGCATGTAGATGTTGTCGAAAACTTAGCGCGTGATCGAGCTAAACAACTATTTGACGCAGAACATGCGAATGTTCAACCTCATTCAGGGGCACAAGCAAATATGGCTGTTTATTTCACGATATTGGAACAAGGCGATACAGTCCTTGGCATGAATTTAAACCATGGTGGACACTTAACGCATGGAAGCCCTGTGAACTTCAGTGGAAAACTCTATAATTTTGTTGATTACGGTGTGGATAAAGAAACAGAACAACTAGACTATGATGTTGTTTTAGAAAAAGCAAAAGAAGTTAAGCCAAAGTTAATTGTCACTGGTGCAAGTGCGTATTCTCGAGAGCTTGATTTTGTTAAATTCCGTGAAATCGCTGATGAAGTAGGAGCATATTTGTTAGTTGATATGGCTCATATTGCGGGCCTTGTAGCGACAGGTCTTCATCAAAACCCGGTACCATATGCTGATTTTGTAACGACTACAACACATAAAACATTACGAGGCCCACGTGGTGGTATGATTTTATGTAAAGAAAAATACGGTAAACAAATTGATAAAACAGTTTTCCCTGGTATGCAGGGTGGTCCGTTAATGCATGTGATTGCTGCTAAAGCAACGTCGTTCAAAGAGGCGCTAACGGATGATTTTAAAACGTACTCTAAACAAGTGGTTGATAATGCGAAAGCTTTAGGTGAGGCACTTGTATCAGAGGGAATTCGTATTGTCTCAGGCGGAACGGACAACCATCTTCTTTTACTAGACGTGACTCCACTTGATTTGACAGGAAAAATTGCTGAAGAGGTATTGGACAAAGTTGGAATTACAACAAATAAAAATACAATTCCATTTGATACTGAAAGTCCATTCGTAACAAGTGGTGTTCGAATTGGAACAGCTGCTGTAACGACGCGTGGCATGAAAGAAGACGATATGAAAGAAATCGCAAGCATGATGGCATTGACATTGAAAAATACTGATAATGAGGAAAAACTAGCTGAAGTAGAAGAACGTGTTGCTGCTTTAACTAAACATTTCCCACTTTATGAATAGTTTAGAATACTCCTTTTTTGAAAGGAGTATTTTTTATGTGTTTGAGGGTATAAAAAGAAGAAGACGTATTTATATAAAAAGGCCATTCGGATTTTTATGTGCAATTTATAAAGGGAACTTTTACTAGCGAATGGAATATGCGAGACTCCAGTGGGGGCCGAGGCTCATCAGCCGCCCACGGAAAGCAAGTATATTCCGTGAGCGGTGATTTTTTAATATTAAATTTAACCATTATTTTCCGAATACCTATAAAAATAACGATTTTTAAGAGAAATTCTTGAATGTCGCCATATTTTTCTGTACAATTTCAAGGATACGACTAATTTGAAGGAGTGATCGATCAGATGGGAAAAGTACATGTACTTGAACATCCACTAATCCAACATAAACTAACATATATCAGGGATAAACGCACAGGGACAAAGGAATTTCGCGAACTCGTCGATGAAGTGGCGATGTTAATGGCTTTTGAAATTACTCGAAACCTACCTGTTCAAGAGACAACGGTCGAAACGCCTGTGATGGAAACAAAAGCCAGTGTTCTAGCTGGAAAGAAAATTGGTCTCATTCCAATTCTACGTGCTGGACTTGGCATGGTGGATGGGATGCTTAATCTACTCCCGGCAGCAAAAGTGGGGCACGTCGGATTATACCGCGACCCTAAGACATTACAGCCTGTAGAGTATTATATAAAATTACCATCAGATATTTCAGAACGTGAGCTGATTGTACTTGATCCCATGCTTGCAACAGGTGGCTCTGCCAATGATGCAATTCATTCATTGAAAAAGCGTGGTGCCAAACAAATTCGTCTCGTTTGTTTAGTAGGAGCTCCTGAAGGTGTTGAATTGATTAATAAAGAACATCCCGATGTGGATATTTATTTGGCAGCAATGGATGATAAGTTAAATGAAAAAGGCTATATTGTACCAGGCTTAGGTGATGCTGGTGACCGTTTATTTGGTACAAAGTAAATAATTAACAATCTTACAACCAGTATTGATTTAGAATTGTTTATAATTGGCGGTGGAAATAGTAATGAGTGAACGAATAAAAGTAATGACTATTTTCGGGACAAGACCAGAAGCAATTAAAATGGCTCCCCTCGTTTTAGAGTTAAATAAACGATCGGATAAAATTGAAACAATCGTAACAGTTACCGCACAGCATCGAGAAATGCTTGATCAGGTGCTGGATATTTTTCAAATTACACCAGATTATGATCTTAACGTCATGAAACAAAATCAGACGCTCGCTCAGATTACAACTCGGGTGCTTGAGGGTCTGGATCAACTAATGAAAGATACAAAACCAGATATCGTGCTCGTTCATGGGGATACGAGCACAACGTTTGCAGGTTCTCTCGCAGCTTTTTATAATCAAATTGCGGTCGGACACGTTGAAGCAGGATTAAGGACATGGAATAAGTTTTCGCCTTTTCCTGAAGAAATGAATCGCCTTTTAACAGGGGTCGTTGCTGATATGCATTTTTCACCAACAGATCAAGCGAAGCAAAATCTTTTGGATGAAAATAAACCTGAAGATAGTATATACGTCACGGGCAATACAGCAATTGATGCCTTGAAAACAACGGTGGTTAACGATTATCATCATCCCGTACTTAATCAATTGGGAGATCGGCGGTTGGTCTTAATGACTGCACACCGTCGAGAAAATTTAGGCGAAAATATGGAACAAATGTTTCGAGCTATTAAACGCTTAGTCGAGACTCATGATGATCTGCATGTCGTTTATCCGGTTCATTTAAACCCAAAAGTCCGTCAGATTGCCGATGAGATTTTAGGTGACGATGAGCGCATTCAGTTGATCGAACCGCTTGGTGTCATCGATTTCCATAATATCGCGTCAAAAGCATACTTAATTTTATCCGACTCCGGTGGAATTCAGGAAGAAGCCCCTTCCCTTGGCGTACCAGTCCTTGTACTTCGGGATACAACGGAACGTCCCGAAGGAATAGACGCGGGAACATTGAAGCTAGCCGGAACTGAAGAAGAAACTATTTTTAATATGGCAAACGAATTATTATCAGATAAAAAAGCCCATGATGCCATGGCGAAAGCTGCTAACCCATATGGGGACGGTGAAGCATCAAGGCGAATCGTTGACGCTATACTTGAATATTTTTAGGAATAGTAAAGTGAGGGACACCAAATCATAGGTGTCTCTTTTCTTTAGACACATTGGAAAATTACTGTAAGCATAATGAAGACCAAGATTCATGAGAAACCACTTAAATTTGTCGTTCATGAGGCTTATGAAGACCGAGATTCATGAGAATTCACTAAAAGATGTCGTTCATGGGGCTTATGAAGACTAAGATTCATGAGAAACCCTTAAAAGATGTCGTTCATAAGTAAATGAATCAAAAATACCTCCTGGATATCCTCTTACTTTAACAAAATAACTAAAATTAAAAAATGCTAGCATAAATCGCCCGCTTCGTTACACCCTAAATAAAAAGGGAGGTTTACTATGCGGTGGCGATTTCTTATTTTTATTACTATTTTACTATTGTTATTTGGCATCACTCCAGTGTCAGCATTTCCATCAGATGAAAAGGAAAACATCCTAGAGGCCATCATCATTGAAGTAGACGGTGATCCTCATCAGCACGCGGAATACCTTGAAACATACCATCCTTTTGTGGAGATTATTTCAGTTTATGATGAGATATTTAATGGTCTGGCAGTTAAAGCAGAACCCAAAAAATTGGCTCGTCTCTCGTCACTGGAATTTGTTCAAGCGATTCATCCTGAACGAACATATAAAACAACAACAAATAACCAAAAACCTGAACCTCCCATTGAGACTTTAGAAGACTTTCAAGATAATGAGCACGTCGTCTTGCCCCAGACGTTAAACGATACAAATTATACAGGACGCGGTGTTAAAGTTGGGGTAATTGATACAGGGATTGATTATACCCATCCCGATTTAGAAAAAAATTATCAAGGTGGCTATGATTTAGTTGATTTGGACGAAGACCCTATGGAAACAATGCCGGAACAGGGCATTCCAACGGAGCATGGTTCTCATGTCGCAGGTATCATTGGTGGAAACGGCTCTTTAAAAGGCGTGGCGCCTGAAGCTGATATTTACGCTTACCGCGCGCTCGGCCCAGGAGGTGTAGGGTCATCAATACATATTATTGCAGCGATGGAGCAAGCGATAAAAGATGACGTCGATATCATTAATTTATCCCTAGGTAATGATGTAAACGGCCCTGACTATCCGACGAGTGTCGCTGTCAACAAGGCCAGTGAACTCGGTGTGTCTGTAGTCATTGCGAATGGAAACAGTGGACCAGATACGTGGACTGTTGGATCACCAGCTACAGCAACCAAGGCTTTTTCCGTAGGTGCGTCCGAACAATTAAAACATCTACCGTTTTTACATGAACCAATTGAAGATGAAACCATTGCCCTGATGCCCTTTATCGGCTCTCCACCTTGGGATTTAACGAAAGACTATCCTATTACTACAGACAAAGAAAAAGTTATTGGAAAAATTGCTCTCATTCAGCGGGGAGACATTCCTTTTTATGAATTAGCAAAAAAAGCTGAAAATCAAGGTGCAGTTGCAGTATTGATTTATAATAATGAAGAGGAAGCGATTCAAGGCTCTATAGCGAGCGAAAAAGATCCTGTTGAAATTCCTGTAGCTTTGATTTCTAAAGAACATGGTGAATGGTTGGCAAATCAAAGCGAACAAAAAACGTCTTATCTGGAAACTGTTTACAAAGAAAAAGAAGCAGGTGTGGCTGAATTCAGTTCAAGAGGCCCCGTGACAGTAAATTGGGATATTAAACCTGATATCTTAGCACCAGGTACAGATATATTGAGTACAGTGCCAGGTGGTTATCAAATATTACAAGGAACGAGTATGGCTGCTCCTCACGCTGCGGGGGCCATTGCTTTAGTTAAGGAAGCGCGTCCTGACTGGTCGAACGAGCAAATTTATGGCGCACTCAAAACAACGACCAAACAAATGATGGATACTGATGAAAAACCTCTTGATCCCATCGAGCAAGGCGCAGGTCTCATACAGATTAAAAAGGCGATTGAAACTTCAACCATTATCTATGATTCGTCTTTATCATTTGGAGAGTTTTCAAGAACAAGACGTTCAACATCAACTGACTTGAGTGTAGAAAATAAGACGAATGAAACGCAAACCTATTCATTTCAAATCCCAACAAAAGAACGGGGGATACACTTTAATTTGCCTCAAACTTTTATGGTTAAACCGAAAGAAAAAAAGACTATCCCCATTGAATTAAAGGTCAATCCCCAGTTGTTAGATGAAGGAATTCATCAAAATTGGCTTACTTTGGAGAGCGCGGATCAAACGTATCAGCTTCCATACTTATTTGTTAATGAAACGGCAGATCATCCAAAAGTTATGGGCTTTAACTTTTCCTTAAAAGAACTGTCTCAGGATGACTATCAATATCAACTCTATTTAACCGAACAAGCAAAAACAGTGGACGTCAATTTATATAATCCAGATACACTTGTCTATGATCGGCAGTTTTTACATTTAAATAATGTTGATTCAGGTTTAAATGAAGGTGAATTACAACAATCAGACTTAGGAAATCCAGGGCATTATATCGCCATCGTTACTGTTCAGCTTGAAGATGGACAATATGAAAGTTATGAAACAATGCTTACGATAGAACCTTAAAATGATCCGCACGAGATTCGAAACATCAACAAAGTATCGAATCTCGTGCGGATGTTTTTTGCTTAATTTACTGTTATTCAACTTTTGCATCAGTGAACTAGACTTGAGCTTATAGATTGTCTGATATCTTCTTGACAATTTGTTTAAATGGGGCTGATTCTAAAAAATTGAACTTTGGTCAGCCATTGAACTATCATAAAATAGCCGCTTATAACAAAAGATATATAATGCGCAGTAATAAAAATTTTGTGGACTTGATAATCCATTTTTCTTATGGTCAGTTCATTAAAAGTCAGCTGTGCTGTGTGTTTTTTATCCTGCCGCCATGATTCCAAGGGGGGATTTGTTAATTTTATTCTGCGAAAGTTGAGACTATTAGAATGAAGTCATAGTAAAAAGAAAGTAGGTGACTTAAAAATGCAACATATTACAAGAAAGCTTAAAAATGCTTTAAACGCTTTTGAACAGGGGCATTTAAAACAGGCAGAAATTTTATATTTACAATGCTTGGATAAAATGACAGATAAAGACACAGTTGTTTATAAGCAAGCACTACATGGACTCAGTTTCGTAAAAGTTGAAATGAAGCAATTAACAGACGCAAGTGAGCTTTATTCACAGTTGCTTAAAATTGCGGAACAAGAGGGTAATAAAGAGGAAGAAGCAATTGTACTTCATCAGCTAGGAATTATTTATCGCATGGACGTGAATTTAGATAAAGCAATCTCGTATTTCAAGCAGGAACAAAGTATTTATGAGACTCTACAAGGTGATTTTCATCTTGAACTTTCTGCTAACTACTTTGAGCAAGGGATGACTTATAATGCTATAGGTAGCTTAAAGAAGTCGAGGGAACTTATGGAAATAGCCTTAGCAGAAGCAAAACTCGCTAAAGATCAAATGGTTATTGGTTATGTGTACCGGGCTTTGGGAGATAACTCTGTAAAAGATAATAACATAAGTGAGGCCCTTGAAAACTTTACCAAAGCTCAAGAGGCTTTCCAAAATGAAGGTGCAGAAAGTGCATTAAGAGATCTAAAAGAAAGAATCAATAAAATACAATAAACATTGACATAATGGCTTTGGTAAGACGAATGTGACTATAACTTGCGATGCATAATGTTTAAATTTAAAGTGATTATGTTAACTGAAAAATGATGTTCACAAAAATGTCACTTTTAATCGAAAAAAGTTCTATTATAATGGAATAGAGTATTTTTCTAAAAAATAAATATTTATCAAAATAATGTGGTTTTCGTCACATTATGAGTTATCATATTTCAACATAAGTTAATTCATAAACCAATTGACATCCAAGTATAGCTATTGTAAACTTGTCTAGTGTGGAATGATAAGGGTTTCATTAGAATTGTGTAAAAAAGCCCGCCATTTTCCATTAATAATTATAGCAATTTCAGTAGCATGTGCAGTGACTTTTCTCACACGAGGGAAGTAAAAGCTTTAAGGAACGGATTTTCTGCCGGAATAGCTTGAAAAAGAAACTTTTATAAGTGTTTTAAGAGGTTGGGAGAAGAATAGAAAAATGTCGCAATATGAAAGTATGATAACTCGGCAGCGCAAATGGATGCTCTACCTTTTAGCTATTTTTGTCCTTGGAGCAGGATTTAGTTCCTACCCCAATTTTTTTAATGGTCTTTTGTTGGGGGGTGCCATTAGTTTTTATAATTTATGGGTACTTCAACGTAAGATCAGACGCTTTGGCGAAGCGGTTGCTGAGGGTGGCTCCCCACTTGGGATAGGCACTTTCACTCGTTTAGCAGGAGCGGCACTGGCTGTCATTATCGCCTTGAGATTTGAAGGCGTTATTGACATCATAGGCGTTATCGTTGGTTTAGGTACATCATACATAGTTTTAATGATAGACTTTGCTATTCGTACCTTTTCCCAAAAAGATTAGTAACCAAACATTGTTTTTCATGTTTGGAAGTAATTAAGGTAGAATTGTGCTTGGAAAGAGGTGAGCAACGTGGAACATGAAGCACCGATAGTTGAAAGTGCATTTGGGATACCATGGCTTGATTTTAACTTATCGAACGTCTTTATGATAATAGTCGTTTCAGCAATAGTTTTTATCATTGCCGTGATAGGCAGTCGAAACTTACAAATGAAACCGACAGGCATGCAGAATTTTTTAGAATGGGCCGTCGACTTTGTTAAAGGCATGATAGGCGACACGATGGACTGGAAAACGGGTAAAGTATTCTTACCTCTTGGATTAACATTGATTACGTATATCTTAGTGAGTAACGTTGTTGGTGTTATCACAGTCGGGGTGGTAGGCGATAATCTTTGGTGGAAGTCACCAACCGCTGATGCTACTCTTACATTGACCCTTTCAGGAATGGTTATAGTTCTAACTCATTATTATGGTGTCAAAGTAAAAGGAGTTAAAGAGTATGGAAAAGATTATATTCGTCCACTACCATTTCTTTTACCACTTAATATCATTGAAGAGTTTACAAACACATTAACCCTAGGCTTACGTCTTTTCGGGAACCTTTATGCGGGAGAGATTCTGTTAGGCCTTATCGTATCAATGGCTCAACTGAATGTGTTCGCATTTATTGGATCAGCCATCCCAATGATGGCGTGGCAAGGATTTAGTCTCTTTATCGGGGCAATTCAGGCCTTTATTTTCACAATGTTAACAATGGTATATATCTCACACAAAGTGAATCCTAGCCATTAAAATAAAAAAATAATATTTTAGGTAAATATAAGGAGGAAATTTAAATGGGAGCTTTAGCAGCAGCAATAGCAATTGGACTTGCCGCATTAGGTGCGGGTTTAGGTAACGGTATGATTGTAAGTCGTACAGTTGAGGGGATTGCACGTCAACCAGAACTTCGTGGTGCTCTTCAAACAACAATGTTTATCGGGGTAGCATTAGTTGAGGCGATTCCGATTTTCGCAGTAGTTATCGCATTTATGGTTATGTAATACGTTTAGTCAAAAGGGTATATGGCGAGGTGAGGGACAGCCCCCGAATCTTCGCCATTCCTTTATGTATGAAATTAAAGAAAATCTAATCTAAAAACTTAAAATGTTACGTTTCTATAAGCAAAATGATAACCATTAGCGAAAGGAGTGAACGTTGTGCATTTTTATACTGACTTGTTAACTCTTGGAGTGAGTGTAGGTGGTTTAAGAATTGGAGACATGCTTACACAGTTGTTCTTTTTCCTAATTCTATTAGCCCTTCTTAAAAAGTTCGCCTGGGGTCCATTAATGAGTAAAATGGAAGAACGGGAGAATTATGTGGCTAATGAAATAGAAGAAGCAGAGAAAAACCGAAAAGATGCTGAAGAAGCATCTCGAGAAGCTCAAGCTCAACTTAAACAAATGAAGCAAGAGGCTCAAAAGATCATTGAAGATGCTCGTCAAGCGGGTGTTAAACAAGAAAACGATATTATCGAATCGGCTCGAGCAGAAGCTGACCGACTAAAAGTTGCCGCACAAGCAGATATTCAGAACGAAAAAGAAAAGGCATTACAAGCCCTTCAAGATAAAGTTGCTTCATTATCTGTGATGATTGCAAGTAAAGTCATTGAGAAAGAGATCAGTGCACAAGATCAAGAGAAGTTGATCAACGAATACATTAAAGAGGTAGGAGATAGCGATGCATGATGCAGTAGTAGCTAATCGGTATGCAGATGCTCTCTTTGAACTCGGTATTGAAAAAAACATATTAGATAAATATGTTGAAGAATTGAACACTGTTAAGGACGTTTTTAGCGACAATGAACAGCTTGATACATTTTTAAAACATCCAAGCATAAAAAATGAAACAAAAAACCAGTTGCTAGAAGAGGCATTTACAGGCTTGCATGTTGACGTTTTAAACACTTTAAAATTGCTCGTAGAACGCAGCCGTACAGAAATGGTACTAGCCATTATCGATCATTTTATCCAGCTGGTGAATGATAGAAAAGGGATTGCAGAAGCAAAAGTATTCTCTGTTCGCGAACTGTCAAAGCTTGAGCAAACAGAACTGCAAGCAACTTTTGCAAAACGTTTTAATAAGAGTAACATTCACCTCGTGAATATTGTAGATCCTGGCCTACTTGGTGGTATGAAAGTACAAGTTGGCAATACAATCTTTGATGGGACTGTGAAAAACAAATTAAAACGTATTGAACAAAAAATTGTCGCTGCAAACAATTGATGATAGGGGTGAAATGGTATGAGCATCAAAGCTGAAGAAATCAGTAAATTGATTAAACAGCAAATCGAAACTTTCGATTCAGATATTGAAGTAAGTGATGTCGGAACCGTTATTGAGATCGGTGACGGAATCGCACGTGCTCATGGTCTTGATAATGTCATGGCTGGTGAGCTTGTTGAATTTGAAAACGGAACAATGGGTATGGCACAAAACCTAGAAGAAAGTAACGTTGGTATTGTCATCCTTGGCCCATACCTTGATATAAAAGAGGGCGATGAAGTTCGCCGTACAGGACGTATTATGGAAGTTCCTGTTGGTGAAGAATTACTTGGACGTGTAGTTAACCCATTAGGACAACCAATTGATGGCCAAGGACCGATTGAAACATCTAAAACTCGGCCAATCGAAGCCGAAGCACCAGGTGTTATGGCCCGAAAGTCGGTACATGAGCCGCTACAAACAGGTATTAAAGCGATTGACGCATTAGTACCAATTGGCCGTGGGCAAAGGGAACTTATTATTGGGGACCGTCAAACAGGTAAAACAACTGTTGCTGTTGACACTATATTGAACCAAGCAGATCAAGATATGATTTGTATTTATGTAGCTATCGGACAAAAGGAATCTACTGTAAGTAGTACCGTTGAAACATTTCGTCGTTATGGTGCACTTGACTATACAATTGTTGTTTCTGCTGGTGCATCTGACCCAGCTCCACTACTTTATCTAGCACCTTATGCAGGAGTATCAATGGGTGAAGAGTTTATGTATAACGGCAAGCATGTTCTTGTTGTTTATGATGACTTATCTAAACAAGCTGCTGCTTACCGTGAACTGAGCTTGTTACTACGTCGTCCACCGGGACGTGAAGCATTCCCAGGGGATGTATTCTACCTCCATTCACGTTTACTGGAACGTGCAGCTAAATTAAATGATGACTTAGGTGGCGGATCTTTAACCGCATTGCCATTTGTTGAAACGCAAGCAGGAGATATCTCTGCCTACATTCCAACAAACGTTATTTCTATTACTGATGGACAAATTTTCTTGCAGTCAGATCTATTCTTCTCAGGCGTTAGACCAGCAATCAACCCTGGACTTTCAGTTTCCAGAGTTGGGGGATCGGCACAAATTAAAGCAATGAAGAAAGTCGCCGGGACACTACGTCTTGATTTAGCGGCCTTCCGTGAATTGGAGGCATTCGCACAATTTGGATCAGACCTAGACAAAGCAACGCAAGCCCAACTAAACCGTGGTGAACGTACAGTTGAAGTGCTTAAACAAGGTCTTCATAAACCACTTGTTGTTGAAAAGCAAGTTATGATTATTTATGCACTCGTTCACGGATATCTCGATGATATCCCTGTTAGTGATGTTACTCGTTTTGAAGATGAATTCCATACTTGGCTAGACCAAAATGGAAAAGAAATTCTTGATCATATCCGCGAAACAGGAAAGTTAGCTGAGGAAGAGGAAATGAATCAAGCTGTCGAATCGTTTAAAAAGACATTTTTACCGTCTGAAAAGTAAGGATAACTTAACTTTTCGGTCGTAGAAAGGGTGGTGAAATAGCTTGGCATCACTTAAAGAAATTGAAAATAGAATTAACTCAACCACGAATACGAAGCAAATTACAAAAGCAATGGAACTCGTATCTGCTTCTAAAATGAGTAAAGCAGAGGAAAATGCCCGTTCTTTTGTTCCTTATAGTGAAAAAATAAAAGAGGTCGTTTCTCATATTGCTGGTAGTAGTTCAGATGCCGAACATCCGATGCTTAAGAAACGTGACATTAAGAAGACTGGATATCTTGTCATTACATCTGATCGGGGCTTGGCGGGTGCTTTTAACAGTAACGTTTTAAGATCATTGAATAAAACAATTGAAGAAAACCACTCAAGCACCGATGAATACACCATCATTGCTATTGGACGTATGGGATATGATTTTTGCCGAAAAAGAGGCCTGCCCGTTACGAAAAGTATTATCGGACTTGCAGATCAACCGAGTTTTGCTGATATTAAGGAATTAGCTAATGAAACAGTTCAATTATATAGTGATGAAGAGATCGATGAATTAATCCTCTTTTATAACCACTATGTAAGTGCTATTTCGCAACAAGTGACACAATCGAAGTTACTACCGATTGATGACATTGGTGAAAATGCATCAACAATAGATAGCCAGTACGAATATGAGCCAAATGAAGAACAAATTCTAGAAGTGTTACTGCCACAATATGCTGAAAGCTTGATTTACGGTGCAATTTTAGACAGTAAAGCAAGTGAGCATGCTGCGCGTATGACGGCGATGAAGAGTGCTACAGATAATGCTGATGAGCTTATCGATGACTTGACATTGTCATTCAACCGGGCACGCCAAGCAGCTATCACACAAGAGATTACGGAAATTATCGGTGGAGTTGCTGCACTAGAATAGGTATACCGATATGAGAGTGAGTTAGGAGGGAAATCGATGAGCAAAGGACATGTTACACAGGTCATGGGACCGGTAGTTGACGTTAAATTTGACGATGAAAATCTACCAGAAATTTATAACGCCCTGACTGTCCAAATAAAAGCAGATGATAACCAAGACGAGGACAATCTTCTAACTTTAGAAGTAGCACTTCATCTTGGTGACAATACAGTACGTACCATTGCGATGTCTTCCACTGATGGAGTTCAGCGTGGTATGGAAGTGGAAAACTTAGGAAAGCCAATTTCAGTACCAGTAGGTGAAGTGACATTAGGACGTGTCTTTAACTTACTAGGAGACAATATTGACCTTGACGAACCATTGCCAGCAGATACAAGAAGGGATCCGATTCACCGAGACTCCCCTAAATTTGAAAATCTATCAACCGAGACTGAAATCTTGGAAACAGGAATTAAAGTTGTTGATTTACTAGCACCATATATTAAAGGTGGAAAAATCGGTTTATTTGGTGGTGCTGGAGTAGGTAAAACAGTACTTATACAAGAATTGATTAACAACATCGCTTTAGAACATGGTGGTATTTCGGTTTTTGCAGGTGTTGGAGAGCGTACCCGTGAAGGAAACGACTTGTACTACGAGATGAAAGACTCAGGCGTTATTGATAAAACGGCCATGGTGTTCGGTCAGATGAACGAACCACCAGGAGCACGTATGCGTGTTGCGCTAACTGGTCTAACAATGGCTGAATATTTCCGTGATGAAGAAGGACAAAACGTTCTACTCTTTATCGATAATATTTATCGTTTCACACAGGCAGGTTCTGAGGTGTCAGCCCTACTAGGCCGTATGCCTTCTGCGGTTGGTTATCAGCCGACACTAGCTACGGAAATGGGACAATTACAAGAACGTATTACGTCAACAGATAAAGGATCCGTAACGTCCATCCAGGCTATTTATGTACCTGCGGATGACTATACAGACCCTGCACCAGCAACGACGTTTGCTCACTTGGATGCAACAACAAACCTTGACCGTAAATTGTCAGAGCAAGGTATTTATCCAGCGGTGGATCCTCTAGCTTCAACGTCACGTGCACTTGACCCAGAAGTTGTTGGAGATGAGCATTATGAAGTTGCTACAGCAGTGCAACGTACATTACAGCATTATAGAGAGTTACAAGATATTATCGCTATTTTAGGAATGGATGAACTATCTGATGAAGATAAATTAACGGTAGCTCGTGCTCGCCGTATCCAATTCTTCCTTTCACAAAATTTCCACGTAGCTGAACAGTTTACTGGACAAAAAGGATCTTATGTATCAGTTAGCCAGACAGTTAAAGATTTCAAGGAAATTTTAGAAGGTAAATACGATCATATCCCTGAAGATGCTTTCCGCCTTGTTGGAACAATTGAAGATGTTCTAGAGAAAGCTAAAGATATGGAATAATATGACAGATATGAGGCACATGGCATGTTCATTAGGCATCGCCATGTGCTTAAAAGCTGGGAACTTAAATCAAACCGGCTTATCAGTCTGCCTAAGGAGGGGTTTCTTTGAAAACACTAACTGTGAGTGTTGTTACTCCTGATGGTCCTGTATTGGAAGATCAATTCAGTATGATTAGTTGTAAAGCTGAAAGTGGTGAATTAGGAATTTTACCTAACCACATTCCATTGGTTGCACCATTGTCAATCAGTGCAGTTCGATTAAAGCGTGAAAATGATGTTGAAAAACTTGCCATTACAGGTGGGTTCTTAGAAGTGCGTCCAGATAAAGTGACTATTCTCGCACAATCAGCAGAAAAACCGGAGGACATTGATGTCCAACGTGCTCGCGAAGCAAAAGAACGAGCTGAAAACAGACTTCAAGCAAAACAAGATCATATTGATTTCCATAGGGCTGAATTAGCACTCAAACGAGCAATGAATCGACTAGATGTCGTACAATAATAAAAATAGCAAAAGAAGGCTTCCTAATGTGGAAGTCTTTTTTTGTAGTTAAGGAAACTATAACATTAAAATCCTTATGGTTAAAAATCATATTAGAGTTGGTACTATCCAACTAGCGCCCAACCCGACTAAGGTTCTAAGCAGTAAGCTACGTAGCAAGACTGCTAGTACATTTAAGTGGATGCTTTATACTTTTGTCCCTAATTTTAAAATATTGAATAATATTTTTGGCTATTTCCCGGGAAATGTGAATGATTTTCATGATATTTATGATATCCTGTCGAGTAAGTTTTATTAATTGTCGGACAAAGAGTAAAAATGGTATTGAATTATTTGAAATGGTTTTATTATATATTTGCTTCATTATTGACATAATAATATCCGAATGGCAAAGTTACATATAGTTAGAGAAAAGGGTGGTTTAATTATGTTTTCAATAGGTCAATCAGCGATAACTGGATTACTTTCTCATATTATATTTATTATCATAACGTGGCAGGTTATGCAGGCAATTAACTTCGAACCTTTGATTAGAAAAAATCGAACAACTGAAGCACGGATTTTCCTATTATTACTCGCAATCGTCATTGGGACTGGGGTCAGTCGATTTTTCCTTGATATTTTACAATGGTCACGTGATTTACTGTTTTTATTTTAATTCTCTTTATGTAGTGAGTGACCTGAACTCTTTGTCATTTATGTATGATTCAGATGGACTTATTTTTGTCTTTTAGAGTACAGGCAGTCTTTAACTCTCTAAGCGCAATGAAACCTACGTGGCCCAGACCGCCACTACGGTTTTCTGCTTAAGCTTGTCGGGGTTAAACGGGCACTTGAGCTTTTGTTTTTTCTATTAATCTAGTATATTGGGTATTTTTTTGAGCCTCTTTGTTCATACTGGAAACAGTAGGACAAGGGGGCTGTTTTTGTGAGGAAATTATTATTATTAAATTTGATTGCGATCTTGTTATCGAGTCCACTAACAACTGTTGAAATTAGTACAAATGACGTTGAAGATATGATTGATATAGTCGTAAATAATGACTTAGAGATTGATGAGTGGGAAGTCACTATTAAAGAAAAGGTAAATATGAATAAAAAACAAGATATTATTGAGGAAATAAAAATAAATGATGAATATACTAGGAAAGAAAATGAAAATAGTGTATTATATACTTTTGAGGACAGTCACAATTACTCAGAAACTGTCGAAATTTATAATGTACTCGTACCTAAAAATAAAAGTGATGACATAGAAATTGTTGCCGTATTTAAAGGTTATACATGGAACGAAGAAACTAAGACAAACTATACTAAATGGCTTCGTGCTATGATGAATAATGTCTTCACAAAATCAGCTCGGAAATATACTTGTCTGACAACTGAGTTTAGTGGTATAATCAATGCTGATTATGTATTAAATTACATAAACGAAAAGCTTGATATCGAACATAAACAAACACAAATCGACAAAAATAAAAATTCGACGCTTGATAAAGTAATATACGGGTATACACCATTATGGAGCCAAGAAGTTAGCATAATGGATGAACCAACAAATGTGCAAATAGCCGTTATAACAAATGAAATGGGGTTGACCAAGTTTTCAATTGGCACACCCATCCTTATTAATGAATACTAATAATAGTGAAATTGGAACTGAAGGGGATTTTGACATATGGAAAAAATCATCGTAAAAGGCGGTAACAAGCTTCATGGTACCGTCAGAGTAGAAGGTGCTAAAAATGCAGTACTCCCAGTAATCGCAGCAAGCCTAATTGCCAGTGAAGGAAAAAGTGTAATTCACGATGTTCCTTTCTTAGCAGATGTGAGTACAATTAACGAAGTCTTACGTAATATGAACGCAGAAGTTCACTTTGCTAATAATAAAATTACAGTTGATGCTTCTAAGCAACTAAAAACTGAAGCTCCATTTGAATACGTTCGTAAAATGCGTGCATCTGTCCTTGTATTAGGGCCTTTATTAGCACGTTACGGTCACGCAAAAGTGGCAATGCCTGGTGGATGTGCCATTGGTTCAAGGCCTATTGACTTACACTTAAAAGGGTTTGAAGCCATGGGTGCTGAAGTCCATGTAGGTAATGGGTTTGTTGAAGTCACTGCTCCCAGCCGCCTAAAAGGTGCGAAAATATATCTTGATATGCCAAGCGTTGGTGCAACTGAAAATATCATTATGGCAGCTGCACTTGCTGAAGGAAGAACAGTTCTAGAAAATTGCGCAAAAGAGCCTGAAATCGTGGATTTAGCTAATTATTTAAATAAAATGGGCGCTAACATTGTCGGTGCTGGTACCGAGACAATTAAAATTGAAGGTGTGGAAAAATTAACAGGTGCTGAGCATACAGTTATTCCTGATCGCATTGAAGCAGGAACCTTCATGGTAGCCTCTGCTATTACAAATGGAAATATTCTAATTGAAAATGCTGTACCGGAACATTTACGACCAATTATCTCAAAACTTCAAGAGATGGGTGTCGTAATTAAAGAAGAAAAAGGTGGCATTCGCGTTATTGGACCAGAGAAACTACAATCAACAGATATTAAAACATTGTCACATCCTGGCTTTCCAACTGATATGCAATCACAAATGATGGCTTTAATGCTGTTTGCAGAAGGAACAAGTGTCATTACAGAAACTGTATTTGAAAATCGCTTTATGCACGTAGAAGAATTCCGCCGAATGAATGCACAAATGAAAATTGAAGGTCGTAGCGTTATTATTGAAGGACCATCCGATTTACAAGGTGCAGAAGTCGCAGCGACAGACTTAAGAGCTGCTGCAGCTTTAATTTTGGCTGGTTTAAAAGCTGAAAATTATACACGTGTAACTGAATTAAAGCACTTAGATCGAGGATACGTTGACTTTGCTGGGAAATTAGCTGCCTTAGGTGCAGACATTGAGCGAGTTGATGAACATGGTGATGTCGTTGAAGTTTTTGTACAAGTGGATGACGAAGAAACTAGTGAATTAACATCTAAGTTATCATAATTAATATTTGCAGGATTAAATCTTGAATAATAAACATTAAAAAGCAGGTGATCACTCGTCATCTGCTTTTTTGTGTTAATTATTTTGTAGAGACCTCAGCTCTAATCCCCTTATGATGTATAATTCTGAAAAAATTTGATTATGTATCGTTAGAAGTGCCCTCATGATGTGAAACTCTCGAAATCCTTGATCATGTATCGTGAGAAGTGCCTTCACGATGTGAAACTCTCGAAATCCTTGATTATGTATCGTTAGAAGTGCCCTCATGATGTGAAACTCTCGAAATCCTTGATTATGTATCGTTAGAAGTGCCCTCATGATGTGAAACTCTCGAAATCCTTGATCATGTATCGTGAGCAGTGTCTTCACGATGTGAAACTCTCGAAATCCTTGATTATGTATCGTTAGAAGTGCCCTCATGATGTGAAACTCTCGAAATCCTTGATTATGTATCGTTAGAAGTGCCCTCACGATGTGAAACTCTCGAAATCCTTGATCATGTATCGTTAGAAGTGCCCTCATGATGTGAAACTCTCGAAATCCTTGATTATGTATCGTTAGAAGTGCCCTCATGATGTGAAACTCTCGAAATCCTTGATTATGTATCGTTAGAAGTGCCCTCATGATGTGAAACTCTCGAAATCTTTGATTATGGATCGTTAGAAGTGCCCTCATGATGTGAAAATTTCGAAATCCCAAATCCTGTATCGTGAGTATCGTTCTCATGATGCCGCCACCTAAAATTCCAAACCACGCATTATTAGAATTCTTTTGCGAACTATGCTTCAAAAATAATATAGTATTATAATTTTGTATAAGTGTTCATCATTTTCTAAAAATTATCTTTCTATTTTATTCATTATATGGTAAAATTAATAGAAAATTACCAACAATTTATAAGTTATCCAGCACTATTAGCATCATTAAGTATTGATTTAGGAGGACGACAACATGAAACTATATCTCTCAGTAGATATGGAGGGGATTACGGGTCTGCCCGATTATACGTATGTAGACTCGACACAACATAATTATGAGCGTGCTAGACGAATCATGACTCAAGAAACAAATTATGTTATAGATGCAGCATTTAACACAGGGTGTGAACATGTTTTAGTAAACGATAGTCATTCAAAAATGAATAATTTATTAGTTGACGAAATACATAAAGAAGCTGAGTTAATTACAGGTGATGTTAAACCTTTATCAATGATGCAAGGGATAGATGGTAGTTTTGCTGGTGCTATGTTTATTGGTTATCATGGGCGAGCAGCAAATTTTGGCGTAATGTCCCATTCAATGATTCATGCAGTGAGACATTTTTATATAAATGATCAACCGCTTGGGGAATTAGGCATGAACGCTTATGTGGCTGGACATTTTGGAGTTCCAATCATCCTTGTATCTGGCGACGATCAAGCCTGCAAGGAAGCGGAGGAATTAATACCGGGTGTTTACACGGTTGCAGTAAAAGAATCCATATCTAGATCCGCAGTCAAAAGTTTAACGCCTCAAAAAGCAGGTGAGCGATTGCAAAAGAAAGTGAAAGAAGCTCTAACATCTGCAGATAAAATTGAACCCTTAACCCCACCTGATAATCCTGTACTAAACATTGAATTTAATAATTATGGACAAGCGGAGTGGGCTCATTTAATGCCAGGAACGGAAATCATACCAGGGACAACTAAAGTATCATTTCAAGCTAAAGATATATTGGAAGCATATCAAGCCATGCTTGTTATGACAGAGCTTGCAATGCATACGAAGTTCTCTTAGGTGACAACTATGAAGTTATTAACAGAGAAGATACAAAAAATAGCTGAACAGTATGGTGGATCTTGGGGGATTGTTTTAGAGGATTTAGACAGAGGTGATAAGTGGGAGTGGCAAGCTGATGAAATATTTTATGCGGCAAGTATCATTAAAGTACCAATTATGGTGGCAGCTTATGATGCACTAGAGAAAAAGGAAATATCCTTTAGTGACACCGTCAGATTAAACCGCGAAGAACTTGTTGGTGGATCAGGTGTTTTGCAACATTTGTCTCCCGGGATGACGTCATTGACCATTTATGATTTGGTCGTACTTATGATTGTCCAAAGCGATAATACAGCAACAAATATGCTGATTGATTTACTAGGAGTAGACAAAATCAAAAAAGTAATGACTGATCATGGTTGGACAAACAGTAAATGTTACAACAAACTCATGACAATTCCTGTAGAAAGAGAAGGTAGTAATATTATCAATGCCAATGAGATGTCGATGATGCTGAAACAAATGGTGACTGGAAAACTTGTGTCTGCTCACGCATGTGAAGAAATGATAACCATTATGAAAAAACAGCAAATTAGGGATTCCTTACCTGGTAAATTACCGTCACCTGAGGCTGATATCATTGGTGGACAGCCAACATGGGAATTAGCGAATAAAACAGGAAATATTACGAAAGTACGGCATGACATCGGTATTTTCTATGTTGAAAAAAGAACATTCATTGCGACAATTCTTTCAAGAGGTATTGATGATTACCAATCAATAATTGCCTTGCAGAATATGGGCTTAGAAATATTCAATTATTTAAAAAAATGGCAATGATGTTGTTAAGGTGTTTAGACAGGTGTTCCTGTACTCATATTGCTTATAGTTGCATCATAAAAATAAATAAAACATATTTGTAAGCGTTTTATAAGTGGAGGATGTGGGGGAAATACATAGAACTTTGAGTACACTTTAGTTTCTATCTATGGGGGGAAGACATGTTTAGATATATATTAAAACGTTTGCTGATTATGATTGTTACTTTGTGGATTATTGTTACATTAACGTTTGTATTAATGGTAAGTATTCCAGGTTCCCCGTTTAATAGTGAAAGTTCATCTAACGAAACGGTTCAGGCCAACCTGGAAAGACATTATAATCTTGATAAACCCTACCATATTCAATATTTATTATACATAAAATCGATTGTCACTTTTGACTTTGGTCCTTCAATCAAACAAAAGAACCAAAGTGTCAATGATTTATTATCAAGAGGATTTCCAATATCGTTTGAACTGGGAATGATTACGATTGTTGTTGCTCTGATCTCGGGTGTCATATTGGGGATACTAGCTGCCCTAAGACATAATGGCGTTATAGATTATATGGCGATGGGGTTTGCCGTACTCGGAATCTCAATTCCCAACTTTATTTTAGCGACACTGTTTATTCAACAATTAGCTGTCAACTTTGAACTTTTCCCTGTTGCAAGATGGTCAAGTGTTAAACATATGGTTTTACCTGTGCTCGCCCTAGCAACAGGTCCAATGGCAATTATTGCGAGACTGACGAGATCGACCATGCTTGAGGTGTTAACACAAGACTATATCAAAATGGCTAAGGCAAAAGGGTTATCGCCCTGGAAAGTCATTTTTAAACATGCCTTAAGGAATGCTCTTATGCCAGTAGTAACCATTATGGGGACACTGCTCGCCGGTATTTTAACAGGAACATTTGTTATCGAACAAATTTTTGCGATACCTGGTATGGGGAAGTACTTCGTTGAAAGTATCAACCAACGAGATTATCCGGTTATCATGGGGACGACCGTGTTTTATAGTGCATTTCTAATTTTGATGCTATTTCTTGTCGATATTGCTTACGGGATTCTTGATCCTCGAATAAATGTGCACAAGGGAGGGGATTAAAATGAGTCTCGCTGAAAAAGAGCCGCATCAGCCTTATACAGAAGTCCCTGATGAATGGTTCAAATGGAAAGAAAAAGATATTGAAGCTGCTGAGTCAGTTGCTAGACCGTCCCTCTCTTATTGGAAAGATGCATGGAGGCGGCTTGTAAAGAATAAAATGGCAATGTTAGGACTAATTTTTCTAGTTTTACTCTCTTTCATGGCTATATTCGGACCCATTCTTTCACCGTTTGAGGTGAACAAGCAAGATTTGCCCAGTCAGTATCAGCCGCCAAGTCTTGAACATTGGTTTGGGACAGATTCAGCTGGTCGAGATGTCTTTACAAGGACATGGTACGGGGCTCGCATATCATTATTTGTAGGCCTCATGGCGGCCCTTATCGATGTCACGGTCGGAATCATTTATGGTGGGATTGCCGGCTATAAAGGTGGGCGCACTGATAATATAATGATGCGTATTATTGAAATTCTATATGGTTTACCTTATTTACTCGTTGTTATTCTACTTCTAGTCGTGTTAGGCCCTAGTTTAATGACGATTATTATTGCCTTAACCGTAACAGGTTGGGTAGGAATGGCGCGAATTGTGCGGGGGCAAGTTTTACAGATTAAAAACTTCGAATTTGTCCTCGCATCTCAATCATTTGGGGCAAAAACGTCGCGAATAATTCGGAAAAACTTACTACCAAATACGATGGGTCCCATTATTGTACAAATGACGTTAACCGTGCCGAGTGCAATTTTTGCTGAAGCTTTCTTAAGTTTTATTGGGTTAGGCATTCAAGCTCCTTTTGCAAGTTGGGGTGTAATGGCTAATGATTCTTTAGGAGCTATTCTTTCGGGACATTGGTGGACACTCTTTTTCCCGGCTTTCTTTATTTCGTTTACCATGTTTGCGTTTAACGTTTTAGGTGACGGCTTGCAAGATGCGCTAGATCCGAAGTTAAGGAAGTAGGTGACATATATGGAAAATATTCTTGAAGTAAATGATTTGCATGTAACATTCTCAACTTATGGTGGGACTGTGAAGGCGGTCCGTGGTGTGAATTTTTATTTGAAAAAGGGTGAAACCTTAGCCATTGTTGGCGAATCAGGTTGTGGTAAAAGTGTGACCTCAAACGCAATTATGCGCTTGATACCTGATCCACCAGGTAAAATTACAGGTGGCAGAATTCTGTTTAAAGGAAAAGATCTGACGAAACTATCAGACAAAGACATGCGCTCCATTAGGGGTGTTGATATTTCAATGATTTTTCAAGATCCGATGACAGCATTAAATCCGACATTAACAATTGGCACGCAATTAATAGAAGGGGTGATGCAACATCAAAAACTTTCCAAAGAAACAGCTACTAAAAAAGCGTTAGAAATGATGAATCTTGTCGGTATTCCGTCTCCTGAAGAGAGACTTAAACAATATCCACACCAATTCAGTGGGGGAATGAGACAAAGAATCGTTATTGCGATTGCATTAATTTGTGAACCTGAATTATTAATTGCCGATGAGCCGACTACAGCTTTAGATGTAACAATTCAAGCGCAAATTCTGGAATTGTTTGAAAAGATACAGGAAGTTACAGGTGTTTCTATTATTTTAATTACGCATGATTTGGGGGTGGTTGCCAGTATAGCCGATCGAATTGCCGTCATGTATGCGGGCAAAATCATTGAAACAGGTACGAAACGAGATGTTTTTTATCGCTCAGAACACCCATATACAAAAGGCTTGCTTAATTCTGTTCCACGATTAGACCTCCAGGAAAAGGAATTAACGTCTATTGATGGAACACCGCCGGATTTATTTTCACCGCCGAGAGGTTGTCCGTTTGTTGCTAGATGCTCTTACGCAATGGAAGTATGTGATCATATTTATCCAGCCGCAACAGAGCTTTCAGCGTCACATGATGTGAATTGTTGGTTACAGGACGAACGTGCGAAAAAGCTCTTAGCAGTTTCTTCACCGGTAAACGGGGAGTAATCATGGAATCAACTCTTTAAAAAGGGGATATTTGCTAAGAAAAATAAAAGTTCAATAGGCCGGCCAACTGTATTATGGACAATGCTTATTTGGAGAAGTAGTACCATCAGTTTCATAACTGGATATTCATAAAATAAGGGGGATAAAAATGAATTTAAAAAGGTTTTTATTACTTTTACTTACTGGTTTAACAATTGTTGTTTTAGCTGCATGTACGGCAAATGAATCAGCTGGTGAAGAGCCCGAGGATGATGATGAAGCAGATACAGAAGAGACAGATGATACAGAAGCTGTAGAAGAAGAGGACGGAGAAAAAGTTCTTTATTTAAACAATGGCGTTGAGCCAACCTCACTCGATCCATCCATTGGTTTTGATGAAGTATCATGGGATCCATTGAACAACTTAATGGAAGGATTGACACGTCTATCAGTGGACCATACTGCTCAACCAGGTGTTGCTGAAGACTGGGAGATCTCAGACGACGGGTTGACTTATACATTCCAATTACGTGAAGATGCCAATTGGTCAAATGGTGATCCGGTTGTTGCTGAAGACTTTGTGTATGCTTGGAAATACATGCTTGATCCTGAAAATGCTTCAGAAGCAGCATTCCTCGCTTATTTTATTGAAGGCGGAGAAGATTATAATAGTGAAGAAGGATCAGCAGACGATGTAAATATTACCGCGGTTGATGATAAAACATTAGAGGTTGTTTTAGATGCACCGACAGGGTTTTTCCTTGATTTATTGACAAACCCGGCATTCTTCCCTGTGAATCATAAAGTAGCTGAAGAAGATCCAGATTGGCATGCGGAAGCAGATTCATTCGTCGCAAACGGTCCATTTGAATTAGAATCTTGGGATCATGATGATGAGATGGTCTTAGCCAAGAACAATGAATACTGGGATGCGGATGAAGTAAAACTTGATAAAGTGCACTTTGCAATGGTGAATGATGAAAATACGCAATATCAAATGTTTGAAAGTGGAGAACTTGACACTGCAAGCATTCCACCTGAATTGTCAGATGAGCTCATTGATGATGAACATACATTTATCGGTGATCAAGGTGGAGTTGAATTTTACCGTTTCAATATCACTGAAGAACCATTTCAGAATAAGAAAATAAGACAGGCGTTTTCATATGCGATTGACCGCGATGATATTGCTGAATATGTCGTTAAAAATGGAGTAGAACCTGCCTATGGCTTTATTTCACCCGGTTTCACTAGCCCTGAAGGCAATGACTTCCGTGAAGAAAATGGCGACCTCGTTGCATTTGATCCAGACAAGGCGAAGGAATTATTAGAAGAGGGTATGGAAGAAGAAGGGTATGATGAGTTACCTGAGATCGTTCTATCCTACAATACAAGTGACTCCAATAAAGCAGTTGCTGAAACTTTGCAAAATATGTTCAGTGAGCATTTGGATGTGGAAGCAACACTTGAAAACCAAGAATGGAACGTTTTCGCTGAAGCGCAGCAAGATTTAGAACTTCAATTTTCTAGAAGTTCATTTATCAATGACTACAACGACCCGGTTAACTTTTTAGAGAGCTTCATTACAGACTCCTACATGAACCGTACAGGGTTTACTGATGAAGAATACGATGAGTTAATTGCTAATGGTAAAGCTGAAACAGATGAGGAAAAGCGTTGGGACTATTTGTATGAAGCGGAAGAATACCTTGCTGAAGAGATGATTGCAACACCGATTCGATTCTACAACACGGTCGTTCTTGAATCAGAAGACATCTCGGGTATTTTACGTCATCCAGTAGGATATTTCGACTTGAAGTATGCTGATAAAAACTAATTGAACTAAATGTAAAGACTGGGCTGGCTCATTCTAGGTCTCTGAATGAGCCACTCGTCTTTTTCTCCTTACCATTATGAAAATAAGTCAGCGACTAATTGATTTCCATTTTCGTTTTAAAAGTGTTGTTTATGAAAGAAGGTGCTTTAGTGCTTTTACCAAATCGTTTGCAAAAAGGTGATACTGTAGGCGTGATTGCTCCTGCAGGCCCACCCAATCAAAAGAATCTTCATCAAGCCCTTACATTTTTAGAAGAATTAGGACTTAATGTAAAGCTTGGTCGATACGTTGACTCTAAATATGGTTATCTAGCCGGGACTGATGATGAGCGGCTCCATGATTTTCATGAAATGATTGAAAACCCCAAAATTCAAGGCATCTTTTTTGCTAGGGGTGGATACGGCACAGGACGAATCGCAGCCAACATAGATTACGAATTGATAAAGCAATATCCTAAAATTATCTGGGGATATAGTGATATTACATATTTACATACTGCTATGAGGCAAGCGACAGGTCTTGTTACATTTCATGGACCAATGGTTGCAACCGACATGGTAAATAAACAGTTTGATGAAAAAACGAGAATAATGTTCAATCAGCTTTTCACACCAACTGAACTGCACTATACAGAAGCTTATTCGCCACTCTCTACTCTTGTTGAAGGACGCTCTAGAGGACAGATTGTTGGTGGGAATCTATCATTAATTGTAAGTACACTTGGCACGCCTTTTGAAATTGATATGAAAGATAAATTATTACTAATAGAAGACATCGGTGAAATGCCATACCGTGTGGATTCAATGCTCAATCAACTTGTGCTTGCTGGAAAGTTACAGCAGGTGACAGGAATCATTATTGGTGATTTCGCAAACGCTGAAACAGGTGATAAACCATCCTTATCATTAGAAGAAGTGTTTAGGCACTATTTTGGTAATCTAGGGTGCCCAGTCATGAGTGGGTTTAAAATTGGCCACTGTTTTCCACACTTCGCCATTCCCTTAGGTGTCGAAGGTACATTGGACACGAAAAGTAAAACTTTGATTGTGGATCCAGGGGTGCAATGATAAGATCACTGAAAAAGTGTTTCAACGTTATGGCATAATCTTCAGCAGGCTTTTTGGATTTTACAGAAACACTCCTTGGAATACGGTTCAGGAGCAAATACGGGGAGGGAAAAGCCGGTACCCTACCTGGAATATGGTTCAGGAGCAAATCCAGGGAGAATAAAACAGATGTACTAGCCAGAATGTGGTACCGGAGCAATTCGGAGGATTTTTTCAGTGATCTCTACTTTGACATGTTGGAGATCGAAAAAGTCTTATTTAACCTGAATCAAGCATCAAAGTGAAAGGAGAAGCCAACGAATGACAAATAAAATTTTGCAGGTAAATAAATTAAAAAAGCATTTTGATATGCGAAGAGGCCAAGTTGTCAAAGCGGTGGATGGGGTATCATTTGACGTCAATAAAGGAGAAACATTCGGACTTGTTGGAGAATCAGGGTGCGGGAAGTCAACCATTGGTCGGACTATCATGGGACTTTATGAAAATACTGCTGGAGATGTGACTTTCGATGGCAAAAAAATTCACGAATTAAATGTAAAAGAAAAAAATGCCTTTTACCGTAGAATGCAGATGATTTTCCAAGACCCCTACGCCTCTTTAAACCCACGTTCGACTGTCAAAGAAATTATTGCAGAACCAATGGAGGTTCATGGCTTATATAAAAGTGATAAAGAGCGCCTTGAGAGAGTATATGAATTACTGGAAGAAGTTGGTCTTAACCGTGACCATGCGAATCGATACCCACATGAGTTCAGCGGTGGGCAGAGGCAGCGAATCGGTATTGCGCGAGCATTGGCTTTAGATCCTGATTTTATTATTGCTGACGAACCGATTTCGGCTCTCGATGTATCTGTACAAGCGCAAGTTGTTAATTTGCTAAAAAGATTGCAAGAAGAAAAAGGATTAACATTTTTATTTATCGCTCACGACCTTTCAATGGTCAAACAAATATCTGACCGTATCGGAGTGATGTATTTAGGTAATTTGGTTGAGCTGACCAGTAGTGACAAGCTCTATGAAAATCCGTTGCACCCATATACAAAAGCTCTATTATCAGCTATACCAATCCCCGATCCAGATATTGAAGAAAAAAGGGAGCGTATTATTTTAGAAGGTGAGCTTCCAAGTCCAATTAACCCACCCAGTGGCTGTGCTTTTAGAACGCGTTGTCCGTTAGCGATGGATGTTTGCGCAGAGAAAAAACCAGCTTGGCAAGAAGTGTCTGACAATCATTATGTGGCATGCCATCTATATGATGAAACCGTTGAAGATCCGGATAAAGCGGCACCTAAACTGACCATTTCAAGCCAGTAATTAGTTGCAGTTGAGTAGAATTCATGACTTGACTGCTTTTTTGTGTTTAAAAAAGCAGTAAATTTCCGTTGTAGGTTGTTTAGCTAGGTACCATGTCATTTATTCTCCATAATCGCTCGTGAGCATTAATATATAATTTCAAAATGAGGTTCTATTGTTTTCTCAAAATGTATAAGTTTAATAGTAGGGTACTAGAGAAGAATTTTAAAGTATTAAAAATTCAGGCCAAAATAAGGAGGGTGTCTGTGAAAAAAGGAAAATTCAACAAATATGTATCAACACATAAACGTAAACAAAGTAAATCATCCAATATGGCGCAACGAAAAAAAGAAGTCCTTAGGAAAATTAAAAGTAATCAATCGAACTTATCAAATAAACCACCAAGACAAAAGTTCCCAAAGTTAAAACCGGATAGAAAACCAGCAAACCTAAACTTTAAGAAGAGCACTTCACCTTGGAAATTAAAAGGCGTTCTTTTTTTCGCAAGCATGTTATTAGTCATCCTGCTTATCCCAACTTTAATCGTAGTACCTTCAGCAACAGGCAGTGAACTTGACTCAACATCTAAAGACACAGAAAATACTCAAAAGGAGAGTGCAAAAGCGAGTGAATCAAATTCTTCATTGTCAGTCGCTGTCATGCGCTCAGAAGCAAAAGAAGTGGAGGACGTCCCTCTTGAAAGTTACGTTGAAGGTGTGGTTGCAGCTGAAATGCCAGTTAGTGATTTCGAAATGGAAGCTTTAAAGGCTCAGGCTCTCGCTGCACGAACTTATATAGTTGATCATTTGCTCCACAAATCAGATTCAGAAGAGAGCGATGGTGATGTGTCAGATACGGAACAGCATCAGGTTTATAAAAATGAAACAGAGTTAAAAAAGATGTGGGGAAATGATTATGATGACAACATAGAAAAATTACGAGAAGCTGTAATGGCGACTGAAGGAGAAATTTTAACATATGACGACACACCAATTTTACCTGCGTTTTTCTCAACCAGTAACGGCTTCACGGAAAACTCTGAAGACTATTGGGAAAATGAAGTACCCTATCTTCGCAGTGTAGAAAGTCCATGGGATGAAGATAGCTCTAAGTTTCTTGATCAAAAAACGATGTCCATCCAAGAGGTCGAGCAATTATTAGGAATTGATTTACCCAAAAACACGGCGGTTCCCATCGAAACAACACGGACAGAGGGAAAAAGAGTAGCAGAACTCACCCTTGGTGAACATTCTCTCTCAGGTCGGGATGTCAGGGAAAAATTAGAGTTACGTTCAAGCGACTTTACAATTAAACAAAAAGGAAATCACTTTATCTTTACAACAAAAGGCTTTGGCCATGGTATCGGTATGAGTCAATTCGGCGCAGACGGCATGGCGAAAGATGGGAAAGACTATCAAGATATTGTTAAATATTATTATCAAGATGTGGAAATCAGTACCGTCACAGAAACAGCACCTACATTAGTGAGTAAGTGAAATGTGGTTAAATGACGTGTCAGCTTTTCGTATTTCTTAATAATTGAACAAAAAGGAGTCTCTCGATTAGACTTCCGACATACTAGCAACATTAAACGTGATAATCTCTCTCGCAACTTCCAAGAGTCAAGATAAGCTCTTACTTTTCCCAATTATAATAAAATAATCCATAAATATGAAAAAAGTAATGAAATAAAGGTATAGTTTTCTTCTTTCCTGTTCAGAATGGTTCATGAGGTGATGAACAAATGAAAGAAGAAAACAAAGCTTCAAATAAGTGGAGCAGAATATTTCGTAAGAAGTGGTTTTTCCCAGCTTTATATCTTGGTTTCGCTGCTATATTATTATCAGTGGTTGTCTGGTATCAAAACGTAGGTAACCAGGTACCAGAGGCGGAAGATAATCAAGGGATGCCAGGTGATGTTGCATCAGATCTTTATGATGATGAGGATGCCGAGTCAGTGATGGATCAACAGGAAGTCATTAAAATGCCTGTTAAAGAAGAAGAGCAAGCAGAAATCGTAACTAAATTTTATGATTACAACGCAGATGAGGAAGATCAAGAGAATGCTCTGATTCTATATAACAATCGCTATCATCAAAGCACAGGGATTGACCTCGCTAGTGAGGACGGAGAATCGTTTGAAGTGACCGCTTCATTAAGTGGAACTGTAAAAGAAGTAAAAGAAGATCCGCTTCTAGGCAATGTGGTAGTTTTAGATCATGACAATGACGTTACGACGTATTATGCTAGTTTAGATGACGTACAAGTTAAAGCTGGCTCTGATTTAAAACAAGGAGACTTATTAGGTGTCGCTGGGAAGAATATTTTCGGACAAGACAACGGTACACATGTTCATTTTGAGCTGAGAAAAGATGGAAAAGAAGTAAATCCAGAAGATTACTTTAATCAACCAGTAAGTAAACTTGACAATGTTCAAGAAGACGAAGAAGCTGATGAGACGAGCACAGAGTACAGTCCAAATGATCGAACAAATGAACTCGATGGCATGGAAGAGGATTCACTAACACCAGAAGAAGATGAAGACCAAGATGAAGACGAGTTGGAAGATGACGACTCTGACGAAGAGGATTCCGAAGAAGATGAGGAAGAGGATGAAATGAATCCCTCAGATGATGAATCAGATGGTTCATAATTGTTATTAAGCTATTAAAAAATCCTAGTATCTTATGGTACTAGGATTTTTTTGTTTCAATGTCTATCTGATTATTTGTTAGAATTAAAGGAATTATGCGAATTTTGTCGAACGATTAGGGCTTGTGTAAAACTTTAGTTGTGTTATGATATTATTAGACTCAAGGAACTTACAAATATTAGATTTAGTGTAAAAAAATTCAAAATAAATTGAATAGACGAAAAGTTTTGTGAACTATTTATATTTTAAAAGACTCCAAGAACACCACATAGACTTAATTCTCTCATTTAATATCTGGATAACAACTTTATTTTTAAAGGAGAAACGATTTATGTCAAACTTGGACATTAAACTACAATCAGAGTATTTTGCTTCGATAGATAATAATATTTTATCACTTGGACAAGCTCTGTTGTTGCTAACTCGCGAGCATAATGAGCGGGTGGCAAGAGAAGTTATTCGCAAGTACTGCATGAAAACGACCGTTGAAGAAACGCAAAGAATAGGGATGGAATTTTTATATATTAATGGGTATACGGCTGATCTACAAAACTTGATTATAAAGAATAAAAGCTCATTAAATCAATTAAACCAGAAATGGGCGGACGCCTATCAAGTATTAATAGACCGCCGATATAGAAGACATCAACCTCATATTTACCTTCGTCGGCTTAACAACATTAAAACCGATGACCCGCAACTAAAGTGTCTGATTGAACTTTCCAAAGTCGCACTGTATTACGATCAAAACCAGTTTGGGAAGATTGGTAACTTCTTGGATATCCAACATAACTTATTTAATCAAATTAAAGATGATTTCTTGTTCTCAAGCTTTAGATTAAAACTCTATCAGCATTTATTCGTCTATTACTGGGTCAGAAATGAATTGATTATGGCAAGAAAATATGCATTCAGAGCATTGAATAAAACGAATAGTGCTCTGACGAAGGCTTCATTGAATATTAACTTAGGCTTGACATATACGTTCGATACTTTACAACAAGGGATGTATCATTTGAACGAAGCTAAAAAAATAACAAAAGAACTTGGGTTGAATAAAACTTATGAATCCATCAATCAACGTAACATACCATTTCTTGCTGCTACTTTTAAGCAAGTGGAAGGTGTGACGAGCAATGATAAAAGTGAGCAAGCTCACATAGAAATTGCCAAGGGAAATCATGATAAAGCAATTGCTATACTTGAAGATGTCCCGATTGATTCACCATTTAAGCTGTATTATTTAGGCTTAGCAAAGCAAGACGAAGCTATTTTGCAACAATCATATACCGATTTTATTGAAAAACGAAGCGATTATTTCTTTAGCCGTTTACCGTTTAATGCATTAAAAAATTTAAAAAATATTAAGTCATCTTATTAGAATTAACCATCAGGACATCCATTAAGATGAACGAGGGCAATGGGAGAAATAATTAGGAGGGAAAGCATTGAAAAAAGCTAAAATGTTTTTATGTATGACACTATTAGCCGCTGTTGTTGTATTTTCAGGCTTTACACCGGGGGATTCTACAATACTGAGTGATCCTGAACTCGGTCAAAATGATTAATTAGTTATTAGTTTGCGTCATCAATAAACAAATGTACAGAATCACTTTCTACAATGTTTTCAAAGAGATAGCATTCAAGTGCAGTTCTAAGTTAACCTATTAGTTACAACCAATTGCCCTCGTTTATTATAAATCCTCTATGTCAAAAAGACATGGGGGTTTTTTGTTAATTAAATAATCACAAGTTCACTCAGAAGAGGCGCCAGATTATGAAGGTTTTCTATATGATGTGATCCTGTTCAATGCGGTATTAAACTTATCTATGCACCTTCATTCCACTCAATGTGCTGTTTGAATATCCTCCCAAAATTAAATTCTACTTGTCCTTTTTCATTAAACATTCAGTTTTAATCATAATACCAGTTCTTGAGTAATAAAATGTTACAAACCAGCAATCAGTAAGGTCTGAGGTAAGAGCTTGTGTGGCTCTTAGTATCACTATTTGATGCACCTATAAAAAACATACAAACGACCTTTGGCAATGGAAAGTATTGTCCTGAAACATTTAGCGTAGTTCCTAAGAGAGTAGATGAAGAATGTCTTATTAACGTTTGTCCTACTGAAACCAAGTTGCAGGCCACGATGATTTAACATTCAATGATATGCCTTTTATTAAAAATTAATACAAGTATGAAGCATGGTTTGGCATAGTTGAATCGAATACAAGCACCTTGTCTCAACCCACACCTCTGAAAATTCCAATATAGGGAGGCGACCGGTGTGCACGATTACATCAAAGAAAGAACGATCAGGATAGGTAAACATGTCGTGGAGACGAGGAAAACTGTCCGAATGATAGCAAAAGAATTCGGTGTTTCCAAAAGCACTGTCCACAAAGACTTAACCGAAAGATTACCTCAAATCAACCCGGAGTTAGCGAAAGAAGTTAAAGAGGTGCTGGAATATCATAAATCAATCCGCCATCTCCGCGGGGGAGAAGCAACAAGAAAAAAGTATGAGACCGAGACTCAATCATTTAACGATTCAGACTCCAAAGCAGAACCAATCGGTTAAGAGAAATCAAACCCTATTTATAATATGTTATTTAAAGGGGGTGATTTAAAGAAGATACTAAAAAGACAAACATAGGCGGGGTGGTTATGTAGAAAAACGAATGATGAACACATAAGAAAAGAGCGTAGCTTACATTTTATGCTACGCTCTTTTCGCTGTTAATTATACGATTTTTTTAGAATTTAAGTTCTATATTAAAAAATGCCCTTGATGAATAGCTATTTTTTGATAGGGGAAAATACGCAAGATGACCGTAATATCAATATTTGAAAAAAATGTAGACTTTTTGTATATTTTGTACTTTAATGTTGAGATTTATGGTAAAATAAACTATTAGTAGCATTGTGTTTTCAGACAGGTGCGAGATAGTATTTATGCTAGGAGGATTTTGAGTAATGTTTTCGAGAGATATCGGGATTGATCTTGGAACTGCCAACGTATTGATTCACCTTAAAGGTAAGGGAATTGTTTTAAATGAACCTGCTGTTGTGGCCATGGATAGAACAACAGGTAAAGTCCTAGAAGTCGGTGAGGAAGCTCGTCGCATGGTGGGACGTACACCAGGAAATATTGAAGCGATCCGCCCGTTAAAAGAAGGCGTGATTGCTGATTTTGACGTGACAGAAGCAATGTTAAGACATTTTATAAATAAAATAAACGTTAAGGGATTTTTGTCGAAACCTAGAATGTTAATCTGCTGCCCGACAAATATTACGAAAGTTGAACAAAAGGCAATTAAAGAAGCAGCTGAAAAATCAGGTGGCAAAAAAGTATATCTTGAAGAAGAACCGAAAGTAGCTGCGATAGGTGCAGGGATGGAAATTTTCCAGCCAAGTGGTAACATGGTTCTAGATATTGGTGGCGGAACGACAGATGTCGCGGTGCTTTCAATGGGTAATATTGTGACAGCTGAATCCATCAAAATGGGTGGAGATAAATTTGATGGTGAAATTTTACAGTACATAAAAAAGAAATATAAGTTGCTCATTGGAGAGCGTACTGCGGAAGACATAAAAGTAAATGTTGCGACGGTATTCCCTGATTTGCGTCACGAAGAATTAGAAATTCGTGGTCGTGATATGGTGAGCGGATTACCTCGAACGATAACTGTTTATTCTGATGAGATTCAAGAGGCTTTAAGCGAGTCTGTTGAGCTTATTGTACAAGCAGCGAAAACTGTGCTTGAGCGCACACCACCAGAATTATCAGCTGATATTATTGATCGTGGCGTCATTCTTACAGGTGGGGGAGCTCTTATCCATGGTATTGATGAACTTCTAGCTGAACAACTAAAAGTTCCTGTATTTATTGCTGAAGAACCAATGAACTGTGTTGCTAAGGGAACTGGCATGATGCTTAGCAATATAGATAAAATAGAACGTAAAAAAATCGTTTAAGTACAAATTCCGTAATGAAGTCTGGTTTTAAAAGGAGGTTGTTCGTATGTTACGTGGGTTTTATACGGCAGCAAGCGGCATGGTTGCTCAGCAACGTCAACAAGAAGCTTTATCAAATAATATTGCTAATGCCAATACACCAGGTTATAAAGCTGATCAATCAACAATGCGTTCGTTTCCGGAAATGCTGATCCAGCAAATGGGTTCAAAACAAGTACCGACAAGTAGCGGGGTTAATATGCCAACTCGTCATCCTGTCGGTCCGTTGAATACTGGAGTTTACGTTCAGGAAATGATACCTAATTTTGGTCAAGGTGATTTAAGGGAAACAGGCACATCGACTGATTTGGCCTTAATCAATGGTCAGTTTCCTGATGAAACAGGTAGTGTATTTTTCACTGTTCAAAATAGTGATGGTGACGTGCGTTTTACGCGCAATGGCCATTTTGCGATTGATGGTGAGGGCCATCTTGTGACAAGTGAAGGTTATTATGTTTTAGACCAAAATGAAAATCCTATTCAAACGAATGGTGAGGAGTTTACAGTTTCTTCAGATGGTATGATCCAATTGGATAATCAAGACATACCCTTAGGTATTGCTTATGTTGCCAATACGAATGAACTTGCCAAAGAAGATACTGGCCTTTTAAATGGGGAAGCGGACGGTATGCCGGCAAATACTACATATCAGGTACAGCAGCGTGCGCTTGAACAATCAAATGTTGATGCTATGCAAATGATGACACAAATGAACGAATCTTACCGAATGTTTGAGACGAACCAAAAGGTTTTAAAGGCTTACGATGAAAGTATGGGGAAAGCCGTCAGTGAAATTGGTAGGATAACTTAACTAGCATTCGACCAACCTCATAATGGTAGATTGTTATATACAGATTTTTCCTTAAAAAATGGTTTTGTTTAGGAGGGTGAAGATGTCCCGAGCTATGATTCAGGCTGCTGTGACAATGAACCAGTTGCAACAAAAGTTGGACGTGATTGGTAATAATATGGCGAATAGTCAAACGACTGGGTATAAAAGTCGTCAAGCTGAGTTTTCGTCTTTGTTGAGTCAGCAAATTAATAATATGTCTCGTGATGGTGGGGCTAATCGACTTACTCCGGATGGTGTTCGTGTTGGTTCGGGTGCTCGTTTAGGTCAGGTGAAAAATAATTTGGAAATGGGCTCGATTAAGGAAACGGATCGGGCGTTAGATGTTGCTTTAAATCAGAAAAACCATTTGTTTCAAATTGAGGTAACTGAAAATGGTGTGACTGATCGTCTTTATACGCGTGATGGTTCGTTTTATTTACAACCCCTTGATAACAGTGATAATGTGATGCTTGTGACCAGTGAGGGGCATCCTGTCATTGGTGATAATGGGGCGATTGTGCTTCAGGATGATTTTGATGATATTATGATTCAGTCAGATGGTTCAATCCAGGTGACAAGGGGAGGCCAAACGGGTACGGAAGGTAGGCTTTCTGTTGTTGAAGCAGTTTATCCAGAGTTGCTTGAGGCAGCGGGGGAGAATGCTTTTCGTTTGACTAATCTTGCTGAGTTAGGGTATACACTGGGTAATGTTATTAATGATGTAGATGGGCTTAACATAGTTAAAAGTGGTGCACTTGAGCATTCAAATGTGGATTTATCTAAAGAAATGACGGATATGCTGGCGACACAGCGTTCTTATCAATTTAATGCGAGAACCATTTCAATGGGTGACCAGATGTTGGGCTTAATTAATCAGCTAAGGTAAGCAAGCTTGTTAATAATATTTCCTAAATGTTTGAATATATATTAGTAGTTAGATTTATAGGGAGTTAGGAGAACCGAGCCATGTCAACTAAACAATTGGAAAAACCCGTCAAAAAAAAGTCAGAGAAAGATGCGGAAAAGCAAAAAAGGTCTTTACCAAAAGATAAGAAAAATAAAGAAGAAGCTGAAACGAGAAAGCAACAGAAGAAAAAGCAAAAACAAGAGAAGAAAAAGAATAAAAAGCCTCGTCGCCGTGTTTTTCCTATTTGGTTAAGGATTATCGTCGTACTTTTATTGGCTGTAGGTGCTTTGACGCTTGGTTTGATGATTGGTTATGGAGTTCTTGGTGATGGGAAGGCACTCGACGCCTTAAAAACAGAAACATGGCAACATGTCATTGATATTGTAACGAAAGAAAAGTAGTTTGATAGATTAGGCTTGTGGTGGATAGTAGCAAGCCTATTTTTTGTTGTTTAGCGTACTTTAACATTAAAGCTCCTATGGTTGTGGCTAACTTTATACTGAAGTTAGCCATGTTTTTTTATTGATCGCGCAAATGATGGACAACTTTTCGTGAAAAGTCGAAAATGTGTCCTTCATCGCGCGTCGTTCTGTATAAAAGGCGTACCGAACCGAAAGTTATTTGCAAGTGGCGATAAGTTGTTGCTAGATCCTTTACCTTGGTATAACATAAAATATATTAGGTAGATGATATATGAACTAAGCGTAGATTAAAGGAGAGTAAATGATGGATACACAAGAGATTAAAGATATTATTCCACATCGGTACCCATTTCTTTTGGTAGATAAGGTATTGGAAGTGGAAGAGGAGAAGCGTGTTGTTGGGTTGAAAAATGTGACGGCGAATGAGCCATTTTTTCAAGGTCATTTTCCAGACTATCCTGTGATGCCGGGCGTTCTTATTGTTGAAGCTTTAGCTCAGGTGGGAGCAATTGCGGTTCTGGGCATGGAGAAAAATAAAGGTAAGATTGGATTTCTCGCTGGAATAGATAAATGTCGATTTAAGCGGCAAGTGAAACCTGGTGACCAGTTGAAATTAGAAGTTGAAATTACGCGGATTAAAGGGCCAATTGGAAAAGGAAAAGGTGTCGCCACAGTTGATGGTGAAGTGGCGTGTGAAGCTGAGATTATGTTTGCAATTCAGTAACTTCGTGTATGAGAAGCTTTCTTAAGTGAAAAAGACTTAAGAAAGCTTTTTTCATTTTTAATTCTTGTTCGCATACACATATATAGGTACGGACTTTTAACTATCAGGCTGGTGACGTTGGATATGTGCCCTTTGCCGAGGGTCATTATATTGAAAATATTGGCGATGAGACCGTCTGGTTTTTGGAGATTTTTAAAAGTGACCGTTATAATGATGTATCGCTTGAGCAATGGATGGCTTTGACACCGAAAGAGCTGGTTGGTAGTAATTTAAATATGAATCCAGATATTCTTCAAACGTTGCATAAAAAGGAAACACCAGTGGTAAGCAATAAGGAATGAATCGGTAAACTTTTAAAAAGAAACTTAGATTAAAGAGGCCCCCTCATATTTGGGTTGTTTTTTTTGTTAAATTTAATGTAAGGTCTTAGAGATACTGGACTGGAAGTGCATTTTTTAATTGTAAAAAAGAATAAGAATAATAGTATGTCTCTGGAAAAGTCGGGGAAGCTAACACATGCATAAGAAAAATAAGGAGGGTAAATACCATGAAGAAAAAGTTCCTGTATAAAGTAGGGGCATCGTTGTTAGCATTATCCCTGGTGACTGCTTGCGGTACGACGAACGACAACAATGATAATAATGCACCTGAGGCACCATTGAATCAAGATGAAGATCAGAATAACAATAATGATCTTAACAATGATAATAATCAAGACGATGACAATGATCTGAATGAGGATCTAAACGATGATTTAAATGAAAATGATCGTGACAATAATGATGATCTCAATGATGATGACCGTAACAATAATGGCGATGACATGAACGGTAATAATAAAAACGATGAGGACAGAAGATAAATCCTCCTCTACATCCTAAGTTGAAAATATCCTTTCATGGAGAACTGGATATTTTCAACTTTTTTGTTTTGGCTAATCAGGCGCTTTCGCTTTTGATCGTCTAGCTTAAGCACCCAGCCCTTCGAGGTCTTAAGCATTAAACCTACGTGGCAAAAAGCGCCACTGCGGTTTTCTGCTTAAGCTTGTCAGGGCTAAGCGGGTGCTTTCGCTTTTGATCGTCTAGCTTAAGCACCCAGCCCTTCGAGGTCAAAACTACGTGGCAAAGCGCCACTGCGGTTTTCTGCTTAAGCTTGTCAGGGCTAAGCGGGGTGCCCCGCGCTTTTGTTATGCGTTTAGATCGATTTTATTCCCTAGTGAGGGATGTGGTGCGGGTGAGCTTGTTTCTAGCATTTCTAGAAGTTGATCGCCTTGTTGGTTTAGTAAGTCTTTAACATTTGACATGACTTTCATACTAGCATCTGCTTTGACTTGTGTTTGAGCTTTTGCGATTGATAAAGCGGCTATATCCATTTTCGATTCCCCCTTTAAGCTTAGTGTATCATAAAACCGATAGCCTCAACATAGTTTGGAAAAGGTTTGTATAATTTTAAAATAATAAAGAATAACTAGTACTTTCTGACTACCTTTAGTATAATAAATATAAGTTAAGTTGGTGCATATACTTAGGGGGATGGATGGGGTGCAAAAAAAGAATAACTTTCTCATTACGAGGAAAACAAAAGCCATTGTCGCTAAAGATTCTGCTTACTATCGGTCAGCTATTTTAGAAAGTAATGGAGAACATGACTCCATACATAGTGCTGAAAAAATTTTAGATTACAGCTGTTTATTATCTGGGGCAACGTTGTCGGGCAGGAGAGCTGCTGTAAAAAAAGCTTTTAATATCAATAATAAGATTCCTGTTCCTGTTAATCCGGGGCAAGCTATTTATATGATGCCGACTTGCTCCACTAAAAGTAAAGATTGCGTCTGGTTGTCCTATTATCATATCGATTTTTATAAGGGCCGGGGTAATACAACATATATTACCTTTATGGATGGGTCTGGTTTATTTGTAAATGCCTCAGAAAATTCAATTGATATGCAACATAAACGTACGAGTCAAATTATCGCTAGACAAAATCGGATAGTATTATTTTCTCGCAATTATAGAGATCCATTTAACAATAGACCATTTTAACAGTAACTTGTAGAAGCAAGTTACTGTTATATATGCTGTTATATATGTAGCTTTAGATTTTCATTGGAAATAGATTTATCAGGGAAACAGTTTTTGGCTTGTAAGAGGAAGGGTCATTATGTATAATAATTAAGTGCGTGTAAGTTATTGTGAGTATTGACTGAACGGTCAGTCACAGACTTTACCACTACATGACCAGTCAGTCACTACATCATATCGTCAATATTATGAAATAGGTGTGGTTAAATGAATGAAAAAAAATTAAAGATAATGGATATTGGTTTAACCCTTTTTTCAGAAAAAGGCTACCATTCCACCTCCATTCAAGAAATCGCTACGGAAGCTGGGATTTCTAAAGGAGCCTTTTACTTATATTATCAATCAAAAGAAGACTTTATGGCTTCATCCATTGATTATATCTATTTGAAAATTATGAATAGATTGGATCAAATAAGTAATGAAGAGCTTCTGCCGAGAGAAAAGTTAGCCCAACAAATCAATATTCTGCTTGGTTATATTGAAAGCTATAAGGGTTTTATCTTAAGGTTTTTTACAGAAAGCATTTCAATTGGTGACCGAATGGATTCTCTGATAGAAAAAATGAATACACAACGCATACAATGGATGAAAAAGATAATTGAAGACATCTATGGAGATCAAGCAAATAATTTATTAATCGATATTATGATTCAATTTGAAGGTGTTCTAAATGCCTATTTTAAATGGATAGTTATGTATAACATAAAAATAGATTCAGAGAAAACAAGTAAGTTTATTACCCGACGGCTTGATGACATTGTTAACGGGATGATAAGCCAAAGGGAAACTCCACTCATAACTAAAGATCATATTACTTCATTATTAAATTATAAAAAACAAGATTTCAAAGATGTGATGCAAACTTTATATGAAAAGATTACATCTTTACCAATAAAAAATGAAAAAAAGAATCAATTATATGAGGTGGTCGCCACATTAAAAAAGGAAAAGAATCAAACAGAAGCAAACCCCATTTTATTACAGGGACTATTAGCACATTTTGCACCTTACCCAGTGCTACATGATGAGTGTGAACAATTGGCAGAGTTATGGGGGATTGAGTTATTACAAAACAGTTGAAACAAATCAGCGTTAAGTACGTATAAAGTAGAACGATAGATTAAATGGGACGAAGGAGTTAATTAAATGAAAATGAGAAAAATTTTACTGAGTTTGACTGCTATCCTGCTGATAGCTATGCTGGCCGCATGTAATGACGATGAAGAAGAATCGGGGGAAAAAGAGGAAGAGACGGTTACACCTGTGGAAGTAGCTGATATTACAAAAGGTGATCTGGTCGTTGATAAGTCATTTTATGGAAGAGCAGAACCAAATAAAACAACACCGATTATGGTTCAAATGCCTGGTGAAATTGATTCCTTGGAAGTTGAAGAAGGCGATAATGTAAAAGAAGACGATCTTATTGCTAAATTAAAGACACAAGCTGGAGTTCAAAATATCCGTGCTTCAAAAGACGGTACAATTGTAAATCTAGATGTTAGTGAAGGAGATATGGTCACCGATGAAGATCCACTGGCTATTATTGCAGACCTTGACACAATGAAAGTGAGTTTCGATGTTTCAAGTTCAGAGCACAGTTTATTTTCCAAAGAAGATAAACGTAAAATCTTTTTAGAAGATGAAGAATATGAAGCGGAAATTACCAAGGTTGGCTCCATGCCTGGCGAGACAGGATTATTTTCTATCCAAGCCAAAGTTGATAGTGAAGATGCAGATATCTTGTCTGGAACCGTTCTGAAAATCGAAGTGCCGACCAAACGCGTCAAGGATAGTCTGATTGTACCAACAGAAGCAATTGCTGAAGAAGATGGTGAAACGTATATATATATAGTGAATGACGATAAAGTAACTAAAACGGAAGTGACTATTAAAGAATCTCAAACAGATAAGACAGCAATTGAAGCAGATGCAAAAAAAGATGATCAAGTGGTCATAAAAGGTCAATTGACTCTGTCGGACGGTAGTCAGGTTAACGTAGTGGAAGCGGGGGAATAAATCTTGAAGTTAGTCAATACATCGGTCAAAAGACCTGTTGGTGTTATTATGATTGTCATTGCAATTATCGCACTTGGAATTGTATCGTTTCGTAATCTAGTTGTCGATATTTTTCCGGAAATTGATTTACCTGTTGCAGTTGTAGCGACATCATATGGTGACGCCGCACCACAAGAAGTAGAAAATTTAATCAGTAAACCTATTGAGTCTTCTGTAAGTTCGGTGGAAGGTATTCAAACGGTTCAATCTCAGTCGCAATCAGGCTCCTCCTTAGTATTAATGATGTTTAATAATGGGACGGATCTTGACCAAGCCTTACTGGACGTACGGGAAAACGTAGACCAAGTGAAGGGTTTTTTGCCAGATGACGCTGGTGACCCAAATATTATGCGTTTTAGCCCAGACCAACTCCCCGTCATGTGGGTTGGCTTAACGGGTGAGGATGCTGAACAGCTAACAAACGTAGCGGAAGATGAAATTGTTCCCTATTTTGAGCGGCAAGAAGGGGTAGCTTCTGTTAGCGTTGAGGGTGGTAAAGAACGAGAAATTCAAATTGTTTTAGACGAGGCAAAACTACAGCAATATGGGCTTAATTCACAAGCAATTATGCAAGCTGTCAGTAATCAAAATAGTTCAGCCTCTGTCGGGACAGTTGATAAGGGAGATAAAGATCTGCAACTCCGAGTATCGGGTGAATATGAGTCTGTCGACGATATAAAGAACACTGTACTCATGACCGAAGAAGGGGCGACTCTCCATGTTGATGATGTTGCTGCAGTAAAAGATACATTTAAAAATTCAGATTCAGAGACATTAGTGAATGGCGAACCATCTATTGTTTTATCTATCATGAAAAAAACTGATAATAATACAGTAGAAGTTGCTGATAATATTCGTGCTGCGATTGACGACCTTGAAGGTGATTTAGTAGATGGGGCACATTTAGATGTAGTCATTGACACGTCAGAATTTGTTCAAATGTCCATCGACTCAGTCATTAGTAATATTCTGATTGGGGGAGTCATCTCCGTCTTTATTTTACTCTTGTTTTTAAAGAGCGTCAGGGCAACACTTGTTATTGGACTATCAATCCCAATTGCGATTATCTCAACTTTTTCCTTAATGTATTTTACTGGAGAAACGCTGAACATTCTAACTCTCGGTGGATTAGCACTTGGACTCGGAATGATGGTCGATAGCTCCATTGTTATTTTGGAAAATATATTCTCCTATCGCCAAAGAGGCTATAGCTTATTTGAATCAGCGACTAAAGGAGCATCTGAACTTGCACCTGCCGTTATAGCGTCAACCACGACAACATTAGTTGTATTTTTACCAATTGTGTTCACACAAGGAATTGCGTCAGATTTATTTACACCACTTGCTTTAACGGTGTCATTTTCACTAATAGCTTCTCTTGTTGTAGCCATTACACTTGTTCCAATGCTTTCTTCAAAATTACTTGCAAATGCCATGGAAGATCATGGACGTCGTTACTGGTTTAATCGTGTGTTAGATCGTGTTAACAATGGTTACAGCCGTGTGCTGAAAGGTGTATTAAAATTCCGTAAGACGACCGTGTTTGGAACATTGGTTCTTATTATTTTAAGTCTAGGGCTGATTCCATTTATCGGAGCGGAATTCATTCCAGAATCTGATCAAGGCCAGGTGGGCATAACGATTGAAACGGAACCTGGTACATCATATGCTTATACGGAAGATATTGTAGATCAAGTTAACGAAAAGCTTATACCTTATGAAGATCAAATGGAAACCAACTTTGTGAGCATCGGTGGCGACGATATGGGTATGATGGGAGGAGGAGCAGCTTCATATACAATGCAGCTCATCCCAGCATCTGAAAGAGAGCAGTCAACCAATGATATCGTGCAAGCCATTGATGAAGATTTGAAAGATATTCCAGGCGCGGAAATAAAAGTTAACGCGATGGACACTGAGGTCAGTTTAGGTGATCCAATTCAAATTCAATTAAGCGGACCCGAACATGACGTATTACGCGAATTAGCAAGTGACGTTGTCGATGAAATTTCCCGCGTTGATGGGGTATACAATCCCGAGTCGTCAGCAGGAGATGGCACGCCACAACTTGATATTGTCATTGATAAAGATAAAGCTGCAACATACGGATTAACTCAGGATCAAATCTTAGGGCAAATTCAACTGCAGTTTACAGGTCAGGTCATTTCTCAGTATCGTGAGGAAGGCCGAGAAATGGATATTTCTATGGTTTACCCTGAAGATGAACGCAGCACTATAAGTGATTTGCAAGATATGAAAGTTCAAACACCGTCAGGAGCTGCGCTTGCTCTTGAAGAAGTAGCTGACTTGAAGGAAATGCAAGGTCCCGTTGCATTATCGCGTCAAAACCAACAGCCACAGTTGAACGTCACAAGTGAAGTTATGGATCGTGATTTAGGAAGTGTTATGAACGATATAGAAGATACACTAGCATCAATGGATTTACCTGAAGGATATGCTTATGATTTTGGTGGGCAAGCAGAAGATATGGCAGAATCGTTTACAGACTTAACCATCGCCCTCATCTTCTCAATTTTCTTAGTTTATGCTGTGATGGCTGTACAATTTGAGAATTTCTTATACCCATTCATTATCATGTTCTCATTGCCAGCAACAGTTATTGGTGTTCTATTAGGCCTATTTGTCATGGGTATACCGCTCAGTATTCCAGGCTTCATCGGGATCATTATGCTGGCGGGAATTGTCGTCAATAACTCTATTGTGCTCGTCGACTATATTAATATCTTGAGAAGACGTGGCATGGAACGATACGAAGCTATAATTGAAGCGGGTCGAAGTAGGTTAAGACCAATTTTAATGACGACTTTAACAACGATCTTAGCCATGGTACCGTTAGGCCTAGCGCTCGGTGAAGGTGCAGAAATGCAACAACCATTAGCCGTCACCATTATTTTCGGATTAACCGTATCAAGTATTTTCACCCTATTGTTAATTCCGGTTGTTTATACATTATTTGACGACTTTACAGGGAAATTTACAAGAAAGAAAAGGAAGAAGAAAAAGACAAAAGCTTAAACATCAAACCGTCACCAAGATGATTGAGCCCCAGTTAGTGGACTATTAAAAGTTACTGACTGGGGCTTTTATGTATTTGATTGTGCGGGATGGGCTAGTGTTAATCTATTGGACATGTTTTAAGTTAGTTTCGTGTTTAATGTCCAATAGGAGCGTTCAATTGGACATGGCTTCAGCAATTCCCGCCTTTCATGTCCAATAGTACAGTTCAATTGGATTGGAGCAATTATAAATCTTAATCTCATGCTCTAAGCCCTCCCATTTTCAATCATTGTATTTGTGAATGAGCGTACAATAGTGGTATATTTACAAATGAAGAATGAATTTAAATGTTACATTCGTGTATTATATGAAATGAATGCTAAAGTGAAAGGACGAAAATAAATGACAAAACAACAAGTTGGCGTCATCGGACTTGCAGTAATGGGAAAAAACTTAGCCTTTAACATTGAATCACGTGGTTACACCGTTTCGGTCTATAACCGCTCTTCTGAGAAAACAGAGCAAATGCTTAAAGAATCAGATGATAAAAATATAGTGGCAACGTACAGTATTGAGGAGTTTGTGAATTCACTTGAAAAACCGCGAAAAATCCTCCTCATGGTTCAAGCGGGGCCAGCGACTGATGGGGTAATTAAATCGCTTCTCCCACACTTAGATAAAGATGATATTTTAATTGATGGAGGCAATACCAACTTCAGAGATACTCAGCGTCGTAGTGAGGAACTCGAAGCAAAAGGAATTAATTTTATCGGTACAGGTGTTTCCGGTGGAGAAGAAGGTGCGTTAACAGGACCTTCGATGATGCCTGGTGGACCGAAAGAAGCACATGATTTGGTGCGACCGATGCTTGAGGCAATCTCTGCAAAAGTTGATGGTGAGCCGTGTACCACTTATATTGGACCAGACGGAGCAGGACATTACGTGAAAATGGTTCATAACGGTATTGAATACGGTGATATGCAGCTTATTTCTGAAGCCTATTTTATTTTAAAACATGTGCTAGGGCTAGACGCGAATGAACTTCATGAAGTCTTCAAAGAATGGAATGAAGGTGAACTTGATAGCTATCTCATCGAAATCACGGCAGATATTTTCTCCAAAACCGATGAAGAAACCGGTAACCCCATTGTCGATGTGATCCTTGATACGGCTGGCCAAAAAGGAACTGGAAAATGGACAAGCCAAAGTGCGCTTGATCTCGGTATACCTCTGCCAATTATTACAGAGTCTGTTTTCGCGCGTTTCATTTCAGCGATGAAAGAAGAACGTGTCAATGCAAGTAAAGTTCTGTCAGGACCTGAAGTCAAGGTGCATGAAGGGGATAAAAAGGAATTAATAGAAGCGGTTAGAAAAGCACTTTACATGAGTAAAATTTGTTCGTATGCTCAAGGGTTTGCTCAGTTGAGAGCGGCGTCTGAAGAATTTAATTGGGACCTGCAGTACGGTGACATTGCGATGATTTTCCGAGGCGGCTGTATTATCCGCGCTGCTTTCTTGCAAAAAATTAAAGATGCTTATGATCGTGATAAGCAATTACCGAACTTATTATTAGATCCATACTTTAAAGATATCGTTGAAAATTATCAGTCTGATTTAAGAAAAGTTCTTTCAGTTGCTATTGAAAATGGAATTGCGGTGCCAGGCTTGTCTGCGGCGCTGTCTTATTATGACAGTTATCGTTCAGAGAGACTTCCGGCTAATCTATTGCAGGCCCAACGCGATTATTTTGGTGCACATACGTATGAACGTGTTGATAAAGAAGGTCACTTCCATACAGAATGGTTAAAAGCGTAGGGTTAGTCGCCACACCGCTCGCTGCGGAAAAATACTACGCTTTCCGTGGATGGCTAATGAGCCCCGGGCCAAAAGGATGTTGGTTATGAAGGCGCCCTCACAGGACGTCGCGGTTTTAGCCTTCCATCATTTATAACGCATTTCGGGGGTGCGTTTGGCCTTACCTCCCACAAAGGTATTCGGTGGGACGAAGCTTGCTGCAGTCCAAGGAGTCTCCGTATTTTTTCTTCCGCTAAGGTATATGTGTTGTCTGATAGAATAATACTAAAAAAATATCCGAGCAATAATTCGAATCTCTTTTAAAAGGATTTTAATTATTGTTCGGATTTTTTCATTTTACATATTAATTACGCCAATTATTACTTTCATTGTTAGCCAGAGTTAATCCCTAATTTGCCACCAGTGAAAACCATCTTTTTCGAGTAATTCATCGGCAGCTTTTGGTCCCATTGAGCCGGATTCGTAGTTAGGGAAGTCAGGTTGTCTGTTTTCCCATATTTTTAAAACACGATCAATATAGCGCCATGTTAAGGCTACTTCATCCCAGTGGGTAAAATTAGTGGCGTCTCCTAGCATACAATCAAGAATTAACTTTTCATAAGCTTCTGGGGTATTCATGCCGTCAACGCCCGCGCTATTATATGAAAGCTTAACCGGTTCAGCTTGGGAGCCGACGCCAGTTTTTTTGGCATTTAAATAGAGTGTAATCCCTTCATCTGGGTGGATATTAATATAAAGCAAATTCGGATGTCGATCATCTTCATGTTTATAATAAAGATTCATTGGAATATCTTTAAATTCAATAACAAGTTTCGTTGCTTTTGTGGCCATACGCTTGCCTGTCCTAAAATAAAAAGGAACGCCAGCCCAGCGGTAGTTATCAATCATGACTTTTCCAGCGACATATGTTTCTGTATTTGAATCGTTTAACTCATAGGCTTCGTCACGATAGGCCGGAACTGTTTTATCGTTAATATGCCCACCACCATACTGTCCGCGCACGAAAAAGTCATCAACCTCGTCTTCCTCAATAAGTCTTAATGCGCGCAGCACCTTCACTTTTTCCGAACGAATCTCATCAGGTGTCAAGTTAATAGGGGGCTCCATAGCGAGAAGGGCAATCATCTGAAGCATGTGGTTCTGCGCCATATCCCGCGTTGCTCCTGAAACGTCATAGTACCTCGCCCGTTCTTCAACCCCAATCGATTCGCTTGATGTGACTTGAATATTGGCGATGAAACGATTATTCCATAAATGTTCAAAAATACCATTGGCAAAACGAATGACTTCAATATTTTGAACCATTTCTTTACCTAAATAGTGATCAATCCGGTAAATTTGGTCTTCATTAAAAGCAGCCCGAATCTCGTCATTAAGTATTTGCGCTGATTCTAAATCATGGCCAAATGGTTTTTCAATAACAAGGCGTGTCCAACCGGGGCTATCTTTCAACCCATTATTTGCCAAATTATTAGCAATAACCCCAAAAAATTGAGGTGCCATAGCAAGATAGAACATTCGATTTCCTTCTGTTTGATAGCGTTTCTCAAGATCGACAACTAACTGGTTTAATTCTTGATACGAACCAGAATCAGTCACGTCAAGGGATTGATAATAAAAGTTCGCTGTGAAATGACTTAAATCTTGTTCTGGTGAATAAGATTCTTTTACAGAATGTTCCACCGTATCACGAAATTCATCATTAGACCAAGGTCTACGTCCGATTCCAACGACTGCAAAATCCCCGCACATTTTCCGGTGTTGGCATAAATGAAAAATCGATGGAAATAATTTTCGTTTAGCCAGGTCACCTGTTGCTCCAAATATGATAATAAGCGCTTTAGGTCTCTTAGAATTTTCCAATTTAAAGCCCCTCTATTCGTAGATTTTAATACTCCAAACATCATTTTAAGGTTTAAAAAGGTTGAATTCAACTATACTGGCTAAAAAGTTCATATACATTATGTTCTAAAAATTATGTCTATTTATAGAATAAGGTTATACTTAGTTTCTAAAAATAGATAAAATAGGTGAGAATTTTATCTCTACATCAAGATAATAGGTTATCTTAATTAAATAAAGTGCCCTACGATTGTAGAGCACTTATATTATGTAGTCAATTTTCAGTTATCTGAGAATTATTGCGGTAACATCGAGAAAAAAGCAACAGTTGAAATGATTGGCATTGAAAACATCAATGATATGCCAATCAACGTAAATGTCGTCATCATTTCTTTCATATCTGCTGGCACATCGACTAATCGCTGTAAGAAGATAAAAACGACACCAAATAAAGTAATAGCTACAATAATAATAGCTGGAACAAGCATATCATTTATTGTTTCTGCTGGTGCCATATTCACGAAGCCGAATACGACTAAAATAATAGGAATGATTTCACTTATAAACACCCATATGAAAAATTTCTGCTGTATAGAGAATCTTTCTTCAGGATTTTCCTTCAGTCGGTCCATTGATATTTTAAAAATAATAGCAATGGGCAACACGGAAAGCGCCACAGCTGCTGCAAAAAAATGCATACTCAAAATCATCACCTCCGTTTAACATAGAGTAAAAAAGTATATTGTTCATAGTTTATCATAAAACTAAGACCTGTAGTATCTATTGTCAATTTCCTACAAAATTCGCTATAATATGAGTTAGTCTGTAGTTGGTGTGAGGTATGATTAGGAGAATAAAATGTATAATTATATGGATTTAGCTATCGCTTTTTTTATATCATTAATTTCTGCGTTTTTATTAACATATCCAGTGAAAAAAATTGCGCTCAAGTTTAAAGTGGTTGATTTTCCAAACTACCGTAAAATACATAAAAAAGTTACACCTCGACTTGGGGGTCTAAGCATATTTTTAGGTGCTTTACTAGGTGTACTTTATTTACATCCCCATCACGAACATTTACCAGGTATTTTCATGGGAGCATTAGCCATTATCGTCACCGGTGTGTTGGATGATCGTTACACCATCCGCCCTGTTATTAAACTTAGTGGACAGCTCATCGCCGCGTCATTTCTAATTTCCTCAGGATTGATCATTGAACGGGTCACGCTTCCTTTTATTGGGATGGTGGATCTTGGTTTTTTTAGTGTTTTGATTACGGTGTTATGGGTTGTTGGAATTGCGAACGCGATTAATTTAATCGATGGACTTGACGGGTTAGCGACAGGCGTCACAACCATTGCTCTTATCTGTATGTTTGTCATGGCTTTAATAGACGTGAGAACTATTGCTGCAGCCCTTTCCATAGTGTTAATCGGGGCAAATATTGGCTTTCTATATCACAATTTTCATCCTGCAAAAATATATATGGGGGATACCGGATCGAATTTTTTAGGGTATATGATAGCTGTCGTTTCGATGCTCGGTCTATTTAAAAATATTGCCCTGTTCAGTTTCATCATCCCAATTATTATTTTAGCCATTCCTATTTTTGATACACTTTTCGCCATTATTCGACGTGCTTATAATAAGGAAAGTATTATGCAACCAGACCGCAAACATATTCACTATCAGTTGCTTGATGTTGGATACAGCCACCGTCAAACAGTCCTAATCATTTATGCGTTCAGTGCATTGTTCGGTTTAATGGCGATTTTATTCTCAGAAGCATCACTCCAGGTGTCAATTCTCATCGCTGTTTTTATTTTATTACTACTTCATTTATTTGCTGAAATGGCAGGGTTAGTATTCAATGGCAAACGCCCCGTGCTGGACTTATTTGCTCGTATCTTCAGACGTGCGAAACGGGAGAAAGATGAAGAGTAAAATGCTTATATATAACGGTTATTCAGATTAGAGGCAGGGTGACAAATGTTACTCTGTTTTTTGTTGTGGAAAGAGCGCGATTAAAGTAGAAAGGAGCTGGTCGAGCGGGAACACAGCCCGCTCGTGCGGGTTCGGCTTAGGTCGAGCGGTAATTGCTCCCACTCGCGCGGCCGGCTCTCCCGCTCGGTCCGAAATTGTTCTCGCTCGGTCGGTAGGTCCGCTCACTCGGTCCAAAATCTCACCGTCAATCCCCTTCAATCCAGGTATTCCCCACGCTCAAAGTATCAATGTTCATAAGGTCACAAATTAGTCTATTTCTATCCAACGTTCTGTAACAAATATCCCTATTTTAAGTGATGTTAATCACACGTGCTCACTTTATATTTTCGTATCCTTTAAATGTAACATTCAATCGAGGACTTATTATCTTTGATTGATCCACTGCATTTATTTATAAAATTCAATGATAGAGGAGGGTGGAATTTATGAAGATGAACGGTCTTATATTCGTGTTAGGATTTTTGCTCGCTTTTGGAGCGGGTTATCTATTGTTAGGTAATAGTGGTGGAGAAGAAACCCAAGATGCTCCAGCACCTCAAGCAACTGAAAATTCAAGCCCAGAAGCAAGTGACTCAGAAGCTACAGATGACTCAAACTCAAACGCAGATCAAGAAGAAGCTGACACATCAACAGAAGCTGATGTGACACTAGATGCCGACACCGAAGCATTGTCTAGAAATAACTGTCTATCATGTCATGCGGTTGAAGCGGCTGGCCTTGACGGGGGGACAACAGGTCCTGATTTATCAAATGCTTATGAAGAAGTTGAAGGAAAGCACGGTAAACCAATTGATGAATTCTTACAAGAGCCGACGTCAGCCGTCATGTCCACTGTGATCGAGGACAATCCATTGGACGATGCTGAGCGGGAAAAAATCGTGGAACTATTAAAAGAAGTTTCAGAACTAAATGACTAACAGGAGGTGACGAGATTGACAAAAAGTAGGATTATATCTGGCGTTTTTGGCATATTAGCAGGATTGCTTGTCGCGTTTGTCTTTTTTGCAGACTACGGTGGTCAAGAAACAGCAGAAGACCAAGCGGATAACAAAAGTAAAGCTGAAAAAGTTTATGTACCTTATGGGGAACTTGACGATTATTACATGCTTGCCTCTGGCGGTCACTCAGGTCAACTTTTCGTTTATGGAATTCCGTCGATGAGAAAAATTAGAACAGTTCCAGTATTTACACCAGATCCAGCTACAGGATATGGCTATGACAAAGATACAAAAGAAATGCTTGATGGTTATACGTGGGGAGACTTCCACCATCCAGCTATTTCAGAAACAGAAGGCGAATATGATGGTGAATTTTTGTTCGCAAATGACGTGGGAAATAACCGTGTAGCTGCCGTTGATTTATCAACATTTCATACAACAGACATAATGAAATTACCGAACATGGGTGGCCCTCATGCCGGAGTGTTTGTCACTGAAAACACAGAATACATCGCTTTACCAACACGTTTCGCTCGCCCACTTGGCGGAGAATACGCATCCTTAGATAATTATGAAGAAGAGTATAAAGGTGTCGTATCCATGACTACCTTCGACCGTGAGAAACAAGAATTTGATTTAGCCTATCAAATTATGCTTCCACCATGGTCTTATGATTTATCAGACGCAGGTAAGAAAATGTCAGGCGATTGGATTGTCATGACAACGTACAACACAGAATTTGCAACAACTAATCTTGAAATCAATGCCTCACAAAATGACCGTGACTATATCGTTTTAATTAACTGGAAAAAACTCGAGAAAGAAGTCGCGGATGGTAATTACAATGAAGTCAATGGAGCAAAAATGATTGACCCACGCGACCATAAAGGCGCTATTTATGCAGTACCTGTCGCTAAATCACCACATGGCGTAGATGTTACCCCTGATGGAGAACGTTTCATCGCAGCCGGGAAACTTGCCCCATTAATGACGGTCTTCTCATTTGAAGAAGCCTTTAGCGCTATTGAAGAAGAAGATTTCAAAGAAGAAAAATTTGGTATTCCAATTTTACCATACGACCGCGTCATGGAACGTGAAGTTGACCCACCAGGCGCACTTGGACCACTTCATACTCAATTTGACGATAGAGGAAATGCTTACAACACCATGTTTATTTCATCTGAAATCGTCAAATGGAATATCGATTCAGGTGAAGTCATTGACCGTATACCAAACTACTATTCACCAGGACATGCCGCAGCATCCCAAGGTGATACCGTGGACCCTAAAGGGGATTGGATTGTCGGACTTAACAAACTATCAAAAGATAATTTCTTATCAGTCGGACCATCACACCCTGAATCAATGGACTTGATTGATATCTCTGGTGAGAAAATGGAACACATCATGGCCGTACCGGTCGACCCTGAGCCCCACTACGCGCAAATCGTAGAAAGGGATAAGATCAATCCTATCAAGCTCTATGAAAAAGATGAAGACCGTGAAGATTCCGTCTGGAAAAAAGAAGATGCCCACATCGTACGAGACGGCGATGAAGTTCATGTTTACGGCATAGCCATGCGTTCTCGCTTCGTATTCGACGCTGAAGCCGAACGCCCAGACGTCGTCGAAGTCAAAGAAGGCGATCATGTATACTTCCACATGACAAATATTGACCTTGACCAAGACATCACACACGGATTTGGCATCAATGATTATGACCTTAACTTTGAAGTCCAACCAGGTCAGACAAGCACACTCGACTTCGTAGCCGACAAAACCGGAACCTATCCAATATATTGCACCAACTTCTGCTCAGCACTGCACCAAGAAATGAGCGGTTACTTACTTGTCGAACCGAAGTGATATAATTCGGGACAATCCGAAGATAGCTCACGAACCAAAAAAGATGGTCGAATAAGAAACGTCACGCATCAAGCGTCCCTACGGCTTACCCATCGCCCGTGGGTAGCTGCGCCGCGCGAGTTGGTCCAGATCCCGCGCGACTGGTAGCATTTCTCGCGCGAGTTGACCCGGCTTCCGCGCGACTGGTAGCATTTCCCGCGCGAGTTGACCCGGCTTCCGCGCGCCCGGTAGCATTTCCCGCGCGAGTTGATCCGGCTTCCGCGCGACTGGTAGCATTTCCCGCGCGAGTTGTCTCGGCCCCCGCGCGCCCGGTAGGTGTTCTCGCGCGAGTTGGTCCAGATCCCGCTCGCCCGAACAGCATTCCCACGCGAGTTGCCGGAATCATGGTCCGAGTAGTAGCTCGGGCCTGTCGGGTGGGCGTTTTAGAGGCACATCACAGGCAACAGGAAGGAACTATGAAATTTTTATAGCCCACGGAAAGCGACGTATTTTTTCTGTAGCGGTGAGAAACAACCAAAAACAATCGCAATCCAGTTTCATAATCTGAGCCATGAAGGAGTGAATCAACATGGCAAAAAAGAAATTATCACATATATCAATAATCAGTTTAATCATAGCGGCCATTCTCTTAGTCATCTCCATTTTTGTTCCGTGGTGGCGGATGGATTTCTTTGCGCCGCAATATCCGGAAGGGCTCGATATCATCGTCTATCCGTATACTCTTGCAGGCGATATCGAAATCGTCAATGGCCTCAATCACTATATCGGCATGGAACTTTTCAGCAATGAAAGTTTTCCAGAATTAGCTTTTATGCCGTATATCGTTGGCGGGTTTGCCTTACTTACTCTAATTGTTGCATTATGGCGCAAGAAATCTGCTTTATACGGCCTGATTACACTTTTCGTTATTGGTGGCGCTGTAGGTATTTGGGATATGTATCGTTGGTTGAGAGAATTTGGTACCAATCTCGATCCCACTGCACCCATTGATTTAGAACCATTTGTTCCGCCCATTATCGGGGAAAATATCATAGCAAACTTTGTGACCTATAGTTATTTTTCAACTGGTGCCTATATTCTGCTCGCTGTATTCTTATTAATGATTTTCCCATTATGGAAGGATAGAAAAAAATGAGAAAACATTCTCCCTTACAAATAACTGGATGGGTGATATTGAGTCTTATGATCCTTTTATTTATTACACCTTTACCGACATTAGCGGCTGAAGAAGGATCCTTGCAACAGCTAATCGACGCCACACCAGCCAACGGAGAACTTAAACTTGAAGGAAAGGTGTACAAAGGAAATATTGACATCACTAAGCCCATTACAATCATCGGACAAAAAGGAACCGAAATTCACGGAGAAGGTGACAACAACGTCATCACCATTCACGCTTCCGACACGACCATCGACTCGGTCACTATTAAGTATGGTGGACTCAGCCGTGACTCCGAAGAGGAATTTTCAGGAGTACGTGTCATGGGAGAGAACAACGTCTTAAAAAATTTAACGATATCTGATATTTACCATGGTATTTTTCTAACAAAATCCAAACAGACGACAATTAAAAACTCACATATCACAGGTCAAGGTGAAGGCAAACTCGGAGATCAAGGAAATGGCATTCATATCGCCAGGTCGTCGGGAAGTAACATCATCGAAGACAACAAAATCCAAAACACACGCGATGGTATCTTCGTCGAATACTCAAATAACAACGAGATTAATAGAAATACCGTGACGCACACACGGTACGGCCTGCATTATATGTATTCCAATGATAATCATTTCTCTGATAATCATTTTAACAATAATCTCGGTGGAGCGGCCATCATGCATTCGGATCATATTTTACTAGAAAATAATGAGTTTTCTTATAACCAAGGCTCTCGTTCATTTGGCTTACTCATTCAAGCCAGTCGTGATATTGAAGTGTATGACAACCAATTTCACCTTAATCAACGTGGGCTTTATTTGGAACAATCAACAAGCAATCGGATTGAAGACAATGATATTTTCCATAATCAAATTGGCGTTGAAATATGGGCCTCATCAACCGCTCATGTATTCATAAAAAATGCCTTCAATAAAAATAATTCTGATGTCGTTGCCATAGGCGGTTATATGGGGAACGAATGGTTTGAAAATGGGGTCGGAAACTATTGGAATAAACCGATGTTTGATTTAAATCAAGATGGTGTCGGTGACTCGACATTCCAATACACATCTTCACTCGCCAATCTACTAGAAGATAATGAGCTGGCCTATCTCTTTTTAAGCAGTCCAGCTATCAATATATACGAAAAAATGAACGCTATGTTCAGTAACAATCAAATCATGGCTGAAGATGAATACCCACTCATGCCAGAACAAAAACCATTATCAATTTATACGGTGGGACTTATCATCATCGCAGTTTTTAGCTTAATTTACGTCTATGGAAGGAGTCGGAAAAAATGGCCTATATTTGGAAGGAATGGTTAGAACAAGTACGAGGTAAAGGACTATGGATCGGCGTTGGCATGCTGATGCTTGCATCCATTTTTCTCATCGCTGAAGCCCGTAGTTATCCAACAGATTTAGGATTTGAAGCACTCCTTCTTTCCATGTTTGATATTAATGTTTATTTTATTCCTCTCTTTGGAATGTTTCTCGCGTCATTTTCTATTTACCAGGAAAAAGAACTGAAAACAGCGATGATTCTACTTACGAAAAGAGAATCCTATCTCAGTTTCTTCCTAAAAAAATCACTCGCCGTCCAACTATCATTAATCAGTACTTTTATCGGGGCTTATCTCATCTTAGCTGTCTTTATGAAAGGATTTCTCGTATTCCATGTGACAAGCTTTTTGTACTTTTTACTCATCATGACTATCTTTTTAGTTATCTTTATTCAACTCGGTTTACTCCTTGGAAGCATTGCAAAAACGAGAATGCAGTTGATTGGTATCAATATTATTATATGGTTTTTAGTCGTCTTTTTAATCGACCTTATTTTTTTATACTATTTACCAGCCGTTACCTATCAAAATGTCGAAGTATTTTCTTGGATCTATTTCCTGGACCCAATTCACACGATGCGATTCTTTTTAGAAACGACATTCGATCTCTTTTCACTAAGCCACTTATCACAACTGATGGAAAAGTTTCTAGTTATGGACATTTGGAAATTCGTCCTGATCAACACACTTATTTGGCCGTTTCTATTTACAGTATCAGCCTTACTTTTCCATACCAAAGGAGCGAAACATGACTAAGATTGGAGGGATGACACATGCAAACAATGATTCAAATAGACGACATATCCCATGCCTATGACAAAAAGATCGTCTTACACAACATTCATTTATCGATTGAAAAAGGTGAACGTTGCGCCTTAGTCGGACGAAATGGTGCCGGAAAATCAACCCTAATCCACCTGTTGCTTAACATCATGCCACTCAAGAAAGGAAAAATAACTCTCGCCGGACATCCAAACAAAAAGCAAACATGGAAACAGTTCGTCTCCTACTTACCCGAAAAATTCGATCTCTATCCCCATCTAAGTGGATACGAAAACATGCAATTTTTCGCAACACTCAGCAACAAGAAAATCGAACCAGATAAAATCAACGAAAAACTCAAACTCGTCTCACTCTGGAACGCAAAGGATGCCCAAGTCAAAGGCTACTCCAAAGGCATGCTTCAGCGTCTCGGACTCGCCATCATGCTTTATTACGACACAGACATCATCATACTAGACGAACCAACAAGCGGCCTCGATCCAATTGGCCGCGCAGATATATTAAAAATTATCACATCACTAACTGGAAAAACCATTTTAATGGCCTCACATCATATGTCGGAAATCGAGCAAGTATGCACGCATGTCGCTTATTTAGACGACGGCAAAATGACTAAATACGATATAGAAGACTTCCTAGTCAAATATAAAGAGGGGGCAATGTAATTGAAACGTAGATTACTAATTTTCGCTATCACTTTCTTAGGACTTATTATGCTGACAAGCTGCGGTTCATCGCCGGAATTTAAGGTGGACACCGCTCCAAAATATAAAGTAGACGTCACCTATCCTATCATCTTGAGCGCTACCGAAAATGGCGACGCGGTGACAGGATTGGATATCGTCGCTACGCTTGAAATGGCTAAGATGGATCACGGGGTCATAAAGGTTAAGTTTGAAGATAATGGTGACGGCACGTATACAGGTGAGGTTGAGCTTCCGATGGGTGGCGAGTGGATTGCAAATGTCGAAGCAGAACAAGACGGAAAAACTTATGATGACATGCTGACGTTTGATGTGAAAGAAGAATAGCGGATTAAATTTTGTTAGTGAAGGAGGGGTTTTTTATGAAAAATAGGAGATGGTTGACGCTACCATGCTTGCTTCTCGTCGTCTTTTTACTCGCTTCGTGTGCAAGCGATGCAGACAGTAACGAAGCGGTTGATAAGGAAGTAGAGAACCAAGCAGCTGATGAAAGTAATCAGGAAGAAGGCTCTGAAAGCATTGTCACTATTGACGGTGAGGACATGACACGTGATGATTTGGCCTTTTATACGTTAATGGATAAAATTAAAATAGAATTAAATCGGGCTGAAGATGAGGAAGATTTGGCTGGTGAAGAACTCGCTGATAAAAATGCGTACTGGGACGAGCAACTTGCTCAATACGAGAATGTTAACATTGGCCTTCAAAGCATGATTGAAATCAAATCGATGTCTCTTCTCGCCCAAGAAAAAAACTACTCCGTTCCCGATGAAAAGTTGGAAGTGAAAGTGGAAGACTTCGAGAAGCAAACTGAGGGAAATGAAGCGGTGGCTCAGCTTATTCAAGAGTACGGTGAAAAGGATTACCATTACCATCTACGTGAGTATGTCCGTGAATCCACTTTAAGAGATCGTGTTGCCGAAGACCTGAGTGATGATATTGCTGAAGAAAACCCTGACGCCTCAGAAATCGAGCGTAATTTTCTATTAAACGATGAATTTGAAGACTTGTTCATGGATCAACTTGCTTCTCTTGAAGTGGAAATACATTTGGAGTAGCGCGGATAACTATTATGAGGTCATCGTAAAAACAGCTTTAACCTATTTGGGTGGCTGTTTTTTTGCTTACCAGGAAACTATAGTATTAAAACTTCTGTGGATAAAAGAGGATGGGACATAAGTATTTTAGTTAATGTAAAAGCGAACGTATTAAAGTATATTTTTTTTAATATACACTTTTAAAATCAGCGTAGGAAAAATACGTAGACTCCTTGAAAAAGAAAACCACTTTTTCTGCGTGCGATGAATCGCTGTCGAAGTATTCCTTGTCCAGCAGGATGAAAAGCTTAGATGAGACCCCGCAGAGCGTCATGAATGATGGAAGGCTAAATTCGCGACGTCCTGTCGCAACGCCTTCATGACCAACATCCTGTTGGCCCGAGGCTCATCAGCGCCTGCGGAAAGCGAAGTATTTTTCCGAAGCGAATAATGCTCGCTTAAAATTGTTCGTCTTTTAATTACTAATACTTAGTTTTGTCCCAGCCTCGATATAAAGAGATTTTTACATTTTCTGTTTCTTATTCGCATGATAAATTCTCCACTTAGACAAATCCATATCGGCTTTCAGAATACCACTTGCCGGGAAAACAAAACGGGTAGGTTTACTCGTGTTAGCCTTAATAACTAAGTTTTCCAGTCGAAACGTGCCGCTTGCGACAACATCCTTATTCGCGTCCATCACTTCAAGTGGAACCTGTTTAAGAATGATATTTCGTGGCGTCCCATTACGTATCAAAAGAATAGCGACCAGACTGCCGTTATCATCTTTACGAACTGATAAACCCGTAAATTTCACTTCATCTCGTCCAAGTGGAGGAGAATCTTCAATAAGTTTTTTCAATTTTCGCTTTATGAAAGGAGACGGCTTGATCCCTGTCGTGTTCGACAAATCGAGACGGTGCGGGTCATGTGACTCATTTTTTTTCTCAAATGCGAGCGACCAAGAGCTGAGGTCAATCATTCCCTCATGATTTGACTTGACGTTCACTGATTTGCCAGTCTTTCCAAGAAAAGAATCCTGAGGGAAAATAAACGTCCAAGGTCTAGCTGAATTCGGTGGTAAACTGCCTAACTCCTGCAAATCAAAAACGTGCCTCGCCACAGGACGCCCTGCAGAATCAATTAATAGAACAGGCACTTTTTTTAGGCGAATCTCTTTTTGAACCGTGCTTCGAATGAGTGCTTTAATCTCTACTTTCCCGTCACCTCGTCTTAATTCCATACCGTACATTGAAAGTTGGTTGCTATTTAATAGAGGACTTTCCTGATTATGTCTTTCGTAAAACTCATGTGACTCGGCGGATATCGGCTGATTCGGTAAAATAGATAATTCCGTAGAAAATTTCTTATTATCACGTTCAAACTCTCCCGTATGCCTCATCATTAAGAACCCTCCCCATCGAAAAATCATCTAACCCAATTGTAACATAAGTCGAAAATAACTGAATATATTATCAAGTCAAATGTTATTCTTACAAATTATGTTGCTCAGCTCGCCCGGTGTATGGGCACTCGGTCCATAATCTCCTCATTCGATCGCCAGCCAGCATCGCCCACTCGGTCAACAACTCCCCCCACCTCCAGCCCGAAATTTCTCCAACTCCCACGATTCCCATCCGCATGCCCACCACGATCCTATATTATCAAACTTTATTAAAATTAAACGTTTAAGTTATCTCATTTCGTGGTAAACAATTATAATTTGTAAAACGAAAGCGAGGGAGTTAGCGATTTAATTATCTCAATAAAAAGTCCCATAACCAAGGTTTCGATCTGAATAATCTACTTACTCAAACAAAACATATAATCAAAACTTCAATGACAACCAAATCAAATTTTAAAAAATCTACCATTCGTACACACTCAAAAAAGATATTTAAATAAAATAACTTAAAACAATAAGGGAGTCGAGCATTTAAGTATGGAAACCTCACAAAAAGGATCATTAAATAAAGGCAATAACGAAAGAACGACATTAAATAAATCACTAAAAGCACACTGGGTCTGGGCGATTGCTCTCGGATCATCCATCGGTTGGGGTGCCTTCGTCCAACCAACAACATGGATGGCTGACGCAGGACCCCTTGGCGTCATTGCAGGTTTTGGGATCGGTGCCGCACTCATGTGTCTGATCGCTGTCAGTTACGGTTTTTTAGTTAAAAGCTTCCCAGTTTCAGGTGGAGAATTTGCCTACTCATTCGTCAGCTTAGGCCGTACACACGCATTCATCTGCGGTTGGTTTCTGACACTAGGTTATATTTGCATCGTCGCACTAAACGCATCAGCCTTTACATTAATGTTCAAATTCATTTTTCCAAAAGTCATCAATAATTTATTCTTATATGAAGTCGCAGGATGGAGCGTCTACGCACCCGAAATTATCATCGCATCCGTTCTGCTCGGTATCGTAGGTTATTTCAACGTACGCGGAACAGGACTGTCAGGCCGCATGCAATTTGTCTTTTGCGCCATCATGATCTTCAGCGTACTAGCAATCAGCCTGATGGTCGGGGCTAAACCAGGCACAGGATTTGAAAACATGCAGCCACTCGTCCCAGCAGACAAAACAACATGGGGCGCCATTTTAACCATTGTCGCAATCGCACCATGGGCATTCGTCGGCTTCGATAACGTGCCCCAAGCAGCAGAAGAATTCAACTTTTCATCAAAAAAAGCATTCACACTTATTATATTTTCAATCCTAGTTGCTGCCCTACTATACGCGCTCATGATCACAGCAACCGCCATGATCACACCATGGGAAGGCCTCGTAGCAGCCGACCATAGTTGGGGAACAGCCGCCGCCATCCAAGGATTACTCGGCAACATGGGACTCGTCCTGCTCGTCACAGCATTAACAATGGGTGTACTCACAGGACTCAACGGCTTTATTCTTTCATCAAGCCGCTTACTATTCGCCATGTCACGAGCAAAAATTTTACCAGAAGTCTTTTCCAAACTACACCCAAAATACAAAACACCATACGTCAGTGTTATTTTTACCGTAGTTTTATCCATGTTCGCTCCATGGTTCGGACGCGAAGCACTCATGTGGGTCGTAGACATGTCATCCATCGGCGTCACCATCGCCTACCTATACACATGTTACACAGCCTACAGCCTATTCAAATGGTCCAAAGGCAAAGACTTTAACAAAGACAAACACACCGTCGCACCAGTCAAAAAAGTACTCGCAGGCCTCGGCGTTATCGCAAGCATCTCGTTCCTAGGACTCTTGCTCATCCCAGGCTCACCCGCCGCACTCGGCATCGAATCACGCATCGCACTCGTCGCCTGGGTCGCACTCGGAGGAATATTCTATCTCGTCAAACGAACCGAATTCAACAAAATACCAAAACAAGAACTCAACTATCTCATCCTAGGACGAAAAAAAATCGTCACCAAAGACTAAACCATTTTGGCAAAATCGCTATCGATCAGCACACCTGCTATGATCAGCATCGCGTCTCGATTAAACCCATGCTCAACAACAAGCAACGGCTAACCCCACCCCAAAAAGCAAGGAAGAAGATACCATCTTTTTCCTTGCTTTTTTTGACAGGAAAAATGCGACCACATCTTAATCATGGTACTATATAGAGGAAATGGGGAAATAATTTTCCAATCATTTTCCATAAACTAGTAATTTATAAATCACGGGAGGAATATAAATGAGAAGTCTAAGACGGTCACGTACACTGTGGTTGCTAGCATTAAGTATGCTGCTTATTCTAGGTGCGTGTTCGGATGATGATGGGGAAGCGAAAGATGATGACGGGGAAGATGACGAAAAGGTTGAAGTATACAATCCTGATCCCGACCCAGATGCAACACAAATATCAACTTACAATGAAGAACGATTAAATGACCAAGCAGACATAGAAGAAGATTTGATGGAAGAATATGAACAAGGAAACTACACATATGAAGAACCGTTTATTAAAGTAGATCCATACGATACGTCACCATTAAGCGCTCTCATCATGTTTGAAACAGACGAACCGATGCAAGTTAGGGTGACAACAGGAATAGACGAGGGCGAGGAAGAAATTGTCAAGCTTTGGGACGAACCAAACACCTCGCACGAAATTCCAGTACTAGGTCTCTATCCAGGTGAAGAAAATACGGTTAAAATTGAAGTCATCGATGAAGATAATCAAGCGGAAGAAGCGGAAGTTGTCATTGAAACAGATCCACTTCCAGATGATTTTCTTGATACAGAACTCGTTAAAGCCGAGCCAGATAAAATGGAAAACGGTTTAACCTTCATCGTCCCAACAAGTGGATACTTATACGCAGTCGATGATCAAGCAGATGTTCGTTGGTATTCGTCATTACGTAGTCGACTTATCTTCACGCGACTGAGTAATGGAAACTTTGTTCAAACAACGAGAGCAGACGATGCCGATCAATATAATGAATTATTAGAGCTAGATATGTTAGGTAAAATCTACAACGCCTACAATATTGAAGTAGAAGGTTATGATGAAGAAAAGGATAATCTAGTACATCATGAAGTGATCGAAGTACCAAGCGGAAACTTACTAGCAACAACACATGAAACAAACTCCGATTATGAAGAAGATCATATGCATGAAATTGACCGTGATACCGGAATCACGACACAGGAAATTAACTTGCGTGACGCCATGCCAGAAGACGCACCGGACGACTATGATGGAAAAAATGCCGAAGATGGCGACTGGATTCACCAAAATGCCATTTTCTATGACGAGAGCGACAACAGTATTTTAATTTCAGGTCGAAGCCAAGACATTATTATGAAACTCAGCTACCCTGAAGGAGAAGTTCAATGGATTTTAGGAGCTGACGAAGAATGGCCAGAGGAATTTGAACAATATGTACTCGAGCCTCAAGGTGACGTGAAATTCCCGGCCGGACAACACGCCATGAAAATTGTTGATAATCCAGAATATCAAGACAACCCAGAAATGAAAGATATCATCCTTTTCGACAACAACGAAGTCTTCACACGAGGCGATCGTGATGTGAGCAAGGATTACAGCCAAGCCATCCGCTATCTCGTGAATGAAGAAGACATGACCGTTGAAGAAACGTGGTCATATGGTAAAGACCGCGGCGAAGAGTTCTTCTCACATATTATTGGTAACGTTCAATATTTGTACGATAGGGATAATATTATCTTGAACTCGGGCGCAACAGATGACCCTGATTCGCCTACCGGTGTGACCGGGAGAGTGGTTGAAGTCGATACCTCTGACGATCCAGAAGTTTATTACGAACTCGCCATCCGAGGAAAAGATGAAGACGCCGTAAAGTATACGTATCGCACATGGCGCTTTCCGTTATATCCAGACATTGGTTGGGATTATAGTTTAAAAGAAGAATAATTGCACATCAAAAGCACTGTAATCCTTAAAATATAATCACATAACGCTACGGAAAAATACTTCACTATTCGTGGGTTAGGAAGAATTGTAGTTCGTTCTTCTTTGCCAATGAGCCTCCGAATGCTATCACAACAAGGTTCACCAATGGCTTATCTCCCACTTGAATATTCGTAGCTGTCCTTTAGCTAAATTGAATAATGCTATATAAAAAATAGTCCGAACAAAGTCGAAGTCTTATAATCACTTTGATTAATGTTCGGATTTTATTTGCATTAATACACGCCTCCACTAAATCTCCTATCTAAAGGAAAAGCAGTTTACCGTTGTTGAAAAGGAGGATGAAGATAATTAATTTAATGAAATGACGACCTAAAGGGTCTTCCGCTCGAGTTGAGGTTGCAGCTGCGAGACCTGAAACTTCACTTTTTAATTTACATCTAAAACAATAGTTCTAAATTGAAAATCAATATGTAATAGATTGCAAACCTACCTATTGAAACTAAATTTAATAATTTACTCCACTGAAAAATTGACAAATTCTGAATAAATGATATATTATAAACATTAATAATTAATAACGCTTTCATTTATATGTAAAGTGAAGATTTAATTAAACCAACTTAAGAAATAAGTTCTGTAAAGTCTGTAAAAGCTTCTAACCGAAGATAAACGCAGATAGCAGCCAGTTCAAAAGACTTGAAAGATTTATGGTCTATTTGAGTTGGCTTTTTTTATAATGAAAAGGCTTTAAAAGAGAATGATTAGTAAAATTACTTTGTCATTGCTTTTGTATTCAGTATCCTTAAAGTCAATAAACGGGAGGTGTAACATATCATTTAAACATTTAAATACGATACCGACATCCTAAATTCTATTTTAAGTGTAATTAAGGTATTTAATAGTTAATCACATAAAACAATTAAAAAAGAGGAGGAGAAATAATGAAAAGACTGATTTCAATTTTGGGGTTATTGTTTCTATTCGCTATGACTTTGAGTGCCTGTGGTGAAGAAAGTGTTGAGGGTGAAAGTGATGGCGATGTAGATACAGATAATATTGATGACGCCTTGGACGGTGAATTTATTACCATTCTTACCGGTGGATCTTCAGGTGTATATTATCCATTAGGAGGTGCACTGGCTAAAATATATCAAGACTTAGGAGCTAATGCGAATAGTCAATCCACTGCAGCGTCTGCAGCTAATATAACAACACTTGAACAAGGTAAAGCAGAAATAGCTTTTTCTATGGGGGATGCTGCATCAGATGCTGATGAAGGAATTGGAAGCTTTGAAGAACAAGGAAAGCAAGAAAACGTTCGAGCTATTGCCTCCCTCTATCCAAATTATTTGCAAATCGTTGCTACAGAAAAATCAGGTATTGAAACGGTTGACGATTTAGCAGGAAAAAGCGTTGCTGTTGGTGCCCCTGCCTCTGGAACTGAAATTAGTGCTCAGCGTGTCTTAGAGGCATATGGCATGTCGTATGATGATATTAATGAAGATTTTCTGTCTTTCTCTGAAGGTGTTGAAGGGATACAAAATGGTAATATTGACGCGGTTGTAATATCTTCTGGAATGCCAAATGCAGGTGTATTGGAGCTTCAGACAACAGAAGATATTGTTATTGTAGAAATTGAAGAAGAAAAAATATTAGAAATGCAGGAAAATTATCCTGTTTATTTCCCGACAACGGTACCACAGGATATATATGATTTAGATGAAGATGTGACGACAATTGCTGTTAATAACGTTTTATTAACACATAAAGACGTTTCAGATGAAGTCGTCTATGCTATGACAAAAGCGGTGTTTGATAATATTGAGCAGTTGAAGGAATCGCATAATGCTGCTAAGGATATTTCAATTGAAGAGGCGTTAGACAATCTACCAATGCCATTGCATCCGGGGGCAGAAACATATTTCGACGAGCAAGAGGCATCTGAGTAAATTTTAAAAATAATAATGTGGTGTATCACATGCTAAGAAAAGTAATTTTGTTTTGCACACTATTGTTCCTAGGAACTGGAATCATCATGATTCCAGTTCAATCTGGTATTTTACTAACAAATGAGAAGAAAGACCACGTTAACTTTATTCCATTTGATAGAGAGGTTATAACAATCGGGTGGAGACATTCCGTTGAACTTACACCGTGGAAAGAAACATTCGAAATTAATTCAGACGGAAACTTTTCTTTTTTATCCACTATCTATCAATCTTATGGAGCAGGAACCCCTGATACTGAAGGAACGGTAGAGCTTCTTTCGGATGGATTTATTCAAGTCACCGACATAGAGCGGACAATTCCATATTATTCGCTTTATTATATACCGATATCAGAATACTATTTAGAGATTGATTCAAAAAAATACTATTTATCACAATTAGTTCCGGACTACACGAACGTTCAGATACATTATAAAAAGTTAAAACTGTATGAATGGCTATGGCGGAGTATTATGGAAATGTTTAAGGAGGGATAGGGCATGCATGATACAGAAACGAATATTGATAAACTAACGGAAGATGAAAAACGAAAAATGGTTGAAAAATACGATTCAGAATCAAGATTTCGAGATTTGAATATACCATGGATGGTAAGGCTAGTTACAATAGTATCTGTTGGTTTAGCTCTTTTTCACTTGATTACTTCTTTCACTGGGCCTTTAGTTACGTTACAACATCGGGCTCTTCACACAGGGGTAATTTTGATTCTTGTTTTTTTATTGTATCCATCCCGTAAAAACGCACCTCAACAACGGGCGTCTTTGATAGACTTTTTACTAGCTATCTTGTCTTTAGCAACCATTATATATATATTTATTGATTACATGGGCATTGTTAATAGAGCTGGGCTGCCTAATCAAAATGATATCCTCTTCAGTTTACTAATGGTAATTCTCGTCCTTGAAGGTGGACGGCGTGTTGTTGGAAATGGATTGACTGTTCTTTGTGCTTTATTCTTGCTATATGCTTATTTTGGGCCCCATCTCCCTAGAATCATTGCACATCGTGGTTATCAAATTGATGATATTGTAACTTATATGTACCTCACTACAGAAGGAATATTCGGAACTGCAATTGGAGTTTCAGCGACTTATATCTTTCTATTTGTTCTATTTGGAGCGTTTTTAAATCGAACAGGAATGGGTCAGCTATTTAATGATTCGGCAATGGCCATTTCAGGTCATACATCAGGTGGTCCCGCAAAAGTTGCTGTGATATCAAGTGGATTTCTTGGCTCAATCAATGGATCTGCCATTGCGAATGTGGTGACAACAGGATCTTTTACAATCCCATTGATGAAAAGGACGGGGTATTCTAAAAACTTTTCAGGAGCGGTAGAAGCCGCTGCTTCTGTTGGAGGGCAGATATTACCACCAGTTATGGGAGCTACAGCATTTATCATGGCAGAGACCTTAGGGATGCCTTATGCACAAATAGCTCTCGCCGCTATTATACCAGGTATTTTATATTACTTAGGAGTTCTTACGGTTGTTCATTTACGAGCTAAAAGGCGTGGTTTAAGAGGATTGAACCGAAGTGAACTTCCAAGTATAAAAAATGTGATGAAAGAACGTGGTCATCTACTTATTCCACTTGTCATTCTTATTTATATGCTATTTGGAGGGTATACCCCCATTTATGCTGCTGCGTGGGCAATCATTTCAACTGTTGTTATTTCCATGTTAAGAAAAACAACACGAATGAATTTTAAAGGATTAATACAGGCGCTGGAAGATGGGACAAGAAGTGCATTGGGCGTCGGAATGGCTTGTGCAATGGTCGGAATTATAGTTGGTGTGGCGTCATTAACGGGCTTTGGATTAAAAATGACCTCAGCTATTTTATTTTTAGGTAATGATGTATTACTTTTTACGTTATTCTTTACAATGATTGCATCAATAATCTTAGGGATGGGTCTTCCTTCTATACCAACATATATTATTACATCGTCGATGGCAGCTCCAGCTTTAGTACAATTTGGCGTTGAACCGTTTGTATCCCATATGTTTGTTTTCTATTTCGGTATTTTAGCTAATTTAACCCCACCTGTAGCTTTAGCTGCATTTGCAGGAGCAGGCATCTCTGGTGGTGAACCAAATCGAACTGGATTTATTTCACTTAAACTGGCAGTAGCAGGTATTCTTGTTCCATATATTTTCGTCTATTCACCTGAATTGCTTATGCAAGGTACGAACGTGGCGAACATTATTTGGATAACGATTACAGCTGCAATTGGAATTATTGCATTAGGTGCAGCTATAGAAGGATACTTAATAGAGCATATAAATTTGATTGTACGATTATTTGCTGCTGCAGGAGCGATAACATTGGTTATTCCAGGCGTATGGACAGATTTAATTGGATTTAGTTTATTGATGATTGTCATTATTACACAATTGTTTAGCAGGAAAGAAAAAAATCTATCACCGACAACTATTGCAAAATAAAGTCCATTCTTCTTTATTACTTAATAGATATTTACGTGAAAGGTGTTCATGATGAGGAATAATATAAGTAGACAGAATAGCTGGAATCCTTTGAATGACAAAGAGAACTTCCGAAAGATTAGTAGTACTTTAATAGCAATTTCTATCTTTTTATTGCTGTTTTTTGGATTACCAGATACATTTGCTCACTCTGCTAGATTAATGACTGCTATTGTTTGCTTTGGAGTAACGTTATGGGCACTTGAACCGATTCCAATGGGATCGACAGCATTATTAATCCTCATCATGATGTTGCTATTTAAGTTAGCCGATACAGAAGTTGTCTTTAGTGGTTTTGCATCACCTGCCACCCACCTTGTCATTGGGGGAATGATGATAGCTAGAGCAGTGAATGAAACAACTCTGATTAAAAGAATCAGTTACTTTATTTTAAAGAAGTGGGGAGGAAAAGCTAATGGATTGCTGGGCAGTTTAATACTAGTACAGCAACTCCAAGCTTTTTTTATACCTTCAACAGCAGTTCGTTCAACGTTGATATTACCGATTACTTCTATGATCATAGAAACAGTCGGAGCGAAACCCGGGAGTAATTTACGTAAATTGATCATGCTAGGTGTTGCATTTGGTGGAAACATAAGTGGGACTGCAATTATGACTGCAGCTGTTGGAAATATATTAACGGTGGAACTCCTATATCGTTTTGCTGATATTAAGATAACTTATTTTCAATGGTTTCTTTACACATTTCCCTTATGGGTCGTTCTCATTCCTTCTATTTGGATGCTATTACTTAAGCTGTATCCATTGCCAAAAGAAGAGCAATCTTTTCCAATGGTAAAAAAAGAAATGGAATTAAAGTTGGATAATTTAGGTTCGATGAATAAACGAGAGTGGCAATGTTTAATTACTTTGCTCGTTATTGTAGGGCTATGGATGAGTGAACCTCTTCATGGGATGCATCCTAGTATTCCTGCCTTGTTAGGGGCTGCTGTTATGACATTGCCCGGATTAGGCTGTGCCGAGTGGAAAAATGTCGTCAAAATAAACTTTAATACCATTTTATTATTAAGTGTCACATTGTCTATGGGTTATGTTTTGATGGATACGGGGGCTGTGAAAATTATCAGTACGTATTTAAGTGTTGATTGGCTATTGTCAATGGTGAAAAATCCATTATTTGCCGCAATTTTTATAATTATACTGGCACAAATATTCCATAAAATGATATCTAATGTATCTGCGGCTGTGGTTACCTTGATTCCGATTACAATTAGCGTTGCATCAAACGCAGGTGTTGATCCGCTCGGGATGGCATTTACAGCAGGCGTAACAAGTCTCTATGGATTCATGCTTGTTGTTGAAACGATGCCAAATTTAGTCGTTCATAGTACAGGTTTGATTGCACAACGAGACTTTTTGAAGCCAGGATTCTATGCAACATTGGTAACTATGGCTGGAACAACTATCATTGCAGCAACATGGTGGAGGTTTGTCGGATTAATATAATAATTGACTAATTTCCCCCTTCTGAGAACAAACGAAAATAACATTAATATCTCTATTTCTCTGCTATTTAAATACTATCAATCTCCGCCCGTGTCACACCGGGGATTTTTTGTATTCTATTGTAATGAATAAAGAGCTCTTCTGCTCCCTGGTTTATCGTGCATCTTGCTTCGATTTTATGCCCATCAACATGACCCTTTAATTTAATATCTTTTACGTCGATTACTAAATCTCGAATTTCTTTAGCTACTTGGGTTAAATCAGAATTATCTCTAACGAACACATGCAATCTGACTTCTTGCTCTCTTAATGCATGAGGGCCAATTTTTTGTACGATAAAAGGTAAAATTACAACCGTAATAGAAACGAGAACAACGGCGATGCCGACCTCATAAAAATAGCCTGCTCCGATGGCAATCCCAAATCCTGATGCTGCCCAAACGATGGCAGCGGTGGTCAGTCCTGATATCACGTCATTGCTACGTCTAAGAATAACACCTGCACCGAGAAAACCTACGCCACTAATGATTTGAGCAGCGAGGCGCATTGGGTCTGCACGTATAAAAGATTCACCGTTATGTGTTTCAAATGCGGCTTCTATAGATACAATTGTTAGTAAACAGCTTGCTATAGATATGACGACACACGTTTTCAGCCCTAACGGCTTATGCTTTGCTTCTCTTTCAATACCTAAAATTAATCCAACTAAAGCGGCTAAGGCTAGTTTTATTAACACGAGTTGCATTATGCTCTGCCTCCTTTTTACGGATTTGCTAGCTATTAAACGATAAACATACATGAAAAATTGAAGTGGGAGGAGAAATCTTTCAATCGGACCCCACTAAATAAATCTATTCACTTTACAAATAAAAATAACCATAGCACTCCCTATGAATGCAATGGCTTCTCTTATTTGACCAGAAATTTAAATTTTCAAACAAGGATTAATTCTATCGTATTCTAAAGTTGAATACCAGTCAAGGAAACATGTTTGAGAAAGAAGAATAATTGTCACAAAAAGGATTGAAAATTATTTTAAATGCAAACGAATTATGGTAGACTATAATTAATTCGTTTAATAAGGGTATCTCGCTCGTTTTAAAATCAAAGATTGTCTATCAATCTATTTTTTTTAGAAATATATTGACAACGCTTACATTAATTGCTTATTATTAGATGAGTTTATAGTGTTGCATAAAGAAGGGAGATCCGCAAAAAAAGTAGCCTTAATACAGAGGTGATTTTCTTGTGGATTATTTTAGTTGAAATAAACTCTATGAAAATATGATATTTTTACAATTATTTTACGTGGCGTTAAAACTTGCTCAACAGCTATTTGCTATAGTTTCTCTTGAAAGATGGCAATTACATAAAGGGGTTGATATGTCGGATAACACTTTAGACCACGTACATAATACAAATCATTTTCAAAATGAAGTTAATAAAGGGGTGTTTTAACCTTGCAAGAAGGAAAGTCGAAAAAGCATAAAAAATCGGGCTACTATAGTGCAAAAAGACAATTTGGAGCAGGGATGATTTATCTGTTTCCAGCTTTACTTTTCCTAGGTGTGTTTCTTTTCTATCCGATGATCAAGACATTTTACTTTAGTTTTTTTGAAGTGAGTGGAAGTGGCGAGGTAGGCCAGTTTGTCGGCTGGGAACATTATATTAAACTTGCTCAGTCTGAAGAGTTTATGAAAAGTATGAAGGGGACTTTTTTATTCGTCCTTTATACTGTACCAGCTGAGATTATCATCGCTTTATTTTTAGCGGTATTGGCTAGTGAAAAGTTAAGAGGAATTGGCTTTTTTAGAACCATCTTTGCTTCGACAATGGGGGTTTCAGTTGCAGCAGGGGCAACCATCTTTTTATTCCTATTCCACCCATCTTTAGGAGTTTTAAATAATATATTAGAAGTTTTCGGGGTCAATGGAGTCGAGTGGTTGACTAGTTCAAAATGGGCCTTGTTTGCTGTTGCGATGACCACCGTTTGGATGCATTTAGGAATCAACTTTATTATTCTATTAGGCGGTATCCAGAACGTATCACAGGAATTATATGAAAGCGCTGAGATTGATGGAGCGGGATATTGGCAAAAACTATTTAAAATTACCATTCCACTCACATCACCAGTTTTATTTTTCGTATCGATTATCGCGTTGATTGGAGCTTTCCAGACCTTTGGACAAATCGACATATTGACAAGTGGGGGACCGGCTGGATCAACGAATATTATCGTTTACTCAATCTATCAAGAGGCTTTCCATTACGGAAACTTTGGATTTGCTAGTGCGCAGGCGATTATCTTGTTCTTGATTATTCTAGTCGTAACCATCTTTCAGTTTAAATTTGGAGAGAAGAAGGTGCATTACCAATGATAAGAAAGTTTATAACTTACACATTGCTCATATTAGCTGCCCTTGTTCTCTTTTTCCCGATTTTATATGCTATATCAGCAAGTTTCATGGAACCGAAAGAAATTTATGCAGGGAAGCTCCTTCCTTCATCGATTGATTTCGAGGCTTATAAAGAAGTATTTAATAGTATTCCACTACTCCATTATTTGATGGTTAGTTTTATCATGTCGTTCATGGTCATGGTAGGCCAGCTTGTAATTAGTAGCTTATCAGCATTTGCCTTTGTGTTTATCAAATTCAAGGGAAGAGAGTTAATCTTCTTCATATTCCTGGCTACCATGTTGATCCCTTGGGAAGCGACGATTATTCCAAACTTCCTGACCATCTTGAATTTAAGCTGGATTAATACGTACCAAGGATTAAGCTTTCCGTTTTTCGCTTTGCCATTTGGAATTTTCTTGCTTAGACAGCACTTCATGACGATTCCGACTGAATTATGGGAGTCGGCTCAGATGGATGGCTGTTCACGATTTAAGTTTTACTGGAAATTTGTACTTCCGTTATCCAAATCATCTTTAAGTGCACTTGGAATATATGGATTTTTGACAGCGTGGAACCAGTACCTCTGGCCATTACTCGTTACAAATGATGATACTGTTAGAACCGTTCAAATTGGTCTAAAGATGCTCATCGCTAACGAAAGTTCCTCATCATGGAATATGGTTATGGCTGCCGTTGTCGCGATCTTACTTCCGACACTTCTCATATTATTCTTTGGTATTAAGCATATTCGAGAAGGTCTGACAGCAGGGGCGCTTAAAGGATAAAAATATATTTTCAAAAAGGAGAATTAACTTATGAAGAAGTTTTGGGGCAGTCTTGTACTTATGCTTTTCCTCATAGTAACACTTGCTGCTTGTAGTGGGGATGGAGCAGATTCGTTGGATGATAACAATGATGGCGGAGGAGAAGAGGCGGAAGGGAAAACTAATATTTCTTTCTGGCACGCTATGAGTGGAAGTAACGGAGATGAGCTTGAAGCCATCGTTGATAAATTCAACGACCAATCAGACTCTGTTCATGTTGAAGCTATTTATCAAGGAAGCTATGACGACTCATTAACAAAACTACGTGCAGTTGGTGGATCCGATGAAGCACCAGCGATTGTACAAGTATTTGAAATCGGAACAAAGTATATGAGTGAAAGTGGCTTTATTACACCAATGCAGGAATTTATTGATGATGAAGACTTTGATACATCAAATTTAGAAGAGAATATTTTATCTTATTATGAAATCGACGGCGATCTTTATTCTATGCCATTTAATACGTCAAACGCTGTGATGTTTTACAACAAAGATATGTTTGAAAGAGCGGGTCTAAATCCAGAAGATCCACCAAGCTCATACAGTGAAATGATTGACGCGGCACAGAAAATTAAAGATGAAGAAGATGCTTACGGATTCACAATGGCAACAATTGGTTGGTTCTTTGAGCAATTAATGGCTAACCAAGGAGCGCTATACTTGGATAAAGACAACGGTCGTGATGGGGACGCAACAGAAGCGCTCGTTAACTCAGAAGAAGGTGTTAAAATCTTTGAATGGTTAAAAGAAATGAACGACGCTGAAACATTCAGAAACTACGGAAGTGATTGGGAAGACCCACGCGGACCATTCTTTGCTGAACAAGTTGGTATGTACCTAGACTCAACAGCAAACGTTGCTGAAGTCATTAAGAACTCTGACTTTGAAGTCGGTACAGCTTATCTACCCGTAGCAGATGAGGTTGACCCACAAGGTGTTATTGTCGGTGGGGCATCACTTTGGATTACTAACCAAGTTGATGACGAAGACCAAGATGCCGCTTGGGAGTTTGTTAAATTCATGACAGATGAAGACATTCAAGCTGAGTGGGCAGCAGCAACGGGCTATTTCCCAATTACACCATCAGCTTATGACGTCGATGTGTTAAAAGATGTTTACGAAGAATACCCTCAATACACAACAGCTGTCGACCAACTTGAAGATACAACAGTTGACCCAGCGACTCAAGGTGCACTAACGGAAGTACTTCCTGAAGCACGAAAAATTATCGAAACAGCACTAGGTGAATTATATGAAGGAAAAGATCCACAAGAAGCCATCGATGACGCAGCGGAAAAAATTACTGAGGCGTTAGATTAAAATTAAATTGATTTAACCATTTGCGGGCATCCACATCATATCGATGCCCGCAAATTTAATTTTACATCGTTTGCTGATATCATTGTAAATAAACATAGGAAACTAAAGTACAAAATACTAAATGAAAGTAAGGAGAAATTTTAACGTGGTTTTTAATTTTGCACATAGAGGATCTCTAACTGAGGCACCGGAAAATACAGTGTCAGCCATGAAAAAGGCATTAGCACATAACACGAAAGGCATTGAACTGGATGTTCAACTTACAAAAGACAAGCAACTTGTTGTTGTTCATGATCATCATTTTAAACGCCTAAATGAAAACATTCCTGGAAAAATAAACGAGTACACCTTAGCAGAAATTAAAAAAATTGACGTAGGCTCATCATTTTCATATGAATTTGCCGGAGAGTCGCTCGCTACATTGGATGAAATTTTAGAACTCGTGCCGCGTGACGTCTTACTCAATATTGAAATAAAAAACATTCCATTACTGCATGAAGGAATTGAAGAAATTTTACTCAAATGCGTGGATAATCATGATCGGCGCGATAATATAATCGTGTCGTCATTCGACCACATCGCTCTACAAACATTTCAAGGACTTGCACCTGACATTCCCATCGGACTTTTATTCTATTATCGTTTTATTCGACCCTGGGATTATGCAAAAATGACCGGACTCGACATTTACAGTCTTCACCCCAACGGCGTCTATATGACGGAAGAATTAATTGAATCGATTCATGACGCAGGCTATAAGGTATTTCCTTATACGATTAATAAAGAAGAGGATTACGAAAAGTTGGTTGCAGGTGGGGTTGATGGCGTCTTTTCAAATAATCCCAATATATTTGGAACAAAGTAGTAATAGAAAGAAACCTTGCGTACACGCAAGGTTTCTTTCGTATTCAGTCCAACTCGCGCGTCCTCGATTCCAACTCGCGCGTCCTCGATTCCAACTCGCGCGTCCTCGATTCCAACTCGCGCGTCCTCGATTCCAACTCGCGCGGTATCGAGTCCAACTCGCGCGGTATCGATTCCAACTCGCGCGGCCTCAAGTCCAACTCGCGCGGCCTCAAGTCCAACTCGCGCGTCCTCGAGTCCAACTCGCGCGGCCCCAAGTCCAACTCGCGCGGCCCCAAGTCCAACTCGCGCGTCCTCGAGTCCAACTCGCGCGTCCTCGAGTCCAACTCGCGCGTCCTCGAGTCCAATTCGCGCGGCCCCAAGTCCAACTCGCGCGTCCTCGAGTCCAATTCGCGCGGCCCCAAGTCCAACTCGCGCGGTATCGATTCCAACTCGCGCGGGGTTGCCGCTCACTCGCGCGACGTAGTGTTGTAGAGCTATACTCAATCCATCGCTATATAAACAAAATAGTAGCTCCATAGGTTTAAATGTTATAATACTAGGGTGGGAGGTTCATAGAAATGAAGAAATTATTGGTTGCGATAAGTTTAATAATTATTATAATTAGCGGCTGTTCGATGACAGCTGATAACAATAAAGATATGGAAGCTGCTAAGCAAGAATCGACGTCTGTTGAAAAAAATACGTCTGAGATTGATAGTGTGGAAGATTCCCTTTTATCGCCGGATCGTATTTTAAATATTGCCCATCGCGGCCTCAAGTCCAACTCGCGCGTCCTCGAGTCCAATTCGCGCGGCCCCAAGTCCAACTCGCGCGGCCCCAAGTCCAACTCGCGCGTCCTCGAGTCCAACTCGCGCGGGGTTGCCGCTCACTCGGTCGACGTAGTGTTGTAGAGCTATACTCAATCCATCGCTATATAAACAAAATAGTAGCTCCATAGGTTTAAATGTTATAATACTAGGGTGGGAGGTTCATAGAAATGAAGAAATTATTGGTTGCGATAAGTTTAATAATTATTATAATTAGCGGCTGTTCGATGACAGCTGATAACAATAAAGATATGGAAGCTGCTAAGCAAGAATCGACGTCTGTTGAAAAAAATACGTCTAAGATTGATAGTGTGGAAGATTCCCTTTTATCGCCGGATCGTATTTTAAATATTGCCCATCGTGGTGCTTCTGGGCATGCACCTGAGCATACGATTGCGTCCTATGCGCTGGCTAATGAGATGAATGGTGATTATTTGGAAATCGATCTGCAGATGACGGAAGATGGGGAATTGATTGCGATGCATGATTCGGAGGTGGACCGGACAACGGGCGGAGAGGGAGCCGTCGCCGAGTTGACGAGTGAGGACATCGATTTGCTCGATGCTGGTGAATGGTTTAATGAGGAGCATCCGGATTTAGCCGAGCCGGTTTTTAGTGAAGCGAAAGTGCCGACTTTAAGAGAAATCTTTGAAACTTTTGGTAAGGAGTCGAATTATTATATTGAGACGAAAATCCCTGAGGAATCACCGGGAATGGTGGAGGAGCTGGCCGATGTTTTAGAAGAATATGGCATGCTTGACGATGATATGGAAGAAGGGCAAATCATTATTCAATCGTTCAGTGAAGCGAGTTTAAGGGAAATGCATGAACTGGAGCCGTCACTTCCATTGATTCAGCTAATCAGTTACGACAAAAAAGCTGATATTACCGGTGAGGAACTGGATAATATCAATGAATATGCAATCGGAATTGGTGCAAATTATAAACATATTTCAAAAGAATATGTGCAAAAAGTTCGCGATGCTGGCCTGCTCGTACATCCGTACACGGTAAATGAAAAGGAAGATATGGAGCGGCTGATCGACTGGGGTGTGACCGGTATGTTTACCAATTATCCGGACCGGTTGAATGACGTGTTGGATGATATGGATAGTGAATAGTGGCGTTGGAAAATCAAGAGAAGGAGTATAGATAGACATGAAACTTAGTGTACTGGATCAATCACCGATTTCAAGGGGCTCCAGTCCGGAACAGGCCTTGGCGAATACGGTGACATTGGCAAAAGTAACGGAGAAGTTAGGCTATACGCGTTTCTGGGTTGCGGAACATCATAATACGAATGGGTTAGCAAGCGTGTCACCAGAAGTGTTGATGTCGCGCATCGCATCTGAAACGCGGTCAATACGTGTCGGCTCGGGTGGTGTCTTGCTGCCACAGTATAGTCCCTTCAAAGTCGCGGAAAATTTTAAGCTACTTGAAGCTCTCTTTCCTGGTCGGATTGATTTAGGTATCGGTCGTTCACCTGGAGGGGCAAAGGAAACGCGGATGGCCTTAACGGATGGTGATCCAAAGAGCATGTCCGAGTTCCCAAGACAACTTGCTGACTTACAAGGCTTTCTTCATAATACATTGCCACGTGATCACCAGTACCGCATGGTTAAAGCGACGCCGCGGACAGAAAACGTGCCGCCGCTGTGGGTGCTTGGTTTATCTGAAAGAGGCGCGGCTAACGCAGCTGAAATGGGGGCTGGCTTCACTTTTGGCCATTTTATTAATCCGACGAATGGCGTCGTTGCTATGAAAACATACCGGGAAAAATTCCAGCCCTCTATTGACCGGGATGAGCCAGAGGCCAATGCCTGTATTTTTGTCATATGTGCGGAAACAGATGAGAAGGCGGAGGAGCTTGCGTTAAGCCAGGACAGGTGGCTTTTAAATGTGGGCAAGGGTGCTGGCACAAAAGTCCCGTCGATTGAAGAAGTGAAAAAACGTCATCTCCGCCCAGATGACTTAAAAGAAATGCGTGAGAATCGGAAACGCTGTGTGATTGGGACACCGGAAAAAGTGAGGGAAGAACTTGAACGGTTAAGTGACGTATATCAAACGGATGAATTTATGGTGATTACAAATATTTATGATTTTGATGAAAAAGTTCGTTCTTACCAGTTGTTGGCGGATGTTTTTGGACTATAGTTTAGAAACCTCGGTTGGGTTTCGTCCAACTGAGGTTCTGCACACAATTACCATTGTACATTAACTTGGTGGAACTCCTACACCTGATGGTTATTCTTCATTTGTGTGTAATATACTCTAGGTGTTTATTTTCGCTCCAAGTAGCATGACTCATTTTTCTGATAGTCATCTTTACCTGTCAATCCAATCTCGTTATCATTTATCTTATCAATGAAATAACTAAGATAGTGATGTTCGCCCCGAAAATTCAGTGTCATCCCCCCATGTTTGCTTTTTTTAAGCCAGTATTCAAATTCTTCGTCATAATCTTCCACATAAACAACGCCATCTTCTTTAAATTCAAGCCCTTCAATTACTAAAGGAACGCAGTATGGTTCCCCGACAGGCTTTCCATCTTTATATCCCGCAGTTCCGATCCAATAGCCACCAATTAAGTCTTCCTCGGTTATATTGCTACTGCATCCAATCAGAAACATTAAAAATAAAGGAATGAGGCAATACTTTACTTTACTTATTTTTTATCACACCTTCATGAGTACCAAGTCTTTGCAAATAAATAGACTGTATTTATATTACGGTTTTTGTCATTTTCGTTCCAGATAACATGATTCATCTTTCTGATAGTCATCTTCTCCTACCAAGCCAATCTCATTATCGTTTATTTTGTCAACAATATAACTTAGATAGTGATGTTCGCCCCGAAAATTCAGTGTCATCCCCCCATGTTTGCTTTTTTTAAGCCAGTATTCAAAGTCTTCGTCATAAGCTTCAATATAGACGTATCCGTCATCTTTAAATATAATCCCTTCATCAATAGGGGTACAATAAGGTTCTCCTTCTGGTTTACCATCTTTATACCCTGCGGTTCCTATCCAAGTGCCATCAATTAAATCCTCTTCATTGATTGTTTCACTGCACCCAATGAGAAATAGTAAAAATAAAGGAATAAGGTAATACTTCATCTTACTTATTTTTTTGTTCCTCCTTCATGGTGTAACATTGAAATATTAGGACTTTAATAAATAGATCATATGTATATCATGGCTTTTGTCATTTTCGCTCCAAGTAACATGATTCATTTTTTTGAAAATCATCTTCTCCTACCAAACCAATCTCGTTATCATTTATCTTATCAACAATATAACTAATATAGTGATGTTCTCCCCGAAAGTTCAAGACCATACCGTTTTTGTTTTTTTTAAGCCAGTATTCAAAGTCCTCGTCAAATTCTTCGACATAAACAACGCCGTCTTCTTTAAACACAAGCCCTTCAGTGACTATTGTCAAACAGTATGGTTCTCCGACGGGCTTCCCGTCTTTATACCCCGCAGTTCCCACCCAATAGCCACCGATTAAGTCTTCCTCGGTTATATTGGCGCTGCATCCAATGAGAAATAACAAAAATAAAGGAATGTGGCAATACTTCATCTTGCTTATTTTTTGTTCCTCCTTTATGGTGTAATATTAAAATACTAGGACTTTAATAAATATATCATGGCTTTTGTCATTTTCGTTCTAGGTAACATGACTCTTTTTTCTGAATGTCACCTTTGCCTGTCAAACCAATCTCATTGTCATTTATCTTGTCAATAAAATAACTAAGATAGTGATTTTCTCCTCGAAAATATAGAGCTATACCATTTTTCTTTTTTTCAAGCCAGTATTCAAAGTCCTCGTCATAATCTTCGATATAGACGTATCCATCATCTTTAAATTTAATACCTTCATCAAAAGGAGCACAATAAGGTTCTCCTTCTGGTTTACCATCTTTATATCCTGCGATACCTACCCAAGTGCCACCAATTAAATCATCTTCATTGATTGTTCCACTGCATCCAATGAGAAACAATAAAAATAAAGGAATAATGAAATACTTAAATTTACTAATTATTATGTCCCCCTTATAAATAGTACAATAAATAACTTAAAATATTGTAGTTTAGCAATATATTTTAATTATTAGACTGGTAAATAGAATCAGTTATTTCAGTGCCGAGTTCGTTTTCTATGATTCTGAGTTTTTCGGTAACTTCATACCAATCCTGTGAGTTAATCTCATCTACTGGAAAAGGAACGTTGGAATCTTTCTCACTTAGTTCCTTCCAACGATTTATAATTTCTAATGTACCATCTAGTGGATATAGTTGAATGTTTAATCCCTGTCCAGGGCTTGTTTCCGATATAGCCACTTCCATATTTAAATTAGTCGCTGTTTTTAGTGCTTCTTCTATTATTATCTCCTTACCCATTTCTTTCGCACCTGCATCCATATCAACCAACGTCTTTCCAATATCTACAGCATCATCCAAATTAGCTTTCTTAGCTAGTGCTGAAATAGCTTTTTCTACTACTTTAGTTCCAATGAATTTTGCTTCATAGTATGCGTACTCCTCCTCTAACTCAGATAACTCACTTTTTTCAATGTTATTAGCTGCCTTTGTTCCAGTAGCATAAGTTATCTCGGTGGTTTGTAGTTGGGGGAATACAAAATTGTCAGGGTCATTGAATGACCAATCTCGAAATCTATCTTTACTCATTATGTCGTCTACAACGTTATAATTATAGTACTCAATTATTGATTTTAAGTAATAACCAGGTATCTCTTTATGATTTTCTTTAACCTCGATGTCACCAACGGACATTACTACATTATTTTCAACCATATGAGAATGGTACTCATTGAGTAACATGGCATAGGCCTCCAATTTTGAACGATCATAGTAATCGACATCTGTTTCTCCTGGGCTTTTGGTGCCGAGAAAAAGATAAGCTTGGATCATCGCCATTTCCTTTTCAAGGTTTCCTTCAGAAATAACCACCTTTTTATTAAGCCGGTCAGTTAATTTAGTACTATTCTCACCACTAATTAAATTAGCGATTTCTTCAAGTTCTTTTCTCATCCCATCATTCAGTACCTGTGTCTGAAAGTAGTGATATAGGGCATCACTTTCAGTAGCTGATATTGTCTGACCATCTTCCAGTTTTCCAAGGATGAGGCCGAAAATCCCATCTTCACCATAAACGTTCTCTGTAAGGTCGCGAAATGCCTTAATATCGCTAACTTCCGCTACATTATAGTCACTAATTGATAAGTTACCACTTTCGAATCGTGATTCTATTTCTGACAGGTAAGTCCTCATTAAATACAAATCTTCTTTTACCGTATGCAAGGTCTTTACTTGTGATTCGTCTAAAGCATGAAGATTACTAACGATATCATCCACGTTTTGTTTACCACGCTGTACGCTTCTAACTACTTCAGTTTCATTGATTTTATCAATAGTAACAAGGTCGTTTATACTATCTAATATACTATTAGCATCATCCGTTAATTCGATTGTCTTTTCTTCTACTTTATCGTAACCTCCCTTTACATCGTTTTCCAAATAATCTTCTTTTACCAACCCCTCCGAATTGCTTTCAAAGCCACTAACCGCATTTTTCAATTCCTCAAGAACATTTTTATAGTCAGTCATTGACTGGTGAAACATAATTAGAAAAGGAAGATGACAGTCTTTAAAGAAAGCCCTGATTGCGTTACCACCTTCACCTTTAAGGGCGTCATCTAATGAAGAAAAATCATTAACGGCACGTTGTATAGTTGAAATTTGTTCTTTAAGAGCTTCAATATCTGTTATTGTAGCATCGATGCCTGACTGTAAACTGCTGATTTCTAAAGTTTTCATCCTAAGCACCTCCACCTATATCATTAACTGATAGCAACATCGTCACGAACTACCACTGTTTTTTATAATCAATAAGTTTGCGTAACTTGCTTCTAATGTTCTAATCCTATTTTCTAAGTCAGTTATTTCTTGATTAACTTCAGTAATCTTGTCACTAATTTTGGTTTCCGCATGACCAAGTTGGTTATAATAAATTTCAACATAATTTACGAGCAGTTCATTCTCTCTAATATTATTAACGTTATCTGCGTTATCGCCGTGAAGAGTCTGTCTTGTGAACTCTGGCTCTCTGCAAAGGTAATAATTGTCGATAAATTTATTTTTATTGCGTTCTAAATCGGAGAGAGCGTCTTCTAAACGTTGCAACTCTTTCCTTTTATTTTCCAATTTAAACTTAGCAGAATAAATTTGTGCTTGAATTGCTGTTAAGGACATACTAAGAGACATAATATTCACCTCACTAAACTAATGATTATCCATTCTTTTCTAAATAGGTGACACGACGCGACTTCAGTTATTCATTATCTTAATTGATAAATCTGTTAATTAACAGTGTATAAAGTAGTATTCTATCCTGCTTAAAATAGGTAAACCGGCATGTTGCAGGACTTTTAAACTACTATTATTTTTTAATCGAAGCTACGTACTTGGATTTTTGTCAATAATGTATTGGGTCACTTCAAGTATTCTTAATAGTAAAAAACTAGAGAATGATATATGTAATAAATAGAAGAAGGGGAGAGGGAGTTTGATTTAAATAAAAGGATACATAGCCTTTGAGAATAGAAAAGGAGCAGACACTAAAATACCGTTCAATGAAGAGGTAAAAAATCCCCTCTATGAACGGATGACTTTAAGACAAATTTCTATTTATTTTCATTCTCTTCTTTCAGCTTCATTAAATCTTCCTTAATTTTTGTGGAGGATATGCCAACGGTGCGCGGTAAATACTCTACCTCACAAAGCTCTTTAAGCTCATCGAATACACCACTCCAATTATCCCCCATCACTAAAATATCAATATCATAATTCTTAATATCATCTGCCTTTTGCTCCCAGGAATCCTCAGGAATCACCTTATCAACGTATTTCACCGCTTCCAGAATAGCTTTTCGTTGCTCGAAACTATAGTAGGCTTGCTTACCTTTCATCTCGTTGAATTTATCCGTGGATATACCAACAATCAAATAATCGCCAAGCTCTTTTGCGCGACGAAGGAGGTTAATATGACCGGCATGTAGGATATCGAACGTTCCGTATGTGATGATTCTCTTCATTTGAATCACTCCTCAAATTAAATATTTCCGTACTTCTAGTTTAAAGGAGTCTAATGGAAATGGGAATTAATAAGAAGTATTGAGGTCGAGCGGTATCTCCGTTCGGTCGAGCGGCTAACGCACCCAGTCGAGCAGCACGCCCCCGAGGTCGAGCGCCAACCCTCCGAGGTCGAGCGGCTTACCCCTCAGGTCGATCGCAAATCCCCTCGGGTCGAGCGCCACTCCACTCACTCCTCCAACCGACAAACCTTCTCATAAAACATCCCCATCGCCTCATCATGATATCCACGATAATCAAACGATCGCTCCTGCACCGCATCACCACTCAAAAACGCACGCATCCCATCAACCAGCCCGTCCACCGAATTCTCAACAATCATCCCGTAACCGCCCTCCACAACACTCCGCGGCCCAGGAATATCCGTCGTAATCACCGGCTTGCCTAAAATCAACGCCTCGAGCAGTACAATCGCCTGCCCCTCATAATTAGACGACAACACAAAACAATCACACGCAGCCAAAAGCGCATAAGGATTAGCCAACTGCCCAGTAAAAATCACGCGCTCCGCCAGCCCTAGCTCACGCACCAGTGCCCGTAACTCATCCTCAAGCGCACCCTCACCAACAACATACAACCGCACGTCTCGACGATCACCCACAACCTGCCGAAACGCATAAATCAACTTCTCATGATCCTTCTCCGGACTCAATCGCCCAATCGTAATAAAATTCACATCACCAGACCGCGGCCATAAAGAAGTCCCTGTTTCAGGAAAAACCCCCAACTCCCCAGCAAACTCCACGTCATCGCCAACCGCCCATTTCCCATGACCTCGAGTCCGCCGAACATCACTCAACTCCTCACCAAACTCAGCGGCATAACGCCCGCCATCAACCAAACCGCGCCGACCACCATCCAGCACCGCCCCATAATCAATCGGATTTACCACATAATCCATCTTCGCACGATCACTCACATACCGCCCCAACTGCCGCGCGTTCTCAGCATATGCCAACTCCGACACCGACATCACCTTATCAAACCGATCATAAAGCGAAAAAATCACCCGCAAATTATCCCGATGCGGAAACCGACCGTTCACCTTCTTAAACACTTCCTGCCCCATATCCGAATGCAAATAAATACTCCTTCGCTTAAAATCACCAAATGCAAACAACGCCGCCCACAGAGGACTATAACCACCAAAATCAATCCCAATATCAAACTCAGCCAGCCCCGTCACACGCTCAAGCTCACGCTCATACATATCAACCGGCGCCCACTTCAAATCACCCGTCTTAAGAAACAACGTATGCCGGTACAAATCCATCAGCGACACATTCCACGTCCCAAACCGGAAAACATGATGCACATGCTCATTCACTTTCCGCATATGCTCAAGCTTCGAATCCTTAATCCTCACCCCATGATCAATCAACGTCACATCAAACCGATCATAATCAATCGAATTCAACAAACTCACCACAGCCGCCGTAATCCCGTTATTCAGAAACCCCCCACCATAAACCAGAATCTTCGTCTTCTCCGACCCAAGCTTAAACAAATGCTCAGATGACTTCCCATCAAAAACCACCTCGACAAAACGCCGTGTTGCATCACCATCATCGTGATAACAGAATCGCTCAACAAACGCCCGCCGGACTCCCTGATAGTCGACGGCTACCTCATCCGCCTGATTTAAAGCCTCGACCACCTCATCCACCGCACGACACACAGGACCAGGCAGCTTACTCACCTGAAGATACGTCCCGCGCTTTGCCTGGTATTCCTCTTCATCATAAGCATAAAAAATCACCGGCCGTTCCGTCCGCAAGAATTCAAAGAAAATACTCGAGTAATCCGTAATCAAAACATCAACAATCGATAATACCTCATTCGTATCAAACGTATTTGGCACAAGAAAATGCCCTAAACCTTGCTCCTCAAAGAACTTTTCCGTATAGTAGTGCGCTTTGAGTAACACAACCCCTTCATCAATGTTAGCCTGAATGTTTTTCACGTCGTCAAGTATCTTCTCACTCTCATTTTTCTCATTACCCAACTCACCACGCCACGTCGGTGCATACAGAACGACCTTTTTCGCAGTAAACACACCAAGCTGCTGTCTCAGTTTATCCCTATCTGCCTGATACATTAAATCAACCCGTGGGTAGCCTGTATCGAGAACCTGGCCATTAAAAAGCGTCTCAATATCATGGGACTTCAACAATTTTTCATATGTATACCGGTTCGGGCTCACCAAATAATCCGTAAACAAAAAATTCCGCTGAATGTTTTTATGATTAGCAAACCCCCTTTGTTTAATATCCATTCCCATTGTTTTAAGTGGCGTCCCATGCCAAATATTCGCGTAAACCTGTTCCTCACGCTTATGAAAATAAAAGGGGAAAGATGTATCGTTAATGAGATATTTAGCCATTGCCAAATACTTCGCGTAATCCCGTCCTTTATACTGCACAATCGTCACCCGCGGATGAAAGCGGATTGATGACGGCACATGACTCTCATCCACCAGTGCCCAGACATGTTGCAGATGTTGATACTTTAGATCCTCTAGTAAATATGTAAAAACTGCATACGGATTCCCCGTCATGCTCGCACCATGATAAGCCTCATAAAAAACCATATTCTCATTAACCGGTTTCGACTTCCACGTTTTCGTATACAACGCCCGTTGCCGGTAACTCGAATGAAGTAAAAACTTCCGCAACGGATTCAACAATAATCGAACTGAATAGGGGATAACCCTCCGGATGAATTTCCTGATGATCGCCATAATACCCTCCGCCAATACTTGATGTCATTCGTCAAAATGTAACAACTAGTATTGGTAAAAATGAGGGGATTTATTACCTTTACACTAAAAAAGTTTATCAGAACCAATCCATTTCTCTCGATCTGTAGTGGATCTCATTCCTCACACCATCGTGAATTTACAAATCAATCAGACGGTCATAAACCTATTTTTTCCACTAATGCTTCATTATCATATTTAATTAAACAGTAAGATGTGGTAAAATATATTATTGTATATATGAAGAAACGAGGAAAAACAAATGAATCAGCCATTAATCAATATTGAACGTAAATTCAGACCTGAAATTGAAGGTTTACGTGTAGTGGCGGCACTGCTTGTAGCAGTTTATCATATATGGCTTAATCGCGTTTCCGGTGGGGTGGACGTTTTTTTTGTGATCTCCGGATTTCTAATCACGACCTCCATTATTTCTACCATTAATAGGACAGGTCAATTTCAATTTTGGCCTTATATTTCAAAGCTGATGAAAAGATTACTCCCATCTGGCTTTTTTATTTTGGGAGTTACTTTATTATTAAGCATTTTTTTATTACCAGAATCAATCCTAGGTAAAACGATTCGCGAAGTTCTTGCTTCAATGTTTTACTATCAAAACTGGCAACTCGCAATCTCAAGCACCGATTATTTAGATGCTAGCCAAATGAAGTCGCCTGTTGAACATTTTTGGGCACTATCCATTCAAGGTCAATTTTATATTATTTGGTTCCTGATATTCACCCTCATTTTATTTTTTATAAAAAAATATAAAATAACAAACGCCAAATTACTGATTAATAGCATATTAGGCTTCTTGTTTATTTCATCTCTAGCCTATTCAATTTATTTAACGGCAGTAAATCAGCCATTTGCTTATTTTATAACATTTACAAGAGTATGGGAATTTGCTTTAGGTGGCCTACTCTGCGTTAATTTATCGTATATCAGGATAAATAAAGCCTTTGCCACGATCATCGGTTGGGTTGGTTTGATTGGCCTTATTTTAACTGGAATTATTTTTGACGTGTCCAGAATGTTTCCAGGCTACATTGCGTTATGGCCGATGACCTGTGCATTATTCATCGTATTAGCCGGAACGCGGGATACGAAATACGGTGTCAGTCGCTTTTTAGGTTTGCCGTTTATGATTAAGCTTGGAGGAATATCATTCGGAATTTATTTATGGCACTGGGTGATACTGGAATTTTATCGGTATAATGTTCAAGAAACACCAGGAATAATCGTAGGCACACTCATTATCATCGTATCCATTATTTTTTCTTGGACCATGACTCGTTATATAGAAAAACCAATTCGTAACTCTGATAATAATAAATTCTCTTTTAGAAGACTTGGACTGATGGGCAGTCTAAATATACTTTTAATAGCAGGACTTATGACTGGATCATTTATAGATCAATATAGGGTCGAACAAACATTCACGAATAAAAACTATCCAGGTGCCATGGTGGCAGAAAATACTCAAATTGAAGTCCCTGAGCAAAAGCCAATCCCATCATTATCAACAGCTTTTGATGATTTACCTCAAGCCCATCTTGATGGCAGTAACCAAGGTCTGAAAGAAAGTGATTTAAAAGTAGGGGAATACGGTGAAGTTGAAAATTATGATGCAACGATTGCCATCATTGGTAGTTCGGCAGCAGAGCATTGGCTAGGAGCAGTATTGGAAGCTTCAAAAGATCATAATTACCGAGTGCTAAATATAACACGATCAGGAACGCGCTTCTCAACAGGATATAAAGAACAAGATAAAAAAGTAATATGGAATAATCATGTACTAGAATATTTAAAGGAAAAAAATGTCGATTTAATTATTGGGCAAGCGACTGCTAGTGATAATTCAAAAGATATTGTCCATCAACAAATGATTGACCAACTTCAATATGTACACGATGAATATGGTGTACAAGTGTTAGCGATTCGTGACAATCCGAGATATAATTTTAACGTGCTAGAATCTTTAGAAACAAATGGTTTAGGGAGTACCACGAAAAAAATGAATCTAGAAGAAAATAATCAACAGGATGAAAGATTTTGGAACAAGTTTAAGAAGGAAAATAATTCATTGTATAAAATGGATTTAACAGATTATTTTAAAGTGGATGGAAAGTTTCAACCAGTGATAGGTAATATAATCATTTACCGAGATCATAAACATTTAACGAATACTTATTCAAAAAGCTTTGGACCTGTATTTGAAGAAAATATTTTAGAAATACTTGAAGGGGAATAAACATACCTAAGCCAGATATGAAAAAATCTGAGTTCTCATATTTAAGAGCTCAGATTTTTCATGAAAGGACTATACGAATAATCCCCTTAAAAACTGACTGTCTTTTATTCTGAAACTCCAGTTGCCCGTTCATAAACCGCCTCAATCAAACATTTGCTTGACGTCCCGTCCGAGTACTCATTCCACTCCTCGGCAAAGGTCAGAATCCGTTCATAATCAAATTGTCCTTCCTTCATCACATCAATCAATGCTTCCGTATCTCTCACTACTGGACCAGGTATAAGCATCTTATAATCCTCCCTAAACCCTCTTGCTTCCTCATATACCTCAAGGTCATAAGCAAAGAAAATCATCGGCCTACCTAGCAATGAAAATTCAAATGGAATTGATGAATAATCCGTTACCAATACATCTGTTACAACAAGCAATCGATGAATATCAGGATACCCCGACACATCAATCACAAATCCAGGATACTGATTCAAAAATTTACCCTGAATGGCGGGATGGAGCCGTAACAACAAAACATACTCGCTCGCAAACTCCTCATACAACCGGTCAACATCTAGCATAATCTCAGCAGAATCCAAAGCTTCATCACGAAAAGTCGGAGCATACAGAATAACCTTTTTCTCACCTATTAAAGGCAACGTCTGCTTCAACTCCTGACTTGCGACGGCTTCACTCGCTTTCTCAAAATAGAAATCTGTCCGCGGTATGCCTGTCCGCAACATACGGTCGTCGCCAAGCCCAAAACTCTCCCGAAAGATAGCCGCCATTTTTTCTGAACCCACAACAACATGATCAAACCGATCATATACTTGTTGGAACCTTTGAATAGCGCGAGGGGAACGCCTATCATTCGACGGATCTTTCAAACCAAATTGTTTAATCGCTCCAGCAGCATGCCATAATTGAATACACTTCACATCCGATTTAAAATCTGCCACAGCTAAAAAACCAAAGTAATTATCAACGAAAATCATTCGGCTAGTCGCAAGGTGATAAATGGAATGAACCCATTCAAAGAGATGCTTAGGTTCAAATAATAACACCATTCGCTCACCTTTATTAAAATCGATCCGACATTGTGATGTTTTAAGGATGACCACGCGATCATCTGTCTGCTTTTCAAGCTCATTAACAGTATATAAAACATTATCCCCAAACGAAGAGATAAAGGTCGTTTTCTTCTTTTGGGGAAATAGTTTGCATATATTAAAGATGATCCGAAATACTAGCAAGTATAAACTGATCGCTAGCTCTCTAGCCATTTTGTGCTTTGTTTAAGTCTTTTTTAATTTTTGTTGTTGAAATACCAACGGTTCTCGGTAGATAAACAACATTGCAATAGTCCTCAAGAAAATCAAATTTACCTTCCCAGTCGTCACCCATCACAAATACATCAACATCATGCTTCTGAACATCTTCGATCTTTTGCTCCCAAGTGTATTCAGGGATAACTTCGTCTACGTAACGAATGGCTTCAAGAATCGCTTTACGTTGTTCGAAAGTGTAATAAGCTTTTTTTCCTTTAATGGCGTTGAATTCATCAGCTGAAATGGCAACAATGAGATAATCTCCAAATTCCTTAGCACGGCGTAAAATATTAATATGACCTGTATGAAGAAGGTCAAACGTGCCGTATGTGATTACTTTCTTCATTTCTTTATACCTCCGAAAAATTGGTTTGTTATTTATACTATACTATATATTGTTTACAAAAGTGTTAATATAAGTTATCAAATTTACTATTTGCTAACTCTATTATACTATGGATTTTTAAAAAATAAAGGTTATATATAATATAGTGATTTCTAGTAATGTAGATTAAGATATTTTTGAAAAAGTTAAAAAGAAACTTTTTTCGGAAGTCTATACAAAGATAATTAAGGTGATGGTAGAAAGTGTTCAGATGTGCTATTATTCCTAATCTTTGGATGGTATTATTTCATTCGCTTCAGATTAAGTCCAAAATATGCACAAATATACTTTGATTCTTTAAAATAGTAGAACTAGCTTTTTCTATTATTCAAAGATGTGATGTTATTAAAAAGGATGTAAGTATTGTTTTCAATACTTACACCCAAGCCATAAAAATTACTTTTTATAAACAGGAATATCAAGATTTAAAATATATGAATCGAGTTCTTGATATAAATTGTACATAGTGTTAACTTGTTTTGAAGCCCATCCAATATCAGTTGCATATTGCTTTCCATATTGACCTGTTTTTTCCATTGCCTCTGGATTCCAACGCATTTTATAAAGGGTGTTTTGTCCATTGTTGATATACGAATCAATAAACTTTGCTCCTCCGATAATAGCTTTATATGGTGTCGTCCAACCTTCTTCATATGCTTTCTTAGCACCACATTCAATAGGACAGCTATCAAAGGCATTCACACCAAACATATTGTAGACTGTTACACCTTTATATTTTACACCATTAGCAAGCGTAGATGTACCGTTACCTGTTTCTAATAAAGCGTGCGAAATCAAGTAGACATCATTTATGCCATTCTGCACTCCTGAATCAATAAATGCTTGTCCTTGCCCTGACAATATCCCTTTTCCTGACAGGTAGTTGTTTAGTACAGAAGCTGGCGCCCCACTAGGTTTTGATAAGTCTAGAAACTGGAACTTCTGCTTACTATCAATGATAAAGTTATTTGGATTTAGATAGTAAAGAATGTCTTCTGGGCTTGCGTTAACCCATTGACGAGTTTTAGTATATTCAATTTGGTACCAATTGCCTGTCTCTTTAAGAATGGTTACTTCATCGCCTTTTTTAAGTTGGCCGACAATCCAATGGTTGGTTCCTGCTCCACCTCTGACATTTAATGTGTCAGCTGTTACTTCATTATCTTTATTAATGTAATTCTTTGAAACATAGGTATCGTAATTTTTATCTGTTTGAGGAGAAGCAGTTAGCTGAATCGCCAAAGCTTCTTCTAGGGTTAGATTATAATTTGTTTTCGAACCAACATCATCAAATGTAATATCATCTATATGAATGTAGCCCGTTTTTGGTTTTCCATTAATATAAACAGTAGCTTCAAACCAATTAGTAGAAAAGGTTTTGAATATTAATTTACTTCCTTGATGATAACTTTTTAGAACCTTGGAATCGCGAGTAGTTTTAGAATAAACCTTAGTTAAGTTTTTAGCGGCATATCCATTTAATTTCTTTTGAGAGTCATATATTTCTTCTATATCGTTAACATGTATATATCCAGTGATCCATTCACCATTATATTTGATAGTTGCCTGGACCCATTCACTTGTCAAAGTTTTATATTTTAATATAGTTCCCTTTTTGTAAGACTTAAGGACTTTATCTTTCGTCGGGCTTTGATACACATTTGTCGGACTCTTGGCAGCTAAACCATTTTGAGTTGTTTGTTTATCAGGGAATGTCTCCACATCGTTAACA
>NZ_JAHLPW010000002.1 GCF_018918075.1 Virgibacillus sp. MSJ-26
TGCCTGGACCCATTCACTTGTCAAAGTTTTATATTTAAGTATGGTCCCTTTTTTGTAAGACTTAAGGACTTTATCTTTCGTCGGGCTTTGATACACATTTGTCGGACTCTTGGCAGCTAAACCATTTTGAGTTGTTTGTTTATCAGGGAATGTCTCCACATCGTTAACATGTATATATCCAGTGACCCATTCACCATTATATTTGATAGTTGCTTGATACCAGTTGCTATTCAGTGTTTTATACTTTAGACTGGAGCCTTGTTCATATGATTTGAGTTTTTTTGAATTTCTCGATTGAGAATCATACACGTAAGTTGGTCTTTTTAAAGCATATCCTTGAATAGAATTGGAGTCTTTTGCAAGTTTAAAAGATTGTTGTGAGTTTGAGAGTTTTGATTTTGTTGTATTATTTATTTCCTCATCAACTTCTTCATTGTTGCTTTTTATATTTGAATCTAGTGTAACTTCTTCTTTATTTGTATAACTATCCTCTAAATCCGATTTAACATGTTGAAAGTCTTTGTTCTTTTTTTGATTACTATCTTCTTGTTTTTCGAATGAATCTGTTATATCTTCTTTGTTGAAATTATTCAATGTTAAATAATCATTACTTAAATACCCTTGATAGGTCACATTGGACGCTTTGTCAACGTACTCAACATAAGCAATGTTTTCAAAGATATCTAAAATTGTTACTTCATCTCCGTCTTCCAATTCAGCTAGTTGTTCACTATACTCAGATTCCTCTTCATAGAGAAAAACTTGATCTGATTTATTTTCAACTGTAACTTTAGTCATTGTGTTGTTACCTGTCTGTTCATTTGTTTCAGCGCTGACAGGTATGCAGGTGACTTGGAAGAGAAATATCAAGATAATCAAGTAAATACTAACTTTTTTCAATATCTCTACAACTCTCCTTTCTTATTTATTAGCCAACTCACTAGTTTTATTATCGGCTAATAAAAGAGACTTGTTAAGAGACTTTTTACGTGTTTTCACATATTAGTAGCCAAAATGTAGGAAAACTTTTTCTTATAAGGAAAGAAAGCAGTGAAAATGGAATATGCTAAAGTGAAATATTAATGTTACCAGGAGTGAGATTGTTTTACATGGTGCATTTATGATGTAAGCAAAATGGATTATGGTGACAGCATCATATGCGTATTTTTTTTGACACTTTGATTTTGGTTGGATATTAAAACTACATTCAATATAATTTTTCAAGTTATATTAGTAAAGAATCCGTTTAGTCAGGTTATATTTCTATCTTGATTGTTAAAAAGTCATTTCCTTATTAATATCGTTTAAGCTTAGCCGATATTTATAAGGACATGTTTTTATTATTAAAGGGGTTGATTTCATAACATCAAAGATTTAACAACGTATATCTTAATTTTATTCAAAAACTGTTTGTATATATTGAAATCAATTAAACTAGTATATTAAAATATCTAGAATAGACTACATATTATGAAAGTGAGGTTCTATTTTTGAAAAGATTTATATGGATAGTAGTCATTAGTTTATCAATGACCTCCTTCCAACATTCATTAGTTTATGCTGGAGAAGAGAGCAATGAAGATGCTACTAATGAATCGAAGGAAACCAATGAATTCGGCATTGAAAAAGGTACAGAAGTTTATGGGGAAGACATTAGTGAATTAACAGAGGAAGAACTTCAATACATTCCAGAAGCCTGGCGAGAAGGTAACTTTGAAAGTGAGCATCCTAAAGAGGAGTCTACACCTCGCATTAGTACGTTTTCCGACTATCCTGACGTTAATGACTACATAAAATCTAACAATCTATCAGTTGCAAAACAAGAAACAGACCATATAGGGCATTTGACTAAGTTCAATTATCGAAACGGTTTTGGCAAACCTGAAGGGATAGTTGCTCACGAGACGGCAAATAATAACTCTACCATAACTGGTGAGATTGCCTTTATGTCAAGAAATCATAAAAATGCTTTTGTGCACGCTTTTGTAGATGGATCTCGTATTATTGAAGTACATCCTACAGATATAGGTGCATGGGGTGCCGGCCGCTATGCTAATGAGCGTTTTATCCACGTTGAATTAGTAAGGGTTAACAATTTTGATGACTTTGCCCGTTCTATAAATAATTATGCTGATTATCTTGCAGAAAAGTTGTATGACTATAGTTTAGGAGTAACAAGTGCAGAAACAACAGGCAAGGGTTCATTGTGGTCTCATAAGGCAGTCAGTAACCATCTCGGTGGGACCACTCATGTGGATCCTCATGGTTATTTTGCTCAGTGGGGTTATAATTGGAATGATTTTGTTAAACTTGTCACTGAAAAGCATAATAAACTAGTTTCAGCTCAAAAAGCGAATACAAGTAAACTAGGACAAATAAAATCAGCGAATGGCAAAATTTATGACAATCCAACAAAGAGTAAATCTACTAAAGCTGGCTCTAAATATACTAAGCAAGCTTACTATATTAAAGCAGAAGCCAAAGTAGAAAATCAGCAATTCTATCTTATTAGTAATAAACCAAGTAGCAAAAATGGCACCATCGGGTGGGTTAGTGGAAAAGATATTACAACTCATTCCCATAAGGCAATAGACAATAACTCAAAAACTCTTTACTTTAAAGGAAAAGGTGCTGCTTACAGTCGTGCCTGGGGTGGAAGTAAAAGGAAGTTATGGAGTAGTTCCGATTTCGCCAAGGTTGAAGGTAAGGCGTTTAAAGTCAATAAAACAGAAACAGTTGCTGGTAATACATGGTATCGAGGCAAATATAATGGTCAAATACTTTGGATTCACGAGAATCACCTAGTTGCCAAAGAAGAAAAGAAGACGAGCCGATTAGGCGAGATTAAGCAGGGAAATGCAAATATCTACAGTAATCCAGAAGATCAAGATGCGGATATGATAGCGGGTTCCACGCATACAAACCAAGTCTATTATATTAAAAAGCAAGCTAAGGTAGGTAAAGATACATTTTACTTAATTAGCACTAAACCAAGCAGTACAAATGGAACAATCGGATGGGTGAACAAAAAAGATATTACAACTTACACTCATAAAGCTGTGGATAATAAATCAAAGACTTTCTATTTCAAAGGAAAAGGTGCCGCCTATAATCGTGCCTGGGGTGGAAGTAAAAATAAACTATGGAATAGTACAGATTTTGCCAAGGTTGAGGGAGAACCGTTTAAGGTCCATAAGACGGAAACAGTTGGCAATAACACATGGTACCGAGGTAAATATAATGGTCAGACGCTTTGGATTCACGAGAATCATTTAGTTTCTAAAGAGGAAAAGAAGACAAGCCGATTAGGTGAGATTAAGCACGAGAATGCATATATCTACAGTAAACCAGAGGATAAAAATGCGAAGATAACAGCTGGCTCGACACATACCAACCAAGTTTACTATATTAAAAAACAAGCCAAGATTGATAAAGACACATTTTATTTAATTAGCACTAAACCAAGCAGTACAAATGGAACAATCGGCTGGGTGAATAAAAAAGATATTATAACCTATGCACATAAATCTGTCGACAATAAGGAAAAGACATTCTATTTTAAAGGTAAAGGCGCTGCTTATAATCGCGCTTGGGGTGGCAGTAAGAACAAGATATGGAGCAATTCGGATTTCGCAAAAGTTGAAGGAAAGGCATTTAAAGTTCATAAGACAGAGAAAGTAGGGAATAATACATGGTATCGAGGTAAATATAACGGTCAGACTCTTTGGATTCATGATCACCACCTAACAAAAAAAAGATGAAATATATAATAAAAGGTTTTGCTTTCTTCCTAGGAGCAAAGCCTTTTTATGTGCGCCAAGCATGGCAACTATCTAAGTGGTGTAAGTCCACTGTGGGGGTACACATCGACCAACCACTAGAGAAACGCAAGGCACTTATCGCGAGATAAGGACTGAAGGAAGCGTGTATCAAAATCTTGGCTCGACGAACAGAAATCTGATACCAAGGCTCTATAGGCGGATAAGACTCCATAACAAGTCAAAGTCCAAAAGATGTGCGTAACCCTATAGGGTAAATCAGACGAGTGAAAGAGGAAGGATAGTTGTCTTACCTTGGGAGGTCTCACGAACAGCTGAGGAGTCCCCTAATAAGAAAGCTGGTCGAAAAAGGTTTATCGTGAGAAGTCAGCCGAAGCCGTAGTAGTGATTCTAATCATGAAGGGCTGAACAATTTATAGTGTTTCAACGCCATGATTGCACGAAGGATATACTTCAGAATGTGTTAATGAGGAAAGTATGAGCGTATCTCAGAGGATACTCAAAAGAGAAGTGTCTTTCGTCACGTGAAAGGAAAGGAAGAAACGAGTGTGGAACTTTTAGAAGAAATTTTAAGTAATCAAAATATGAACCAGGCCTATAAGCGAGTCTATCGTAATAAAGGTGCAAGTGGAGTGGATGGAGTGACTGTAGAAGAATTGAAGTCACATCTAAGGAAGTATAAGAACGAACTGCGTTCCCAAATCCGGAAAAGGAAATACAAACCGACACCGGCATTACGAGAGTAGAGATTCCAAAGGAAAATGGAAAGATGCGCAAACTAGGAATACCGACGGTTGTCGATAGAGTGGTCCAACAAGCGATTACCCAGAAACTAAGCCCTATATTTGAGCGACAATTCAGCGAATATAGTTATGGTTTCAGACCTGGTAGAAGCTGTGAAATGGCAGTAATTCAAGCGTTAGAATATATAAACGATGGATATAGCTGGCTGGTAGACATTGACTTAGAAAGATTCTTTGACACCGTTCATCACGATAAATTGATGAGAATTATCTCCCACACGATAAAAGATGGAGACGTCATCTCGCTTATAAGAAAATATCTCGTTAGTGGTGTCATGGTCAATGGTAAATATGAAGATACACCATTAGGAACCCCACAAGGGGGCAACCTGAGCCCGCTTTTAAGCAACATTATGTTGAATGAGCTGGACAAAGAATTGGAAGCAAGAGAACTTCACTTCGTCAGATATGCAGATGATAGTCTCATTTTCGTTAGAAGTGAAAAGGCAGCGAATAGAGTGCTTATTTCTATTACAAAATTCATTGAGAAGAAATTAGGGCTGAAAGTAAACGTGGAAAAGAGTAGAGTTTCTCGGTCTAGTAAAACGAAGTTCTTAGGATTTGGTTTTTACTATGACACAAATAAAAAGAATTTCCAACCAAGACCACACGGAAAATCAGTTCAGAAATTTCAAAGGAAATTGCGTCAACTGACGAAACGTAAGAAAAATAGTAAAAAGCGAATAAAGTCCCTTGTCAAACTCGGGATACCAGTAGAGGAAGCCAAAGGGTTAACATACTGCCGAAAGGGATATCGTTTTATTGGACTATCGAAGGTCGTCCAAAGAGCCTTATCAAATAAACATTTAAGGCAAAGGGGAATCCCCTTTGCCCAAGATTACTATTTAAAAGTACACACTGTAATATAAATTGAACCGCCGTATACGGAACCGTACGTACGGTGGTGTGAGAGGGGCGGGAAACTATTGGTTTTCCCCTCTACTCGATTACTTAAAGATATTATATTAATAAAAAGTCGAAAGTATCGTTTTCAATACTTTCACTAAGTGATAGTATTACTGAATAACCTAGGTAACTTTGATAACAGTCGTCTGATTTAGTGTTAAAGTATTTGATATATGAATAATGAAATATATGAAGTATAATTAATCTATCCATTCATTAATTTTATTAATTGGTCGATGTTCTCAGATTGTTCCTGATATAACTTTATGGTACATTTGGTCTTATACCTATTTCCTTGTATCTCCATTGATGCTTCTCTGAATGTGTTCGGTCCCTGAAAACGATAATAATAGACATAATTACGCTGTTAATTATCTTTCGTCGACCTTCTACTTTAAATTTCTCTCCCTTATCGTTTAAAAGTACTGTTTGTAAAAGTTTATAACATTAATTGTACAAAACAAAAGAGTGAATTTATACTTAACCTTAGTCTTACTAATGTGTGTTTATTTGTCTATGTATTTGACGTTAAGTGCTCTTTTTTAAAAAGTACAGATCAGTTCTTCAACTGATGTAAAATGTGAATAATAAAAGCTGTAAATAAACATTATAAATAATGAAAGTGTTAAACTAGTTACATTTTATGTTATAATATTGTATTGAAAAAATGAAAAAAACACTACTTAATATACTAACGCAAGGAGTCTTAAAATGTTCTTTAACCGAATAAAAAAAATTACTCATAACTTCAGAAGGAAAAAGAAAGTATTAAAAGATACCTTAGAAATCATTCAAAAAGATGATGGTGTTTTAATAAAAGGTAAGGTTGACAATAGATATAGAGTTACAAATCTTATCTTTCAAAATAGAGAAGCTGACTTTAATTATGACTTGAAGGTTACTGAAGGTTCGGATTTTTGGGTTAAAATCAATACTAAAGAACTACTTTCATATCTTAACATAGATGGAATATATGATTTGTACCTAAATGTAAAAGTTGCTATTCAAGATTTAGATGATAATGAGAGAGAAAAAATAAAAACTAAATCGGAAATAATAGTATCAGATGACGATAAAGCCATTCAATATTATCAATCCTTAATAAGATTGGGCAGATTTTTGAACACAAATATATTTGACATAAAGCCAAAATGGGAAAAGAGTGATTATTATAACTTTTATAAAACAGCTAAAGGTAATATATCAGTAGCAATAAATGAAAATGTATCACAGAAAAAAAGCATACAAATTGATAATCTTAAATCTAAGAAAAATAAGTTTACTTTTAATGGAAAACTATTCACAAGAAATTCTGAAATAAATTCTATAAATTTAATTGTTAAAGGCAGGGAAACTTCTGAAGAAAGTACGTTTCCTGTTATTATCTCTCATCTTAAAGACGATGTTAGAAAGAAATATGGTCTTAATAGATACAAATATAAAGTTATTTTGGATCTAAACGAGGTATTTAAAAACCCTTTATTTAAAGACGATGTATATGATTTATTTTTTGAGATTGCTTTTCATGATTGTAAAGAACTAGTGCAATTACGGATAGGAAATCCAAGATTTAGAGCAAGATTCCGTACAAAAGGAAGTAGCGCAGCAAGGGGAGATAAAATATTTTCAATTAGTCCTTATTATACAGTTAAAAGATTTAATTTATCCTTACAAGTTGACAGTTTCGAACACAAAACATATTCATATTTAAAAAGGATGACAAGATGGTCATGGCTGTTTAGGATGTTCTATAAACAACAAGATATATGGATCATAGGTGAAAGGCCTTATAAGGCTCAAGATACAGGATACCACTTTTTTAAGTATATGAGAAAAATGCATCCCGATAAAAAAGTTTATTATGTCATAGAAGAGGATTCCCCAGAATTAAAGAATGTAAAACATTTAGGTAATATCGTGTATTTTAAATCTAAGGAGCATATTAAAAACGTATTAATGGCATCGAGAATTATAGGCTCGCACCATCCTGATTATCTATATCCCTTAAGAACTACTGATTTTATCCAAAAAGTTAAGGGGAAAAAAGTATTCTTGCAACATGGCATTCTGGGTACCAAAAATACAGAACACTTTTATGGTAAGAATTCGCTATCATTTTCAACTGATTTATTTTTAGTTAGTTCGGAACGTGAAAAGTCAATAGTAGTTAATGATTTTGGCTATTCAAAAAAAGAAGTAGCTATTACAGGATTGTCAAGATTTGATCGCTTATTCGACAATGCTGAAACTGTTAAGAGACAATTGTTAATCATTCCTACTTGGCGCGAATGGCTAGTAGAAGAAAGTAAGTTTCTTGAAAGTGAATACTTTGAAAGGTATAGGGATTTGGTTTTAAATGAAACTTTACATGAGTATGCAAGGAGATATAATTTTGAAATATTATTTTGTTTACACCCAAACATGCAAAAATATACACCTTTTTTCCAAGATGCACCGGTTAAAATAATTAGCCAAGGAGAAATAGATGTCCAAGATTTGTTAAAGGAAAGCTCCATGATGATAACGGATTATTCAAGTGTTGCTTTTGACTTTAGCTTCCTGAACAAACCAATAATATATTATCAGTTCGATCGCAAAAGATTTATTGGTAATCGCGGATCACATCTAAATTTAGATAAGGATTTGCCTGGAGATATTGTTTTTGAATTAAATGATATCCTTACGAAGGTGAAAAAATACTCTAGTTCTGACTTTCAAATGACAGAGAATAATAAAATAAAAGCTAGTAAGTTTTTGGAATATAGGGATACAAATAATTGCTTAAGGATATATAATGCTGTTAGCAAAAGAATTACAAATAAGTCATTGGTACAATCGATTGGAGAAACTGAATTTTATAGAACAGCTTTTAAAAGATTTAGGAAAAGTGAAATTTATTTTCCTACGATGAAAAAGTTTTATAAAGTAGCTAGAAAAATTTTTCCGGTTGACGAGAAGCTTATCCTATTTGAAAGCGGGATTGGTAAACAGTATGCTGATAGTCCAAAAAATATATATGAAGAGTTAGTAAATAGAGATAGTGGTTATAAAGTTGTTTGGGTGTGTAATAAAAATATTCGCTTTAGAAATCTTGAAACTAAACGAGTTAAACGATTGAGCCCAAGTTATTATTATTATTTAGCTAAAGCTAAGGTATGGGTTAACAATCAAAACTTCCCAACTTATATAAAGAAGAGGCCTGAAACCATTTATATCCAAACATGGCATGGAACTCCTTTAAAAAAGATGTTACATGATATAGAAAATGTGCAAGGGCGTAGTGATGATTATGTTGAAAGGGTTAGTGGTGCGATTTCAAATTGGGATTACCTAGTTTCTCCAAGTAGGTATGCAACTAACGCCTTTAGAAGTGCTTTTAGGTTTAATGGTAATATTATTGAAACAGGCTACCCACGGAATGACATTTTTTATAAAAATAAAAAAGATGAACTAGCAATAGAGATAAAAAACAATTTATGTTTTCCTTTAGATAAAAAAATTATATTGTATGCCCCGACATTTAGAGATAATAAAACAAATAAGAAAAACAAGTTTCAATTTGAAATGAATTTGGATTTGTCTCAAATGAAGGAAAGGCTTGGGGATGACTATATTTTGTTAATAAGAACTCATGTTGTTGTAGGTAACAAATTAAATATCGATAGCTCACTAGGTGAATTTGTTATGGATGTGTCGAACTATTCTGATATTCAAGATTTGCTATTAATTACAGACATACTTGTAACAGATTACTCTTCAGTTATGTTTGATTTTGCAAATACAAAGCGTCCAATGTTATTTTACACATACGACTTTGAAACCTACCGAGATGAAGTCAGAGGATTTTATATGGACTTCGAAAACGAAGCTCCAGGTCCTTTGTTACGTACGACAGAAGAGTTAGTTGACGGCATAAATAACATTCGAGCAATCCAAAATAATTATGAAAATAAATATGAAGCATTTTATCAAAAATATTGTGGTTTAGAAGATGGCTTTGCTACAAAACGAGTAGTGGATATGTTGTTGGAAAATAAATATGAATATTAAAAGTATGTACTGGACAGTAGTGATTATTAATCATTATTGAGATGTTTGTTACGGTTAATTTAAGTCTTCAAATGTAAAATAGTATTTTAAAGTAAATTAATTGCAACAATTAATGTTAAATCATTAGTTTTGTTCAAAAGTTTACAATTAATATTAACGTGGGTGTTTTTACATGTAACGATATTTATTTAATAAGATTTTATTTATAATTGTTCTCAGGATGGAAGTGAATAATGTGAAAAAAAAGCTAAAATCTTTAATATGTAAAATTAAAGGTAGAATCAATTTATTTATCCTAATGGTAAAAAAAGATGAAAGATACTATTTTTTAAAAGGGAAAAAATTATTAAGGGACGATAGTAACAAGGCTAAAGATATGTTTAAAAAGGGATTAACCATTCACCCCAATAATCCTGAGATTAATAAAGAAATGGCATACTTAGAACAAAAAGATAAGAATTGGAATGCGGCTATATCTTATTTAGATAAATATATTAATAAAGAACAAAAAATTATTCCCCCTCAAATTTACTTTGACTTGGCTGATTGGTGTAAAAAAATTGGATTATTAAATAAAATGGACGAGGTTTTATTTAATGGTTTGCAATGTCATCCAAATAACAGAAGGATGTTTAGCAAATATGTTAATGTCGCTATATCAAAAAAAGATTGGCAAACAAGTATTAAGCGATTAGAGAGCTATAATTATAAATATAAAGATAGTTCTCCATATAAAGCGAGAATTAAATTATCTATGTTATATAAAATTATAGGTGATCATGGTAAGTTTACTAATCAGTTCAATTTAACTTTGAATGAGTTTGGCGAAAAAGTTACAAACGATAAACTTGGTTATAGCAAGATAATTATTTATGATAATGGGGAAAGTAGAATTGAGTATTACAAAAAATTCACCAAAACGAATCAACTTGTTATAACTTTTGATTCAATTAATATGGTATGGAGCACTCAACCTTTCGCTTTTAAACTATTAAGTAGAAAGAATGTTGATATAATTGCTATAAGAAAAAGAAAGAAACAAACATATCAACAAGATTTATCTCAAAGTGACTTTATAGCGGCTGTTAAACCTATAACAAAAGGCTATGATGATATTGTTTCATACGGGTTTAGTCTAGGTGCATATTTAACCTTATATTTTGGCTCTCTTCTAAATAGTAGGATTTTATCTATATCACCAAGATTATCCATACATCCCATTTATGGAAGAAAAAAAGTTATTCAAAAGTATGAATTTAAACATAATCTTTCCTTTCCGAAAAACAAGGTTGTTTCGCCTATAATAGTGTATGATCCTAAAAATAAGCTAGACAATCGTTATGTTAATGAACATATTTTAAAGTCTTTTCCGAATTCAATTTTGGTTGAAGTACCTTATGGTGGACACGGGATGGCTCCGCATCTTTTGAAAATAGGCCAACTAAAAGAATTTGTGAATGAGGTTATCGATAATAAAGGGGTACCGAAATATAATAGTAGTAATAGAAGTAAATCAAATATTTATTATAGGCTGTTAGCTAGTACATGTTTTAAGAGAAATAAACCTATTTGGGCTTATAATTTAGTAGAAAAGTCTTTAGATTTATTACCAACCGATAAATTAGCTATTAAACTTAAAATAGACATATTAAAACATCTTGGGGAGTATGAGAAAGCAATATCTTTTGCTAAGGAAGCAGTTAAATTGGTACCAAAAAATTTAGATGTTAGAATTTATCTAATAGATCTTTCTAATGGGATTGGTAAGACAGAATTGGCTAAGTCTGAAATTAGTAAAGCCATTGCTGAATTTGGAAATAAAAAAAGTCTTGTAAGAAGATTAAAAAATACTAAAAAAAATAGCGGTGTAAAAGATGAAAAACTTAAACCAGTTTAAAAAGGTCATACTTTTAATTAGAAGAAATCGGTATGTAAAAAAAAGTATAAAAAGTTTTTTTAAAATAGCAAGTAGGTTACCAAAAAGGAAAAACACTATTGTTTTTGAAAGTTTTTCAGGAAAACAGTTTAGTGATAATCCAAAGGCACTTTACTTATATATTAAAGAAAACTATCCTCAATATAAGTTATACTGGAGCTTTGATAGAAAAGTAGCAAAGAACTTAAGACATAAAGATCTACATGCTTTATCACGTTTTGGGCTGAAATGGATTATGATAATGGCCCGAGCAGAGTATTGGATTACAAATAGTCGACTTCCCTTATGGATACCTAAACCAAGAGGCACAACTTATGTCCAAACTTGGCATGGGACACCATTAAAAAAACTGGCTGCGGATATGGACGAAGTCTATATGCCAGGAACAAATACTGAAAGATACAAAAGAAATTTTTTGAAAGAAGCAAATAAATGGGACTACTTAGTTTCAGCGAATGAGTATTCTACTACTATTTTTAAACGAGCTTTCCAATTTAAAGAAACGATTATTGAATCAGGGTATCCAAGAAATGATATTTTGATAAACTTTAATAATAATGAAAAAATCAGTGAGCTTAAAAGGAAAGCTAAGTTACCTTTGGATAAAAATGTGATTCTTTATGCACCAACTTGGCGTGATAATCTATTTTACACAAGGGGAAGGTATAAGTTTAATCTAGAGTTAGACTTACAAAAGATGCAGGAAAACTTTGGGAAAGATTATATTTTAATTTTAAGGTTGCACTATCTTGTCTCCGATAATCTTGACTTAACTGGGTTTGAAAATTTCGTTTATGATGTCTCTTCCTATGAAGATATTAACGAATTGTACTTAATGTCTGATATGCTTATAACTGACTATTCTTCTGTTTTTTTTGATTATGCAAACTTAAAAAGACCAATGTTTTTTTATGTATACGATATTGATGAGTATAGAGATAAACTTCGTGGGTTTTATTATGACTTTGAAAAGAAAGCGCCGGGTCCTTTAGTTAAGGAAACTGATGAGTTAATTAAAGAAATTAAAAAAGTAGAACAGAATAATAACAAACCCATGGTAAACGAAACATCATTTAGTAATAAGTTTTGTTACTTAGATGATGGCAGAGCAAGTGAGAGGGTTGTAAATGAAATCTTGAAATAGATAGTAGGTTAAGTATTATAATGATACAGACCTACTATTTATTGTTTTTTTAAGTTGAGACTTGTATAATTCAATACTGTACACTTAACTTTTTAATTAATGCTTAACTCAACGAGATTTGAGAGGATATATTTATGAAATCAGCTATTACTGTTTTAAAAGAACAAATTGAACATTTTTATTTGATCAGAAGATTATCTTTATATGAGTTAAAGAGTCATAATAGGAATAATTATTTAGGCATGGCTTGGGAAATTATTAATCCAATAATACAAATTTTAATTTACTGGTTTGTATTCGGAACTATAAGAAAGAGAGCTCCAATCGAGATAGCCGGAATGGAAGTTCCATTTTTCACATGGTTACTGGCAGGCTTTTTCTTATGGGTTTTTTGTTATCAATCGATTATACAAGGATCTAAGTCCATTTATTCGAGATTGCGAATGCTCTCAAAAATGAATTTTCCAATGAGCGTTATTCCTAACTATGTTATATTTTCAAAGTTCTATATCCATCTTATTATGTTGCTTATTTCCATCGTTATTTTTCAATTTAGTGGTTATTATGCCACAATTTATTATTGGCAATTTATTTACTTTATTATAGCGACTTTTTGTTTACTTTTTTCTATATCACTTATTACTTCCACGCTATCTACAATGATAAGAGATATCCATATGTTCCTAAATTCAACATTGAGAATGTTATTATATTTATCTGGGGTTTTATGGCCAATAACATTATTAGACGATTTTCCTAAACTTATGCAATTAATGAAGTTAAATCCCCTGTTTTATTTAATTCAAGGCTACCGTGCTGCCTTTTTTGGAACAGATTGGTATTTTATAACGCATTGGCAATATACATTATATTTTTGGGGATTAGTCATTGTACTATTTATTATCGGTTCAGTACTGCACATTAAGTTTAGGAGACATTTCATTGATTACTTATAAAGGCTCGTGATTAATATGGGAAAAGCTATTGTGGTAACGAATGTAAGTAAAAAATATAAACTTTATAATGATACAAAAGAACGCCTGCTCGACTTAATTTCTCCAAAGAATTTTGGTGAAGACTTTTATGCTTTAAGGGATGTTGACTTTGAAGCGGAAAAGGGAGACATAGTTGGTTTTATTGGTATTAACGGATCTGGTAAATCCACTCTATCCAACATTATAGGAGGAATTGTTCCGCAAACATCGGGTACAGTTCAAGTGAATGGAGAGGCCTCTCTAATAGCGGTGTCAGCAGGATTAAAAGGGGACTTGACTGGTCGAGACAATATTGAACTGAAGTGCTTAATGCTCGGATTTAACAAACACGAGATTAAAGAGATTGAGCCAAGTATCATAGAATTTTCTGAGTTAGGTGATTTTATTGATCAACCGGTAAAATCTTATTCAAGCGGTATGAAATCAAGATTAGGATTCTCGATATCAATTAATGTGAATCCTGAAATATTAATTATAGATGAGGCTTTATCGGTAGGCGACAAAGCCTTTGCGGAAAAAAGCTTGAGTAAAATGAAGGAATTTAAGAAACAAGGAAAAACAATGATTTTTGTTAGTCATTCTATTGGTCAAATGAAACAGTTTTGCGAAAAAATATTGTGGCTTGAGTTTGGACGTGTGAAAGAATATGGTAGTGTAAAAGATGTTTTGCCCAAATATGAAGAATTTCTTAAGAGATGGAAAAAAATGTCTAATGAGGAAAGGGAAAATTATAAGAATTTATCATTAAATCAAGAAGAACATGAACTAAAAAATTTAGTTGATATTGAATCCAGTCCAGAAAAGGTAGAAAGTGTTTACAAGGAGCAGGCTATTAGTCGAATGGGACATATAAGGACTAAGGGGACTTACATATATATGAGCCCCCGTGATCACAAAGATAAATTCTCATCTAAAAAATATAAACATAGTTCATATTATATAAAACGGCAAGCCTTTTACTACAATGAAAAATTTTATTTATTGAGTAATAAGCCTAGTGGAGTAGATGGAGTAGTTGGCTGGATGAAGGCTTCAGAAGTTTCCAGTCGTCTTCATATAATGATTGACAATGACCCGAAGACCTTTGTTCTTAAGGGTACTGGATTTGGTTATACTCGTCCTTGGGGTGGGAAAAAAAATTTTGTTTTCCCTGATTTAAAAAAATACAAAGATGTAGAATTTGAGGCAATTAGGACTGAAAAGACAGGGAAACATTATTGGTATCTTGGTAAATTAGACGGACAAGAAACATGGATTCATTATAAACACTTAAAGAGAATACATGAAAAATAATAGCTAAAAGGTTCTATGTACACGAAATTATGAATGGTGATGTTATTGTAGTCGTTATATCCTTCCACTTTTAAATTTCGAGTATTTATCGGAAACTTAAAAAGACCATGAACAAAATCTTTAAGTACCTAGTACAACAAAGTAGAGTGAAAATTATTAATGGATGAAATTAGAAAGTTAAATGGCGATCTAGACGTTTCGATTAATTATTTGAATCAATTTCATAATTGCTTTCTTTAAAATTTCAAAGACCTACAGAATTTTAAATTGGTTTTAAAACTAATTCTCAAATCAAGTTAAATGTTATGCGGCTTGTTCTTAATAAAGGATTGATGCGATCAACAGCTAATTTTGAAGCATTATAAATAAGCGTTACGATATCAATATGAACTTTGGCACGTTTACCGGTTCGATAACGAACATTGTTAAGCTGAAAGAATTCTTTAAGATACCCATTGACTCGCTCAACAGCTGTACGGTGGTTGTGAATCTTTTGCCAAGCCTGCAATCCTCTCGCGGGCGCGGTATATCTTCTAAGGCTTTTCGTAATTTTCATTTTAAACATTTTTTGACAGAGGTCTTCATTCAATAAGGGACAGTCATGACATTCTTTTGGCCGGGTCTATTTCAATGTTATATATCGGGATCATAACTATCATATTGATAAGAATGTTCTCGAAAATAAGTCGGAGCAAAGTGTTTGTCAAAACTGACCGACTCGGGTTCATTCCGTTTATTATAAGCAATCACGGACTGGTGTTCCATGTGATGTACTTGTTTATAAATAGCTTCAAAATCATACCCTGCATCCATCGTCTGATATCGCAAATCGGGAAGGGATAAACGCTCATCAATACCCTTTAAGAGAGGGATGGCAGCTTTCCCATCATTTAGGTTCCCAGACGAAAAGAGAGAGTGTAAGATATATTGGCTTGAGGTTCCAACGGCTAAATGCCCTTTATTGCCATCGCTGTTTTTCTTCACGCCCCATTTCGGGTCTTGAGGAACTTCAGTGCGTAACTCGGATAACGATACGTCTAACTGAGCTTCAATTTTCTTTTCATAAATGGGCAGGTTAGCCTCTTTCACGGCTTGATCCTTTAGCCACTCGTCACGTTCTGCCTTTGACTTTCGTCCACGTTTTTTGGGTTCTGATTTAGGCTTTTCTTTCTTAGGCGGTGCCTGATCACGGGCTACAAAATGAGTCGCATCAATCGCGACGGTATCATCGATAATATACCCTTCCTCGATGCCTTGAAGGATAAGTTTTTCTTGAGTCTTTTCTAGGATGTTCGATCCACTTAAACTCGTTAGAAGCCTTGAATATGAGGCTTCAGACGGAATGTCATCTGAAACAAGAAGGCCACAATTTAGTTTGAACGCTATATCTTCATTAAGACGTTTAATAAGGTCTTTGATGGTTGGAATGCGCTCTGCATATCGAATGAAGACGGAAATAATCATCGCCGCATAATTCAGTTCTGTAGGCGCGCCCAGTCGAGGTTTTTTACTAACTTCAGAATAAATAGCGTACATATCTATCGCTGAAATAATGGCATCATATATTTTTGGTAGGTTCCATGTCGTATAATGGTCATAGGGAGTACGCTCCTCCATTCTTTTTGGTTGTTTTGGTCAACTACCATTATACAAGATTTGGGAGGTACTATCTTTTTTATATTTTTAAACCCTTGCCACATAAGGACTAGGAATTATGAAATTCACTCATTTAATTACAGAAGTGTATTAATCTAAAAAGATACACGTTGTTTTCGTATAAAGGAACCAGTCTTTTAGATAAGAGACGGTTCTGTTTTTATCTTCAAAGTCTTATTAATGCTTCGCCCCACTTAGAAAGGTGTTATTTTAGATATTATCAAAATGTAAAATTTTTAATAATATAAAAGGCTAACAGTAAAAATGTTTACTCAACCATGGTCTAAAGGAGATGTGAAAAGGTGTGTTTTTGAACCTTCAAAATTTCATTGGCACTTTTCTCCTTAAACCTTTATAATAGATAGAGAATATATAAGTATACTAGAAATATAGAATATTATAGCTTATGCATACTATATGCTCCCAAAAAATCGAGGTGGGCTAGATGATTAAGATAACGCTCTTAGCCTTTTTGAGTTTAATTATATCGTTGTTAATAACACCGATATTTATAAAGTATATTAAAAAATGGAATATTACTGATAAGCCAAATCAACGTAAGGTACACAAAAATCCAATCCCCACATTGGGTGGATTGGCTATTTTTACGAGTTTTATGATAGGTTTGGTGATTTTACGTCCGGAAAATACGTATCATCTGTTTATTGTTGGTGGTGCGGTTGTTATTTTGGTGATGGGAATTATTGATGACTTGTATGATTTATCTGCCAAACTGAAATTTTTTATTCAGTTTGGAGTGGCAGCTGTCATCGTGCTATGGGGCGGACTCCAGGTTGAGTTTATTAATTTGCCATTTGGAGGACAAGTTGAATTCGGAATATTGAGTTCCATTATTACAGTTTTCTGGATTGTTGGGGTTACCAATGCAATTAATTTTATTGATGGGCTTGATGGCTTAGCGGCAGGTGTGTCGTCGATTGCGCTTTTCACAATCTCAGGTATGGCCGTTATTATGGGAAACGTTTATGTGTTTACAATGGCGATTTTGCTATTTTTCAGTACGGTTGGCTTTCTGCGTTATAATTTTCATCCTGCCAAGATATTTATGGGGGATACGGGTGCGCTGTTTTTAGGCTATATGATTGCCGTTTTATCCTTGCTTGGGTTTAAGAATGTCACGGTGATCTCGTTTATTATCCCAATTTTTATTTTGGGTGTACCGATAGCGGATACATTGATTGCTATGGTGCGGAGGTTTATTAATAAACAGCCGATGACGAGCCCGGATAGCTCGCACTTGCATCATCGACTCGTCAAGTCTGGATTTACGCATAGACAAACGGTTTTATTCATTTACTCGTTAAGCGCGATGTTTAGTTTAGCGGCGATTTTATTTTCAATGACAACGATGTGGGGCTCGGCATTAATCTTTAGTATTGCGATTTTAGTTCTACAAGTACTCATCGAAAGCTTAGGACTGATTAATGAAAACTATAAACCGTTGACTAATTTCGTTAAAGCGATTCGGGAGAGATACTGACTAAGGAACGTTGAATTTAAACGGGATCCAGTTCTCATAAGAGATTGGGTCCCGTTTTTTAATTTGTTGGGAAAACTTCTCTGTTGCGTAATATTCGTTCAGTCGGGCGACAACCCGCTCAGGTCGCGCGGTAACCCGTCCAGGTCGGGCGGTAACTCGCTTAGGTCGAGCGGGAACCCACTCAGGTCGCGCAGCATCCCGTCCAGGTCGCGCGGCCTCACCCATAGGTCGGAGGAGAACACTACCAAATTGTGCGGTAGTAATATGTTTACTCAAAAAAAGAGCTGACTTTTAAAGTCAGCTCTTTTTTAATATCCGCTTGCTCTGTCTACAGAGTTTTCTTGTTCGTTGTTATCGGTTAATGTTGTGGACCGATAATCAAGATGTTCTTGGAGTGTTTTTTTAGTATCTTCTAAAGCCAATTCGTCAATTTGCCAGTAATATGTGGAACCTGGTTGGTAGTCATTACCTTCTAATGTTAATGTATTGATGTCCAAGTTTCCTTTTGTACCATAAGAAACAAAACTTTTCACTTCGCTTGGTGACATGTTTGTTGACATATTGCTTCCAACAGCCCGAATAATATCATCAAACTTCAGAATTGAACTTAGTGAAGTTGATTTATCCATAATGGCTTTAATAATTTCTTGTTGTCTTTTGCCGCGCTCAACATCATTATCCTTTTTACGTGTTCTGGCAAGAGCTAACGCTTCTTCACCGTCAAGCTTTTGTTCTCCTGCTAATAAATGGATGGCATTGGCTTTGTCTTTAGAGTCTTGTTCTTGAAATTCATAAGGAACGTCAAAATCAATTCCGTCTATCGCGTCAACGACATCAATAAAGGCCTCAAAGTTGACTTTCACATAATAATCGATTGGAATATCTAATAAATTTTCAACGGTTTCTCTTGCTGCATCTGTACCGCCATAAGCATGTGCGTGGTTGATTTTTGATTCACGTCCAACTTCGGGAATATAAACATACGAATCACGCGGTATGCTTAGCAGATTAACTGAATTATCTTCCTTGTTTAATGTGGCCACCATCATGGTATCTGTCCGTGAAGTGTCAGCGTTCTCTCTTTTTTCACTGGAATCAACACCCATAATTAGGACGGACACATTATCAAACTTCGGGTCAACAATTTTTTCGCGAAGATCTGACTTTTCTTTACCACTATCATCGTAAGCGTCAGAAAGTACCGAATCAGCCTGCATGTAAAGATAGGCCGCATAACCGAGGGCTGATAAAAAGACGACTAAAGGTATTAGCACAAAGAAAACTCTTTTCCTTAACTTTCGTTTCTTTTTATGTTGCACCACCCTAGAATTTGGTGTTTTATATTTTGACATATTAAACTTCCCCTTTATTTAAAAGTCTCCGTTATTTATATTAAATGGGGAAACGACAGACCTCACCATTGTGACTAATGATTAAATCATTTCTCGTATTCCCATAAATCACTAAAAATGATAGCACTCTTAATTATTAAATGATATCATAATTTTGTATATGACATTTTTCAGTAAATAATAAACCAATATTAATTCTACTATGAATTAGGCGATTAGTAAATCACATTTTGATTACAATTTGAACACAAAGAATCATTAACTTACTAAATGTTATCTTTATTATATAGTACAATAGACATAATGAAAAGTATAAATTCGACAACATATCACATTGTTTTTAAATGGTAAATTTAATTTATTTTGACAGTTTAGTGAGAGAGGTTTCAAATCATGGAAAAAAATCTAGTTATGATTATGGATATTAACTTTTACAATACAACGAGGCAATCACTGCTTGAAAAAGACCTTTATCCGCGTCTTGAACACGGGGAGAAAAGCTTTTTAGTTACGGCAAATCCTGAATTTGTTATGAAATCTCGTGAAGATGCCGAATTTAAAGCAATTCTTCAGTCTGCTGATTATGTTATTCCAGATGGGATTGGGATTGTGAAAGCGTCCAATTGGATAAATGATCCTTTAAAAGAAAGAATTCCTGGTTTTGAATTAATGTTTGATTTGCTAGAATACGCAGATAAGGAAAAATTAAGCTGTTATTTTTTAGGGGCGAAAGAAGCGGTTAATGAAAAAGCAGTTAAAGAAGTTGAAAAGAAATACCCTGACATAAACATTGTAGGTCGACATCATGGTTTTTTTGATATTGCTGATAAGTCTATTGCTGAAAAGATACGGAAAGCCAATCCCGATCTTATTTTTGTAGCGCTTGGTATGCCCAGGCAGGAAAAATGGATTGCTCGCCATATGCCGGAATTTGATAAAGGGTTGTTCATGGGCGTTGGCGGCAGTTTTGATACGTTGACCGGCGAGGTGAAGCGAGCACCACAGTTTTGGATTAAATTAAATTTAGAATGGTTTTACCGATTTTTAAAGCAGCCAACTGTACGCTTTAAAAGACTATTGAAAGTGTTAGAGTTTGCTGTAAGGATGAGGTTTAAAAGAGAATAGGGTATCTGTTAGATTATTACTATAACTATGTGAGAAAAAAGCAGCTTATTAACTGAAAAGTTAAGAGCTGCTTTGCTTTTTATATCTATGATTCTTTAATATGTGAGTCATCTTCTTGGTGGTCATTGTTTTCTTGAAATGAATCATCATTATTATCAACATCATTGTGATCATCATATTCGTTATACTCATCGTCATCATCAGAACTATAAGCAGGCAAATCTAAATGATTGCGCAATTCGCGTTGCACGTCTATTAAACTATCTTCGTCTGCATGAAAATACCATAATCCGTCATCCATATAATCGCCATCACCCTCAAGGTTTATCTTTTCGATGTTAAAGTCTTTATCGAGTCCATATTCCATGAAACTTTTAATATCGTTCATGTATAGATCTGTTTTTAGGTTAGGGCGGATGGCTTCAATTAACTGATTTAGTTTGAAAATTGATGATGCGGACGTTACTTTATCGGCAATGATTTCGATGACCTCTTGTTGACGCTTGCCTCGTTCTATATCGCTATCATATTTTCGTGTTCGCACTAATGCCAATGCTTCTTCGCCATCTAGTTTTTGTCGTCCTGGATAGAGGTGAATGGCATCTGTTTTATCTTTTGAATCCATTTCCTCCATTTCATAAGGGACGTCATACGTAATGCCATTTAATGAATCGACAACTTCGATGAACGCTTCGAAATTTAAACTGACATAATAGTCAATTGGAACGTTTAGGTAATCTTCTACTGTTTCTACTGATGCTTTTGGACCACCATGGAAGTGTGCATGGTTGATTTTAGTGTTGTAGCCGATTTCAGGGACGTAGACATATGTGTCTCTAGGGATACTTAGTAGTTTAACAGTTCCTTCATCTTTATTAAATGTAGCGACAAGCATAGCATCTGTCCGGCTTTTTTCTTCATAAGCTCGTTCTTCACTCGTATCGACACCAAGAAATAACACAGTCACGTTATCTTCGATTGGGTCTACTGCTTCTTCGCGAAGAGCGGAATGTTCATTATCTCGGCCGACCTTTTCATGGGATTCTTCAATGACATTTGATGTTTTATTATATAAGTGGGCAGCATAAGCTCCCCCGGAAATTAGCAAGATTAAGATAATTGAAACCGTTATCCAAATCCACTTTTTCTTGGAACGTTTAATCACATTCATAATAGGACTCCTTACACATTTGTTAATTATTCTACAATAAGTAGTCAGAAATGTGTAGTCTAAAAGCTAAAGTAATAACTTTACGTAAGGGACAGCCCTTAAACTATATGTAGTTATCATTTCCCACGGGAAAATAATTTAATCATCAGATGCCACCTAAGTCCTAGTTCGAACGATTGTAGTAGTGAAGGAGGTGGTAAACATGGCAGAAGCTAAAATGAAGAGTTCATCATTACGCCTAGTGTTTTACACAGGGGATGACCTTGAAACTGGGGATCCTATTTATAAAGCGAAAAGCTTTAATAATGTGAAAGAAAACGCAACGGCGGAACAATTATTCGAGATCGCTCAAGGCATCGCAAGTTTACAACAGCACGAGTTGCACACTGTAGAAAGACGTGACAACTCTGAAATCACATCAGAATAATTTAACCGACATGTAGATTTATGGGTGAGCGGCACGTCTGGATTTTTTTAAAAAAGGTCTTTTTGACTTCGTGAAAGGAGGTGGACTGATGAAAAAGTTGGAGTTGCAATTTGAAAATTATGATGGTAAAACGGTGACGTATTCATTGGATAATCCTGCTGAACCGGTTGATGAGCAGTTGGTTAATGATGTGATGGATGAGATTATTGCTCAGGATGCGTTTACGTCAGGCGGCGGTGATCTTGTTGCTAAGAAGTTAGCGCGTGTTGTTGACCGTCAGGTGGAAGAGATTGAGATTTATTAAAGTGAATGGATGTATTAAAACAGGACCAGCGATTGTTAGCTGGTCTGTTTTATTAGGGGGATATTTTTCAGATTAACTTGTTGAAAAGGAGGTCATTTATATGGACGCTTGGATTCCATTTGTCAGAGAGGTGGGGTTTCCAATTGTGGTGACGCTGTATTTGCTACATCGCATAGAGGGGAAGCTCGACATATTGATAGATTCCATCCATGCACTTCCCGATAAAATGAAAACCCATTAATGAAACTTCGGCTTGGGACGTGGGGACAGGCACGGTGTCCCAGGCCGAGGTTTTTTGATGGGAATAATTAGAACTAGTTTTACTAGTTATTTAGTACTAACAATCGATGTTTATCAAGCTTTTCGGCTAGAGAAACAGTACTAAATACACTACAAATTCAGTATATAATCAAGTATAATAATTTTTAAAGTTGAAAAAAGTATTTAATCTTAGTTTAAGATTAGATTGGACGGATGAGGATGACGTGGTGGGGTGAAAATATGTCAGATTTAGCCAGTATTAATACGTATCTTATGGAAACGGAGCGACAGATAGGGTCAGCTCAAATGCAAATTATGGAAAAGGAAGAGAAGCTAAGTAAGTTAGAAGATGCTCTAACGAAGCTTGCGAGTAATAAGAGTGACTTCATTGGTAAAAAGGATATTTGTCTTGAGCCTGAGTTTACATCAAAGACCTTGCACGGTGAAAACGCCAGTGATTTGGATGATATCAGAGAGAACCAATTACAGGTCAGTTTTGTGGCTATTCCTAAAGAGCAAATTGATGATGCAGAAGACAAAATAGGTGACCAAATTGAAGTGCTAGAAGAAGAAATCAGCTCTCTTGAAGGAACAATTTCTTCTTTGGAATCACGACGAGAAAGTTTATTGGCACAAAAGCGGGAGGTGGAGAGTGAATCATGAGTGGTGAAATTAAAGTAACCCGTGTCCCTGTCGAACAAGGGATTTCAGAACTGCGCTCGTCCATTCAAGGGTTGGAGACGACATTTGGTCAAGACATTGAAGGGGACAATAAACTTGAGGTGGTAACACTTTACAATGAAATCAAACAAGAGTGTGATGAATTACTTGTTCAGTTTAAAGCTTTATTTGAAAATAATGTTCAATCAACAGATGATTCGGTAGCGGAATTCCAAGAGACGGAGCGAATGGTCGCGGGTGATATTCGTTTAATGAAATAATCTATATGGTGTACTCATCATCAGGATTTTTTCAACAGACATGTTTTTAGGAGGTGCTTAAATTGAAAGTGTTGGATGTGAGCAGTTTACAAGATGGAATTGATTTTACAGTTCAAGACATTGAATCAAAACGTGATCAAATTCAAGCGCTACAAAAGTCTGTCCATGGTTTTCATACATTGGAGGATGCTTTGAGAGGGCAAGGAGGAGAGGCTATCCGCGCCTTTTACAGAGATGCCCATGAACCATTCTTGGTTTTATTTCATCAGTTTTTAATCGATTATAGTAATCTACTTAAGGACATGAAAGAAGCGGTGGGTACTTTTGAATCAAATTCCAGTGGCTACGTCAATCAGGAGTTTTTAGAGACGGATGTGGATGAAGGCTTTGCGAAGGTGGAGAAAACGGCCACGGAGCTTACGGACGATGCGAATGAAATTTTAGCGGATGTAGAAGAAATTGTTTCGGTGAAAAGGATCGATGAATCAGAGGTCGTGGAAGATGTTCAGAGAGGAAAAGAAAAGGCAAAGGAAATTGTCGAGGAGCTCACTATTCTTGATGAATACGAAGCCGGGCGCCTGGAAGAGACAAAACAAGCCTTACACGAATTGCGATCTTTTATTTCAGGAATGGAATCCATGTTTAAAAGTGGCGACTTATCCATTCGGAATTATAATGTAGAAATGCTTGAGGGGATGCCTGCTTATAATGATATAATGGATCGGATTAATAATAAAGATCGGACCACGATTTCAGCTAGATATGGTGAAGATATAGAAAAAATGCCATTGTCAGAGATTGAGAAGATGAAAGATGAATTGTCAACAAAACTAGATAAAAATGGTCAAGAATTTTTAAACTCAGTTTATGCTGACTTGGAAAATGGAGAAATTGATAGAGAAACCTTTAAAATTATAATGCAAGAGCTTAATGGAACGGAATTATCTGAGATGGATAATGATTCCCGTGCATATATAGAGGCCGTCTATCAAGATTATAAAAACGAGGAAGTAGATAATAATACATTCACGACTGTGTTTTCAGGTGTTGTTAGCACAGGTGCTAGTTTCATAAAAGACTTTTTGAAAAGCAAAGCTAAAGGAGAAGTTATCGATGCTGCAGTAAAAGGAGCTGAAGAGTGGATAAAGAAAACGACCGATATATTTTTAAACCTCGGTCCAGTTGCATCTGAAGCGGGAACTGGAGCAAACATAAGTCTTACCCTCACTGATCGCTTTAAAGATCAAGTACGAAATGTAGTTAATTTTGGAGCTAAACACGGTCCAACTTTTATTGGGGCAGCACTGGATAGTGGTGCACAGGTGTATAGTGGTGAGGATGTGGAGCATGCAACCATTAAGGCGATAGGACATATAGGTACAGCGAATGTTGGTAGAATCGCGGGTACTGCTATTGTTGGTACGGTTGCAACTGCTCTTGGAGTGTCTGGGGGACTAATACCAATAGTCGCTGTTGGAGCTGGTTTTGTACTTGGTTCGCTTGCTGCAAAAGGATTTGATATGGTATATGATAAATGGGGAAGAGAAGTTGTTGATGGTGTTGTAGATATTGGGAAAAATGTTACCGAAAATATTGGAGATGCCGTGACTGGATTTTTTGGCTCATTAAAGTCCGCTTTTAGTTAGATTTAGAGAAAGGATGAATGATTTGAGGAATGAAATATATCGAAGTCTAGTTCCTTTTTATACGTATAATCCTGGAAAAGACGACAGTTATACGTTATACATAGATTCCAGAACAAATACTATATTTAAAGCGGATGCTAAAAATATTAGTTCTGCAAAAGTCACTTTTTTAATTATATTAGGTTATCCGATTATAGAATTATTTCCCGTTACTATCATTCCGTTAGATAATATTATTCAATTTATTAGCGTTTGTGTTATTGTGATGTCTTTAAGTGTATTTCTTGGATATTATATAAGCCCGAGAATGCTGGAGAATTATAGAAGAGTTACTTTATCTTCTGAGGAATGGAAACGTTGCTTAGAAACATTTAATCAATTTTATTTCAGGCAGTTTATATTACCATCGTTATTGCTATTGATCACTATCGTTTGTTTTGTTTTCTTGTACATTTTTCCGTCCAGCTGGTGGTTCTTTGGTGGTATTATTTCGGGCATAATGGCAGGCGCTGGATTAACCTCATTTTCAAAAACAAAATATTTATTATATAAAAACAAACTAGATATTAACTGGAACAATGGAGGTGAAGAAGATGAAGATATTACCTATTGGTAGTGTTATCCGTCTTAATGAGGGTGAAGTTAAATTAATGATTATAAATAGGGCTCCATTACATAATAAAGATGGCGTAATTGGTTATTTTGATTATTCCGCATGTGTTTATCCAGGTGGTCAAATGGATCAACAAGCATACTTTTTTAATCATGAAGATATCGATGAAGTTTATCATGAGGGATATGTAGATGAAGATGAGGAACTTTTTCAAAATCAATATGAAGAAAAGATTAAAGAAGTTCCATATCCGAAATTTAGTGTTGTAGAATAATAATGCTTGAATAGTTAGTAGATTACAAAATAAAAACCAAATGTACCAACTTACTGGAACAAGCCCATACAAAATTGAGTATGGGCTTTTGTAATATTTTTGCAGAGAAGTAAGGTATGTAGGTTTCCTTGGGTATACTTTGAAAGATTAGTTAGTCACCATGGAAAGGATGAATAATTTGAAAGATAACACTCAATTAAAACTGATTCCGTTTCTAACAGAAAATCCCGGGAAGGAAGATAGCTATACTTTGTGCATAGATGCGAACACTAATAATCTTTATAAGGCTGAAGATAAGGAAGTAAATACATCTAGCTTTTTACTTATTTTCTTTTTAGTCTTAGTATTTACAAGATTGTTTTCAATTGAATTCTTACCGATGAATAACCTATATACGTTTTTATTGATGTGTTTAATCTTTTCCGTTATTTCAATGATATTAGGATATAACATGCGTGGGAAAATGTTTACAAATATTAATAAGTTTAATCTGGAAGAATCCGAGTGGGAATATTATCTTAAAGAGTCCAAACGTTTTTATCCTAGGCAAGCTATCTTTGCAATGCTTTTGCTGATTCTTACAGTAGTTTGCTTTGTTCTCCTGTACATATTTCCCTCCAAATGGTGGTTCTTTGGTGGAATAATGATGAGTATACTCGCAGGAAGTCAACTCACATTGCTTTCAAAAACAAGATACTTATTATACAAAAATCAACTTGATGTCAACTTAAATGACGGAGGGAAATATAATGAAAATTTGACCTATAGGTAGTGTTGTTAGTCTCAATGAAGGAAAAGTTAAATTAATAATTATTAGTAGAGCGCCTCTGCATAATAAAGATGGGGTTATTGGTTATTTTGATTATTCCGCCTGTATTTATCCCACTGGTCCAACCGATCAACAAGCTTACTTCTTTAATCATGAAGATATTGCTGAAGTTTATCATGAGGGATATGTAGATGAAGATGAGGAGCTTTTTCAAAACCAATATGAAGAAAAGATTAAAGAAGTTCCTTATCCGAAATTTAATGTTGTAGAATAATAATGCTTGAATAGTTAGTAGATCACAAAAATAAAAACTAAATGTACCAACTTACTTGAACAAGCCCATACTAAATTGAGTACGGGCCTTTGTGATACTCGTTGCAGAGATGGTGGGTGTGTAGGTTTTCTTGGGTATACTGATAGGATTGGGTTCTGGAGGCCATTCTTTTTATAGGCACTTTTATGAACCTTTCATGAGTTTACTTCATCATTCGTTAATTGATTATAGTAACCTGCAAAAGGAAATGAAAGAAGCGGTAGATACATTTGAATCAATTGCGATTCAGCAGTAAAAGGAGCTGAAGAGTGGATAAAGAAACGACCTATATATTTTTAAACCTCGGTCCAGTTGCATCTGAAGCGGGAACTGGAGCATCATAGGAACTACAGCAATCGCAGTTGTCTCGGGTCTTGTGATTGGTTCATTTGCAGCTAAAGGATTTGATATGGTATATGATAAATGGGGAAGAGATATTGTTGATGGGGTAGTAGATATTGGTAAAGATGTAAAAAAGGCATTGGTAATGCCGTGAGTGGGACCATTGGGTTCTTGCAATCGGCTTTTAGTTAATCATTGTCGAAAGGAGGAACGATATGAAAAGAGATCAGAAGTTAACACTTGTTCCCTTCTGTGCAAAGAATCCCGGTAAAGAAAATAGTTACAGTTTATTTGTTGAAACTCAAACCAAATCTATTTTCAAGGGGGAAAATAAAAATATAAGTGCGCCCATGTTTACGTTTTTGATATTAATATTCTATCCATTTGTACAGTTTTTCCCTATTGAAATCTTTCCTCTTGATAATAAATTTGCTTTACTGACTGTTTGTTCTATTGTAATGATTTTATGTGTATCACTTGGACATTATCTGAGCTTTAAAATGCTTGAAAATGTGAAAAAGATTTCCTTATCCACGGAAGAATGGAAACAATGCCTTAAACAAGGTAATCATTATTATATTAGACAGATAGTATTTGTCGTGATATTGGTTTTAGCTTCTTTAGCCTGCTTTGTATGTTTCACCATAGTACCTTCCAGATGGTGGTTTTTCGGAGGGGTTTTATTGAGTATACTGACAGGAACCCAGGCTATAATTTTATCAAAAACCAGATACCAATTATATAAAAATAAACTTGATATCAATCTAAATAATGGAGGGGAAGAAGATGAAAATATTACCTATAGGTAGTGTTGCTAGTCTCAATGAAGGAAAAGTTAAATTAATGATTATTAGTAGAGCACCTCTGCATAATAAAGATGGGGTTATTGGTTATTTTGATTGTTCCGCCTGCATTTATCCCACGAGCCAAACGGACCAATAAACGTACTTTTGGAATGTCCTATGTAGTTTCATATGTTGCAGGTATTGAAATTGGAGGGAAAAGTTTAACCAATCACATAAAAGATGGTGTGCAAAGTGGCATAAAAACAATTGCCGGCTGGTTTACATGAAAATTATATTAGTTAAAACATTGGGAGGAAAATAGTGAAAATAAACCCTACTATTAAACATCAAAATTTATCTCAACATTTCATGGAACAATTGGGATTCATACCTATATCAGATGTTAAAACATCAGTTATAGGACTTATACTTATCCTGTACGATATTCCTTTAGCTGCGGGCTTATTAAGTATATTCAAGATAGAAGTCTTATGGGTTGTTGCACCGCTTATCATAATTATTCATTTATGGAGATTAAGACTTTTAATAAAAAATCCGTACTCAACTCAGTTTGGATGGTGTTATTCCTAGGAGTCTATGGCGTGATTGGAGCCATCTCTTTATTTATTGTGGTACAGGGCATGTCGTTTTATGTTCTTAATATCACATCTATTTATTATTATATAGTCATAAACTTTGTGACGATATTTATTTCTTCCATACTAGTAAAATACCAAATTGATAAATATTCTAAAGATCCATTAAAAGAAGAGGTGAGCCGTAATCAATCTAAGTACATGGGATTACTAGCGTTAGCACCGGCAATAGGTTACATGTTAGGCCAAAGTGCTCAAGACACGTTCATATTAAAGCACTTTATTGCCCTTGTGGTATTTTACTTTTTTACACTTTTTGATGTATATGTAGCAGCGAAGTTTATACATAGGTTTTTCTTTATGAGAGCAAATATTTCTTATGTAATATTTCAACAGCCCTCTAAAAAATAGAAAAAATTTGTTGAAAAAGGGGTCGTGATTAAATAATGGGTACGCTATTACCAAACGGATCTATTGCCCTATTAAAAGGTGGTAACAAACGATTGATGATTAAAACAATGGGTGGGGAAGAATAATGAAAAACTTTTTCTTATATCCTTTTAAGAAGGCAATTCATGAAATTAAAGCAAATAAATTAATACAAGACAAATTAGACAAACGTGGTTTGAAAGTAGGTATACAAGCATTTTCTTATGCATCTTATCTCTTTCTTATTATGATTTCTATTATATACCTTCTCCTATTGTATTTGATAATTGCGGGTATCTTTGTAAATCCGATAGGCTTAATACCTATAATACCGTCAGCCTTAACCACTTGGATCTTCATTTTAATTTATACGAAAATATATCCAAAAACAAAAGAAAATTATTTGAAGAGTATTGGCTATTACAAAAATTAAAAGTGTAATGCTTGCTTAGAAATGTGATAGATAAGGCTAGAGAGGCAATATCAGATGGTCTTAGTACAATAAATCCAATGAATTGGGTGTGGTAACCAGTGGAGTGCGAGGTAGAATTTCTCTCTAGAAATAGAAGGTATAGAATCTTAAGTGTGGGTGACGATTATTATATTATCGATATTGAGGAATCCATTTGGACAATTTTAATCCCTTTTTTATTTTGGTTAATGCCACAGAGAGTCTATAAAGTAGATTTTGAGACAGTTGAAAATTTAAGAGCGTCAACTTCTGGTGGCAATAACTTAGTTAGCATCTTTATTTTGGGTATTGGCGGTTCAACTGTACTTTCTCGACTATTAAGATCTATCTTGGATTTTAGTATACAGACAACGTTGCTGGTAAATATATTGATGCTAATCATATCTGCTTTAATTATTATATATCTAAGATTACATATACGTGGTTCGTTGGGGGATAGATTAGATGAATTTGTTGACATAAAAGAATTAGATGGTAAAACAATAAAATTAAAACCTAAATTTTTTAAGCAATGTATTGTCCCAATCTTTTCTTATTTATTTTTTTTACTCATAGTCATCGGTGCAATACTTTTGTTTTTAGAGACTAATAATTTTATCGGGATTTTTTCTTTTATAGTATTTCTATCATTATTATCTTTATGTAATACAACTACCATTCATCCCAATTTGGGAAAAAGGATGAAAATCAGACCATTGAAAAAGTAAAGATGAAGCAATCAAGTACTTTGGCTCTCACGCGTAGAATAGAGTAATTTGGAAAATGGAGATATTAACTAGAAACGAATTCCAACTGGAGCAGAAAGGTTTACATTAGGGGAGATTTTGAAGATGAAAATAAAACCTGATATAAAATACAAAAACTTACCTCCTTTCGTAATTAGTCAGCTATCTTTTGTTGATATTGACAACGTAAAGTGGGGTTCAGCAACATTCGTATTAATTTTATATGACCTCCCTTTGTTACTGTCATTTCTAGCGTTAATGAAAATAGAATTTTTATGGATAATGGTCCCTTTTGCTATTATATTAAATCTTTGGTGCTTGCGTTTGTTAATTAAAAATCCATACTCTACACAAATAGAAACAATTAAATTTCTGGGTGGATATGGGGCAATTGGTGCTATCACGTTTTATACAATATTCCAGGTTATTTCTTACTTTTCATTAAATATTTATTCAATCATGTACTATATCATATTAAATTTTGCTATAATTATCAGTTCTTATGTGATAATAAAGTATCAAATAACTAAATTTAAAGATATACACTTAAAACTAAAGTATAGTGATAAAAACAATAAAAACTCAAGATATGCGACAGTCATTGCGATTGTCCCCGCATTAGGATATATCGTAGGACAATTTGTGGGAGAGGCAGAAATACTAAAATATTATTATGTTCTTGGAGTAGACTTTTTTCTAACCTTGTTATGTGTTTATATAGCTACCAAGTTTATACATAGATATTATTTTATGAAAGCTAATATGGATTATGTAGTATTTCAAAAACCAAATAAAAGAGAAAAAAAAGAACTTAATAAAAAAGGAATCGTGATTAAGTAATGGAACCTTTGTTGCCAAATTGTTTTATTAAAAGGTGGAAACAAACGATTGATGATTTATGGTAGGAAGCAACTGGTTACGGGTGAGGAGCAAAAAGAAGTACGAGAGGAATTCCCTGCCGGGGGAATAAAATTCGACTATTTTCAGGAGTATACCTATATTTTAAATCATTCAGATGTTGATATGACATCTCGAGTTGATGAGGATGAAGAGGAGTATGAATCTCAGAGAATCTGAAAAAAAGCTTAAAGTTGCCAATAGTGTTAAATATGGCTTTATTCACTTCTATGACAATGTCGAATCATTACTATTTGGTAGCTCGTAAAATAGATCAGGCCGGAGAGGTAATATCAGATGGTGTTAGTGCAATAAATCCAATGAATTGGGCGTGGTAACTAGTGGAGTGCGAGGTAGAATTTCTCTCTAGAAATAGGAGATATAGAATCTTAAGTGTGGATGACGCTTATTATATTATCGATATTGAGGAATCCGTTTGGACAATTTTAATCCCTTTTTTATTTTGGTGGATGCCTCAGAAAGTATATAAAGCTGACTATAAAATAGTTGAAAAGTTAAAAGAGTCAACATCTGATGGCAATAACTTAGGTGTCATCTTTATTTTAGGTGTGGGTGGCTCCGCCGTACTTTCGCGAATATTAAAACCTATCATGGATTTTAGTATGCAAACAAATGTACTGTCAAATATATTTCTTTTAATTATATCTACTTTAATTATAATTAATGTTAGATTGTATATGCGTAAATTATTGGGGAAAAGGTTGAGTAAATTAGTTGACTTAACAGAATTAAATAGTAGGACAATAAAACTGAAGCCTAAGTATTTTAGGCAATATCTGGTTCCAGTTTTTATTCAGTTGTTTTTTTTAATTTTTATCATAGCCTTAGGCTTCGCATTTACACAAACCAGTAATTTTATCGGGATTTTTTCTTTTATAGTATTTTTATCATTATTATCTTTATGTAATACAACTACCATTCATCCCAACTTAGGAAAAAGAAATTTATACCGTATAATCTTTAGTTAAAAGTAACGTTACAGGAACTAAAATAAATTTTATACCCCCATTATAGCGTGAGAAAATATTGAAGAAGGGTAGGTAGTATTAAGTAACTGGAAGAGAACAGAAAAGTTAAAGGGAAAATAAAGACTATTGTCTAAAGTCAAGGAGGAGAATTCCATTGCTACCAATAGGAACAATAGTATATTTAAAAGAAGGAACAAATAAATTAATGATTTTAAACCGTGGTCCCATCATTGAAAAAGATGGGGAACAAACAATGTTCGATTATTCTGGATGTTTTTATCCTCAAGGATTAGTACCTGAAAATGTATTTTATTTTAATCAGGAAAATATTGATGAAATTATTTTTGAAGGTTTTAAAGACAGTGAAGAAGACCGTTTTAAAAAACTATTTAGTGACTGGAAAGAAGAAAATGAAGGTCAATTTAAGAAAGGTGAAGTAACAGAGCCTTTAAAGTAAAAGGTATATAGTCTATCAACAATAAAACCTAGCAAGCCCATACAAAGTCAAAGTATGGGCTTTTATAATATAGGCAGTAGACACTTTCGAAACAAATACGCATGGCAACGTGAGCCAGAAATATTTGAGAAGTTATGATGTGGAAGACGGCAACTATGAAGTTGAAAAGAAGGCCACTGAGCTTACAGACGATGCGAATGAAATTTTAGCAGATGTAGAAGAAATTGTTTCGGTGAAAAGGATCGATGAATCTGAGGTCGTGGAAGATGTTCAGCGTGGAAAAGAAAAGGCAAGGGAAATTATCGAGGAGCTCACTATTCTTGATGAATACGAAGCCGGGCGCTTGAAGAGACAAAACAAGCCTTACATGAATTGCGATCCTTTATTTCAGGAATGGAATCTATGTTTAAAAGCGGCGATTTATCCATTCGGAATTATAATGTAGAAATGCTTGAGGGGATGCCTGCTTATAATGATATAATGGAGCGGAATAATAAGAGATATTGTTGATAAAAAATGTTACAAATGGGATTGGCATGCAGTGACTGGTCACATCAGGCTCTAAAAGTTTACTTTTAGTTGATTTTTTACGAAAGGATGAACGGTTTGCAAAATAATGAAAACCTGAGACTTGTTCCATTTTATACAGAAAATCCAGGAAGGGAGAATAGTTATACTCTATACTTGGATGCCAAGACAAAAGAAGTCTTTAGGGCGGAAGGTAAGAAAATAAATGCCTCAAAATTCACCTTTGGTTTTCTTGTGTTTTTTGCATTTACACAGTTATTTTCAGTAAAAATCCTTCCGTTTGATAACATATTTGCTTATGTGATTATTTGCCTTTTTATTTTTATATTAGGGCTAATGTTAGGATACTATCTTGGAATAAAGATGATTGATAATATTCAAAAGGTAACTTTGTCTAAGGAAGAGTGGGAGCGATATCTAAGTAAAGGAAATGATTTTTATCTTAGACAAATTATATCCTCATTTGTATTGATAATACTCTCTGTTGCCTGTTTTTTCATTTTATATATATTCCCATCAAAATGGTGGTTTTTTGGAGGAATTGTCTTGAGTGTACTGGCTGGAACACTATCGTTAGCTTTATCAAAAACAAGATATGCCTTATATAAAAATCAAATTGATATCACATTTAATGATGGGGAGGAGATATGAAAATACCCCCAATCGAAAGCGTGGTTTGACATAATAGTGGTGAAATTAAATTAATGATAATAAATAGGGCGCCTTTACATAATAAAAATGGAGTTATTGGCTTCTTTGACTATTTCGCTTGTCACTATCCGAAAGACCAAAGTTCTTACGCAGTGCCGCTTATATAGGGCAAAAACTAGATCAAGCTGGCAGAGAAGTTAAAGAAATGGCTACTAACTTTGTTGAAAACACATGTGAGGCTATTAAAAGTGGTTGGAGGGCGATTAATCCAACGAACTGGGGCTGGGGGTAATTAGATGGAATGTGAAGTGAATTTTACAGCAAAGAGTATGAGATTAAGATATAAGCTCCTATCTATTGAAAACGAGCATTATCTTATTGATTCAGATCAACCAATCTGGGTAATGTTCATTCCATTTGTTTATTGGCTGATGCCACATACTGTGTATAAAGTCAGTGATCAGGAAGTTTTAGACCAGATAAAGTCACCGACTGTAAAACAAGAGAAGGCAAGCTTTATCAGTATTTTTGGAATTGGGATGACAGTTTTATTATCTAAATTACTGGAGTCTATCTCAGGATATATAGAATTTCAAACCCAGTCACTGCTAGGAATTATTATTTTTCTTTTTATGATCATCTCTGTTATTTCTTTACGTATGTATATTAGTAAAGTAAATCAAAGAAATCTACAAAAGGTCGTTAATTTAAGTAATCTTGAAAAGAGAAAGTTATGGATAAGGCCAGAAAGTGCTGAGTATTTAATTGTATATAGTTTGTTATATCCTTTCTTCACTCTACTTACAGCTGCTGCTATTTATGGATACTTTAAAATAGGTGATATTATCCTTCTGATATGCGGGATTGTTCTCATGTTTGGGTTGTTGTATGGAAATGTCTTAACAATGAAACAAGGAACAACTAAAGTAAAATTTAAACAAGAAAAGCACGCTATATAAAAAGGGAGAATTGGGTGTGGGACATGGGGACAGGCACGGTGTCCCAGTCCGAAGTTTTTTTGTTGAGGGAAGGATACTAGTTCTTTAGACCTGAACGATTGCTGCTTTAGTCTTTTTGAAGTATTGAAATGGTACTTATTGCACTGCACGTCTATTTGAGTATTAAGTATAATGGTTGGTGATTGGGAAAGCAGGAGGGGATGACGTGAAGAATTTAAGTAAAATGACTGTGCTTGGTGTGTTTGTGCTGTTTTTATTGGTGAGCTGTAAACCATCAAATAAATATGCGGGAGATTGGTATGCAGTAGGGGCAGATGGGAAGCAAGTCGAGATTAATTTTTCAAAGGAAAAGGTTATGACGTTTAGGGATGCAGATGGTTACGAAGAGGAGTATGAGATTAATCAGACAGCTACAGGTATTCAAAATAGTACGAGGTATTTCAGGGTTGAGGTTGAAGGGGCGAGCCATTACGTTGTTTTTGAAAATAATAAAGATGAGGACAATGCTCAGCTCGTAAGGCAGACAAACCAGGCGAGTGATTTTGAAGATGTGGTTGGCGATATTATTTATATGATGAATCGTGATGATTTTCCGGAAGTTGAATGAAATTTAATAGTGGGATGGGGGTTTAGAGACTCTTTTGGTAAACTAAGATTTAAAATGCTGTGAGAATTTTTTATATTAGAATTGATTGCGTTCAGATCGGTCGGTGCGAGGAGCAGCTCGGGCGGTAAAGGTCTCCACTCGGGCGATAACCCGCTTTACTCAGTCCACCACCATCGATTTATACTTATTCAAACTACAAAGAGTTCGTAAGGAGAGAGAAAATTGTTACGACATTATATCACTTTTAGGCCGGTGGCAGGGATATTTGAAAATGCCATTCAACCTTATAAGAAATGGTACCAAATGGTAGATATGAGTCTGCCCATTGAAGTCGACGGCAATTATTATCACATTTTAAGGACAACAGGTCCGATTGATAGGGTTAGCCCCAAGAAAGTCGTTGTTTGTGATGAGGATGCAGTACTGATTGAAAATGAAGAGATTTCTCGAAAGTGCTTTCGATTCTACATATATTTAGGGCAATATGAGTTTGCAAACAAAAAGCTAAAGGCAGATTTAAAACAAGATGGCGCTAAACGGTATAATCCCATCATTCCTGAATATAAAAAAATGATGACAGATTTAGCTCCTGTTTTAAATGAATCAGAGACAGAAGCGATGGCATATCATTTGTTTTATTTTGAAGAAATTATTCGCATAACGACACTAAGAATTGAACTCGTTGAAAAGTTATTCAAGTTTAAAGAACAATTGCGGCACGAAATAGACAAAGTTACGAACACAATGATGGAAGAAATAATGAACACTTTTCACCAATGGTTAATGTGTAGTTCAGAGTTACAAGCTGTGTTATATGAGGACGGATTGCGGGCGAGAGGTGTTCTAAGAAGATTATTGAAGGATCCAAAAAATAAGCAGTACATTAAAGACGAAGCCATCGTGAGAGAAATTCTGGATGATTTAGATCAAGGAGAGGCTGCTTCAACGCGATTGTTAAGAATAGAAAAAGAACAGCGAAAGGCTTTTGCTGAATGGATAGACTTAGGGGAATTGGATCAAGAAGTCTCTAATATGGAAAAGCTTATTAAAGAATTAAGATGTATAGATATCGAGGATAAAAGTATCTCTGCTAATTTAGAAGAACTTATGGAAGAATATTGGGCGTTCGGATCGTCGTGCTAAGTGAATATTAAGGGAAAACTAATTAGTAAGTGGGATAGGATATTCTAAAGGGGAAATCGACATGAAATTAAAAAATATACATATTCAGAGAATGTCTTTGTTGAGTTGATCAAGTACGCAAGGGATAGAGGGAAGCGCATTTTTCTATTATCGATTCCGGGTAATTTAATCATCTTTTACTGGGGCGAATGTATTCTATTTATTACTTTTAGATTCAGATACCCCTTATTTCACACAAGTAAAGCAAGCATTTTTAAAAACTATTAAAGTGATGCCTACTCTATTTTTTGCAGCGACAATATACTGTTTCCTTTATTTTTTGGGCATAATATTTTTCGTTATTCCAGGTATGTTATTGTATGTTTATTTAGGTTTATTCGCTCCTTCCGTCGTATTTGAGAAGAAGAATCTATTAACCTCTTTAATCAGAAGTCTTGAACTTGTTGGTAGATCATTTTGGAAGGTGTTCGGTTCTTTCTTGATTATATCATCGTTTACGATGATCACCGTTTTAGTTATTGGAGCCTTTTTTAAGACAGTTTTAAACGGAGCTCAAGTTCCTGATGTTATAGCCTTTAGCGTACCATATGTGCTGTTTGTGCCCTATGTCGGTAGTTTTTATGCGTTACTTTATTTTGATTTAAGGTTAAGAGGAGAGCGCTTTGATTATGAGCTATTTGAGCAAGAGGCGCTAGGAGCATAATGTTCTTGTGATTTTTATAGATATGGTCCCTGTTTTCCTTTTACTTAGACTTCCTGGTATGTATCAAACGTTTGATTGAAACTTTTAAATACGACTATTTATACTTAAATTGTGATATAATTCCAAATAACTATAAAAAACAAGACTTTAGTCTCATTTTAAGAGTTGTTTTAAGATTTGATCGACAACGAGGAAAACCAGGGGGAAAGTATAATGAAGCGATTTTGTAAGGAATGTGGAAAAGAAATCCAACCGGAAAATAGGGTGTGTATCCATTGTGGAACTCCTGTTGATGGAAAAAAACGAGTAAATGATTCGAAAAAAAAGGGCACTTCAACAGAAAATGTAATGAAGCAGTCGTCTTCAGAAAATATATCTCAAGAGAAAAGGCGTACCACTAGACAGACTAATCAGACTCCAAGCGCTCCCATGTCTAAAAAGAAAAAGCGCATGTTATCTATTGTAGGGGGGATAGCGGTTCTGTTAATTGGCTTTAGCATATGGGCACAGTCCTATCAATCACCAGAAGCGGTACAAAAACGTTTTTATAAAGCGGTCATGGAAAACAATCCAAAAGCCTTACAAAAATTAGTTATGCATGAAAATGGTTCGTCAGCTTCAAAGGGTGAAGCAAAGGCCCTTATCAAGTTGGTTGAAGAAGAAGGCGAGTACGTCTTGCATGATTTATTCACTGTTGAACGTGATGGGAAGTTTTTATTTTTATATAAAGCTCACAAAATGGAAGCGGCAGATCAGTTTGTCTATTATCCAGACCCAGTGAAAGGATTGACATTTTCTTTTAACGAGATTGAACCGGATATTCGCAAAAAAACATTGCACGGTCCGCTTATCCCAGGAATCTATAACGTACAAGCATCATTTAAGGGTGATTATGGGGAAACGACGAAAGAAGGCGAAATCACTCTAGCTGATTATTACGATGATGAAACCTATTTAGATATGGATATCAATGTTGCTGATGTTACTTTTTACATAGAAAATGTCGTTGACTTAGATCTAGAAAACACACAAATTAAAATAGGAAAAGATGAAATTCCTATTAATGACGAGGGATCCACCAAGCCAGTCGGCCCATTTATTTTAGACGGCTCCCAACAAGTTCAAACAGTCGTAAAGATGCCATGGGGCAAAGTTGAATCAGAACCAATCGACATTTCTGAAGAACATATGTCCATCCAGGCGGAAGTGTTATCAGAAGATGACTATAAAGCAGTGACTAAATTGCTGACAAATTTCGGTGAGCAATATGTCGAAGCTTTTGCAGAGAACAATACAGATCCATTGAAGAACGTCTCAAAAACGGTTAAGAAAGAACTTAAAGAAAAGATGGCTGATGAGCTGTTTGGTGATTGGTATTACTCGGGAGAATTCATGGAACTAAATATCGACCGCAATTCTATTTATTTTAATGAAGATGAAGAGACGCCCAGTATTAATATAGTCACGGAATACCTCTTTAATGAAGATTATCATGAACTGGAAGACACCCCGGTATTATATGAGACCTATAAATTACTAGTCACAACACTTGATTACGATACTAAAGAAAAGTCTTGGCGCATTGCTGACATAAGTGACGACTACTGGGGAGCCTTCGAGGGAACAGATACAGTGGAAGGGTCACAAAAAGTTTTTGGACCAAGCGATGAAACTGTCAAAGCGGCTAAAGACCTAGCCGAAGCCGATGAAATGGATGACTTTTTAGAAAGTTATACCCGCGCGAGTGTGGACGCGATTAACTATATCGATTTTTCTTACATGGAAGATTACATTGTCGAGGACAGCCCACGCTGGGAGGAAGCCCGTGATTACATCGATTATCTTGACTCAAAAAATATCACGGAAGACTTCCTTGATATGGAAATCGAATCGATCGATGAAACAGAGGATGGAACTTGGGAAGTGACGGTACTAGAATCCTTCACAATCTATAAGGAAGATTCAACCGACGACAAAGATTTTCGAACAAAATTAGTCGTTAAAAAAATTGATGGAGAACTTTTTGTTTATGAGTTGCTCGAGACAAATGAAATTTAAAGACGTTTTATCTGAACCCATATCGATACGAGATGTGGGTTTTGCGTTTGTCTGTAAATTTAAAAATCCAAATCCAATAAATCTCCTTGATCCACTAATTTTGCTTCGACAATATACCGGTCTGGGGCACTGCCGACGAAACGAAAAGGATAACATGTTGATAGCGTCAAGGTGGGTTCATCTTTTTCGACAATGACACTTCGATCCTCAGCATCGGTAATCCAAGTTTTTTCAATTTCGTAATGATAATCTATGCCTTGGTAACGCACGTAAAGTGATTCACCATGCTCAAGCTCTCCGACTGGACTAAAAACACTGTCACGATGGCCTGATAAGACAGTGTGACCACCGACGTCCGGTGTCGTCGTGAGGTCGCTTTGATACATGCCAACTCCTTTCGCGAGCACATCATCGTCTGTTCCTAAAAAGACATCAAAAACAAGGTCGATGGAAGGGATCACGAGGGTTGCCATCTGATCGCCTAATTGAAATGCCGTATTCTTTGTGGGTAGCTCACTATTTATTTGTTTATCATCTGCTGAAAAAGGATTTGTATAATCATCTGTATTGTCTTTCACCACATTGGCACCTTCTATTTGCTGCACAGATTCCATACTGTTCCAATACTGAAAACCAAACCAGCCAATTAAGCCTAAGCCGCTTAACATTAGAATTATTCCTAAGGACCTCATATAATCACCTGCTTATCTAGGATAAAACATGAAACGTGCTAAACTTTAAATGTATAATACTAGCTTGAATATAGCATGAATGCATAGTCGACGCAATCACATTAATTATTAATTTCGGTTAGTGAATACGATCTAAAACGGTGGTTTACGGTAATAGAAATTGAATAATTAATTAAGCAAAAAACCCGAAAAATGAAATGTCTTTAAAATCGATTTATACTAGAATGAGAATCCATATTATAAGGAGGCTTTTCAATGATCAATCAATACATGCAGAAAATAGATAAACTGTTAAAGCAGGTCACTCAAGATGAGGCTGAAACAATGACGAAAGCAGCGGAAAATATAGCGACGGCACTGCAAGCAGGTGGCGTGCTCCACTTATTCGGCAGTGGGCACTCCCATATTTTAGCGGAAGAATTATATTACCGGGCAGGAGGACTCGTTCCAGTCAATCCGATTTTACACGAGCCACTCATGCTTCACCAAAGCGCCGTGAAATCTTCAGAACTCGAACGAAAGAGAATTATGCCAAAGAATTTATGGCTGACCAAGATATTCGACCTGAAGACGTGATGATTGTCATTTCCACTTCTGGTCGTAACGCGGTCCCCGTCGATGTCGCGTTATATGGGAAGAGAAAAGGAGCTATCGTTATCGCAGTCACGTCAACAGAGTACTCCCTTAGCCAGCCGTCACGTCACTCGAGCGGTCAGCGATTGCTTGAAGTAGCAGATTTCGTATTGGACACACACATCCCTCAAGGTGACGCGCTTCTGTCTCATGAAAAAGTAGACGTCCGCTTCGCTCCAGGTTCAACGGTTATTGGGGCAGCGATGCTCAATGCTATCATTGCCGAAACGATTCACCTTATGACGGAAGCGGGAGCCGAACCCCCGATTTTTCTAAGTGCGAATGTAAAGGGTGGCGATGAGCGCAATCAAGCGTTAATTGAAAAATATGCGAAACGTGTGAAGATGTAAAGGTTGTTTTTGTAAGAATAATTCTTATCACCTGCTCAATGTTTCACAAACTGTCCACAGACTTTACGGATGAAAGGTTATATAATGAATGTAGATAGAAAATAATCATTCATTGAAGGGAGCTTTTCACATGCCTAAATCAATTTTTAAAGCAACCGCTCATTTGCAAGAAGGCGTTCAAGTTAAAGTGAAGTCCCGTGATTTTGAGATAACCGTTGATGAACCAAAGGAATTGGGCGGGACTGATACTGGAATGAACCCCGTTGAACTCGTGCTTGGGGCGTTAGGTGCTTGCCAAGCTATCTGTGCCGGGGCATTTGCTAAAAAACACCACATGACATTCAATGATTTTTGGGTGGAACTTGAAGGCGATTTGGATACAGACGGCTTTCTAGGATTATCAGACGTTCGAAAAGGGTACAGTGAAATTCGTTACAATATTCACATCGATACAGACGAACCAAGAGAAAAGGTGGAAAAGTTTGTTGAGTTTATCGAAGCGACATGTCCGGTCGGCGATACACTGGCAAATCCTGTCACAACGAAATTAAATAAAATTATTATTGAAAATGAAAAGGCAATAGTTTAATCGATCATACACCAAAAGAAATCCCCTTCTATAGGTGTTAAGATAAAAATCTCTCTTCTGGATAGAATGAGAGATTTTTAATTTTTATGAAGTTTAATGGCAGATAGTTTGAAAATCATGATATGATAAATGATAACACTGCGACTTAGGAGTAGGGATATTATGAAAAGAATGCTGGCAATCAGCGATGTTCACGGGAAAATTGAAGAATTCGAATTACTACTTGAAAAGGCGAATTATAACGCAAGTCGAGACCAACTTATCTTAGTAGGTGATTATGTCGATCGCGGACCAGATTCACGAGCGGTCTTAAATCGGGTCATTGAATTAAAAGCTGAAGGAGCAATCGTCCTACGAGGAAATCATGACGACATGATGGTTGCTGCCTATCATAACGAACCAGGCGCCCTGGCAAGATGGGAGAAAAATGGTGCCCTTTATACCTTACAATGTTACGACTCAACGATTAAAGATATGACAATGCCTGATTCAGAAGCATTTCACGACCATGTCACTTTTCTGGAGAATCTTGACTATTACTATGAAACTGACGATTATATCTTCGTCCACGCCGGCGTAGACCCAAAGCGCACAGTCGAGGACACAGACCCATACGATTTAGTATGGATCCGTGATGAATTTCATCAAAATTACTCAGGAACCAAAACCGTCGTGTTCGGCCACACACCCACACCCATGCTAAACAACATTTATAGTGACCACACAGTGTATTTTGGAGAAAATAATATTATCGGCATCGACGGCGGCGCAGTATTCGGCGGCCAACTAAATTGCCTAGAATTGCCTTCTAAAAAAGTATATTCAATCAAAGGCTAACACATCTTACTGGAAAAACCCATTTTGCTTAAGCTCCCTCTTAAGGAGCAGCATCGCGCTTTATTCACATATCCTATCACATACAGTGACGGCTTATCTAAAAGCCAAAATTTGCTGTGCATTGGAGGTCGACATCATCGCTATATTATACTTACTTATTGGACTGATTGCCTCCGTTTTTGGAGCGCTCGCTGGACTGGGTGGGGGAATAATCATTAAACCTGTCCTTGATTTGCTCGGTCAATACGACGTGTCAACCATCGGGATTTTATCTGCCTCAACGGTATTTTCCATGTCAATGGTATCTCTCATCAACTCGGTCAGACAGGATATCCAAATTAAATTAAAAATCAGCATGATGATTGCTTTAAGCTCCATTACAGGAGGAATCATCGGAAAAGTTGTCTTTAATTATACGGTCGAGATGATTAATAACTCTGATCTCGTCACCCTCATCCAGGCTGCGATTATTGCAGGGTTAATGGTCTTGATTTTTATTTTTGTTAAATATAAACACGTCTTGAAAACATATGAACTCACAAATCCAGTAATCATTATTGGCGTTGGGTTTGTGTTAGGTGTGCTCGCTGCATTCTTAGGTATTGGTGGAGGGCCATTTAACGTGGCAATTTTAACACTTCTCTTTTCCATGAAGCCCAAGCAAGCCGGACTTAATTCGATTTTTATTATCTTTTTCTCTCAATTATCATCCATCGTATATACAGCTTCAACGACAGGTTTCAGTAAATTTGACTTATCCATGCTGCCATATATGATTGCAGGTGGTGTCATCGGAGGGCTTGTTGGCAGCAACCTAGTCGCCAAAATAGAGGAAAGAACCGTTGATAAAATATTTTTGGTCGGTATTGTAGTTATTATTGGAATCAGCGTGGTCAATGTCGGGAGGTATTTTGTTTAGTAAAGTGCCTCGCTTTCTTACTTACATGTTCACTCGCATGTTCACTCGAGCAGTATTAGAACCCGGTCGCGCGAGATCATCCCCAGCTCGCGCGGCATCTGCTCCGGGTCGCGCAGCTACGGCTCTAGGTCGCGCGGGTTTCATCCGAGGTCGCGCCGCCTCAGTCTCATGTCGCGCGGGTTTCAACCGAGGTCGCGCCGCCTCAGCCTCAGGTCGCGCGGGTTTCATCCGAAGTCGCGCCTCCTCAGTCTCAGGTCGTGCGGGTTTCATCCGAAGTCGCGCCGTCTCAGCCTCAGGTCGCGCGGGTTTCATCCTGGTTCGCGCCGCCTCAGCCTCAGGTCGCGCGGGTTTCATCCGAGGTCGCGCCGTCTCAGTCTCATGTCGCGCGGGTTTCATCCGAGGTCGCGCCGCCTCAATCTCATGTCGCGCGGGTTTCATCCGAAGTCGCGCCGCCTCAGCCTCAGGTCGCGCGGGTTCTACCTTAGGTCGCGCAACGCTAGACCCCGGTCGATCGGTAATAGCCTCAAACGAGCGTCGCGAGTCTCCCATTCGTGCTGATTCGACTTAGGCTCCCGGCGAGATAGCCGTCGACTTACTTAATTGTTGCACTTACTTGTTCGATCCGCTCACAGTTGATAGGCCACTGCATTTAATTTTTACAAATTGTGATTGTATTGTAGGTATTTAAAAAATATCGTACTGTAATTTCTAGTTAATTAATTTAATTAATTTGAGGTATATAGGAGTTTTATATGCTATACTAGAGTTATTAAACTTTTGGGGGACGTATTATGCAACGGGGTACTTTTCAGTTAATGAAATCGGTTAATAAATCGATTATTTTAAATAAGATTCGCACGAGCGAGCCTATTTCGCGTGCGCAAATTGCTAAGGAAACGAAGCTAACTCCGCCAACGGTGAGCAGTATTGTGCGTGAGCTTATTGAGCAGGATTTGGTGAAAGAAAGTGAGTTAGGGGAATCAAAAGGCGGCCGGAAGCCTACCATGCTTTTAGTAAATAAAGATGGCTTTTATGTGATTGGCGTTGACGCAGGGCCAAAAACCATTGAGTGTATCCTTAGTAATTTATCTGGTCAAATAAAAGACAGGGTGGTTGTTTCGATTGAATCCCCATTGACGAATGAGTCTTTTCTTGATTTATTGAAAAGTGGTATTCGAAAAATACTTCAAAATGTCAAAGAGCGGTCGAAAGTTCTTGGAATTGGCATGGCGATGCACGGTGTCGTTGATGTGGCAAGGGGAACGTCTTTGTTCGCGCCTATATTGCAGTTGAGCAATATTCCAATAAAAGATGAACTTGAGAGGGAGTTCGATTTAGTTGTTCAAGTTGAAAACGATGCGCGTGCGATGACACTGGGTGAATCTTGGTTTGGAGAACATGGTGATGTGTCCAGTATGATGGCTGTTAATTTAGGGTCTGGTGTCGGTGCCGGGGTAGCTATCAATGGGAAACTGTATCACGGTTCAACGGATTTAGCTGGGGAAGTCGGGCATATGACGATCGATATGAACGGGGAACGTTGTGAGTGCGGAAATAGAGGCTGCTTGGAATCGTTCGCTTCAGCGCCGTCAATCGTGAACCGGGCAAATAAAAGGATGCCAGGAAAAAATATCACCTCTAGTCGAGAGGTTTATGAACTCGCTCTCGAAAACGATAAGGAATGCGTAGAATTGCTGCAACGAACGGGAGCAATTATAGGAATAGGGCTCACTAATCTTATTCATGTATTAAACCCTGAATTGATTATTATTGGTGGGGGTGTCTCGAAATCAGAACGTTTCATCTTAAGACCAATTCGCGAGACAATCAGCATGAGAGGATTGACGAAGGAAGCGAAAGAAACGCGTGTTGTTGTTTCCGAATTGGGCGATGATGCGACGATACTTGGGGCGGTGGCACTGTTGCTGGTGGAGTTGTTTGATCCGAGGTAAATTTAAAAGCAAAGCGACCTTCAATTTTTTTGAAGGAGAAGGTCATAAAGTTGGTGAGGATAGCGGTTTGTTTCCTAGTAAAACATTAATTTGTGTTATGGAATATTCTTGCAAAGATTGCTCGATGTTTCCATAGCTCAGGTCAAAATAAAAACTCTCCGAGATAGACTGGAGAGTGAAGGAATTATGGCGATTAATTTTTTATATTATGCTGGATTTCAAGTATTTTTTCTTTTGTTAATTCCGTTATTTCTATAACGTACTCAATGTCTGCACCGTCTGCTAGAAGGCGTTGTGCTATTAGTTCTTTAGCTTTTCTACTGCCTTCTTTTTCACCTTCTTTCAAACCTTTCTCTACCCCTTTTTTCACTCCTTTTTCCACACCTTTTTCCACACCTCTTTTCATACCTCTTTTCATTCCTTCTTTTTCAGCTTCTTGTGCCCGGAGTTCAGCTTCACGCTTAGCTGATTCTTCGTCCATGATATGCTTTAGTCGGGATTCATAGGCTAAAAATTGTTCAGGTGTCAAACTAAGTTCTTCCCAGTTATGAAAGGCTTTTTTCAATGTTTTATCGTCCATTGCGATCACCTCCAATTCTCGATAAATATCTTCATAATATTGGTTGTTCCGATGGTCAACCATGCCAAGTAATAATAGCCATCTTGCTAAGAAATCATTCCAGGGATCTAGTTCTTCCTCTTTCCAAGCCTTTAGTAGTTTTGGCATTTCAATAAAGTGAAATTCCATTACATTTGTCAGTTTGAATTTATCTACATCTTCATGTAAGTGATACATCGTATGAAAACGCTCAGTTTTGTCAATCATGTTGAAGTTCATCACGTTAATTGAGATAACTGGTTGAAGCTCCTTATAACTCATTCCCGTTTGTAGTTGAGTGCGGTAGATTCCTGACCAATAGTAGATGGAACGTTTTATCATATTATATTTATTGGTAAATTGAATTTCTACATTGATTCTTTCGTCAGCAGTGGTCACAACTAAGAAATCAAGTCTTGATTGTTTATCATCGAAATATTCTCCACCGGCTTCAACGTTGATAAATGAAATATCTTTTATCGGTTCCCGCCCTGTCTTTTGTATAATGGCATTCAGAAATACAACTGTGATTTGTTTGTTTTTTTCATTACCAAATAGCTGTTTGAAGGCGTAGTCAATTTTTAAATCCATTAAACGATGAAGTGGTATTCGTTTGAGCAGGTTAACTCTTTTGTTACTTTGTTTTTCTGAATTATTATTGTTGTAATCTGCAGGTCCGTCTTTCACAACGTGTAGGCTAGTATCAATTGAAGTAAAATCGAGAGGTCGCTTTGTTACTTGCATTATAACACATCCTTTTTTAATTGTGAGGGTTTATCAAGATGTGATTCTGACTATAGTATATCAAAATAAAATTCACAGAACAAGTGTTCCTTCTTTTTAATTTAATGTAATTCATAAATAACAGCTTCTGAATTGGGCGATGATGACGCTTGGGGCGGTGGCACTGTTATTGATGGAGTTGTTTGATCCGAGATAAATTTAAAAGCAAAGCTACTCTTTAAACGAGGAAATAGCTTTGCTTTTACATTTTTGGGGTTTAGTTAAATCTTTGAGTTTAAACTATACCTACCATGGAATTCGCTATTTTAACACCCTATTCCATTCTAGAACTACTCTTCTCGATAATGGCAACTATTTCAGAAAAGGTATATTTTTTATTGACGACATTGATGGTGAAATCTGCTTGTTCTATTTGATTAGCCATTTCAAAATGGTATTCATTATAAGATAGGAACTGTGCGAGTGATAAAAATGCAGTACGTTTATTACCATTATGAAAGGCGTAGTTTTGTGCAATTGATTCAAAAAGAGCTGCTGCTTTTTCAAAAATCGACTTGTAGGCGTCCGTTCCAAAAGCAGATTGTTTTGGACGATTTACTGCCGAATCAAGTAAGCTGGGTGATTTAATTCCAATTTGTTCACCTGGACTAAAGCGTTCAATGACATATTGATTGATAGCGGCTACTTCAATATATGTTAAATATCGCATTATCTATCGATTAAATCACGCAATGTTTCTTCGTGTTTCTTTGTATTTTTTTCCAGAACTTCGAAAAAGTCAGGGCTTAGTCCTTTGGGGATTATCATGTTCTTCTTTTTTTGTATATAGATTTTATCGTCCACTTTTTCAATTTCAACCCTATCACCATAGTCAATGCCAGCTTCTCTTAATAACTCTTGTGGTAATGTTATGCCATAACTATTTCCGATTTTGGTTATCTTTCTTTCATATTCTTTCATGGAATTCACCTCGCGTATAAATTATAACAATTATAACATGTAATAATCGTTATAACAACTTGGGGTTTAGACAAATCTTTTATAAGTCCATCATAAGGTAGGCGCTCATCAACATTTTTAATGAACTTAAAAGGAACCTATTTCTCAAGTTAAGAAATAGGTTCCTTTTTTTCTAACTTACTCTCAAACGAAAACACGGTCTGTTTTTCATACGTCTCATTTGCCTTTAATACGATAGACGGAAGATCTTTATGATGTAGTGAAGCGGGTGGACCTTGTGTTTCAAAGCACACACCTAAGTGTTTTTCAGACATGCGGCCATTTAATTTTAACCCATCCTCTAAGCCATTTGCGGTATACGGCACCCAAGTTACTTTGTGAAAAATATGAAAACATAGTCAACGACTGGACTGAATACACCTTATCAAATAAAGAACAAGTGTTTGATACTCCAGTCACATTTTAAACAACTTGATATCATGCTAAAATAAAATTTAAGTTGAATTATAGGTGGGTGGGAATTGGTGGATAAGAGAATGAAATATAAACTTTATTTTGTAAGCGCTATACTCTTTTTTATATGTGCAGGATGCATGCTATATTTCGGTTATAAGACATTTTATATGAAGACTGAGCCAGGTGAGATAATGGATTATACATATCATTTTGCCCTTGTTGCTGAAGAAGCAGACAACGACTATTGGAATCTGATCCAAAAAGGGGCCCAAAAGGCTGCACGTGAAAATGAGATATATCTTGATTATATTGCACCGAAAAAAGCTGATAATGATGAAGCCCTAACGTTATTGGATCGAATGATTTCCGCAAAAGTTGATGGAATAATCACGCACGGTATCGAGGGTCAAAAATTTGTTGATCTTGTCCATAAGGGGATCGAGCGTGGCATACCGATAATTACCATCGATACAGATGTGGAAAATAGTGAGAGGAAAGCCTACGTAGGCTCGAATAATTATAAGGCGGGGCAGCTACTAGGTCAAGCTATCATTAAAAATACTAAAGGTAAACAGTATATAGGAATTGTTACGGGAAGAAATGATTCAATCAGCCAGCAGGAGAGAATAGCTGGTCTGGAACAGGTTATTGAAGCTCATCCTAGATTGAAAATAGTATCCTTGGAAGAATCTAATATTACTGAAATAGGAGCTGCTCAGGCTGCATACACTTTACTTAAAGAGTATCCTGAAATAAATGTGCTTACTGGCACTAGTGCTCTTGATGGGATTGGTATAGTTGAGGGTTTAAGGGATATCGCACCAACTAAAGATGTACTGATTCTAGCATTTGACACCTTGCCGCGTACACTTCAAAAAATTCAGGATGGTGAGATTGAAGCTACCATTGCACAAGACCCCGAATTGATGGGACAAGAGGCAGTGGACATCATGATAGATTTGCAGGCAAACGATCTTTTGGAGAACAAAAGGTATATTGATACATCTATAATACATAAAGAAGATTTGCAGAGGAATTTTGAAAATGGTGAAGAACCATGAGTACAATACGTGGGAAATTACTAGTATATTTTTTGGTTTTTTTAGTTCTATTTCAGGTGACAGCTATTTCTATTTTTGTGAGTTCCAACAAACTAACAAATACCTATCATAGTAGTTTTCAGAGATTTTTACTCCTGAATTCAATATCACAACAAGCAGATGAATTATATACGTTTGCCAGAACCTTTGTTGGTGAATCTGAACCGAACCGTGTACCTGAATTCTATCAACTTAAAGACGAGCTAGTTAAAGAAAAGGAAAAGGTATTAAATACAGTGTTTGATGATAAAAAAATAGAATTGAGAAATTATATCAACACTGTCGATACTTTCATTCATGAGTCTGAGCTCACTGTTGGTTTTGTTTTACTGGATGATATTGAACAATACACACATCATTTGGAGGAGACAAGAAAAGCATCACAATATATTCAGGAGGCAACATTAGAACTGCTGGATGCTGAATTAACTGCGTATCATCCTATATATGATGAACTTCAAAAGCGTAATGAATACTTTTTTGTGTTTATAACATTTCTATTTTTGACAACAATTATACTTGCGATTTTTTTTGCGTTATGGTTTTCAAAAGGAATAACTCAGCCGATTCACGCATTGTCAGATGCTGCTCGAAAGGTATCGCAAGGAGATTTGCAGGGAGAACCGGTAAAAATTCAGTCTAATGATGAACTGAAGTTTCTTGGGGATACATTTAATGATATGCGTACTAATATTCATGGCTTAGTAGAGGAGATCAAGGATCAATCTGAGCTTGACCAGCTATTGAAAGACATGGAGATAAAACATTTGCAAAATCAAATAAATCCTCATTTCCTATTCAACACTTTAAACACCTTATCAAAAATGGCATATTTGGAAGATGCCAAAACGACTTCTTCGCTGATTGAATCAGTTGCAGCTTTGCTCAGACACAGCTTAGGCAAAATTGATAAAAGTGTCATGCTTGGAGACGAATTGGAGGTCGTAAGAAGATATTTCCATATACAACAAACGCGTTTTACTGAACGAGTATTTTTTGATTTAAAGGTTGATGAAAGTTGTCTCGATAGACAAGTTCCACGGTTAACTTTGCAACCATTAGTTGAAAATGCCTTCATCCACGGAATTGAAGAAAGAGAAGAGGGTGGGGCTATTTCAATCCATATTTTTCAAACTGCAAAGAAAGTCGTTATTGAAGTGAATGATGATGGTGTAGGTATGAATCAAGAAACTATCAATCAAATAACATCACTGACAGATAGAAAAGAAGACCATGTTGGCCATTCAACAGGGATTGGTCTCATAAATGTGATTCGCCGATTACAACTATTTTATAAAGTACATAATATTATTGAAATTGAGTCAAAAGTGGGAAAAGGTACGACAATACGATTGCTGTTACCTAAATAATCAAGACAGGAGCGATGCTTAATGCGTGTCTTAATTGCAGAAGATGAGCTTATTGAACGGAAGGCAATGCGTAAGTTCATTGAAGAAAATTTTAGCGAAATACAAGTAGTAGGTGAGGCTGTAAATGGTAGAAAGGCCATAGAACAAGCTCAATTACTTAGTCCCAATGTTATTTTCATGGATGTTAAGATGCCAGGGATTGATGGGCTAGAAGCGATCAAACAAATATATAACTATGACTCTTCAATTAAATTTATCATGATTTCAGCTTACGATTCGTTTGATTACGCCAAGCAGGCGATGGCATACGGTATTAAAGACTATATTTTAAAGCCTGGTAAAAAAGAGGAAATTGTTAAAGCACTGCTTCGCGTGAAAAAAGATATTGAGAATGACCGGCAGCAACAGAAGGAGAGAGATAGGTCAAAAGAGTGGCTTAAAGAGCGCTTTATAAATGGAATTATGCACCATCCATTACCAAAGGATACGTTACAGATAAAAAGAAAACTTTATCCTGAAATGAAAAGTGGATTTTTCCTTGTTTTTATGACTGATGATAATCACGATTTACATAAAATCAGAATTGAAATAGAAAAAAACATTGATCACCAGTTTGTTTTACTTGATAAAGAAAATCACCTAGTTGTATGTATGATAGCATATGATAGCAAATAATGTTTTAGAAAAAGATGAAGTATTAGCAATCACACAAAAAATACATTTTGCTATTGGAGAAAATATTTTTATCGGTACGGGTTATTCTTATAAAAGTTTGGATAAATTACAAAGTTCATATCATGAAGCATATGAGGCTTGCATTCAGCTTAAATCTGATAAGAAACGAAAATATGGATTTTTGAAGGAGAATAATCAAACGCTGGAAGACATTATCGCTGATATATGTGAATCTATTGAAAAAGGAAAAGGAAATGAGGCGTCTTTACTTTACAAAGAAAATAATTCTCTTTTTCTATCAGCAGATAGGGAACGTTTATATATAAGAATAAAAAAGTTGTTTGATAATAATCATATTGTCCCACCTAAAAGTTCAATATTGTCTCTACAAACTTATAATGATTGGAGCAATTTTATCAATATGTGTGGGATAAAGATAAATGAATTTTATCAATCAAAACAACCTATGATGCAAGTGAAAATGTATTTACTTGATAATTATCACCAGTCTATAAGTTTGGAGGAAGTTGCCGCTACAGTCAAATTAAGTCCAAATTACTTTTCAAGTCTCTTTAGGGAGGAATTTGGAGTAACATTCATAGATTATGTAACGAAAATTCGGATGGATAAAGCTAAAGAGCTTATTATAAAGAATAATTATTCTCTAAAAGAAATTAGTTTTATGGTCGGATATAAAGATCCAAATTATTTTAGCAGGGTTTTTAAAAATCATCATAAACAGTCACCCAAGCAATATGAGAAAGAAATCTTAAAAAAGTGAAGAAATTCGTAAATTAATATAGTTTAAATTGAAATAATTATTAGTTAATTATTTTATAATGTAATTGTAAACGCTAACAAAAGGAGGGGGATTAATCACATGAAAAAGAAATTGTATGGTATTTTTATTCTTTTAGCCTTTGCCCTTGTTATGGCGGCATGCAGCTCTGATTCATCGTCTGATCAAAATGATGAAACTGATAAGGGTGATCAAAGTGAAAGTGCTGGAGAAGACGGTAATGTAGAAATTTTTAGCTGGTGGACTGGTGCTGGTGAAGAAGAAGGTCTGCTTGCATTGATTGAACTGTTCGAAGAGGAGCATCCAGACATTAATGTAGAAAACGCTGCAGTCGCAGGTGGGGCAGGAACGAATGCTAAAGCTGTTTTAGCTACAAGAATGCAAGGTAACGACCCACCGTCAACCTTCCAAGTACATGGTGGTGAGGAACTCAATAAGAGTTGGGTGGCAGCGGATAAAATGGAACCACTAAATGACTTTTATGAGGAAAACAATTGGATGGATAAATACCCGGAAGAGCTGATTGACCTTGTTAGCGATGATGGAAATATTTACTCGGTTCCAGTCAACGTCCATCGTGGAAATCCAGTTTTTTATAACATGGAAGTATTTGAGGAACACGACATTGATATACCGACAACATTTGATGAGTTTTTCGAAGCGGCTGATAAGTTGGATGATGCAGGCGTCATACCCTTGGCTTTGGGAGACAAAGAGTCATGGCCAGCTACTCAAATTTTTGAGAACATCCTATTAGGAGTACTTGGTCCAGATGATTACCAGAAATTATTTGATGGAGAAATTGAATTCAATGATGACCGTGTTGTTGAAGCGGCCGAGATTTTTGGAAAGATGCTAGAGTACATCAATGAAGATCACGCATCACGTAATTGGCAGGATTCAGCCCAGCTTGTTGCTAATGGAGAAGCGGCAATGTTGAATATGGGTGACTGGGCAAAAGGATATTTTTCCAATGACTTAGATATGGAAACAAATGTTGATTTTGGTTACTTCGATTTCCCTGAAACAGAAGGGATGTTTCAAGTGATTACTGATACATTTGGACTTCCAAAAGGTGTAAAAAATACTGATGATGTCAAGAAATTCTTAACCGTTCTTGGTTCAGTTGAAGGACAGGATACATTTAATCCATTAAAAGGTGGAATTCCTGCTCGTGTAGATGCGGATCCAGAAAAGTATGATGACTATGGAAAAGATGCGATGGAGGATTTTACAAGTGCACGTCTAGTACCAAGCCTTGCTCATGGATCAGCAGCATCAGAAGGATTTTTAACAAAGGCCAACCAGGCTGTAAATATATTTGTGACACAAGGAGATATTGATAATTTTATTCAGGCACTAGAAAATGCAGCACCTGAAATGTAGATTAAGTTATGGAAGAGGCTGCCACCTTTATAAGGTAGCCTTTTCTTATTTATAAGAAACTACTTTGTGTTTTATTTTTTAAATTTTTAGATACAATTTAATGTTTAAGAGGGGGGGAAGCAGTAGTGTCAAAAGAGGTGCAAGTAAAAAAAAGAAAACGTATATCAAAAGACAAATGGACAGCTGTAGCCTTTCTACTCCCATCACTAATTTTGATTTTAGTTTTTGTATATGGCTTCATCGGGTGGACGGGATATGTATCATTAAGCAATTATAATACAATTGTGCCGGACTTTTCATTTGCTGGTCTCAAAAACTACAAATATTTATTTAGTGATTTTCGTTTTCAGGCAGATCTCCGTAATACACTGTTCTTCACTATTTTATTTATAGGGCTAGTCATTATTATGGGGTTAGGGATTGCTGTTTTAATTGACCAGAAGCTAAAAGGGGAGTCGCTGTTTCGTAATATCTTTTTATTCCCAATGGCATTATCATTTATTGTAACAGGGGTTGTTTGGCAATGGTTACTCAATCCATCAACAGGATTTAATCATTTCTTAAAGTTCTTTGGTATAACGCCAAAATGGTATACTGACACAAATATTTTGGCAGGTTTCGAATGGGGAAGCATTGAATTTGGTTTACCTGTAGCAATTATAGCAGTTGTTATTGCTGCAGTTTGGCAAATGACTGGATTTTCATTAGCAATGTATTTGGCAGGTCTTCGTGGTATTCCGGATGAATTAAGGGAAGCAGCAAGAATTGATGGGGCAAGTGAATTTCAAATATATAGAAGAATAATTCTACCAATGCTCCTGCCTATTACTATGAGTGTCGTGATTATAATGGCTCATATTTCATTGAAAATATTCGATTTGATTTATGCAATGACGGGACCTGGAGCAAACTTTGTTACAGATGTTCCTGGAGTTTACATGTTTGAAACGACATTCAGAGGTAACTATTATGCTAACGGTGCAGCAATAGCTATAATCATGCTTTTATTGGTGGCGGTATTCATCGTTCCGTATTTATGGAATAGTAGAAAGGGTGAACAATAATGTCATTTCCTATAGGTAAAACGATTAAATATTTAATCCTTATATTTTTTGCCTTACTTTTTTTGGCTCCTGTTTACGTAATCATAGTGACAAGTATTAAGCCCTTGGATGAAGTATCACTTGCCGAGATGTGGACCCTCCCCTCAACGATTGATTTTAGTTCATATAAAGAGGCTTTTTCAAAATTAGCACCAAATTTAATGAATAGCATCTACCTAGTTGTACCAGCAACATTATTATCGGCTATCCTTGGAGCAATGAATGGATACGTCCTATCTAAGTGGAAATTTAAAGGATCGGAAACAATTTTTACAGTTATTTTATTCGGTATGTTTATTCCATATCAAAGCATTTTGATTCCTATGATTCAATTTTTACGTCAAATTGATTTGTATAATACGATACCCGGTTTGATCTTGGTACATGTCGTTTATGGATTACCAATTACGACCCTAATGTTTAGAAATTTCTATGCCAATATTCCAGATCAAATGATTGAAGCCGCCAAAATTGATGGTGCGAGTTTTCTAGGTATTTTCCGGCATGTTATTATTCCGCTGTCTATTACAGGATTTGTCGTAGTAGCCATTTGGCAATTTACAAACATATGGAACGAATTTTTATTTGCTGTCACTGTTACAACTTCCGATAAACAACCTGTCATGGTGGCTTTACAAAATTTATCAGGAAGTCAAATTGTTCAGTGGAACGTCCAAATGGCAGGTGCATTGATTGCTGCACTCCCGACCCTTCTTGTATATATTTTTCTAGGTAAGTATTTTGTGAGAGGATTGTTGGCTGGGTCAGTTAAGGGATAAATATTGTCTCTAAATGACTTGGCCTTTTAAATAGGGGATAGTTTAAGATTTTGTCTATCCATGAATAAGCGTTGTTAGGATATTACTATTAGGTACCATTTATATTGTTAAGCTTACCTGCTCATAGACATTACTGGTGGAGGGATTGATCTTATTCAATAATCTATCGGGTCAAATATAGTATTACTTTATATAACTCACCTGGAACTGAATATTGGTGCAATCCCTTGTAGTGTGTTGTTACCGTAATTGATTTACGCATATTACACATAAAGATAAAACTCTAATTTATTGGCTACTTATTAGAATAGCATTCTAAATCTAGAACAATGCAATAATACTAACCTATTAAATGGGTTATATATCTATGCCTACATGGATTTTACTATGTGCTTAATAAAATTTAATCTATAGCTTTAGAGTAGGCACGTAGATAAAATAAAATTTATATTTTGAATGAAAGGAGTGAATAACAGTAATTTAAAGTCTATAGTAATTAATAGGGGAGGTAAAAGGTAAATGAACAAAAGACATTTAAAGAGAATGTTTGCTAATGTATGTTGTTTCGTCTTACTGTTAGGAATTATCCCTATTCTACCTACTCAAACAGCTTCAGCTAATTCGACAGATTATTTTACTTCATTTGAGCCAGATGATCCGCAACTAGACTGGGAAACTACGGTGGAAAAAGATGCAGATGGAAATAAAATGTCCTCTGGAATAGATGGTAATATTCCATTTGATGGTATTCAAGGTGATGTTACAGATGAGATTATAGAGATCAAAGTATCTGGGGAAAACCCGCCAAGTGAGACAAAAGAAAAGTTAATAGACCGCGATGATACAACAAAATGGTTAACGTTTGAAGATACTGCCACTATTCAAGTGGAGCTTGAAGAGCCGGATTCTGTCGTAAAATATGCGCTAACATCAGCCGATGATTATCCTGGAAGAGATCCACGAGATTGGGAGTTATCTGGATCAAACGATGCAGAGAATTGGACAACACTTGACACGAGAACTAGTGAAAAGTTTGATGAACGTTATCAAACGAAAGTATATGAATTTGATAACTCGGAAAAATATCAATATTACCAGTTGAAAATTACAAAAAACAGTGGAGAATCTATTATTCAACTATCAGAACTCGCAATTTCTAATGGAATAGACGTTCCTGATCCACCACCTTCAGATATGAAAACAAAGATAACGAATGGACCTTCAAGTACTTATAATTCGAAGGCAAATGTAGGGTGGACAGGAAAAAATGCAATTACTTATGAAGGCTCACATCTGACAGACGGAAGAGCGTACTCCTACAATAAAATTCTTGATGTAAATATTAGTGTAACCAAGGATACTGAACTATCCTATTATATTTTTCCCGCTTTTACTGACAATAATCATACAAACTATGCAAGTACCTACGCATCAGTTGATTTAGCTTTTTCAGATGGCACATATTTGCATGACTTAAATGCACTTGATCAGCATGGTATAAAACTGAATCCACAAGAACAGGGGGATTCGAAAACACTTTATGCCAATCAATGGAATTATAAAAATGCCTCAATTGGTGAAATTGCTGAAGGGAAAACAATAGAGCGAATTTTAATTGCATACGATAATCCAAAAGGACCGACAACTTTTAAAGGGCACATCGATGATATTAAAATCAACGGAAATCCAGTCGCAAAAACATATGAAAATCCTACTGATTATGTTAATACACTTAGAGGAACACAATCCAATGGGACCTTTTCTCGCGGGAATAACTTCCCAGCCGTTGCAGTTCCCCATGGATTTAACTTTTGGACACCGGTAACAAATGCAGGTTCTGACTGGCTTTACTCTTATAATGAAGGTAATAATGATGATAATCTTCCAACACTTCAGGCGTTTTCTTTAAGTCATGAAACAAGTCCATGGATGGGAGACAGGCAGACATTTCAAGTCATGCCGTCAGATGCAGAGGGAAAGCCAGAGGTAAATCGTGATACCCGTGCATTAGCTTTCAAACATGAGAATGAAATCGCTCAAGCGCATTATTACGGGGTTACATTTGAAAATGGGATTGAAACGGAAATGACCCCTACTGATCATGCAGCCGTATTTAGGTATACATTTAAAGGAGACACTTCGAATATATTATTTGATAATGTCAGTAATAAAGGTGGCATTACATTAGACCCTGACGATGGAACAATATCAGGTTATACGGATCAGAAAAGTGGGTTGTCCACTGGTGCAACACGTATGTTTGTCTACGCAGAGTTTGATAAACCTGTTGTAGATAGCAGTATGTTAACTGATCAAGGTAGAGACGATGTGACCGCATATTACAAATTTGATACCACAAACGATAAAGAGGTAACTATGAAGATAGCAACTTCTTTAATAAGCGTGGAACAAGCAAAGAAAAATTTGGAACAAGAAATTAATCCCGAAGATACATTTGATACGATAAAGAAAAAAGCAGAAGAAGAGTGGAATGATTTACTTAGAACGATCGAGGTTGAAGGAGCGACAGAAGATCAGCTTACAACACTATATTCAAATATGTATCGATTATTTCTATACCCAAACTCAGCGTATGAAAATACAGGTACTCTGGAAAACCCAGATTTTAAGTATGCAAGTCAACTCTCACTTAATCCGTGCTCAACAAGTACCTCAACAGAAACGTGCGCGGAAATAGAGGATGGAAAGGTATATGTGAATAACGGCTTTTGGGATACTTATAGAACAACATGGCCTGCCTATTCATTGTTAACTCCAACTAAAACAGGTGAAATGATTGATGGATTTGTTCAGCATTATAAAGATGGTGGCTGGATATCCAGATGGTCTTCTCCGGGGTATGCTGATTTAATGACAGGAACAAGCGCGAATATTGCATTTTCAGACGCCTACATGAAAGGTGTAACAAATTTCGATGTTGAAAGTTTCTATCAATCTGCAATAAAAGATGCTGCTGTTGCTCCACCCAATAATAACGTTGGTAGGAAGGGACTGGAGACCTCCATTTTTGATGGTTATACGAGTACGTCTACAGGTGAAGGTATGTCATGGGCACTTGAGGGGTATATCAATGATTTCGGTATTGCAAATTTAGCACAAGCACTTAGTAAAAGAGATAATGAAAAAGATCCATATCAGTCATATTACGAGGAAGATTATCAGTACTATTTAAATCGTGCTCAAAATTATTACAATATGTTTAACCCGAATATTGGATTTTTTAATGGGAAAAGACCATCGGGACAATGGCGTTCAACACCCGATGAGTTCAATCCCGCGGAATGGGGATACGATTATACAGAAACAAATGCGTGGAATATGGCATTTCATGCTCCACATGATGGGCAGGGGTTAGCCAACCTTTATGGTGGAAAGGATGGGCTTGAAAATAAGCTCGATGAATTCTTTAACACGCCGGAAACAGCTGCCTATCCAGGAAGCTATGGAGGATTAATTCATGAAATGAGAGAAGCAAGGGATGTTAGAATGGGGATGTATGGACATAGTAACCAGCCAGCACATCATATAGCGTATATGTACAATTATGTTGAAAAACCATGGAAAACACAGGAGAAAGTTCGTGAAGTGCTAAATAGACTGTACATTGGTAGTGAAATCGGACAGGGATACGCTGGTGACGAAGATAACGGTGAAATGTCAGCATGGTATATTTTTAGTGCACTAGGGTTCTACCCACTTAAAATGGGAACTTCAGAATATGCGATAGGTGCTCCACTTTTTAAAAAGGTGACAATTCATCTGGAGAATGGTAAAGACATTGTTATAAATGCTCCGAATAACAGTAAAGAAAATCAATATGTCCAGGGTCTAAAAGTAAATGGAGAAACTTACACAAAAAATTATATTACACATGAAGATCTAGCGAATGGTGCAGTTCTGGATTTTGACATGGGACCGGAACCGTCCGATTGGGGGAGCAATATGACTGATTTACCGGATTCTATCACACCAGCTGCAACAGATGGTTTGTCTACCCCAGTGTTAATGCGTGATTTGACAGATCAATCAGAGGGCGCTGCAACGGATAGTGAATCAGAAGAAACCAACCTTTTATTTGACAATACGTCTGATACACAAATTAACTTTGACAGTGAAAAACCTTTGATTCAGTTTCAATTTACAGAGGGAAAGAAAGAAGTACGAATGTATACACTGACTTCAGGTGTCAATCCTTTGAATAACTCTGAATCAGAGGTCGGCAGTCCTAAAAGTTGGTTATTAAAAGGATCCAATGATGGAGAAAATTGGGAAACGTTAGATGAAAGGAAAAATGAAAACTTTAAATGGGAAAAATATACTCGAGCATTTGAAATAGAAAACCCTGATGCCTACTCATTTTACCAACTGGAAATAACAGATAATGGGGGGCAACCATTAACTGTATTATCAGAAATAGAGTTACTTGGTATTGATGAGATACCAGTTGGATTAGCTGAAGGCATTGAAAACCTGGTTAAACGGTTTGAAAATGAAGGAGAACTGGATAATGCTGAATCCAGAGCACTGGAAATGCATCTCACGGCTGTGGCACAGTTCGAGAAACAAGGGAAGTACACGAAGGTAGTTAAGCACATGAAAGGTTTTAATTTATTATTAGAGCACCAAAGAAAATCTGATCTAATAACTAAAGAAGCGTATGATATCCTGAAATCCAATGCTGATTTTATGATTAACATTTTTCAGTAATCCTTATGAATAAGCTGTTAGATTACTAGGGAGAGTAGCATGTTTTCATACTACTCTCCCGTCCTTGGATGAGTAATAAGATAAATGAGGTTAATCTAGCTAATAGTTTAGGGGAAGAACGGGGTTGTTAAATTGGAAACTTTAGAAGGAGTTAAACATAATGAAATACTTTATCGGCGTTGATATAGGAGGTACAAAAGTAGCTATAGCCGTCGTGTCAGAAACAGGTAAAATACTAAAACAAAATGTTATTCCCACGGAACTTACAATTCTTCCTAAAGAAATGATTATGAAAATAAGTAATTCTATTAGAGAGATTCTGGCACAAACTGAAATAGTTAAAAATGATATTATTGGTATAGGCATTGGGTCACCAGGACCACTTGACGCTAAAGAAGGTCTTATCACACATCCACCTAATTTACAAAATTGGAGGAATGTTCCTATCGTTAAATGGATGAAGGAATGGTGGAGTGTTCCTATTATTTTGGAAAATGATGCTAATGCAGCTGCATTAGCAGAAAAGTGGTTAGGCGCAGCACAGGATAATCAGAACTTCGTATATATGACAGTCAGCACAGGAATCGGTTCTGGTATTATTGCCGACGGGAAAATATATCATGGAGCGAGTGGTAATGCGGGGGATATTGGTCATACTGTTGTGGACCCATCATTTGGCCAATGCTCGTGTGGTCAATATGGCTGTTTGGAATCGATAGCATCTGGGACTGCAATTGCAAAACGAGGTTCAGATATATTGGGTAAACAGGTAACGACAAAAGATGTATTCACGTTATACGATGAAGGACATTTAAAAATTGTTGCTTTCATTAATAAAGTTTTTAAGGTATTAGGTGTCGCATGTGTCTCTATTATTAATACATTTGATCCTGAAAAAATTGTTATCGGTGGTGGCGTTTCTCAAGTTGAAGCTCCGTTATTTGAGATGATTCGTGATTATGTGAGAAACTATGCTCTCAACCCTAACGGTCGTAATACGACTATCGTGAAAGCCGAGTTAGATCAGAATGCAGGTGTTATTGGCGCAGCGGCACTTTACTTAGATAAAATATCTGCTAATTCTAAAATATGAATAAAGTTTATAAGGATAATCCGGTTCTTGATTAATGATATCTTAATATAATCAAGTATCTAATTAAAAGCTACTTTCTCACGGAAAGTAGCTTTTCACATATTACCTATTTTACTTACTCTCAAACGAAAACACGGTCTGTTTTTCATACGTCTCATTTGCCTTTAATACGATAGACGGAAGATCTTTATGATGTAGTGAAGCGGGTGGACCTTGTGTTTCAAAGCACACACCTAAGTGTTTTTCAGACATGCGGCCATATAATTTTAACCCATCCTCTAAGCCATTTGCGGTATACATCACGACGCCGGGTTGATCAGTTGTAATGGAAAGCGTCCTGCCGCTGTGATTTTCTTCCACTAAAATATTCGGCTGATCCGTATCATTTAAAAGAAAATAATGATCATAGCCATTCCCGACAATAAGGTTTTGCGGATAGGTAGAGTCAAATCCTTCTTCAAGGCTTTTTCCATGTCGCAAATCAAATGGTGTATTCGCAACGTCAACTAACTTCCCGGTTGGAATGAGCTCTTCGTCTAATTCTAAAAAGTAGTCACTATTCATGGTGACGACGTGCTGTCCGACTGTTTCTTTTAAACCTGATAAATTGAAATACGTATGATTTGTTAACGCGAGAACTGTGTCTTGATCGGATTCAGCCTCATAATCGATGATAAAGTCATTATCAGTTGTTAACCAGTACGTGACTGATGCATGAACTCGACCGGGATAACCTCCTTCACCGTTGGGGGACGTATGTGTTAATTTGACGCCGACACGAGTTTCTTCGTGAATGGGAGCAGCTTCCCAGAGTGTATGGTGAAAAGCAGTCTCTCCGCCATGGAGCTGGTGATTACCTTCATTTTTTTGAAGATTGTATTCTTGCCCGTTTAAGTTAAATTGTGCATTGTCGATTCTGCCGGCAACTCGACCAATAATGGCGCCAAAGCAATTAGAGTTATCTTTATAATCATTGTAATTCTCATAGCCTAGGACGATATTTTCAAGCTTACCGTTTTGATCAGGTGTTATCATTTTCGTAATAATCCCACCATAATTTAAAAAACTGACGCTCATACCTGTGTTATTTGATAAGGTATATTCAATCCAGTCGTTGACTATTCTTTCTTGTGCAATTTTCATAGTATCATTCCTACTTGTTTAATGTGTCGATAAAACGCTTAAACGCATCTTGTCCGGTTTCATTCTGTTTAAAAACACCAGCATCTTCTAGAACTCTGGCAAACTTGATGCCTAATTCTTTGTGTAAAATCGACTCGGCTTCTTCTAGACTCGACAATAATCCATGTTCATTTTTCATTTGTTCTGCCCATGGCATATGATAAGGAGCGACATCAGCATTCTTATCTAATAAAAATGCTTTGATGTCTTCAAGTTCTCCTTTCAATCTGGCAGGTAAGACAGCTAGACCCATCACTTCAATTAAGCCGATATTTTCCTTTTTAATATGATGGACGTCTTCATGCGGATGAAAGATTCCCATTGGATAGTCTTCTGACGTGCGATTATTCCTTAAGACAAGATCAAGTTCAAACTGTCCGTCACGAAAACGCGAAATCGGAGTCACTGTATTATGCGGCGTTTCGCCGGTAAAAGGGATAATATTCACTTCATCATCTTCATATTGTTGCCACACATTTAAAATGTGAGCACCTGTTTCTACTAGATTTTCCTTATCAGCACCACGAAGGCGGATAACCGACATTGGCCAATTCAATACAGATGCTGAGACTTCTGGAAATCCATTCAAGTTAAAGGTAAATTCATCTTCCGCTCGGGTCATGGCAAATTCATAACGACCTGCTTGATAGTGATCATGACTTAAAATAGACCCTCCTACAATGGGTAAATCAGCATTTGAACCGATAAAATAATGTGGAAATTGATCCACAAATGAAAGTAATCGGTCAAACGTTTGTTTATCAATTTTCATATCACGATGTTCTTCGCAAAGTAGGATACTGTGTTCGTTATAATAAACATATGGTGAATATTGCAAATACCAGTTTTCATTTAATATAGGGACTTTTATGACGCGGTGATTAGCACGTGCTGGATAGCCGATGCGTCCCACATATCCTTCATTTTCACGACAAAGAACGCATTTTGGATAGTCTAATGACTGTTTCATTTCACGTTCGCGCTTGATTTGTTCCGGATCTTTTTCGGGTTTTGACAAATTAATTGTAATATCAAGTTCACCGTAGACTGTGTCTGCTTTATAATGCACATTATTAGCGATTCGGTTCATTTGGATGTAGTTGCTATTCTTACTTAAATTATAAAAATAATCTGTTGCTGCGTCAGGCGTTTCATTGTACTTGTCGTAAAATGTATTGTTAACAACTGAAGGACGAGCAACAAAGCAATTCATAATTTTAGCTGAAAGGATTTCTTTATCATCAAAAATATCTTCAATGACATCATGGTCAATCGCATAGGCAATCAACTTTTCCAGTAAATTAGGGATGGTGTCTTCTGTACCTGTTAATTCTTCGTTCGGAAAAGATTGAATGTTTAACAGGTCAAGGACTTGGTTTCGGACATACACCTCATCTTGCTTTTCTATTAAATGAACTTCTTGCGCTTTGTGGATCAATCCGGTCAAATCTTCAAAAATTGCCATACATGCTTCACTCCTTTTCGTATCCATGGGGGTGTGTTGAATGCCAGTGCCATGCGTCTTTGATAATATTTTCAATTGATGTACGTGATGGCTTCCATCCTAAAATATCTTGTGCTTTATCAGAACTTGCCACGAGTGTTGCCGGATCTCCTGGACGGCGTGGTCCTATTTTAGATGGGATACTTTTTTCTGTCACTTTCCTGGCTGCTTCAATAATTTCTTTAACCGAAAATCCTTGGCTGCTGCCTAAATTAAAGATATTGCTCTCGCCGCCATTTTGTAGATACTCAAGCGCTAATAAATGTGCCTCAATCAAATCATCGACATGTACGTAATCACGAATGCATGAACCGTCCGGTGTATCGTAATCCTCGCCAAATACTGTAATGTAATCACGCTGCTCTAAGGCAACTTGTAACACAATAGGAATGAGGTGGGTTTCCGGACGATGATCTTCACCGATTTCGGCTGATTCCCGAGCACCCGCAACATTAAAATATCTGAGTGATACATATTTAATGTCATGAGCTTCTTCTGTCCATTTCATCATTTTTTCCATGATCAGTTTAGTTTCTCCGTACGTACTCGTTGGATTGGGTGTGACATCCTCAGTGATCAATCCAACATCAGCATCTCCATATGTCGCTGCAGAAGAAGAGAAGACGATTGGTTTCACGTCGAACTCTGTCATGACTTGCAGGAGAACTTGGGTGCCATACACATTATTATCAAAGTATTTGAGCGGCTTTTCCATCGATTCGCCGACAAGGGAGTTGGCTGCAAAATGAATCACAGCTTCAATATTTTCTTTTTCAAAGACATCCCTGAGAAAATCAATGTTACGGATATCCCCTTCATAAAACGTGGCGTCTGGATGAAGTGCTTCTCTGTGGCCAGTTTCCAAACTATCAACGACAACGACATTTTTATTATTTTCAATAAGCTGATAAACAGCGTGCGAGCCGATATAACCGGCTCCTCCTAAAACGAGTATACTCATTTATTTCACCTCTTCTGTAATTTCCTTCGCTCCGTCACCAATTGCGGCTGTGTAGAAACTGACGTCATAACCGATTTTTTCAATATATCGTTGGCTGACTTGTTGTTTAAACGAATCGATTTTGTCATTCTCCACAATAGCAATCGCGCAACCTCCAAAACCTGCACCAGTCATACGGGCGCCGGTGACACCAGCTTGTTCCCATGCAGTTTCCACAATGGTGTCAAGCTCTTTTCCAGTCACTTCATAATCATGTTGTAACGATAAATGTGATTCGTTCATTAACTTTCCAAACGCTTCCAAATCATTTGTTTTTAACTTCTGCAAGGCATCTAAGGTTCTAGCATTTTCATAAACGGCGTGTTTCGCGCGTCTTTGATTTGTTTCATTTCTAATCAAATATTTATGGCTCTCAAAATCTTCAGGTGTAAGATCTCCCAAACCATCAATTGTGAGCTCAGTTCTCAAATCAGCTAGAGCTTGCTCACACTCGCTTCGTCTTTCATTATATTTCGACCCAGCAAGTGTTCTACTTTTATTTGTGTTGATTATCACAATTGAATGATCAGGTAACTTGATTGGTGCATAGCTGTAATCAAGTGTCGCTGTATTAAGGTGAATGGCATGATCTTTTTTCCCCATCCCAATTGCGAACTGATCCATGATACCACTGTTAACACCAATGTACTCGTTTTCAACTTTTTGTCCAAGCTTAATCATTTCAATTCGGTCAAGGTCAAAGTCAAATAGTCCTTCTAGTAGAACACCCGTCACCATTTCAATGGAAGCGGAAGAGGAGAGACCAGCACTGTTGGGTATATTCCCATAATAAAGAATATCCATACCAAAGTCTATTTTACAACCATGTTCACGGATGTACTTAATCATGCCTTTAGGGTAGTTCGCCCAATTGTCATCTTCATTATAATCCAAGTTGTCTAGATTGACTTCAATAATCCCTAAATCTGAAAAATTCATAGAATAAAACCGAATTTTATTATCAGAACGCTTCGTCGCTAATGCATAAGTTCCAAACGAGATGGAAGCAGGAAAAACATGCCCGCCGTTGTAGTCCGTGTGTTCACCGATCAGGTTGATTCGGCCTGGGGCGAAGAATTGGCGGGGAGAGTGCACAGGATTAAATTTATTTTTAAATTCCTCGTACATTAGTTGTGTTGACATAGTGTGCCTCCTAAGGTAATATAATAATTAATTAAATTATTTAACTAAGTTAAGGCTACACTAATTATTGTAAGATATCAAGTGCGATTTAGATGAAAGTAAGTTTGGCAAAAGGTAAAGGTAAAAGAACCTGATTCTCGTTGTATTATGAATAGAGTTTTACAGCAATCAACAAAAAATGTTATTGACAATACAGATAATTAGGTCTAATATGAAGATAATTAGTTAAATTAATTAAGTTTTTTAGCTATTATTTTCTTTAGAGCAGTTGAGGTCTATAAATAATTATGATTGTAGCATTTGCGAAAAGGAAGTGATAATTAATTAAAAAATAAAGTTAAAAATAGTTATCACGTTAATCATTGTAAAAACTAAAAAATCTTGACAAAAGCGTTCCTAGTTATTTGATTGGGTTTTAAAGTTTTTACTTAATTTTGAATTTGTGTGAAAGCGTTTTAAAAAATGAAAGGATGAAGATTATATGAAAGTTTACATAAAACAGTTAGGTATTTACAGTATAATAGCGTTATTTTTTGTACTAGCTGCTTGTGGGCCTCAAGAAGACAGTGGAGAGAAAGCGGGTGGAGAACAAGAGGGAAGTAAAAACAGCGAATACGATTTGCTTGTTTGGGAAGATGTTGAGAAGTCTGAAGGTATAGAGGATGCGATTCAAAAGTTTGAAGAGGAGAATGATGTAACAATTAAGGTGGTAGAAGAAACTTATGCACAGCAAATTGAAAAATTACGGCTTGATGGGCCAGCTGGAACAGGACCGGATGTTCTCACGATGCCTAATGATCAGATAGGAACAGCAGTAATAGAAGGTTTAATTGAAGAATTAAACGTCGAAGAAGACATAACTTCTATATACACTGACGTTGCGATGGATTCACAAATAGTAGAAGGGAAAATATATGGTTTACCTAAATCTGTCGAAACAACAGTATTATTTTATAATAAAGATATTGTGTCGGAAGATGAATTACCTGAGACTTTAGATGATTGGTATGATTTATCTAAGGAGTTAACAGATGGTGAAAATTTTGGACTTTTAGCTCTTTTTGACCAAATTTATTATGCGAACAGTGTTTTAAGTGGCTATGGTGGTTATATTTTTGGCGAAGATGAAAACGGTGATTATGATCCATCTGACATCGGTTTAAATAATACTGGTGCTATAGAGGGAGCTGAGTTGATGCAGGAATTTTACACTGAAAAACTATTCCCATCTGGAATTATAGGTGAACAAGGTATCCAAGTACTTGACTCTTTATTTTCAGAAGGGAAAGCAGCGGCTGTTATTTCTGGTCCTTGGAATGTGGAGCCATTCAGTGATGCGGGAATTAACTACGGTGTTACGAAACTACCAGAATTATCAAATGGTGAAAATATGAGTTCTTTCAATAATGTGAAAAGTTATAACGTCAGTTCATATTCTGAAAATAAGGAACTTGCTGAAAGGCTTGTTGAATTTTTAGCAAATGAAGAGAATTCTAAGGTGAGATATGAAAAAACAAAAGAAGTTCCTGCAGTAGCTTCTTTAGCAGATGACCCTGCGATTACAGAAAATGAAGCTGCTGAAGCAGTTGCTGAACAATCAATGTATTCTGAAATAATGCCTGGTATCCCCGAAATGAATTCTGTATGGGATCCAGCTGATGCTGCACTTGAAACTCTTGCAACAGGAAAGTCTAGTCCGGAAGAAGCGTTAGAACAAGCGGTTGAAACAATTAAAGGACAAATTGAAGCCAACCACGGCAACGATAAATAGTCTTATTAAAAAAATAGTGCCAAATGCTATATGGTATTTGGCACATGCATTTTAATTTCAATATACAATCTCGATGGATTGTATTCTAATAAAGAGGTGAAAAAAGTGCAACATCGTACAATTGCAAGTGTTTTGTCCATCATTCCCGGGTTAGGACAGTTTTACAATAGACAATGGGCAAAAGGTCTTGTGTTTCTTGGGTTTGGCCTCTCGTTTTTTGTTGTATTTTATGATTTGCTAAATATGGGGTTCTGGGGAATTTTTACTCTTGGTACAGAAGTACCTCGAGATAATTCAGTGTTTTTATTAGCACAAGGAATTATAGCAATTCTAGTTACGTGTTTAGGATTGTTTGTTTACTTTCTTAACTTTCGTGATGCTTATCGCAATGGTGTATTACGTGATAGAAAAATGAATTTAAGTTCGTTGAAAGAGCAATACAGAAATTTAGTGGAACAAGGATATCCTTATGTTGTCAGTGGTCCTTCACTTATTATTTTAGTATTTGCGGTTATTTTTCCTATTTTATTCAGTGTTGCATTGGCATTTACAAATTACGATTTATATCATTCTCCACCAGCTAATTTAGTAGATTGGGTGGGATTTGATACATTTGCAAAAATTTTCACGGTTGATATTTGGCGGTCTACCTTTTTTGATGTTTTAGGATGGACTGTAGTGTGGACTCTTGTAGCTACAACATTACAAGTAGGAATAGGTATTCTTATGGCGGTCATTGTTAACCAGCCAAGATTGCGTTTTAAAAAGTTTTTTCGAACGATTCTTGTTTTACCATGGGCTGTCCCAGGGTTCGTAACGATTTTAATTTTTGCTGGTTTATTTAATGATAGTTTTGGTGCAATCAATAATGATATTTTAGCATTCTTTGGACTTGATCCGATACCGTGGATGACCAATGAAGCTTGGTCTAAAATTGCGCTTATTCTTATGCAGGGGTGGTTAGGATTTCCTTATATATTCCTAGTAACAACAGGAGTTCTGCAGTCGATTCCCGATGATTTATATGAAGCTGCGACAATTGATGGAGCATCGATATTTGCCAAATTTAAACATATTACGATGCCGATGATACTTTTGGCTATAGCACCCATTATTATTACCCAATATACCTTTAATTTTAATAATTTTAACATAATTTATTTATTTAACGGTGGTGGGCCATCTGTTCCTGGATCTACAGCCGGAGGTACAGATATTTTAGTATCTTGGATTTATAAATTGACACTAGAAGAAAGTCAATATTCACTTGCAGCTGCTTTAACTATTTTGTTATCTGTATTTGTTATTGCTATCGCATTATGGCAATTTAGACGGACCAATTCGTTTAAGGAGGAGTAAGAGATATGTTTACCAATATTAAAAATAAGAAATTCATTCAACTCTTTACCTCTTATATGATATTAATTTTTGCGGTGGTAATTATTGCTTACCCCTTACTTTGGACTATCGGGGCAAGCTTTAATCCAGGTAATAGTTTGATTAGTACGTCTCTTATTCCTGAGAATCCAACCTTAGATCATTATAAAGAGTTGTTTGCAGGTAAAGAAAGTTTGCAATATGGTCAATGGTATATTAATTCTATAAAAATCAGTGTATTCACCATGATTGGAACAGTAATATGTGTTTCGTTCACAGCTTATGCCTTTTCTCGATTTCGTTTTGCAGGAAGGAAAAACGCTTTAGTTTTATTTTTACTATTACAGATGATTCCACAATTTTCAGCTTTGATTGCACTATTTGTTTTTGCACAACTTCTAGGTCTAATGAATAGTCACTGGTTATTGACTTTCCTTTACATTGGAGGTCAAATCCCAATGAATACTTATTTGATGAAAGGATATATTGATTCTATTCCTATGGAGTTAGACGAGGGTGCACGTATTGATGGGGCAAGTAATACAAAGATTTTTATGAAAATTATTATGCCTTTATCAAGACCAATGATTGCCGTTGTTGCAATGAATGGATTTATTATTCCTCTTGCTGATTTTGTACTAGCATCCACGATATTAAGAACACCTGAATCTTATACTTTACCAATAGGGTTATACAATTTAGTGAATGACGTAATGGGGGCTAGCTATACGACGTTTGCTGCTGGAGCTATTTTAATTAGTATTCCAATTGCAGTAGTATTTGTTCTCTTACAAAAGAACTTTGTATCAGGATTAACAGCAGGTGGAATTAAAGGTTAATGAAATACTTATAGAAAATAATTTTAAAGGAGAATTACATGCGAAATTATGATAAGAAATATGTATCAGGTTCAAAATCCATGCTTCATGGTGGGGACTACAACCCCGATCAATGGTTAGATCGTCCGGATGTTTTAGCAGATGATGTAAAATATATGCAATTAGCTCATACTAATGCTTTTTCGATAGGTATGTTTTCATGGAGTTCATTAGAATCTGAAGAAGGGGTATATCACTTTGAATGGCTTGATGATATTTTTGAGAACATACATCAAATTGGAGGTAAAATACTATTAGCGACACCAAGTGGGGCTAGACCAGCGTGGTTATCGCAAGAGTATCCTGAAGTTTTAAGGGTGAACGCAGAACGTCAAAAACAGTTGCACGGTGGTAGGCACAATCATTGTTTTACATCAAAGGTTTATAGGGAAAAAACACAGCAGATTAATCGAATGTTGGCTGAAAGATATGGAAAACATCCTGCACTATTGATGTGGCATGTTTCCAATGAGTATGGGGGAGAATGCCACTGTGATCAATGTCAATCTGCTTTTAGAAACTGGTTGAAAGAAAAATATAATAATGACCTTCAATCTTTAAATAATGCTTGGTGGACACCCTTTTGGAGTCATACCTATTCAGATTGGTCGCAAATAGAATCTCCGTCTCAAATTGGTGAAAAAGAAGTACATGGTTTGAATTTAGATTGGCGACGTTTTGTTACGGATCAAACAATCTCTTTTTATAAAGATGAAATTGCCCCTCTTAGAGAAGTAACACCAGATGTACCTGTTACAACTAACTTTATGGCTGATACAGATGACTTAATTCCGTTTCAAGGACTTGATTATAGTAAGTTTGCCAAATATGTTGATGTAGTTACATGGGATGCTTACCCTGCATGGCATAATGATTGGGAAACAACAGCAGATTTGGCTATGAAGGTTGGTTTTATCGATGATTTATATAGAAGTTTAAAACAACAACCATTTTTACTACTGGAGTCAACGCCAAGCCAAGTAAATTGGCATAAAGTCAATAAGGCGAAAAGACCAGGGATGCATTTACTTTCAGCTATGCAAATGGTCGCCCATGGATCGGATAGTATTATGTATTTTCAATGGAGGAAATCACGTGGTTCTTCTGAAAAGTTTCATGGCGCAGTTGTAGATCACGATAACAGCACGGGAAATCGTGTGTTTCAAGAAGTGGCTAAAGTTGGAGAAACATTAGAAAAATTAAATTCAGTTGTTGGTACAAATCGTCCCGCTGATGTTGCTATTTTATATGATTGGGATAGCAACTGGGCGTTAAACGATGCCCAAGGTTTTGGAATGGAAACGAAACATTATCCACAAACATTGCAGCAGCATTATCGTACATTTTGGGAAAAGAATATTCCTGTTGACGTTATCACAAAGGAAAATGACTTTATGAATTACAAATTACTCATTGTTCCTATGCTTTATTTAGTCAGTGAAGAAACGATTGCTCGTTTGAAAACTTTTGTTGCTAATGGTGGAACATTGATTATGACGTATATTAGTGGAATTGTGAATGAGAATGATTTAACTTACTTGGGTGGTTGGCATTCTGATTTACAGGAGGTATTTGGTATTAATCCAATAGAGACTGACACGTTATATCCAAAGGATAAAAACCATGTCTCCTATCAAAATGAATCATATGAACTAAAAGATTATGCAACGATTCTAGATATGAAAGGTGCAAAGACAGAAGGAATGTATCTAGAAGATTTTTATGCAAATACATCAGCTGTAACGAGCCATTCTTATAAAAATGGAAAAGCTTATTATATTGGTGCCCGTTTAGACAAAGCATTTCATGAATCATTCTATAGTACACTCATTGAAGAGTTGGACCTAGAGGAAGATTTACCTGTTAAATCTGGAAAATCCGTCTCGGTACAAGTTAGACGCGATAATAAAAATGATTATATATTTATTATGAACTTTACGGAAAAACCACAAACGGTGAACTTTGAAAAAAAAGTAAAAGATATGATTACGGGGGAACAATTAAAAGGTGAAATGCAATTAGAAAAATATGGAGTTAAGATTGGGATTAGCCCTCGTCAATCGACCAAATGATGAATTATCTTTTGAAAAGGGATTAGTTCGAATAGATTTGTCTTAGTTTATGAGCATCCGTTCTATGAAATTGATAATTTTATGGAATGGATGTTTTCTTATAGGTTGACTGGAAAACGCTTACCAATCCGTGGTTTTTATTATTGTTTTAGGTTAAACAAACTCTACAAATATCCATAAAAGGAGAATTATAAAGTGTTTAAAAAAACTTTTTCTATATTCATAATTCTTATGCTAGTTTTTAGTTTTTTTGATTTAAATACATATGCAGAGGATTCTGAGGATACAAGTCCTAATAAAACTTCTGAACCAGTGGAAGCTGATATTTTTGTGGAAAAAGTCAACGGAATCAGTGAGAGTTTTATTAAAGGTGTTGATATATCTAGTATTCTTTCTTTAGAAGCTAGTGATGTCAATTTTTATAATGAAATAGGTAAACAACAAGATATTTTTCAAACACTCAAAGAAAATGGAATTAATTATGTTAGGGTTCGGGTTTGGAATGATCCTTATGATAAAGATGGAAACGGTTATGGTGGTGGAAATAATGATTTAGCAAAGGCAATTGAGATTGGGAAACGAGCAACTAACCATGGAATGAAGGTGTTTGTTGATTTTCATTACTCTGACTTCTGGGCTGACCCAGATAAACAACAAGTACCAAAGGCATGGACTGACCATAATTTTGAAGATAAAAAAAGTAGTGTATATACATATACAAAAGGGAGTTTAGAAAAAATGATCGACGAAGGTGTCGATGTTGGAATGGTTCAGGTTGGAAATGAAACCAATAGTTCTTTTATTGGCGAATCAGAATGGGGGGAAATTAGTGAATTATTTAACGAGGGTAGTAGAGCAATTCGGGAAGTAGACTCTACGATACAAGTAGCACTGCACTTTACCAATCCTGAAGCTTCTGAAAGATATCAAACGATTGCTGAAACCTTGGAGGAAAATCAGGTTGATTATGATGTGTTTGCTAGTTCATATTATCCCTTTTGGCATGGAACCTTAGATAATTTAACATCTGTTTTAAAGCACGTAGCAGATAAACATGGAAAAGAGGTAATGGTCGCTGAAACTTCTTATACATACACAAATCAGGATGGAGACGGACATGAAAACACAGCACCAAAATCTACAGGACAAGATTTTCATTATCCCATTTCCGTACAGGGACAAGCCACTGCTATTCGTGATGTAGTTCAAGCAATTGTTGATGTTGGAGATGCGGGGATTGGTGTATTTTATTGGGAACCTGCATGGATTCCTGTGGGGCCACCTGCTGAGTTGAAACAAAATAAGGACCTTTGGGAGCAGCATGGGTCTGGATGGGCTTCAAGTTTTGCAAAAGAGTATGATCCAGATGATGCTGGTAAATGGTATGGTGGGAGCGCTGTAGATAATCAGGCGTTATTTGATTTTAATGGACACCCACTATCATCATTGAGTGTTTTTAATTATGTAGATACAGGTGCAGTAGCTCCACTTCAGGTTGACGAAATTAATGATGTCTTTTTGACTGTATCGATAGGTGAAGAAATTGAATTACCAAAGACAGTTCAAGTCACTTACAATGATAGAAGTGAAGATACAATTACAGTTACATGGAGTCAAGAACAACTTGAAAAGGCGAAAAAAGGCGAAGTCGGTACTTATAAAGTTCATGGTACCCTAGAATCAGGTGATACTGTCATTGCAACAATTGAAATTGAACCAAAAAATTATGTTAAAAACCATAGTTTTGAAGATAGCGATTTAAGTATGTGGAATATTATATATCCAGAAGGTGTAAGACCTCATGCAGACTTCCAAAATAACCCATCTGATGCAAAAACGGGTAACTATTCTTTACACTTTCATTCATCAGATGGTATTAATTTCAAGGTTGAACAAACGATAACTGGGTTAGAGTCCGGGTATTATTCATTCAACATGTTTTTACAAGGTGGGGATGCTGATGATTCAGATATGTATATTTATGCGGGTACACCTGAAACTTCCTATAAAGAATTTACTTCTGTCGATGGTTGGGCAAACTGGAATAATCCTGAAATAAATGAAATTTTAGTTACTGACGGTTCTCTTACAATCGGTGCATCAATTAAGGCCGATTCAGACGCATGGGGAAGCTTAGACGATTTTTATTTATATAAGGTTCGTGAATATGAAGAGTCAGAGGAAGATGATGTAGGAGGCTCTGAAAAAGAACATAATGGTCAGATTGAATCTAAAAAAAATCATGACGAGGATAATTTTATAAATGAGCACGAAAGTGATACAGATAAACAACCAATAGAAGGAGGAAAGAAAGAAACCAACAAACAAAACAAGGAAGGAGAAATCTTACCTAAAACAGCAACAAGCATGTATGTATCACTGTTTGTAGGACTTCTATTAATCATAAATGGTACAGTTATATTTTGTTATGCGAGAAGAAAAAGAATATTATGAGCATGTGTACCCTCTTGATTGCGTTTGTTAAATAAAGTGTGTAAGTTATTTTAAATCACTAATTAAAATATATCTCTAGATAAAACTCACTTTTAATGAAAATGCGAGTGATAAATTAAGAACCTGTAGATACTCATAGAAGAGCATGGTCATGTAAAACCGAACAATACTTCGAATGCTCCGCATTCGAGTTTGTTCGGTTTTTTATTTTTAGTTTAGATTCACACATTAATCGCTTCTTTACTTTCTTGATAAGCCATCTTCCTATACTCAGTCGGCGTCTGATCAACCTCTCGCTTAAACACTTGCGTAAAAAACGATTGGGAGGAAAATCCATTAAAACGCGCAATTTCTGCAATGGTAAAGTCAGTGGTTTCTAGTAATGTTTTTGCCTCTTTTATACGGACTTGATTTAAATATTCAATTGGTGATATACCAATGTCTTCCTTAAATGTGTGGGATAAATAGTATTTATTAATATTACCTATTTTAGCTAGTGTATCTAGGGTGATTGGATCTGAGTAGTTATGGTTGATGTAGTGCTTAACTAGGGCAACAGATTGATTAATCCGTCGTTGGGAGGTTTCTTTTGTCACCTTTATATTTTTTTTGCGGCGTAATTTGATGATAAGAATTTCTATGATGTTCTGGCAAACGATTTCAAAATTATTTTCATTGTTTTTAACTTCATGCAGTAACTTTTTAAGAAAAAAGAGAATGTCTTCGCGATCACCTTGGTAAGTAAATAATCCAATCGGTGACTCTTCGTCTGGCAGAGAAAAAGAAATCCCCTCAAGACCAAGCGCGATATATTCTAGTGAATCTTGTTTATTGGACTTCTCGGTATGCTCTACATGAGGATTAATGATAACGAGGTCGTTTTCTTTTACCGGGATTTCTTGATCGGGTAAAACAAAAGCACCTTTTCCGCTTACAATATAAAAAAGCTCGGTGAAATGATGTGTATGCGATGTACTATGCCAGCCTTTATCATATTCAGAATGCGTGACATAAAGTAGTTTGAACGGTGATTGGATTTTATTAAAGTCATGCATCGTATATACTTCATGAGACATTCGTATCCCTCCATTATCACTTTCTACTTTAATTTTATAGGTATTATATTTAAAAAGCAAGAAACATAAAAAAAGTAACAATATGTTTATTGTGAAAGCGCTTCATGAAGGATAAGATATAGTTGTAGCAAAATTTGAAAAAAATAGGGGGCAATCCTAATGAAGTTAAAAAACTTTTTATTAGCTTTATCTTTACTCCTCGTAGCATTTGGTTTAGCAGCTTGCGGCGGGAATGAAGATGATAATGCCGACTCAGGGTCAAATGATGACGGTTCTGGCAGTGATGGGGAAGAAGTAACACTTCATGTTGCAGCACTTGAATCAGCATATGGTAAAGAAGTTTGGGAAAATGTTGCTGAAGAATATGAAGCGTTAAACGACAATGTAACAATCGATTTAACGATTGCAAAAAATTTAGAAGAAGTGATTCGTCCAGAAATGCAGGCAGGCGACTATCCTGATGTGTTTTTGCTAGCTACAGATAGAGAAGAAGCTTTGACAGAAACAATGATTAAGGAAAACGGTGTTGAAGATATTACCGATGTGTTAACAATGGAAGTACCAGGTGAAGACGTTAAAGTTGAAGATAAGTTACTTGATGGATTCACAGATACATTAGCGACAAATCCTTATGGTGATGATGAAATGTATTTAGCGCCAATGTTTTATAGCCCAACAGGCCTTTTCTATAATGAAACATTATTAGAGGAACATGGTTGGGATATACCGGAAACTTGGGAAGAAATGTTCGAATTAGGTGATAAGGCAGAAGAAGAAGGGATTTCATTATTCACTTATCCAATTGCAGGCTATTTTGATACATTAGTAGGCTCTATGTTGTATGCTTCTGGTGGACCAGATTTCTTTAATTCAGCGATGACATATGAAGAAGATATTTGGGAGTCTGAAGATGCTACAAGGGTATTTGAAACAGTTGAGAAGTTATCCGATTACTTGCACCCGAATACTGTTGCAAACGCTAATCCGAATGACTTCACTAAAAACCAACAACTTATTTTAGATAATGAAGCATTATTCATGCCAAACGGTTCATGGGTTATTGACGAAATGTCGGAAGCACCGCGTGCAGATGATTTTAAATGGGGAATGATGCCTATCCCAGCATATGAAGATGGTGGAGATCGCTATGCATTCACTTTCTTTGAACAAATTTGGATTCCAAAAGAAGCAGAAAATATTGACGCAGCAAAGAACTTTATCGCTTATATGTACTCTGACGAGGCAGCAGATACATTCTTAGACGCTGGAGCTGTTCAACCAATTGATGGTATCGTGGAAAAATTAGATGAAGAAAAAGAAATTTACTATGGTATTTATGAAGAAGGAGATGTTCTTCCTGCAATGGGTACTTTTGCCTCAACTGATCCAGTACCAGGAGCGAATATTAGCGAAGAGCTTTATGAAAAGATTGATAGTGTCATGAGTGGTAAGACATCGGTTGAAGATTGGCAGAAATCTGTTGAAGAAGTTAGTGACAAATTAAGACCAGCCATGAAGTGAACTGATTAATAAAATATTGAAGCGGCGAGCAATCATAAGTTTCGCCGCTTCGTTTTTCATAGCTTAGGAAACTATAGTATTAAAACTTCTGAGGATAACTTTATACTGAGTTTGACCACGTTCAGCTTCAGCACCCAGCCCGCCTGAGGTCTTAAGCAATAATCCTACGCGGCAAAGATCGCCACTGCGGTTTCTTGCTTAAGCTGTGCCTGAGGCTAACCGGCGCTTCAGCTTTTGTTCCTAGAATGTTATAAAAAAATTAAATTGCTTTTTTTATTAGAGAGAGGTGAATAAAAGTGAGCAGTAAGACATCGAAAAATATATTTATCACAATCTGTATTTTGCCAGCGATTATTTTGTTTACCTTATTCATGGTTGTGCCAACAATTGAGGTTTTCAGAATGTCACTTTATAGCTGGGGAGGGTTTTCAAATACAAAAGAATTTGTTGGCTTAGACAATTTTAAGGTGTTATGGAATGATATGAACTTTATCCAAGCTTTTCAAAATTCAATCGTTCTTATTGTCTTAGTAGCCATTATTACACTTGTGTTTGCTATTTTCTTTGCGGCAGTGTTAACAAAAGAAAATGTTAAAGGGAACAACTTTTTTAGGGTTGTATTCTACATCCCGAATATTTTATCAATCGTTGTTATCGCAGGTATTTTCTCTGCTGTATACGATCCGTCTAGTGGTTTGTTGAATAGCATATTTGGTGTGATTAGTTTAGATAGCTTTAAGCAGATGTGGTTAGGTAATCAGGATATTGTTATTTATAGTGTTGCAGGTGCGCTTGTTTGGCAGGCTGTCGGTTATTATATGGTTATGTATATGTCGAGTATGGCCAGTATACCTGAGAGCTATTATGAAGCAGCCGAGCTAGAGGGAGCTGGGAAGTTTAAACAGTTTACGAGTATTACGCTTCCTTTAATTTGGAACAATATCCGGACGACGTTAACTTTCTATATTATTAGTACTATTAATCTTAGTTTCTTGCTTGTAAAAGCGATGACAGGTGGGGGACCGGATGGATCGACTGAAGTGTTCCTTTCATATATGTACTCTCAAGCTTATGGTAACTCGACATATGGTTATGGAATGGCAATCGGTGTGATCGTCTTTACGTTCTCATTTGCACTTGCTGGGATTGTAAGTCGAATTACAAAACGTGACGTATTGGAGTACTAAGGAGGTTTAATATTCATGAATAAATCAAAAGGAATTCGCACAGAGACCCTGTTTAAAATATTTATATATGTCACCTTGGCTGCCCTTGCCATATCAATTTTAATTCCAGTTGCATGGGTTTTCTTAGCATCGATAAAAGAAAATAAAGAGTTTTATAGTAATCCATGGGCTTTTCCTGAAGGTTTTTACTTCCAAAACTTTATTGAAGCTTTCCGCGATGCCCATATGGGTGATTATTTATTAAACTCAGTGATGGTCACAGCACTTTCGTTATTTTTCTTATTAATTGTGGCTCTACCGGCAGCTTATGTTTTATCTCGATTTAAATTTATGGGAAGTCGTTTTTTAAATTCATTTGTAAAAGCAGGTTTGTTTATTAATGTCAGTTATATTGCAGTACCGATTTTCTTAATGTTGCTCGGTTGGGATTCAGGGTTAAAAGAACTTATCGGTGATGGCTTCTTTTTAAATAATCGAGTCATTTTGGCACTCATTTACGCTTCAACAGCTTTGCCGTTTACTATATTTCTTTTATCAAGTTATTTTGAAACATTGCCGTCTGACTTTGAAGAGGCTGCAAGTATCGATGGGGCAGGACATTTTAGGACGATGTTTTCAGTTATGTTGCCAATGGCGGCACCAAGTATTATCATCGTCATCTTATTTAACTTCTTATTATTCTGGAATGAGTATATTCTAGCTTTAACACTGATGCCAGGTGACAATAAAACATTACCAGTTGGATTGTTGAATTTGCTCGCAGCTGAACGTGCGGCAGTCAACTATGGCCCTATGTATGCTGGGATGGTTATTGTTATGTTACCGACCCTTATTTTATATATGATCGTCCAAAAACGCTTAACCCAAGGTATGACCGTTGGTGGTGTGAAGGGTTAATTAATCGTTCGTTGTTTTAGTTCTTAGCGTTACTGGGCTCTGAATCATTGTATGAAAGGAAGATTATAATGAATGATAAAATATTGAGTGTTTTAAAAGTTGTCTTCTTTGCTTTTTGCATGTTTTTAATAATTTATGGACAACGAACAGTCGGTAAGCTTTATTTATTAATGCAGTTAGTCGGCCTTGCCGGTCTTCTCTTTTTACTTTGGAATTATAACCGGAAATTTGTGTAGTACAGAAGGTGGTAAGCGGATAGGACTAAATTCGAGTTTTCGGAAAAATGACTGCTAGAGGGGGAATTCAAATGAAATATGCCATTGGAATTGATATTGGTGGGACAAAAATTGCAAGTGGCATTGTCAATCAGCAAGGAGATTTAATTCAACAGGAAATTGTCAAAAGTGACCCTTCCGATCGTGAAAAAATGTTTGAAAAAGTTGTGCTTTGTGTGGAAAAACTTATGAACCATTCTAGTATTCCACTTAGTGACATTGACGGAATTGGCGCGGGTGTACCGGGTAAAATTAATCGGGAAAATGGAATAGCGATCTTCCAAAATAATCTACCTTGGAGTAATTTTCCATTTTCTGAGCGGATACGTGATCACTTTAAAATAAATAAAGTGACGATTGATAACGATGTGTATATGGCGACCTATGCGGAATGGAAGGCAGCAAGTTTAACTAATGAATTATTTGTATATATGACGATTAGTACGGGTATTTCATCGGCGATTATTAATGCAGGTCAATTTGTTCGTGGCGCTGGCTTTGCTGGGGAGCTCGGGCTCATTCCGGTTTATGCACCTTATGAAAAAGAAAATAGAGAGCGGCTTGAAAAGACAGCTTCAGGTCCGGCTTTAGAAAAACATGCTAAAAATCGGATGAACTCTGATGCCATGACAGCTAAAGATTTATTTCAAGCATTCTATAATAAGGAACCTCTAGCAAAAGAGTTGGTAGATGATTTGACATCATCGCTCGTACAGGGAGTTTATATGATTAATAGTTTACTTGACCCTCACAAAATTGTGTTTGGTGGGAGTGTTATTACGCATAATCCTCTATTACTAGACCTCATTAAAGAAAAGCTTGATAACTATTTAATCGATGAGCAAAGACATATTTTAGACAATATGTCGATTAGCCAGTTAGGTAATGGTCAGGGAATGATTGGTGCGGGCTTGAGTGTTCTTGATACATTTTAGGAAAAATAAACGATAAAAAATGTACTTAAACTAATGACAAATTTAGTGTTGTTTACAGGAGGAAAAAGACATGAGCAAAAAAGGACGTGTGACACTTCCGGCAGAGGAAGGGTTGGAGAATGAAATAACACAAATCGTGGATAAATGGGGAGCAGACGCGGTTCGCGATTCGGACGGTACAAAAATCCCAGAAGAAGTGAAATCGTTAGCTGATAAAGTATATTCAAAGTACTTTTTCACGCGTGGCGACCAAGAGTGGGCAAAAGCAAACCTTGATGAGTTGCAACATATTTATTTGATGTCGGAGCCCGTGACGGCAAAGTCAGAAGAAATCTCCATTCCTGTTATGAAAGGCTATTTCGATCAACAATTTAAGCCTGATACCGATCATGATCCAAAACAGTGGTGGGAAGTTATTAATCGAACGAGTGGCCAGGTTGTTGCTCCTGAGGAATGGACATATAACGAGGCGACTCAAGAAGTTATTTTGACTCATGCAGAGAAGTGGCATCGTTATACGGTGAATTTTCTTGCTTATCAAATCTGGGATCCGGTTCATATGTATAATCATATTACAAATAATTGGGATACAGAACATCAAATGCCATATGATCCAAGATATCCTAAAACACGAAAATATATTTTAGATAAGTTGAGAACATGGCTTGATGAGCATCCAGATACAGATGTTGTTAGGATTACAACTTTTTTCTATAATTTCACCTTAGTATTTAATGATTTAGCCGAGGAAAGATATGTTGATTGGTTTGGCTATAGCGCAACCGTCAGTCCACTTGCCTTACAGGAATTTGAAAAGGAAAAAGGCTATAAGCTCCGTCCAGAAGATTTAGTTGATCAAGGTTATTATAATTCCCCATTTAGAACACCAAGTAAAGAGTTCTTAGATTGGATTGATTTCCAACAGAAATTTGTGAGTGAACTTGCAAAAGAATGTGTTGATATCGTCCATAGTTATGGTAAGGAAGCCATGATGTTCCTAGGTGATCATTGGGCCGGAACCGAACCTTACGGGAAGTATTTTGAAAACATTGGATTAGACGCCGTTGTTGGATCAGTTGGTGACGGAACAACACTAAGAATGATCTCGGATGTGCCTCATGTAAAATATACGGAAGGCCGCTTTTTACCATACTTCTTCCCTGATACATTTAATGAAGAAGGGGATCCGGTCGGAGAAGCAAATCAAAACTGGATGCAGGCGCGTCGTGCTATTTTGAGAAGTCCGATTCAGCGCATGGGATATGGCGGTTATCTAAGTTTAGCTTTAGACTTTCCAGACTTTGTCAAGCGTGTTGAGGAAATAACGAATGAATTTAGAGAGATTCATAATCAATCTAAAGAAACGGCTTCTTATAAAGCACCATTCAAAGTAGCTATTTTAAATAGCTGGGGCGGAAGTAGAAAGTGGATGAGCCATCATGTTCATCATGCGATTTGGTATAAGCAAGTGTATTCATATTATGGTATTTTAGAGAGCTTAAGCGGTATGCCATTAGAAGTTGACTTCATTAGTTTTGACGATATTAAAGAAAATGGTATTTCCGATGATATTGGAGTTATTATTAATGCAGGGGATGCAGGCACGTCCTGGAGCGGTGGTGAAGCGTGGCTAGACGACAAGGTTGTCAGTACAATTCGTGAATGGGTTGATGCTGGCGGTGGCTTTATTGGTGTAGGTGAACCAACGGCTATAGAACATCAAGGTGAATTTTTCCAGTTGGCGGATATCTTAGGTGTTCAAAAAGAAATCGGCTTTAGTCTAAGCCTTGATAAATACAATAAGCTTCATGAAGATGCCCATTTTATTACGGAAGATCAGGACGGATCGATTGATTTTGGAGAAAGCATGAAATACGTCTACCAAGCTGATCGAAATACGACCGTTCTAGCGATGGAAGAAGGCGATGTCACTCTTTCAGCTCATGAATTCGGTCGTGGACGCTCGGTTTATGTAGCTGGTCTACCATACAGCCCTGAAAATACGAGATTATTACTTCGAGCCATTTACTGGGCAGCGTCACGAGAAGCGGATATCAAGACATGGTATACAACGAATATTCAAACTGAATGTGCTGCGTATCCAGAAGCGAGCAAGTTTGTTGTTATTAATAATTCTTATGAAAAACAAGAAACAACCGTTTACAAAGATGATGGCACAGAAATGAAGGTAACCCTTGAGCCAATGGGTTATAAGTGGTTGGAAATTTAAAGAAATCCCCCCTCAAATTTGAGGGGGGATTTCTGTTTATAATAATCTGTCACGGCGATAGTTCATATGGAGCAGTTCATTATATTCAAAAGTATGTTCTTTATTGTGTTATAAATAAGCAATTGGTAGGGTTGACCCATCAACCCTATAAATATAAACTGGAAGTGAAGGAACTGAAAATTTGAAATATAGGTTACTTTCAATGATACTTGTCATGCATTATTGAATATTGTAGTTATATTTACTTCAAGAGATTAAAAACAGTTTTAATACGGTGACAAGGAAGTTCTATTATTTATCTTTGAAGGTAATAAAGGAAGGAAGTGAAGGAACATCAGCATGAGACGAATAAATTAAAAAAATCTTACTGGCCAGCCTTGAACTAAGCAAAACTTAATAACAAAATTCATATGGAGGTTTATATGCTACTAAATGGGATGAGTAAAGTTAATTCTCTAAAAAATTTAGTAATGATTGTTGCTTTTGTTTTTTTATTAATGATGATCCCCATGGTAATCCTGAGTGGGGACAGTGCAGATGCAGCTGAAGAAGAAGGAGTCATTGGTACAGTAGAAGATATCACTCAAGATGGTAGCGATGTGTATGTCGATTTATCTACAGGAGAAGGAATAAAGTTAACTTTTTTAAAGGATAATCTTTTTCGATTTCATTTAGATCCAGAGAAAGAGTTCCCAGCAACTCCTGAACCGAATGATTCGGACCATACAACTACAATAATTGATAAAAATGAAAGCGAATACAAAGAGGAATATGGATTAATCGATGTAACTATTGAAGAGGATGATGAATCTCATAAAATATCCACTGATGCCGTGGAACTAAGGATTGACAAAACAACTTCAAAAATGAGTTTATATGATAAAAATCAATCCAAGGTTCTTTGGGAAGAGGCTCTTCCTCTTAAATATGACAAGAATAAAGCAGTACAAACACTATCCACAAACCAAGATGAACATTTTTATGGTGGTGGACAACAAAATGGTTATTATTCACATAAAAATGAATCCATAAATATTTCAGTCGGTGGGGGCTGGGATGCAGGGGCTGCATCAAGTCCAGTGCCATTTTATTTAAGTACAGATGGATATGGTGTGATGCGTAATACTTTCCAACCTGGATTTTATGATTTTTCTGAAACTGCAAAATTTGAGCATTATGAAGAACGCTTTGATGCCTATTATTTTGTAGAAGATTCTATACCTGACATCATTAATGAATATACAGAGTTAACAGGAAAACCAGCTATGTTGCCAGAATATGCTTTTTACTTGGGACATTTAGATTGTTTTAATGGCAAGCATAACGGACATGGAGATATTAGAACTCTCATGGATGATGCTATGAATTACTTAAATCGTTATGTTGATAATGATATGCCTTTAGGATGGTTTGCACCAAATGACGGTTATAGTTGTGGATATGGTGGGTTAGATAACTTAGAGGAATTTGCTGATGCTGCAAAAGAGGAAAATGTTAAAACAGCTCTCTGGACAGAGAGTACACTTGAACCAGATCCGAGTTTACCAGAAGATGATCCATTACGTAGAGACCTTGATGGAGAGGTCAAAGCGGGTGTTAGAGGAATTAAGACGGATGTCGCTTGGGTTGGACCGGGCTATTCCATGGCTTTAGATGCCCAGCGTCTAGCCGCAGAAGGTATTGAAAAAGTAGAAAACTCTGGAGGAGACCGTCCTTTCGTTGTTTCATTGAATGGTTGGGCAGGCTCTCAGAGATATGCAGGTCTTTGGTCAGGTGACCAATATGGAGGTAACTGGGAATATATTAGAATGCATATTCCCACTTATATCGGTGCGGGTTTATCAGGTAATCCAAATATTGGATCAGATATGGATGGAATATTTGGTGGAGATGAAGTCATTCAAACGAGGGATTTCCAGTGGAAAACATTCACTCCTCTACAACTAGATATGGATGGTTGGGCTTCAAGTGGTGATGATTATACACATGAGAAAAACCCTTGGAACTATGGTGAACCATATGCATCCATCAATCGAATGTATTTGAAGTTAAAGTCGGAAATGTTACCGTACAATTACACAATTGCTGAAGAATCAACAACAGATTCCATGCCAATGGTAAGAGGTATGATGCTTGAATATCCAGAGGATCCATATACTTATGGTACAGAAACACAGTATCAGTATATGTGGGGACCTAATCTTTTAGTTGCACCTGTTTACAAGGAAAGCGACCATGAAGCTGGGGTACGAAATGAAATATATCTTCCAGATGAAGAACAAGTCTGGATAGACTATTTTACAGGTGAACAGTATAAAGGCGGCTCCGTCGTCCATAATTTTGAAGCGCCTCTATGGAAGACTCCCGTATTTGTAAAAGCTGGTGCAATTATTCCAATGGCACCGGAAAACAATTCGCCTGATGAGTTAGATGGTTCGGAAAATAGAATATTTGATGTATATCCTTCAGGGGAATCAGAGTTTACAATGTATGAAGATGATGGTGAGACTTTAGATTATAAAGATGATAAGAATATGAGAACGAAGGTTTCTTCAGTTGAAGAGGAAAATACAGCTATTATTACCGTTGATAAGGCAGAAGGAAACGGATATGATGGCATGGTTAAAGACAGAGGTACAGAGTTTATCGTCAATACACTTCAAGAACCGGAAAACTTAACTGTTACAATAGGTAATGAAGAAGTTGAGTTGAGCGAAGTCACAACAGAAGAAGAATATGAAGCATCTGATAATGTATTCTTCTATAATGAAGAACCTAACTTGAATAAATATTCTACTGAAGGTTCTGAGTTTGAAGATACAGAGATTATTACAACACCAAAACTATTTGTGAAAGTAGAAAAAACGGATATAACAAATAATAAGGTTACTTTAACTGTAGATGGTTTTACCAACACACCAATAGATGATGTTATCGATGATGAAGTGCCTGAAACACCTGCCAACCTACAAGCTGATGAGAAAGAAATCACAGCTGATGAAATCAAGGTAGAATGGGATCAAGTGGAAGGTGAGAACGTACAGTATGAATTAATGATTGATGGCGTCATCCACAGTAACGTGTTCACTAAAAAAGATGAAGACCCTTACTATATTCACTCTGATTTAAAATTCGATACAGATTATAGCTACAAAGTAAGAGCGGTGAATACTAAAGGAGCTTCAGATTGGAGTGAGGAACTAACAGTTAGGACAGATCTTGATCCTTACAGAAATGTACCAAAAAATATGACAGCAACAGCTAGTAGCCATCAACCAGGTGAAGAACCTGAGAAGGCTATAGACGGAGACGTTAATACACAATGGCATTCTAATTGGAATGACCCAAATCTACCAATCACATTTGAAATTGATATGCAGCTTGCTTATGATTTAGATAAGTTTGAATATCTACCTAGGCATGATGCTGGAAATGGTACAATCCTACAATATGACTTAGATGTTAGTTTAGATGGCAAAACATATAAAAATGTTGTGAAGGATGGTACATTTGATAGAAACGATGAACTTAAAACGATAGATTTCGATGATACAGTCTATGCAAGATATATCAAAGTAACGATTACAGATAGTGTAGGTGACTTTGGTTCTGCAAGGGAGTTCCGTCCTTATAAAAAAGATAAGACAGAAGGATGGGTTGTAGGTAAAAACATATCCGATGGAGCTGAAGGAGAAATAGGAGAAGATGATTTGAATTTCTTCGCAAGTTACATGGGTGTTGATGAAACAGATAGTGCTTGGAATCAAGTGGAAAAAGGTGATATTAATTATAATGGGGTCATTGATGCCTATGACTTAATGTACGTGGCTAGTCACTTGGGGGATGAACCTCTTGAGGAGACCGGAGAGTCCATAGATGGGTCTTTGGATATCAAACCTAGTAAGCAACAACTTGAGAAAGGTGAACAGTTCACTGTAGATATTATTGGAAATGACCTACAGGATATTAATGCATTTGGTTTAGAGCTAACCTTGGATACAAGCAAATTTAAATTAGTAGATGACGGAATAAGTGCAACTGATGCTAGTGAGCATATGTTAAATTATTCTAAACGTAATGGACAAAGAATTATGGCGGCGTTTTCTAATAAAGGGTCACAATCAACACTTGAAGGTGATCAAACAGTAGCTACAGTTACTTTAGAGGCTAGAGAAGATGCTGAGTTTGATGGGGACATTACGAGATCACTGCTTTTAAATACATCTTTTGATACGATTGATGAGATTGGAGATGTGTTAGAACCTGAAGAAATTAATGCATCACAAATTAAGTCGATTGTAGAGGAACTAGAGGAAGCAGGCGAAGTCGATAGTGGCGTAGCTCATTCACTAACCATCCATTTAACAGCTGTTAGCCATTATGAATCAAAAGATGAAGCTGAGAAAGTTATTAAGCATATGAATGGGTTTAAACAATTATTAAATCATCAAAGGGATCATCAATTAATTTCAGAAAAGACGTTTAAAACTCTGGACAAGAAAGCAGATTCTTTAATAGAGAAGTGGGAAGAAAAATAAGTCTTCTGCATAATCAATTAAAACCTCCCTATGGTAATATTAAACATAGGGAGGTTTTATTATTTTAGAAGGGCATATTTATGAAGTAACTTTGATAAATGAAATTATAAATTATTTTAATGGCTTTTAGATTAAAAGCTAGGCTGGTAAAAGCGTTTTGTACTATACTATAATTTATAGTGAAATATCGGTGAAGGCTCGCTTTCATGTAAAGACATAAACCATTATTTAAATATTAATTTTATTATATAGATTAAGGAGAAAAAACTATATGGAGAAATTCAAACTAGATCCATCGAGTTTTGTGCCGCTATATCAGCAACTAAAAGAACATATAATAGAAAAAATAGATAAAAATATATGGAAGCCTGGAGATAAAATTTACTCAGAGAATCAATTATATGAGAAATTTGATGTAAGTAGAAATACTGCAAAAAAAGCTATTGAGGATTTAGTGCAAGAAGGAACTCTTTATCGTCTTCAAGGAAAAGGCACTTTTGTTAGTATGCCAAAAATAGAACAATCTTTATCTGCTTTTTATAGCTTTAGCCAAGTCTTAAGAAAAAAAGGTTTGCAACCACATGATGTTGTTCTAGATGTGAAAACAATTGAAGCATCACATAAGGTGGCAAAGGAATTAAAAATTGAAAAAGGTGAAAAAGTAGTTACTCTCCGGAGGCTAAGGTACGCCAATGAAGAACCAATTATTTTAGAAGTTTCCTATTTACCAAAAAGAATTATCGATAATGAAGCTAAATTAAAATTAGTTAGTCAAACACCATTATATGATATATTGAACACTTATTTTAACGTTATTGTCAATTCCGCCAAAGAAACATTTGAGCCAATTTTAATTCGTGAAGAGGAAAAATATTATCTGGAGGTTGATATTGGTTCTCCTGCTCTGCTGCTTGAAAGAGTTGCGTATGATTCAGAGAAAAAACCCGTAGAGTTTTGCAAATCTATAGTACGAGGGGATCGTTGTAAGTTTTACACGGAATTGATTTAAAGCTTTTCGGCTAGAAGCTTTTTACTGGGCAAAAGAGTGAGATACATACTGAAGGATAATTAATAATAGAGAGGGATAGATTATGAAACCAAATGTTTTATTAATCATGGTTGATCAAATGCGCGCTGATTGTTTAAGTATATTGGATCATCCAGTTGTTGATACACCCAACTTGGATCAACTTGCACGAAATGGTGTGCTTTTTAATAATGCTTATGCGGCGACGCCCTCATGTGTCCCCGCGCGCGCTTCAGTTTTAACCGGAATGTCGCAAACTAAAACTGGGCGTGTTGGTTACGAAGATAAAGTACCGTGGAATTATGAGCATACAATGCCGGGAGAATTTGCTAAAGCTGGTTATCATACCCAAAGTATCGGTAAAATGCACACATATCCAACCAGAAATTTATGTGGGTACCATAATGTCGTTCTTCACGATGGCTATATGCATTATAACCGTTTTAAACATACCACAAAAACGATTGAGTCATTTGAACAAACAGATGACTATTTACCGTGGTTGCGTGAAAGAGCAGGGAGTCAAGTTGATTTAACCGATTTAGGACTCGATTGTAATTCATCTACAGTCGCTAGGCCTTGGGAATTATCTGAAGCTTTACATCCAACCAATTGGGTGACGACACAATCGATTGATTTTTTAAGACGCCGTGATCCATCGAAACCATTTTTCTTAAAGATGTCATTTGTTAGACCGCATCCACCTTTTGATCCGCCACAAGCTTTTTATGATATGTACCGTGATCTTGAATTACCAGATCCGCCTGTTGGGGATTGGGCATCAACCGCAGATGATGATCGAAGTGGATTTAATCCGGTGACAGGAAAGGGTATTGTTCCGAAACGTCGCCTAAAACAAGCACAAGCTGCTTATTATGCGCTGATTACCCATATTGACCATCAAATTGGAAGATTCTTAATGGCGATGGAGGAATATGGCGTTTATGATAATACAGTGATTTTATTTGTTTCCGATCATGGAGAGTTATTAGGAGATCACCATTTATTTCGAAAGTCATTGCCATATGAAGGTAGCGCTAAAGTACCTTTAATTATGTCAGATCCAGGTAATTACTTAAAATTAGACACAAATATTCAATTGAATCAAGTGGCTGAGTTAAGGGATATCATGCCGACCTTGTTAGACGTTGCAAATATAAATATACCACCGACCGTTGATGGCGAGAGTTTACTGCCACTTTGGAAACAGCAAACTGACACTTGGCGAGATTATATTCATGGTGAACATGAATTTGGTGAAAAGAGCTATCACTATATAACGGACGGAAAAGAGAAATATATTTGGTTTTCGCGCACTGGAGAAGAACAATTCTTTGATCTTGAAAAAGATCCTCAGGAACTAGTTAATTTAGCCTCGTCTTCTGACTATGTGGATCATGTAGAATTACGTCGGAACCAGTTAATTCATGAATTAACTGGACGTGAAGAAGGTTATACAGATGGAGAGAGATTAATTAGTGGTAAAGTAGCCAAGCCGACTTTAAATAAATTAAAGGAAAAGTAGGAGGCTGAACTCATGCTGAATGATGAAAGGCAACATGTGAAAAGTTGTTGCAGTGCTAGTCGGGAGTCCGTAGAGCAATTAGATAAATCTGTGTCGGCAGAAAAAAATAAGTCGATAACAAGACAAGCCATTACTGATCGAAGTGAAGATATGATCCTTATAAAAGGTGGCTCATTTTTAATGGGAACGCATGATCAAGAGGGATTCCCAGCGGATGGTGAAGGACCTGTTCGACAAGTCATTGTTGATGATTTTTATATTGATCAATCGACAGTGACAAATCGAGAGTTTTTATCGTTCGTTAATGAAACAAACTATATCACTGATGCGGAAAAATTCGGATGGTCTTTTGTTTTTGAATACTTAATAAGTGAAACGACTGCATCTCGTGTCACTCAAAGAGTACAGCAAACCCCTTGGTGGTGGGTTGTTGAAGGAGCAGATTTTAAACATCCAGAAGGACCAGATTCTTCGATTGATGGGCGGCTTGACCATCCGGCGATTCATATTTCTTGGAACGATGCACAAGCATATTGTCAGTGGGCTGGAAAAAGACTTCCTACTGAAGCAGAGTGGGAATATGCTGCCCGAGGAGGACTCACGCAGAAGAAGTATCCTTGGGGAGATGAATTAACTCCGAATGGGGAGCACTTCTGCAATATATGGCAAGGCACTTTTCCACATGAAAATACCCAAGAGGACGGTTACTTTGGAACAGCTCCAGCAGAGTCTTTTCCACGGAACGGTTACGGGCTTTACAATATGGCAGGTAATGTATGGGAATGGTGCGCTGACTGGTTTACAAGACATCATAAAAATGAAAGGCCATTAGAGAATCCGAAGGGACCGCAAAATGGTTCTACCCGAGTGATGCGTGGAGGTTCATATTTATGCCACCATTCTTATTGTAACCGATACCGAGTAGCAGCACGTACCTCGAATACCCCAGACAGTTCATCAGGAAATCTTGGATTTCGATGTGTGAAGGGTCTTAATTAGAGTTTACTGATGATGACATGGGTGTAGGAAATCTGGGGTAAAAAAACCTGATTGGTGTTCTGCCGATGAAATGGGCGTGGAAATCCGGTGTGAAAGACCATAATTGAGGCTATGCCTATGAAATGGGCACGCAAATCCGGAGCAAAAGACCATCATCAGCGTAGCCATTCAAAGGAATCTCCACTTACTATAAAATTAAGTAAAAAAATAATCCGAACGCTGATTTATAAAGAAATCGGCGTTCGGATTTTCTTATTGTTTAGCGTACTATAACATTAAAACTTCTGTGGATAATTTTATACTGAAATTGGCCACGTCCAGCGCAAGGCGCCCAGCAACTAGCGAGACTTCCTTCGCCTCCGTACGATAAGTCAACATCGGCTCACTACGTTCACCGTGTTTCCTTTATCTCCTACGGCTCAGTCCAGTCCGTACGTTGCTAAACGGGCGCCCCGCGCTTTTGTTCTACTTTCATTCTATGTCTGGTTTTCTTTGAATCTATTAGTTAACTTTAGCCCATTTATATTCATACGTAGGCCCGATTGGATTGGTAATGACTCCCTCCATTTTAGGGTCGACGAGCATGGCAACGAATTCCTGATAAACAGGGGCAATAGCTGCGTCTTCGAAAAGTATTTTTTCAGCTTCAATGAAGTTGTCATATCGCTCTTGTTCTTTGCCAGGCTTGGCGAGTTCATTTTGTGCTTCTTCCATTAATTCATCATATTTATCGTTAGAGTAACCCATCAAATTGTTTTCCCCGTCGGTGATCCAGAGACTCATGAAAGAGTATGGATCCAGGTAATCTGGGCCCCAAGCAGAGAGTTGAATATCATAATCCATATTATTAGCTAGATCTAAAGCTTGCTCTCCAGGTACTTCTTTTAGCGTTACATCGAGACCATCAAGATTAGATTCTAGTTGATTGACTAGATACTCATTCATTATTTTTGAAGTATCACTGTCACTACCGAGGAACTCTACTTCAATTGAATCCTCGCCTAGTTCTTCTAATCCTTTTTCCCAATACTCCTTAGCTTCGTCAACATTGTACTCGACTAGGTCGCCGTTAGCTTCTCTGATATCTCCATCCCCATCTGGTAGAGGTGCGAAATCTTCAGGTATCAATCCATTGATGGCAAGTGATCCATCATTCAGTATTTCGTCTGCTAAGGCTTGCTTATCAAAGGCACGGCTGATGGCTGCTCGAATATTTTCATTTTCTAAAGCTTCATTACGAGTTTGATTTAATTTTAAGTAATACGTCACAGGCTTTGATCGTGTAGCATACTCTTCAGATGATGCAAATTGATCAACAAAATCCGAATTGAGCTCAGTTCGGTCGATTTTCCCAGTCTCAAATAGATCAACTGATGTACTGACGTCTTTGACGACTTCATATGTTAGTTTTTCTAGCTCAACTGTATCGGCATCCCAGTAATCTTCATTTTTGACGACAATCCAAGAATCGCTTGTGCTTTCCCATTCATCTATTTTAAATGGTCCGTTATAAAGAAGAGTGTCAGATGTCTGAGCATAATCATCGCCTTGCTCTTTAATGAAATCCTCATTCAATGGTAAGAATGTACCAAACGTCATAAGTGATTCGAAGTAGGGAACAGGCTTTTCTAAATCAACAACTAAAGTATAGTCATCTTCTGCGGTTACCCCCAATTCATCTACATCTTTATCACCTTTACTAATGTCTTCAGCATTTTTTATGACTCCGTTCATCATGTAAGGACCGTATTCGGAGCCTGTTTCAGGATCTACCGCTCTTTTCCAAGCATAAACAAAATCATCTGCTGTTACTGGATCGCCATTTGACCATTTGGCATCGTCACGTAGGTTGAAGGTCCATTGCATACCATCATCGCTTTCTTCATGATCAATGGCAATGCCTTCTTTCACTTCAGCATCTTCACCTAGTCGGTAAAGCCCTTCCATTGAAAGACCTAAAAACTGAAAGGAAGCCTCATCGGTCGCCATTGAAGAATCCATCGTAGGAATTTGGCTCTTTCTAGTAAGGTTTAAGACTTGCTCTTGTTCTTCACCAGTTGTGTCATCGCTTTCATTTGTTGCGACTTGTTCATCTTCGCCTCCTGAACACGCAGCGAGAGCCATAATAAAACAAACGCTTGTAATCACTAGTAGTAATGTTCTGAACCTTTTATTCATAGTAACCTCCTTGAATCATTTACTAAATTATTTACTTAACCCATATAATACATTAAGCGTTTTCTTTTTGCAATTCTAATTTAGAGTTTTATAAATTATCTTATTTATGTTAAAATAACGTTATTATTATAGAATACAGTAAATTTAGTTAATGTCACTATGTTTTAATGCATTTCTAACAATATGTTGAGTAAAACATTTACTAAAAAGGAAAAGGGGTTTTTATATGCAACCAACAACTGCGATTTTAATTGGTGCTGGTGACAGAGGAGCAAGAGCTTATGCGCCTTATGCTCTTGACTATCCAAATGAACTGAAGATAGTCGCTGTCGCTGAGCCGAATGATGAAAGAAGGGAAAGAATTAAGGTCGAGCACAGCCTTTCAGAAGCAGATTGTGTTTCTTCCTGGAACGAAATCTTCAACATGGGAAAAGTAGCTGATATTGCTATCATTTGTACAATGGATCGACAACATTACGAGCCAACAATGAAAGCGTTGCAACTAGGCTACCATGTCTTGCTTGAAAAGCCGATGTCTCCCGATCCAAAAGAATGTATAGCCATGGAAAAACAAGCTGAAAAATATAATCGTCAATTGACCATCTGTCATGTGCTAAGATACACCGAATTTTGGACCGCAATCAGAAATATCATTGCTGAAGGCACGATTGGTGATGTCGCTTCTTTACAACTTAATGAAAACGTTGAGGCTATGCATATGTCCCATAGTTTTGTACGCGGGAACTGGAGCAATAAAGAAGAATCGAGTCCAATGATTTTACAAAAGTCCTGCCATGATATGGATATTATTCGTTATGTTTTGGATAAGAAATGCGAACGTATCAGTTCATATGGTTCACTCATGCATTTTCGTCGTGAAAATAAACCTGAAGGTGCGCCACTCTACTGTCTCGACGGTTGTCCGGCAGAAGACTCGTGTCCTTTCCATGCAGGACATTATTATCTTGGCGAAGGACGGGGCTGGGCTAAAAAGTTTACTGAGGATACTTCTAATGAAGGAATCATCAACGCATTATATGAAACAGATTACGGTAAATGTGTTTATCAGCTTGATAATAATGTTGTGGACCATCAAGTCGTCAATATGGAATTCGAGGATGGGGCAACTGCAACGTTCAGTATGTGTGGCTTTACGCGAGAACAGACCCGTATTGTACAAATTATGGGGACCAAGGGAGAAATACGTGGAAAAATGGATGATAATCAAATTTCCGTTTATGACTTTCTTACCAAGCAGGAGACCATTATTAAATTTAACCATCCGACTGGAGGACATGGTGGTGGAGACAGAGGGATTATGAAAGACTTCTTATCTGATATTAAACGAACAGATAAGCGTGAAAGCATCTCATCAGCAAGTGCTTCTCTTGATAGCCATTTAATGGCTTTTGCGGCTGAAGAATCCAGATTAAAGAAAGGTACATCAATCGAATTGGATCAATTCTACAATGAACTATCTAAAGAATACACTACAAGTTAAATATGCTAGAATATAGGAGAAATGAATCGATAAGGGAGAGTGGAATATAGTGTCCACTATTAAAGATATAGCAATCAAAGCAGGTGTTTCTTCTGCTACAGTATCTCGCGTGCTCAACTATGATATGACACTTTCTGTCACAGATGAAACGAAGAAGCGTATTTTCGAAGCGGCCGAAGCATTGTCCTATAATAAACATACTGTAAAGAAACCTGTTGGTGGAAAAATTGCCGTGGTGCATTGGTATACGGAAAGTGAAGAGCTTAATGATCTTTATTATCTTTCCATTCGTTTAGGTGTCGAGCAACGATGTAAAGCGCTACAACTCACCCCAGAAATGTACTTTTTTGAGGCAATTAACGATATCCAAGCAGACCAAATTAAAGGGATTATTGCTATTGGTAAGTTCACATCGAAACAGGTGAAAAAACTACATGGAATTTCACCGAATTTGGTTTTTGTTGATCAATCACCTAATGAGGATAAATATGATTCCGTCGTTGTTAACCTTGAGCGTGCTACGAAAAAAATACTCGATTATTTTATTGCTAATAACCACGTGCAAATTGGATTTATTGGTGGTAAAGAAAATATACGAGAAAAAGCATTTAGCGAGAAATTAAAAGAAGAAAACCTGCTTGATTGCCGTTTTTCCTATGTAGGTGCCTTTTCTGTCGATGAAGGCTATCGTTTGATGAAAGAAGCGATCGAAGAACATGGAGGAAATTTGCCCACAGCCTTTGTTATCAGTAGTGACGTGATGGCTATCGGCAGCCTCCGTGCTCTACATGAATATGGCATCGCTGTCCCTGGCAGGGTTAGCATTATGAGTATTAATGATATATCCGTTTCCAGACATCTCTATCCCCCGTTAAGTACAGTTCGCGTTTTTACAGAACTAATGGGAGAAACAGCAGTGGATTTAATGTTGGAACAGCTGCAAGGAAGAGACATAGCTAAGCAAGTCGTTATTTCGACTGAGATTGTTTATAGGGAAAGTGTGAGGAAGTTGTAGTTGTTTTTTTATGTTCATTTTGTATAGTAGTTTTTCAGATGAAAATCCAAACAGAAGCTAAATCTGCTTGGATTTTTTAATGTTATCTTCCGTAGTTTGGTAAATTCAAATAGAGATGATGATTTGTTGTTTTTAAAACTAATTCAAAATAAAAGTACTAGTATTATGACAGGTAGCGTATAGTAATTTTAAGAAAGCCTTTACATTAAAATATTTTTAATATATAATTTAATCAAGTGGTAATTACCACTTTGTGAATAGCTTAAAATATTAATTCTATTGTTTGTATTAAATCTAAGATAAATGTTTCAAGAGAGGAGGTTAACTTATCTGGTTATGACAACATAACCACCATGCAAATTTATTAAAAAATTACAGTAAGAAATCAGAGGAGAGATATTATGTCAGGTCCAAATATTTTATTAACAAGAATTGATAATCGATTAGTTCATGGTCAAGTAGGAGTTACCTGGGTTAATCACCTTGGTGCAAATTTATTAGTTGTGGCAAATGATAAGGTTTCTGAAGATGAAGTACAACAAAATCTTATGGACATGGTATTGCCTGATACCATTCAAGCACGTTATTTTTCTTTACAAAAAACGATTGATGTTATCCATAAAGCGTCGCCTAGACAAAAGATTTTTCTTGTTGTTAAGGATGTACAAGATGCATTGAAGTTAAAACAAGGTGGAGTACCGATTGATGTGTTAAATGTAGGAAATATGCATTATGAAGAAGGTAAAAAACAAATATCTTCTACAGTTTCAGTTAATGAACAAGATATATCAGATTTTAAAGAATTAGATAAATTAGGTGTAAAACTTGATTTGAGAAAAGTACCAAATGATAGAGGGCAAAATCTTTTAGACTTGCTGTGAATGTTATAGATTTATTCATCCCTTCATTCTTTAAGAGGCTTCTAACTTAGTAGAAGCTTCTAAAATAAAACTTTATAAAAGGAGGTATTTTAATGTTAATGGAAGCGCTTTTAATCGCCTTATGGGCAGGTATTATCGGGATTGACCTTTATGTTGGTTTAACCCACATTCACCGCCCAGTGGTGAGTGGATTAGTTGTTGGATTAATTTTAGGAGATGTGACAACCGGTTTAATAGTTGGGGGTACATTAGAACTCATTTGGATGGGGATGGTTCCACTTGCAGGAGCCCAGCCACCTAACGTTGTAATCGGTGGGGTTATTGGTACAGCATTTGGGATTATATCTGGTCAAGACCCAAATGTAGCTGTAGGGGTAGCTATTCCGTTTGCAGTGGCAGTTCAAGCTTTAATTACTTTGTTTTTTACAGCTTTCTCTCCAGTCATGCATAAAGCAGATGAATTTGCTTTAAACGCTAATTATCGAGGGATAGAGTATATTAACTATCTAGGTATTGCTATTTTATTTGTATTTAACGCATTAATTGCATTTCTGCCTATTTACTTTGGTGCGAATCAAGCAGCAGCTATTGTTGAATCTGTCCCTGAATGGATTATTGACGGATTAGGTGTTGCTGGGGGTATCCTACCAGCTATTGGATTTGCAATGTTGCTGAAAATTATGTTGAAAAAAGAATATATTATGTTCATGATCGTAGGGTTCGTATTAGCTGCCTACTTAGAATTACCAATATTGGCAATTGCCTTAATTGGTCTAGCGATTGCATTGTATGATTTCTACAAAAGTAAACAAGATCCACCCGCTCGAGAGGAGGAAATAACAGATGGTATCTAATTATGAATATCAGGATACAACTCCAAGTGAAAAACTGAATGCGAAACAACTAAGAACGTTAACGTACAGATCTTTACTTCTACAAGCATCTTTTAACTACGAAAGAATGCAGGCTGCTGGTTGGTTATATTCCATTCTTCCAGGATTAAGACAAGCGCATAAGAATAAAAAAGACTTAAGTAAAGCAATGAAAGATCACTTAGAATTTTTCAATACACACCCGTTTCTAGTTACATTTATCATGGGAATTATTCTCGCAATGGAACAAAATAAGGAAGATAGGGAAGTAATTAGAGGGATAAAGATTGCGACAATGGGTCCCTTAGGTGGAATTGGAGATGCTCTATTCTATCTAACTTTACTTCCGATTACAGCGAGTATTGGTGCTTCCTTGGCAATAGAGGGAAATATACTAGGACCAATTATTTTTATAGTCGTATTTAATATTATTCACTTCGGTACTCGTTTTGGTTTAATGAAGTTCGGTTATGAAGCAGGAGTCAGTGCTATTGCAAAATTAAAAGAAAGTACACAACAAATCTCACGTGCAGCTTCAATTGTAGGTTTGACAGTTGTCGGTGGACTTATAGCGACATTCGTTGCATTCGAAATAGACTATGTTTGGGTTTCTGGTGAGGCAGAGTTAGACATCCAAACAGAAGTCTTGGATGATATCATGCCAGGTCTATTACCAATTGTGTATACTTTATTAGTTTATTGGCTATTAAAACGAGGACGCTCTCCTTTATTATTAATCGGGTTAACCGTTTTAGTAGGTTTATTAGGAGCTTTCTTAGGAATAATGTAAGACGACATACAAATTTCATATTATTGAGTAGAACTTAATTTTAAACTATGGAATATATTTATCTCTTAAGGGTGGGTATATTCCATAGAAAGGTTGTTAGAAAGGATGGTTTAAATGATTGGTTTAGTTTTGACAGGACACGGTGCTTTCCCGAATGGAATGTTAGAATCCATTCAGTTAATTACAGGAGAAATTGATCAAATTAAAGTAATCCCATTTGAAAATGATCAAAATAAATTACATGAAGAATTAGAAAAGGCGATAGAAGAAGTTGATAATGGAGATGGAGTAGTTTGTTTTACAGATTTAGCGGGAGGTACGCCTTTTAATGTAAGCAGTAAATTAGCAGCTGAAAGAGAAAATGTACGAGTTATTGGAGGAACCAACTCTCCCATGCTTTTATCAGCTGTGTTTCAACGTGAATCAGATCTTAATTCATTTGTAGAACTGGTATTAGCAGAAGGAAAGAATAATATAAAAGAGTTTAAAATGAAAACTGTAAAAGAACAGGAAACCAATGATGGAATTTAGTCAATAGATCTTCGGTATCGAACGATTTTTTATAATAGAGAATTTAAAAGATATGGTGTCATGATTGTCTTTTGCTAAGATTGAATATATAATGAGATTTGATATGCAGCTAGATGGTAGTGAGGTGGGGGATTCACATGGATAAAACAAGTAAGATTCCTTTATATTTACAATTAATGAGGGAACTCATCAAAAAAATTAATGAAGGAACTTACGTAGAGCATAACAAGCTTCCCTCTGAACGTGAGTTGTGTAATATATATGAACTCAGTAGAATTACAGTAAGGCAAGCATTTCAAGAACTTGAAAGAGAAGGATATATTTATAAACTTCATGGAAAAGGCACGTTTGTCGCACCTAAATCATATAATCAAAAATTAGTTAAACTTTATAGTTTCACGGAGGAAATGAGTAAAATTGGAAAAAAGCCAACCACAAGAGTCCTATCTTTTAATAAAATCACTATAGATGAACGACTTGCTGAAAAAATGGAGTTAGAACCACTAGATAGTGTCTATCAAGTCACTCGTCTACGTTTAGCAGATGGCGAACCACTCATGTATGAAACCTCATTTTTACCATGTAGGGTTTTTCCGAATTTAATAAAAGATGAACTAGTGAATAAACCAATGTATGATATTTTCTCAGATAAGTATGGCGTTGTTGTCACGAAAGCAATGGAGCGTTTTTCAGCTACAACAATCCGTCACGAAGAAGCAAGTCATTTAATGGTGAGAGAAGATCACCCTGCCATGCTTGTAAAACGTCTTGCCTATTATAATGAGACGCTAATTGAGTATACGACGAGTGTTGCACGAGGTGATAAGTTTTATTATACAGTGGAACTAACTTAAAGAAATCATGCATATTGCTTTAACTGGTTATGACAACATAACCATGGAAAACTTTAACAGGAGGAATATCGATGTTTAATTTAACTAAACAGGATCTCGAACAAAATAAAGCGATGAATACAGCAACAGAAATTTTTCAACAGCCAGAAGTATGGCAAGAAATGATTGATTCGCTTCTTGAAAATAGTGACTCAACAAGGGGCTTTATTAAATCAATCTATGAAAAACATGATTCTGTTCGCGTTATTTTCACTGGGGCTGGGACTTCTGCATTTGCCGGTGATACCCTTGTACCTGAATTAAGACGTCAGAGTCAAGGCCACGTTCAGTTTGAATCCATTGCTACTACAGACCTGGTTTCAAATCCAACTGAATTTTTATATAAAGAAACACCTACCATACTCGTATCATTTGCACGTTCTGGGAATAGCCCTGAAAGTGTGGCGGCTGTGAATCTAGGGCAGGATATTGTTGATGACTTTTATCAAATCAATATCACCTGTAATAAAGATGGTAAGTTAGCTGTTAACTCAAAAGATGATGAAAACAGTTTAACTATTTTAACTCCAGAAAAAGCACACGATCAAGCGATGGCGATGACAAGTAGCTTTTCAAGCATGATTATCGCAGCTTATTTTGTATTTACACCGAAAGAATTTACGAAAGATACGTTTGCCCATGTGGTTTCAAATGCGAATCAATTAGTAGAAAATATTGGCGTCACCCTTGATGATATAGTTGAGACAGACTTTGAAAGGATTATTTACCTAGGATCTGGTTTGCTTTCTCAGTTATCTCATGAAGCAGCACTGAAAATGCTTGAATTAACATCAGGTCAAGTGGTTGCAGTACATGAATCTTCATTAGGTTTCCGTCATGGTCCTAAGTCTATTTTAAATGATAAATCGGCAGTTGTATTGTTTATGTCTCAGGATCCTTATACTCGCAAGTATGATATGGATATATTAAGAGAAGTTACTGCTGACGAATCAAACTTAAATGTTATTGTATTAGTTGACCAGGCTGATGATGAAATTAAAGAACTCGCCAATTGGACGATTGAAGTAAACACAGAAGAAAAGACCTTTGATAGTGATTTCGAATTAGCATTACTGTACGTAGTATTTGCTCAAGCATTAGCAATGAGAAAGTCTATACAACTTGGCATCACCCCAGATAATCCAAGCCCTACCGGTCGAATTAACCGTGTGGTAAAAGGTGTGACAATTTACGAGAGATAATTTTCTTTATTAAAAAATCAAGCGGTCAATAACTGCTTGATTTTTTAAATTTTAACAAGTAAATAAAGGTGGTTAGGTGTATGAACATCAAAGCAATTGCATTAGATATGGACGGAACTCTTTTAGATGCAAATAATAAAATACATGATAATCTAGTAGAAATTTTATCGGAAATCCGCCGTAAAGATGTGAAGGTATTCTTGGTAACTGGTAGAACATTCGAGGAAATAGAGGAAATTATACCTGATCAGTTTCCGTATGATGGTGCAGTCACTTCTAATGGTATGGGATGTTATATCGGAGAAACGGAAGTCATGCAACATCACTTAGATAGCGAATTAGTGAAAGAAGTCATTCAGCTAGCGCAAACACATCAAATTTATTATGAAGTCCATTCTATTCATGGGGGACGACACGCTCTAGAAGAAGATAAAAAAGTGTTACAAGCTGAAATGAAACAATCTACTCCAGACACATTAAAGGAAAATGAAATCCAGTCACGAAAATGGGCTATTAAATCTGGAATCAGTTGGGTTGAGCGCTTAGATTATAGTAATATCGTAAAAATATACTTCTTTAGCATGAATTATGAGAAAATGAACAAATGGAAACAAATTTTAGAGGATGTGAAACAACATAAACCTTTTACAACTTCCTCTTCTTCTCTTCATAACGTAGAAATAATGAAGGAGGGTGTCAACAAAGCTACTGGCTTAAGGATTTTGCTTAATAAGCTTAATCTTTCAGAAGATGAATTGATGGCCATTGGTGATGGAGAAAATGATCTACCGATGTTCGAATTGTGTTCGTATTCGGTTGCAATGAAAAATGCGCCTGATGTGGTTAAAAAAAGAACGAGTATCGTTACTCAAGAACCTTATGATAATCATGGTTTATATCAGTTTTTAAGTGAAATTACTACGAGCGGCTTGTTAAACAATTAATAAGTGAACTAACATCGAACCTATGCTTTATTTGATAGGCTCGATGTTTTTTTTATGAATAAATCTATGACTTTTGTTTGAACGAACATATTTCCCTCTTGATTCAACCGCTTTCATATATTATAATTACATTGTAAAACAAATTAGAACATAAAAGAACAGTAAGGAGGCGAGAAATGTTAAAAGTAAATCGACAAAATCAAATTATTGACTTAATTGATGAAAAAGGTTTTCTGAAAGTATCAGACGCTTCCCAACTGTTAGATGTAGCTGAAATGACAATTCGTCGAGATTTAGTTGAATTAGAGGAAGAAGGGTTAATCGAAAGAGTACATGGTGGTGCGAAGAAACGACAAAAGAAAACAGATCAATATACCGAACTTTCTCATACGCAAAAAAAATCCCTAAATATTAAGCAAAAGAAACATATCGCCAAAAAAGCTGCAGCCTTAATTGAAGATAACGATATTATATTTATTGGATCTGGAACTACAACTGAGCAAATCTATGATTATATCAATGTTAACTCAGCAAAAGTCGTTACAAATTCTATTTCTATTTTTAACCGATTTAAAGAGGATTCTAGATTTGATCTAATTTTGATTGGTGGAAAACTTAGAGAAAGAACAGGTACATTCATTGGGTACTTCACTAGAAAGTGGATGCAGGATATTAAGGTAAATAAGGTCTTTATTGGTACAAACGGGATTAAAGAAAATCACATAACAACAGCTGAAGAAGAAGAAGGTGTTGTGCAACAGATTATTTTAAAAAACTCTGATAGAAATTACGTCTTAGCCGATAGTACCAAGTTTGGTGTAGAAGCTTTTCAAGTATTATGTGATGTAAATATTATAGATGCGATTATTACAGATCCAGAACTTCCACCAGAGTATGAGGTTTTTTATAAAGATAAATGTGACATTGTTAAATAATACCAATGATTAGGAGGCTTCAAAATGAAATTAGTTATAGGCAGTGATGCAAAAGGTTTTGAGTTAAAAGAACATCTAAAAAGTTATCTTACTGATTTAGGATATAGTGTTCAAGACGAAACACCTGAAGAAGATTTAGATTTTTATGATGCAACGACCCGTGTGGTCAATGTCATACAAAATGAAAAAGCAGATAAAGGTATTGTGGTTGATGAATATGGCGCAGGTCCGTTCATGATTGCAAATAAGCACAAAGGAATTATTTGTGCCAATACGTTTGATGAACATTCAGCATTTATGACTAGAGGCCATAATAATGCCAATGTTATTACAATCGGTTCAGGAATTGTTGGAGAAAAATTGGCTGAAAAAATAGCAGGAACATTTGTTAAAGCTGAATATGACGGTGGCCGGCACCAAGTTCGTGTCGATATGCTAAATAAAATGTGTTAGGAGTGAAAAAGATGAAAATATCAATTGGTTGCGATCATATTGTAACTGAAATCAAAGATCATTTTGTTAAATATTTAGAAGATAAAGGCCATGAAGTGATTGATAATGGGACTTACGACAAAGAGCGAACTCATTATCCAATCTATGGTAAGAAGACAGCAGATAAAGTTGTTTCAGGTGAAGCCGATTTAGGAATTGCAATATGCGGAACAGGTGTTGGAATATCCGTAAGTGCCAACAAAGTAAAAGGAGCTCGAGCTGCACTTGTGGGAGACGTCGAAACGGCCAGATATGCTAAGGAAAATCTCAATGCCAATATTCTCGCTATGGGTGGTCGAATTGTTGGTGTTGGCTTGATGGAAAATATTATTGATGTATTTCTCGAAACTGAATATAAGAAAACAGAAGAAAATGAACGAATGATTGAAAAAATCAATGCACTTGGTGGAAATAAAGATCAGATAAATAATGAGCATTTTTTCGATGAATTTCTTGAAAAGTGGGACCGTGGGGAATACCACGATTAATAGATGTTGAATAACAGAGATTGGGACAGAAGTATTTAGTTAACATGAAAGCGAAGTATTTTTCAAAGTGAATAGCACTCACTTAAAATTGTTCGTCATTTCATAACTAATATTTAGTTTTATCCTAATCTCATAAAGGAGGTGAGTAGATGGCAACTGTTCAATCCTTATACAATAAAGATTTAATTTTAAAAAGCGACGCAAAGACACAAGAAGAAGTTTTTAAAGAAGTTGGATCATTTCTATTAGATAAAGAACTTGTTAATGACGAATTTATAGACGCCATCATCGAAAGGGAACATAATTACCCAACAGGATTAGATTTAGCCCCTGTTGCGGAGGGTTTACCCAATGTAGCAATACCTCACACAGAGACAGAATACTGTAAGACGAAAGCGGTTGTATTTGTGAAATTGGCACACGACGTTGCATTTCATAATATGATTGCACCTGATCAAAAACTAAAGGTTAATTATTTATTTTTTATTATCAATGACGAAAAAACAAACCAAACTAATGTATTATCAAGTTTAATGGCTTTTATGACTAATGAAGAGAATATGAGAAATTTAGAACAAAAAGAAACAACTGAGGAGATTTATGAGTTTTTAATAAATAATTAATATAAAAGGAGAGATTTTAAATGATTAAAATTCTAGCAGCATGTGGAGCAGGTATTAACTCTAGTCACCAAATTAAATCAGCAATTGAGGAAGAAATGAAAAAGAGAGGTCATGACGTCAAAGTAGATGCTGTTGTAGTAAAAGACATAAATAAAGATATGATGGATCAATATGATGTCTTTGCACCAATTTCAAAAATGAAGTTTAGTTTCGATGTTAATATTCCTACCGTAGAAGCAGGCCCAATTTTATATCGTATCCCGGCCATGGCGGATCCTGTTTTTGACGAATTAGAAAACGTTATCAAAGACTTAGAAAAATAAAGATTTTCAAGAGAAGGGAGTACTAACAGATGGATGCGATAATAAAATTTGCAAACGCTATTTTTCAGCCGATCATTGATTTAGGTGCAGCACCCATGATGTTTATTTTGCTTACTTTGCTAGCCGTCGTAATGAGGGTTAAAGTAAGTAAAGCCCTTGAGGGTGGTTTAAAGTTAGCGATTGCTTTAACAGGTATTGGAGCTGTTATTGATATACTAACAGGAAATTTTGCTCCGGCCCTACAAGACTTTGTTAAGTCAACTGGGATTGAACTAAACATCACCGACGTAGGTTGGGCGCCACTGGCAACAATCACTTGGGGTTCAGCATATACACTTTTTTTCCTAATGATTTTAGTGATTGTCAACTTAGTATTATTAGGTATGAATAAAACGAATACACTTGACGTAGACATATTCAACTTCTGGCATTTATCTATCATCGGTTTACTCGTCATGCATTATTCTAACAACCTATTAATCGCTACATTACTTGTTATTTTATTAGGAGTAATGAAATTTATCAATGCTGACTTAATGAAACCAACCTTTAATGATTTGTTGGATATGCCTGATGCAAACCCAACAACGACAACACATTTAAACTTTATGCTTAATCCGTTAATCATGTTATTTGATAAGATTTTTGAAAAAGTCTTACCATTCTTAGACAAGTATGACTTTGACGCAGCATGGCTTAATGAAAAAATTGGATTCTGGGGAAGTAAGTTTGCTATCGGTATTTATTTAGGTGCGTTTGTAGGTTTACTAGGTCAACAATCACCTTCAACTATTTTCACATTAGCGTTTATCGGTGGTACAGCACTTGAGTTATTCTCTATCGTTGGTACATGGTTTATTGCTGCTATGGAACCAATATCACAAGGTATTACTGACTTTATGAGTAAACGTCTAAAAGGCAGAACTTTTAATATTGGAATTGACTGGCCTTTCCTTGCCGCACGTCCAGAAATGTGGGCTGCAGCAAACGTGTTAGCTCCAATTATGCTTTTCATTGCCTTAATTTTACCTGGTAATGGTATTCTTCCTTTGGGTGGTATTATCGCTATCGGATTAACACCTGCTTTACTTGTTGTTTGTCGCGGTAAAATCATTCGTATGATTCTTATTGGTACGATTATGATCCCTGTATTCTTATGGTCAGGTACTGCCATCGCACCATTTGTTACAGATGTAGCAAGCTCTGTTGGAGCAATGCCATCAGGAATTGAAGGTGGCGCACTTATTACACACTCTACTCTTGAAGGACCAGTTGAGAAATTCCTTGCTATTTTAATAGGTAAAGCAACTGATGGATTTAATCTAGGACCAGTTCTTGCCGCTTTAGGTGCTCTAGCAGCATATATTGGCCTATTCTTCTGGTATGTAAAACAAATGAAGAAACGCAATAAAGTATACGAAGAAGAAAAACAAGCAGAAATGCAATAAAAGATTTAGTTTAATAGTTTCTTAGTGTAGTTAATCATTTTATGTCTATCATGTAAACAACTAAAATAGTAACTTTATAAGTAACTTAGGAGTGAAACACATGGCCAATATTCAAAATACAAAAGATATGCTCATCAAAGCTAGAAAAGAAGGATATGCTGTTCCTGCTTTTAATATACACAATCTAGAAACCATTCAAACGGTTGTAGAAGCTGCCGTTGAAATGAAATCACCGGTGATTTTAGCGGCTACGCCTGGGACGATGAATTATGCGGGACGTGCATATGTGCAAGCTATCGCTGAAGTCGCAGCTAAAGAAAATGACATTCCGATTGCTCTGCATTTAGATCATCATGAAACGTTAGAATCAATTGAAGAATCATTGGAACTTGGTACGAAGTCAGTCATGATTGATGGCTCGCATTCCACGTTTGATGAAAATATTGAATTAACGAAAAAAGTCGTTGAAGCTGCTCATGCCAACGGTGCAACAGTTGAAGCCGAGCTTGGCCGACTCGTTGGTCAAGAAGACGATATGATTGTCGAAGTAGGCGACGCAATCTATACTGATCCTGATACTGTTGAGGAATTTGTTGAACGTACTGGCGTTGATTCACTAGCTGTAGCCATTGGAACAGGACATGGTGTTTATGAATCAAAACCAAATCTTGATTTTGACCGCTTAGAAAAAATTAAGAATTTAGTTGACATTCCAATCGTACTTCACGGCGCTTCTGGTATAGCAAAAGAAGATGTACAAAAGTGTATTTCTTTAGGGTGCGCTAAAGTGAATGTGTCAACTGAACTCAAGATTCCATTCTCAAATGCTTTACGCAATCACATGATTGAACATCCTGATGAAACAGATCCACGTAAATATTTTGGACCTGCTAAAGACGCTATGAAAAAAGCAGCGATTGAAAAAATATTAATCTGTATGAGTGATGGCAAAGCATAAATGGAAATATTGTAATCTATTAAGGCAGGAACAATCATGAAGTGGGAAGCTGCTTGATGTATTATGTTTCTGCCTTTTAAAAATAAAATCCCTATGAGCAAAGATTAATTTTATTCTTACTTAACAAAAGAGGTGTCATTAAATGATTTTAACAGTTACCTTAAATCCATCGGTTGATATTAGTTATAAACTAGAGAAATTTGATATTGATGCAAGTAATCGTGTAAAAGATGTATCCAAAACAGCCGGTGGGAAAGGTTTAAATGTAAGTCGAGTGCTCCAGCAGCTCGACCAAAAGGTTGGAGCAACGGGGTTCTTGGGAGGAAGTTTAGGTGCGTTTATCCGTGAAGAACTAAAGGTAAACGGCATTAAGGATTATTTTGTTGATTGTGATGGTGCTACCCGTAATTGTATTGCAGTCATTCATGATGGAGGGCATCAAACCGAAATTCTTGAAGGTGGCCCCGAAATTAAATCATCAGAACCACAAGATTTTATGGAGAAGTTTCGTTCGGCTGTCAAAGAATCAGAAATTGTGACGATGTCTGGAAGTTTGCCACAAGGCTTAGATAAAGACTTTTACAATAAGTTGCTTACGATTGCCAGTGAAAATGATACGCCTGTTCTACTTGATACTGGTGGTGCACTTCTAGAAAAGGCTTTGCATCACGACGATAAGCCGTTTTTAATCAAACCGAATGAAACAGAAATAGCAGATTTACTAGGGAAGGAACTAACGACTGACTATGATGTTGTTGAGGCTTTAAAGGATTCATTATTTGCCGGTGTTGAATGGGTAGTCGTCACCCTCGGTGCGGAAGGTGCCATTATTAAACATGGGAAAAATATCTACCGGGCATCGATTCCAAAGGTTGAAGCAGTTAATCCAGTAGGATCAGGAGATTCTGTGATCGCCGGCTTTGCGGATGGACTCTCGAAAAAACTTGAGCCACATCAATTGATTAAACATGGATTAAGTATGGGTGTCCTTAATGCTATGGAAGAGAAGACAGGACATATTGATCCGGATAAGGTTGAGTGGTGTAAAGAACAATTGCAAATTGAGAAACGTTAAGCAAAAAATAACACTCTAAAAGAGCTTGAAAACTAATAAAGATTAGTTTTCAAGCTTTTTTTTTAGAAAAGAGCGGACTATATATTTAGAGAAAATGACCAGCCGAAACATCCTAGTCGATTAGTCTCTCTGCATTTTTAGGTAGAGGACTTTTAATCTATGCCGTCTAAAGAAAGACCCAGTACTATATACCCACATTTCTAAAGAGTCAAATAATTTAGCAATAAACATAAAAAAATCAACAACATCCTTATTGTGAAAGCGCTTTTATTTAGTTATCTTTTAATCTAGTGAGTTGCTCTGCAGATGGTGCACGCTGCAAATATTATTAAAGAAGGAGTGAATAGTAAATTTTAGAATGCAGAGCATGTTTAAGATGATTATTAATTAGGGAGGTAAAAATTAATGTCAAAAAACTTGACAAAAAAGACTTTTGCCTTGTTATTTACCTTCATGTTGTTACTATCACCAATGTTTAGTGTCTTCTCATCTATTGCACATGCGGATGAAAACACTGAGACAACAAATACAGAAAAATTAACAGAGAGTGATAGTAAATCAGACGATGAGGTAAATAGTTATGAAAATGTAAGCATCAACACCATAACAGAAAGTAGTGAGCTTGAAGAAGGTGACTTTGAGGTTATTCAGGGCGATGGTACCTTAACATATAATGACGATGGTTCCGTAACCTTTGGAGTTGATTCTAATGAAAAGAACAAAATTGTATATAATCAAGCGGATGAAATAAAAGATGGTATTTTTGAGGCCGATATAAAGGCAGACAAAAATTTGAATCGATTTGGTTTTATTTATCGAGTCCAAGATACGTCAGAATATAAGTATGTTGGAACTGGAGATGAGAACAACCAGTACTTCAGCGAAATCTTTGGTGAAGAAAACAATTGGACCTCTATGACCAAGGGGATTCCACTTGAAGCAGATAAAACCTATCGTCTGCGAATTAAATTTATAGATGATATGGCTGCTTTGTATATAGATGATGAAAAAATAGGGTCTTGGTCACAGGCAGAAGGAGTCGACAAGGCAGGTGCAATTGGTTTTGAAAAATCCCGCGGTACAGCAAATATTACTATATCCAATGTTAAAGTCGAAGAATATGACGCACCCAATCCACCCGAAACGGATCCAGTCGAACAAGTTCTAAGTTCTGATTATATGGATGTCACGATAGACGAAACGTTTCCAAGAGTCATTAAGTATGATGTGGATGATAAAACAATGTCTGGACAAGAATCACCTGTTTATGGGCTGAAAATAAACGACATGCCATACTACCCTGAAGTTAGCTTTGAAAAGGTGAGCGAAAGTGAAGCAGAATACACAATGACTGTTGAAGACAGTTATGAAGACATTGATGCTCAATTTACATTGTTACTAAAAGTAGAGGATAACAAAGTAATTTATAGTTTTGAAGATATTACAAATGATGGAGACGCTAACATCGAAAAAATTGAATTTGCTGATATGAATCTTATTTCAGCTGATTCAAGTCAATCTGATGCTCAAGCAAAATTAGCAAATATTAGCACTGACGTTACTAAGCCTGGTGATACTGATGTTGATATTGATTCATCATTAGATAATCTAGGGACTTCCTCTGGTCATTATATGGCATTCTTAACAACAGGGGAATTAAGTGCAGGGGTATGGTCCAGTTCTGAGGTTGATGGACACAATAACCTGATCGCAAATCGTTATGAAACTGAAGATGGTGATAAGGCGATGGGGATAAGTTCTAACACACTCTTTTATCACAGAGACTTTATGCCAGAACCTTCATCAAACAAACCTACTATCAAAATTGCGATTGCAGAAGATTTAAATGATGATGATAAAGTCGACTGGCAGGATGCTGCGATTGCTTATCGGGATATCATGCAAGACATTCAAGGTTCAGAAGATGTCAATAATAATGTGGGTACACGGATCGCTATGAACTTTGGTTCACAAGCACAACAACCATTCCTAAAAACTTTGGATAATGTGAAAAAAGTAGCCCTTGCAACAGATGGATTGGGACAACCTGTGTTATTAAAAGGATATGGAAACGAAGGACATGATAGTGCCCATCCTGATTATGGGGATGTTGGTGAAAAAATGGGTGGTGAAGAAGATTTAAATACTCTCATTGATGAAGGACATAAATACAATGCTGAAATTGGTGTCCATATTAACGCACAAGAAACTTACCCAGAAGCAAAAGCATTTGATGAAGACCTCATTGAAGGTCCAAATTCCCACGGTTGGGGCTGGTTAGATCAATCTTACGTCATTGATAAATTGTATGACTTATCCTCTGGTAGACGGGCAGCGAGACTTGCTGAACTAGACGAAGCAGCACCAGGTCTTGACTTTGTTTATTTAGATGTCTGGTATCAGGATCAATGGGAATCTAATCGAATTGCAGAACAACTAAATGGCATGGGTTTAAGATTAACGTCAGAATTTGGTGATGCATTACCAAATAACTCGACTTGGCAGCATTGGGCGACAGATAAGAACTATGGGGGACCAGAAAGCAAGGGACTCAACTCCGATGCATTACGTTTTGTCAGCAATCACCAAAAGGATTCTTGGGTATTAAACTGGCCAGAAGCCGGCGGAACGGCTGATCACCCATTACTTGGTGGATTTGAATTAGCTGGTTTTGAAGGTTGGCAATCTGATAAAAACTTTGACAACTTTATCCATATGACATTTGATACGAACTTACCAACTAAGTTTTTACAGAAATATTATGTAACGAATTGGGAAAAAACGGATGGGGATCCAACAGAAACGAATCTAGAAAAGGAAATTAAATTGAAAGATCCTAGCAATGGAGACATTGTTGCAGTTACAAGAAAAGACGATTCCAGAGAACGCGTCATAACGCTAAATGATAATGTCGTTCTTGATGAGCACAAATATTTACTTCCTTGGGTAGAACAAGATTTTGACACACCTACTCCTGATTCTGATAAGTTATATCATTGGAATTTAGAAGGTGGTGAGTCTACGTGGACCTTACCTGAAGAGTATGAAGGTGTCTCAAGTGTCGATGTGTATGAGTTGACTGACCAAGGTAGAACTAATAAACAAGAAGTTAAAGTGAACGATAATAAAATTACATTAACTGCTGAAGCAGCAACACCATATATTGTTGTAGCCAGTAATGATGACGGTGTCCAAGTTGATGAATGGAGCACGGATGCTCATATTCATGATTCAGGATTCAATACGGGAACAATCGATGATGATTACACAACAATTGACGGGGATAGTGAATCTGTAAGTGTTAATAGAACAGATCAAACAGGCAGTGCTCGTCAATTAAGTAGTGGGGATTATTACTTAAATTTTGAAAACCCAGATGAGGATACAACTGTTACGCGAACGTTAACGGATTTAGAACCAGGTAAGGATTATGTAGCAGAAGTTTATGTCGAAAATAAAAGTGATGTAAAAGCAACGATTGAAGTTCTTGGTGGGGAAGAAGACGTAAGTAACTTTACATTGCGTAGTTTACAGAAAAACTATGTTAAAGCTGATTCACATGCTACAAACAATGGCTATGACAGTAAAATGCAGCGAATGCAAGTGAGCTTCACAGCAGTAGATGATACAGCGACTCTTAAGCTTGGCCGTGAAGCAGGCGAAGGGCAAACGAAATTTGATGATATTAGAATTGTCCAAAAAACGTTGACAAATTATGAATCAGACGATGTGTTTGTACAAGACTTTGAATCTGTTGTCCAGGGGATTTACCCATTTGTTATCGGTAATACGGAAAATGTAGAGGATAACCGTATCCACTTGTCAGAGCTTCATGATCCATATACACAAAAAGGCTGGGCTGACAATTTAGTTGATGATGTTATCGATGGTAACTGGTCCCTTAAAGTGAATACCGGTAACAGTGGTCTGAACTACCGTACAATTCCACAACACTATCAATTTGAACCTGGCGCAGAGTACAAGGTTAGTTTTGACTATCAAACAACGGCTGACTCTTACCGATTTATTTCCGGAGATGAAGAAATCGATGTGAAAGATATCGACGATGCAAAAGGTTTGAGTGTGAATGAACAACTGTCCTCGTCAACAGATACAAACAGAGTAGAATTCACTGTTATAGGATCTGACAATGGACAAACCTATATCGGTATATTTAATGATGGAACCGAAGTAAATATGCATACGGGCGAAGGGACGTTTATGTTGGATAACTTACGCATTGAAAAACTGGATGCAACTCCACCTGTGTCAACGATATCCGACTTAAAAGAATTAGTTGAAGAGTTTGAAGAAACAGGCGACATTTCAAGTGATGAAGCAGCCCGTGCATTAAAACTTCACTTAACGGCATTAGAACATTTTGAAAGAATCGGAAATGATGAAAAGGTAGTCAAGCATTTGAATGGATTTAAAGACTTACTCAGTCATCAAAATGAAGAAGAACAGATTTCTGAAGAAGCCTATGAAACTTTAACAAAAGGTGCAGATACGTTAATTGAAAAACTAGATTAAGCTATAAGCAAAGAGATATTAAACAAGTTAAGTCTTCGGATTATCGTCTAATCATGACTTGGTAGTCCGGAGACTAAAACAAAAAATAAGGGGAGAATATAAAAATGAAAATAAAAAAACAACTAGGTGTAGGAGTTATGTCGTTAGCTTTAGGTTTATCGTTAATTGGTGGAGGAACTTATGCTTATTTTAGCGATACGGAACAAACGAACAATACATTTGCTGCTGGTACACTAGATTTAACAGCTGAGCCTACAACAATTATTGATGTGGACAATCTTGCGCCTGGAGATTCGATTGTTCGAGACTTCGAGCTACAAAACTCAGGGACGCTAGACATTGAAAAGGTGTTTCTAGAAACAGACTATAATGTTATAGATGCAGAAGGAGATAACACGGAAGATTTTGGTGAACATATCCAAGTAGAATTTTTATATAACGCGGATAATTTAGATGAAGTGATATATGAAACGACTTTAGCTGAGCTAAAAGATATGACTCCAGAGGCGGTAAACGAGCATATTTTCTATCCAACTCTTGGAGGAAAAGGCTTAGAAGCTGGGGATGATCATGATTTCGTAGTTAAGTTTAATTTCTTAGATAATGGAGAAGATCAAAACCAATTCCAAGGCGATTCACTAGAATTAGAGTGGACTTTTGTTGCTGAGCAAGGAAGTGGAGAAGAAAAGTAAAATAAAAAACAATTGAATCACCAGTGTTTAAACACTGGTGATTCAATTGTTGAGGAGGCAAGGAAATTGAAAAGAAGAAGAAACCCAATCTTAAATTTAATTTTAGCTTTTACCATGATCATAAGTATGATATTTGGATCAAATGGAATGGCTTTTTCAGCACTTGCAGCGGATAACACAAGTGAAACAGAACCATATACCATTTATCCAACTCCACATGATATTGACTATCATGGTCAACAATTTGATGTAAGTGATACGGTAAATATTGTTTATGAGTCAAAAATAGATTCATATACTAAGGATAGAGTAGAAGAATTGTTAAATGATAAAGGAATAGACTACTCCGAATCTGATGAAATCGTTTCAGAGGCAACAAACTTTTTGGTTGGTACATATCAGTCAGATGAATACGTAGAACATTATTTTGCAGATAATGGCTTGATCGATGAAACGACTTTAGAAGAGTTGGACAGCAATATTGTTTCAATTAAAGATAATGTGATTGCTGTATTAGGCAAAGATGTGGATTCCGCTTTTTATGGAGTCACAACCATCAAGCATATTTTTAAACAAATGGAGGATCGCTCGATTGAGGAATTGACCATTAACGATTATGCAGATGTTAAAGGAAGAGGGTTCATCGAAGGTTATTATGGAGAGCCATGGTCTACGCAAGATCGTGCCGAATTAATGACTTTTGGTGGCGACTTTAAGATGAACTCCTATGTTTATGCACCCAAAGATGACCCGAAACATAATGGCGAATGGAAAGAATTATATTCCGAAGATGAATTAGAGGATATTCGTAAACTTGCTGAAGCGGGTAATGCGAGTAAAACTCGATTTGTTTATACCCTCCATCCATTTATGAATGATGCCATGAAATTTGATACGGAAGAAAACTATCAGACCGATTTAAATATAATTAAAGAAAAATTCACTCAGTTATTAGATGCTGGTGTTAGGAAATTTGGCATATTAGGTGATGATGCAGGTGTACCTCAAGGTGATGCAGAAAACTATGTCACATTAATGACTGATTTAACGGATTGGTTAATTGAGCAAGAAGAGAATTATGATGGGTTAGTAACCGATATGATTTTCACTCCAAATGATTATATGGGGTGGGGAGACAGTGAGCAAATTCAAACATTAAAAGAATTACCTGAATCTGTGAGTTTAGTTCAAACAGGTGGAAAAGTTTGGGGAGAAGTTTCTGATAATTTTACTCAGACATTTACAGAAAATGCTGGCAGAGGACCCTATATGTGGATTAACTGGCCCGTAACAGATAACTCGAAGAATCATTTAATTATGGGTGGAAATGAAGTATTTCTACAGCCAGGAGTCGATCCTGAAAACATTGAAGGAATTGTCTTAAATCCAATGCAACAGTCAGAACCAAGCAAAACAGCTATTTTTGCCAATGCTGATTACTCATGGAATATCTGGGATAACGAAGAGCAAGCACAGGAAAATTGGAATGATTCATTTGCCTATATGGATCATTTAAATATTAATGAAACACCTGCTTCCAATGCTTTGAGAGAGCTCTCCAAGCATATGATTAATCAAGATATGGATAGTCGTGTGGCAAAATTGGAAGAGTCAGTAGAGTTAGCACCAAAATTAAATGACTTTAAAGATGCTCTTGGGAAAGAAGAAATTACTGAAAAAGCACAAGACTTAATTCAGGAATTTGAGGTTATCCGTGATGCGGCGCAAACATATAAAGATAATCCTGGAAATGAAAGAATAAGAGATCAAATCATCTACTGGTTGGATAGTGCTTTGGATACTGCAGATGCAGCCATATATCTGTTAAACGCTGAAATTGCTGATGAACAAGGCGAGGAAGCCGAGGTATGGGAGAACTATAGTCAAGGACAGGCTTCTTTTGAAGCATCAAAGAATCATCCCTTTAGTTACATTGATCATTACGAATACGCTGAAGTCGGCGTCCAGCACATTGTCCCCTTCATTAAAACGTTAATAAGTGACGTATCAACGAAGGTGGAAACCATCGTCAATCCGGATTTAAATCCAGTTCAGTTTATTACGAATCGAACGGACACGCCAACGGGGAATTTGGATAATGTATTAGATAATAACCCGAAGACTGAAGTTGTTTATAAAGATCCAAACACGATTGAAACAGGTACGTATGTCGGGGTGCAATATAAGAAACCAATGACGTTAAACTCTGCTCGATTTGAACTGGGAACAATAGATAATGAAGAAGATACCTTCACTGCCAGCAAAGCTCAATATACTGTTGACGGAGAAACTTGGAAGGATATTGAAGGCGCTGAGTATGGACATGATAGTCAAATTGTTTTAGAGGACTTGGACTTAAAAGTAAGAGGCATCCGTTTAATCGCAACCGAGGACCGGGCTGATACGTGGTTAGGCATAAGAGATATTGTTATTAATGAAGAAACTGAAGGTGAAGATGAACAAGAATATAAATTAATGGTTCCCGATCATTTTTCAGTGTATCAAGGAAACGAAGATAATTTATTCGATGATGACGATTCGACGTTTGTCTGGTATGACCCATCCGGAGAGAAAAAAGATACTTCCGTTGTCGGTGATTACATTGGTGTGGACCTCTTAGAAGTGCAAGACTTAGGAGAAGTATCTTTCACTGTAGGACATGATAATGCTGATAAATGGACGGATTATCAGTTGGAGTATTCTGTGGATGGTGAAGAATACACTAAAGTAAAAGAGTATCATGACCAAGGACCAGGGATGGATAAGATTAAGGAAGATTTATCTGGAATTGAAGCACGTTATGTCCGTCTGAAAAACCTTAAAGAAGTTCCAGTCTGGCTCAAGTTTAGCGGGATTAAAGTTGACACTTTGGGTGGAACATCTAAATTTACGTATACAAATAATGATGATTATAAAACAATCAAAGCTCAACATACACTTGAAGAAACAAGTTTAAATAAAACAGAAGATTTGACACTTAAACCAGATGAGTATTTAGGTGTGAAATTGGAGCGTATTAAAGAATTAGATCGTGTTGAGGTAAAGGAAACAAGTGGAGACCTGACATTGCAAGCATCTATGAATGGGGTCGAATGGACAAAGCCTACAGAAGGAATGAATGCTCGGTATGTAAGGTTACTGAACGATACAGACGAGGATATCACCTTTAATTTAGAAGAATTTAGCGTTTTGTCTAATGAATTGGAAGCACCAAGTTTTGTGGAAACTTCCTTGGGAATCCATCCTCAATATGCTGATAGTGATTCTAGAAATAATGGAACACTGTTAAATGTGTTTGATAATGATTTAGGAACAAAGACGATTTTTGCTGATTACCAAAAAGAAGGCGAGTACATCACTTATTCTGTAGGTGAACCTAGAATTTTTAATAGTTTGCGAATCTATAACGAGGAAAATAGTATCAACTATATTCGTGATGCCAAAGTTCAATTATCAATGGATAATAAGAACTGGACAGACGTTGCCACAATTGGTGATGGTGAGGATAACCTTAAAGACGGAACACCAGATTATGCAGATATGATTAAGGATGGCTATACGCATGATTCTGATAATCCAGGAAACTATTATTTTGGTAATGATGACATTGATGGCGTTGAAGCTAAATATATTAGAATAGTATTTACTGCAGATTATTCAGTGAGATTTGCTCATATTAACGAAATTCTCATTAATGATGGCGAATATGTCCAAACCGAAAATAATCCTACGTTTATTGCCGACCCTATTGAAGAGGAAGGACATGGTCCTGAATTATTGGTTGATGGTGATCTTACAACGGCCTTTAAACCGAATATGACGGATCGTACGGACGGTTCTTTAACATATCGCTTGTCGGAAAAGACAGATGCAACAGCTATTACAATCGTGCAGGGTGCTAATGCTATATCGAACGCTACAGTGAATGCTAGAGTTGGAGAAGATGAGTGGGTTGAATTAGGTACTCTAGATGATAGTCTAAATACGTTTTATAACACCGAATACGACCATATTTTTGAAATTAAATTAAGTTGGGGAGATGTTCAGCCAGTCATTTATGAAATGAATATCTCTAATAACAAAAGTTTACTTCCTATAGCAAGCGTTTCTGACTTAAAAAATCTCGTTGAACGTTACGAAGAATCCGGTGATATTTCAAGCGATGAAGCCATACATGCATTGAATCTTCATTTAAAAGCACTGGCACAATTTGAAAAATCCGGAGATAACAAAAAAGTCGTGAAACATTTAGAAGGATTTAAGAACTTACTCGATTATCAAAAAGAAGAAGGACAAATTTCTGATGAGGCTTATGAAACTCTTATCGATGGTGCAGATATGTTGAGTGATGAATTGGAATAAATGTTTTAGGGAGTGAACATCAAAAAGAAATGAGCAGATTTAGATGGAGTCTATAAAGCTCTTAAAAGTGGTACTAATGATTTAATTAGGGAACATTAATTGGAGAGGAGGCTATCCCTCTCTCAATTAATGTTTAACCATATTATCGAAACTTACACATGGATTCCATGATTATAATTGAAGATTTTTGAGAGAAGTATTAAATCTTTTGAAGGGGGAGGATGAATTGTGTTAAAAGAACATTCCTATAATCGATTATTCATAATCTTAGTAGCCTTGAGTTTAGTTTTTCCAAGTATTTTATCACCTATGAATGTTGCAAAGGCAAAGGAAATTGATGAACCACACTACACTTCTTCTGGTTCAGAAGATCCTAAATGGGGCGCTGAAAAGGCCTTTGATGGCCAGTATAATCGATATAAAGATAAAGACTCGAGATGGGCAAGTGATGCATCTCTTGCTACGAAGGAGAATCCTAAGTGGTTACAGGTAGAATATCCTAAGGCGAAGACGTTTGAAGGATTTAAAATTCATTGGGAAAGAGCGAATGTAAATGCATACTCAATCCAAGTATCTGATGATGGGGAAGATTTTGAGACAATCTATGAATCCAATAAAAATAAACACCAGTGGATTGAAACGATAAAATTGGATGAAGCAATAAGTGCTAAAATTGTAAAATTAGTTATTACAGATTTTGATGAAAACGCTCCAACAGTGGATGAACAAGTTTCCTGGCCAACTGTTTCTGTTTATGAATTTGAAGTATTGGAAAGTGTTGATACTGTTGTAAAAGGAACAGAGAACATGGCTGAAGGAAAAACAGCTACAGCATCAAATGAAGAAGCAAATACAGACTTTGTAGCGGACAACACGGTAGACGGTGATTTTACCACGTATTGGGCTACAGATGTCAGTGAAGAAATAGAAATAAGAACATTGGATATTGATTTACATGAATTAACAGAAGTGCAATCTATCATTATCAATTGGGAACGAGAAGAAAGCAATATCAATGCATTTAATTTGACCTACTCCGAAGATGGAGAACAATATTTTCCATACTTTGAGCAAACAGAAAAATCCAATATCCAACGGCAAGTTTTAAATTTAGAAAATGCAGTTAATGCTAGATATTTACGTCTTGATGTAACAGAATATGATGGCGGAGAAAATGATTGGCCGAATGTTGGGATTTATGAGATGGAAGTTTTTTCTGATGTAACCACAGAAGAAGTTGATGAAATAGACTCACTCTCACAACTATCAAAACTTACGATTGACGAAGAAAATGCCAAACTTGACCTCCCTAAGGCGAAATCAGGTGAACTATCTGTTGTTGGGAGTAATGGTCTCCCAGTTATAGACCTTGATGGTAATGTAACCAGCCCGTTAATTGATAAGGAAGTAAAAGTTACTTTGGAATTAATAAAGGATAATGGCAATGACGAAACAAAGGAATTCACCGTTCCGGTTAAAGGAGTATATTCTGACGAAGGTGTGAATGAAAAACCCGAAGTCATTCCTGCCCTACAAGAGTGGCATGGTTTAGAAGGTTCAATGACAATTGATGATTCTACTAGTTTAGTCGTTCAAAATTCACCTTTTGAAAAGGCGGCGAAGATATTTCAAAAGGATTTGGTAGACTCACAAAATATGAAGCTTCCAATTCAAGTGGCTGATTCCAATGCAATTATTTTCAAAGAGGATGAAGAAGGCATATATGGTGAGGAGGGCTATAGTATTGAAATCAACAATGGAAATATCGAGATTGTAGCTGAGAAATATACCGGAGCGTTTTATGCGACAAGAACCTTACTTCAAATTTTAAAAACAAGTGATTCAAATGAAGTTAAAAATGGTCTTATTCGCGATTATCCAAAATACAAGGTCCGCGGATTTATGTTAGATGTGGGACGTAAATTTACAGATTTAGATTATCTCTATGATTACATGAAAAATATGAGTTATTACAAAATGAATGATTTCCAAGTTCATTTAAATGACAATGAGCTTGAAATGGATTTATTTGATTCCATTGAAGATGCTATAGAAAATGGTCATGCAGGATTTAGAATGGAGTCAGATATTGTTGGTGAAAATGGGGTGTCGTTAACATCTGAAGATGCTTATTATACTAAAGATGAATTCCATCAATTTATCTCTGATGCTTCAGATTATGGTATGGAAATCGTACCAGAATTCGATACACCAGGACATGCTCTTTCAATGGTTAAAGTTCGTCCAGACCTTTACTATAAAGGGGAAATTATTAATGGTAAACCACCAGAGGAAGCGGCAGCAATGCTTGATTTGTCACATGCGGATACCTTGCCATTTATCAAGTCAATTTATGATGAATATTTGGATGGTGAAAATCCAGTATTTCAAGATTCAACCATTCATATAGGTAGTGACGAATATTATGGTGGTGCAGAAGACTACCGGGCGTATGTTGACGACATGCTTAAGTTTATTCGGGATGAAAAGGATCGAACTGTCCGTCTTTGGGGAAGTCTCACGAATAAATCGGGAAAAACACCAATCACGTCAGAGGATGTCCAAATTCAGGTGTGGAATACAGGATGGGCAGAACCAATCCAAATGTTAAACGAGGGATTTGATATTATCAATATTGATGATGCTCAAGTTTATATGGTACCAAGGGCTGGTTATTATTATGATCGTTTGAATCCTGAACATTTATATAATAATTATGAGCCAACCAAATTTTCAAATGGTGCAGTTGTTGACGAGTCAAACCCACAATTCCTTGGAGGAATGTTTGCACTATGGAATGACAAAGTAGGGAAACTTGAAAATGGAATTACACAGTATGATATGTTTGACCGTACGTTTGAAGCAATCCCGGCTATGGCTCAAAAAACTTGGGGAAGTAATGAGGATGTCTCCTATGAAGAATTTGCAAAAGCGGCTGAAAAAACAGGATATGCCCATAATACAAATCCGACATTTGATATTGAGACAGTTGATTCAACCGTTGTAGATTATAAATTTACAAAGGGCAGTGGGGATCAAAGTGAGAATGGTTATGATGTAGAAGATCAAGTAGATGCAGATATTGTTGAAGGAGAAGGTCTTAAGTTACGTGGTGACGAAAGCTATGTAACAACAGGATTATCTGAACTTGGTCCTAACGCTACAATGGACGTTACGCTGACAATTGAAGATACGGAAGAAGTCCAAGTGATTGCCGAAAAAAGTAATGATGCAACATATGCTGATCACTCCTATCGAGATTATGCAACCATTTATGCTGTAGATGAAGATGGTTATGTTGGATATGACTTTGGTAATCTATCGTATTCATATGATTACAAGTTAACACCTGGTGAAGAAACAACATTAACCTTTGTGACAGAACTAGAGAAAACAAGACTTTTTGTCGATGGTGAAGAAGTCCCTTTATTAGAAGAAACGAGTATGCCATATAACACATTAGTGCTACCACTTGAACGTATCGGAAGTGCGACGGATTCATTGAACGGTGTTATTTCATCTTTCAATGTTACAAAAGGAAAATATGTGGATCCAACTATCATTGATCCAGGTACGATGAACATTTCAGCATCTAATGAAGAACTGGAGCAAGGTGATCAGTCAGTTGAAGGACCAATTGAACTCGCGTTTGATGGAAACTTAGATACCATTTGGCATTCTAAATGGAATGATAATTCACCATTTCCAATTGAAGTGAATCTTGAGTTGGATGAAGAAACGGACTTAAGTAAGTTTGTTTATACACCAAGACAAAGTGGTAGCGATAACGGACATATTAAACAATATCGCTTAGAAGTAAGTATGGATGGAGATGACTATGAAGAAGTGGCTGTAGGAACATGGAAAGCTAATTCAAATCCGGAAACAATTGACCTAAAAGAAACAACAGCTAAGTATGTTAAGTTTATTGTTGAAGATGGGCAAAATGGTTTTGCAAGTGCTTCACAATTTTCGCTGCATAAAGCGTTGGATCCAGGATCTGAAGTTCCAGAACCAGTATCAGATATCTCTGACTTAAAAAGTCTAGTTGAGCGTTACGAAGAATCCGGTGATATTTCAAGCGATGAAGCCATACATGCATTGAATCTTCATTTAAAAGCATTGGCACAATTTGAAAAATCCGGAGATAACAAAAAAGTCGTGAAACATTTAGAAGGATTTAAGAACTTACTCGATTATCAAAAAGAAGAAGGACAAATTTCTGATGAGGCTTACGAAACTCTTATCGATGGTGCTGATATGTTGAGTGATGAATTAAGTAATTAATCCATTCATTTAAGGGATTAATCTATGAATTAGGATAATCATTGGTATCCAATGATTATCCTAATATTTTTTTAAGGTGGATTACATTATTTTGTTAATTGGTGATCCTGGAGGAATTTTGATGTATTCATAACTCGTAAGATTAAACCAAATCAAAGCAAAATAGTAACAAAATGCTTGCAATGCCTTCGCTTAATCAAGTTTCTCAATATTTATGATCATTTTCATTAAATATTTCATTCAAATGTAATGTTAATTCTGGCAAAATTTGAACGGAAACAGTGTCTTCCTCTGTAAATACACCTTGAAATCCATACTGTGTGCCATCTAAATAGTGTACTTCGACCGCTTGATTGATAGGATCGACAAGCCAGTACTCCTGAACGCCTGCTTTTTCATAAAGTTTATATTTATCCCAACGGTCTATCTTAATAAAGGATGGCGAAAGAACTTCAATAATCAAATCTGGGGATCCGCTACATCCTTGATCATCAAGTTTATCTTTATCACATACAACAGTTAAATCAGGCTGAACGACATTGGTTATATTATCATTACTTTTATTTTCTGCAAAAAGTCGTACATCAAAAGGCGCAAAATAGACTTCACATTCGGCATCTTCCAGGAAGGAAGAGAAAGCTTTGAATAATTCCCCAAGTATTTGTTGGTGTTGACGTGAAGGAGCCGGTGACATGTTGAATATTTCTCCATCAATCAGTTCAACTCTTTCTCCTTCATCCCAAGTCAGGTAATCTACATAAGAATATTTTCTTTCTTCATTTGGAATGGTCATTTAATCATTCCTTTCCGTATATGCTTACACTTATATTACCATACCCTCGGGAGCGATGCATAATGTGTTTTAGTGATGAGAGTGGTTCATCATTTTGCTGTCTTTTCAAGTTATATTTATTTCAAAGTTTAAAGCAGAAAATCCATATTTTACTTTTGTCGAACAAATTAAAAGATGCGAGCGAATTAGACTTCAATATTGAAAATGTTTTGCTATCTTTTTATCGAATATAAGGTGAAATCGTGTATTTTCTATTACAAAATTTGCTCTTTAGATTTAATTCGTCGAGGCAAAAATTAAATGAAAAAAGCTTAAAAACTTTAAACAGTTTTTTTAGGAGACGATAACAATAAACCTTTTGGAAGTGCCACGCCACGTGCTTTTTAGTGAATGTTAAGCTTTTATGGAAGAGTTATTTCATTTAAGCCCCACCGTTTAACCTTTATCAATACACATTTTTTCACCAATTATTACCATGAATGAATACGCTTGCACTATAAAATAATTCGTAGTAAACTATACTTGTATACAAGTTAACAAGTATCCAACTGCTTAATAAGTTAGTTCAGGAGATGATAAATATATATGAAAAAGTTTTATCCGGATAAAGGATTGTCGTCGTCTATTTCAAAGGGAGAAATGGTAGTTACTGAATTAAGAATGAGGATTATTTCTCAAGATATACCAAAAGAAAGCGTTTTATCGGAAAATCAGCTGGCGAATGAATATCAAGTCAGTCGTTCTCCGGTAAGAGAGGCATTGAGGATACTGGATAAGGAGAGGCTTATCCGTCTGGAAAGAATGGGGGCAATGGTTATTGGCCTGTCTGAACAAGATATTGAGGAAATTTATGATATACGTCTTATGATTGAAACTTTTGTTACCAAACGTCTGATTAAATCAGACAACGATGGCCTGCTTAATGATTTAAGAAAAACCTTGGAAATGATGAAAATAGCTATTAAATATGGCGATGTTGATGAGTTTTCACTAAAAGATATTGAATTTCATGAATTAATCATTCAGTCGATTAATCATCAACAAATCTTGATGGTCTGGAATCAATTAAAACCAGTTATGGAGTGCCTCATTCTATTATCCATGCGTTATAGAAGTCAAGTTAATTATCAGGATTTTGATCGGATACTCGCCAATCATGGTTTAATCATTGAAGCTTTGGCGAATAAGGATAACAAATTGATTAAAAAAGCATTTTTCAATAATTTCGATGATGTACAAAATCGTGTAGAGGACTTGTGGACGAATTCGGAAATGATGAAGAAAGCGAGGAATTATCATGGATAGAAATAAGTATATGCTTGGGGTTGATATTGGAACAACAAGTACGAAGGCCGTGTTATTTCGAGAGACAGGGGAGATCATTGCTCAGGAAAATAATGGCTATGATCTTTATACGCCTGATATTTCGACGGCGGAGCAGGATCCGGAAGAAATATTCCAGGCAGTTATTTTGTCAATTGGAAATGTTATGAGGCAATCACAAATAAAACCTGAAAAATTATCATTCATCTCTTTCAGCAGTGCAATGCATAGCTTGATTGCAATCGATGAAAACGGTGAACCGCTTACCCCTTGCATCACTTGGGCGGATAATAGAAGTGCTAATTGGGCTCAGAAAATAAAAGACGAACATCATGGGCATGACATTTACTTGAAAACGGGAACGCCGATTCATCCCATGTCCCCACTTAGCAAAATTACGTGGATTGAACATGATGAAAAAGAGATAGCCAAGCAGACTAAAAAGTATATTGGTATTAAAGAATACATTTTTAATAAGTTTTTTGCTGAGTATGTTGTTGATTATTCGATCGCATCTGCTACTGGAATGATGAACTTGAAGTCGCTGTCATGGGAGGAAAGCGCTCTTAAGGTTGCTGGAATTGATGACTCTAAATTATCACGGCTCGTTTCAACCGAAGAAATCTTTACCGGGTGTAACTCTGTTCTGGCAGAAGAAATGGGAATTCTTGATACAACGCACTTTGTTATCGGTGCCAGTGATGGTGTACTTTCAAATATCGGAGTTGATGCGATTCAAAAAGGGGAAGTTGCCGTAACGATTGGGACGAGTGGGGCTATTCGAACGGTTATTTCCGAACCAAAAACAGATAGCAAAGGACGTATTTTTTGTTATGCCTTGACGGAAGATCATTGGGTGATTGGCGGCCCAGTAAACAATGGTGGCATGGTGTTGCGCTGGATACGTGATGAGCTTGCAGCTAGTGAGGTGGAAACAGCTAACCGGTTGGGGATTGATGCTTATGATGTATTAACCCGTATCGCTGACGGAGTTGTCCCCGGTGCCAACGGTCTTTTATTCCACCCATTTCTGGCTGGGGAACGGGCGCCATTATGGAGTTCTGATGTTAGAGGGTCATTCATTGGCCTGACTTTGAATCATAAAAAAGAGCATATGATCCGTGCTGCATTGGAAGGGGTTATTTTTAATCTTTATACTGTGTTCTTAGCTTTAACTGAGGTTATGGGTACAGAGGTTACCTCTATCAAAGCCACAGGGGGATTTTCACGGTCTGAGGTTTGGCGCCAAATGATGGCTGATATATTTGACCATGAAGTCATCATTCCGGAAAGTTATGAATCATCATGTTTGGGTGCGTGTTTATTAGGATTATATGCCGAAAGGAAAATAGATTCGTTTGAAGTTGTCAAGGACCTGATTGGTTCGACTTTTACACACACGCCGAATCCTGCTAACGAAGTTGCTTATAGGCAGTTAATTCCAATCTTCATCAACATATCGAGAGTGCTCAGTGAGGAATATAAGAAGATTTCACATTACCAAAATAATGTACACGACAAGTAAGTTAAAAAAATCTTGAAGGAGTGGATGATATGTCTTTGGCCGGTAATATGTTTCCCTTGCTCATCGTCGCCTTAGGTGTTCTTGTATTACTTATTTTAATTATGAAATTGAATTTGAACACGTTTATTTCTTTAGTGGTAGTTTCATTTTTAGTTGCCCTTGCTTTAGGGATGCCGCTTGGTGAAATCGTTTCTTCAATAGAAGAGGGGATGGGCGGCACACTTGGAAGCATCGCATTAATCTTTGGTTTTGGAGCTATTCTTGGAAAGCTTGTCTCAGATGCGGGTGGTGCACAGCGGATTGCCATGACGTTAATCAATCGATTTGGTGAAAAACATATTCAATGGGCGGTCGTGATCGCTTCATTTATCATCGGTATTGCTCTATTCTTTGAAGTTGGCCTTGTTCTTCTTATTCCCATCGTTTATCAGATAGCCAAGCAATTAAAGGTATCTATACTTTACCTAGGAATTTCAATGGCGGCAGCATTATCCGTCACACACGGATTTTTACCGCCACACCCCGGACCAACGGTAATTGCTCAGCAGTATGAAGCGAATATCGGTATGGTTTTAGTATATGGTTTCATTATTGCAGTACCGACTTTAGTGATCGCAGGACCGTTATTCACTAAGTTAGCGAAAAAGTTAGTTCCTGAAGCATTTGAAAAAACCGGCAGCATTGACTCTGTAGGTGAAGTTAAAGAGTTCGAAATTGAAGAGACACCACCTTTTAGCACGAGTATTTTGACGGCATTATTCCCTGTCATCTTGATGGCCATCTCTACCATCATCCAATTGCTTCAAGACATAGGCGGTGTAGGCAGTAGTGTATTATTTGATGTTATTCATTTGATCGGTGAACCGACAACAGCTTTGTTAATCTCTGTATTACTGGCAGTCTATACGATGGGAATTGCCCGTCAAATACCAGTCAAACAAGTGATGGCTTCAGCGGAAGAATCTATTCGTTCCATTGGTATGATGTTGCTTATCATTGGAGGTGGCGGCGTATTTAAACAAGTTTTAATTGATGGTGGAGTTGGTGACGCAGTTGCAAATATCTTTACAGACAGTAGTATGTCACCCATTTTATTAGCTTGGATTATTGCTGCCATCTTACGTATTTCCCTTGGTTCTGCTACCGTTGCAGCTTTAACAACCGCAGGATTAGTCATTCCTTTGATGCAGGGATCCGATGTCAATCTTGCATTAATGGTGCTTGCCACAGGAGCTGGAAGTGTGATTGCTTCCCATGTCAACGATGCTGGATTCTGGATGTTTAAAGAATTCTTTGGTTTGACAATGAAAGAGACTTTTTCTACATGGACATTACTTGAAACAGTCATTTCAGTAGTGGGCTTAGGTTTCATCATGCTGCTAAGCCTTTTTGTATAAAAATTACATTTATAAAGAAAGGACTTTTAAAATTGAATCATACAATCGGTGTATACGGGCTAGGAGTTATGGGAGCAAGTCTTGCTAAAAATATGTTAAATAAAGGTGAGCGTGTGGCGCTTTATAATTATACTCCCGATTTAACAGAAAAATTTAGTGAGGAATTTCCACATGAAAGTGCGACAGTATTCTATGATTTAAAGCCATTTATTGAATCACTTGAAAAACCACGAAAGGTATTTCTTATGGTAACAGCAGGTGAAGTGACAGATTCGGTGATCAACTCGATTGCCCCTTTGCTTGATAAAGAAGATATTATTATGGATGGCGGAAACGCTAACTTCAAAGATTCCACAGAAAGATTTCGCTTATTGAAAGAAAAAGGGATTCAGTTTTTAAGTATTGGTGTTTCTGGCGGGGAAGCAGGTGCACTGAATGGTCCTGCCTTAATGCCCAGTGGTGATAAGGCGGCTTACGATGAAGTGGCACCGATTCTTGAAAAAATTGCTGCTCAGGTCGATGGGAAACCATGTTGTTCATATATCGGAACAGAAGGATCGGGACATTATGTGAAAATGGTTCATAATGGGATTGAATATGCGGACATGCAATTGATTTCAGAAGCTTATCAATTTCTTCGGAAGGTCGTCGGACTGGACGTGAAAGAAATTGCAAACATCTTTTCTAAATGGAATGAATGGGAGCTGAAAAGTTATTTGATTGAAATCACCGGTCATATTTTGAATTATGATGACCCAGTCACATCCCAACCGATTATTGACGTTATCCTTGATAAAGCAGGGCAAAAAGGTACTGGAAAATGGACGAGTAAAGATGCTTTGGATATTGGGGTTCCCGCCTCCATCATTACAGAATCAGTATTTGCTAGATACCTCTCGTCCTTAAAAGATGAACGTGTAGAAGCCGCAGAGTATTTAGCCGGCCCGAAAATGAATTGTCAGGTATCTGATAAAGATGAATGGATTAATCTCGTTAAAGAAGCGTTATTCATGGGTAAAATTTGTACCTATGCTCAAGGTTTCATGCAATACAAGCAGGCCTCGGATTATTATGGATGGAATTTCCGGTTGGCTGATATTGCACTCATTTTCAGGGGTGGCTGTATTATTCAGGCAGATTTTTTGGATTCTGTCAGTCAGGCATTTCAATCAGATGTAAAACTGAAGAATATCCTAAGAGCCCCTTATTTTCAAGAGAAGGCGAATGCTTATGAGGGTTCATTAAGACGTGTGGCCATGAAAGCGATGGAAAACGGATTATCAATACCAGGCTTGAGTTCTTCGCTATCATTCTACGATGGTTATCGTGCCTCAAGGAGTGGAGCTGAATTGATTCAAGCTCAACGGGATTATTTCGGAGCACATACGTATGAACGTGTTGATAAAGTAGGCATTTTTCATACGGTATGGGAAGGTGAGTAATAATTATTCACCTTGAAAATTTCATGTTTTGTATGTATTACGCTCAGGTGTAGTCCCTGAGCGTTTACTTTTATCCCTGATTTAAAATAGACAATCAATCACATACTAAAAGGGGCATCCCCCCTCAACTATCAACCCCGTTTTCTCACTTCCTCACAAACATTATCTTCATTCTTCTTGCCTATTTTCCGAAAAAAAGACTTATTACCTATTCTATTGTCTACTTCAATTAGTTCTTCCTATTCATTTTGAGAAAAGGCAGATGATTTCGACAGCATATGACAGAAATTTTGATGCCTCTTCATTATACTTAGTTTGATCTCACATTACGAAAAAATTAAAAGGGGGAGATGGAATTGAGAAGAAGGATCATACCAATTATGTATGCGTTTGTATTAGTTTTTACCATGTTATCTGTACAACCACAAGCTACCCAGGCGGAAATTTTAGGGTTGCAACCTGATAGTCCTGAAAATGTGGAGATGCTTCAGCAACCGCTTGATGATTTGGATGGTGAGATTGAAGAAGCTATTTCTGAAAAAGTCATGCCTGGGGCTGTCGTGCTTATTGCTCGGGATGGAAAAGTCGTTAAACATGACGCATACGGCTATGCGGCGCGTTATGTTGATGATGATTTTACTGAAATGGACGAGCCCATTGAAATGCATGAGGACACTATTTTTGATATGGCTTCCATATCGAAGTTGTTTACAGCGGTTGCTGTCATGCAATTATGGGATCAAGGACATTTTGATTTGGACGATGTTGTTGCTGATTACTTGCCGGAATATGATACAGAGGAAAAAGAAGAGATTACAATTAAACAGTTACTCACTCATACATCAGGTGAAAAGGCGGGACCGTCACAACCGCTTTATGATATAGAGGGAACGCGGGCGGACCTGCTTGATTTTACAATGGCTGAACCGCTTTTAAATGAGCCAGGTGCAGAGTATGTCTACAGTGATATTAATTATATAACATTAGGTGTTCTGATAGAACGGTTAACGGGAGAACGTCAAGATGCTTATGTAGAGGAAAATATTATCGAGCCTCTAGGTATGGGAGATACGATGTATAACCCTTCAGAGGATTTAAAATCGAGAATTGCTGCGACTGAGGAGCAACCATGGGCAGACCGTGGCTTAGTCTGGGGCAGTGTACATGATGAAAAGGCATGGGCCCTTGATGGTGTTGCAGGTCATGCTGGGGTTTTTAGCTCGGCTAGTGATATGGCTGTATTTTTGCAAATGCTTCTTAATGAAGGAAGTTATCAAGAAGTTGACATTTTATCAGATGAGGCATTCAACTTGATGAACATAAATTGGAATACAGATTATCCAGGTCAGGATCATGGTTTAGGTTGGGATTTGAATCAAGATTGGTATATGGATGTGTTAGCTGAAGAAAATACGTTTGGCCATACAGGATACACGGGGACATCTGTGGTTGCTAGCCCAGATCTTGATACAATGGCTATTTTACTTACAAATCGAGTGCACCCAACACGGGAGACGGTCTCCACCAATTCGATCCGAAAAAAGACTTCTTCGCTAACAGCAAATGCGATATACGCTTGGGATGCTAAGAACATGCAAAGACTCGTTGAAAGCTTAAACAAAAAAGAAGAATTCAAAGATGAAACAGTTGCTAGAAGCTTGTCTCTTCATCTAAAAGCAGTCGAGCATTATGAAAATACTGGTCATAGCGAAAAGGTTCGGAAACACCTGGCTGGATTTAACTCTTTAATTGAATATCATTTAGAAAATGAAGCGATTTCTGAAGAGGTTTATGAAACTTTATTAAGTCATAGTGATTATTTAGTTAATCAGTGGAAATAAGCTTAATTTAGTATAAGGTGTTAAAAAATGAGGCTGAGACACAACTAAGTATTAGTTATTAAAAGACGAACAACTTTAAGCGAGTACTATTTGCTTCGAAAAAAACTTCGATTTTAATTAACTAAAATACTTATGTTCCAGCCTCTTCTCTTACTTTTAAAATCTCCCCTGGTAATCTCCTAGCTCAAAAATCTCACCATTTTTACTTAGGCCTTTTGATATAAAAAAATATAACAACGACTAGTCAATTTTTCCTAATTTACAAAAAAGACAATTAATTTAGCAATAATCATAAAAAAACCAACAATATCCTTATTGTGAAAGCGTTTTAAAAACGTTAGCTTAAGTGTATATCATAGATAACACGGTACAAATTTGAAAAGTTAGAGGTGATGAAAATTGTTATAAGTTATAAGCGAAGAAACATTTGTAAAGTTAAGTCTTCGAATTATCGTTTAAGTTCAAAATAAAAAACAACTAAGTATAGGAGGCATGTCGTTAGTTTTAGATTTATCGTTAATTGGGGAGGTGCTTATACTTCCTTTAGTGGTAAGGAATAAACGAAGAGGATATTTGGAGCTGAAATACTTGATATCGAAAAGGTGTTCCTATAAACATAATATTATGTGATAGATGTAGAAGGAGATAATATCGAAGACTTTGTCGAACATAATTCAGTAGATTTTTTATATAACGCGGATAATTTAGATGATGTTATCTATGAAACGACTTTAGCTGAATTAAAAGATATGTCTGCTGAGGAAGTAAATGAGCGTATTTTCTATCCTATCTTATGGAAAAAGATTACAGCTAGAGTGGAGTTGATCTTGACTCAGTAGTTAAGATTAATTTTTTGGATATTTAGGAACTTTTATGCCGATATTTCTAATCAAACGTTTGAAGCTGCTAAATTAATAGGGCAAGCTTTTTTGGTATATTTACACGTAATTATCCCGTTATCTATTATGAGAGTTTTGTTGTGGAATGGTATGGCTATTTACAAATGTATATAAATAACATCTAGTGAAAATAGAGGTTTAATTATTTATCATGAAATTTAATTAAACTTTAGAGGAGAAGGTGTAAAATGCCTAGGAAAATAAAAGTAATAGGTGTCATGTTAATAATGACTTTTTTAGTGTCAGCTTTAACGAATCAAAACAATGTTATTGCAGAGGAAGAAGACTATTCATTTAGTACGCCTGAAACATTCATCCATAAAACAGACGTAAGTGATGATAAACGTCGCCAATTATTTAATGATAATTGGAAGTTTAGTTATGGAGAGAAAAGTAATGCAGAGTTGAACAACTATGATGATTCAAATTGGGATAATGTGCAATTGCCACACGATTACAGTTTAGATCTCCCTTATAGCCAAGCAGGTGAAGCAGAGAGTGGTTATAAGCTTGGTGGTGTTGGATGGTATCGTAAGTCATTTACACTGGACGAAGTAGATGAAAATAAGCGGGTCGTTGCTGAATTTGGTGGTGTTTATATGAATGCAAGTGTGTATATAAATGGACATAAGTTAGGCGATCATCCAAATGGATATACACCGTTTGCATATGATTTAACTGATCACCTCAATAATGATGGAGAAAACGTCATTGCGGTACGTGTAAATCATAAATTCCCATCAAGTCGTTGGTATTCAGGAAGTGGAATTTACCGTGATGTCCATCTAACAATAACAGATGATGTTCATGTTGATCATTACGGTGTTCAAGTATTAACTCCAAACCTTGAAGAACAAACAGGAGAAGATGTTGATGTAGAAGTTAATGCTAATATTAAGAACCAGTCCTCTGATGATGTTAAAGCGGTTGTAAAGCAAAGCATTCGTGAAAAAGGTTCAGAAGATATTATCGTTAGCGGAAAAAGTGACTTACTAGAAATAGATGCTAATGACTCAGAGTCTTCAAATGTTTCTCTAACAATAAATGATCCAACACTTTGGACTTTATCTAACCCACACTTATATGAAATTGTTACAGAAGTTATAGAAGATGATAAAGTTATCGATGAATACGTTACAGATTATGGTTTTAGAACGTTTGAATTTGATTCAGATACAGGATTTTCTTTAAATGGAGAAGCCGTCAAATTACAAGGAGTAAGCATGCACTCCGATCAAGGGCCATTGGGAGCAGAAGCACATCATCGCTCCATGGAACGCCAAGTTGAAATTTTGTCAGATATGGGTGTTAACGCGATTCGTGTGACACACAACCCTGCAGCCGATGAACTCATTGAAATTGCAAATAGAGAAGGCATACTTATTATTGACGAAGCATTTGATACATGGATAGCCAATAAAAATGGTAACGTTCATGACTATGCTTCATGGTTTGAGAAGTCAGTAGGTGATAATCCATTATTAGGTGCAGAGGAAGACATGACATGGGCAGAATTTGATATTAAGACGATGGTCCGTCGTGGAATTAATGCACCGTCTATCATTAGCTGGTCAATAGGCAATGAAGTGATGGAAGGTAACAGTGGTCCATATGATGAATATCCAGATATTTCAGACCAACTCGCGACATGGGTTGAAGAAGTTGATCAAACTCGTCCAGCTACTAATGGCGACAACAAACTTACAGCAAATTGGGATGAGGCAATAAAAATTGGTGAAAAATTGACAGAACATGGTGGGACTGTTGGTTTTAACTATGCGAATGGAAATCTACTTGACCAATATCATGAAAATCATCCAGATTGGAAAATTTATGGTGCGGAAACAGCATCATCTATCAACAGTCGGGGAGTTTACAAACCTTCCAATTATGATAGGCACTTAACGTCATATGATGAGTCAGTCGTGGGATGGGGTCATCTTTCAGCAGATTCATGGCATACCACTATAACCCGTGACTTTGTGGCAGGTGAATTTGTTTGGACTGGTTTTGACTATCTTGGAGAACCAACGCCTTGGAATAACGTAGGTTCAGGTGCCACAGGTGCTTGGCCTTCACCAAAGTCAAGTTATTTCGGTATTGTTGATACAGCCGGACTTCCAAAAGACCGATTTTATTTTTATCAATCACAATGGAATGATGAAGTAGATACACTCCATGTACTTCCAGCATGGAAAGAAGATATGGTTGAGATTGATGATGAGGGGAACGTTCGAGTTGATGTTTATAGTGATGCACAAAGTGTTGAATTATTCTTTAAAGATACCAATGGTGAAGAAAAGTCTCTAGGTAAAAAAACCTTCACAGAATATACAACAGATGTAGGGTACTCGTATCAGATATATGAAGGTGAGGATAAAAAAGAAGAGGATTTCAGAAATCTTTATTTAACCTGGGACGTTCCTTATGAAGATGGAACAGTCTATGCCAAGGCGTATGATGAAAATGACAAAGTTATCACTGATACAGAAGGCCGTGACAGTGTTACGACATTTGACGAGACTTCCGACTTAAAGCTTGAGGCAGATCGTGAATCGATTGTGGCTGATGGACGTGATTTGTCCTATATCACAATTGAAGCAATCGATGAAAATGGTAATACCGTTGAAGATGCCGCTGACTTGATTCATGCAGATGTAAGCGGTGATGGAGAATTGATGGCACTTGACAATGGTGATCAAGTGGATCATGAACCATATGACAGTGGTAAGCGTAACTTATTTAATGGAAAGTTGGTTGCTGTCGTAAAATCAACAAATGATGCAGGATCAATGACCCTTAATATAGAAGCAGATGGCATCAAAGATCAAAGTATAACCATTGAAACCACACCTGATCCTGAAAAACCAGATGAACAGTATGTTGAAGGCTACACAATGCCAAAGAATTACTATGTGAAATTAGGATATCAACCAGAACTTGTATCGGAAGTAGAGTTACTTTTCAGTGATGGAACTGAAGAAACACACGACATCACTTGGGATATTGAAGATAATATGTTTGATGAGCCTGGAACTGTTAGCCTTGTAGGACATGTCGAAAACTTCGATTTGCGAGTCTATACGAACGTGACGGTTATTGAATCAGTAGAGGCTCTTTTGAATTATTCACTTGTTACTGAAACAGGAGTTGACGACGTTGATCTCCCTTCCAGTCGACCTCTTGTTTTAGAGAATGGTAACGTTTTAGGAACTGAATTCCCAGTAGAATGGGACGCCCAAGATGCTGCGGACTATAAAGAACCAGGGCAGGTAACGATTAATGGAACTTCAACAGTATTTGGTGAAACTATACCTGTCACTGCGTCTGTTCGCGTTAGTGATGCAGAGCGGACTTTAGGTGACAATATAGCTGGAAATAACTTGACATTAACACAAGATATACCTGAAGAATTGCAATCCGACAACCTAGAAGCCATTGTTGATGGTGATACAGGATTTGATACTGTTGAAAGCGGGCCGAATCCTTCTATTTGGACAAACTATAATATGGCCCAAACAGGAAACAATAAAGCAGAAATAGTTTTCACCTATGCGACGGCACAATTTTTAGGTTCAGCTGACTTGTATTTCTATCAGGATGATTGGGCTGCACGCTTACCTGAAGATGTTGAACTCTATTGGTCCAATGAAGGGACAGAGGATGCGAACTGGACAAAAATAGATAACATCGAAGAAACTCGTGAGGAGACTTCTGAGGGTACGCCAAATACTACTAAAGTAAATTATCGTTTCGATGGTGTTCCAGCTGTTGCATTTAAAATTGTTTTAACAAGTGATCCTGGAACGAACGATGCCGGTAAGAATTTAGCAGTAGGACTGACAGAAGTAGAATTACGTGAAGAGCATAGTTCACTAGAAGAATACAGTGAAGCAACGCTTGATAATATTCTGCTCAACGGTAATAGTGTTCCATCTTCAGAACTTGAAGATAAAGTAATTAACACTGAATATCAAAAAGCAGATGTTGAAGTAGAAAGTGATAAAAACGTTGCCGCTACTGTACTAGAACCATCTGAAAATGTGATTCGTATTATAACAGAATCGGAAGATCACGAGTCTAGAGAAACTTATAGGATTAATCTTGATCAACCTGCACCTGAAGAAGATTTACCGGCAAATGATGGATCTCGGGATTATCCATACGGAAAAACTACCGCAACCGCAGGAGATTATCATAAAGATCACGAAACAGAAGGTGACCCTAACTTTGCTGTAGATAATGATCCATCAACCATATTCCATACGCCATGGGGTGGAACGGATAAATCAAACTTCTGGATTACCTTGGAAATGGAAGAAGCAACAGAAATTGATGCGCTCCGTTATTTATCACGCGGTGGTAGCAGTAACGGTATTGTAGAAGAATATAAAGTGGAAACTTCTTTAGATAATGAAACGTGGGAAGAAGTATCAGTTGGTAATTGGCCAAATGAAACAGATACATGGTCCATGGCAGAATTTGATGAACCAAGAGAGGCTAAATTCATACGATTAACCGCTTTATCAACTTATGGTGAAGGAAGTCAAGCAGACCAATTTATGACAGCAGGAGAAATCAGACTTCGTAAAGCGCCTGTTGAAAAAGAACCACTAGAAAATGCAAAGGTCGAACTTGATCAGGATGTGTTTACGTATGATGGAGAGGAAAAGACACCTCAACCTACTGTAACTTTAGATTCTAAAGAACTTGAAGAAGGAATAGATTATCGCGTAACGTATGAAGATAATGTTGAAGTTGGTGAAGCTAAAGTCATAATTGAGGGTATTGTCAAATACGAAGGTACCTTAGAAGAATCATTTATCATTCAAGATAACGCAATATCGAATATCTCTGATTTACAAACGTTGTATAATCAACATGTTGAAGCAGGAAACATTACAAACGATGAAGCTATTCATGCTTTTAAAATGCATTTCCAAGCGTTGGCGCAGTTTGAGAAAAGTGGCAACAACGAAAAAGTAGTGAAACATCTCAATGGATTCAAAGATCTACTTGATTATTATAAAGCAGAAGAGCATGTTTCTGATGAAGCCTATGAAACTCTCACAGATGGTGCGGATACGTTGATTGACAAATTAGAGTAAAACTGACAAGTACTAAATGAAATAGAATGGGTTCAGTTGTGAGTGACATAATCTCGACACTGTTACCCATTCTATTTTAAAAGGCTAACCAATTCAATCACCTAATTTTAAGGAAGTAGAAGTTTTTTATGATACGATCACAGAAAAAGTTGATGACATAGACTCCTTGGACTGCGCGTGAATGCTCGTCCCAAAATATTTGTGGGAGCTGAGGCTTCAGCCGCCCACGGAAAGCGAAATATTTTTCCGAAGCGAATAACGCTTACTTAAAAGGTTCGTCATTAATAACCGATACTTAATTTTGTTCCAACTTCTTTTCAAGTCAGCGATCAGGAGGTAGATGTATAAAAAATGAAGAAATATTTTGTAATTCCAATTGTATTTATAATGCTATTGCTAAGTTTTACAAGCTACTCATTTGCTTCTACTAGTAAAATGAATGATTTAATACTCCATGAAGAGAATAAACTCATAGAAAGAGATAATTTTACAAATTTAAATGATAAGGTCGATGAGCTTAAGGAGCTTGATGAAGGGACCATTATTATCAGATTCCGCTATCATGATCCAGGGGATGTCATGACATTGTTTTCGCTATCTAATAGCGACCTTTCGAATGGTCACTTTCAAGTGTATGTAACTCCAAATGCTGTTGGAAGTGAAAATCGGTATGAGAAGCCAGGAGAACCGCCTAGTAACATCCACCTTAAAACAGATGTAGATGTAAAGGAACATGAAGTCCATACTTTTGCAATGGTTGTAGACATAGATGAAGGGTATAAATACTATTTAAATGGCAATCTGGTTTTACATGATACAACAACAGAACGTAAATTTATGAGTAATGTGTATGCTCCAAATAGTGCACAATTAGGTCGAACGGAAAGATCGGGAAATAATAACAATTATCACTTTAATGGAGCAATTGATTTTGCTGAAGTCTATAGTAAACCACTTTCAGATCAAGAATTAATAGATATTACTGAAGTAACTGATGGGGATGAAATACTAAATCCGTTGCCAGATGACGCCATGATTACTGAGCCATTATCAGTTTTTCATCCAGGTTTGTATGATTCGAACGCCTACCGAATTCCTGCATTGTACAATACAATGGATGGAACGTTAATAGCAGGTATAGATAAGCGAATAAGTCACGCAGGAGATGCACCAGCCGATATAGATATTATGGTGAGAAGAAGTTTGGATCAGGGAGATACTTGGGAAGACGACGGTATTATGATTAATGAATATCCTGGTAATGCAGCAAATATAGACCAGTTACTAGTGCAAGATAACGATACAAAAAGAATATACACTCTTGTACTTGCGTTTCCTGAAGGAGAAGGATTCCCGACTGCGGATCAGGGGACTGGCTTTGTGACAATCGATGGCAATGATTATTTAGCGCTTTATAATAGTGCAGGTGATGAATACACTGTAAGAGACAATGGTGTAGTTTTTGATGAAAAAAATGAAGAAACTGATTATACAGTGGATAAGAAAAGAAATTTATATTTAAATAGTGACAAAATAAGCAACGTTCTCTTAGAGGAGTCCCCCCTTAAAGTAGCTGGAACTTCCTTTCTAGAATTGTGGCATAGTGATGATGAAGGACAAACATGGGAAGGTCCTACAGATATGAATCCGGGACTAAAAGAAGAATGGATGGCATTCCTTGGAGCTGGACCGGGTAACGGTATTCAGTTAACAGAAGGAGAAAACGCAGGAAGATTAGTATTTCCTGTTTATTTTACAAATGAAAATAGGCAACAAGCGAGTGCAGTAATCTATAGTGATGATCATGGGGAGACATGGCACCGAGGAGAGTCTCCTAACCATGGACGAATTGTTGATGGTGACGTGCTAGATGAAAGAACTTTCGTAGGTAATGAAATCACGGAATCACAGGTTTTAGAAATGCCAGATGGTCAACTAAAATTATTTATGAGAAATTACTCCGGTTATGCTCAGATTGCTACGAGTTTTGATGGGGGTGAAACATGGGATTCTGAAGTTGTTACAGAACATGATCTGGTTGCTCCTTATTCTCAGATGACGGCAATCAGATATGACGGTCAGATTGATGGACAAGAAGCAGTTATCTTTGCAAGTGCAGGGGATTCAACGCAAAGAGTGAACGGGACTGTACGAGCTGGTTTAATTAATGAAGATGGAACATATGATAATGGCCGAACAAAATATACATTTGATTGGAAGTACTCTCAATTAGTTAAGCCAGGTGAATATGGATACTCGAATCTCACTAACTTAAATGACGGTAACATCGGTCTACTCTATGAAAATGGATCACATATAGATTTCACTAAATTTAATCCGGAGTACCTGAAATGGGACCGAGAGGGAGAGTTACCTTTACCTTTTATGGATTCCATTACAGTTGAATCTGAAGATGTCCCCCATTATGCTGGAGAGAATATTCAAGTGAAGGTTGAATTTGATGATTTTGTGATGCTGAGTGGAGATAGAATATTAAATGCAAAAATAAATGAACAAGAATTTGCTTTGGAATTAACTCAAAAAAATCAAGAAGGAACAGCATTTATATTTGAAGGTAAGATTCCTGAACTTGAATCGGGTCAATATGATCTAGCGGCAGAGTTTTCACCAAATTTAAACATATTGAATGTCTATGGTGAGGAGTTAGATACGTCATTAGATGAAAATAAATTATTTACAACATTAATGGTTGAGAACGAATCTCCGGTTCAAAACGCATCAGAAATAAAGGAGATTATACAGCGTTTAGAGGATCAAGGGGAAATTGAAAATAGTGAAGTATCCCACGCTTTAAATATCCATTTGACTGCAGTAAATCATTTTGAAAAACAAACAAAAGATAAAAAAGTAGTTAAACATATGAACGGCTTTAAGCAACTGCTAGATCAATATAAAGAGAATGAATTTATATCTGAAGATGCATATCAAAGATTGATTGAGGAAGCAGATCATTTGATTGAAGTTTGGAGCTGACTTTTTATACAAGACTTAAAATCTGGCTATATGTTAGAACAAATTATAACTAAAATGTTTGAGTGGTTAAGTAAATTGATATAAAAATTGGTTTTGGTGGATTATGCAATGATTAATTGGTGAATGGAATGAGGTATACTCAAAGGATATTATGATTGAATAGAATTGGATTAAGTTAGAAAGAATTTTCCTATATTGATAAACTAAAAATAAGGAGGTTGGGACATAAGTATTTTTGTTAATATAAAAGTGAACCAACCTCTTTTTTACGTTAGAAAAAACGGTGTTATTTCATCAATTTAACAATAAACATAAAAAACTTAACAATATCCTTATTGTGAAAGCGCTTTAAAAACGTTAGTTTAAATGTAAATCATATATAAATTTGTAAAGTTAGGAGTGATGAAATTAGAAAATGGTGAAAATAAGAACCAATTCCAAGGGGATTCCTGCATACGTAAGACGTTATAACCGGAACTTTAAATATATTCAACTTTAGTAATTATAAACTACCCTTTTCAATTCAATTTAATAGATATACAGATTGACTAAACTTCGAAGATAATTAGGCAATAATAGGGTGGTGATTACCATTTAATTCCATTCAGTAATTCTAATTGACTAGGCCTTAGTGCACTAGACCATTCCTGTGATATTATGTACTATTTAGATATGACAGAATATTAAGTAAGAAGTTTAGTAAGGAGGTGCCAAAGTAATAGAATCACAGACAAAAGAATAGGGAGGAAGTCTATGTTCAAAAGGATTTCTATATTTCTACTAGCACTATTATTAATCGTAGGTAACTTTACATATGTGAGTGCAAATACTGGACCTACCGTAAAGACGTTACCTGAAACCCTTGAAAAAAAGGGCGAGACTGACAAGCTGAAACAGACTGAAGATCCGGATAAAGAAGTCAGGGTCGTTGTCGAATTAAGTGATCTGTCTCCGATAGAAAAGGCGACTCAAAAGGGAGTTACCTTTAATAGTTTAAAAGAAACAGAGAAACAGCAGCTTGAAAAGCAAGCAAAGGCTAAACAGAAAACCGTGAAGTCTAAAATAAAATCTAGTAATGTCAAGATGAATTACTTACAAGAGTTCACGACTGTTGTTAACGGATTCAGTGCCGAGATGAAACAAGGCGACCTTGAGCTTGTTAAAAAGCTACCAGGAGTTAGGTCGGTTCATATCGTTAATGAGTACAAGCAGCCCGAAGTTCAACCAGAAATGAAATATAGTAAGGAATTGGTTGAGGCTCAAAAAACCTGGCGTGACTATGGTTACAAGGGTGAAGGGTTAACAGTAGGTGTCATTGATACGGGAATTGATCCTGATCACCAAGACATGGTTCTTTCTGAAGATACTGAAACCGCTCACTCAGAAGACTCTGTTAATCAAACGATTGATGAACATGATTTGCCGGGTAAATTTTACACGGATAAAGTTCCTTATGGTTTCAACTACATGGATGAAAATGATGAAATCCGCGACATTGCAAAAGGTGCTTCAATGCACGGGATGCATGTGGCCGGAACAGTTGGAGCGAATGGGGACGAAGATAACGGCGGTATTATGGGGATTGCCCCGGAAGCGCAGTTATTTGCATTAAAAGTGTTTGGTAATGATCCAGAAATGGGTTCTACTTATGGAGACATTTATATTAAAGCGATTGATGATTCGATCAAGTTAGGGGTTGACGCGCTTAATATGAGTCTTGGTTCTCCTGCTGGGTTTGTGAGTGACGAATCACCTGAACAGCAAGCGGTAAGCCGCGCGGTAGATAACGGTATTTTGATGTCTATCTCAGGTGGTAATTCAGCGCTTTTCGCAGATGGATTTTATTATCCATTAACATCCAATCCTGACTATGGTGTCAGTGGATCACCGGGTGTCTCGTATGAGTCATTACAAGTTGCTTCTTTTGAAAACTCTAATATGGAAGTAGAAGCGGTTGATTACTCAATTGATGGTGAATCGGGTATCGCACCATTTTTATCAGCTGGAAATGAACATCCATCAGATTTTAATCAAACAGAATTTGAAGTGGTTGAAGCAGGACTTGGTGCACCAGAAGATTTTGAAGGAAAAGATGTTGAGGGCAAATATGCACTCGTTCAGCGCGGTGAGCTTGAATTTGGTCAGAAAGCTCTCAACGCACAGGCAGCCGGAGCGTTAGGTGTTTTCATCTATAACAACGAAGATGGTATCATCAACATGGCGACAGAGGATGATCTTGAAATTCCGCAATTATTCATGTTGAAAAGTGATGGAGACAGGTTGGCAGAAGCTTTGAAAGATGGACAAGAAGTTACGATTGAGTTTACCGGTGAAACGACGTATATCGATAATCCTGATGCAGGCGAGATGAGCGACTTCTCGTCTTGGGGTCTAACGCCGAACCTTGATTTTAAGCCAGAAATTACAGCACCTGGCGGACAAATTCTATCAACTTTAGAAAATGATGAATACGGACTAATGAGTGGAACGTCAATGGCTGCACCGCATGTAGCCGGAGGAGCTGCTCTTGTTCTAGAATATGTTGATAAAGAATTCGGTCTTGAAAATGCAGATCGCGTGCTTCAAGCGAAAAACATTATGATGAATAGTGGAAAGCTTGTTGAATTTGAAGAAGGATTTGTTTCACCACGCAGGCAAGGTGCGGGATTGATGCAATTGCATAAAGCATTATCAACACCTGTTATCGTGACTGAAAAAGAAACAAATGAAGCAAAAGTTGCTTTGAAGGAAGTAACGGAAAATGAAGTCACGTTTGAACTGATTGCTGAAAACTACACGGATGAAGCAGTCACTTATGAAGTGAACGCCAATGCACAGACAGATCAACCTGTTCAAAACGGTGATGATGAAATCGTTGCACCGAATTTATTTGGATCTATGGAACTTGACGGAATTGCATCAGTAAACGGCGAAGAAATTGAAACAGTTGAAATTCCTGCAAGTAGTAAGGAAACAATAACTGTTACGCTTGATTTAAATGAGGTAGATGGTGAGTTGTCAGAACTTTTCTCTAATGGTTATTGGTTAGAAGGTTTTGTAACTTTAACAGATCCACAAGATGTCAATCCAGAGTTGCATGTTCCATATGTCGGCTTTAAAGGTGAGTGGGACAGTGCTCCAATTTTTGATACGCCAGAATGGGATGAAGACACGTTTTACGGCATGACTGGCGCAGTGACGTCACTCGGAGATGATGATTTTGGATTCCTTGGTGAAGATATAAAAACAGGAGAAATCAATCCTGAAAACATCGCTTTTTCACCAAATGATAACGGGGTTCAAGATGATGTCATGATGATTTTATCCTTCCTGAGAAATGCAAAGGAAGCGAACTTTAACGTCTTGGATGAAAATAAAGAAAAAGTACGCACCATTACAACCGAATCTAATGTAAGAAAGAGTTATTTTGATGGTGGCGCTGCGCCAATGTATTCTCTATCATCTTCTAGACTTTGGGATGGAAAGATTGATGGAGAGGTGGCACCAGAAGGACAGTACTATCTACAAGCGGAAGCTGTAATCGACTGGGATACAGCTGAATGGCAGTCGATTGAAATTCCAGTTGTCCTAGATACAACGGCTCCAGAACTTGAAGCCGACTTTGATGAAGATGCACAAAAAGTTACAGTTGACGCAGAAGATAATGAAGATGGTAGTGGTCTTGCTTACTGGGACGTGCTAATTGATGGGGAGTCTGTTCTTGATGAGCCATATGGTGAGGACGATACAGAACATCAACTTGTTAAAAAGTTGAAGGAAGATGAAATCCTGTCAGTTGTTGCGGTTGACTATGCTGGAAATGAGGCTTCAGTCGACGTTAATGAAATGGAAGATACGACTGCACCTGATCTACACTTACTAACACCTGAATTCTTAGGCGTTGAATCAAGTAAGGAAGTTGAGTTTTCCGGTTACGTTACAGATAAATCTGGTGTTAAGGAAGTAACGATTGATGGCGAAAAAGCAGACCTCGTCTACAATGAAGCCGAAGATCAATATGAATTCAGCTACACATTGACTCATGAGGAAGACGGGTTTTATTTCCACCATATTAAAGCGGTTGATAATGCCGGAAATGAAACTGAAATTGGTCGTCGTTATTTCGTAGACTCAGAAAAAGCATCCATTGAAGTGGAAGCGGCTGAGAAAACGAATGAAGACCAGCTTAACGCTCAAGTGAAAGTCCAAGATAACTTTGACGACATTAAATTGTATGTCAATGGGGACGAAGTGTATAAACATGAACAGACTGAGCCATACGGCATGCACGAGTTTGATAAGACCATTGACGTTGATCTTGATCTTGAACTTGGTACAAATGAATTTGAATTCAAAGTTGTTGACTTGGGTGGTCATGAAACAATAGAAACATTAACAGTTGAAAGGGATTCCAGTATTGCCGTTATGAAAGATGTCGTTGAAAGACTTCATCAAGACGGAGACATTAATGATCCAGCCATGGTGCGCATGCTTGATATGCAACTCACGGCCATTGGACATTACGAAAATACAGGGGACACTGATAAAGCTGTTAAACATATGAACAATTTAAAAGAGCTCATTGACACAATGCATCAATTGAAAAAAATAACAGAATCAGGAGCCGAGTTGCTTCATGAACATGCGGATTATTTGATTGAAAAGTGGCAATCATCGGGTGAAGATGAAGAAGCGGCTTAATAGATATTAAACAGATCAAATCAGTCTCTGTGATAAGCAGGGACTGGGGATTCTAAAGGTATACCAGGGAGGAGAAAAAATTGAATCATCATATTAAAAAGAAACGAAAGACGGAAGGCGATAGATTTTTGGAAAATAAAAAGGAAACATCAAGACAGAGCATTTTAAAAATATTTTCTTTCAAAAAGCGAATTTGGTTCCAACTTTCTACCCTGGTATATCTCACATTTTTAATTTCAGCACTAATGGTTGCACCAACGACGGCTCACTTCACAAGTTCAGAAACGATTTCGGGAAAAATTGAAGTTGCTGATGAATTTGATGACGAAGATCAGGAAGAACAGAATGATGAAGACAAGATGAATGGAGAACATGAAAAAGAAGAAGAAGATTCGGATAAAAGCGAAAAAGATAAGGCAGAAGAACAACCGGAACAAAATGAACAGGACAATGAAGCTGATGAATCTGAGGCAGTAGAAACAGAGGATAAAGACGAGGAAGCAGATAAGGCAGATGATGTTGAATCAGATGAAAAAGTGGAAGAAAAAACGGATAACCAAGGAGAAGATACAGATGAAAAGGAATAATATGGCCTTTAAACTGAATGAATTGGGTGTGAGAACAACATGATGGTTAGACGTATTTTAAAAGTAATGAGCTCGTTAGTAACAACAGTTTTGTTCATCGTTCTGCTTTTAACCTTGTTTCTAGTTATCTCCACAAAAGCTTCTGGTGGGGAACCAAGCTTATTTGGCTATCAACTCAAAACTGTGTTATCAGGCTCAATGGAACCGGACATTAAAACGGGCTCAATCGTCGGCATTGAAGAAACTAAAGATCCAACAGCTTATCAGAAAGGCGACGTTATTACGTTCAGGACAGAAGACGACCTTCTCATCACACACAGAATTACCGAAGTTAAGCAAGATGGTGAGGTATATACTACAAAAGGTGATGCCAACAGTGCAGCGGATATAGACCCAGTTATGTCAGAGAATATCGTGGGTTCCTATACAGGATTTACGATTCCGTATCTAGGTTATGTCCTAAACTTCACTAATACGGCTGAAGGGGCTGCACTGCTTCTTATTGTACCTGGAGTATTGTTGTTGTTTTATTCAGGATTTATGATTTGGCAAGCTTTCCGCCAACTTGACAAAGAAAAGAAAGCGCTAAAAATCGATGAAAATTAAAAAACAGGAGGATGTTAAAATGGGAATCAAAAAACAAATTGGTATGGGAATTATGTCAGCAGCACTTGGTCTAACATTAGTCGGTGGAGGAACATTCGCTTATTTTAGTGATAGTGAGACGACGAGTAATACGTTTGCGGCGGGGACGCTTGATTTATCAGCTAACCCAACGACAATTGTGGATGTCGATGAGTTGACTCCTGGTGATTCTGTTACACGCGACTTTGAACTGCAAAACAATGGAACGCTTGATATTGACAAAGTGTTTCTAGAGACAGATTACACAGTTGACGGGGCTGCGAATTTTGCCAAGCATATTCAAGTAGAGTTTATGTATAATGCTGACAAAGCGGACGAAGTGATTTACGAAACGACACTGTATGAACTTAAAGAAATGAACCCTGAAGTAGTGGGTGAACACGTGCTGGATCCAGTACTAGGTTCAGGACTTGAAGCTGGTGGGGACGTAGATGACCTGGTTGTAAAGTTCACTTTCGTGGATGATGGTGAGGATCAGAACAACTTGCAAGGTGCTGAGTTGGAGTTAGAGTGGACGTTTACTGCTGTTCAGGGAGAAGGAGAAGAGAAGTAAGTCTAGCAATAGGCAGCAAGTCTACTAAAGATTTAACTAATAGTTCAATTGGTAGGAAAATGATCCAAACCAACTATCATGATGTTTCGCAATAAAAGTTACGATCTCGTTCTGCCGAATCAGGAAAGGACGAGATCGTTTTTTGTTAAATAACTTTGCAGGGAATGTGATTTTAACATTATCAACCAGACCTAACATAATAAAAAATATTATTAAAGTGAGGGTCATTGTATATGATGAAAAGTAAGCGATTGACATGGTTGATTATGAGTGTGCTTCTACTTTCAATGTTTTCTTTTAATCCCTTTCATGTAAGCGCATTCAATAGCGAGGACGATTATCCAAAATATGAAATGAGAGCAGCTTGGATATCCACGGTGACTAATATTGATTTGCAGCCGGGTATGGATGAAGTAGAATATCGGGCGTGGGCTGAGTCCACTATTGAGGAGCTAGAGAGAAAGAACTTCAATGCCGTTATTTTCCAAGTGAAGCCGACGTCAGATGCCTTATATCCGTCAGAACTGGCACCGTGGTCAAAGTATATTACAGGCGAAGAGCAGGGAACGGACCCAGGTTATGATCCTCTAGAAATCATGCTTGAAATCACACATGATTACGGAATAGAACTTCATGCTTGGATTAATCCATACCGCGTGACAATGGCAAGTGACTCGCTTGACGACTTGCATGAGGATAATATTGCGGTGAAACATCCAGAGTGGGTGGTGCATCATGGCAGCCAATATTATCTTGATCCAGGGATTCCCGAAGTACAAGACTATTTAATTGAAACGGTTGAAGAGCTTGTTGAAATTTATGATGTTGATGCAGTGCATATGGATGATTACTTTTATCCGGGTGTTGACTTTGATGATGAAGAGACCTATGAAGAATATGGTGAAGAATTTGATGATATAGGAGATTGGCGCCGTGATAATGTGAATGAACTTGTGGAAAATATCAATCTATCAATTAAAGAGATGAAGTCATGGGTGCAATTCGGAATTTCTCCTTCAGGTATTTGGCGCAATGTATCAGAAGACCCAACGGGAAGCGAGACAAATGGACAGGGGCACTATGACGCCCTTTTTGCTGATAGTCGATATTGGATTCAGGAAGAGCTTATCGACTACATCACCCCACAAATCTATTGGTCTAGAGATCTTGCTATAGCGAGTTATTCTGTTCTTCTTGACTGGTGGAGCAATGAAACGAAGGACTATGACGTCAATCTGTACATCGGGATGGCAGATTACAAGGTGAACAATAACTTTGATGAAGCATGGGAAAATCCACGTGAATTGCCTGAGCAGATTCTTGATAACAGGAGTAACGATGAAGTGAAGGGGCAAATGCATTTCACACTTCGCGATATATTAGCTAACGAGATTGGTTATCAAGATATTATTCAAGAAGAAATATACAATAAGAAAGCATTAACACCGGAAATTGCGTGGAATGGATCAGCAGCTCCCAAGCAACCAGCTGATGTTGAACTTATCAGAGAGGCTGGTGGAATGACAATCAATATTAAGCATGGAGATGAGGACGCTAGAAAATTTGCCATCTATCGTTCTGAAGTGGGCGAGACTATTGACTATCATAATCCAGATAATGTTGTCGGCATTGCCTATAACGAAGGTGATTCTGTATCATTCTTTGACGAAGAAGTAGATTTCGAACAACTCTATGCTTACGGGGTGACCTCATTGTCAAAGACGGGTATTGAAAGCATTGATGCGACAGAAGTGAATGAAGGAAACATCAATCAAATGAAAAATCGTGTTGACCTCTTGGTGGATGAGGGAGAAATCATAGATACGACGACTGCCCGCATGATTGACATGCATTTGACCGCGATTGATCACTTTGCAGAGACAGGGAAGGAAGACAAAGCGAGCAAGCATATGACTAATTTAACACAGATGCTTGGTGTCATGCAGGATCAAGAATTGATTTCCGACAAAGCAAAATCCATTCTTCATCAATATGCTAATTATTTATTAGGTGGTTGGCAATAGTTGATTTTGACAATAACAAAAGAGCTACCTCATGAGAATTGTACTAGTTCTCAGAGATAGCTTTTTTGTTTGGTAGCGAGGAGTGTGTAGGTTGTTAAAAGGCATCCGCACTTTTTTCTTGGAAATAAATATGGGTTACAGCAATCCGATGAGTAAGAGTTAATAGTTGATATAATATTTTGTATATTTAGACCTATTGAAATTATTTGAAATTTACCTTACATTAGTAATAACAGTCATAGAAAAACCATAACCTTAATATTACAACCAGATATTTAGCTTAAAGAAATGAAAAGTAATAAAGGTGATGAGGAGGGATTTATTTACGTAAAATAATGATAGCGTTTACATTGGTTGTTTAAAAGTTGTTTAAGTAAATGAAATAATGATGTTATTAAAAATCTTCTACTAATAAAAGGAGTGTATATGTTGAAAAAACGTTATATCTTTCCCTTTTTTATTGCGTTTATAGCTGCTTTAATTATTTTACCAGGGGTTAAAACGAGTTATGCGGAAACAACTTATAATCCTGTTCCATATGAAGATATAGGTGAAATACTTGAACAACATGAAAGAGAAAGTGATCGCATTTCTGTAGAAGTAATTGGGCAATCTGCTCTTGGATTAGACTTATATGCAGTTACTATTTTTGACCCTGAAGATGATGAAGGAATGGAAGAGTCAGAAAATTTACGTGACTTAATGATTGAAAATCCACAAAAAGCACAGGAATACGTAGATGAGAATCCTGATGTAAAGGTTCCATTTATGATCAATGGGTCAGTTCATGGTAATGAATATGCGGGTACAGATGCTGTACTAAAGCTTATTGAGCGCTTTGGTTATGAAAATGACGAAATAACGAATGAGATTCTTGATAACAATATATTAGTTTTCAATGTTGTTGCAAATCCAGACGGACGTGTTTTAGGAACACGACAAAATAGTAATGGGTATGACTTAAACCGTGATTTTGTAACCATTTCACAATCGGAAACTGATGCAAACATTGACTTAATTGTTGATTGGTTGCCGATGGTTCATTTGGATTTACACGGTTATGTTATACGATCAAATGAAACCCCTGGGCTTATAGAGCCAACAACCGCGCCGCATAACCCTAATAATGAACATGATTTATATGTTAAGTGGGCATTAAAACAGGCAGAAGCAATGGAAGAAGAAGTTGTTGAAAATAGAGATAACTTTGAAGACGAAATGTATAGAAATATGGAAGGTACCCATATACCGTATCGCGATGCTGAAGATGGATGGGATGATTATCCACCAATCTTCACACCTGGATACACAATGTATCATGGAGCGTATGTCGCCACATTAGAAACACCAACGAATAGTGTAGACGGTGTTGACTGGCATTACCATACTGTTATGGGGGCACTTAAGTTTGCTACGGAAAATAAGATTGACATGTTAAGTGATCAAATAGAAGTATTTAGGCGCGGCGTTGACTTTGATCACCCTCAAAATGAAGATGATTTCTTTCCAAGGGCATATGTATTGCCTGTTGATGAGGCAGATTCATCTGTAACGATGAAGGCTGTGAATCATTTATTGAAAAGCGGAATTGAAGTTAAGGAAGCGGAAACTTCATTCACTATTGATGGTGAGCATTACGAAGAGGGAACATATATAGTAAAAATGAACCAAGCAAGAGCAGGATTAGCAAACACTTTGTTGTGGGACGGAGAGGATATTACTGATCAAGTAAGTGCTATGTATGATATTTCAGGATGGAGTTTACCTGAATTATGGGGATTTGATGCCATTGCAACACATTCTTCAGTTGACTTAGATCTTAGTGATGTAGAAAAGGTTGAGTTAGAAAGTGAATTAGACGGGGTTGGTCCATATGAACTTAAAAATAGTTCAGTAGAATCTATCGCATTAGTGAACGAGTTGATACAGAACAATTATTCAGTTTATAAAGCACATAATGGACATTTTTATATTGAATCTGAAGAAGGATTAGATGAGATGGTAAGGCAGACACAAGGTCTTTTATTAAAGACTAAATCAATCCCTGAACATTCTACTTTACTGGAAGAAGTCTCAGTTGCCCTTTTAAAGACTCAGGGACAACCTGGAGCACTGACAGCGTTGAATCTTCTTGGATTTCAGGTGGATGAAATAGACCCTAAAGAGGTAGAGGATAAAGGATTAAAAGACTATGATGTTTTGGTTGTTAATGGCAGTGCTAATTATAAAAGTGATTCATATAAACAGAGAATTGAGACATTTATAGATGATGGTGGAAAATACATTGCGATTGGGGCCAATGCATCTGAAGAAGCCACTGAACTAGGCTTAGCTGATTTTACAGTTAATAGTGGAGGACGTAATAGCAATGGTATTGTGAAGATTAATTACCGTGATACGTCTTTGACAAAGGGATATGAAGATAATGATTTTGGATTTGTTTATAACCCAACATGGTATACGGATTTAGAAAGTGATAGATTAGTAGCTTCATATGCTGAGGAGGACTTTTTTCAAGCTGGCTTCTGGAAAAATAGTCAAACAGCAGAGGGACAGCCAGTTATAGCGAAAGGTCATCATCCTGGAGTCACATTTATAGGAATGGAAATAAGCTTTAGAGCACATCCGGAACATTTGTTTAGATTGTTTTCAAATGCCATTTATCCCAGTGATGAAACAAATCTGACAACTGTATCTGGAATGATAGAACGAGTAAATCGTTATGAAAGTGAAATAGAAAACGATGATGTGAAAAAAGCACTAAAAATACATTTAGAGTCGGTTAATCATTATGTGAAAAAGGAAGATGGATCAAAAGTTATTAAACATATGGAAGGTTTTGAGTTATTACTAAATCATTACCAAAATCAGGAGTCGATTTCTGATAAATTATACGGCATTTTAAAAATTGACACTCAATCTGTAATTAAAAAGTGGCAGTAACTTTTATTTTACCCAGTGGTTGAATAGTCAATCACTGGGTTCTCCCTCGTATCTCTGGAAAAGAAAATATTTACAGAAGATTAGAACTTATCACATTTAAGTAAAACTATTTTTTAAATTAGTGAATTAAATTCTAAGGAGGTCTTTATGGATGGATAATACAATCTGGTCGTTAGTTCCGCCGATACTAGCCATTATTATGGTGCTTGTTACCAGAAGAGTGTTGTTATCTCTTGGTGTTGGCATTATTGCTTCAGCTTTTTTTATTGCTAGTTTCAATTTCCCGGAATCATTTTCACTTATATGGGAGTCATTTAGATTAGTCTTTGTGGAAGATAATGCGTTAAATACGGGAAATGTGTATATTTTGTTGTTTGTGTTGATGCTCGGTATAATGACGGCTTTTGTTAGTATGATGGGCGGTACAAAAGCTTTTGGTGATTGGATGATTAAACGAGTGAGAACGCGTTCAAGTTCGCAAATTATGACGATGTTTTTAGGGATTGTCATTTTTATTGATGATTATTTTAATAGTTTAACCGTAGGCCCGATCGCTAGGCCGGTGACAGATAAACATCGGGTGTCCCGCGCAAAACTTGCTTATATTGTTGATTCAACAGCCGCTCCGGTTTCGGTTGTTGCTCCCATATCAAGCTGGGGCGCTTATATTATTGGAATCATTGCTTCTATCCTTGTAGCACAAAATGTAACGGAGTATGGGGCATTTGAAGCTTTTATTAAGATGATTCCGATGAATTTGTATGTATGGGCCGCGTTAGGAGTCGTCCTAGTCATTGCACTCAGACAAGTTGATTTTGGGCCGATGAAGAAACATGAAAATCGTGCAATCGAAACTGGGGAAGTGTCCAATCCAGAAAATAAAGAGCAGATAGACATTGAGACGAAACTACCAATGAGCAACGAAAATAAAATAAGTGATTTAATTTTACCAATCGGGATTCTATTTATCGCAACATTAGTTATTATATTTATTACTGGCTTTGGGGCAGTTGAGGGCGACAAAACATTAATGAATATATTTGGTGAAGCGGATGTGAACTTCGCATTATTTTGTGGTGGGATTATTGGGGTGATTACGACATTCTTGTTGTTTTCAAGGCACTTACGTAGTCAACAACTATCTATGAGAAACTTTAAAACAGGTGTGATTGAAGGAGCTAAATCAATGCTTCCTGCTTTTGCAATATTAATTTTTGCATGGGCAATCACGTTTTTAATTGGTGAGTTGGGGACAGGAAATTATTTAGCGGGGATTGTTGAATCATCTAATATAAGTTTATCCCTATTGCCAGTAATTGTGTTTATTATGGCAGGTTTTATAGCTTTTGCAACGGGGACATCTTGGGGATCATTCGCCTTATTATTACCCATTGCCGGGCAAATTGCTGGATCAACAGATATTTCTCTTTTATTACCAGTGCTAGCGGCGGTGCTAGGAGGCGCAGTCTTTGGTGATCACTGTTCGCCGATATCAGATACTACGATATTATCTGCGACAGGGGCAGGTTCTGAGTTGATGGATCATGTAACAACCCAGCTACTTTATGCACTTGTTGCGGCATTTATAGCGAGTTTGGGTTATTTAGGATTAGGACTATTTGGAAATATGTGGATAGGCCTTGGTATTGTTGTTATTAGTTTAGCTGTATTGTTTGCTGTGTTACGGCCGACAGATGATAAGAGCAAAATGGAGGAAGAGCCAATAGCGAAATAGCGATGGTGTAGTCGATAGATGGTTGTTGAAAAAAGGAGCTCCCCTTATTAGCTTTGGCTAGAATAAGGGGAGTTTTTTTAAACCTAGTTGGATTATATGATAAGGTTGAAAATGTTGCTCGCTCTGAGGTTTTACCTATTATGGAATTCGGTTTGGAGTGCGGCTTGGTTTGAGTCTTGCATGGGTACCCGGTACTGCAGATCGTCTTTGTGGGATTGTCGCGCGAGTTGGGGCAGATCCCGCTCGAGTTGGAGTGGATCCCGCTCGAGTTGGAGTGGTTTCCGCTCGAGTTGAGGCGGTTTCCGCTCGACCTAAGACAGATCCCGCGCGACCTGAAGCATTTCTCGCTCGAGAGCTATATTGCCAAATAAAAAAGATCAGCCCCTAGATAGTACACATCTAGGGGCTGATGCTGTCATTTTAATAATATTACTCCCATTTTTCAATGACAGTATCGGTTGCAGTTGTAAGGGATTCATGGACTTCTTTAGCTATTTGCTCATTGTCGTTGTAGAAATTTATAAGGTCTTTGAAGCCGTTCATATGTTTAATTAACTTTTCACCTTCTTCTTGATTTTCGTAGTGGCTCGATGCCATGAGGTGGAGTTGTAATGAACGAACAACTTCTTCATCTTTAATCGCTCCCTCTTCAGCAAACTGGTCAACTAATTCCAAAATCTCATTGACAGTATCAACTTCGGGGTCTGTTTGGTCATCGTCCTGTCCGTAACTTATTAAATTTGTAAAGATTCGGTAACCGCCGGGCACTTGATTGGCAATTTGACGATAGAAGACGAGATTTGTGTAAAGATATGTTCCTTCACCGTAATCTGCCATAAGAATACCACCGTCAAAAGGCTCTTCATCTGGGTCTGCCATGCTGACAAATGTTTCAAAGTTGTCATCCCAGTTCATCGGGAAGTATAGTCCTCTTTCTTGAACCCAGTCGTCCCAGTCAGCATCTGTAATGTTATTTGGGTAATTAAATAAATCATGATCAGGTTGTGTCATCGTGACTGGAGCACTCTCGTCAGTGACCCGCCATTCGATGGATGGCATGCCAATTTCCAGTGAATAGGGAAGTGTTTCCTCGATATCCCAATTATCCCCTGGTTTATGATATTGGAAAACGACATGTCCCCCATCAGCCGCATACTCTTTTAAGCGGTCGTTATTAGCGATGAGATCTTCGCGTGCTAAGTTTGCTCGGATGCCAGTGACGATTGTGTCATATTCACTTAAATCCGCTGAACTTAAATCTTCTTCTGTTAATTTCGTTACATCAAAACCGACATTTGCTAAATAATCAGCGACTTCATCAAAGCCACTTTCAATATAGCCGATTTTTAAGTTGTCTGGTTTTAACAGTTCAAAACTTGTTGCGTGTACTTTGGCAGGGTACTCAAAGTATTCATGATTAATATGGTCGTACGATATTTCTTGTATAGTTGAATCATATTCTTTTCCGTCCGATACTACCTTAATATGAATATCGAATTCACCCTCGTCAATATCCTCAGGAGGAATAATTGAAAACTCAACTTGCTCGGTATCAAAACGTTCTTCTAAATTTATCTTATGACTTTCTGGTTCGCTTTCCCATCCTTCTGGGAGATTGAGAGAAACATTTGCTTCTTTTTCACCTTCAAAGTAATTTTTAGCTTCAACTGCAACGGTGTAGCTATCTTGCAGTTCAGCGGTATTAATAACGACGTTTTCAGGATGTGTCGTGAGACTTATATCAGGTAATACAGCGACCGTGTCCTCGAAATTCAAAGTATTTTCGGACGTGGCGCCTCGTTCTTTTAATGAGACATTTGTTTGGACAACTGGTTCATCATATGGATGGTAAAGCGTCGCCTCTTCTGGCACGGTGAGGTTGAATTCTAGAGTTTCTGTTTCCCCAGGCTCGAGTTTGCTAATGTCTTTGGAGCCGTCGACGTCCCAAGAATTAGGAGCGGCAAGTGCTAACTCGATATGCTTCACGGTGAGCGAGCCGGTGTTTTCGACTTTTACCGTGGCAGTTGTTTGTTCACCTTGCGTGAGGACGGGTGAATTTAAAGTCGTTTCTATGTCAAGGCTTGAGCTGACGAGGCTGACTTCGTTTAATTGCTCTTCTTTAATTTCTAATTTGTGTATTAAATCGTGTTTAAGATCTGCGTCTAGATTTGTGTTTTCCGTTTTCTTCATTACTTTTTCGACGTCTTTTAATGCTTGATGTGCTTCTGGGAAGATGTCGTCGCGGTTTGGATAAGCATCGACAATGGTATCTAGTTTTTGTTGTAGTTTACTTAGTTGGTTGCTCAAGCCTTGATTCGTAACGAGGTCTGCCCAGTCGTTAAAATCGTATGGAATGCCTGAGAATAAATCACCATCATCGTCGACGGAATGGTCAACTAATTCTAAATGAAATTGTCTTGGCTCAACAGGGATGTCATTACCCATCCCCTGACTTTTATGCAGGTAGCGTGACGCCTCGCCAATCTGCGGGTATGACATATCGTAAATAGGATCATAATCCCCGATTTCAAGTGACGTTGTCGCCGTGTCCTCTGATTCGGCAGGTAAATATAATTTTTTCATCTGCCAAATAGATAGCCCTTCGTCTAAGTGTTCAGGATACACATCAGGATCGGCGGCGTCCTCAAACGCTTGCTCACTCAAAATCGTTGCTGCTCGATGGTGGCCGTGTTGATTCTCTACATTACGGAACGAAGGCATCACAATATCCGGCTGATACTCACGAATGAAACGGATAAATCGCTCATACGTTAAATCTTCGCCCCATTTTTCTAGCGTTTCTTCAGGAGATTTGGAGAAACCAAAATCATAAATCGAATCGGACGTCGTTTCACTTAAATGATAAGCCTTCACACCAGTCACGTCAGCGGCTTCAATCATTTCATTGGAGCGGATAATGCCAAGCCCATCCCCAAGTTCACTGCCGATTTCATTTTGTCCACCTTCCCCGCGATTGGCGATGAGGCTTGACGTCTTCACACCTAGCCCGCGCGAAAGATAAGCCAATAAATCACTTCGCTCATCATCCGGATGAGCACCCGTGTTTAGGAAAGTCACCGTCGTATTTAACGGATTTATAACATTCCACAATTCATCGTCCTGTTCCATATCGAGCGTCGTGTCTTGTACCTGGCTATGTTGTGGTAACGTTTCGGCTAATCCATGAATCGGTAAAAGGAATAGGACTAGCGTGAGTGAGAATAAAATATGAATGAGTTTCTTCATAATGTAACCCCTTTCATTTTATTTCGGACTTGTTAACATGTCGTCTTATTGTTAGTCATAGTCTGGTCAGAGTTCTACCGTTTGTATGCGCTCGTTTTATGGATTATTTTTAAAAAAAGGGGGGGTAAGGAAAATGTGTCGCTATCCATAAAACGAATCATTCATAGTAAGTAAAGTGAACTAACCAACTAACAGTAAATTATACGACATGTTAAAACAAATCTCTTACTTCAAATTAGCAATTTAGTAGAAAAATGTAAATAGTCAATTAATACTATTTAATCATTGGTTAATTTGGCTTAGTGATAAGGATTACATTAATTTATTCTAATTTTTTCAATTTTCCACTTTACAAATGCAAGGGCTTACATTATACTCGAGGTGATTGGTTAGTTAGGCTTACTAACTAATGGATCATTAGAGCTTCAATTCTAAAATACGATTTTGGAAGAGAGAACATCATATATAATACATTCAACTAGTGGAAGAAACTAAGGACAGTAAGTTATCAACTCGGATACATGATTTGCTTTTTAAATATTCAATTTTCCATTTTAGAGCAAGGTCGTTAAAGTGAAAAAATGTCTAAGGGGTTTATGTTATGCAAAGAGAAAGTGTGGCAGGTAGTAAGATAGTTAATACGAGAAATGTGCTTAATTGTATTGTCGACGAGCGAGCGTTGTCACGATCAGATATCTCGAAAAAGCTGAGTTTAAGTAAGCCGACGGTATCTTTGATTGTAAAAGAATTGCTTGAAGACCGTTGGATTTATGAGACGGGGAGCGGTCATGCGTCGGTTGGTGGAGGCAGGAAGCCAGTCCAGTTGGCATTCAATGCAAAGAGATCTTACTTAATCGGCATTGATATAGGTGGAACAAGTGTCACATTAGGACTGACTGATCTTAATGGTGAAGTTTGTGCGCATCGTGAATTTCCGACCCAACAGCATTTACATAGTGATTTATTTAAAGAGATTGAGCGCTGCGTGGATTCGATGAAGAGTCAGTTGCGACTGGAAGATGCTGATATTCTTGGCGTGGGGGTAGGTGTCCCAGGTATAACCAATGTGGAGGAAGGGCTTGTGATTGAAGCCCCTGCGCTGGAATGGGAGCATTTTCCTGTGCGAGAGAAACTTCAAGAAACTTTTGATTTTCCTATCTATGTTGATAATGATGTGAATAGTGTTGTATTAGGGGAGCATTGGAAAGGCGCTGCAAATGATAAAACAAATTTGATTTATATCGCGATTGGGACGGGGATTGGTAGTGGCATTATTATCAATGGTGAATTATATCGCGGCAGCAATTATAGTGCTGGGGAGATGGGGTATATTGTCACAGATCGTGAGAATGTTGAAAAATATAAACCTGTTTACGAAGGTTATGGCTATTTGGAAGGTGTGGCGAGTGGCTCGTCGATTAGTCATCGTTTATCGAGCAGGTTAGGAAGAGCCGTCACGGCCAAGGAGGCGTTTGAACTTTATGCTGAGAACGACGCTGATGCGGTGAGCGTGATTGATTTTGCGATTGATAATTTAGGTATTGGGATCGCGAATTATGTTTCTCTTTTTGATCCAGAAGTTGTTATTTTAGGAGGTGGTGTCAGTAAATCTTTTCAGTTGGTTAGTGAGCAGTTGATTGACATCATAAGACAGCATACGCCGCAACGTTGTGAGGTGGTGCAGACAACATTGGGGGAAGAGGCTGGGATTATAGGGGCTGTGGCTCTGTTTTTGGAGGAACATGATTTACCACTAAATATTTAAGGTGAAAGGGGTAATTTTAGTGAAGGTTATGAAAAAGAGTTGGTTATTATTTTTAGGTATTGTTTTGGCGGCGCTGCTCGCTGGATGTATGGCGGGTGGTTCGGATGATGGAGATAATGATTCGGATTCGTCGGCACCGGATGTAGAAGATGATGAATTGGAAGAGAAGGTTGTTGTTTATTCGCCGCATGGAACGGATATTTTAACGGAGTTTCAGCAGCAGTTTGAGAATGAATATGGGATTAAAATGGAATTTTTAGATATGGGTTCTCAAGAAATTCTTGATCGTGTGCGTTCTGAGAAAAATAATGTTCAGGCTGATATTTGGTGGGGCGCGCCTCAAGTCAACTTTAATCAAGCGGCTGATGAAGGTTTATTAGCAGAATATGAACCGACTTATGCGGATACGTTAGACGATTTATACCGTGATCCGGACTGGTTATGGTCTGGTACGTCGATCACACCGCAAGTGATTATGTATAACACGAAGGAAATTGATGAAGACGAGGCACCGAAAGATTGGGATGACCTGCTTGATGAACAATGGAAAGATGACATTATTATTAGGTACCCACTCGCTTCAGGTGGGATGCGGACGATTTTCTCAGCGATCATTTATGATGATTACAAAGATAGTGAAGACCCGCAGGCAGGTTATGATTGGTTAGAAAAGTTAGATGCCAATACAAAGGAATATTCAGCGAACCCAGAGATTATGTATAACCAGGTTGCTAAAGGGGTTGGAAATGTTTCGGTTTGGAATATGCCTGATACGGTTCAGTTAGCTGAGGAAAAAGATTATCCATTTGGGTATCATATTCCTGAAAGCGGTACACCTGTGATCACGGAAGGAATTGCAGTCATTAACGACGCACCACATCCAAAGGCAGCTGAAGCATTTTATGAGTTTGTGAACACACCAGAAGCGGCCAAATTATTAGCTGAAGAATATTACCGAATTCCAACACGTGACGATATCGACGAACTACCAGACTGGATTGAAGAGACTGAAGTCATTCCAATGGAACTCGACTGGGAGCTCGTTGAAGAAAAGCAAGACGAATGGATGGAATACTGGGATAACAATATTAAGAGTACAGATAAAGATAAGAGTGATGAGGAAGAGTAATATGTTGTAATTTTGTTTGAGTAGACAGAGGTTGGGACGAACTTGCTTTATAGATTAAATGTCAAATTTAACAACTGCAATAACTAGCGCTACGGAAATATACTCCGCTTTCCGCGGGCGGCTAATGAGCCTCCTCGAGCTACGCTCTGTGGGGTCTCATCGAAGCCTTTGCTCCCGCAGGAGTCTACGTATATTTCCTACGCTAAGCAAGTGCTATATTAACTTAGAGTAGAGAACAGTGGTTAGTGATGTCTCAACCCTATTTTATATAGATGGTTTGGTAAGTATTTGCAGTGGATTAGCAAACCCCAAGTTTTATAGAGGAGAGGTTGTTGTTTCATGTCAACAGTTTATTTATCTAATATTACAAAGCAGTTCGGTAGTGTGACAGCAGTCAAGGACTTAGATTTAACGATCCAAGAGGGAGAATTTTTTACATTTTTAGGCCCGAGTGGATGTGGTAAGACAACAACTCTTCGCATGATTGCTGGCTTTTACTACCCGACGACTGGAAAAGTAAAATTTAATGATCGAGATATGACAAAAGTGGCTCCTGAGAAAAGAAATACGGGCATGGTTTTTCAGAACTATGCCCTCTTTCCTCATATGACTGTATTTGAAAACGTCGCTTTCGGATTGAAGGTAAGGAAACTTAAGAAACCCGTCATTAAAGAAAAAGTCACGGATGTGCTTAAAAAAGTTCGGCTTGATCAATTTATTGATCGTCAAGTGAGCCAGCTTAGTGGCGGACAACAACAGCGTGTCGCCCTAGCGAGAGCACTTGTCATTGAGCCGGATATTTTACTTTTAGATGAGCCGCTTAGTAATCTCGATGCTCGTTTACGTGACGAGATGAGAAATGAAATTTTAAGGTTGCAACGTGAATACGGGATTTCCATGGTTTATGTAACACATGATCAAGTCGAGGCTTTATCAATGAGTGATAGAATTGCTGTCTTTAACACAGGCGTGTGTCACCAGGTAGGCACACCGACGGAAATTTATAATGAACCCGTCAATGATTTTGTAGCCAAGTTTATTGGTGAAACAAACTTGTTTCCGGTGACATTTGAAAAAGATGTTAACAATCAATCAGTCTATCATTCTGAAAAAATGGCTGACTCTTTTTATGTTAATAAAACGCAGCTGAATATTGCGGAGTATGATGAAGCAGATCGGCTTGCTATTTCAATTCGTCCTGAGGTCGTTCACTTAAGCGAGGAACCAGTTGAAGGGAAGAATGTTTATCAAGGGGAAGTGTCACTTGTTCAATTTACAGGTGAATCTGTACATACCTTTGTGAAAGTGAATGAGGACGTCACTTTTAAAGCAACAGATTTGAATCGCGGTCCGAAAACTTACTTGAAAGAAGGTAGTCACGTCTATATTTTGATTCCTGAAGATCAAGTTCGCATTGTGCCACAGTCGGGGAGTGATCAATAAATGTTAAATGCAGAACGTAGACGAACATTATATTTATTAATCCCTGTTCTTATTATTTTACTTGGTTATGTTCTTTATCCGACGATTGAAACGTTCTTAGAAAGTTTGCGAAAAGATGGTGTCTTTTCATTAGAAAACTATAAAGATTTCTTCGGATCGAAAGCGGCAGCCAATTTTGAGGCATTGTGGAACTCGGTCTATATTTCATTGCTTTCCGTATTTTTTAGTGCACTGATTGGAATCCCGTTAGCGTTTATTTTTAATCGCTATGATTTTCCTGGGCGTCAATTTTTCTCTAATATTGCCATTATGCCGATCGTGCTTCCTTCACTTGTAGGGGTTATGGCGTTCATGTTTTTATACGGAGAAGCTGGTCTTGTACCGAATGCGATTAAGGATTTATTTAATTTATCGAAGGTGCCGTTTAGTATTGGCGGGGTGTCTGGAATTTTACTTGTCCACGCTTATACGATGTATCCTTACTTTTATATGACGACATCTTCTGCTTTAAATAATATTGATCCGTCGCTTGAAGAGGCGGCAGCCAATTTGGGCTCAAGTAAATTTAGAGTCTTTTGGAAAGTAACATTCCCATTGCTGACACCAGGAATTGTTGCTTCTGCTTTACTAGTCTTCATGGTTTCCATGGCATCATTCAGTGCGCCGTTTTTATTAGCGGGTGGTTACCGAGTGCTCAGTTTACAGATTTATTTTTCTAAAATTAATGGCGATCTGGAAATGGCTGCGACTCAGTCGATTATTTTATCTGCCGTCTCGATCGGATTTTTATTATTTATGCGTTGGTATGAAAGTCGTAAGGATTATCGTATGGCGAGCAAAGGAATTGGTGCTCACCGGAGTGAAGTGAATAACCCTGTATTAAAGTGGACGATGGTGACGATTGGAATTTTAGCGATGATCGTATTGTTACTACCACATGCGACACTGTTGTTATTATCGCTTGTGCCTGACGGGGCCTGGACGTGGCAAACATATCCAACGGCTTTCAGCTTGGAAAACTTTAGACTCCTATTTGATACGCCGCATATTTGGGATCCGGTTAAAAACAGTTTAATTATGACGGTCATTGCCTGTGCTGGGGTGTTCGTGTTCGGTCTGATTACATCGTACACCTTAGTTAAACGTAAATTCATTGGGAAAAATTTACTCGATATTCTCGTGATGGTTCCTTGGGCATTACCTGCAACGGTTGTCGGGATGAATCTTATTTTAGCTTTTAATGAACCATCTGTCTTTTCATTTGGAAAAATTCTAGTAGGGACGTTTTGGATTTTACCACTTGCTTATTTCATCCGCTTTCTACCATTAGTCGTTCGCTCGACGAATGCGGTACTTAATCAGCTTGACGATACGATTGAAGAAGCGGCCCAGAACTTAGGCGCGAAATGGTTCTATACGTTTAGAAAAGTTATTATTCCGATTATTTTACCAGGTGTTTTAAGTGGAACGCTGTTAGCCTTTGTGCAAGCTGTCGGTGAATTCCCGACATCTGTCTTACTCTACACATTAGGAAACCGACCGATTTCTATTGAGATTATGAACCAATTAAGGATGTTCAACATGGGGCAAGCGGCTGCTTACGGAATGATCCAAGTCGGGCTCATATCGATTGTGATGTTTATTACGTATAAATTCTTTGACGTGAAGGCGGAGAATACGTTGTAGATTGGTAGTTTTGAGATGACGGTGTTTGAAGGAGCGGTGATATGGACTTGGTTTAGTGAGTGTGGCAGTGGCTCAGGCTGGAGCGATTGTCGCTCGAACGGGACTCTTTCTCGCTCGAGTCGAGCAGGCTGCCGCTCGACTGAGAGTGACTCCCGCTCGAGTTGAGGTGGAATCCGCTCGACTTAAGGCCATTGCCGCTCGAGTTGAAGCGTTTCCCGCTCGACTGAGAGTGACTCCCGCTCGAGTTGAGGTGGAATCCGCTCGACTTAAGGCCATTGCCGCTCGAGTTGAGCAGGCTGCCGCTCGACTGAGAGTGACTCCCGCTCGAGTTGGGATGGAATCCGCTCGACCTAAGGCCGTTCCCGCTCGAGTTGAAGCGTTTCCCGCTCGACTTAATTTTATAATTAGAAGAGGTGCATTATACAATGTTTACATCGAAAGAGGAATTTGAGCAGCGAGATGGGGCTCAATTTCCTGGTAAAGTATTTAGCGAAACCTTATTAAAACCTATTTTCTATGATCAGAAAGAGCATTTATTTGATGCAATGTTTATGATTCATAAAGCACACACGAAGATGCTGGCTGAACAAAAAATATTGACTGAAGATGAAGCCGCAACGATTTTACATGGTGTTGAACAGGTTGAAAACATGGATCGCGATACCATCGAATACCATGCTGAATATGAAGACTTATTCTTTTTGGTCGAGTCTCGCATTGGTGAAATGATTGGCGATGAACTGGCAGGAAAAATGCATATTGCAAAAAGTAGAAATGATATGGGCGAAGCGATGTACCGGATCGTTTTACGAGATTATCTTGATAAAACGATTGAGCATGGAGAAAATCTAGCGGATTCCTTACTCTATCAAGCAGAGCAACATGTCGAAACGATTATGCCAGCCCATACTCATACGCAACCAGCTCAGCCGACAACCTTTGGTCACTTTTTGCTGGCTTTATATGATAATTTGAAACGGGATGTTGAGCGTTTGAAGCAAGCCTATGAGACGGTGAACCAGTCTCCAATGGGTGCCGCAGCAATTACGACGTCAGGTTTTCCAATCAATCGTGAGCGCATGGTCGAGTTGTTAGATTTCGATGGCTTAATTGAAAATTCCTATGATGCGATTGGCAGTGGGGATTATTTAACTGAAGCAGCTCAATCATTAATTAGTCTAATGACGAACATGGGGCGCTGGCTGCAGGAATTTTTAAGAATGTCATCGAAGGAAGTTGGCCTGATTAAAGTGTCTGATGCTTACGTTCAAATTAGCAGCATTATGCCACAAAAAAGAAATCCTGTTTCCATTGAACATTCGCGCTCAATAGCGAGTAGCGCTGCTGCGGAAGGAATGGCAGTTATCCATATGGTTCATAACACACCATTCGGTGACATTAATGATACCGAGGATGATTTACAACCGCATTTTTACTCAGGATTTAGTAAAGCTATTCGTGTCTTACGTTTGATGCAAGCTGTCATTACAACGATGGAGTTTGATAAAGACCGAGCCTACCAACAAGCGCGGGAAAATATGATTACAATTACAGAACTTGCTGATATCTTGGCACGCGAGTATGGCGTATCATTCAGAAAAGCGCATCATCAAGCAAGCGTTATTTCAAAGAATGCGGATGACGTAGGGAAAGAATTGTATGAGCTATCTGTGGACCAGGTCAACAAATGGCTGGAAGACGTAACGCTTTCAGAACAAGACTGGAAAGAAATTGTTGATCCTTATTACTTTGTTGACCGACGTCGGGTGACAGGGGGAACAAATCCAGACGTTGTAAGGAAGATGATTGAAAAGAGGAAAAATGTAAAGTAGAATTTCTTAGCTGGAAATAGATACGAAACGGAGAAATGGGCATTTCTTTATGGTGAAATGCTCATTTTTTGTATGGCATGACAGAGGTGTCATCTGGTACTGTTTTGATCAAGTCGGCTGTTCGCCGCCCTTCTAAAGATAGGTAATACCCATTTGAAAGTAGCGCGGCAATCATCTTTGGGTCGCACAGCACAATCACTCCAAATTATACATCATAAAGAAGTGTGTGTGGAAAGGTATAATTAAACGAAAAGCCCTTAGCTCAGGGGGGAGAGCTAAGGGCTTTTTTAATGGGAGAGTCTGTTAAGATTTTACCCAATAAGCAGCATCGTTACTGCTTGGAGAAGGTGGAAAGGATTCGCCTTTCTCGATATCAATAGTAGTGTTGTCGCGTGAACCACCGTTAACTAGACTGTCCACTTTGAACTTTCTAGTTTCGGGTGCTGTCTCGGCTATCTTGTACTTTTCTGCCATGATATCCACCTCCAAAATGAGTTTGGGAGAGTGAAAATCTATTATTCTCACTCATATTTTTAATATGCCCGGTTTTTGATAGAATTAAACCATTTTAGAAAAAATATTTTAAAATAGCGCATAGAAACCGGGGAAGACGTAGCATAGCCGTGATTTAATACGCATAGACCGTGGTGAAGACGCATAGCACTTGAAGAATACGCATACCCTCCCTGGAAAGCGGAGCGTCCCCAAATCCAGGTAGGCTGCTGAGGTTATCGTCCCTAGAGCGTAGTCTGTCCTCAAATTCAGGTAGTGTATTATGGTTAACCGTGATCAACGACGCATAGACCGTCGAAATGCAGGCCGCATACTCTTTGACCGGAGCCGCCACCTCTAGATTTCTGAAGAAAGCCACTCGCACAAAATCTGCGAGCGGCTTCTGTTAGATTTATATATTAAATAATTCTTTTAAGTCACCTTTGGCTAAATGGTTACCGACGAAAAACTCCCCGAATTCTCCGTAACGGGAGGTGGCGGTATCAAAGCGCATTTCGTAAACAATTTTTTTAAGTTCGAGTACATCGTGGGCAAATAATGTGACTCCCCACTCCCAGTCGTCAAATCCGATTGAGCCGGTAATGATTTGTTTGACTTTGCCGGCGTATTTGCGGCCAGTTAAGCTGTGTTCGTACAGTAATTTTCCGCGTTCTGCTTTTTCTAAGGTGTACCAATTATAGTCGCCTTCGCGTTTGCGGTTCATTGGATAAAAAGAAATATGTTCATATTTCGGTAATATTGGTTTTAAACGTGCTTGCGTTTCTGGTAATGTTTCGGGATCGACCCCGTCTTTTTGTGGGCGATATTTTGCAAGTTCCACCACGGAGACGTGTGAGTAAGACGGAACGAGAAATTCTGCCATGGTTGTTTTGTTTAAGGCAGTCTCTGCTGCTGCTAGTTCATTCATTGTAGGTCTGAGAATCATGAACATGAGGTCTGCTTTTTGACCGACCATATGATACAGACAGTGGCTACCATTTTGTTCTTCTTCCACTATTTCCCATGAAGAAAGTAATTTTTGTAAATCATCCATCGCTTGTTGCTGTATTTTTTCTGATGCTTGTTTCCATTTGGTCCAGTCAATCGTTCTTAAATCGTGCAGACTGTACCATCCATCCATTGTTTCGACTGCTTCTACCATATTGTCATCTCCCTTTTAATTTTTTGTATTTACACGCCCACTATATCATAAAAAATCAGATGTAACCGAAATTTAAGTAATTGTTCATACTCCGTTCACATTTATATGGCTCCGATGTGTTAGACTATGAAAATGAGAGCTAATATCATGTTAATTTCCATTATCAATTAGCTTCAATCAGAGGAGTAGATGTGTCATGCATATTATTAAAGTAGGCCTCGACTATCAGAACGCGCCTCTAGAGATCAGGGAAATCTTAACATTCTCTGAAAGTGACGTAGTGGAGGCTATGCAGAATTTAAAAACAAAAGATCTTATTCTGGAAAATGTAATTGTTTCAACATGCAATCGAACCGAAATCTTTGCGGTGGTTGAAGACATTCATAGTGGCATTGACTCCGTTCACGATTTTTTAATGAATTGGTTTAAGGTGACAGAGGATCAATTTGTGCCTTACGTTCAGTCTTTGGTGGATGATGAGGCTGTAGACCATTTATTTAAACTGGTGATCGGACTGGATTCCATGGTGATTGGTGAAACTCAAATTCTCGGGCAGGTAAGGGATGCTTTTTTGACTGCCCAGAGCAATGGGACGACCGGTACACTTTTTAATGAATTGTTTAAAAGGGCGATTACTTTTGCGAAGCAGGCTCATAGAAATACCGCAATTAGTGAGCAAGCTGTCTCAATTAGTTATGTTGCTGTAGAACTAGCGAAAAAAATCTTTACTAACATTCAAGACAAACATGTTGTCATTTTAGGAGCTGGTGAGATGGGGGAGCTAGCTCTTAGAAACTTGCAAGGAGCGGGTGTAAGGCAAATTACCGTGGTTAACCGGACACTGGAGAGAGCGAGAAAAGTAGCTGAACCATTCAATGCATCAGCAGTTCATATGGGCCAACTGCTGCATGTGCTGCGCGAGGCGGATATTTTAATTAGCTCGACGGGATCTGATGAACCGGTATTAACGAAAGAATCCTTGCAGCCTCTTCAAAAGGAAAGACGAGGAAACCCACTATTTCTCATTGATATCGCCGTTCCAAGAGACATCGATCATTCTGCAAAAGAGTTGGATCATGTCTATTTATACGATATCGATGATTTACAGAATGTGGTGGACAAAAACTTGGAAACACGGCACAAAGCAGCCGCTATAATTGAAACACAGATTGGATATGAGTTATCCGCATTTAGTAATTGGGTGGCTATGCGTGATGCTGTACCAGCAATTAGAGCATTAAGGGAAAAATCACTAACGATCCAGGAAGGAATTTTGCACAGTCTTTATCGTAAAATGCCTGATTTGACAGAAAGAGAAATTAAATTATTAGAAAAACATACGAAAAGTATTATCCATCAACTTTTAGAAGAGCCCATTAAACATGCGAAAAAGATAGGCGAAAACAATGAAGGTCGGGAAAAGATGCTGATTTTTAAAGATATTTTTGGTCTTCATATCAAAGACGAATCAACGCGGTTAGATCAAGCTGAATGCCCGCCACAAAATTAAGCTGCCTAAACCGCTCGTATATCGAAGAGACCGAATTAATAAAGGAGGCTAAAAGTGCGCCAACTCATCGTAGGTTCACGTAAAAGCAAATTAGCGTTAATCCAAACGAAATGGGTGCTAGCGGAGCTGAAAAAAGCTGGCATCCAAAATCCGATTCATATCAGAGAAATCGAAACAAAAGGTGATAAAAATTTAAATGTATCCCTGCCTAAATTAGGTGGGGGAGGTGTTTTTCTTGAGGAAATTGAAAAAGACCTTCTTGATGAGCGGATTGATTTTGCCGTCCACAGTTTAAAAGATATACCGGTCGAGTTGCCTGGTGGCCTAGAGGTCACGTCCATTCCAGTTCGAGAGGATCCACGAGATGCTCTGTTAAATCGGGATGGTCAGAGTCTTATGGAATTACCTGAAGGGGCTGTTATTGGCACAAGTAGTTTGAGGCGAGCGGCACAACTAATGAGACAACGGCCAGATGTTCAAACGAAATGGATTCGTGGTCCAATCGATTCTCGCATTGACCAAATGTTGGCTGGTGATTTTGACGCGATTGTGTTGGCGATGGCTGGGTTGAATCGACTAGGGATTGGTCAAAATTTTATTGCCGAATGTTTACCCTCTGATACATTTGTTCCGGCGATGGGGCAGGGGGCGCTGGCGATTGAAAGTCGTGAAGCTGACGAAGAGGTTCGCGGGATGTTAATGAAAATAAATGATGAAGCGACGGAAAAAGCTGTCATAACTGAAAGAGCTTTTCTAAGCTCCTTTGATGAAGGCGAGCAAGCTCCGATTGGAGGATATGCCTATATCGACGAAGGTGTCATTTATTTACACGGGATGGTCATTGATGCAAAAGGACAAAAAGTTGTCGAGCACGAAGCGTCAGGCAAGGATCCCATGACCCTAGCTCAAGAGGTGGCGGATGTATTAATTGATCGGGGAGCGCTTGATATTATTGCTGAAGTCAAACAGGAGATGCAATAACATGACAATTCAATTGAAAAATCAACGCATTCTGGTGACGCGGAATGAACCGAAAGCGAGTGAATTTGCCCAGCAGATCACTCAGTACGGCGGTCAAGCAGTGGTCACGCCGTTAATTAAAATTGATTGTCAACACCAATTTATCGGCCACCTTGAAGCATACGAGTGGATTGTTTTCACAAGTGCGAATGGCGTCAGATGCTTTTTTAAGAATGTGGAAAAAGCCGGTAAAGTTGATAGGTTGGCCGCCGCCCGTTTTGCAGTGGTCGGTCCGAAGACAAAACAAGCGCTACAAGCGTTTGGGTATCACGATGAGTTTATTCCGAGTAGGTATGACGCGAAAACGATGGCGCCTGAATTTCTAGAAAAATATCAACCAACAGGTCGAGTGTTGCTCGTGCAAGGACAATTATCTCGTCCGATTTTAGAAGAGGCTTTACAAATGGAAAAAGTACCGTTTGATAGTATGAAAGTCTACGATACGGTGACGAATGGGGAGGCAAAAGCCCAACTCAAAGAATTGTTGGCGAGGTACCCACTTGATTTTATAACATTTATGAGTCCATCCACAGTGGATGCTTTTGTTGAATTAACTGGGGAAACCGGGGGCGAAATTCAATCACCAATTGTCTGTATTGGCACGACGACGGAAAAACGTGCTCGTCGTCACGGATTCCAAACAATCCTTGTCCCAGATGAATTTACAATGGAAGGGATGATGGAAAAAATGCATGAATATATTACTGACATTGAGAGAGGTGAATCTTATGTTGAATAATCAATTTAAACGGCATCGACGCTTACGTACGTCACCAGCTATGCGCTCTTTGGTGCGCGAAACTCATGTGACGGTTGACGATTTAATTTATCCTTTGTTTGTCGTTGAAGGGGACAATATAAAAAACGAAGTACCATCCATGCCTGGTGTTTTTCAATTGTCTTTAGATTACTTGGCTGACGAAATGAAAGAGGTCATGGAGCTCGGCATTAAGGCGGTCATGTTATTTGGCGTGCCAGAAGAAAAAGATGAGACAGGAACAGGCGCATTTTCAGATCACGGGATTGTTCAGGAAGCAACCAAATTAATTAAACAGGAAGTGCCTGACTTATTGGTAATCGCTGATACATGTTTATGTGAATATACGTCACATGGCCATTGCGGTGTCATTGAGCACGAGGACGTCGTCAATGATGCGTCGCTGGAACTGTTAGCTAAGACGGCCGTGTCTCAAGCAAAGGCTGGAGCTGACATCATTGCACCATCCAATATGATGGATGGCTTTGTCATCGTCATCAGGCAAGCACTAGATGAGGCAGGCTTTGAACAGATTCCCATCATGTCTTATGCCGTCAAATATGCTTCTGCTTTTTACGGGCCATTTCGCGACGCGGCAGATAGTACCCCGTCATTTGGTGACCGGAAAACGTATCAAATGGACCCAACCAATCGCTTGGAAGCTCTACGTGAAGCAGAATCAGATGTCGATGAAGGAGCTGACTTTCTTATCGTCAAGCCGGCTTTAGCTTATTTGGATATTGTGAGGGAGGTTAAGGATAACTTTAATCTTCCTATCGTCGCTTATAACGTAAGTGGTGAATATGCGATGGTCAAAGCCGCTGCCCAGCAAGGGTGGATTGACGAACAAGCAATCGTTATGGAAAAATTGACCGCCATGAAGCGTGCGGGTGCGGATTTGATTTTGACTTATTTTGCAAAAGACGCAGCAACTTGGCTGCAAAAATCATAGGAATGGAGTGATCAGGTTGGACTTTACAAAATCAATGGATGCTTATAAAGAAGCGGTAGATTTAATGCCAGGTGGTGTGAACTCACCCGTTCGAGCGTTTAAATCAGTGGGCATGTCACCTATTTTTATGGATCATGGTAAAGGATCGAAAATCACTGATATCGATGGGAATGAGTATATCGATTATGTCCTTAGTTGGGGGCCGCTCATCTTAGGTCATGCGGATGACCGTGTGATTGATAGATTAAAAGACGTGGCGGAAAAAGGCACAAGTTTCGGAGCCCCATCGCTTTTAGAGAATAAACTTGCAAAACTCGTGATGGAACGTGTCCCGTCAATTGAAATGTTGCGGATGGTCAACTCGGGTACAGAAGCAACAATGAGTGCCTTAAGACTTGCTCGAGGCTACACGGGACGAGATTTGATTTTGAAATTTGAAGGAAATTATCACGGTCATGGAGATTCACTTCTAATTAAAGCCGGGTCAGGTGTGGCGACGTTAGGCCTGCCAGATAGTCCGGGTGTGCCAAAGGGAATCGCAAGCAATACAATTACCGTGCCATATAACGATGTGGAAAGTGTTCAGTATGCTTTTGAAGAGTATGGCGACAATATTGCCGCAGTTATCGTTGAACCGGTATCTGGAAATATGGGCGTCGTGCCTCCTGTTGGCTCATTTTTACAAGAGTTAAGAACAATCACTGAGAAACATGGGTCGTTACTTATTTTTGATGAAGTGATGACCGGATTCCGTGTCGGCTATCACTGTGCCCAAGGATATTTCGACGTAACCCCAGATATCACTTGTCTTGGTAAAGTGATTGGCGGCGGTCTACCTGTTGGGGCATATGGTGGTAAACGTGACATTATGGAACATATTGCCCCGGCCGGGAATATTTATCAAGCCGGGACGTTGTCAGGCAATCCTCTAGCCATGGCGGCTGGGTTTGAAACATTAAATGCATTGACTAAAGAAGATTATGAGCACATGAATCAAAAGATTGATCGACTCGTTGCAGGTTATCAAAAAGCGGCGGAGGACAACGACATCGCTCTTCAAGTGAATAGAGCGGGTTCTATGATAGGTTTTTTCTTTACCAATCAAGACGTCATTAATTTCGAAACGGCTCAAAGTTCAGATACCGAGCGGTTTGCAGCCTATTATCGTGGCATGATCGAAGCCGGTGTATTTCTACCACCATCCCAGTTTGAAGGTCTCTTTTTATCCACGAGCCACACGGATGAAGATATTGAGAAAACCATTCAAGCTGTTGAAAAAGTATTTGCATCACTTAAGAAATAAGAGTTTCTATTAATTTAAGGTATTCGGATTTTTGTGTGAAAATATAAGAGGGAAACCCATTTTAGCGAATGGAATATGTGAGACTCCTAAGAGAGGTAAGGGCGCCATTGAAAAAGTGCTTCAACGTTATGGTATAATCTCCAACAGATTTTTGGATTTTACAAATACACTACCTGGAATATGGATAAGCAGCCAATCCAGGGAGGCTAAAGCAAGTACACTACCTGAAAAAAGGTTCAGGAGTAAATCCAGGGAGGCTAAATCAAGTACACTACCTGAAAAAAGGTTCAGGAGTAAATCCAGGGAGGCTAAATCAAGTACACTACCTGGAATAAGGTTCAGGAGTAAATCCAGGGAGGCTAAATCAAGTACACTACCTGGAATAAGGTTCAGGAGTAAATCCAGGGAGGCTAAAGCAAGTACACTACCCGGAATAAGGTTCAGGAGTAAATCCAGGGAGGCTAAATCAAGTACACTACCTGGAATAAGGTTCAGGAGTAAATCCAGGGAGGCTAAAGCAAGTACACTACCTGGAATAAGGTTCAGGATCCAATCCAGGAGGGCTAAAGGGGATGTATTAGCCGAAATGTAGTGTGGAAATAATTTAGAAGACTTTTTCAGTGTCCTCGAAATAAGAGCGACGTGAGCCCCTCCTAAATTAGCGTAGCTCACATCGCGGAGGCTCATCACGAAAGAAGAATATAGTTCAATTCTTCCTAGCCCGTGGAAAGTTAGTATATTCCATGAGCGAGTTAATACCCAACTTATCTACCTGATTTTCCGAGTACACTTATTTTGTAAAGGATGACGAACATGTCGATTTTGAAAAATGATACGATTATTCGCGCCTATCATGGCGAACAGACGGATTATACACCAGCCTGGTATATGCGCCAGGCCGGGCGTTCTCAGAAAGAGTACTTAGAGATCCGTAAAAAATACACCTTATTCGAGATCACTCATAATCCTGAAATCTGTGCTTATGTCACAAGATTGCCCGTGGAAAATTATCAAAATGATGCGGCCATTTTATATAAAGATATTATGAGCCCGTTACCGGCAATGGGGATTGATGTTGAGATTAAGTCAGGCATTGGCCCTGTTATCGATAATCCCATTACATCAGTAAAAGATGTTGAAGAATTAAAGGAGTTACATCCGGAAGAAGATATCCCTTATGTATTGGACACAATCAAACTCTTAACAGAAGAGCAGTTGACTGTACCATTAATCGGTTTCAGTGGGGCCCCGTTTACGTTGGCCAGTTATATGATTGAAGGAGGACCGTCCAAAAATTACAGTAAAACAAAAGCGTTCATGTACACGAATCAAGAGGCCTGGTTTAAGTTAATGTATAAATTAGGCGAGATGATCATCGATTATACGAAGGCTCAAATTGATGCTGGAGCGGCTGCCATTCAAATTTTCGATTCATGGGTGGGCGCATTGAATGCATCCGATTATCGCTATTTTATCAAACCAGTGATGGAACGAATCTTTTCTGCATTAAAACCAATCGGTGTGCCACTTATCTTATTCGGCATCCATGCGAGACATTTATTATTAGAGTGGAATGACCTGCCCGTTGACGTGATTGGTCTTGATTGGCGGACTTCAATCGCGGAAGCACGAGAACTCGGTGTCACTAAAGTATTACAAGGCAATCTCGATCCGACCATTCTGCTTGCTGATTGGGAAATAATTGAGAAGCGGACGAAAGCAATCTTGGATCAAGGGTTGGCTGACGGGAAACATGTCTTTAACTTAGGGCATGGTGTGACGCCAGACGTGAAACCTTCGACATTAAAGCGGTTGACGGATTTGGTGCATACGTATTCGAAGAGATAGCTCGGCGTGTGTGGTTAAGTTAGGCTGACACTGTGGCGTTTTATGGAGCATGGGGGTTAGCCGTCGTTGGATTAGGGGTAGGATGTATCGTTGGCTCGATTTAGTTGTGAAAGGTATGGTTTATTGATTGATTTTTATAAAATTTTTTTGAAATAGAGGTGCGGGAATGAGTAAGGAAAAAGTTGGATTATTGGTGATGGCGTATGGGACGCCTTATAAAGAGGAAGATATTGAGCGTTATTATACGCATATTCGGCATGGGAGGAAGCCGTCTCCGGAGGCGTTACAGGATTTAACTGAGCGTTATCAGGCGATTGGTGGGATATCGCCGCTTGCCGAGATCACTGAGGCGCAGGCGAAGGCGCTTGAGGAAAAATTGAATGAAGCCCAAGATAAGTACGAATTTGAAATGTATATTGGTTTAAAACATATTGAACCTTTTATTGAAGATGCGGTTGAATTGATGGCAAAAGCGGGAATCAAGCGTGCGGTTTCGATTGTGCTCGCACCTCATTATTCTACATTCAGTGTTAAGTCGTATAATGGCCGGGCTCAGGAAACGGCTGAGGAGCATGGCATCGCGCTTACGTCGGTTGAAGATTGGTACGATGAGGAAGGGTTTATCGAGTACTGGTCTGACAGCATTCTTGCTGAATACGAAAAAATGACGAAAGACGAACAGGATGAAGCGGTTCTGGTTGTGTCAGCGCACAGTTTGCCTAAGAAAATTTTACAAGATGGTGATCCGTACACAGACCAGCTTGCTGAAACGGCGAGGTTGATTTCAGAGAAAACGGGGATTAAAAATTATGAAATTGGCTGGCAAAGTGAGGGGAACACGCCTGATCCGTGGATCGGTCCTGACGTGCAAGATTTGACGCGGGATTTATATGAACAAAAAGGCTACCAGAATTTTGTGTATGCGCCTGTTGGCTTCGTTTCCGATCATTTAGAAGTGTTATATGATAATGATTATGAATGTAAAGTTGTTTGTGATGAGCTTGGCGCTGGCTATTATCGTCCCGAGATGCCGAACACTGATCCGCTTTTCATCAAGACTTTGGCAAAAGTGGTGCTGGATCAAGTGACACGTGATCATTCATGAAAAATATAGTTGTTGTCGGCGGTGGCATAACTGGTTTGACTGCTGCTTATTATTTGAAAAAAGAAATCAAGCGTGCGAGTTTGCCTTATGAAGTGAAGCTCGTTGAGGCAAGTGAGCGGTTAGGTGGGAAAATTAACACGGTGCGCCGGGAAGATTTCGTGCTGGAAAGAGGGCCGGATTCTTTTCTAGAACGTAAAAAGCCAGCAGTGAACTTGGTAATGGAACTCGGATTAGCGGATGAACTCGTTCGTAATAGTACAGGTCAAGCACGTGTGCTGGTCAATGAGAGGTTATACAATATTCCACCGGGTTCTTACATGGGAATCCCAGTGAAGGAAGACGCTCTTGATGGGGCGGATTTAATATCAGAAGCGGGCAAACAGCGGGTAAAAGAGGAGTTGACTGTTCCTAAAGGGCCTGCGCTGTCCGACCAGTCATTGGGGTATTTTTTACGGAGGCGTTTTGGTGATGAGTTGATTGAGAATCTGGTCGAGCCTCTTTTATCAGGGATTTATTCCTCTGATATTGATGAGATGAGTTTGATGGCGTCGTTCCCGGCGTTTTATGAGTTGGAGCAGTCTTATGGCAGTGTGATTCAAGGATTAAGGGCAACATTGCCGACCGGTCAAGCTAGCACGGGTAAGCGAAAGGGACAATTTCTAACATTGCGAAATGGCTTGGAAACGTTGGTGGAAAAGCTTGCTGACGAGCTTGGTGATGACACGGTCATGCTGAATACGCGTGTGGAAAAAGTTGTTAAGAAAGAGGACGAGGACGAGGGCAAGGGCGATTATGACTTGCGCTTGGGCAATGGTGGCAGTCTGCATGCGGATGCGGTGGTGATGACGATTCCTCATTCCCATTTGCCGAGAGTGTTTGAGGGGTATCCGTTCTTTTCGCCGTTTGAAGATATGCCGATGTCGTCCGTCGCCAATGTTGTGCTCGCTTTTGACGAGTCAGCGGTTGAAGGAGGTCTTGACGGGACCGGATTTGTGGTGTCCAGAAATAGTGATTTACGCATGACCGCTTGTACATGGACACACCGCAAATGGCCAACAACGACCCCGGATGGAAAGGCGTTGTTGAGGACCTATGTCGGCAAGCCAGCTGATCAGGGAGTAGTCGATATGTCTGATGAAGAGATAGTGAGTATTGTTCGCACCGAGTTGGAAAAAATCATGGGAATAACAGATGCACCTGAATTCACGATGGTGACCCGGTGGCGCGATGTCATGCCACAATACACGATCGGCCATGTTGAACGATTGGAAAAAGTACGCCGTGAATTGAGTGATAGGTTGCCCGGCGTTTATCTGGCCGGCAGTTCCTATGAAGGTGTCGGCATTCCCGATTGTATTGGACAGGGGAAAGAAGCGGTTGGAGACGTGTTGGAGTTTTTGAATATAGGGTGAGATTATGAAATTAAAGAACCCAGATGATAATAGTATTCATCTGGGTTATCGTTTGTCTTAAGAATAAATCAAGTTTCTGAACAAATCGACTCAAAGACATAAGGGAAAAGTTTGACAAACATTTAACTTGCACTATTCTAAATTTTATGACTTAATAAAGATGAATCAAAAGGAGGATGAAAATTGAATGTAACAAAACGCACTAAAGATTTTAAATTACTAGGTATCGAGGCACTCTTTCGTCAGGTCAAGCCTTTCATGCGCAAAGACAAACGCTTACGACAAGAATTGTCCAATCGTACTGCCGGTTATTATGGCGAAAAGAACTTGGACTATATGCTTCGAACTTACCCTCACAGCAGCGCACACGCCCTTTCAGCTATCCGCTTAAAACATAAAAATTTCGACTTTCAGTTAGATACTGTTATTTTGACAAATCAACGTCACGTTATTCTAGAAACCAAAAACTGGGCAGGTGAACTTGTATATGATCCATCATTACGACAATTGGTTCAACTACAGGCAGACAGAAAAATTCGCTATCCTTGCCCGATTGCTCAAGCAGAAAAGCAAAAGCGAAATTTAAATGGCTGGTTTCTTGAAAATGATTTACCTGTCTTGCCGATTGAAACGTTTGTCGTTATTAGCAATGCTTCGACTATTCTTTCAAATCCTCAACAAGATCAACTCTTCTCAAAGAAAGTTCTTCATGTCGACCTTCTACATGAAAGATTAGATACACTTTTTCCATCAAATACAAGAAAAACAGCGCCATCTAGCTTGTTATATAAAATGTTTCACTTTATTCAAGCGCAAAGTTTTCATCGCTTTGAAGATATTTTACGTAAAAGAAATATTACTCAGGCACAACTGATCACTGGAGTCTCATGCGAAAAATGCTGGCAGCACCCCATGATCAGACAGGCGCGTAATTGGCATTGCATCAAATGCGGACACGTCGATAGAAATGCTCATATCCAAACAGTTTATGACTACTTTCTTCTTAATGAAATGAAACCCGCAACAAACGGTGAAATCCGTACTTTCCTTAATGCGCCCAATCGTAAAGTCACATACAATCTATTGAAAAACATGAAGCTAAAGATGAGCGGCTCCCGGCGCCACACACTCTATCATCCGCCCCCACTCGAGCAGTTTCCACAAAATTCAATTTTACCAGATTGGTCATAGAATCGTCTGAAAGGCTATAGAATATTTTAACGGGCTATACAACTGCACGAAAGGCTATAGAAATATTTAAGAGGCTATAGAACTGCACGAAAGGCTATAGAAACATTTAACGGGTTATAGAACTGCATGAAGGGCTATAGAAACTTTTAAGGAGCTATTCCCCCACTGCGCGTTGCTAGCCTTTTTGCAGAAAAGAAAAGCCGTCACCTTATACGGAGCAGGTGCCCGGCTTTTGCACGACGCTAATCATTCCATTTGTTTCCCGACAAAAAAGGTTTTTTCCATAACGCCTTTTCTTGCAAATACTAGAATGAATATTGCTACAAGTGCTTCGGCGGCTGGGAGTGCGAGCCAGACGCCGGCATCGCCGATGAGTTTCGGTAAGACGAGCAGCATCAAAATGAGCAATACGAACCCTCGAAAAACGGTAATGTAAATGGATGGTTTCACTTGGCCGATGGATTGATAATAGGTCATATAAACAAAGTTGATGCCCATAAATAGGTAACCGAGGAAGAATAATTTCAGTACTCTGGCGGCGAGCCCCGCGATCTCCTCTGATTCCACACCGAATATAGCGACGAGATAATCCGCTCCGAAATAGCCGATGGCGAGGAAGAGTACGCCGAGGCTGAGACCCGTTACCTCAGCAAGCTTGATCGTCTTTTTGATCGAATCATCCCGCTGGGCGCCGTAATAATAGCTGACGAGCGGTTGAATGGTGGAGCCGATGCCGATAAAGGCGAGAAACATAAACACGTGCAAGTAATTAATCACTGAAAATGCGGCGAGTCCAGCTGTGCCAAGGTAATAGGCCGCTGTGATATTGTAGCCGATAACGAAAATGCCCATGCCGGCTTCCGATAAAAAGCTTGGAAAACCAATAATGCTTAGCGACTTAACCTCTTGCCAATTCCACGCGAATTTCTCCAGTTTTAAATTAGAGCCCTTCTTAAAGAAATGAAGCGTGTAGACGAGCAGGCCAATTAACGTGGCGAGCACGGTTGCAATCGCTGCACCTTTAACTTCAAGGCCAAGGATGAAAATCATTACGTAATTTAAGCCAATATTCAAAACAGCTGACACGACGAGCCCAATCATCGCAAGCTGCGGGTCGCCATCGTTCCTGACAAAAATACTCAAACTCGTTTCAAGCGATAAAATAAGCGCGGAAATAAACAAAATTTGCATGTAGTCAATGACATACGGTAGCGTCTCCGCGTTCGCCCCGAATACATACGCCAACCGTTCCATATTGAAATAGCTCACGCCTGATATGACAACGGTCACGACGGTGATCAGCACCATCGATAACGTAAAAATTTTCCGTGCTTTCGGTGCATCATTCCGTCCCATCGCCATCGAATAAAGCGTGCCGCCGCCCATACCGATCAGCAGGGCAATCGAAATAATCACCGAAAACACCGGCACCGCAATATTCACACTCGCCAGCGCCACCGATCCCACACCGTTTCCGACAAAAATGCCATCGATCACAATATTGACCGACATCAACATCATACCGAGCAATGTCGGCAGGAAATATTGGAAGAAACTCTTCACTACAGATTGCGTTTCTAATTTATGTGTCACCGAACTCATCTTAATCGCCTCATTCTTGGGAAAATCGATATAAATGCTTTCTTCCTATTTTACTCGAATCGCGTAAAGAAAGTCTATCCAATCGATGCGAGGTAACGGCTGGTCATGGTTAGTGCCAGGCTTTTAAATAGCAGTGTAAATCGAAAATTCTATAGGGTCATGCGAGAGGGCTATAGAATTTTTTAACGGGCTATAGGTGCGGATGAAAGGCTATAGAAAAATTTAACGGGCTATAGATTGCGGATGAAAGGCTATAGAAATAATTAACGGGCTATAGATCTCGACAAAAGGCTATAGAATTCTTTAAGGGATTATAGGAAACTTTAAATAAATCATTATTTCACTCGATCTGCGACTAACTGAAAGTCCTTCAAAAAATAGTTCCACAAATTCGGCCGGCGTCTTACGGCTAGCGGATGATAGGCGACTGTTGTTGGTACGCCGCGCACGTCATGCCACTGGCCCCGCAATGATTTCACGTCTGCATTTTTATCTTCAAAAAATGACTGAACTGATACATTTCCCATACAGAAAATAAGCGAAGGCTGCATTTCCGCTAATTGTTCATTGAGATGGCGCATACAAATTTGGCGTGTTGCCTCTTTATCATATTTTCGCGTCGGTTTGCGTTTTAAAATGTACGTGACATATAGGTCATCCATTGTGAGGTCAACTTCATGCGCAGCTTTTTGTAATGTCTGTCTTGTCCCGCATACAAATTCGTTCCCATCACGGTTCTCACGCGCGCCTGGATTATCCAGGATAATCATGACATTTGCATCAGGATTGCCTTCACCCCAAATCATGCGTGAGCCATGTTTATAGAGCCCGCAATTCTGGCAGTTTTTTTCTTCAGCTGGCGTTGGGTCTTCCGGCCACATGACTGGGCAGAATTCAGACATGTAATATCCTCCTAAATAAATACCATTTTAAATAAAAATATCTGAAATTTAGTAAGATGTTGGTATAATTATTGTTGATCTATCATATTTTACTATGCCCTTTTAAATATATCTATAATCATTCGACACTAGAGGATTTGTCTAAAGGAAGATTTAATCTATGTTCCTTCCTTTCTTTCTATGTGCCCGCATTCGTGTACATGAACCGGTAAAAAGAACGACTTTCCAAATGAGAGAATCGAACTAGAATGAAGGTCGAGTTTTTTTTAATTAGTGATCATCATTTATTCTAGCTTCCAAGTCTTGTACTCTAGCTTCTAAACTCTTAATCTTAGATAAAAGGTCAGTCATAGTAAGTGAATGGCTACGTTCGTTATTTTGATATTGCGAATAACGAGAGTCGAGCCGATCTTTAACAATAAAACTAACCGTCCATTCCTCTCCAGTCAGATCTTTTAGCGTGTCCTCAATCAATGTTGAATATCTTTCTCTAAGCCAATCCCTCTGAAACTCATTTGCGGCAGTTACAGTAAAAACACCATTTTCAACATCATGTGCCTCCGTATCCTTTAACCATGTATCATAACTAGGCGCTGATAGTTGTTCTTTTAAACTTTGTAATACGTCCGACCAAAGTTGCTTAGCCTCCATAAAAATCTCTCCTTATCCAGATGGAATAATGAATCATTCTATCATATTTTTTGGTGCTGAACTAGAGGTATTAATAGATAAACTAATATGGCTCATTTTAGTATTCTGCATGAATAGGAACTATCTGAACTAGGGAGATTGCTAGTCGATAAGTGATACCTATTTTTAAGGACGTGGAAAAGCTGTCCAGTCGGTCGATAACCACTCCCGGTCGCGCAGCCTTCGCCTCAAGTCGCGCACCAATCGGTCTAGGTCGCGCGCCATCTGGCTCAGGTCGCGCAGTACATGGCCCAACTCACGCCGCCTCCGCTCCAACTCGCGCACCAATGGGTCTAGGTCGCGCGGCATCCGGTCTATGTGGCGCAGCCCCTGCCCTAGATCAAGCAGCGACCTGCACCTCCCCACACCACCCTTCCAATCTCCCCAACCTTATGCCACAATAAAGATAGTCATATTGATAAGGGGGAGACCAACTATGAATATTGGAATTATCGGGGCAGGGGCGATTGCCAACTTCCTACTTAAAGAGATTAATCAAAATGAAGCGCCAAATTTACAAGTTAAAAGTGTCTTTGTACGGAACCGGGAAAAATATCAATCACTTGAGGAGCAATTTTCCATCAACCTGTATACCGACATGAACGATTTCATCAACTCTGACATTGATATCGTGGTGGAAGCGGCGAATATTGAGGCAGTGAAAGCCCATTTGCCAACCGTATTACAGAAAAAGCCGGCAGTCCTGATTAGTATTGGGGCTTTAGCTGATGCGCCGTTTCTAGAAAAAATCATCCGACTCACAGAGCAATATGGTAACCAGGTTCATTTACCGTCAGGCGCAGTAGGCGGTTTGGACCTCCTGCAAAATGCACATGCTTTAGGTACAGTAACAGATGTCGCATTAACGACGAGAAAACCAGCAAATACGCTCATTGATGAGCAAGTCAGCGAAGAGGTGATTGTGTTTGAAGGCAAAGCGGCGGACGCGATCACGCAATTTCCAAAAAATATTAATGTTTCCATAGTCTTGTCACTTGCCGGTATCGGTATGGACAAAACAGGCGTCACGATTATTGCTGATCCTCATATCGATAAAAATATTCATCAGGTTAACATCAAAGGAGATTTTGGTGAAGCATCGTATACAATAAAAAACAATCCCCTGCCTGAGAATCCGAAAACGAGTTATCTCGCAGCAATGAGCATATTAGGCACTCTAAAAAGACTCATTCACACCATCCATATTGGCAACTAAACTATTAAACTAGCAGAAAACATATCAAAAATAGGATCAATTCTTCACAAGCGTTGATCCTATTTTATAGTTTCACTACGAATGTTTTTCTTGAAAATATACTAGAAAATACGATATCCATGTCGAATATAAAATGTTATTTCAAAAAAAACCACTCAAAAAAACATTTCTTCGTGTAATTTTTATTATGTCCACATAATTCATCCACCAATGACATAACCATTTAACAAACATCTCAAAATATGACACTATCAACTGTTGTCTCCTTAATTAAAAAATAAAACCCCACCAAACTATATATAAAAACATCCATAAATACCATTACTAACAAAACGAAAAAACATATTTTTTAGATATTTCGTGATATTCTATTTCATTTTCAAGCAACCTGTGCTACTATATAAATGAATTATCTGTGTTACAACAGAGTGAGATAAAAATACACTACAGATTTCCACACATAAAACTCACCTGGGCTTCCATCAAAAATTAATTACACATGACATTAAAAAGCTATTAATCTGTTAATAGCAATTATTTTCTACTGAAAAGTAAGCGCTATCAAAAAGAGCAAATAGGGGGTTTACTGCATGAAGCTTCATATAACAGGGGAGACGCAAACTCTAGAAAAAGGAATCGACATTTTATCCCATGAATTAAACTTTACAAGAAGTAACAACGGCCATCCCATTCATATCGCACAACAAAACGGTCCACTCACGATAAAAAACGATCATAACCAAGGCAAAATAACTTTTCAAGAGCCGATTCACTTTTACCGGGGCTTAGGTTTATGGATTGAAAATTATCAAAAACAACAGACCTTCGACATCACGGAAGAACCTCAATTTAAAATGAACGGGGTGATGTTGGACGCATCCCGAAATGCCGTGCTCACAGTTGGCGGAATCAAAGAGATGCTCCGAAAAATGGCTATTATGGGACTAAACACATTAATGGTTTACACAGAAGATACATATGAAGTAGAGGATTATCCTTATTTTGGCTATATGCGCGGACGTTACACGGAAAAAGAACTAAAACTATGTGACGAATACGCAACCCATCTAGGGATTGAGATGATACCGTGCATCCAAACACTCGCTCACTTAACCGAAGCATTGAAATGGAATTATGCAATTGAACTCAGAGATACAGCTGATATTTTACTAGCCGGTGAACAGAAAACATACAACTTCTTAGAAAAAATTATCAAAGCAGCTTCAAAGCCCTTCAAATCAAATCGAATACACATCGGAATGGATGAGGCCCATCAACTCGGCTTAGGAAAATACCTAGATAAACACGGATACGAGGAACGTTTCTCCATTATGAACCGGCATCTCAAGGAAGTCGTGGCCACTACGAAAAAGCTTAACCTCAATCCAATGATCTGGAGCGACATGTATTTTCGCCTAGGATCCAAGCGAGGCGCGTACTACGATCTCGAAGCTGAAATTCCGGAAGACGTCATCAAGTCGATCCCTGATGCCCAGCTTGTTTACTGGGATTATTACCATACAGATGAAGACTTTTACCAGACATTTATTCAAAAACATAAGCAGCTCAAATCCGGTCCCATTTTTGCCGGTGGTGTCTGGACTTGGAATGGCATCTCACCCAATTACGGAAAAGCAATAGCGACGACCGAAGCCGCTATGACGGCGTGTAAAAAAGAAAACGTTCAAGAAACTTTCGTCACTATGTGGGGCGATAATGGTGCCGAGACACCGTGGATTACCGCACTCCCCGTCCTGCAACTATATGCCGAGCATGCTTATTACAAAAATGTAACGTCAGACCATGTGGCTGAGCGTTTCAAGTTTTGTTGTGATGGTCAGTATGACGACTTTATGGCACTGAATCAACTTGACGAAACACCCGGTGTGAGTGAGAACAATTTACACGAATCCAATCCATCCAAACTATTATTATGGCAAGATCTATTAATTGGTTTATATGATAAAGATATGCAAGGCCTCCCGCTTAATAACCATTATGCCGAGCTGACCGCCAAGCTGAAACAAGCCAAACAAGCCAATCCATCTTGGACCCTGTTATTCGACTTTTACCAGCAATTGGCGGATGTTTTATCCATCAAAGCAGAATATGGCATAAACTTAAAAGAGGCCTACGACACCAACGACAAAACAACAGTTGAACACCTGAAAAATCAACTCGCTGACCTAAAAACGCGTATCAACTCGTTACGTAAAAAACACCGCACCATTTGGTTTACCCTGAATAAACCATTCGGTTGGGAAATAATTGAAATTCGCTATGGCGGCGTATTAGCACGAATAGACACAGTCGAACATCGATTACACCAATGGCTGACAGGTAACATTGACACACTCGAAGAACTGGACGCAGAACGCCTCCCCTTCGAAGGCCCCTACCCAATGCCAGACGGTTCATTAGGAAGGAATCTCTATCATAGAATAGTCACAGCCGGAAATTTATCTTAACTGGAAAAACCCAAGACGTAGCCTCGTCTCGATAGGAACCTATCGAGAAAAATGACGATAATCGAGACGAGACCTGCTACGGCTAAACCCATATCTTTTAGATTAGTTTTGCCAATTTTATAAATAGTTTTAAATGTAAAGAAGGGAAGAAAAGACATGTCAAAGTCTACGTTAACAAAGAAAATAGGCAAGTTAATGGTCGTCGGTTTTCCTGGAAAAAGCTTGACACCTGAAGTTAAAGAACTGATTCATACCTATCATGTCGGCGGGATTATTTTATTCAGTCGAAATGTCGGAACGCCAGAGGAAGTTTACACATTAACTCAAAGTTTACAGGAAGAGGCGAAAAGTGCTGGTTACGAGCGACCATTGTTTATTTGTGTTGACCAAGAAAATGGGGTCGTACGCCGTTTGGATGAAGGAACAACTTTGTTTCCAGGAGCGATGGCACTTGGAGCGACGGATGATCCAGAACTCGCACATGATGTCTATCATGCAACAGGTGAGGAATTGAAAGCTATGGGGATTAATTGGAATTTAGCCCCTTCATTAGACGTTAATATTAATCCAGATAATCCAGTCATCGGTGTCCGGTCATTCGGTGAATCACCGAGCAAAGTAGCTGACTTCGGACGTGCTGCCATGAAGGGAATGCAACAGGCTGGCATGATTCCGACGATAAAGCATTTTCCAGGGCATGGAGATACGAATGTCGATTCTCATCTTGACATACCTACAATCGCCCACGATATGGAGCGACTTGAGCAAGTCGAATTAAAGCCATTCAAAACATGTATTGATGCAGGTGCCGAAGTAGTCTTGGCTGCTCATGTTCATTTTCCTGCCATCGAACCTGCAAAAAATAAACCCGCAACTTTATCAAAAAATGTCTTAACTCATTTATTAAGAGAAAAATTAGGATTTAAAGGAGTTGTCACGACCGATTGTATGGAAATGGATGCGATTGCTGAAACAACCGGAACAGAACAAGGAGTTGTTGAAGCATTCAAAGCAGGCAGTGATTTTCTCATGGTTTCTCATACGATAGAACGTCAATTAGGTGCAATTAAAGCTATGGAAGCAGCGGTTGAACAAGGTGAGGTTAGTGAGAAATCTATTAATCAATCAGTTCAAAGAATTAATCAGTTATTGGATAAATATATCAGTTGGGAAAGCGTCTTAGGAAAAGACAAGGACGCCGAATTAAAAAAGGTGAGCTCTTCCGAACATCAAGAACTTTCCAGAAAAGCATATGAGAAAAGTGTAACAATCGTGCAAAATAATGATGTTTTGCCAATTAAAGCTAATGAAAATACTAAGATTCTCGTTATTCAGCCAACCGGACAGCTTCAAACAAGAGCAGAAGATGTACGTATAAACAAAGGGCTTGGTGAAGCGATTACAGAAAGCGCACCCTCGGCAGATATTGAAGTAACGGAGCTAACAGAAAGTCAGCTCGACCATTTAATTACCAAAGCTTGCGACTGTGATTACGTTATTTTTGGAACGTCAGGAATCACCCCTGAAAGTCCTTATCATGAGTTAGTAAAAGTATTACTAGCTAAAGAAGTGAAAATGATTGGTGTTGGGATGAGAAATCCGTATGACGTGAATCAATTAACAGAGGTGGATGCTTTTATAAACACATATGAGCCATCATACCCTGCATTACGGACAGCTGCCAGTGCGATCTTCGGTGAAGTTAAAGTTGGCGGAAAACTACCGGTCACGATCTAGGGAGTTGGTTCATATTTAAGGAGGTGATTTAAGCATAACAACGATGGATTTTTAAGTGGGTCAAGAAAAAGGCATAGAGAACAACAGGTTTAAAGACAGATAAGTTAACAGTTCAAAAATTAATAATTAAGGAGGTAAACGATGCGAATTAAACATATCTTTTATATTTTGGTAGCGGTTTCATTATTATTTTTAGCAGCTTGTAGTGACGATGAAGAAGCTGATGCAGGCGGAAGTGAAGAAGCGCTTGATAATTTAAATGAAGAAGGCATGCCGATTGTTGATGATCCAATAACAATAGAAGTCTTCTCGGGTCAAGCCGCCTCAACAGCTAAAGACTGGAATGATGTTCCGGTTTTAAATGAGTATGAAGACATGTCCAATATCAAAATGAACTGGAATCAGACGGCGATTGATGGGCTAGAAGAGAAAAGAAATTTAACATTGGCAAGCAATGATTTACCAGATTTATTTTATGGTGCCTACATCCCGAACTCTGATTTATATAAGTATGGGAAGCAAGGTGTATTTATTCCATTGAACGATTTAATTGATGAGTATGCACCAAATATTAAAGCCTATTTGGATGAATACCCAGAAATTAAACAAGGAATCACATTCCCAGATGGCAATATATACGCGGTCCCTCGATTAAGAGACCCTGATTCACCGACATCATTAATGGATGATAAGCCTTGGATTAATCAGGAAATTCTCGATGAAGTAGGCATGGATAACCCAGAAACAACTGATGAATTTTACGAGTATTTAAAGGCAGCTAAGGAACTATCCGTTGACGGAGAAGACGTTATTCCATTCAGCAGTGTGTCAATGGATCGTCTGTATCACTTAATTTCCGGAGCATTCGGCGTTTCCAATAAAGGAATCCTTCACCAACTGATTGATGAAGATCCTGAAACGGGAGATATGCGTTTTTACCCAATAGCCGACGAATACAAGCAAATGCTTGAATATATGAACAAGTTATACACAGAAGGATTAATTGAAGAAAATATTTATTCCATCGAAGTGGACCAGTTCCTAGCTAACGGAATTGAAGGTAAATATGCAGCCATGAACTTCTTTAATCCAATTGATTATTTCGGAGATGAGGTCGGAAGTCGCTATGTTCCAGGTAACGCGCTCGAAGGACCGAATGGCGATAAATTATTTACAGCGGTTCTCTCACCTGTTAATAGTTTAGGGCATTTTTCAATTACAAGTGAGAATGAAAATCCAGAAGCAACGATTCGCTGGATTGATCACTTCTGGAGTGATGAAGGAGCCAAAATGTTCTTCATGGGACTTGAAGGCGAAACCTACGAGGAGACAGATGATGGACCAGAATTACTTGACGAGATCACAGACAACCCAGATGGCTTAACCATTCAAGAAGCATTAGCCAAGTATATCATCAATCCAGGCGGAGGGCACCCGGTCATCGATGACCCAAGGTACTCAACAGCACCGGAATTTCAGCCTGAAGACATTGAAAACGCAGAACAAAACGCACCATATCTAATCGAAGAACCATGGCCACTCTTCTTCTATGAAGATGATGAGCAAGACAAACTCGACGCCATTGGAACAGACTTAGGAAAATACGTCAACGAAATGGAAGCGGCCTTTGTCACCGGAGAAAAAGACTTCTCCGAATGGGATGACTACGTCGAGACTATCGAAGGCATGGGCTTAGACGATTATATGGAAATTCAAGAAAAAGCATTAGAACGTTATTTAGAGAATTAAGTTTTGGTGTTGTGGTGCGCGAGTTCGCGGTGCCCCCGCTCGACCTGGGGCTGATCCCGCTCGAGTTGGGCCGGACGCCGCTCGACCTGGAGCTGATTCCGCTCGAGTTGGGCCGGACGCCGCTCGACCTGGGGTGACTCCCGCTCGAGTTGGGCCGGACGCCGCTCGACCTGGGGTGACTCCCGCTCGAGTTGGGCCGGACGCCGCTCGACCTGGAGTTGATCCCGCTCGAGTTGGGTCGGACGCCGCTCGACCTGGAGCTGATCCCGCTCGAGTTGGGCCGGACGCCGCTCGACCTGGAGCTGATCCCGCTCGAGTTGGGCTTGAAGCCGCTCGACCTGGGGTGACTCCCGCTCGAGTTGGGCCGGACGCCGCTCGACCTTGAGCTGATCCCGCTCGAGTTGGGCCGTTTTCCGCTCGAGTGAGGTGGTTTCCTGCTCGACTCAGGGGTGATCTCGCTCGAGCTGCTCATCCAGCCGCGCATTTACGCAGACTTGTCGCTCGAGGGTGCGCCACGCCGCTCGCCACCACTCCAAGCTGTCATAAAAAGTAAAATTAAATTTTAAAATAGAATTATGGGAGGGTTTGACATGAGGTTCAAAAATATAGTGTTTCTACTTTTGGCTGCTTCGTTAATTGTGATGCTGGCAGCGTGTAGTGATGATGACGAAACGGATGCAGGTGGAAGTGAAGAGGCATTAGATAATTTGAATGAAGAAGGTATGCCGATTGTTGATGAAGAGATTGAATTAGAAATTTTTGCTGGTAAGGCGGCGACAACGGCTGACGACTGGAATGATGTATTGCTTTTAAATGAATATGAAGAGATGACAAATATGAATATTACCTGGAATCAAGTGGCGGCAGACGGTTTGGATGAAAAGCGTAATCTCGCCTTAGCGAGTGGGGATTTGCCTGATGCTTTTTATGCTGCCAATATACCTGTCTCTGACATTCAAAAGTATGGGGATCAAGGTACCTTCATTCCGCTGAATGATTTGATTGAAGAATATGCTCCAAATATTTCTAAAGTACTTGACGAAAACCCGGATATTCGAAAAGGGTTGACATTCCCGGATGGTAATATTTATTCGGTGCCGACTGTCTATTCGCCTGATTTTGAATCTCTGTTAATCGGAGCTAAAGGTTGGGTGAATGGCGACTGGTTAGAACAGCTTGATATGGATAATCCGGAAACAACGGAAGAATTTTACGAGTATTTAAAAGCTGTTAAGGAAACGGATCTTAATGGCAGTGGTGAAAACGATGAAATTCCATTAAGTAGTGTTGCTGAAATGTCTCGTATTATCCACTGGATTTCTGGAGCGTTCGGCGTTCAAAACAAAGGGCAGCTTCACACATTAATCGATGAGGATCCAGATTCAGGGGATATTCGCTTTTTCCCAATTCATGAACAGTATAAAGAAATGCTTGAGTATTTAAATCGTTTATATGACGAAGGTTTAATCGAAGAAAGTATTTACTCACTTGAGGTTGACCAGCACCTTGCTAATGCAGCGGATAATTTGTACGGGGCGGTGCAGTTCTATAACCCTATTGAACTGTATGGTGAAGAAGTTGGAAGTCAATTTATTCCAGGGAATGCGCTTGAAGGACCAGATGGGACGAAAATGTATACAGGTATCACGTCGCCACTTCGTTCTTTAGGAAACTTCTTAATCACAAGTGAAAATGAAAATCCAGAAGCAACGCTAAGATGGATTGACTATTTCTGGAGTGACGAAGGATCCAAAATGTTCTTTATGGGAATTGAAGGTGTCACCTATGAAGAAACAGAAGATGGCCCAGAACTCAAAGATGAAATCACCGACAATCCGGATGGCTTAACATTAACTCAGGCGCTAGCTGAATATATTATCAATCCAGGTGGAAACCACCCTGTCATGGTCACAGACGATTACTTTACTGGTTCGGAAAATGCACCAACAGATATCGAAGCTGTTGAGGAAATTGAACCTTATTTAATCGACGAAATCTGGCCTGCTTTTACGTATACAGCTGAAGAAAATGATGATATTTCTGTACTCGAAACAGACTTAGATAAATATGTAAGTGAAATGCAAGCAGCGTTTATCACCGGTGAGAAAGACTTCTCTGAATGGGATGATTATGTTGAGCAAGTTGAGAGCATGGGACTTGATGATTATATGGAAATTCAACAAGCTGCTTTTGAACGTTACAAAGAAAATTAATCTGAAGTAGAAGTAAGGTTATTAGTGGTCGGAAGCTTCTCCGACCACTAATAAATAGGAGGTTGTTGAATGAAAACAGCAAAAGCAGATGTAAAACTACCAACTCATAAGCGTATTGAAGCCGTAAAGAAAAATCTGCAAAGAAACTGGCAAATTTATATATTTCTGCTTCCTGCGGTGATTTATTTTATCGTAATGCATTATGTACCTATGTATGGAGTACAGATTGCCTTTAAAGATTTTATTGCTACAAAAGGGATATGGGGGAGTCCTTGGAAAGGATTTGACCATTTCATACGCTTTTTTGACTCATATTATTTTTGGCGTTTACTTAAAAACACAATTATTTTAAGTGGTTATCAGTTAATATTATTCCCGTTACCGATCATTCTAGCTCTTTCACTTCATGAAGTGAAAAATGGCTGGTTTAAAAAATGGGCACAAACGTTAACTTATGCCCCGCATTTTATTTCAGTCGTTGTTGTCGTAGGTATGATTGTTATTTTTCTAGACCCGACAACAGGGTTAGTGAACCGTCTAATTGTTGCATTTGGCGGCGATCCGATTCCATTTTTAACAAGCCCGAAATGGTTTAGACATGTGTTTACATGGTCAGGTGTCTGGCAAACCCTTGGGTGGGGATCGATTATATATTTAGCCGCTCTCTCAGGAGTCAATCCTGAACTTCATGAAGCGGCAAAAGTGGATGGAGCATCCCGCATACAACGAATCCTCCACATTAACATCCCGAGTATTTTGCCAACCATCGTCGTGTTATTTATTTTAAATATTGGGAGTTTTATGACGGTAGGCTTTGAAAAAGTACTCTTGATGCAAAATGATTTAAACGTCTCGACATCAGATGTTATTCAAACGTTTGTTTATCAGACAGGACTACTTGAAGGTCAGTATAGTTTTGCGGCAGCGATAGGATTATTTGACTCAGTGATTAATATTACATTACTCGTTATGTTTAACTATTTAGCGAGAAAAGCAACTGACTCGAGTCTATGGTAAGGAGTGAGAACTATGAAGAATTTTAGTCTATCTGATAAAGCATTTGACGTTATTAATACGATCTTTTTATTAATTATTTTAGTGCTGGTCGTCTATCCGCTCATTTTTGTATTAAGTGCCTCAATAAGTGATCCGGCAGCTGTCAGTTCTGGTAAAATGTGGTTATGGCCAGTCGATATTACCTTTAAAGGGTATGAACGAGTTTTTGCGGATAATGCGATTTGGCGGGGCTATGGTAATACGATCATTTATACGGCTGTTGGAACGGCCATCCATTTATTCGTTCTATTGCCTTGTGCTTACGCGTTATCAAGAAAAGAATTGATGTTTAAAAAAGGCATTCTCTGGTTCATTTTGTTTACGATGTTATTTAACGGTGGTTTGATTCCAACGTATTTAGTCGTTAAATCATTAGGTATGTTAGATACCATGTGGGCGATTGTGATCCCAAACGTGGTTGGGGCTTGGTCGATTCTTGTGGCGCGTGCCTTTTTCCAACAAAGTATCCCTGACCAATTAGTCGAAGCTTCGAAAATTGATGGGGCATCCGATTTTTATATATTCATCCGTGTTGTGTTGCCGTTATCATTACCAATTGTTGCAGTGATGGCGCTCTTCCATGCGGTGAATTTATGGAACCAGTATTTCAATGCGTTGATTTATTTATCCGATCGGGATAAGTTTCCGTTACAGTTAATTTTAAGGGAAATATTAGTCGTTAACCAGATGCAGCTAAATGATCCGGGAGCAGGTGTCGCTGAATCCTTGGTTGATCAAGTTAAAACAGCAGGATTGATTAAATATGCTGTCATTATCGTGTCATCTCTTCCTTTGTTGCTCGTCTATCCATTTATCCAAAAATATTTCGTACAAGGTGTGTTAATTGGATCGATTAAAGAGTAAAAAGGGCCGCATTCAGACTTGAAAATGTTAAAAATACGTAGGCAACATATGTAAGGAGGGACATCAATGAGTGGATTTGTAGCTGGCTATTATCGTTTTGCCTTGTGGATTACGCGTTTCGCTTATTTAAATATATTATGGGTGCTTTTTTCAGTGGCGGGTTTATTGTTTTTTGGTATTCTGCCTGCAACGACAGCGATGTTTGCGGTGGTAAGAAAGTGGATTGATGGGGAGTCGGACATACCGATTTTTGAAACATTTTGGAAATCTTACCGAAAAGAATTTATAAAAATCAATGTGCTAGGATACAGTGTGTTCATTGTTGGCTATCTATTAACAATTGAATTTCAGATTTTACGCTCCCAAGAGCATATCGCTTATCTGATCGCAAGTTTTGGTGTTGTCGGGCTGTTTATTATTTACTTTATTATACTGTTATACCTATTTCCGATTTTCGTTCATTTTAATTTAAAGCCACTTGAGTATATCAAATGGGCGTTTGTCATTGGCATCGGTCATCCATTTTTAACACTATTTTTATTCGGTGTTATGATAGCGCTTGTGTATCTTACATTTATAACGATACCGGCCTTGTTATTTTTCTTTGGAGGAAGCATTTCCGCTTATATCCTCATGTGGGGCGCTTCGCTGACATTTTCAAAGTATGAGAGTGCAGAAGTGTGAGAATTTAAAAGTAAAGGATGTGTACCTCATTTGCGTTTAGGTTTAGATGTATTTTTAGAAAATGATTATAAAAAATATACTGGAAAGCGCATCGGCCTCGTGACAAATATGACGGGTGTCAATGAGCGACTAGTCCCGGCGATTGACTTATTTTTCGATCATCCAGATATTGAATTAACGGCGCTTTTTGGTCCTGAGCACGGCATTCGCGGGGATGCGAAAGAAGGCGAAGACGTCACGTCGTTTACGGACCCAGCAACAAATCTGCCGGTTTATAGTTTGTATGGCGAGACACGAAAGCCGACTGCAGATATGATGGAAAACGTGGACGTCATGGTGTTTGATCTTCAAGATATCGGGTCACGCTATTACACGTATATTTATACGATGGCCCATGTGATGGAAGCGTGCGCGGAATATAATAAAGAATTTGTTGTGCTTGATCGTCCTAACCCTATTTCAGGTCAACGTCTTGAAGGGAATTTGGTGGAAAAAGAAGTGCGTTCGTTTATCGGTCTTTTTCCTATCCCAAACCGACACGGGATGACGGTGGGCGAACTGGCTAAATTATTTAAACATGAATTTGGCTATAGATGTGATTTAACGGTGATTCCGATGCAAGGTTGGAAAAGGGAGATGTATTTCGATGAGACGGGACTGTTTTGGGTACCGCCATCGCCGAACACAACAACCATGGATATGATGATGTTATATCCAGGCACATGTCTAGTTGAAGGAACGAATCTATCAGAAGGACGTGGCACGACGAAACCTTTTGAATGGATTGGTGCCCCGTTTATTAACGGTCAGACGTTAGCAAAACAATTTAATGCAAAAAAAATTCCGGGAGTCCTGGCGCGTCCGATTACGTTTATCCCGACCTATCAAAAGCATGAGGGTGAATTATGTAGCGGCGTGCAACTTCATATTGAACATCGGCATAAGGTCCATGCGTTAAAAACAGGTGTAGCGCTGCTTGAAACGATTGCCAGTATGTATCCGGATGATTTTAAGTTTATTGAGAGTAAGCCTGGTAGGTATTTTATCGATTTACTCGCAGGGACCAAAGAGCTGAAACAAGCCATTTTAGACCAACAGACCAAAGAATTTTTTAAAGAATGTGAGCGACAGCTTGAGGATTTTAACAAAATACGTGAGAACTATCTCATTTATAAGTAGGTGACGGCAGATGGAGAAATTAACGACATTAAGAACGGAACAGCGGAATGAGCACACGATGAATCTAGATAATATGGGAACACTCGATATACTAAAAACGATTAATCAAGAAGATATGACCGTGGCAAAGAAGGTAGAAGACGTGCTTCCTAATATTCATCAAGCAGTTGAATTAATTTATAAATCATTACGTCGTGGTGGAAAATTATTTTATGTAGGAGCCGGGACGAGCGGTCGCATTGGTATCCTTGATGCTGTGGAATGCCCGCCGACGTTCAGCACACCACCTGATTTGGTCCAAGGCGTGATGGCTGGTGGAGATAGTGCCTTCATGCAAGCAGTTGAAGGGGCAGAGGACAATGAGAGTTTAGGTGGAGAGGAACTAAAAGAGAGAGGTTTGACTGAACTCGACGTCGTGATGGGGATCGCTGCAAGCGGCAGAACACCCTACGTCACTGGGGCTTTAAAATACGCAAAAGACATTGGCGCGTCCACCGTTAGCTTATCAAGTAACATCAACGCCAAAATTAGCGAGCATGCTGATGTGAAAATTGCTGTCGATACAGGTCCCGAAGTGCTGACAGGTTCAACGAGACTAAAAGCAGCGACCGCACATAAATTAATTTTAAATATGATTACTACGACAACAATGGTTAAAATCGGAAAAGTCTATGAAAATTTGATGGTCGATGTCAAGGTAAGTAACTATAAATTAAAAGAACGAGCGAAAAATATTATCTCAACTATTACCGACGTTTCTATGGAAGAAGCAGGCGCTGTTTTAGACAAGGCGCATCTTGAAGTGAAGCCGGCCATCGTCATGATTAAGGCTAATGTAGATTATGAAAAAGCGAAGAAACTTATCGACGCGGCAGATGGTTTCGTGAGGAAGGCGATTGCGCTTGGATAAACATCCACCCAGATTGATGCTTGACGATTTTGAGCACGGTGATCTCACAAAATACGAAACGAATCACCACTTTGTCGGGAGTTATGCGCTGAGTATAACGGAAGAACGAGCGAAAACAGGCCATAACAGTCTTAAATTAAGCTATCATTTCGGTCAGTGGACGACTGGGAACGGCGCGATGTATATACAATTTAAAGAAAGTTTACAGACTAAAACCATGCCGGAAAAATTAGCGGTATGGGTGTATGGCGATGGTCAATCTCCCTGGCTTCGCGCGACTTTACTTGATGGTGAAGGAAGCCGGAAAACTTTAAATCTGACTGAAGAAAATATTGATTGGGTCGGCTGGAAATATATCGATGTGGACATTGACCACAAGTGGAAACTACCGCTCAGATTAGAAAAAATTTATGCCGTTGAAACAGATAAATCACGGCAAGGAAATCCTAAGATTCAAGGTGATATTTATTTTGATTTAATCCAGTTCGTTTATAAAGATGATGTGGATTTAAAAGGACCTGAATTTACGAATGTTTTTCCGAAAGTGTCGGTCATTTACAACGATTCATTTACTTTTTCGGCAAAAATTTTCGACGAGATGTCAGGTGTTGATGACGAATCGATTCGAGTGAAAGTAAATGGGCAAATCGTAGAGCATTCCTATTCGAGCGGGACAGGTTTGATACAATATCAGTTAAACGATTTACGTGAGGGAGAAGTTGAAATTGAAGTCGCGGCTTATGACCAGGCAGGGAACGTCTCACAGCCTTCGATTAACAAAATCTATTCAATTGATTTAAGTCCTGATCTTGAACAACCGGTACTTTCAAATCTTACACCGAGTCATCGCGTAGTTATCCATACCGATACACCGAGAATAACGTTTAAGGTCATGGATGAAAAAAGTGGCATTGACGTGAAAGATATTAAGCTAAGGTTGGATGGTAAGATACTCGACGTCACTTATGATGAAGAAACAGGGTGGTGTTATGGGTATCCTAAAGCCCCTATTCCCGCTGGGGAGCACCGGGTGGACATCATAGTAACAGATCGAGCAGGTAATCAACTTGATCCGGTTGAGGAATGTTTTTTCACGAAGGATTCACGAGAGTCGAGCGTCGATCAATCAACAATCATCCCAGTAATCCCGGATACTCATTCACCCGATTACTTAAACTTATTGCTCAAAAATGTTGCCAAAGAGCCAGCGGACTTCGTGATTCATATGGGCGATCTCGTGGATGAGGCGACACAAGCGGAATTTCAAGAGATAAAAGACGTGCTGGCCGATCAAACCGATCAAAACAATCAAGCTTTATTGACAGTAGCCGGCAATCATGAATCTTTTCAAGGGAATCTCGCCCTTTATCAAGCCCATTTCGGTGCACCGACTTACCATCTTGAATACGGTGATTCATTAATCGTGGTGTTGAATTCAGCTTTTGAACAAAGTATAAGTGAATCGGACTCAACGCAGTTTCATTATTTGCAGCAACTTTTACGAGAAAATAAACAGAAGAACATCATTATCGCCACCCATGTTCCAGTTCAAGATGCATTCGGCACGTCCCATCAAATGGTTGAAGACGACGCCCAAAAACTGGAAGAACTATTAAACGATTATAAAAGGAACAATCAAGATGTCAGCATCACGGTGTTGTTTGGCCATTTACATGTTTTACAGTCATGGAAAAAAGGTGGCGTGACTTATATTATTAACGGAAATGGTGCTGCCAAAGGCTACGTCGCTCATGAAAAAGGTAACATCCTAGGCTACGGCATTTTGGAAATCGGACGTGCTGGAGTGAAATATAATTTCAAACCGATTGTCGAAAAACTGTTTATTCAACCTAAAAATAGCGGGGATGCAACGGGTACGGATGATTGGCCTGATAGGGATTGGGAAATGCCGCGAGGATCCACACAGCAATTTCGTGTTTTTGGCCGAGTGAATGTATTAAAATCGAATTATACAGTGGACTTCACACCTCACGATTTAATCAACATCAAGTGGCAAACAAGCGATGACAGTATTTTATCTATATCTCCTAGCGGTCTAGCGTCAGCGAAAAAGGTAGGAACCGCGACTATTACCGTGGCGTTAGTGGATGTCCAACCTAGCAAAACAGCTAAAATAACGATTGGGGTGACGTAAAAGTAAACACCCCATAAACGAAAAGAGTTGATCATATGGTCTATATGACTGGTGGTTTAATGAGGATTAAAGAAATGCTTCCGCTTCTACCACCTTCAGAGAAGAAAATTGCAGCATATATTTTAGAACACCCGCAAGACATTATTTCGATGACAGCCAATGAACTGGGAAAACGCAGTACAACAAGCGGTGCGGCGGTCATCCGCTTATGCAAATCATTAAATTTAAAAGGATTTCATGATTTGAAAATCAGGGTGGCTGGTGATCTGCAGAAAACGACACAGCAAGGTTTTCGTGATATTGAACCCCACGAATCCGCTATGTCAATCATCGATAAAATGACAAATAACAGCATTCAAACAATCCATGAAACAGCCGAGTTACTAAGCATTGACGAACTGGAAAAGGCAGTCGACATACTCAACAAAGCCAGACGAATTCACTTTATCGGTGTCGGCGCATCCAGTATCATCGCGCAAGACGCCGAACAGAAATTTTTACGAATCAATAAAACCGCCTACGCGTTTGAAGACATGCATATGGCAGCAACACTTGTAGCCAATGCGGAAAAAGAAGATGTCGTCGTCGGCATCTCCTTTTCTGGTGAAACAGGCGAAGTCGCCAATATTTTACAACTGGCTAGAGAAAATGGCGCGCGTACCATTAGTTTAACCAAATATGGCAGGTGGGCGGTGACCGAACAAGCGGATGTGAATTTGTACACGTCAGCAACGAAAGAACCGACGTTCAGAAGCGGAGCCACCTCTTCTCGACTGGCACAGCTCCAGGTCATCGATATTTTATTTATGTCTGTCGCTTCTTTGCAATATGACGAGACAGTAATGCATTTAGCGGCAACAAAAGATGCGGTGGACTTCATAAAATCAGACACGAGAAAGCATGCAACTAATAAAGAATCTGATTAAGGGAGACGATTAAATGGGATATGTTATTGGCATTGATGGTGGCGGAACGAAAACGACGGGAGTGATAGCTGATGAGAAAGGTTGGACCATTGCTGAAGTTACAGTCGGTGCGTCCAATCCGAACATCGTCAGCACGATCGACCTAAAGGCGACATTCTTAAAGTTAAAAGCTCAATTAAAGGAGAAAAATAAAGCCGCGTTCGAAAAAGTGGATCGGCTTTTTGCAGGCATTTCAGGAACTGGTCATCCGAGTGCTAGACAAACAGTGCACCAGGCGCTGAGTGAAACCATGCCGTCCGCGATGTCAATGACCGTCGACAACGATGCGATAATCGCACTTTACTCCGGGACGTTAGGCCAGCCGGGCATCGTCCAAATTTCCGGCACCGGTTCGATTACATACGGCATCAATCATGACGGCGAAAGAGACCGAGTTGGTGGATGGGGCCATTTTATCGGCGAAAAAGGGAGCGGATTTGGCCTTGGCAGCGACGCGCTCCAAGCTGCCTTTGCCGCCCATGATCAAGCCGGACCCGCCACCATGCTCGAAGAATCCATCCGCCACTTTTTCAAAAAACAATCACTTCCCGATATCATACCCGAAATTTACCAAGCTACAAGTCCGAAAGAAACCATTGCCTCACTCGGACGTTTAGTTATGGAAGCGGCCGATCAAAAGGACACCATTGCGACAGAAATCATCCAGCAAAACGGACTCTATATCGGGCAGTCTGTCAGCGCATTAATGAAGAAACTGTTCAAGAAAGGTGACATTCCCGTTGTCTTAGCCGGCGGTCTCTTCAATCGAGTAGATCTATTTCGTAGCACCATTGAAGAAGGCCTCGGGAATTATTCGGACAGCACGCGGTTAATTATTCCCGACAAACCACCAGTAAGCGGTGCCGTCAGTGCAGCTCTGATGATGGACACTTCTTTGTGAAAAATTAATTGTCAGCTAAATAACGTTAATCGTGAATCGAGTGGCTGTTAGATGAATAATCATAATGTGTGACGGCTACCGTAATCTTTTTGTAGAACACAGCAGGTAAATGGCAGATCACTAAATGAAGGAGGATGAAAAATGACATTCGTTCCTTTAGAAAAAAGTCAACTCAGTGAATTGGTAAACCTATGGAATAACCACTTAAGAGATGATTTTCCAATGACAGAGGAATTATTTGAACAAAATAGCTTGAATGACGACAATGTGTGCAAGAAAAGTTCTCAAGTCGTTTTGAATGAACAAGGGGAGATTGTCGCTTTTGTTATTGCAAAACGTTGGCAAGAAGAATTGGATGTTGCTATGAGTGCGACGACCGGATGGATCCAAGCTTTGCTCGTTGATAAATCTGTTCGACATCAAGGTATCGGCTCTCAATTACTTTCCCATGCTGAAGAGCATTTGATAGCCGCGGGTGCTGAGCAAATCTTACTTGGTCGCGATCCGTATCATTACTTTCCGGGCATCCCGAGCGGGTACGACGAAACAGCAAAATGGTTTGAGAAAAAAGGCTTTACACATCAAGGGACAGAGTATGATCTAATGCGTACGTATGCATTAGGTGATGAGGAGACGAAGGTTGTTCCGCAAATGAAAGATGTGGAATTCAGCTTACTTGATATGGAAGATAAAGATGAATTTCTAGCTTTCTTGAACCGTTGTTTTCCAGGGAGATGGGAGTACGAGGCCATCCATTATTTTCAAAAAGGAGGCACCGGCAGAGAATTTGCCGTACTAAAGAGAGGAAGCAAGATTATCGGATTTTGCCGAATCAATGATGCTAAATCACCGTTCATCGCTCAAAATGTATACTGGGCGCCCCTGTTTGCTGAAGAATTGGGAGGAGCTGGTCCGCTTGGCGTGGATGCCAACGAACGAGGACAAGGATTTGGACTCGCGATTGTCGAAGCAGGCATCGCTTTTTTAAGACAGCGCGGCATCCGCCATATTGTCATTGATTGGACCGGTCTTGTCGATTTTTATAAAAAATTAGGCTACACACCTTGGAAAAGCTATGAATCTTATAAAAAAGCAGTTGTTTAGTAGAACATGCTTACGTTAGTAAAATTCATGCATAAAACTAGTTAACTCCATGCGTAAAGTTAGTAAGAGCCATACTAAAACGAGTAAAAGTCATGTGTAAAGCTAATACAACCCATTTTTAAAGGAGGAGACCAATTGAAAGAGCAAGTCATGCAGTTTTTAGAAGAAGAAATAGCTCTCAATCATTTGCCCGGAGCGGTTGTGCAAGTGATGCATCAAGGTGATATTCTACTGCAAGAAGCAGTTGGTTCTCGTTATGTTTATCCAAAAGAACAAGCACCGATGGAAATCGACACCGTGTTTGATTTAGCTTCGTTAACAAAAGTTGTTGCAACCTTACCGGCTGTGTTGAAGTTAATCGATTCTGGTGTCGTGCGACTTGATGATCCAGTCGCCCACTTCATCCCTCATTTTTCGGAACATAATAAAGATGAAGTCAAACTAAGACATTTATTAACACATACATCAGGCCTGCCCGCCCATCGGCAATTTTATAAGAGGGCGCTGACGACTGAACACGTGATTCGCGAGATTAATAATGAACAACTCGTCGCATCACCTGGGGATGAGGTAGCTTATAGCGATCTTGGATTTATCCTACTCTATCATATTGTCGAACAAGTAACTGCTCAGCCATTTGCTAGATTTTTACAAGAACAATTATTCACGCCGCTGGATATGACGGAAACGGGATTTTGTCCGACATTCGAAAAAGATCGTTATGCTGCAACAGAATACAGTGAAAAACTGCATGATTATAAGTTTGGCATCGTTCACGATGAAAATACAGAAGCAATGGGTGGGATAAGTGGTCATGCTGGACTCTTTTCGACAATTAGTGATCTAACTAAGTTTGCTAACATGATTGAAAACGATGGAAGGTACGATGATAAACAGCTTATATCACCAGCTGCTTTAAAGTTAGCCCGCTCCAATTTTACCGAGTTCAGTGCAGAACATCGTGGTTTGGGATGGATGCGAAAAAGCCCAACACGAGCTTCATGTGGTGATTACTTTTCATCAGAATCTTATGGTCATACTGGTTTCACAGGCACGAGTATGTGGTTTGATCCAACGGTCGATTTGAACGTTATTCTTCTAACAAATCGCGTGCATTACGGGAGGCAACCACATATGATTCGACTCAGACCACGATTACATAATATGATTAGAAGTCATTTTTAATTGGAAAACAAGCTGAGTTAAACTTGCGAACTTGGGAGGAAAACGATGACAAAAGAAAGTTATGTTGTAGGATTAATGTCCGGTACGTCATTAGACGGTATTGATGCTGCTTTAGTTAACATTCTTGATACAGATGGTGAAATTGAAGTTGACCTTGTTCATTTTTCGACGATAGATTACACTCCAGAAATCCAAGCAGAATTGTTAAAACTCTGTCATCCTGATACGGCAAATCTCGCTATGATATCTAAAATGAATATGTATTTAGGTGATGTGTTCGCTGATGCCGTTGAAAAAGTGACCCATGAAGCAGGCATCGCAAAAGAGGATATTCGTCTCGTCAGTTCACATGGCCAAACAATCTACCATCAACCCGATGCTGAGCGGATTGACGGGCGAGTGATTATCTCGACTTTTCAAATAGGCGATATTGGTGTCATTGCCGAAAAAACGGGAATCACCACGGTCGGGGATTTTCGCACCCGGGATATGGCGGCTGGCGGACAAGGTGCACCGCTCGTCCCTTATGCTGATTATATGCTCTTTAAAAAAGCGGATGCAGGGCGGGTGTTACTGAATATAGGCGGGATCGCGAATATGACAGTTATTCCAAGAGGAGCGAGTGAATCTGACGTTTTCGCTTATGATACTGGCCCTGGAAACATGATGATTGACGCCTTTGCGAAGTGGGTAACGGGTGGCGAAGAAACATATGACCGGGATGGACGACTTGCACGGCAAGGTGAAATTAACGAAGAGTGGCTGGATGAATTATTAGCGCATGAGTATTTTGGCAGATCTTCACCGAAATCGACAGGAAGAGAATTATTTGGTGAATTTTATGCGAAAAAGTTATGGGAAGAAGCGGAGACTAAAGGGTTAGCACCCACAGATCGACTGGCAACAATGACGGAATTAACGGCTCGAACCATTGCGGATGAGATTAAGCGTCATGTCAAAACGCAGCATCTCAGCGACGTGCTAGTCAGTGGAGGTGGCCGTTATAATCCGTTTTTAATGGAACGAATTCGCGTGAATTTATCCGCTCTCGAGGTCAAACCTACCGACGATGTGAATATGAACGCAGACGCAAAAGAAGCAATCGTCTTTGCGCTGCTTGGCTATCAATGTTATCACAAAAGAACGAACAATATCCCAACAGCCACAGGCGCAGAACATCCTGTTGTGATGGGGAAAATAGCTTGGTGATGTCAAGGGGGCCGGCAGGGAATAATCCCAATAACCTGACTCTTTGACATGTATAATTAAAAATTTTTAGCGAAGTTAGCTGTTTGATGACAGCTAACTTTTTTTCGTTGAGTAAGAGCGCTCACTCGGTCGGTGAAGTCGTGCGATCGGTCCATAAATGCGCTGACTCAGTCGAGAGCGTCACTCACGCCAATTCGAACATCACCATTACAATCGAGCACGAACCACTCCAACTCCCTTTAACGACACAATCCATAAAAAGAAGCACGAATGATAGTAAATCGAATTTACGTATTCCGACATTTCCCGGGAAATAATAAAAAAATGATATTCTTCGACACTAAATAGTGTGAAAGCTGAACCGTCTCGTATGTTTAAATTCACAATTTGAAAGGTTTATTTTTAGAGGAAGTGGAAAAAATGGTTAAAAGATAAAAATATTAACTAGAAAAAATTGACACCATGTATTTTTTCTGCTTTTGAATTAGGAGGGCTTTTTATGTCAGATGAAGAGAAGAATAATTTAGAGGAAACATCAAACTCCAGACGTAATTTTTTGAAAAATTCAGGGTTAGCTCTAGGAGGACTTGTTGTTGGGGGTGCAGTTGGAGGGTTAATTGTAGGGAATGAGTCTGAAAAAGATACAGATAAAGACGCAGCTCAGGTAAGCAATCCAAATGAAGCCTTGATGTTTTTTTATCCCGATGAGTTTCAAACAACTGTGGCTGCCTCTGAACGTATTTTTCCTGCGGATGATTCCGGCCCTGGTGCCGCTGAATTAAATGCCGCTATATATATTGATCATCAACTTGATAGTCAATGGGGTGTGAATGCGCGAGATTATAGAATGGGACCGTGGTATAAACCAGAATCTACACAAGGTGACCAGGTTAGGCTTCTTCGTAAAGATTTATTTCGATTAGGTTTGAAGAGATTAGATGCTTATAGTAATGAAAAATTTAAAAAAGACTTCGTTGACCTTGAAGACAATGAACAAGATGATGTGTTAGCAGCCTTTGAAAAAGGTGAAGCAGGGTCGATATCTGGAACATCATCGGCAGAATTTTTTAAGTTACTTCAAAAGCTGACGATGGAAGGAGTTTACGCTGATCCAATGTATGGCGGGAATAATAAAATGGTAGGCTGGTCTATGAGAAAGTATCCAGGTACTCGTATGAACTATGTTGAAGAAGTAGTCAGTGATAAATTTGTTGAATTAAAACCTCAAAGCCTCAATAGTCATATGAACAAATAATAATTTAAGGAGTGATGAAAACATATGGCAAAAAAGTTAGATAAAGTTCCTGTTGTTGTTGTCGGACTTGAGCGAGGTAGAGAAAGGAATATGAGCGATTATTTAATGGTGCATGATGAACTCAGATATCAGCACAGGGAAGATATGATGCAAGACTTATCTAAAGAAACGATTACACATCGAAATAATCGAAAAATGCGTGCCCTCCCCATGCGCCATTATGGGACGTTTATTGTCGGTGATGGCACGGGTGGAGCGGGAAGTCATTGGAACGGACAAACTTATCGTTTCCTCCCATATGATTTTGAAATTAAAACGAAAACAGAAGAAAGATATGGCACTGATAAGATAAAATCTGATATCCCTTTACAGGATTGGGGGATTACATATGACGACTTAGAGCCTTACTATGATACCTTTGAAAAGATGGCAGGTATCTCAGGAGAAACGGTTGAGCTCTACGGGGAGCGGTCAAATCCTTATCCAACAGGTCCCATGGTAAAGACACCTGTACTCGAGGAATTTGAAAAAGCCGCCAAAATACAGGGTTACCAACCTTACATCATTCCTTCTGCAAATCTGTCCGAGAATTATGAAAACCCAGATGGTATTTCACGTATGGCATGCCAATATTGCGCGTTCTGTGAGAATTTTGGCTGTGAATACGGTGCGAAAGCCGATCCTGTTGTAACAGTCATTCCTGTAGCTGAGGAAACAGGCAATCTTGATCTACGCACGCATGCTAACGTGACTAAAATTTTAAAAGAAGGTGATAAGGCGACGGGCGTCTTATACGTAAATACACTAACTGGAGAAGAATTTGAGCAACCGGCAGATGTCGTTGTCGTCACAAGTTATGTCTTTAATAACGCAAGACTGCTGCTTAACTCGGGGATAGGGGAACCATATAATCCAGATACGGGCAATGGCGTTATTGGTAAAAATTATTGTTATCAAGTAAGTTCAGGTTATTCTACGCTTTATTATGATAATAAAGAATGGAATCTTTATGCAGGTGCAGGAGCATTAGGTATTGAAATTCCAGAGTATGCCGGCGATAACTTTGATCATTCCGATTTGAATTTTTTGCACGGGGCAGGAATTCGTACTACTCAGTATGGAAACCGCCCAATTGCTAATAACCAAGTTCCAACAGGCACGCCATCATGGGGAGCCGAATTTAAAAAACAGTCTATTAAATACGCTAATAGTGTCTTACAGGTCAAATCTCAAGGAGCTAGTTTGCCTCATACAGAAAATTTCCTTGATCTTGACCCGACATACAAAGATGCTTACGGCATGCCGTTACTACGGATGACGTTCGATTACACAGAACAAGATCGGGAACTTGTCAAATATATATCAAAAGTGACGAAAAAAATTGGTGAAGATATGGGACCAGATCATATTGAAACCGTTGATGAGCAAGCGCCATTTAATGTGAATGTAGATACGAATACACATAACACTGGCGGCGTCATTATGGGAGATGACCCGAAAACATCCGCAGTCAATTCATATCTCCAAATGTGGGATGCTGATAACGTCTTTGTGATAGGTGCCAGTGCTTTTCCACATAATAGCTGTTTCAACCCGACAGGGACTATTGGTGCTTTGTCCTACAGAGCGTCTGAGGGGATTGAAAAATATCTAAAAGATGGCGGGTCACTTGTGTAAATGGGTATGTCACTTTCATTTTCAGCCAGGTTCTTATTTAGATAAGGATTTTGTGACTAACATGGTATATTATTGCACATAGTAACTATATCTCTACCTATTTGACAAGGAGGAAAAGACATGACATCTAGATGGAAACATCTGCTTATGGCAGCATTACTCTCATTAGGTTTTTTAGTTGGATGCAATACGGACAATAATCAGCATCAAGATGAAAATGAAAACAATGAACCGAACCAAGAAGAAAATAGTGATCGTCCTGATGAAAATGATAATGAGACGCACAAAGATGATCTCGATACGGAAGAAGAAAAAGGGGAGGACCTCCAATTCGATAAAGATCGAGGCCCTGACGAATAAAATAAATTCATAAAAGAAAAAATAGTAAAGTCAAAAAAGCTTAGAACAATTTTCTAAGCTTTTTTTCTATGTTCCTTTAATTGCGACATTTCCCGGGGAATAAATGGGTAATATATCTTCCCTTTCGACAATCTTTGAAAACGAAAAGTTTAATTTTAACAAAATAAAGGTAATAAACCTTACAATCACAATTTAGAAAGAAGCATAAGCGTGTCGACTGGTTGGAATCAGTGATAGAACATTATTATATGGTTGATTAGCTAAACCAATCCTATTGAACCACATCAAAAAATTAGAGTGAAAACTAATTTATTCAAAAATAGTGAAACTTTTTCTCTACTTAATTCGTCTTAATTAGTACAAGTATTTATGGAAGAACAATATTTTTATGCAGATTGATGATACGTATAGATGTGGATAGCCGTTGGAAATGGAGTGCAGATTGGATTAATGATTACTTTGGGATGAAGAGGACATGGTGCCAGTTTTAGTAGTTATGGCCCGAGTTGGCGTATTCCCGCCCCGAATTGGCGCACTTCCCACACGAGCTAGCGTACTTACGGCCCGAGTTGACGTATTCCCGCCCAAGCCAGTGCATTTACAAGTCGGAGTGGCGCTATTTCAAAATAAGGCTTGTCGACGGTTGCGGCTGGTGCTGTATAAATTATCGACTGTAGAGGTTACCTTAAAAGCTCGACATTCAAATAGAATTTAAAACACGAGGGGGCACACGATGAAGAAGATTAAATTATTTTTCTTTGCTATATTAATAATTGGTTTACTTTCCGCTTGTGATGATGAGGATCGTTCTTTTACGATTGATCAAGTTAAGATTGATGCGCAAATTGAAGAAGATGGCGTCATCGAGGTGAGGGAGCTTTACACGTATACGTTTGATGGTGTGTTTGAAGGGATGACGCGGTCTATCCATTCAGATATGAAAGGTTTTGAAGCGTATGAAACGCATGAGACCAATCCGAATGCTGAGACGGCTGAGATGGAGAAGCTTAAGGTTGAAGAAGATGACGATGATGATCAGCTGCTGAAGATTTTTACGGATTCTGAGGACGAGACGAAGAGTGTGCTGTACAGCTATGAGGTGCATGGTTCGATTGATAAATATGCGGACGTGGCCGATCTCACTTATGCGTTTTTCGATGAGTCTAACGAAACCGATCTGAATAATGTCGAAATTAAGATGCATTTACCTGATAAAGCGTCACAAAAGGATTATCATGTTTTCCTACATAGTGATGTGAAAGGTGAACTGGTCCAGAGGGAAGATATGGTTCAATATTTGGCGCAAGTTTTAAAGGAAGGCGAAACATCTGAAATGCGCCTCGTTTATCCAGCGGAGCAAATGGCGCAAATGGACATGACGAAAAACAAGGAAAAAGAGAACGACATTTTAGCGGCGGAGCGTGAACTAGCGAACAAACGTGATCATCTTGATGAAAAAATGTCTGATATTACACCGCTGATATTGTCAGCCTGCGTAATCCTCATCGTGGCAGGCGTCGGTCTGATGATCGTTCATCCAAATCGCTACCGTGGTGATAAAAGTCCAGATCATTTACTGCGTTTAGTGGAAGCAACTGATCCCATGCTTATTAATTACCTCGATAAGAGTGAATATTTAGATCATGAAAGTTTCATCGCCGGTCTTTTCTCTTTAAAACAACGAGGAATTATCACGCTTGAAGAAGTGCCATCCATACATCAAGAAGAAGCGGACAAAGAAAAAACGAACCAAGAAAAATCAGAAGAAATCGACACGAAAACTACGCTCCGGTTCACACTTGTTGATGAACAAGCGGACATCGACCAAGCCGATGATTATCTGATCGAATGGCTGTTTGCAGATGAAGATAAACATGGGCGCTACTTTTTACTCGAATCAGTTATCGCTCAGGAAGAAGAGTCCGATACCGTGAAGGAAGAGAAGGCTGAAACCTTTGAAAAACATCGTGCCCAGTGGGCTGACCTCGTCGGAAAAAGGGAAGCCTACCATGGTTTGCGCTCACCCTTTAACGGCTACGGCATAATTTCAAGTCTCATCGCACTCACAACATTCGGCTTCATCTACTACTTTACAAAAGTCGACCTACTCACGTCGACCGAGGAAATCTTCTTTCCAATAGTTCTTGGTCTAGTCACACTGAGCGTCATTTTTTTCAATAAAAACAAATGGGTGATTTCTGCCTATTATTTAGCGTCGCTTATTGTGTCACTGTTACTCTTCAGTCTCACCGACGGCTTGCTTTGGTTAGTGGCATTGCTGGTGATATCGTGGCTCATCCTAATGATTGTGCCTGCGCATGTGTGGCGTGATGATATTAAAAAGCTTAAAAAAGCAATAAATGTCGCTTATCATGAATTTAAAACAAAACGCTATCCTATCGGAACGGATCCTAAAAAGGTGGAACATCGTTTGGAGTACGCGATTATTCTTGGTGCAGGGAAAGAATATGGTGAGGAATGCGGCAAAAAGGCTGACGTGGAGCAGTGGGATATGTCGATGGCAAGGGCTTACCCATTACTCAATAATCCAATGGGGACGACGATGATGTTTGATCCAACTTTCTTGATTCTGTATTCATCTGTTGGTGGATCGAGTTCGAGCTTTTCGGGTACATCATCGACCTCGTCAACAGGCGGTGGAGGCGCTGGTGCATTTTAGTTGTTGAGAGTTTTAGTTGTTAATTCGAGTTAATAAGTCTCGTTTGTGATGTGGGGTTAGCCGTAGCGTGTTGTGGTGTGATGCGCTTGGTGTGGGTCGATGTTATGGCTTTGAGCTGGAATTACGATAAGGATTTTTATGAAAAAATAAGGCTGTCACGCCTGAGGGGTGTGAGAGCCTTATTTTGTTTATCGCAGGTTAACTGGCTGTAAGACCCCCACTTTAAGGATTCGAGGGAAACAAGATTTATAAGTGGGGGATCATCAGCCAGTAAAAGCCCGATTCGTTCAACTAACAATCAGTGGGGAAATATGAAAACCCCCACTGATTGAAGTTTCACTTTATTCTCCGACTTCGATTTTGACTTCTGTGTGTTCGTGGAGGTCATCGTCGTCTTCTACGTGAATTTCAATGGAGTAGGTGCCTGCTTCTTCAAATGTGTGGGTGCCGGTATATTCGCCGGATTCGGTTTCGTCTGCGTCGACCCAGTCGTGTTTGTTGTCTTCGTCGTAATTCCAGATTTCATAGCGGACGTCGGCGTCTTTAAGTGCTTCTTTGTCGATTTCGATATGTGTCATGAGTTCGGTTTCGTCGCCTGCTTTGACGTCTTCGGGTTCCATGAAGTGCATGCTGAAGCCGTCTGTGTCGAATTCATCTTCTGCGTTAACCGCTTCGTCATATTCGCCGCCTTCACCGACTGTGATTTCTTTTTTCGGCATTGTGTGCAGGTCGCGTGCTGTGACGTGGACTTGAACGTGGAAAAGGCCGTCATGGTCGAAGGCTGTTTCTGCTGAGTAGGAGCCGTCTTCATTATTGGTTGAATCGATCATTGCGGAGTTGTCTTGATCGCCTTCTTCCCAAACTTCGAAAATAACTTCGTCGGCGTCATCGACGTTTTCATCGCCGTAAGTGACGTCTGCTTCCATATCGACAGTTTCATCGACGTCGGCTTCTTCGGTCACGTGAAGTTCAACGTCTAGTGATTGCAGTTCGTCAAGGTCTGTATCTGGGTCGCCTTTCGCGTTATCGTTGCTGCATGCTGCTAGGGCGATGAGCATAAATGTTAACATAAGAAAGCCTAACTTTTTTTTCATGGTTCATCTCTCCTTATGTGGGTTCGTTGATTTTGATTAAATCAACGGCTCACTTCTTTTAAGTCTTCGAAAATATCTTCCATGTTATTTTTTTGGACACCATTATAATTTTTGATGACTTCACCTTCTGGATTGACTAGGAAAAAGCTCGTTCCGTGGGTGACTTGGTCGGATCCTTCAGGTGGTTCTTGGACCATATTTTTAAATGTTTTGATGGAAAGTTCTTTAATCGTTTGGAAATCATAGCCCGTTAAAAATGTCCAATTATCTAAATCAGCGCCATTGTCCTCAGCGTATTCTGTTAAGACTTCTGGTGAATCGTAGTCTGGATCAACGCTGAATGAGACAAGTTGTATGTCGAGCCCTTCTTCGTTAATCAAGTCTTGCAGGTAAGCCATGTTTGATGTCATTGGCAGACAAACGGTCGTACAGTTTGTAAAGACAAAGTCGGCTACCCAGTATGTACCTTTTAAATCGTCTGTGGTCATTGTTTCGTTATCTTGGGTGGTAAATTCGAAATCAGGCACTTCTTCTGACATGGTGGTTTCGATATTTTCGCCTCCACCACACGCTGACAATGCTAAGAGAAGAATGCTTGAGAAAGCAAATAACTTTAATGAAGTTTTAAAACTTTTCATTGTTTCCTTCCTTTCTGAACGTGCTTTTGGTGTCTTTCTATCTTAAATTAATTATATGAAAAACATGTGAATATTACCCCAATTTATAGGTGATTGGATTTCTGTTGCTGCTGACTGTTTGTTTGATACTTGATGGGATCGTTTTCTATGATGAGCTATTCATGTTGATGACAGCTGGGGCAATCCATTTTCTCATGAACCGCAGTAACTGCTTCTTCAAAAGTATAGATTTGACCACCAAAACCTTTGATAAATTTTTCCGCATCATTTTTTTGTTCAAACGTCAACACTTGGGGCTGGCAGCATCCAATGTTAATCGATGTGTCCATCACATACCAAGTATCCGGAGCGCTGATTGTCGTGTGTTTAAGGAAATCATGACAAATGGCTTGGATGACATTTCCGGATAGTTGGCGATGTCGCATCAAGCCGCAATGTGCGCAGCACGCCATTTCAATTTGGTTATTCGGCAAAATGAGTCGGTAGGCGAGTCGCTCGTTAATATCACGCTGGCAAATTACGCATACTTCTTGTGATGGGGGAGATTTTTGTAAATGCTGACTTAACGTTACGCCACCAAATGTTTTAATTACATATTCTTGGTCAATGAGCGGCTTCAAATCCCGGTGAATGGTCATTTCCGAAACATTGAGCTCTTGACTCAGCTCAGAAATTTTCATATGCTCCCGTTCCTGCATCAAGCTCTTAATCCGATTTTGCCTCTCAACAGGTAGCATGTTTCTAACACCTCCACCTTATGATTATTTATAACAATCTAAAACATACTCTAACAATGAGTTTATCAATGAACGTATGCATTATCAACGATTAGATTTCGAACTCTTTGTGACTTTTTGATGAAATTGACTCAGTTGTTGATGGGGAAGCGGTAGGAGTTGTGACGGTTTTGTGGCGGGGGAGTGGACGTGCGGTTTTGCGGTGCTCGCGCGGGGTCAGCTTCCGGTCGCGCGGCTTCATGTTCACCTCGCGCGGGCTCTGCCCTAGGTCGCGCCGCCTCTGCCCTGGGTCGCGCGGCCTCTGCCCTAGGTCGCGCGGCGTCCCCCTCAACTCGCGCGGTCTCCGCCCTAGGTCGCGCCGCTTCGCCCTCATCTTGTGCGGGATTCGCCCTAGGTCGCGCCGCTTCACCCTCACCTCGCGCGGTCTCCGCCCTAGGTCGCGCCGCTTCGCCCTCATCTCGTGCGGGATTCGCCCTAGGTCGCGCCGCTTCACCCTCACCTCGCGCGGGATTCGCCCCAGGTCGCGCAGCTATACTCTCACCTCGCGCTAGAATCCACTTAGATTTGTATTCAATATAAATGGAAGGACACAGCAAACAGCATATAGAATAATAATCAAAAAGTCATTTATCATTAGTACAAACGGTTCTATTCTTTAGTCTAGTAAATTTAATACCACTTTCTATTCATTTATGCTAAAATAAGTAATATAATTTATAGAATATTTTCAAAATGGAAAGGAGCAGAAATGAATATACAACGCCCCAAACCTATACGTCTTCAAAAACTCGAAGCTATCCTCCCACGTATCAATCCCACTCACCCGAAATACGCTGAAATGGAGAAAGAATTAGCACAACGAATAAGAGGTTATATTGGAGAAAAGCAAGTGGATTATCATTTAGAAACCTTAAGTCACAAAGCTATAATTCTGCCGGGTGTTAACTTGCAAAATAATGGTAGAAATTTTGAAATGGATCATTTCCTTGCTACGCCACATGCTGTCTATATCATCGACACCAAAAACTTTGTAGGTACCATCACTTTTGACACTGTTTATAAGCAGTTGATTCGTGACGATGGAGAAAAAGAGACAGGCTACCGTTATCCAGTTACACAGGTTCAAACGCAAAAATTAAAGCTTCAACAATGGCTCCACCGACACGGTTTACAGGATGTTCCAATTCATTGCTTTATCGCAGTTAGTGAACCAAGTACGATTATCAAGGTGAAAGGCGATGATTCTTCTATTAAAAATATTGTCGCTCACGGTGAATATATCCCTCATATGATACTGGAAAAAGAACGCCAGCTACAACACTCAAGCCAACGTTTCATCCCACATAAAAAATTAACCCAATTAATCATTAATCATAATAAAGAACCAGATGTAGATATACTAAATAGATTTGATATTAAATCACAAGACATTAGACCAGGTGTCCGTTGTCCTCATTGCGATTGGCTTGGTATGGAACGTATTTTCAATAATTGGCAGTGCCCGAAATGTAAAGTAACCTCCCAATACGCACATAAGGCAGCACTAAGAGATTTCTTCTTACTTATTCAGCCTTGGATTACAAATAAGATTGGAAGGTATTGGTTAGGGGTTTCATCCAAAAGTGTAATAACAAGACTATTTAAACAAGAAAAATTTATATACAATTCTAATCGACAAATATGGACACAACAAAGAAGAGGTGGAAGTTTGTGTTAGTTATTTAGTTAATAGTCTTTATTTTTTTAGGTCGCGCGGCGTCACCCTCAACTCGCGCGGTCTCCGCCCCAGGTCGCGCCGCTTCATCCTCATCTCGCGCGGTCTCTGCCCCAGGTCGCGCCGCCTCACCTTCAACTCGCGCGGCCTCGGTCCTAGGTCGCGCCGCTTCACCCTCATCTCGCGCGGTCTCCGCCCCAGGTCGCGCCGCCTCCCCCTCAACTCGCGCCGCCTCACGTAAACCACTTCATTATAAACATAATAAAGCTGCTTTTCTACGCAGGTAGAAAAGCTCCCATCCATCCCAAACAAAAAAACTTCGGCCACTGCCGAAGTTTTCCCTTTTCTATTATTTATTAATAAAATCTCTTGAATCCATCAAAGTGCTTGCTCCAGTATGAGTTGTTCAAGTTTGTGATGGTGACGCCTGTTGATGTTCCTGCATGAATGAATTCGTTGTTTCCTAAGTAAATACCCATATGTGAGATGCCCGATTTGTACGTTCCTTCAAAAAATACGAGATCTCCTACTTGTGGATTTTTCACGTAATACGAACGAGAGTAGTAACCTTCTGTATTTGTACGTCCTGACTTAAGGCCAGCTTTGTTGTAAACGTAATGGATATATCCGCTACAGTCGAATCCACTTGTTGATTGGCCACCCCATACGTAGGGAACGCCTTGGTGTTTTTTCGCTTCCTTAACTAATGTATTTACATTATAGTTTACGTTAGCAGAACTTCCACTTGAACCACCAGAACTAGATCCACCAGAACTTCCATTTGAGGATTTTTTTCCATTGATACTTAATTTTTGACCAATATAGATTGTATCGGATTTTAAATTATTCCACGACTTCAATTTAGCAACTGTGGTCCCATTTTGAGAAGCAATCTTTGACAGAGAGTCACCGGATTTTACTGTATAAGTCTTAGTTGAGCCAGACGCCCCTGAACTCGAAGATCCCGAGGAGCTAGAACTTCCACTAGATGATCCACCTTTGATGTTCAACTTTTGTCCAACACGAATTAAATCTGAGCTGAGGTTATTCCATTTTTTCAAATTAGCTACTGACACTTTATTGCGTGCTGCAATATGTGAAAGTGTGTCACCGGATTTCACGGTATATGAAGAAGTTGAACCTGATGAACTGCCCCCATTTGATGAACTAGATCCACTATTTGAGTTGGAACCGTTGCTTGATCCTCCACCATTTTTACTAACTGTTAACACATTACCAGGAAAAATGAGTGTGGTATCAAGATCATTCCATTTCATCAAATTTGATAACGAAATTTTATGCTTTGACGCAATCCCGCTCAATGTATCACCAGTCTTTACCGTATAGGTAGATTTAGAACTGGAAGAAGTAGGTTTTGAACTAGAGTTTGAACTAGAGGATTTGCTCGTCTTAATTTTTTGATTAGGGAAAATAACATCTGACTTCAGACTATTGATAGATTTTAAATTGGAAACTGAGGTATTGTATTTTTGTGCAATCGTCCATAACGAATCCCCACTTTGCACTTTATATGTAGCTGCTTCTGCCTCATCTGCAGCGTAAATAGCCGATACAATAGCCGCAGTCGCTGTCACAGACATCATGATTTTCTTATTTGCCAATTTTTTATAGCTCCCTTCATTTAAAACACTATGTAATTATGAAAATAGTGACCACACTAGCATAATTTGCCAGTAATCTAGTCTATTAGTGCTAATTATAATGTAAAACGACAAAATATAACATACCTCTTGATGATTTGTAATGAACTTGTAAAGTAAATGTAATATAAAACGGGATTAAATCAGATAAAATATAAAATAGTAGATAAAAAGAATCATAATAAGGCTAACTTAACAGAATAGACAGAAAAATAAACCTCATAAAATCATGTAAAAGACCAGTCGGATAGGTCTAATATCCCTTAATAACATGAGTCGTTATAACTAAAATCGAAAAGAGAATGATAACTTAATAAAAAAAGATTATAAAAAAGAATGAAACCTTACAATCTAATCGCTAAATCTGATTACTGCAAATAAAAACAAATAGATCTTTTTTACCATACGTCTAATTTATGGTAAACTTTATTAAACATTGAAACTAGCTACATCCATCGATGATTTTATAAGGTTCTATCATTTCCATCTCTATACCCTTAAATAAAAAGGTTAATCATTTAAATTGTGATTTGCCAAAAAACCTGTGCTGTTAAATTGAAATATGTGTTATACTTTCTGTTGTAATGTCGAAAATACGGGGTAAATGTATTCTGGCCTTTTAATATAGAAGTACTTAACGTGAGCCACTTTCTTATTAAATAAGTACGAGAAAAAATAAAAATTTTGGAGGTACTACGATGGAAGAAACAATTTCCCTCAAAGAAATTTTTGAGGTTATTAAGAAGCGCTTGCTTATGATTATTGGTCTAATCATTGCTGCCGCACTTCTTGCCGCAATTATAAGTTATTTTATTATTACTCCGACCTATGAATCTAGTAGTCAATTTATTGTAAATCAAAGCGAAGAGTCGTCAGCTGACGTTTACAACGTCAATGATATTCGGACTAACGTTGAAATGATTAATACATATAATGTAATCATTAAAAGCCCAGCTATTCTTGATGATGTAGTGAAAGAATTAAATTTACCATTTGAAGCAAAAACTTTAAGTGATAAACTACAAGTTTCTAGTGAACAAGATTCACAAGTTGTGACCGTAACTGTGGCAGATCCAGACCCGGATATGGCAACGAAAATTGCTAATACAACTGTGGGAATCTTTCAAACGGAAATTCCCGAAATTATGAATGTCGATAACGTGAACATTTTATCGGAAGCTGAAACATTGCCAGATCAATCACCTGTCGCACCGAAGCCGTTACTAAATATTGCTATCGCGATTGTACTGGGGGGAATGATAGGTGTCGGACTCGCATTCTTGCTTGAATACTTAGACAACACCGTCAAAACTGAAGAAGATATTGAGAAGAAACTAGGATTGCCTGTCCTAGGCTCAATTTCAACGATTTCAGATAGAGATGCACGTCCTAGTCACTTTAAAACGCAGCCACAAGTATCGAAAAGAGGTGGAATTAATGATTCGCAGAAAAAATCAGTCTAGACAAAATAAAATACGCCATCTGATTACGAAATTAAATCCGCTATCTCCTATTTCTGAACAGTTTAGAACCATACGCACAAACCTACAATTTGCATCGGTTGATGAAGAATTAGAATCAATGGTTGTCACTTCCTCCGAACCAAGCGAGGGAAAATCACTCACGGTTGCGAATTTAGCAATTGTTTATGCCCAGCAAGGAAAAAGAGTTTTGCTTATAGACGCTGATTTAAGAAAGCCGACTGTTCATTATACATTTCGACTTGATAACTTAACAGGATTAAGCACAGTTCTTGTCGGAGAAGAAAGCTTTAACAATGCAGTGCAAATAAGTGACGTTGATAATTTAGATGTCATTACATCGGGGCCGATTCCTCCAAATCCATCCGAGCTGCTTGGTTCAAAACGAATGAAACATTTCATACAAGAAGCGAACAGGGTTTATGATTTGGTTATTATTGACTCGCCACCAGTACTCGCCGTAACAGATGCACAGGTTCTAGCAAATCTCGTGGACGGTTCACTATTAGTCGTACGTAGCGGACAGACTGAATACGAAACAGCTGGCAAAGCAAAAGAAGCATTAGAGCGATCCACTTCAAAGCTGTTAGGCACTGTACTCAACGACCTACCAAAGAAAGGCTCAAATTCCTATTACTATTATTACGGAACATAAAAAACCTCCCACTCAGGGAGGCTTTTTTTAATCCAATTTTATTTTTTTCTCCGCTTACTCAACCGTCCAAGTAAAAACGCTAAAGTACCAACCGCAATCACCGTATTCGTCTTCTTATTAAACACTTGCTTAGCAACTAAATTAATGTTTTGCGGACGCTCAGCCAACCGGCGCATAAAATAGCCATACCAATCATGCCCAAACGGCACATACGTACAAAAATGATAGCCTTCATTCGCTAACTTATGCTGGAGGTCATTACGAAAACCATACAACATCTGAAACTCAAACTTATCCTTAGAAATATGATGCTCCTCAACAAACGCCTTCACATGATTAATCACATGATGATCATGCGTCGCAATCGACGTAAACTTCCCATGCAAAAGATGATATTCAATCAACTCAATAAAATGCCGATCAATATCCCCCTTATCCTGGTACGCCACCGACTCCGACTCCTTATACGCCCCCTTCACCAAACGCAGACGTTCATCCTTATACGTCCTAACATCTTCTTCAGCACGATAAAAGTACGCCTGTATAACCGTCCCGACATTATCGTATGTTTGTAGCAGCTGATCAACCAAATCAAATGACGGCTGCAAATGCAAGTGATCTTCCATGTCAACGTTTACAAAAATATTATATTGATACGCTTGCTCAACAATCTCCTCCAAGTTTTGCAGGCAAAAGTCATAATCAATATCAAGCCCAAGCTGCGTCGGTTTCAATGAAATATGTGCATCCAACTTATGCTCATGAATCGCTTCAACTACTTGCAAAATTTGATTTTTAGCATCGATAGCATCTTCTTTTCTATCAACAAACTCTCCTAAATTATCAATCGTCGCCGAAATCCCAGCCGCGTTCAACTCTTTTATACTCTGAGTCATCTCATCAACATTCTCACCAGCCACAACCGTCTGCGCCCCAAGCTTATAACCATATTTCTGCGCCATCTCATTTAATAGTTTATTCTGTGATAGATTCATAAAAAAGTTTTTTAATAACATAATCATAGATCCTTTCTAATGTAAAATAATATAGGTATGCACTTATATATGAAAAGGCTTTCACACCCTCAAAAAAATTATTAAAAAAATAAAGACAATTAAAAAGAAAAGATGACGACTTGCTACCGCAAGTCACCGCTGCTTAAGTGAAGTTGCATCTAATTTTAGATTGAAATCTGCCTCACAAGCGAGGCGGGCGCCCGCGAGTTGGGGACAAACCTGCGCGAGTTAAGGTTCAAGCCACTCGAGTGAGTCTCTATGGCGCGCGACCTATAACGCTTCTCGCTCGACTAAGCGTCAATCCTGCTCGACTTGCACCGATTGCCGCGCGAGTTAAGGTCGTTCCCGCTCGAGTAAAAGTCATCGTCGCTCGACTGCGCTCCACTCCCGCTCGAGCAAGATCAGTCGCCGCCCGAGTGAGAACAGTAATCGATCGAGTGAGACTAGCTTTCGCCCGAGTGAATGCACATTTGCCCCGAGTCGAAGCAAAAATCGCCCGAGTAAGCACACTTTCCGCCCGAGTGTCCTCCTCTGTTGCTCGCCTTAACATCAGCAACAATAACCACTATAACGTTTACAAAATGAAAAAATAAATAATAAAAAAACCTGCATAATAGAAATAATATTACCAACCTCTATTATACAAGTTTTTGAGAAAAATTTCTGTATTAAGTCGTTAATTATTTTAAAATTATTATTCTACACTCCTAAAGAAGCCACCTTCGACCCTGGAGCTACAGAATATTCACGACGTTTAAATTGCGCACTTTACAGCACTTGCAATTCTTTCGGGAATGAAGTGAGAACTTCAGCATCACCATTTTCATTGATATACACTTCATCTTCAATGCGGACGCCGCCCAATTCTGGAAGATAGATCCCTGGTTCGATAGTGAAAAATAGTCCAGATTCTGCGATATCTTCATTCTTCTTATGGACAGAAGGGGCTTCGTGCACCTCGATACCAAGCCCGTGGCCGACACGATTGTGGAAATAATCGCCGTATCCTGACTCCTCAATCACATCCCGAGCCGCTATATCAAAATTCTTCAGAGGTTTACCGGCTTTCACAGCATCAATGCCCGCTTGATTTGACTTAAGCACAATATTATAAATTTCCTTCTGTTTTTCCGAAGCCTCTCCGACCACAAACGTACGTGTGATATCCGAATTATAACCGTTTTTCGTAACCACGCCGAAGTCAATTAATAAGAAGTCACCATTTTTAATCTCACGGTCGCCTGGGACACCATGCGGTAATGCCGACTTTTCACCAGAAAGCACAATGGTCGAGAAGGAAGGACCGACAGCACCAAACTTTTTCATGAGCAATTCAAGCTGACCGGCAAGCTCTAACTCAGTCATCCCAACTTTAAATTGCTTAATTCCCTCAGCCAACACTTTCTCAATAATGTCGACCGCCTCTTGTAAATAGCCAATTTCAGAACGGGATTTTTTCAAGCGTTGCGAATTAATATACGACTCTATATTTACAAAGCCAGCCTTTGGAAAAACCTTTTGCAACTGCTCGTGCCGTAACATACTGACGTAGTTTTTCTCAACGCCGATCGATTTTATGTCGACGTCTATATTCTCGCTTAAAATTTGAAAAGGATCTTGTTCATCTGAAATAGGAATGACGCTTTCGATGATGGATTCTTTTTTCGCTGCCTCTTGATCAAGGGCGGGGGCGAACATAGTCATGCGGTCAATTTTAGGCTCGAAAGCGAAAGCCATAAAGCGCTCATGGGGTTCAGAGTTAAATCCAGTGTAGTAAAACACATTTGCCGGATTCGTGATGAGTGCAAGGTCGATGTTTTCATTTATTAGTTCAGTTTTTAACTGATTAATGCGTTGTTCGTGTTCAGACATATGTATTCCTCCAATTTACGTTTAGTTTAAGATACTGTTAGTTTTATTGTAGCAGTTAGGGGAGAGAAATTGAAAGGGAAGAGGTTGAAAAAATTTATGTTAAGGGATTGGATTAGATTTCCTTTTGGAGTTTAGAAGTTACTTTAGAATAGCCCTAAATACCTTTCTTGTTGTTTAAAATATATGATTCGTCCTACCTTATCTGGCAATTGTCTTGGATATAACGACTCAATCTTGGAAAAATAAGCATTTATCATATCGTTTTTTGTCCATTAGTGATATGTTTATGAATAGAAATAAATAAATATAGACTTAATAAAGTGAAAGCATCTATGAATCTCATAACAAGGGAAGGTAGGTGTTTTTTTAATGTAAAAGTTATTCATTTAATGTAAGCGGTTACTAGTTGGGGGGTTGATAGCATACAACGAAAAGGAGAGTTCAAAATGAGACGGAAACATTTTCTAATTGTCATATCTATTTTGTTCATTATAATGACGCCGTTACACGGTTTAGCAGATGAACAAAATAAAGTATCTGACCAAGATGAGGAAGCCATTAAGGATGTGATGGATGATATGACACTTGAAGAAAAAATTGGACAACTGTTCATTGTTCATGTTTATGGAGAGACTCCAACGGATCCAAATTATGAGGATACGAATTTAAATAATAACCGTGGTGGTAAAAATTTTAAAGAGGTCATTGAAAATTATCATGTTGGTGGGATTATTTACTTTAACTGGACGGACAATATAGGAACACCTGTTGATACAGAACAAGTTAATGAACTTTCCAATGGTTTGCAGGAGATTGCAGAAGATCAGCGTTCTGAAATTCCATTGTTTATCTCAACGGATCAGGAAGGTGGCATTGTTCAACGAGTTGAAGAACCGGGAACTGTATTTCCAGGTAATATGGCACTTGGAGCTGTAGGCTCTAAATCGCTTGCTCATCAGAGTGGTGAGATCATTGGTAATGAGTTAAGCAGTTTAGGTATTAATATGAACTTTGCACCGACAGTTGATGTCAATATGAATCCGGACAATCCGGTGATTGGCATCCGCTCTTTTGGGGAGGATCCTGATCTTGTATCAGACCTTGGGATTGCGCAAATTAATGGGTATAAAGAAGAAAATGTGATAACGTCAGCCAAACACTTTCCAGGCCACGGGGATACCGATGTAGATTCCCACTATGGGTTGCCTGAGATTGATCATGATTTGGAAACGCTCCATGAGGTCGATTTAAAGCCTTTTAAAGAGGCTATTAATTCAGGCATCGAATCAATTATGACGGCTCATATTGTTGTGCCTGCTCTTGATGATTCAGGTTTGCCTGCAACATTGTCGAAGCCTATTTTAACGGATTTATTAAGAGAGGAAATGGGTTTTGATGGATTGATTATTACAGACAGTTTAGGCATGTCTGGTGCGAACGTATACCCTGAAGACCGGGTCGCTGTTGAGGCCTTTAAAGCAGGAGCAGATATTTTGTTAAATCCGCCTAAAGTTGACGTCGCTTTTGAAGGAATGTTAGAAGCTGTAGAATCAGGCGATGTTAGCATGGAACGACTAGATGAATCCGTCTTTCGTGTATTAAAGTCCAAAATGAAACAAGGTCTTTTTAAGGATCCATATACGGATAAAGAGCGAATTGAAGGAATCGGCTCGGACGACCATTTACAAGTAGCTCAAGATATTGCGAACAGAGGTGTGACCCTTGTTAAAAATGAAGCAGATACCTTACCTGTTCAATCGTCAGAAAAGGTGCTCGTGACAGGCCCTGGGGACGCGAATCCAGTCACTATTTCGGAACAATTGAATGAAAAAGGTGTTACCGCCGACAGTTTTGAGACTGGAATGAGCCCAACTGAAGATGAGATTTCAGAGGCTGTGGAGAAAGCAAGTGACGTGGATAAAGTTATTGTAACTACGTATACAGCCAATACGGACGAACAACAACAACAATTGGTTGACCGATTAGTGGAAACAGATAAACCTGTCGCTGTTGCTGCCATGCGTAACCCTTATGATTTAATGGAGTTTTCAGAGGTTGACGCATATCTCAACGCATACAGTTATTTAGAACCATCAGTAAACGCAATCGCAAATGCGCTTGTTGGAGATATTAATCCAAGAGGCACTTTACCTGTAACCATTCCGGATCTGTATGAGACAGGCCATGGTTTAAGTTTTATTGATACACCAATCAATGCTGAAGGAATGAAAGAACTCGTTACTTATTTAGAAAATGAAGGCGAAATTGTAGACGAGGAAACAAGCCATGCTCTTTCCATGCACTTAACAGCAGTGGCACACTATGAAGAAAAAGAGTTAACTGACAAAGTTTTGAAACATATGAACAATTTCCACCTGCTACTTGATCATCATAGGGAAAATGAGCATATTTCACAAAAAGCACACAACTACCTCACAGTTGATACGGATCAATTGATTGAGTTGTGGTCAGCTAAATAAAGTGAGTGTAGCAGACAAGCGATACGTATTGCTACTAAGAAGATAATTTGAGAATAATCATAAAAAAAGTGAGAGGAGAATAAGTATTATGAGAATAAAGAAGAAGTTAGGAATGGCTGTTGCATCAGCAGCGCTTGGACTAACTTTAGTTGGTGGGGGAACATACGCTTACTTTAGCGATACGGCGGTCTCAAATAACACCTTTGCAGCAGGAACTTTAGATTTATCAGCTGAGCCAACAGAAATTATTGATATTGATAATATGAAACCAGGCGATGAAATGGTTCGTGATTTCGAATTACAAAACAATGGAACGCTTGATATGAAAAAAGTGTACCTTGAAACAGAGTATAGCGTTATCGATGCAGAAGGTGACAATGATGAAGACTTTGGTGAGCATATTGAAGTCGAGTTTTTGTACAACGCGGATAATTTTGATGAAGTGATTTATGAGACAACCCTTGCTGAATTAAAAGATATGGCACCAGAAGCGGTTGCTGAAAATGTATTTGATCCTATGCTGGGTGACGGCGGGCTAGAAGCGGGAACCGAGAATGACTTTGTTGTTAAGTTTAATTTTGTCGATAATGGCGAAGATCAAAACCAATTTCAAGGGGACGAACTAAAGCTTGAATGGACGTTTATAGCCGAACAATCAGATGGAGAAAGCAAGTAATAAAGAGGTTGGGACAAAACAAAGTATTGATTATTAAATGCCGAACAATTTTAAGTGAGCGCTATTCGCTTCGGAAAAATACTTCGCTTTCCGTGGGCAAAGAAGAATTGCAGTTCATTCTTCGTCGCTGATGAGCCTCCTCGTGCTACGCACTGTGGGGTCTCATCTAGGCCTCACCTCCCACTGGAGTCTACGTATTTTTCCTACGCTGATTTAAAAAGTGTATATTAAAAGAAATATCCGTTAATATGTTCGCTTTTAAATTAACTAAAATACTTATGCCCCATCCTCTTTATTTTAATTATTAATCATTAAGGAGGAAGTATAAAAGGATGAAAAAATACTTTATAGCTGTTGTCTCCTTGTTTTTAATATTAGGTTCTTTAACGGTTGTTTTAGCTGATAACGATACAAAAAATATTGAAGAAGACGAGGAAATTTTTAAGCTAGGTGTTGACGTTCTGCTTGATGACGAGAAGGAATTGATCGAGGATAAGCGTGTCGGTTTAATTACGAATCCCACCGGTGTCGATCAGGAGTTAAACAGTATTGTTGACCGTCTGCATCATGATCCAGATGTTGAATTAACAGCTTTATATGGTCCAGAACATGGTGTACGGGGGGATGCTCAAGCTGGTGAATATGTCGAGTACTACATCGACGACGTGACGGGTCTTCCTGTTTACAGCTTATACGGGGAAACGAGAAAACCGACACCAGGAATGCTTGAAGATGTCGATGTCCTTCTGTTTGACATCCAAGATGTAGGCGCAAGATTCTATACGTATATTTATACGATGGCTTATGCTATGGAAGCAGCTCAGGAAAACGATATTGAGTTTATCGTGCTTGACCGACCGAACCCTCTAAGTGGCTATCATGTCGAAGGCCCTGTTCTAGATGAAGAATATGCATCGTTTGTCGGCAATTACCCTATCCCTTTAAAACATGGCATGACCGTGGCGGAGTTGGCTCATTTATTTAATGAGGAGTTTGATATTGGAGCTGATTTAACAACGGTGGAAATGACCGGATGGGAACGCGGTATGTACTACGATGATACTGGATTGGAGTTTGTGTTACCATCACCAAATATGCCCACCTTGGATACAGCACTCGTTTACCCTGGAGCTGCTTTATTTGAAGGAACAAACGTGTCTGAAGGAAGAGGAACCGTTAAGCCGTTTGAATTAATAGGGGCACCATTTGTGGATAGTACTGAGTTTGCGGGCATTTTAAATAATTTGGAATTACCAGGAGTGACGTTCCGAGCGGCATCCTTTACACCAACGTTTTCTAAACACAGCGGTGAATTAAGCCACGGTGTTCAAATTCATATAACAGATATGGAAAATTATGAAGCAGTCGAAACAGGACTTCATGTCGTCAAGACGTTACATGATATGTATCCGGAAGACTTTGAATTCCGAGCAGAAGATGAACAAGGTATCTCATTCTTTGATCAACTTATCGGAAATGGTTGGATTCGCGAGGCGATTGAAAACGGTGAATCAGTCGAGTCCATGGTCGAGACATGGCAAGACGATTTAAATTCGTTTAAAGATGTACGTAGGGATTATCTCATTTATAAAATGAATATTGAGGACCTCGAATCTTCACTTCATGACTTAGAAGAAACTGGGGATATTGATGAGCAGGCTATGCGTAAGTTGACGATGCATGTAACAGCCCTCAACCAATTCGAGAATAGAGATGCTGCTGATAAAATGCAGAAACATCTCGAAGGCATGCTGTTATTGCTCGATCAACAGAACAATAAAAACTTGATTACAGATAAAGCTTATAACATATTGAAACACGATACAGAGTCATTATTGAAGCAGTGGGAATAAAAGACTGAGTACAACTCCCTCATCTATTAAGATGGGGGAGTTGTTAAAAGGATGGGAGAGTGGGGATGTTGAAAAGGTATATTTCTTTATGTTTGACGGTCTTTTTAATTGTTTCATCATTGACGTTTATGTCAGCGACCAGCAGCAAAGCTCACGCGGAAAATACTGATAATGAAAGTCGGCTGACAAGTGTGGTGACAAGTAAAGTAGCGACTTATAATATGGCTGCGGGTAGTGGAATGGATGGTGAATACGACCTTGATCGGATAGCCGATACCATTCGAGAAACAGAAGCGGATATTATCGGCCTCCAGGAAGTCGATGTACATTGGGGCAGTAGAAGTGACTATGAGAATACAATAGAAAAACTAGCAGACAAGTTAGATATGCATTACTTTTTTGCACCCATTTATGATTTTGACCCTTTGGAAGAGGGTGATGAACGAAGACAATATGGTGTTGGCGTTTTAAGTAAGTATCCTATTAAAAATGCTTATAATAGGGAAATCACGAGACTATCAACTCAAGACCCTGATCCAGAGCCAAAATTAGAGCCGGGTTTTCTTGAAGCGCAACTGGATGTAGAAGGAGAAGATGTATGGTTTTACGTGACTCATTTAGATTATCGAGGGGATCCAACCGTTAGGGAGATGCAAGTGGAGGACATGTTCGATCATATGGCAGAACACCCTTATAGCATTTTGGTTGGTGACTTAAATGCGAATCCAGACGCTCCTGAATTACAACCTGTCTTTCAGTGGTTTAATGATGCGTGGGATATTAATCTTGATGACAAAGGTTATACGTTTCCGGCAGACGAGCCCATTAAGCGGATTGATTATGTTTTGACTTCACCACGAATGGACGTCAATTCAACGAAAGTTACCGATTCACTCGCTTCTGATCATTTGCCTGTAACAGCGGATATTTCTTTTCGCGGTGAACATTCGGATTCACTAAAAGCCATGCGAAGCCTAGCAGAAAAACTTGTCAACCAAGATGAGTTCGCAGACGAAGAAACTGCCCATTCAATTGATATTCATTTGGCAGCATTAGAACATTATGAGCAACAATCCAATGCAACAAAGATCGTGAAACACTTAGAAAATTTTAAAACACTTCTTGATTATCAAATGGAAAAAGAACATATTACCGACAGAACATATACAGAACTGTATGCAGATACCGAGTTTTTAATCAATCAGTGGAATAAGGAATAAAATGATATCCAGATGACCTTAAAATAGCTTGGTTACAATGTATTAACGCTTAAATATGCTGGAAAAGGCCACTCGCGCGGGGTCAGCTCTCACTCGCGCGGGAACCGGCTTCGGTCGAGCGGCATCCATCTCAACTCGAGCGATGCACCTCTCAGGTCGAGCGGCATCCACCTCAACTCGAGCAGCCCCACCCCCAGGTCGAGCACCATTCATGTCATCTCGAGCAGACGACGAGGGACGTTTATCTCATTTAAAAAACTATCACCAGCACCAAGCACTCAGATAAAACGCTTATGGCCGGGTTATCTAAAATAAATACTTCAATATTAAGTTAATTTGTCCGGCAAATGGGAAAATGGTATACTAAAGCCAGACTACCCACACACAACCTCACCAACTACTCCCCCAAGGAAGTGATCAAATGACTATCGCACTGACAGTCAGAGAGGAGACTTCGCAATACTCGCAAGAACCACCTGGAAAAATTCAGAATCCACATGACAAGCTTTTTAAAGAAACCCTTGGAAATGTTGACGTGGCAAGAGATTTCTTGCAGAACTATTTACCCACTGACACCTTGAAAATGGTTAACACAACTACATTATACCCGGAAAAAGATAGCTCTATCGACAAGGACATGAAAGAGAGGTTTTCCGACCTGCTTTTCAGCGCAGAAATAGCTGGAAAAGAAGGGTACATTTATTTCCTATTCGAACACAAAAGCTATCCTGATAAGAGCGTCATCTTTCAACTACTGAAATACATGGTCGAAATCTGGAACACGAACGTGACAAAAAAACAAACAGACCATCTCCCAGTCATTATCCCACTCGTCATTTATCACGGTTCAAGCGAATGGAACCATGAAACAAGACTAGCTCGCATGATTTTAGAATATGAAAAATCACCTCCAGCCGCCAAAAGGTATACCCCTGATTATGAATATTTGCTTTACGACTTATCAAACTATACAGATGATGAAATAAAAGGCGACGCACGTGTTAAAATAATGATAACGCTATTTCGAGACGTCCAACAGGCAAAAACAGCACAAGAAGTCCTCACATTAATTGAAAAAGCAGTATATTATTTTAAAGAACTTGAAGATAAACAAACAGGCATAGAATATTTCGAAACTGCAGTACGCTATATATTCAACGCCGCAAGAGACCTATCACCGCAAGACGTGGACACCATCGTCCAAAAATTAGAAACTACCTATTCAGAAGGGAGCGAACTTATGATGACAATCGCAGATATTTTGCACGAAAAAGGCAGAGAAGAAGGAATAAGATTAGTAGCTATTGAAATGCTGAAAAAAGGATTAAGTCTAGAATTCGTGGCAGACGTCACTCATATGGATATAAAGGAAGTCGAAAAGCTTAAGGAAGAAGGGCAGTAACAATATTTAGCACCATCATACCACCTACACGCATGCTATATTCTGAGTGTCTTTTCTTGTGGATGTTAAAATATATTAATATTAACGCACACACTTTTATGTCCTTAATTTAATGACTTCCTTTACATCATCTTCAATTACTTCTACTTCATCAGAGTATTTAGGATTAGTAGCGTCACTAACACATTCAATATAAATATATATTTTAGTAATTGATTACCTTCGTGCAATATCTTTTTCCATGAGTTCACAACTACCAATTATTAAAATAATAAGTACACTAACAAATAACCATAAAGACCTTTTCATCAAGGAGAATCTCCTCTCGTATTGGTGTTTTTTCCTTATATTATCATACAAATTAAAGAAAAAGATTAATAAAGAAGTAATAGCTTAAATTGATACTTTCGACTATCGGTCTTCTGGAAAATAATACTTTATTAGGGGGAAATCCTTAAAATAGTAGAAATTAGGGGCGTGTGTGTTTTGTTTTTTACAGCTAGAGACAGTAATATCTTATAACGGATACGATGTACTCTTTAAGAGCGCTGACTATCTCTGCAGCATTGATTACCGCTCTTTGAATATAGGTGAAGACGACGATTACTATGACTTTCTCCTCCGTAGGATTGACAGACGTCATCTAGGTTCAAAACATTCAATCCACAACAAATAAAACCAACAAAAAAATCGCCCCAATTGGAAGCGACTGTACATGATTATTCACTTGGCATTAAGATTCGTCATTTTTTATGACATCATAATAGATCGTTAACTGATGAGAATTCATAGAATTAACGATATCTGTATATTTAGCTGCCATATTCTTCATACTGGATTTACTGGCGTCATAATAGAGTTGTTGATATTCCGTTCGCTGCTGAATTTTTTCTTTAGCTTCATCAATAATTAAACCTAGGTTTGAACTGAGTTCATTCTCCGCTAAGAGATGGAGTTGTTTAGACTGTTCCTCTAAGTTTTCTAAATATGTCAGGAACTTATTCGCCTTATCCGTTAAGTCTGTCTCGGTTTCAAACTGGTAATGAATAAGTTGTGTTTGTGTGTCCACCATCACATTCCCTCCAAAGTAAAATTAGTATCGGCAAGTTCTTGATCCTTATCAAATAAAGACTCTATTCCATCCATGATGGATTGAAGAAGATCCCTCATTTTGCTTATTTCACTTTCAATAAAATTGAACATATTATCAAAAACAGCTGTAAAACTGTCGTCCGGGAATACAGGAAAATCATCATGAACATTAATTTTCGTCAAGCGATAGTATGCTTCAGTATCATAAGTAAAGCTTCCTAAAAAATGTTGCTGATAATGTGACGGATTTGCTTCCATATCATCCATTTTATCAACAATTTTGTTCTTACGAGTGGGGAAATCGTCAAGATATTCATGTTCATAACTATTTTTAAGAAGACTTAAATAAAACTCTTTGGACTCAAGCACTGTTAAACCTTCAAGATACACCTTAGTTAATGATGACAAATTGACTTTGATTTCTTCTCCATCAATGACAACATGGACATACACATTCCCAGATTCATACGATTTATTTAAGTCAGATGCTAAAGCCTTTATGACTACTTTTAAGCTATGTGCGTCAACATTCTTTAAAATAAGATCAAAAATATCCTCGGTATATTCACTTAAATTATTAAATCTGTCTCCAATACTGGCAAACAATTCCTTAATTCTATTTGCATAAATGAGATAACTTGGTTTAAATACGGTGGGGAGGAGTTGGGAACCTTTCGCGGCATTGAGTAAGTCTTTAAGTTCAGTCAGATCATTTTCCAAGCTTTCTAATTCCGATAAAATTAATTTACCTTCATTTTTATCCAAGTACCCCAAATCCACTAGTGAATTAATGATGGGCCTTGCCTGTGTATACAAGTTTTTAATATGTTCAAGCGCTACCGGTACTTTTTTAATCGAATCATTGATCATTTTCACAAAATCGTAGCCCACTTCATAAAATTTATATTCTTTATCAGTCTCTGTCCCTGTCATTAAGTCGATAATGTCAGGATTAATCCCAGTTAAACTCTGTAGTAAACCATCAAATCCATCGCTATTATAAATATCCGAGTAGTTTTCAGCAAAAAAGATTTGAATATCTTTGATAACCCCATCAGGCAACTCAGCAAACAAATCATCAAGACTCCTCACATCCTGATCAGCATAAGCATCCATCCTTTGGAAATTTCCTACCTCAATAAACCCTCTAACCACACTCAATGCATTTAAAAAATCCTGATCCATAACAAGGTGGTTGATGTTTTCACCAGCTTCTTTATAATATTCCTCTGCGAAAGCTTCGAGCTCGGTTGGGTTGAGGTTGTAGATGGCGTTGAAGTTATTCATAAAATCTATATTATACTCTTTGGATAAGTTTTCCAAAAAGTCTACGTCAATATTTGCTAATTGAAAAGTTGTGGGAGGAGCTGCATTTGTAGTAAACACATCATCATATATATCATCGGTGAGTTGTATTAATGTAATTAAGTTACCACCGAGTGAGTGCCCTAAGCCAATTTTGTTCAAATTATTTTTAGCGTCATCATATTTATTTTCTATTATTCTAGTTACTTTATTATCAAAAAGTTTGGCTGCTTCATACTGATCTGAATTTTGTCCTACAAAGATTCCCATAAGGTTATAAGCCCAATCTTCAGGACGCCAATTATCGATTTCAGAAGCCTCTGAACCACGTGTAATAGTATACATCTGATTGATATCTTGTTCTTCATCATAAAGGTGGATGATTGTGCCATTGAATCCATAACTGTCTATTTTGTCAACATAATCCTCAGAATAATATATGTCAATTGACTCTGGGGGTTGTTTGCCTGTTTCTTCTATATAAATTTGACGAATTTCTTTTTCAGTTAGCCCGCTATATTCTTCTTGCATCAGCCTGTTTTGAAAAACATTCTCACTCACTTTATTCCTCCTCAAGTTCGATATTCGTAAACTCGACTGATTTCATGGTATCTTTAACATTTTGTTCAATAGAATCTAAATCATAAGAACATTTATTTTCTGGCTCTTCACATTTTATGCTATATATGTACCGTAACGATTGATTACTTCTATTTGATTTAATCAATCCGAAAAACCGAAACCACGTAGTCATTTTATCTTTAGTCACATTTTCCTTTGATGCAAAATATATGGTGTTGTCTTCATGTTCAAAATCTTCATATTCACCCTTGTACTTTAGTGAACTGGATAAAAGATATAATAAATCATCAACGTCTTGACTTTTATTAAAGTTGTCATAAGTTGCTATAACATAATAGGACACATAGTCTTCATCAACTTCCTCTGCGTAACTAACACGTTCAAATGTATCCTTTTTTCTCTCGTAATACCCTTTGTCTATAGAGGCATCATCCGGAAACTTCATCGTATATCCACCAGTTTTCGATTCAAACGTGTAATATCCTTCTTCAACAGGTTCGGTAGATGCCATAAATTCTCTAGTAAAATCATCTTGAAAAGCAGTCACGTTCGGCAAGTCTTTCGGATCCATGTCTGCAACATCTTTTTCCATAAGTCCACAACCCCCAATTATTAAAATAATAAGTACACTAACAAATAAACATAAAGACTTTTTCATCAAGGAGAAACTCCTCTCGTATAGGTGTTTTTTCCTTATAATACCATACAGTCTAAGACAAAGGAGTAGCAAATTAGAAAGTGGTCAAAATTGAAACTTTTTGACTAGTTAATTTCGAAGTTAACCATTCTTTAGAACTAGTTATACTGAGAAGATATGAAATAGAAGAATCATCATTTGATGGGGGAGGAGAATAGGGGGGTGATGTGGAACTTAATTGATTATATATAACAGATACTGTTGATCAGTTTATCAAGTCTCTTTTATAGACTCTGAAAATACTTCCACTTAACTCTCTCCACCCTCAAGCTCCATATCTTTAAACTCAACCGACTTCATAATGTCTTTTACTTTCTGTTCAATTGTCTCTAAGTCATAGGAGCAATTATCGGGCTGATTTTCACATTGAACATTATAGATATATTCTAATGATTGATTACTACTGTTAGATTTCACTAGCCCAAAAACTCTCTTGTAATAGTTGGTGTTGATCAGCTTATCAGGCAGACTCTAAAAATACTTTCACTCAACTCTCTCCCTTCTCGATCTCAACATCATTAAATTCTACTGACTTCATGAGACTTTTTACTTTATGCTCAATAGCATCTAAATCATAAGAACAATTTTCGTTCGGTTTATCACACTTTATACTAATAATATATCTTAATGATTGATTGCTTTTCTTTGATTTAATTAATCCGAAAAAGTTATACCAAGTTGCTTTTTTATCTTCAACTTTGACTGTTTCTTCTAAAGTCGCAAAATAAATAGTGTTATCTAAGTGGTCTAGTTTTTCATAATCGCCTTCATAATTTACAGAACTTGATAACAAATACAGCAGCCTCTCCGTTTCTCTAGCTTTTTGAAAGTGATTGTAAGTAGAAATAACAGCATAGGAGGATGATAATTCATTTTCGTTTTCAGCATACCGTAATCGCTCAAAAGTTCGTTTGTTTCTTTCGTAAAACCTTTTACTTAGTCTCGCATTTTCCGGAAACTTCATCGTATATCCACCAGTTTTCGATTCAAATTCATAATAACCTTCTTCCACAGGTTCTTTGGATGCCATAAATTCCCTAGTAAAATCATCTTGAAAAGCAGTCACATCCGGCAAGTCTTTCGGATCCATGTCCGCAACGTCCTTTTCCATGAATCCACAACCGCCGATTATTAAAATAATAAGTACACTGACAAATAAATATAAAGACCTTTTCATCAAGGAGAATCTCCTTTCGTATTGTTTTTTTCACCTTAGAAACAGAGGTATCATTATTGAAAAGGGAAGAGCAGGGGGGGGAACTTATTATTATCTATAACAGTTGGTGTTGATCAGTTTATCAAGTCTCTTTTATAGACTCTGAAAATACTCCCACTTAACCCTCTCCACCCTCAAGCTCCACATCATTAAATTCTACCGACTTCATAAGACTTTTTACTTTGTGCTCAATAGCATCTAAATCATAAGAACAGTCTCCATTTGGTTCTTCGCATTTAACACTATAAATATATTCCAGCGATTGATTACTCTTATTCGATATAACTGTTCCAAAAAATTCATACCAGGTTGTTTCTTCATTCCGTGTGGTAGACTCAGATGTAGCAAAGAAAATGGTATGGTTTTCATGTGTAAACTCTTCGTATTCCCCCTCAAAATTTACTGCTCTCGACAATAAATTTAATAGTCGACTGCTATCTTTTTCTTTATGGAAGTTATCATAGGTAGCAATAACATAGTAGGGAATATTGCTGTTCTCTTGGTTTATTTCTTCTCCAAAACTAAAGCGCTCAAATGTATCCTTTTTCCTTTCATAAAACCCTTTACTCATTAATGCATTCTCCGGAAAATTCATCGTATATCCACCCGTCTTCGATTCAAATTCGTAATAACCGTCTTCAACAGGCTCGGTGGATGTCATAAATTCTCTGGTGAAATCATCTTGAAAAGCACTGACATCAGGCAAGTCTTTCGGATCCATATCCGCAACGTTCTTTTCCATGAATCCACAACCGCCAATTAAAATAATACCGCCACTTACAAATAAATATAAAATCTTTTTCATCAAGGAGAAACTCCTCCTATATTGGTGTTTTTTCCTTATATTATCATACCAATTAAGGAAAAAGATTAATAAAGAAGGAAGCAGCTTAAATTGATACTTTTAGACTAATGCTTTCCTAAAATAAGAGGAGTGTGTTTTATTCTTTTTACAGCTAGACAGTTGTATCGCATTATGATATATTTTTATTAAACACATATATCACTTTACGATATGATCAAGATGAATACAGAAGGTGATGGATTGGGAAAAACTGAGCAATTAACGGATACGATGTTCTACATCATGGCTGCATTAACGAAGCCGAGGCATGGGTACGCGATTATGAGTTTGATTGAAAAGACGACGGAGGGAGTCGTCACCATCGGCCCAGCCTCAATGTATACCATTATAAAAAAACTACTCAAACAAGAATGGATTTATCTACATGATAGTTCCGGCGCACGGCGAAAAGTATATCAACTGACGGATAAAGGCAGAAGGGTTTTAGAAGAAGATTTCAAAGTGAGAAAACGACTCATTCAATTAGCTGAAAAAGGATTAAAGGGGGAGGAAGTATGACAAAACGTAAGTACATTACGTCCGGTGGATTAGCTTTTTCCGAGCAAAAAGATATGGAAAAACTCCGCCGATATTCTTTAAAAGGATGGCATGTGAAAAAATTTAAATTTATGGGATACACACTTGAAAAAGGGGAGAGCACCGACTATATCTACAGCATAGATTACCGCTCCTTGAATAAAGGCGAAGACGACGATTACTATGATTTTTTCTCCTCCGCGGGTTGGACAAACGTCACCTCGGAAGGCGATATTCATTTATTTAGGGCCCATCCAGGCACGAAACCTATTTATACAGACCGCGACACAACGGTGTCTAAATATGAAAATTCCAGTCGCTTCATGAATAAGCTCGCCATTCCGCTTATCATAATGACAGTATTGATGTGGCTCGGAACGGTGCTCACGTCAGGCATCTCACATACAGTATTCCTGACCATAGCCCTTATTCTAACCGTTTTAGCCATCCCGACCACATGGACAGTGATCGCTACTTATAACAACAAATGGAAAGTAGAAGAAAAGAAAGGACGCGTCAATTTCACGCGGGCAGTGCCATATTTACTGCTCATCATTGCGACCACGACACTCGCGCTTGGTGGAGACAAAGGCCTAATCATAAGCGTCCTATCATCCACCATCATCGGAGCCGTCGCCTTTCCAACCGCCATATGGCTCATCATGTCCCTATATCACAAAGTCCGCCAAAACTAAAAATAAAATCACAAACGTAGGGAAAGGGGAAACCCTTTCCCTTCATTAATTTTAAGTCAAAACCCCACCACTCATTCGCGCGGGAACTCCCCCCGGTCGCGCGGCTTCACCCTCAACTCGCGCGGGATCCGCCTCAGGTCGCGCGGCCTCACCCTCAACTCGCGCAGGAACCGCCTCAGGTCGAGCACCAGCCACGTCAACTCGAGCAGTGCATCTCTCTGCCATTCGGTTGATACTCCCGCTCACTCGGTCCGCGCCCACCTCTACTCGGCCACTCCTGCTCACTCTCGCAATCCCCCACTTCAACAAATATCTATCAGGTTTCTAGTAAAAAAGTCATAAAGAGACTGTTTTTTACCAGAAAAGGGTGGTATAATGTCACATAGTGAACGAGCAACCTAAACTGTATTTATGTAAGCTTATATCACTAAACCATTCATTAAAGTAATCAGTAACTAACAACATCATTCAATACGAAAGTAAAAACACCAAAAAAATAAAACCAAAACGTTCATTTAATATGAGGTGAAAGAATATGGGGAAAAGTAAAAAAGGAAAGTCGAGAAAGCTTTGGTTGAAGATTCCGCTAGCCATTATATTAGTAGTATTTCTAGCAGTAGGTGGCTACGCATACTCAGTCTATCATAACGCTAAAAAAACAGTGGATAGTAGAATTCATGAACCAGTTTCTTCTATAGATACTGGTAAAACGAGAGGTAAAATGAAAAATACCGAACCACTGAATATATTACTTATGGGAATTGACTCTGATTCAACTGAGGGAGGACGTTCCGATGCACTCATGGTCCTAACACTTGATCCAAATGATGAGCAAATGCAACTTGTCAGCATCCCTCGTGATACGCGAACTGAGATTGCCGGTAAAGGCGTAGAAGATAAAATAAACCACGCCTATGCGTTCGGCGGCAGCGACATGGCAGTAGATACAGTAGAGAATTTTCTAGATATTGAACTCGATTATTACGTCCGTATCAATATGGCTGGCTTCAAGCAGCTCGTTGATGAGTTGGGGACCATCACAGTGAATAATGACGTCGAGTGGAGTGACGGAGAGTATGATTTCAACTTTGGGCCAACCGAGATGGACGGAGAAAAAACAATGGCTTTCGTCCGCATGCGTAAACAAGATCCGGACGGGGATTTTGGACGCACTAAACGTCAACGCCAAGTGATTGAAGGAATAGTTAATAAAGGTGCTTCAGCAGCTTCAGTCACAAAGTTAAATTCTCTCATCGATGTTTTAGGAAAAAACATGGGTAGCAATATGAAATTCTCTGACATGAAAAGCCTTTTATCCGACTATCGCGGAGCACGTAAGAAATTTGTCGATTACCAAATGAAAGGCGAAGGTCAAAAAATAGATGGTATCTATTACTTAATTGTCGATGACGAGGAAGTGGAGAAAGTCCATGATCTCATAGTGGATTTCGGCTCATAACTCATAAAAAACTTAATGGTTACTGATTTGAAGAGATTAAACCCTCTTCAACTTCAGTAACTATTTTTATGAAAAAAATAAAATAATACACTAAATCCAACATGGTATCTTACCTAGTCACGCAAGTTTTAAAATAATGGTAAAAATATCAGCCTTTATTTAATAAAACATGCTATAATAAGGGTATAAAGTCCTATTTTGAAATGGAAAGTCAACTATCGATTTATTTTTTTGAAATATTGCGTCTCTTAAGGTAGGGTAATGTTATCGGGGGAATTTGCCAATTCCTTATGAAAAGTATTTAGTTAGGAAGTGAATCTATTGATCGATATCCATAGTCATATCTTACCAGGAATTGATGATGGCGCAAAAACGGAAGAAGAGAGTCTGAAAATGGCGAGAGCGGCGGTAGCAGAAGGAATTCACACAATTATTGCTACACCACACCATAAAAATGGTCACTTCAACAATGAAGGGAGCACCATCTATTTACAAGTTGAAATTCTTCGACAATTATTCGCACGGCACGACATTCCACTAACACTCCTTCCGGGCCAAGAGACTCGGATTTATGGCGAAATGGTTGAAGGACTTCAAAACGGCGAAATACTATCATTAAATGAAACAAAATATGTTCATGTAGAATTTCCATTTAGAGAAGTGCCACGCTACGCTGAACAACTCTTTTATGGTTTGCAGTTAGAAGGCTATGTCCCTATTATTGTTCATCCAGAGCGAAACAGTGAACTTCAAGAGCATCCAAATAAATTATATGATTTTGTCCGTAAAGGTGTTCTAACACAAGTGACAGCGGCCAGTATGATTGGGAAGTTCGGCAAAGACGCACAAAAATTCACTCACCAATTAATCGATGCTAATCTCACTCATTTTATAGCATCAGATGCACACAACACCACAACACGTGGATTTTGCATGGCAGAAGCTCATCAAGAATTGGGACAAAAGTTCGGAAATGAAGCATTCTATATGTTTCTGGAAAATGGTCACTTGCTTATTGAGGGGAAAAATGTCAACAAACTTGAACCCCAACCAATAAAAAAGAAAAAGTTCTTCGGTTTATTTTAACATTTATAAAACTTAATAAAAACCCCTATATCATGCATACAACACACTCCTAGGGGGGCTTATCTGAAAAGGTATACAAATAAACGTAGTACCTTTGGGCTATAATAGTAATAGTAGTTTTTTAAGAGGACCAGTATTAAATAACTAGCTGGGAATCCATACATTAAGGGGGAGACTTGTATGATTCGTGTGTTGTTAGCAGAGAGCCAATTATTATTCCAAGACGCTTTACGATTGACTTTAGAAGCTAAAGAAGGGATTTCCATTGTGGATGCCGCGGATAATGGCATTGAAGCGGTGGAAAAGGTTATTCAATATCAGCCCGACGTTATCTTAATGAATTTCCATCTGACTGAAAAAGATGGTGTCCAAGCCACTAAAGAAATAAAAGAAGCTAATCCAGAAACAAAGGTGATTCTACTCACATCAGAATACGAAGAAGATAATTTAATTAAAGGACTTATTTACGGTGCTGACGGTATCTTACATAATAAAATAGAATCAGATAGCCTTGAAAGAGCCATCAAGACAGTCAATGAAGGAGATACTTTTCTATCCAAAGACATAGCCAATGGACTCAGACACGAAATATATAAACTCTTCATCAATAAAAAAGAATTACTGCATGAAGCACTAGAGCGAGAAAATATCTTTTTAACATCACGAGAATTAGACGTCGCTGATTTGTTTCGGTTCGGCCTCAATAATGAACAAATTGCTAAAAGACTCTCGTTGAGCGAAGGAACAATTAAAAACTATATCAGCAATATTTATCAAGCACTCGGTATCCATAATAGAAGTGAAGCGATTGAATACATTTATCAATTACTCAAAAAAGTAGACAAAAGTTATTTTTAACAACTTGGGTTTAATTACCAAAAGTCACTTAACTTATGACTGGTTATTTAGTATGATTGAAGATGCGTCTGAAAAGTGCCAAAACATGTCAAAAACGAACAAGATTTATTTCTATGATTACTTAATGACAAAAAAGCATTATATGTAAAATATTAAGGTTGAAGAGTATATGCAAACTAAGTAATGACATAGAAGCCTGTTCTTCCGAAGTGTTCTGCTGTACACATAATCCAAGTTTACTAGACGCGTAAAAGGGAAAACCCAGTACAACAATACGCAAAGAAAGGAGCCAAAAACATGACATATCGAAAACGACTCACCCTACTCGTATTACTAGATTCATTGATTGTGAGTTTCGCAATATTCGCAGCCACATGGATAGTCTACCCTAACATTGATAACTACAACACCACTATCTTAATTATCACAGCACTCGCCCTACTCACATTTCATCACTTATTTGCATTCATATATAAATTATATAATAAAGTATGGGCGTACGCCAGTGTCGGCGAACTATTCGCCATCGTCAAAGCTATCACATTATCTATTATATCAGCAGCTATCGTCCAATTCTTAATCAATGACTTCACAATCTATCGAAGAGCACTCATCGTCACCTGGCTCTTACATATCATTTTAATCGGAGGTTCACGCTTTGCCTGGCGCGTTGTCCGCGATCGTTACATCGTCTCAAACAAAGGTAAAATGCGCACACTCATCGTCGGCGCAGGCTCAGCCGGCACCATGATCGCAAGACAACTTAAAAATAACCATGACGACGCCGAACTCCTACCCGTCGCATTCGTAGACGACGACATCAGCAAACAACGCATGGAAATGTACGGCGTTCCCGTCCTCGGACGAATCAAAGACATCCCAATAATTGTCGAAAATCACAACATCGAACACGTCGTCATCGCCATCCCGTCACTCAAGAACGGCGAACTCAATAAAATCGTGACCAAATGCAACGAAACAAGTGCCAAAGTCAAAATGATCCCGAAGATAGAGGACCTCATGACAGGCAAAGTTTCCGTCAGTCATTTAAAAAACGTCGAAGTAGAGGACTTGCTCGGGAGGGACCCTGTCGAACTCGACATCAACTCCATCTCCCAAGACGTGACGGCTAAAACCGTCCTCGTCACAGGCGCAGGAGGCTCGATTGGTTCCGAACTTTGTCGTCAGTTGATGCGTTTCACACCAGAAAGAATCGTCCTCGTCGGGCACGGCGAGTTCAGCATTTATTCAATTGATATGGAACTAAAACAAACATATGGACAAGCTAATATCGAAATTATTCCTGTCATCGGCGATGTGCAAGACCGTGATCGCATCTTTGAAATTATTGATACATACCAGCCAACGGTCATTTATCATGCAGCCGCACATAAACACGTGCCGTTAATGGAGTATAATCCAAAAGAAGCCATCAAAAATAACGTCATCGGCACGAAAAATGTCGCAGAAGCAGCTGACACCTTCGGCGTCGGAGCATTCGTACTCATTTCATCCGACAAAGCTGTCAACCCAACAAACGTCATGGGCGCCACAAAACGAGTCGCTGAAATGGTCATTCAAAACTTAGCAAAAGTGAGCAAAACGAAATTTGTCGCCGTCCGATTCGGAAACGTGCTCGGTAGCCGTGGAAGCGTCATTCCGTTATTCAAAAAACAAATCGAACGAGGCGGTCCAGTTACCGTCACACACCCTGAGATGACTCGATACTTCATGACTATTCCAGAAGCATCAAGACTTGTTATTCAAGCGAGTACGCTGGCGCATGGTGGGGAAATTTTTGTGCTTGATATGGGTGAACCTGTGAAAATTGTAGATTTAGCCAAGAATCTTATCAGACTTTCAGGCTATACGGAGGAAGAAATTCCAATTAACTTCTCAGGCATCAGACCAGGAGAAAAGATGTATGAAGAACTGCTCAACGAAAATGAAGTCCATCCGGATGAAGTTTATGAGAAAATTTATGTTGGTAGAACGGTAGACATAGATTTTGATATGGTCAAAGGACTGATTAAGCATCTAGAAACTTATCAGACTGAGGAATTAAAAGAAACGTTGATGCGAATTGTTTATATGGAAAAGACGCTGAAGGCAGTGAAGGAGAGTTAAAGCAATGAATAAAAAGACATTCTTAGTAACGGGTGCAGCTGGCTTTATTGGATCGCACCTAGCGAAGAGGCTTATAAAAGAAGACCATCGAGTAATAGGGGTAGATAATATTAATGATTACTATAACCCTAAATTAAAAAAGGATAGGATAAAACACTTAGGAAATGACAAATTTACTTTTATAAAAACAGATTTAGAAAATCAAGACACAATTAATAATGTTTTTGATGAATATCAACCCGAAATTGTTGTTAATTTAGCTGCGCAAGCAGGGGTGCGGTATAGCCTTGAAAATCCACATGCCTATATTAATTCAAATGTTGTAGGGTTTATTAATATCTTAGAAGCTTGTCGTCATCATAATGTAGAACATTTAATTTACGCTTCATCAAGTTCAGTGTATGGCGCTAATACTTCAAAACCTTTTTCAACGAGTGATAATATAGACCACCCCCTTAGCTTATATGCTGCAACTAAAAAGTCAAATGAACTTATGGCACACACATATAGTCACTTGTATGATTTGCCAACAACGGGGCTTCGTTTCTTCACAGTTTACGGTCCTTGGGGAAGACCAGATATGGCACTGTTTTTATTCACAAAAGCCATTATCAATGATGAAGCAATCGATGTCTTTAATCATGGAAATATGATGCGTGATTTTACATATATCGACGACATCATCGAAAGCATTACCCGATTAACGAAAAGGCCTGCACAACCTAATCCTGATTGGTCGGGTGTTAATCCAGATCCAGGAAGTAGTTATGCACCGTATAAAGTTTATAATATTGGAAATAACAATCCAGTAAAATTGATGGATTTTATAGAAGCGATTGAAAATAAACTAGGTAAGAAAGCAGAGAAAAATTATTTACCTCTTCAAGCAGGTGATGTACCAGAAACTTATGCAAATGTTGAAGATTTATACAGAGACATTGAGTTTCAACCACAAACATCCATTCAAGATGGTATAAATAACTTTATTGATTGGTACCTTGAATATTATGGGGTGATATTATGACAAACAGAAAAATTGCAGTTGTTGGGTTAGGCTATGTTGGTTTACCTGTAGCTGTTGAGTTTGGTAAAAAACAAGATATTATTGGATTTGATATAAATGAAAAGCGGATTGAGGAATTGAAAAATGGAATAGATATAACGAGTGAAGTGACTTGTGAAGACTTAAATCAAGCCTCTATTGAGTTTACATCTAATCCTTCAGCGTTAAAAAAAGCTGACTTTATTATTGTGGCGGTACCGACGCCAATAAATGAGAATAAGCAGCCTGACTTAACTCCTTTACTTAAAGCATCTGAAACAGTCGGTGAAAATCTATCAAAAGGGTCAATTGTTGTTTATGAATCTACGGTATATCCTGGTGCAACTGAGCAAGATTGTGCACCTGTACTAGAAAAAGCTTCAGGTATCACTCGTGGAAAGGATTTCTTTATTGGCTATTCACCTGAAAGAATTAACCCAGGAGATAAGATTCATACTTTTAAAACGATTACAAAAGTCGTTTCTGGTGAAAATGAAGAAGTACTAGAGGTGGTTGCTCAAGTTTACGAATCAGTTGTTGAAGCAGGTGTACATCGAGCAAGCTCTATTAAAGTAGCAGAAGCAGCTAAAGTCATTGAAAATACTCAACGAGATTTAAATATCTCTTTAATGAATGAACTCGCAGTTATTTTTGACAAATTAGATATCGATACAACAGAAGTTTTAGAAGCAGCAGGAACGAAATGGAACTTTTTAAACTTTACACCTGGCTTAGTAGGTGGACACTGTATAGGCGTTGACCCATATTATTTAACACATAAGGCTCAAAAAATTGGTCATCATCCTGAAATTATTTTAGCAGGACGTAAAACAAATGATAATGTAGGTAAATTTGTTGCGACATCACTGGTTAAGCAAATGATTAAGAAAAACATGCCTATTCAAGGTTCGAAAGTCACCATTCTTGGATTTACGTTTAAAGAAAATGTGCCTGACATCCGTAATACAAGAGTCATAGATATTGTGAAAGAGTTAGAAGAATTTGGAATTGAAGTGCAGATCACAGATCCCTATGCAGATACCGGAGAAGTTTTTGATGAATATGGGATTTATTTAACTACCTATGAAGAATTGAAGCCTGCTGATGCTGCGGTTTATGCTGTTCCTCATGAAACCTATATTCGAAGTGGATGGGAACAGTTTGATGCTGTATTGAAACATGGGAGAGGTATTGTTGTTGATGTTAAAAGTTCATTAAACATACTTAAAAAACCTTCAAAGATTTCTTTGTGGAGATTATAAAGTTTTAAAGTGATTAGAGTGGGGCAGGGGTAGTAATGAGTAACGGCAAAAAAATAATTAGCGGTGTTCTCTGGACATTCACAGGGACTGGAGTACAAGTTATACTTCAATTTCTGGTATTTATAGCACTATCAAGGCTCCTTGAACCAGAAAGTTTCGGAGTGATGTCCACAGCACTAGCGCTTATAACTGTACTTTCAACATTTTCGAAATTGGGAATTGGTCCGTCAATAGTCCAAAAGGAAACAATTGAAGTAAAACATATTCAGACAGGTTATACGATATCACTAATATTTTCAACTATTTTAACCGCTATTGTTTGGTTTTCTTCTCCTTACATTGCCTCGTTTTTTGATATGGGTGAGTTGGAATCTGTTTTAAAAGTATTAGCTTTTATACATTTAATACAAGGTTTTTCTGTAGTATCAGAAGCTCTCCTACAAAGAAAGTTAGAATTCAAGAAATTAGCGTTTGTGCAAGTAGTTTCTTATGTGGCTTATGGAGTGGTAGGCATTACCTTATCGTGGTTTGAGTTTGGTGTTTGGTCCTTAGTTTTTGCTCAAATCACTCATGTATTACTTAAAACATATCTATTTTTAAAAATACAATCGCACTCTAAAAAACTTACAATAAAATATGATCTTGCTAAAGAGTTGTTATCATTTGGGTTTGGATATTCAGTTGGGATAATATATAACCATTTGGCTCTGCAAGGTGACACTTTCGTTATTGGGAAATTTTTAGGGGCGTCTTCACTTGGAATCTACAGTAGGGCGTATCAACTTTTGGCTATGCCTGTTAATTTAGTGGGAACAGTAATAGAGAAGGTTCTTTTTCCTTCATTTTCGAGAATAGGTAGTAATATAACTAGGTTACAGGAAGTCTATAAAACTGCAATTACTATAACTGCGTTAATCTGTTTGCCTTTAAGTGTTTTTCTAGTGATTTTAAGGAAAAGTATTATATTGTTGTTGTTTGGCAATATGTGGACTGATGCGATTTTACCATTTGGAATCCTTATATTAGCTTTATTGCCACGAGTAAGTTATAAAATTAGTGATTCTTTGACTAAATCCCTTGGAAAGGTATTTAGGTCGGCTAACAGACAATTCATCTATGGAGTTTGTGTAATATTAGGGGTCTTAATAGGTCAGCTGTATGGTCTAAAGGGAGCTTCTATTGGGGTAGTGGTAGCCGTATCAATAAACTATTTATTTATGGCCCAAATTGCATTATCTTTAAGTTCTCTTACGTGGAAGGATTTTCTTGTTGCGCACATTCCGGCAATTAAATTTACTGTACTTACTTTACTTCCAACATATTCTTCATATGTTTTATTAGAACGATTATCTATAAATAACTTTTTTTTGATTTTTATAACAAGTATTATGTTTTTTAGTATTAGCATTATAATAATATACTTTGCACCGTATTTTATATTTAAGGATAAGAAAAGAATATTACTTGAGACAAGAAGAAGGTTAATTAAAAAGATAAAGAGTATAATATTTAGCTGAAATTCTGATAATCAGGTGATAAAGGTATTTCCGTTCGTAATAAAACCGCTATTAAAAAGAAAAATAAAGGAGGTATAACGTGATGATTAATGGTAAGTATATTGGTGTTTTATCTGGACTAGCATTCACATTGTTCCTGTTAGGGGTAAATGGCTCAGATTTTGGGATTTCCCCATTTATCACTAGTAACAGAATAGCCATCTTTTTATTGGTATTAATAAATATAATAATAATTTTTAGAAATAACCATATTCACATCAATAAAAATATATTAATTATTTCTGTAACGTTTGTTTTGATTTCCATATGGGGGTTTATATCTATATTATTATCTCCGTTTCAAGGTAAAACATCTGTTTCACCTATAATAACCTGTATCTTAATAGCAATTGTTTTAATGCTAATTAGTAATATAATTCTATCAAATAATGATCACCTTCATGAGTATTTTTTAAATACAGTAATTTTGTTAGGAACATGTATCTCAGTATTTTATTTGACGTGGGGCTATCTTAATGTAGGAAATTTAACGGATAACTATATGTGGAGAGTAACTTTTAGTACAACTAGTAATGGCTTGAACAGAGTTCTAAATGGTTTGTTAGTTATTGGCATGTTAAATATCTTGGTTTTGTTTTCACTCATAAAAAAGAAAAGAATTTATACCATTTTTTCTTTAATCACACTGATATCTTTGTTTATCTTGATTATAGTTACTGGTTCAAGGCAAGTACTTATTGGCTTAATTGTTACACTATTATTTACCATTATTTTAAATCTGTTTTTAAAAAAGCAACTTAGAAAAAACATTAAAAGAATAATTGTTATTTTGCCAGTTTTATCATTAGTAATATTCATGTTTTTTAAAAAAAATGCCCACCTATCGACCTGGTTTATAGATAGATTTATCAATAGGACAATGGAAGGCAGTACCGGTGATAGTGAAAGGACAGGTGTATTAAGAGAGGCTTTTTCATATATAGAAAGTAATCCTTTTTTCGGTGTGGGACCTGGTGTATTTCCATCAATAAACAGTTATGGTTTATCGACACATAATGGCTACGTATATATGCTTGTAAGTTATGGACTAATACCAACAGTTACTTTAATCGTCATTATTTTAATTAGTTTGCTTGGAGGCTTTAAAAACTTAAAGAGAATCGCTGATGTAAACGCCTATAACACCTATTTGTTTTCATTTTTCACAGTAACGGTATTGTTTTTTGTGTCAAACTTACTTAATGATTTAATGGATGAGTATTTCTTTTGGATAATGATTGTTTTTTTAGTTAGTATACCTTTCCATTATAAGAGACATTGTTTAAGGGGGGGATGAAAAAATGAAATATATACTGATACAGAGTAATGATTTTAAAATTAAAGAAATTGGGAAAAAACTGGAAGGTAAAGGGGTTAAGCTAATCCCAATTAATAGTTCGCCCATTATATTACCATTCTATATTATCCTGTATTTGTTGAAATACGGCAAGCCGTCAGGGATAATTTATAGATATTTAAATGACTACCCAAGTGTTGTTAAGTCAGCTATACGGACGTTGTCTGAAGTGTTTGGTGTTATAATAGCGCTCATCCTCAACTTTAAGATTATCTGGATTTGTCATAATATTGATAGAGAATCACATATGCACTATCCTTTTCTAACAAAGTTTAGAAGATGGATTTTTAAGCGTTTTTCTAAAAAAATTTTGGTTACCGATCCATTATTAATAAAGTATGCAAAAAAGCAATTCCCTAAACAAAAAACTAAAATTGATTATATTACTTTTGGCTCTTATCCAAGTAGGAATAAAGGAGATAAAACGCAAAAGACTGTAGAGATAATTAAGGAATTTGTAGTTTACCATAATAATAGAAGTGATAACAATTTATTTGGGTTTGTTGCTGGGAATATTAATTGGAAAACGTCGCAGTTCTCTGCAATTCCTAAATTAATTTACGAATCAGGAAGAACAAAGCATAATTTGAGATTTATTGTTATAGGACCAATAGGATCATATTTAAAAAAATATAATTATGAATTATACATTAAATTAAATAGTGATAGTAATATTTTGTTTTTGGATGGATATCATGAATTAAATCTGGATCAGATTTCAAATTACATAGATTTTTATTGGAGAGTGTATTTGGATTTATCGATACCAGCAACTATTTATGAGTCCGCGTATTATAAGAAGCCTATGGTTACTCAAAATATAGGGTTTTTAGGTGAGGCTGTGTCTGCATATTCACTAGGTTTTATAATTGACAGCGACTACACAAATTTATCAGATGTGTTGAAAGGTATATCTAAATGGAATCCAGTGGGCGCGGAAAACTTTTTGAAAACTCATACCTGGGAAAAAACAGCGAATAAATTCCACGACATAATATCAAAATAGTAATTTAATACCTTAAATGAAGTTTATAATCTATAAAATAGGAGGAAAGAAATGAAGATTATTCATATGTGCTTAGCGAACTATTATACAGATAATTATGGCTATCAAGAGAATATGCTGCCAATGCAGAACAAACTGGATGGACATGATGTAACCATAATTGCTTCAACTGAAATGTATGTAAATAACAAAGAATTAGGTTATGTAAATCCAGGGGAGTACAAAAATGAGCACGGTATTAAAGTTATAAGGATTCCTTACAGAAAGATTCTTCCACATAGAGCGATGCGTAAAATAAGAACATACACACATGTATATGAGATATTGAAAAATGAAAATCCAGACGTAATATTATTCCACGGCCCCCAGTCATATGACTTGTTAACTGTTGCAAGGTATAAAAAGGATAATCCAATGACTAAGCTTTACGTAGATAATCATGCGGATAGAGGTAATAGTGCTAGGGGGTATATTTCAAAAAATATATTGCATAAACTTTATTATAAAAAAATACTAAAGAAGTCCCTTCAATACATTGATAAGCTTTTTTATGTCACCTATGAAAGGAAACTTTTTTTAGAAGAAATTTATGGTGTAAGAGAAGAAAAAATGGAGTTTTATCCATTAGGCGGAACGGTAATAGAGGAAGAAGAAAGAATTCAAAATCGTAGAGAAAAAAGAAGAGAATTAAATTTTTCTGATGAGGATATTGTTCTAGTTCACGCAGGTAAAATGAATGCTAGCAAGAGAACATTTGATATAATTAATAATTTTAGCAAGGTCAATAATAAGAACTTAAAACTTATTTTGATTGGTTCCTTCACCAATAATGTCAGAGAGAAAATAATGCCACTCCTTAAGAAAGATAAAAGAATAAAGTATTTGGGATGGAAGTCAACAGAGGAACTGACAAAGTATTTTTGCGCCTCTGATCTTTATGTGCAACCTGGATCTCATACGGTATTAATGGAACAGGCAACCTGTTGCTGGCTACCGGTAATAGTTGCTGATTTAAAAAGTTATAGATATCTATTACAAGATAGTAAACATGCTTGGATAATTAGTAATTCAGATGATATGAAAAGGATTTTTGAGAATGTGAGCAAAAATCCTTCTATTTTGCATAATAAAACTAAATATGCTTATAAATTTGCTAAAGAAGTTTTAGATTATAAAAAACTCGCAGCTAGATTAGAGAGATAGCAGAACTCCTCATTAATATAAGATCAATAATAATCAAAAATACTTCATAGCTTCTAAGGAGTGTAAATTTATGGAAAATAATAAAATGTGTGTAATAGGTTTGGGATATATTGGTTTACCGACAGCAGCTGTATTTGCTAATCAAGGCTGGCAGGTTACAGGCGTGGACGTCAATTCAGGTGTTGTGGATATGCTTAATAAAGGGAAAGTGCATATCAAAGAAATTGGATTGGAGAAGGTATTGAGTAAAGTAATAGAGAAGGGAAGTTTCTCTGCCAAAATGGTTCCAGAAAAAGCGGATGTTTTCATCATAGCTGTACCTACTCCTCATAACTCAGACTTAACCGCAGATTTAAATATTTTAAAAAACGCTATTAGGTCAATTATACCGGTTATAGAAAAAGGAAACAAAATTATTGTGGAATCAACAATACCACCTCGAACCATGTCCGACATAGTAACTCCAATAATTGAAGAATCCGGATTTGACACAGGAAAAGACATATTCTTAGCATATTGCCCAGAGAGAGTCTTGCCAGGGAGGATCTTAATTGAACTATTCAAGAACAATAGAATAGTTGGTGGAACTAATACCTTAGCAGCTAAAGAAGCTGCTGATGTTTATCGTACTTTTGTAGAAGGAAAAGTGATAGAAACTAGTGCTGAAAGTGCTGAGATGGCAAAGCTAATGGAAAATACCTTTAGGGATGTAAATATTGCTTTGGCAAATGAACTGACTAAGATATCTGAAGCTCTTGACATAAATGCTTTAGAGGTTATTTCTCTAGCAAACGAACACCCAAGAGTTAATATACATCAACCTGGACCAGGTGTGGGTGGCCATTGTTTAGCAGTAGATCCGTATTTCATAATAGAAAAAAATCCTGAAAATGCAAAAGTTATCGCTGAATCCCGAGAAGTTAATGAATCAATGCCGGCTTTTGTAGTAGACCAGGTTAAAAAGCTAGTTAGCAAGACATCAAAAATTGCTGTTTTTGGGCTAGCCTATAAAGGAAATATCGACGATATTCGTGAAAGTCCTGCGTTGAAAATTGTAAACCATTTATACTCAGAAGGATATAAGGTCCAAGCTTATGATCCTTATGTTAAACAAGAACAGGTTCAATTTCAACTCTACAATTATGAAAAAGCATTACGCGATGCCGATGTGATGTTGATTCTTACTGATCATAATGAGTTTAAGAACATAGACTGGGAAGAAACTAAGTGCTTAATGAAGCAGGTAAATGTCTTGGATACTAAAAATTGTGTTGAAAACGTAACGGAAAATATCAACTATTATAACTTTGGTAATCTCTATGAATTAAAAGCTATTAAAACTTCTAGCCCTATCTATTAAAGTTAATAGTAAATAAAAGAAGTGTGATTATAATGAAACAAAAAATTATCAACTATTATTTGCTTATGTCCCGTATGACTTTGAAACAATTTTATTATCGGTTTATTAAAATAACTAAATTTAAGTTTATTTACCCGAAATGGGGAACTCTATTATATCCTTTTAACAAAAGTAAAGTGATAGAGGATAATAATGTTGTTACTCCTTTTTTCTTATGGAAAGACTTTAAAAAAATAAATAATGAAAAACAAAACTATAATTCAGATTTAATTAAAACAGCAAATGAGATTTGTAATAATGAGTTCACTTTTTTAAATACCACCCATAAATTTGAAGGAAATTTTATTAATTGGTCTTCAGATGAACTAGATAAGTTATGGTTGTATTATTTAAATTACTTCGAATATTTATTGGTGTTAATAGAAAGTTACTATATGACTAAGGATGCAAAATATATAGTTAAGGCCCAAGAACTTATTGATAATTGGATTGATTCTACAAAACCTGGTCAAAAAAATTCATGGGAAGCATATCCAATATCATTAAGATTAGTGCATTGGAGCTATTTATGGGAAGTACTAGAAGCAGAAGATATAGAACTTTATAATGGTTTTAAAGAAAAACTTGTTGGTTCAATAGAGCAACAAGTAAAGTTTTTAAACAACAATCTTGAAAAGGACTTAGCCAATAACCACTATACAGCAAATGGAAAAGCTTTATTCTGGATAGGTGTAACCTTTCCAAATATAAAATACTCTGATAGTTATTTAAAGACAGGTATTAATATTTTGTATGCTCAGTTATTAAAAGAGATAAGAAATGATGGATCTCAATATGAAAACTCTACTAGCTATCAACTTATGACAACTAAAGACTATATAGAAGTTCTTATATATGCTGAAAAAAACAATGTTGATTTGCCTAAAGAGTTCTATTTTATTACTGAGAAAATGTTTAATTATTTAGTTAGTTTACAAAAACCCGATAAAAGCTTACCTCTGTTAAATGATTCTGCAAAAAATTATCCTATTAATGTAAATGAGTTACTTGCATTAGGGGCAATATTCTATGAAAGTGAAGAGCTTAAATTTAGTTCAGGGAGTATTGAACCACAAAACCTATTAAAAATTTGTGGTATCAAAGGATATAAGGAATATTTCAGATTAGCTATCTCACCTCCCAAAAATACGTCATTACTATTAGAAGGTTCGAATTATATTATATTTAGAGATGGATGGAGCCAGAACTCTAAATACCTATTGTTTGATGCAGGAGAGATTGGACCAAAACATAATGCTGGTCATGCCCATGCTGACAACTTAAGTATATTCCTCCATGCATACGGTGAAGATATATTAATTGATCCTGGAACGTATGAATACGAAGCAGGATATAAAAGAGATTATTATAGGAGTACAAAGGCTCATAACACTATCGAAATCGAAGATGAAGATCAATCAACCTTTTGGGGGCCATTTAGAGTCGGTTATATAGCTAATAGTAAGTTAGTTCAATTTGATAAAAACTCTACAACGGAAAAGGCAATTGCGAGCCACGATGGCTACAAAAGGTTAAAGCAAAAGATAATCCATACAAGAGAAATCGAATGGAACAAAGGCGATACATGGCTGGTAAAAGATCAAGTTCAAGGTAGTAGATCAAGTAAGGGGAAATTATACTATCAGATAGGAAACAAATGTAGATCAATTGAAGTTTATGCCGATAGATGTATTTTGCAATTCGAACACTCAAATATACATCTTGAGTTTCATAGTGATATAGAATTAGATGTTGCGGTAGAGGATTCGTTTATGTCAAAGGAATGGAAAAAGGAAATAGAAAATAAAAAAATAGTTGTTTCATTTGTTGGGGACTTACCTGTAGAAATAACAACTCAAATAGAAATCTTCGGAAGAGAATAACTTAGTTTTAAGATTTGAAAGGTGTATGGAGAGATGCAAAAAAAAGTACTTTTAATTTCACAGTATTTCTTGCCTGATATAAACGCGGCTTCATTTAGAATCAATGATCTATATAAAGCTTTAAAAAAGCAAAACTTCGATGTTTCTGTGGTGACTGCTTATCCGCAAAAATCAGCAGTCGATAAAGTAAGAAATACAGAAGATATCCATCGAATAAAGTTGGAGAAAGTAAATAAAAAATCTTTTATTAATTATTTAAGAAATTATTTTGGTTTTATGTTTAAGTCCATTTTTTACTCAGTATTTAGGCTCAATAAAAAAAAGTATGACTATGTTATTGTGACTTCACCACCTTTATTTGTAGCGTTAGGTGGATTAGTAATATCAAAAATAAAAAGAACGAAACTTGTAATTGATATAAGAGATATTTGGCCGGATTCAGCGGTTTCAGCTGGGATGGTAAAATACAATGGCCTTTTATATAAGATCACAAAGAAAATAGAAAGATTCATTTATAAAAGAGCTGATATTATAACCTGTGTGTCTAACCCGATGAGAAATTATATATACAAAGAGTCTAAAAACGAGAATATCAACGTACTGTATAATGGCATTTCTCCAGAAAGTATCGAAGGAAATTATAACACTGTGGTGAATTCTACAGTCAAAAAAGAAAAGATAAGAGTAGGGTATGCTGGAAACATTGGGATAGTCCAAAATTTAGATGTTATCTTAGAAGCTTCTCAGATATTAGAAAAAAATGAACAGGATAAAGACTTTGAATTTATCATTATAGGTGATGGGATAGAGCGTGTATCACTTAAACAGAAGTTAAATAAGTTAGGAATTAGTAATATTACTTTTAAAGGGACAATGTCTAAAAGTGATACTATCAATGAGCTTAATAGTATGAATCTTTTATTTCTAAGTTTAATAGATGATCCAGTTTTGGAAAAGACCATCCCGTCAAAGTTATTTGATTACTTATTAAATAATAAACCGATTATTACGAGTATTAAGGGCGAAGGAAAAGATATCTTGAGTGATTTAAAATGTGGTATATATTTTGAATCAAATGATCCTAATAGCTTAGTTGCAGGTTTATCTAACTATAGAAAATCACAAAAGTATTACGACACAAAAGCCCTTAACAACAGAAAGTACGTTACTAAATATTACAATCGTGAAGAGATATTTAAAAAATTTATACAAAAGCTATAAGGGATGTTTTAACGTGAGTTTTAAGCAAGTTATTCTAAATGAATTAAATTATTTATCACAATATAGCAAAACGGCAATTTTAATTAGTACAACTGCAAAACATAGATTGAGGTTTAGGCCTCTTCCAAGAAGAGTTTACTCAAATATTGCCATGTCTAGTTTTATGATAAATGATAAACATATTCTGAATGAGGTACTCTCTTTTTATGACGGAAAAATTGATAATATATACATCGACATTGAGCAAAAACAAGATTTAAACCTGTTTGAAATTGCTAGAGAAGTAGTCAAAAAGTCTCGGTTAATAACAATGAAACCCAATGATACTACTTTGGAATCTTGTGATTTTCTGGTACGTCAACAGCAAAAAGATGATTTGTATAATAAAAATATAATTGTGATTGGTACGGGTAATCTTGCTAGTAAAATTGCTGTAAGATTAGCAGAGAGACAAGCAAACGTCTTTATCAAGGGTAGAACGATTAAGAAAGAAAATGCACTGATTAACGGACTAAATCTATTTTTACCTCGAAATACTGCGCCTATCGTTTCTTTCACCCAGGTAGAAGATAACTTTAGTGCAGATGTAATCATCTCTTTTTTATCAGGAGAATTTACAGAAGAGGGAACATTATTTCCACACATTGATAAGAATACAATAATCATTGATGGTGGAATAAATAATTTCAGCAGTAATTTTATTCATCAAATGCTATCTGACAATATACAAATTACACGGCTTGATACAAGAATCGCTTTACCTTACCAAATGCTAAGTAATGAAGATTATATTCAAATATTCTTTTCAGAAATATATGGTCAAAATAAAATCGGTGGTATTACTGTTGTTTCAGGAGGATATATAGGTGCTGAAGGTACAGTAATTGTCGATAATATAAAAAGACCAAGTCAATCGATAGGAATAGCTGATGGAAAAGGAGGGGTGAAAGCACATGAGCAACTCAGTAAAACAGACAGAGATAGACTACGGAAAATCGAGCAAACCATTTCAACACATTATTAAACGAGTTTTTGATATTATATTCAGTTCTGTTATTCTCTTAATTCTTTCACCACTCTTTTTGATGGTAGCTATATTAATTATTAAAGAAGACGGCCGCCCCGTATTTTTTAAACAAAGTAGAAGCGGATTGAATGATGAGTTATTCAAGATGTACAAATTTCGTTCAATGAAGAATAATCAAGTTTCAGTACCCTCAAATTCTCATGATGATTATTCCTGGAAAAATGGTGTCCCTGATGAATTTGTATTCAAAACAGCTTCAGAAGACAATCCGAATATTACAAAAATAGGTAATTTTATTCGTAAATATAGCCTAGATGAGTTGCCACAATTTTTGAATGTGTTAAAAGGTGATATGAGTATTATAGGACCTCGGCCAGAGATTGTCAGTATATCTCGTTTCTACAACAAAACCCAAAAGAGAAGATTAGAAGTAAAACCAGGCATTACAGGATGGGCTCAGACAAATGGTCGGAGTGATATCAATCATGGCGAAAAAATTAAGTATGATATACATTATGTTGATCAATTTAGTTTGTGGCTGGATTTAAAGATATTAGTAAGAACAATTGTGCAGGTTATTGGTGGAAGAGGTTCAGTATAATAGAGAGCTGAATTTATAATAATTGAATTCAAGGAGTTGAGAAAATTGACAAAACGTATTAAAGTAATGACCATTTTCGGAACAAGGCCAGAGGCTATTAAAATGGCTCCGTTAGTATTAGAGTTAAATAAACGATTTGAGGAATTTGAATCCATTGTAACAGTTACTGCCCAGCACAGAGAAATGCTTGATCAAGTATTGGAAATTTTTGAAGTTACACCAGATTATGATTTAAATATCATGAAACAAAAACAAAGCCTTGCTCAAATTACAACACAGACATTGGAAGGCTTAGATAAAATAATGAAAGAAACAGAGCCAGACATTGTTTTAGTCCATGGTGATACATCGACGACTTTTGCCGCATCTCTAGCTGCTTTCTATAATCAAATTACTATTGGACATGTTGAAGCTGGGTTACGTACATGTGATAAGTATTCTCCTTATCCTGAAGAGATGAATCGTCAGCTTACGGGTGTTATGGCTGATTTACATTTTTCACCTACGGAAAAAGCAAAGCAAAATCTATTAAATGAAGACAAACATAGTGATCGTATACTAGTTACTGGGAATACAGCCATTGATGCACTTAAAACAACGGTTAGTGATACATATACGAGTCCAATTCTTGATGAACTTGGAAATAAGCGTTTAGTTCTTATGACTGCCCATCGTCGAGAAAATTTAGGCGAGAATATGAACCAAATGTTTCGTGCCATCAAACGCTTAGTTGAGGAGCATGACGACATACAAGTTATTTATCCAGTGCATCTAAACCCAGTTGTTCAACAAACAGCTAATGAGATCCTAGGTAATGACGACCGAATCAAATTAATTGAGCCATTAGATGTAGTCGACTTCCATAACTTTGCCGCCCACGCTCATCTTATCCTGACTGACTCAGGAGGCGTACAAGAAGAAGCACCATCTCTAGGCGTTCCCGTATTAGTGTTACGAGATACAACTGAACGACCAGAAGGCATCGAAGCAGGAACATTAAAACTAGCCGGAACCGACGAAGACAATATCTTCAATCTAGCTAATGAATTACTGTCTGATGATGCAAAACATGACAAGATGGCTAAGGCTTCGAACCCTTATGGTGATGGTGAAGCTTCAAGAAGGATAGCGGATGGGATAGTGGCGAATTTTGAGAGTTAATTATAGAACTATTATATGATTGGTAGTGAATAAATATTGCTAGCCGATGATTCTTTTTGGGAAATAATTGATGATTCCTTAAACTATGTTAATAGTGCTCCTTGATAATACACTACCTCAAGGGGGAGAATACTCCTCATTATGTATTTAACGCTGGGAGAAATAGTCCAGTGAAAATAAAATAATGACATTCACATTGCAGCAAGCTCTCGGTAATGTTTTAGGTCACAACGTAGAATGTAATAAAGTTTTGAACCTATTAATTCATTTTATTTCATAAAGCTGTTGATTTTAAGCCTGTGCCCCCTATTTAACAAGGTTTGCAGAAATTTGTAGATTCGTATGTGGACTATTATAAAGTGAAATAATCATTAGATTCAATAATTAATTACATATTGTTACGAAGTGTAACTTGAAATTAAGGAGGTGAAGAAAAGAAACGAGTGAATATGGAGGCGCGCAAATTTATTTAAATGGACACACAATAACATATAATTATGAATTAACTCCGTCAAAGCAAGCTAAACATTGTCAGACGTGTGGAAAAGAAACTGTTACTCAATGCTTGAATTGTAATGCAGCAATTAGAGGAAAGTATAATCGTCCAAACGTTGTAACTGTAGGATATAAATATAGTGTACCAAGTTTTTGTCATGATTGTGGTCATCCGTATCCATGGACTCAAACTTTATTAGACAATGCTGTAGAAATAGTAGGATTGGATGAAGATTTAGGCGATGCTGACAAAGAAATAATTAAAAGCACATTTCTTGATTTAATAATAGAAACTCCCACTACACCAGTATCAATAGCAAAGTATAAAAAACATGTTAATAGAACAAAAGATTTTGTCAAAGAGGGATTAAGAAATTTATTGATAGATGTAGTGAGTGAATCTGTTAAAAAGTCATTATGGAAATAGGTTTAGACAGCATTGCCAGGCACCTAAACTACTGAATTATTTTGGTCCCTAAGAGTTCGGTGTCAGACCCCCGCCATATTTGTGGAACTGGCGAATGCTGTCCTTCTAGCGCAACACAATTAGGTCATGGCATTCAATATATTTCAACAAGCAAGCCCTAATCGTGGATTCAGAAATTCAAGACTTTTTATCAACAAAAAATTTGAATCTGAAAGCTACTATTGATGCCGAAGAAGCTTTTCAAGAGGCTCAATATGTCATCATATCAACACCGACGAATTATGATCCTGAGCAAAACTATTTCTAAGCTACTATGATTATTAAATCCACTGTTCCTGTTGGTTATACAGAGCAAGTCAGACAGAAATTTGATACGGATAATATTGTCTTTTCACCAGAAATTTTTAGGGAAGGCAAGGAGTTATATGACAATCTATATCCTTCACGTATTATCGTAGGTGAGCAATCTGAAAGAGCAAAACAATTTGCGAATCTTTTAGCTGAAGGGGCAATCAGGGAGGATATTCCAATTCTCTTCACTGATTCTACCGAAGCGGAAGCTATTAAACTATTTGCAAACACTTATCTAGCCATGAGAGTGTCTTTCTTTAATGAACTCGACACAAACGCTGAGTTGAACGGACTTGACATCAAGCAGATCATAGAAGGTGTTGGCCACGACCCTTGGTCCACATTATAATAATCCATCTTTTGGTTACGGTGGCTATTGTTTACCAAAGGATACAAAGCAATTGAAAGCTAATTTTAAAGATATTCCAAACGAATTAATTAATGCGATTGTGAATTCAAACGATACACGTAAAAGACATGTATCAGATATGATTTTAAAATGTGATCCTAAGAAGGTTGGGATTTATTGACTAACGATGAAGACCGGCTCTGATAACTTTAGACAATCAGCCATTCAAGATGTTATTAATCAAATGTATGAGGCTGGTGTAGAAGTTATTATCTATGAACCTGTCGTCGAAGAAAACGAGTTTGATGGTCAGAAGTCATTAAAAGTATAGATGAATTCAAAGAAGTAAGTGACGTTATTGTCGCGAACCGCTTGGATGATGATATAAAAGATGTAATAGAGAAAGTTTATACGAGAGATTTGTTTAGTAGGGATTAAAAATTATTGGCTCGTACGAGCCAATAATTTGTTGAAGAGGTGGAAGCGCCACCATTCATTATTAATTGATAGTTTAAAGCATAAACTTAATCATAGAAACATCAATTCTTTGAAGTACAATGGTGGAATAAAATTGTTAATTTTCATTTTAAAAGTTGTAAGCAAAGGGAGGGTCGCTATTACCGTCTGTCTCCTGTATCATTAGGATGGGGCAAGGACTGTTGAAAACTTAAATACTACTACAATATTCATTTAATAAATAAAATAGTTTATTTTAATTGAGAGATAAATAAAGGAATTTGTGAATAATAAACACTTCAAAACAGGTTGTGTTATTGAATTCGATTATAGCTATGGGGTAAAATAGCATTTCATGGGTGTAGGTAGATTATTGCCAAGCTAACTTTAGTATTTTTGAATCAAGATGGAAAAAAAGGAAATATTAGATGATGGTATAACAGATGAATAAGAGAAGGTCTTTGAAAACTTTACTTATATACGATGCTTATTAGTGTTGAAGTTTATCCTACAATTAATAGTATTAGGAGGACAAAATGAAATCATTTACTTTAGAAAATGTTAAAGCATTCAAAAATACAGATGAAATATCATTAAAACCTATTAATATATTTGTTGGCAAAAATAGTTCTGGTAAGAGTAGTCTTTTAAGGTTCCCTGTTATGTTAAGTCAAACTTTTTCTGAAGACGTTATTACCCCGTTTTTATTTTTTGGAAATCAAATAGATTATGGTAATTTTGAGGATGTAGTTCATAATCAAGAAAGTGACACAATGAGCTTCTCGTTTAATTTTGAAAAAAAAGAGATCGTAAAATATGGCATACCTTTTGGCTTTTTTAAAATCAATAAGCATGATTTTAAAAAGTTAATTAAAGATATAAATACCTTTTCAATTAAAGTAACAATAATGAAATATAATAGGAAAATTATAGTGAAAGAATTTGATTTATTTTTTGACGAAATTAATGTTGTAAGGATAGAAAGGGAAAAAAAGAATAAATATCGATTTTTAGTGTTAAGAGCTTTTAAGAACTATAGGATATCTGATGACGAAATTAATTTAAGCTTTTATCCTGAAATTGAATTCAGGAAATTTATTCCTATAGTTAACATGGGACGTGATGAATTAATTAATTTAATAATTAATCGAATGGATTGCGAAAATTATATTAATAGTAATGAGATTTTTCAAGATATAATTACAGAGGGAGTTAGGAACGGTAACATTAATATTTCTGATAAGAATTTTGCTCAGCAAAACTTAAGCTTGGAAGAAGAACATTTAATAAAAGAAATAAATAAAGTTCATTTTATCTTTCAAATATATAACTATATTACTCGATCCGTATATAGAGCAATGAGAGATTTTGCTAATTCCTTATCTTACATAGGACCTTTTCGAAAGGATCCAGAAAGAATATACAGGGATTCAGAGAGTAGCTTTATGAATGTAGGGAAAAATGGGGAAAATGTCAGTAAAATATTAAGACAGGGACAACAAGGCAATAACGGCTTACTAGAGAAAGTATCAAACTTTATAAGTGATTCAATGGGCTACAAGTTAGATATTGAGGAAATCGAGCATAGTAATTTATATAAGTTAATTGTACAGACACCAGGGAGTAGAATTAATCAAAATATAATTGATGTAGGGTATGGTATATCTCAGGTGTTGCCAATAGTAACTCAAGTTTTCTATGAGAAATCAACAGATGAAGAAATTAACAGATTCACACGTAATAGAAATAATATAGTAATTATTGAGCAACCCGAACTCCACCTACATCCTGCTGCGCAATCCAGTTTAGCTGATTTATTTGTGAATAAAGTTATAGAAAATAAAAAAAGTAAGTTTTTAATAGAAACACACAGTGAACATTTCATTAGGAAATTACAAGTTTTAATTGCTGACCCTAATGTAAATATTACAGAGAATGATATTGCTATATACTATGTCGATAAAGTATCCACCTATTCTACAATAAAAGAAATGGAATTGACCGAACAAGGGCAATTTAAAGAGAGATGGCCCTCTGGATTTTTCGATAAAAGCTTCCAATTAAGTAGGGAACTTATAGGTGCAAACAATAGAAGGGGGTCAACAGATTGAAACTAGAAATAGCAGTTTGTTATACCCTTTTAGAAACTTGCTTTGACACATATGATAATTTTATTAGAGACTCTAAGGGTAATTTAATATTAGAGGAGCTATATAGAAGGAAAATAGTTTTAAATGAGGAGCTTCAGAAAGAGTATGAAGACTTTTTTAAGAATAACCGAAGTGATCTTGCTGACTCGTACGAATCCTTTTTTCAGGAAATAATCCAGTATGAAGGTAATTTTAAAATTGTGCCTTCACCACAAGATGATACGGAGAGAATATCTTATCCAGATAAACTTAAGGATGTTTGTTTAATAACAGAAGATAAACTTCTTTTAAGTGAATTAAATGAACAATCTTTTAACCAGAATGACATAATAAAATTATCATCTGATGAAATCATTGATAAAAATCATGACAATCCTCTAAATGAATTTAGATTACCTATTATAAGAAAGGTAATCAAAAATCGCGAACTAAGTAATGACCTTAGTTCTTGGTTATCAAGATTCCTAAAAACTGAAACGAATTTGACGATAATAGATAACTATATATATGAAAACAAAGATCAGTTTTACCGTTATTTTTTAACTCATGTACCTCTAAATGCCAACATAGATATATACACTTTATTAAATAACGGAAATGACGAAAACAACTTAGTACATACATTTACAACTTATCCTTTTAACGCTTGGAACATAGATGTGAATATTATTAGTAGTAAAAAAGACCAACATGCCCGAGACATTATAACTGATAAATATTATATAGAAATAGACAAGGGGATGAGGGTCTTTGGAACGAGAGGATTTACTGAACAATCAAATATAACGATTAGTTATAAGGAAGCTATGTATGATCAATGTCTTCCAAGCTCTATTTTAGCGTAAGGTTTTCCTGTCTATGATTAATTTTTTATATTAAACTTGTCAAACTAAAAAACGAAGAAATTTTAGGATGTAAATCTCACAGCGACTTTGCAATAAAACAGTTGTCTACTGAATCTATCACAGTTATAGTCAACTTCATTGAGACATGTCACAAAAAACTACATCTTTAAGAAAGATAAAAATAAGAAAAATAAGAAGAATAAGAGTGAAAATCCAAGTTTGAAGTGCTGCCCACTACAGCTAAAGCATTAAAGTGATTAAATATGCGTTTAAAGGAAGCCCCTCTTCTTTTTGGAGTTTTGGAGATATAATTGGGATAATTGCAGAGGAATTCGACATTCAGTCGAAGTATGTTGACAGTGGCAGGAATTGCTATAAAATGGACGTGGAGATTAGTTCTATATACCCATTTTGCAAAGATAGATTGCTAGATTATACATAAATTATCATGGCATCGAAACCTAGGCATAAATGATAGACTTTGCTTTTCTTATTTGGGATCTGGATTCTGCACATTTGATTATAATTACCGAAGTTTAAATAAAGATTTGGTTTTGGGTTCCTGTATAATTGTGACTAGGAGGGAATGTTTATGAAGAAACTTGTAGGAAGATGGTACAACGTAAGTAATAATCAACTTGGCAGCTCTTATAATTGTGGTCATTGTGGAAACATAGCGGGCCCTTCCCTATATTATTATTTAAAGACGGAAGGAAATAGGGCATACATATACATTTGTCCAACTTGCAATAAGCCCACATATGTAAATAACTATGCCAACGAACAAGTGCCAGCCCCTTCTTTTGGTAATGAAGTAGAAAACTTACCTAGTGGTATTGAAGCATTATATCTTGAAGCTAGGAATTGTGTTAAGGTAACTGCGTACACATCTGCCGTTTTAATATTAAGGAAACTACTGATGAATATATCCGTATTAAAAGGAGCCGAACCAGGAAAGAGATTTGTTTACTATGTAACTTATTTAGAGAAAAATCACTTTATTCCACCAGATAGTAAAGAATGGGTGGATCACATTAGAATAAAAGGCAATGAGGCTACTCATGAAATACCGAGTATCTCCAAAGAGGATGCAATTGAATTGTTAGACTTCACTGAAATGCTTCTAAGATTTGTCTTTGAACTCCCTGGGAAAATGAAAAAATATACTAAAACGGAATAAATGATATCTGGGGAAATGTGGGATTAGATCCCCACAACGTTAATGGGTTAAAGTACTGAAGGTATGTGAACTGAAATGCTGTTTGGTCTTTTGCCTAATAGTTTCCCAATCTTTTGGAAGTTCGGGGGGGGGGCAGACCCTAACTACTTGTAGAGACTAATTTAAGCTAGATAGACTTTATTCTAAGGGAGCTATTATGGAGAAAAGAGCGACTTTAAACAAAACCCTAAAACCGCATTGGGTCTGGGCCATAGCACTGGGCTCTGCCATCGGTTGGGGTGCTTTCGTGCAACCTATCGATTGGATGGAAACGGCTGGCCCACTAGGAGTAATTATCGGGTTTAGTATCGGGGCATTGCTCATGATGCTCATAGCGGTGAGTTACGGCTTCTTAATCAGAGGTTTTCCGGTCTCAGGTGGAGAGTGTGCCTATGCTTATATCAGCTTGGGACGGACACATGCTTTTATTAGCGGATGGTTTCTAACCTTAGGGTATATCTGCATTGTTGCGCTTAACGCATCCGCCTTTGCGCTGATGATCAAATATGTCTTTCCTATCGTCATCGAGAACTTTTATTTGTACTCGGTCGCTGGCTGGGACATATATGGCTTGGAAATTATTATCGCAACGTTAGCTTTAGTCATTTTCGGATACTTAAATATCAAAGGAGCAGGATTTACAGGTCAGATGCAATTTGTATTTGCCATGGCTATAGTAGCAGGTGTTGTTATTTTAACTATAACAGTCGGTTTCCAACCTGGCGCGGGTCTGTCGAATGTATAACCACTTTTCCCAAGTAACACGACGGCTTTTGCAGCGATAATCTCAATCGTCGCTATCGCACCTTGGGCATTTTCACAGGCTTGCACGGATTTATTATGGCTAGTCGCTGCTTATTATTCGCCATATCACGCGCGAGGATTTTACCAAAGTCATTTGGAAGATTGCACCCTAAATATAAGACGCCACATGTGGCAATCATCTTTACGATTGCTATTTCAGCAGCTGCTCCTTGGTTAGGAAGAGAGGCACTTGTTTGGGTCTAAGAACTATCCTGATCGAATGCCGTGGAATTCTGGTAAGTTTCGTTATTTCGAAAATATTTGGATTGCGTAAATCTTAAAAGATATTATAGCGATGGAAGAGGATGAAGAGCAAAACAAAGAAGTCGAACACTTCCTCGAATACTACTGTAATCTGAATGCTCTTGATGTGGATGACACCGCAGAGAAGAGCGGTGCTTTGAAGCAATAATAATCGGATAAACTATTGGAACAGTTCCCCTGTCAATTGAAGCAGGGGAACTGCTTTTTTATGGTGCTTCTAATTATTAATGAACTCCAACAGCGTTATAAGCCTGTTCTACAGCATCTTTTTCCGCGGAATTTTCACCGTATAACTCAATTGCGGATTGAACAGCTGCTTGTCTCATAGCACTGAAATCCGAATTTGGTGTTAGGTAGTGGTTAGTAGCATAGTAATAAATGTTCTCTGTGGCTTCACGGCCAACTCCCTCTACTTGTACACCGTAATGTTCGCCGCCTTCAGAAATGAGGTGTGCAGCTTTGTTGTTGATGCTGCTGTTAATGTGAACACCGCCATTATCCAAGTCACCTGTATATAGTTTGCTATAGTGATCAGGATATGGTTTTTGTGTACGACTTTCAATGAGAGAGGCAGGATCTTCAAGAGAACGAAGCGCATGTGTACCGTCCGCGATAATATCTTCTCCCATGAGCCAATTTTCACGCTGAACCATAACGCCAAATATATCTGCAATTGATTCATTTAATGCACCGGACTCATTTCTATAAATTAAACCCGATGTATGTTGTATGACACCATGAGTCATTTCATGTGCTGCAACATCGAGTGCTCCAGCTAAACTATGGAACCTTTCACCATCTCCGTCACCATAGGACATATACGTGCCATTCCAAGAGGCATTATTCCAGTTATCTCCCACATGTACTCGAGATAGTAGAGGTTGTCCATTATCATCGACAGAATCACGGTCAAATGTGTCTTCATAGTAGTCATATGTTTTCTGTGCATTGGCATGTGCATCAACAGCAGCACCGTCTTTGAACATTTTACTTACGCTTGTAACGAGTGCCATATCATCGCTTGCATCGAATGTTTGGACTCCCTGTCCACGTGTAGTATCATGCATTCCAAATAAATTATCTATTTGAAGTACCTCAAATTTTTGCTTATTACCGAACACTCCTTTACCAAAAGCTGTGACTTCCTCGGCAGCATTAAAGTGGTCAATGACCCTTCCGTTATATGGATCAATAAAGTAATGCCAATACCCAACTTCAGGTTCCGTTGTTGAAGCAGTAACGAGATAAGTTTGATAGAATTTGTCTTCATATTCATAGATATATGGCTCGGCATTGATTTTGCCGTCGTATTCTTCCACCTTACCAATGTTATGCTCAATGGCTTGTTTTGCTCTGTTTATTGCTAGTTTTTTTGATGAAGCGGTATCTTTATTAGTACTTTTTATATCTATACCAGGCACTACTGTACCAAAATATGATGTGATATTATTGTTTTTATCTAATGCTAACGTTTGCTCAGCTCCATAAATAGGAATACCCATATGCAACTGCTGAAGCTTAAAATGGTAAATCCCTGTTTGTTCATCTTCTTCGGCTTTAATCACTTTAAAGTCTCCATTTAAATTCCCAAACTGCTCTTCCAAGTAAGATAAGGCGACTTCCTTCTTACTTACTCCATGGGGCGCTTCCCAATTTTCAATAATATAAGAGGGTGTTTTGTATTCGTCATCATACTGAATTTTATTATCTTGGGCATATACACTGTCTACGCTAAAGGCAGCTGCCCCAAAACCTATGGATAAAGCTAAAATGGATGAACAGATCTTTTTATTTACTTTTACGGTTAATTTCATAATCTTATCCTCCTCCAATTACGATTTAGAGTTCTTCACCTTCACCTTGTGTGGCGTTGAACGTCCAAGTTAATTCTAGGCCAGTGTCTTGAAATTCATTTTGATCTTCTCCGTTATCAACAAACTCAAATTCTACCCAAAGATCATTGGTATCTCCCGATTGAAGTCCATCTTCCATTAAAGGTTCAAAGACACTTTTTTCTACAACATCTGGATCCATGTCTTTTAATTCATGTAATGTTGTTTCAAATATTGGCTCATTCTCCTTATCCCAGTTCCAGAGAAAATTTACCCTAATATGTTTACCGAAGTCTTCATCACTATCACCATCTACTTGGTAATCGGTATCAAGATTGATTGTATCGATGTCTAAACTTCCGTCATTTGCCAACGTAAATTCACGAAATATAGAATCACCTGGTTTTATATTATCAATATTGATGATAGCCTCAGGGTTCATTGATAAATCCAAAGATCCAGACGTAAATGTATTATTTGTTTCTACCTCGTCGCTAAAGTAGGCAAAAGTTCCTCCGGTAATCAGAGCCCCCCCTAATATAGCTGTTGCAATACCTAATCCAAGTTTTCTCCTTATGCTCATTGCATTTCCTCCCTTGTATCAATTAATGTTAACTTCTGTTTAAAATAATAGAAAAAAGTAATTCAATAGTTGTTGAAGAATCTATCCTCCTTTTGTTATAAATTTAATATATTATGTAAGTTCTTGTTGCTTAGTTTTTTATATAAGAAACTATAACTCTATTTCGTTCTTTATTAAGAACAGATTAGAAAGAATCATACTATAAACAATAATTTAAATCAACAGAAAATTCATGAAAGGGGTAGTTAGTACCAGCCGAATTAAAATACAATCGCCATGACAGTACCTGGAACCGCAAGCCCGAATAGTGTTAGAAATTCCAACAGTTTCTTACCCGGTATTGGTTTTCTAGCAAATAAGAAGCCTTGCAAAATCCCAATGGCTGCTGCAAGTATTGCACTGACGAATGAGACAAATAGACTCATAGAGAGTGAATCCCAGCCAGTTTCGTTATTAAAATGTTCCAATGTAAATGTATTATTGATACCGATTATTTTTACAAAAGCACCTAGCACTACCATCACAAACATGAGAAGAATGAATGCTATAAATATTGTGCTAATTGTACCAACAAAAGCTTTAGCTGACTTTGAAAGTGGGACATTCGTAGAGCCTGATTCCCCACTGATTGTGCCGACATTACTGTCTTTGAGAAAGTACGTTTGGAAAATAAAGACGACCAGGCTCGGTAAAATCAGAAACACGCCAAGTACTGCTGCTAGTTCTAGATTGTGTTGACCGAGAACAAGCAAGTAAGCCTCTGATGCTAGGAACCGTTCTCCTCCACCGATAATGAGTGGATTGGAGAAGTCTGCCAATGCCATCACGAAAACGAGGAGTCCCGCTTTGATAATTCCAGACTTGGGAAGTGGAAGTGTTACAGTTCCGAGAGTCTTCCACTGATTGGACCAAGACCTTGTGCAGCATACTCCAAATCCGCATTTGAATTTCTCATGGTGCTTTCAATAAGCATATAACCAATAGGAAAGTAGCCAATGATTTGAGCGATGACTACTCCCCAAAAACCATAAATACTAAATTGTCCACCAAAAATATTACTGATATAATCCGTTACAACATCAGAATAATCAATGATAAAGAGAATATAAATGGAGGTGCAACCAATGGGAGCAACGCAATCCCTTTAAAAGATTAAAGATAGCGTTGTTCGTGCGTGTGACATAAAGTGCGATATTGATACTTAGAAATAAAACGATAACTGTAGAAATGATTGCTGACAGTAAACTGTTCAGCAAGGTTTCCCAATAATAAGAAGCACTAAAAAACTGTTTATAAAAGTCTAGCGTTAATTGCCCTGTGCCGAAACCAAAGCTTTTCAGCAATACTGCGAGCACCGGTGCAACAATAAATATCATGATTGCCGCTGCAAGAATAATCGTCGCAATGGCAAACCAAGGCTCGGCCCAAAACCGTTCCCATATGGCCGCCACTTATACTTCCCCCTAAATCTTACTAATTAGAATTTCTCACGTGTAGTTATCCGATGTAACGACACCCATATTAATATCATGGACTTTTGCCTGTTCTAAAAAAGCTGTCAGCCCATTAATTGGTCTCACATGGTCTTCTATAACGAAACTATCTTCCAATTTCTGATAGGCATCATTGACTACTTGATAAGCGTGATTCCACGGAACCTTTTGTTGATACAATCCTGATGCTAGGATAGTCAACAAATCTGGTAAAGAGCCAATCGCTAATGGGCCTTCCAGGTCCCATGTCTGTTGATTATAAGAAAAGCCCAATGCTTGAGCCAATAGGTTTTTATCATAGGAATGATCAGTTTTGCCAATCAAATTGACTAACTTTTCTGCCCAACGAACCCACAAAGTGAAATCCATAATTGTCCCGTCTTTGTCAGACAAGATACAATCAATATCATATTTATTCTTGTTAATAGTTACTACGCTCACGAATTCCCCTCCCATTCTTACAACAACATAAAGAACTTTTTGTGTGTTCAGTTGCATTTAAGTGCAATTACGTGCTTACGGTTTCATATTATAGAGCGTATATATCTTATGTCAAAATGCATATTTCAGAATGCTACGTGAAAAACAATGAAAAAAGCCTAGACAATACGTCTAAGCTAAATTATGCTTGTATTTGCTTGCTGATTCTACCAGTAATGAATAAATATTCATTAAATTCAACAAAGATAAACTGTAATCTTTGCAATCACGCGAGATTGAGCGGACTTTTAGATTAGTAAGTGGGGGAGGACGATAAACGCCAATAAAGTGTCACTTTAGAGTATATCAATTCCGTTTGCTTTGTATTTTTCGAGAACATTCTCGTTGATCTTAGAGTCAGTTATGATACGGTTCACCTGGTCAAAAGGGCAGACATTGAGAAGAGAGACAATATCGAATTTACTGCTGTCTGCTAACACGATGCGGTGTTGGGCTATTTCAATCATCTTCTTTTTTACTTGCAACTCCCCTGCACCGTAATCCGTCAATCCTTTTGTCACTGAAATACCACTGATACTCATAAAAAATATATCTATATGAAACTGACTAATAAAATTTTCCGTTAATTCCCCAACCGTACATAGCTCTTGATTGCGCATAATGCCACCAGCAAAGATAATCGTATAATCCTGCATATCTGACAGTTCATGGGCAATCGTCATGGAATTCGTCAATATAGTTAGACGGTTAAATCTCTTTTTTAATTCTTTTGCAAACTCCGTATTCGTTGTGCTGACGTCCATTGCAATGGATTGCCCTTCCATAACGAATTCTGCTGCCTTTTTAGCAATCTCTTGTTTCTCTTTCAAAAACTTTGATTCACGCACAGTAAATGTTAGTTCTCTACTATTAACTTCCTCAAGTACAGCTCCACCGTGTACTCGTGTTAAGTATCCCTGTTTTTCCATATATTCCAAGTCTCTCCTGATTGTTTCTATTGAGACGTTAAATTGCTTCATCAAGTTGGCTACCCGGACTGATTTGTCTTTTCGAATCATTTCGTTAATTTTTCCCTGTCTTTCTTTAGCAAACAAAATCTCACCCTCTTTTTCAAGAATAGTTATAAGTGCACACATTTACAATTAAGTACAACTTCGTCATCTATTGTACTGGATTTATTTATTTTTTTCACTTTATATGAAGAGATTTTTTATAAATAATGATGCTGTTTTTTTGCTATAAAAGTGTTCATAATATCCTTTAAAGAAACATGTGGGAAAGGAAGTCTGGTTTTTACGTAAATGATAAAGAAGAGAGTCAATTTGGTACAGTTAGAATATCGTTATACTAAAATGTATTCACTTGAAGCAAGCATGGTTAATACTCCGGAAAAGTATCGTTGGAGCAGCTATCAGGCATACATTTCAAACAAAGATAATCCATATGTGCGAACCGATAAAATATTATCCTATTTTTCCGAGCCGGTGAAAGAGAAATATCGGGAGTTTATTGAGGAGCGAGAATAGCTAAATAGGTTCTGTAAAACCCGGGAGTCTGAACCCCGCTATCTAGCCGTCTACAAATAAGTTTGATATGATAGTTTTACAGTATAATACAAGCAGGCGAGATGGTCATAAACCTCTGTGGTGAACGGGGGTGAGGCCATGTCAGAAGTACAAATCTTACTAACAACCGGGATTTTCATCGTAGCCCTAATCGGATTGCTTCTAGACATCGTTGATAAAATCAACAAAAAATAACCCGCCTGCTTAACTTGTGGAAGAGTTTTAAGCTCAGTCGGGTTATTACTCGTTAAAACCACAGTGGCCGTTTAGCCAAAGCGGTATATACTGTAGCCAAGAGTGGACGCTCTTGGCTTTTTTTATTATTTGCTTCTTACAAATTCATTATACATAATATATAGGAACTTATCAAACAGTACGTTATCTTTTATCCATTTTAATGGCAAAGTGAGGTTCATTTAAACCAAAACCAAATTAGATTGGCAATCCCCTTGTTCAGGGGGTCTGACCCATTGGCCCGTAGTTACTTCTTTGAAATTAGCATTAATAAAGCTTTCGGCGACAGACTTTGCTTTATCAATCGTTTCTTCATTATGGGTGTCTTTATTACTATTCACAAAGCAACCCCCTAATAGTATAATGATGGAAAATAACGAAGATAACTTTATTTTCAATAAAATCATTCCATTATCTAATGGTACGAAAAAAAGGAAGTGACTGTCTTTGGGTAAATTGAATGATTATGAAGCTAGTGCAATAGCTAAAGAAACATATAAAAGAAATAAAAATGAAATAGTTATTATAAATGATGTTAGGTTATGTATTAGAAAATGAGATAACAAATGAAATTGTCATTAGCTTTAAGGGAAACCAAACAAATTACGTCGTCACCCAAAGGGGCAAAGATCTATTTGAAGGATAACAATCTTTTTTGTGTGTAATTCTCCATTGCGGATCGGGACAAAAAACCTATTTCTTGTTCAGATTAAATGAAAGTGGTGATTTTTTGAAGAGAAAGATAATTATGTGCTTTGCAATGATAATACTGTTAGGGGGTTGTTTTGTGAAGAACAACGAATATAATCAGGAAGAAATAAATAAAGCTAAAGCAACTATAGAAAGTTATTTGAAAAGTAATTATGAAAATATTGAATCAGTTGAAATCAACGAGGTATACAAAGGACCAATGGGCGGAATGAGAATAGAGGGTACTGTAAATAAAAAGTATGGATTTGAGGCAGGAGTTGAAGAAAATGACTTCACGATAGGAAGCATATCTGAAAAAAAAGGATTTCCAGATCTGAAAGATGAATGTAAAAATAAAACGTGTGATTATTAAATAATCCTAAATATAATTTCATAATCTTTACTTCTTTAAATCATGATACAAAAAAAGGATGTGAATATATATGGCCAGTTTAACCGATCAAGGGGCCTCTAAGATTGCATCAGAAACTTACGTACGAAATACTGAAAATGTAAGAATCGAACTTCCCGATGGTGAAAAAGTCACCTACAATGTTATCGAAACCATCGAAGATAAATCCACTGGTTTACATGGTTATGTGTTAGAAAATGAGATAACAAATGAAATTGTCATCAGTTTTGAGGGAACCCAAACAAAGAACGGTATGACCCAAAGCTTAAATGATATCCAAGAGGACATCAACGGAATTGTTTTTGGTGACTCGAGCTATACTGAAGTCGAGGGTAAATCTGTGAAGTATCGTGGTAGCCCGTCACAAGATGCACTTCTAGCGTCTGGCCAGGCAAAGATTGAAAACGGGAAGTTCATTAGAGTGAATAAGAATCAATTTACCGAGGCGGATCCTGTCGTGAATAAATACATAGAAGAGCATGGGGCTGAAAATATTACCTTTGTCGGACATTCGTTAGGTGGTGCTCTTGCTGAGTATTTCGCGGTAAAATATGATTCGCATGCTGTCTCTTTTGCTGCTCCTGATATTTATAATTTATTGACTAAGGATCAAAAACAGATGGTGAACAACGGGGATTTCAAGGATAATATCATTTCCTACGCTTATCCTGATGATCTCGTAAGCTGGTATGATCATAATTCAATTGGTTCTACCTATTTCCTTGCTCATCCAGGCGATGCGGGTAACATCAAATGGTTTAATAATCATGGAATCAACAATTATACAGCAAATAAGATGTTTGATAAGGATGGTTACTTTATTCCAGACTTGCTGTTTGATGAAACGTTATTCGGCCATCCAGAAAAGTCTCCATTGGCGATGAAAAATGACGGTATGGAAAACTTCAATATAGCGATCAAGACATTTATTATGATAGCTTTTTCCAAGCAAGTTGAAAATAACGCCAATCTAGTTGAAAATACGGAAAAGGCACTTGGTCAGTTCTTAGAGTATTATGAGGGTGTCATGTTAGAGATGAAAAGAAAATATTATAATCTTGCAGGCAGTGAGGGGTATGATTTACTGGGGGCAACTGATGTGGATGATATACTTTCGGAGTTTGGCACTATCGAAAACGGCGTACCGATCATTTTTAACATCCACCAATACGAAGAAATTCTCAAAGTGATCAAGGAGCTGCAAACAGATACCGATGAAATAGCTTTTCACATGAATCAGATGGGTGATGAGTTTGAAGAAACCGATATATTACTTGCCGAGTGGTTAGCATATTAGGAATAGGAGGGTGTCAATGACTTACAAAGGGTACAGTCTAGTCGGCGATTTGGATACTAATGATTTTTGGAAAGAGTATATGGAGAGGATGGGGCAAAAGGAAAAGTTGAGAAAACAGATAGAAGCTGACCTCGAACTCAATAAGCAGCTCTTTGCAGCTTACCTTAAGCATAGTTATGCCATAAAATCACTATCGAAGGAACATCAGACGTTATCGAATAATGTGACTAATCATTTTGAGGGAAAGGCCAAACGAGCCTTGACCGATCGGTTTGATGATAATATCATAAAAGCTTATTTGTTAAACGCTAACTTTGAAAACTTTCTGAAGCACTTTTCCACTGAGGAGTGATTAGAGATTTTCGGAGAGTTGTGGGGTCAGCCCCGCTCTACATATTGAGTAATGATTAATCTTTAAGTAAGTCATCACTAAAAATATCCTAACATCATCTGGATTAACTTTACTTTCTCTCTTGTGCGGCGTGAAATTAAAAATAAATTCTTGGAACGAGTTTGTAATAAGATAAAGTTGTTCGTTTCCATCTTCATTTATCATTTCTTCTTCATGATGCCAAAAATAAATCCTTCCTCTATATTGATTTTTTACTCTGATACACATTAAATCTTCTCCACCTTCATCAGCAATAGGCATGACATTGCTTCCTAAACTATCCATATATTGCAATAGTCCGATTAATATCGTAAGCGCCGCTAGAGAGTCCATAACATCCACCTATAGAATCAAGAATCTTCAATGGAAGCGTAGTTAGTGATTATATTTGCTATGATGGAGCTGTGTGGCAGAAATAAGAATTTACCTGGCATGAAGCAAACTTCAGTGACATTGTTGATACCGGAAAACAGATGGAAAATCATTTGAAGAAATAGCAAATGGAGAATAATTAACCTTAATCATACTTAGTGCTTTATTATTAGGAGAGGTGTAACTGTGAATAAAAGTAAGTTTTACTTATTTCCTTTATTGTTATTAATATTGGTAGGTTGTAATTCGGAAATCACTCAAGAGGACTTAATCGGGGGCTATTGGATTGGAACCGCTGGATATAAAGATGGTGAACCAAAAGGCCAACCCTATTACTCGCCCTTTGCAGAAGGATTGAAATTCAAGGATGGGGGAACAGTATACATTGAAGATTATGATGAGAATCTTGAATTTTGGTTAGATAAAAGGGAGAATAAAGCAGTCATTTACTTTTCAGGTGAACAGGATTATCGTAGCTACTATATTGATAAAATCAATGAAAATGAAATTGGATTAAGAGGAACCGGTTCACGTGAGAAAGAATCATGTTACCTGGAGCGAGAGAGATGAAATATTATTTACCAATCTATCTTTTTTTAATTCTAATTTTGATAGGATGCAGTACTGATGTGGTTGAGGAAGATTTAATCGGTGGAACTTGGGTCGGTACTGCGGGATACGAGGATGGAAAGCCAACAGGAGAGCCTAATTGTTTGTACTATATTATAGATGGGCTTGAGTTTAAAGACGAAGATACCGTTTACTCTGAAGCTTATGACAAAGAGTTTGAATATAAATTGGTTGATGATGAAATTACCTTTATGGATGAAAATCATCATGATAGTTATTATGTTGATTGGATAGATGATAATAAAATAGGTTTAACGGGTGGAAGTGAAATGAAGAAAAACGAATCATGCTATTTAGAGCGGAAGTGATGGAGTCAAGTGGCAGACTCTCACTACGGGAAATATAATTACATTAACTCTAGGATTCGGGAGGCAGACGTCTTTGATGAGATCGAATATTCAAACTGATTGCAATGATGTTTTTGCATGAGTATCATTAATTAATACGATGTTAGTGATTTAAAATGATGTAAAAAAAGGAATCGGAGTTTTAATAATCCGATTCCTAAATATTTAAAATGATAGTATTCTATTCTGCGTTAGTCCACAGAATACCTGCATCTAACAGTTAAATCAAACGGATGTTGCACCTTGTCCACCATCAATACGGTAATAAGAACCTGATATAAATGAAGCTTTTTCAGAAGCTAGGAATGTAATTAAGTCTGCAATTTCGGATGCTTCCGCATAACGATTCATTGGTACTGAAGCTTCAAATGTGGCTTTGGCTTCATCTACTTTATCGGGCATTGCATTCCTTTCAATAGAACGCATCATTTGAGTATCTACACCAGAAGGGCAGACTGCAACAGAACGTATACCAAAATCTGCACCTTCGAGAGCTGCTGTTTTATTAAGAGCAATGACAGCATGCTTAGATGCTACATATGTGCTCATTCCAGGCGCGCCAAGTAACCCACCATTGGATGCAACATTCACAATTGAACCTTGTTTTTGATCTATCATGACTTTCATGACATATTTTAAGCCTAAGAAAACACCGACAACATTGACATCTAATACATTTTTTAAGTTTGTAACGGTTTGATCTACAATATTTGCAAAATCACCATTAATTCCAGCATTGTTTACAAAGGAATCAATTTTTCCATATTTTTCAACAGTGTCATCAACATATTTTTTTACTTCTTCTTCTTTTGTTACGTCTGCTGTCAATAATAAGGCATCAGAAATACCTGCTTTTGTCACTGCTTTTTCTAAATCCTCTTTGTTTAGATCAACCAATGCTAATTTTGCACCTTGCTCAGCAAAGGATTTAGCGGTAGCAATACCAATACCTCCAGCAGCCCCCGTGATTAAAACAACTTTGTTTGAGAAGTCACTCATAAAATATTCCTCCTTATGCCATATATTATTACAACCTTTTGAGTAAATGTTGTATACGTGGACAACTAAATTATATTCCTATAAAAAAATGCTTTCAATTAAATAGTCTTGAATTTAAAAGTTAGTTTAATGAATGGCCAATGGGTGCTCTCCACATCATGTTAGTAAAAGATATTACCAAGAGAGTATATTGGTTTTCGGGAAGGGGAATTTATAAAATAGGTAAAACGCCCGCTATTTAAATGACTGGATGCTGTCTGCCTTTTGTTACGTCCGGTATGTTTGGCTTAGGTTAGTCATTCCATGGCTGTAAAAACAATCAAGATACAAATAAAACGGTCATCAAGACGGAAACATAAGATGTGGGTACACGAACAAGATGATTCACCTATGCCAGGAGTATGTTGCTCTTTATTATTTTGCTTTTGGTTTGTTAATGAATTTTTTCAAAAATTCTAGAAACATACCGACAATTGCACCCAAAATGATAGTATCAATTAATTTTAATAATACAATATGGACTACTTTAATGAAATTACCACTCTGAGTGGAGAGTAATAAATCGTCCATTTTAGCTAGATTAACATTATCTAAAACGATATTAAAGTGATTAGAAAACGCATAAAAGAATTTATTTAAGAAGCTAAATTCTTCTTTTGGGAATAGCGAAAAATAAAGATCATACATAAAACTTGCGTATATAAAATCAGGTAAAAGTAATAGGAATATTATACCGATTATAACAACAACTGAGAGGTTATTTTTTAGAATATTATTAAGTTTTTTAATAGGTACTATTTGAATTTTATCAATGTCTTCAGTTAAAAAGTTTGAAAAGTACGTTAGAACATCCAAAGATATTTTTAAAGTATAACCAGCCAAATATAATGCAACAGTGACAAGGAGAACGGCTACAATAGTTCCTTCTATTTTTATTGCATACGGGATTTTCAATAGAATAGAAGTAATAACAATTAATAAAAATATAAAGATAAATAAATCTAATAAATAGATAATTAAATTGGCACTACTTTTTCTAACAATAAATAAAAATATCAAGTAGATAAACAGCATTGAATAAAGGAAAACAATGACAACGTCTTGTGTAAGAACCAGTACAATTAAAACGATTAAACTATATAACCATCTTTTTTTGTTTTTAGTGGTGAATAGGAAGAATGAGACGATTATCAAAAGTACAATAGTAACTACATATGTAATAGGATTGAAAGATTTGTTGGCTAACGGTGTATAACTATAAATTAGTAACAATGAAGGGAAGAAATCCTTTATATATTTTTGTATTATTCGTAGGTAATCTTTAAGGTCGACTTTAACATTGGAACTCAATTAGTATACCTCCTCCAAAACGGACAAGTTTAATATAAGTTCTGATTGGAAAATATAATTATTTACCATAAATTTTAAAATACGAACGACTTAGAATCATTCTGTGCATTATTAAATCAACCTAAAAAACTACCACATAAACTGCAATACTTAGTAAATTATGGAGAGAATTAAAAACTTCCCATTAAAGTAAAAATTGATCCGCATTGAACAAATGTATCTATAAGGGCTTCTTTAGGATCCTCTCGTTATAAAAGAACATCCACTTTTCTACCTATATGTAAGGGCAGTTGTTCATAAGACACGTTAGGATGTGTTTCAGAAACGATTTGCTTTTCATTTAAGAACGGAATTTTTAAAAAGTTTCTTGGATAATGACACCTATTATTCGCTCGTAGTTATTTGCTTTACGTATGCCTATTAATAAAAGGACACTCCATTAAAACTTCCTCCCAGATTCTATAAATATATCATAAATAGTATAATATATCAGATTTCTAATGCAAGTATGATTGATAGATTACTTATTATTTAGGAACACAAACTCTTTCACCTATAGAAAATCCTGCAACCATTCGTTGTGGAGGTGAAATTGAAGGGTTGGTCGATAAAAATTGTCTCAAGACTCCGCCCCAGATTAAGTAAATTAATTTCTTTACATTAGGAAGCACAAATATCTATAATAAAATTATAAGTTAAAATATTTGAACAGATTGGGAGTGAATTGTGTTGAGACAAGATGTAGATTCCAAACAGGTGTGGGAGTATTTTCTTGAAAATGAGTCGGTGACTAAGAATAATGACTTGAAAGAGGAAATTATAGCTTCATGGCACTTTTGTAGGAAAAAAGAAGTTGACCCATTTAATGGAATTGCTAATGAAATCCTCGATACTTCAATCTTTGAACAAAAGTTGAAGGAAAATGAATTATTATTACAATTAGCGAAGCCACATATTAAGCAGCTGACGGATTTTTTAAAGGGTTGGCGTTATATGACAACAATCACAGATAGAAACGGGTATATTTTATTTGAACAAGGTGAAAGAACGGTGAGTTATGAGGCAAATAAAATTAACCTAACTGAGGGCGCTAAGTGGGTTGAAAGTCATGTGGGTACCAATGCCATTGGACTTGCATTACGTTTACAAAAACCTATTTCCGTTAAAGGTTATGAACATTATTCCAAAGCATCACAATCATGGAATTGTACAGCAGCTCCTATCTTTGATCAGAATAATGAGGTTATTGGTGCTTTTAATATTTCTAGTTTATATCGCTCCATTAACTATGATTATATTTTAGCTTGTGTACAGCTTGCAACAGAATCTATATCATTGTCTTGGAAAAAGCAAATTGAACAAGACATTGAATTTATGAAGAAAAGTAAAGCTAATCAAAATGAGGATAGCATTTTATGTACGTTTAATGGAATCATCTGTCATCTCCCCAATAAACTACTTCCTGAATATAAAAATTATATAAATCGTCATATCACTAATCTATCTCGTGAAACAAATTTAACGAAGACACAACCACATATTCCTATTTTAAAAAATAAAAGAATAATCGGATATCAAGTATCCGTCAAAATACCTGAAAAGAAAAATGGAATTTATTTTAAAGGGATTAAAGGTACGAGCTCCTCTTTTCAACATGTTCTTGATTTGGTGGATAAAGTTGCTTCAAGAAATACGGCTGTTCATTTATTTGGTGAAACTGGCTCAGGTAAAGAAGTAATTGCCCATGCTATTCATGATAATAGTCGTCACATGAAGGGGCCTTTTTTATCGATTAACTGTGGTGCAGTTCCGGAAAGTTTAATGGAAAGTGAATTATTTGGATATGAAGCAGGAGCATTTACTGGAGCAAATCATCAAGGAAACAAGGGGAAATTGGAGCTAGCGGATGGTGGTACATTATTTCTAGATGAGATAGAAGAAATGCCCAAATCGATGCAGGTTCAATTACTCCGTGTTTTACAAGAAAAATCTGTGGTTCGTATAGGTGGTAAAAAGGCCATTCCTCTCGATTTTCGGATTATTACAGCATCGAATCAAGACATTCGAGAATTAGTAAAACAGGGGAAATTTCGAGAAGACTTATTTTATCGTATTTATGTTTTTCCAATCACTATTCCACCGCTACGGAAACGTTCGGAAGATATTAAATATATGATTCATGATTATTTCAGAAAAAATGATTGGTTCCCAAATTGGCAACACCGTCTAGAGGAGGTTTTTGAAAAAGCCGAGTGGAAAGGGAATGTACGGGAGTTGTACAATGCTCTAAAACGGTGTGAAATTCTTTATGAAAATGAGGTTCCATCTTATCAAGAATTGGAAGCCCTTACTTCTGTGATAGATTCTCATTCTGAGCATCAAAGTGAAGATGAGACATATAGTTTTACAGAACAGCTTGAATTACAAAAAATTAAGGAGAAATTGACTCGACGAGCAGGTAATGTGTCAGCTGCTGCTGAAGAATTAGGGATGTCACGGGCGACTTTATACCGTAAAATGAAGAAATATCATTTGTGAAACACTTTGAGAAACTTTGCAATAAAATGAGAATCATATATTTACTCTCACGATATTGGCCTTGTCAATATCGTTTTTTTAATGCTTTTAAAAGTTGGCATGTTTTTTGCATGAGTAATGGTAGAAAGAATAAAGGAGGGATAGACTGAATAATTGAAAGGTACCTGTACAAGTGAATGAAGAAAGGGGATGGTCAGTTGAAGAAATATGATGTCATAGTCATTGGTGCTGGACCCGGCGGATATGCTTCCGCTATAAGAGCAGCGCAATTAGGAAAAAACGTTGCAATTGTTGAAAAAGATAGAACAGGAGGTACCTGCTTAAACGTAGGTTGTATTCCATCTAAGGCGTTATTACACTTTGGGAAAACGATGGAAACTTTCAAAAAATCACAACAGTGGGGCTTTAAAACATCAAGTATCTCAGTGGACTTTGAACAATTAATGGGCCAAAAAAACAATGTAGTTAAAACATTAACATCTGGAATAGACTTTCTCTTAAAGAAAAATAAAGTTACTTTTTATCAAGGCGAAGCAGAAATCGCTGATGATTTGATAGTTAAAATAGGTGATAAAAAGATTAAAGGCAGCGACATCTTGTTAGCAACAGGCAGCAAACCTTTTGTTCCTAAGATTAAAGGTTTAGAAGCTACCGATTTTATGACAACGGATACATTCTTTAATATGAAGAATCAGCCTGACACATTATGTATCATCGGTGGGGGTGTGATATCTGTTGAACTGGCCACTGCAATGGCTGTATTAGGAACGAAAGTCACCATTATCGAAGTCGCAAACGATATATTGCTGACTGAAGATCCTGAAGCCCGTAAAACAGTGAAAGATCAAATGATAAAACAGGGTATTGAGATCTTTTCAGGTGCCGAAATTAATGAAGTTAAACAAGGGAAAATTCTGCTTGCTCGTGATAAGGTCGTTTCTTTTGACGCCTTGTTGGTTGCAACTGGAAGAAAACCTGTTGTGAAGTTGGCTCAAGATATGAATTTGGCGATGGATGAATCAAATCGTTTTGTAAAAGTTAATCATTTTTATGAGACAAGTCATTCTCATGTATATGCTGTAGGTGATCTGATTGGTGGATATCAGTTGGCCCATGCAGCGATTGCAGAAGGTATAGCTGCAGTACAGGCGATGGACGGCGTTAAAAAACACGTAAATCAAACGGAAATTCCTAGATGTGTCTACACCTTTCCTGAAATCGCTTCCATTGGAATGGATGAAACAACGGCTAAAGAAGCTGGTTATGATGTCCAAATATCTTACAGTAATTTGAGTAGTAATGGTAAAGCACTTGCTGATGATGAAGCGATTGGATTCCTAAAAATCATCTCCGAGAAAAAGTATCAGGAAATTTTAGGAGCGGTCGTGGTAGGTGACAATGCTACGGAGTTAATTGGCAGTATTGCAGGGGTGAAACATGCTGAAGGAACAGTAACGGAACTTGCTAATACCATTTGGCCCCATCCTACCATGTCCGAAATTATTGGTGAAGGCGCTAACACATTATATGATCAAGCGATCCATATGTAAAAAAGGAGGAGTAATGATGAATAAAGAAAAAGCTTTGTGGATTTATCAAAAAATGAATGAGATTCGTCATTTTGAAGAAGAAGTTCGCCGCATTTTTGCAAAAGGGGAAATCCCTGGGTTTGTACACTTATATGCAGGAGAAGAGGCAGTGGCGACGGGTGTTATGGCTCTGTTAGATGATGGTGACTATATTACGAGTACTCACCGGGGTCATGGACATGCCATTGCCAAAGGGTGTGATATTAAAAGAATGATGGCAGAAATTATGGGGAAAAAAGATGGTCTTGGCGGCGGTAAAGGTGGTTCAATGCACGTTGCAGACGTGGAAAAAGGGATGCTAGGAGCCAACGGGATTGTCGGTGGTGGCTTTGGCCTTGCTTCAGGTGCTGCATTGACGATTAAAACATTAAAGCAAGAGCATGTTGCTGTTTGCTTTTTCGGTGACGGAGCCGCTAACGAAGGTGTGTTTCATGAAGGATTAAATTTAGCTTCAATTCTTGATTTACCAGTTGTCTTTGTTTGTGAAAATAACCAATTTGGTGAAGGAACCCCTCATTCTTATGCGAGTGCATCTGAAACAATTTCAGAACGAGCAGTCGTTTATGATATGCCCGGGGTCCGTGTCGATGGTATGAAAGTGACTGAAGTTTATGATGCTACTCGAGAAGCAATCGAGCGAGCAAAAAAAGGTGAAGGCCCAACATTGATTGAATGCGACACTTATCGTCATTATGGTCATTTCGAAGGGGATGAAGAAAAGTATAAATCCGATGATGATATGAATAGAGACCGCGATCCGATTCCAGAGTTTAGAGAAAAGGCAATAGAAAAAGGTTGGTTAACCAAAAAACAAGCAGATGAAATTGAAGAACAAGCAGTTAAAACAATAAAAACGGCAGTTGAATTTGCTGGGTCTAGTCCATTACCTGATCTCGAATCTTTACATGAAGATGTTTTCGCATAAAAAAGGAGGAATGAATGACGATGAGAAAAATCTCTTATATGAATGCCATTACTGAAGCGATGGATATGGCTATGGATAAAGATGATAAAGTAATATTAATAGGAACGGATGTTGCCGGAGGGGCGGACGTCGATCACCTGGTCCAAGATGATGGAGTCCATGAAGATGCCTTTGGTGGGGTGTTTGGATTATCGAAAGGTTTAGTTGGAAAATATGGTAGAGAACGAGTGATTGACACACCAATCGCTGAGCATGGATATTTCAGTACGGCTGTTGGTGCTGCAGCTACAGGGTTACGTCCCATTTCAGAATTAATGTTTAATGATTTCGTTGGGTTTGTTTTAGATCCAATTTTAAACCAAGGTGCAAAAATGCGTTATATGTTTGGAGGAAAGGCTAAAATACCTTTAACTGTTCGGACGGTTCATGGGGCTGGAGTGGGTGCTGCAGCTCAACATTCCCAAACATTGTACGGGATGTTCGGTGCTATACCAGGTGTTAAGGTTGTCGTACCTTCGAATCCTTACGATGCAAAAGGATTAATGTTAGCAGCAGTTGAAGAAGATAACCTCGTTGTATTCTCAGAAGACAAAGCAATCTATGGAATAAAAGGAGAAGTACCTGAAGAGTATTATACGGTGGAAATTGGTAAAGCCAGAGTAGCAAGAGAAGGTCATGATTTATCGATCGTTGCAATTGGCAAAATGGTGCAAGTAGCAGAGGAAGTCGCAGAACAATTAGAAAAAGAAAACGTTTCTGTTGAAGTAATTGATTTACGTACGGTGGCACCTTGGGATCAAGAAACTGTTATCGAATCAGTTAAAAAGACTGGTAGATTAGTCGTCATGGATGAAGCTAATCCACATAACAACACTGCAACTGATATTGCATCAGTTGTTGCAGATAAGGCGTTTGATTATTTAGATGGTCCTATTAAAACCGTTTGTGCACCGAATACACCAGTTCCTTTTGCAAGGAATCTTGAACAAGCGTATATCCCTGATGCCAGCAAAGTTCTGGATGTAGCAGACGAGTTAATTTTTGATTTGAAAAAGTAGTTTATTAATGTAGGAGGTGACCATGTTATGAGTGAAAATATTGTAATGCCAAAATTAGGAATGACCATGACAGAGGGGACAATAGAAGAATGGCATAATGAGGTTGGTGAAACTGTTAAAGCAGGTGATCCCGTTTTAACAATCAGTTCGGAAAAACTAACACAAGATGTCGAGGCTCCAAGTTCAGGTGTTTTACTCTCCCAAGTTATAAAAGCTGGAGACGAAGCACAAGTTGGTGAAGTGATTGGAGTCATTGGGGAGGAAGGCGAAGATCCATCGGGTACCACTGAGGAACCTATAGAAGATCAAGATGATAATATAGAAAATACAGCAGAACCGGATTCAAATCTAAAAGAAAAAACAGTATCTTATGAGTCGGAATCTAAACAAATTACAAAAGATTCATCAGCTGAACAAATTTTTATCACACCATTGGCGAGAAAAATGGCCGGTGATAAAAACTTAGAAATTGAGTTGATCAAAGGGTCAGGCGGAAACAATCGGATTACTAAGTTAGATATTCAGCGGGTTGAAAACCAGGGTTATGATTATGCAAAAGAAAAGCAAGCGGCGGGTTCAGCCCAAGCCTATGGCACGCCTGTTGAATCAATTGGGGAAGGACTTCCTTCTATGCGTAAAGCGATTGCCAAAAACATGCGTGAGAGCTTAGCAAATTCAGCACAGTTAACGTTACACCGAAAAGCCAGTGCTGACAAAATAATAGCGATGCAAAAAAAATTACGGAATGACATTGAAGAAACAGATTTGGATATTAGATTAACAATTACCGTGTTAATTGCTCGAGCGACTGTTCTAGCGTTACAAGATTATAAGAAGATGAACTCTACTTATAATGACGGAGAACTTATTGAATATGATGAGGTCCATTTAGGGATCGCCAGTTCATTAGAGGAAGGGCTTGTAGTCCCTGTTGTAAAAAATGCTCATCAAAAGACCATAGGAAATCTTGCAAAAGATATTAAATCTGTCTCCACTCATGCAAGAGAAGGTACAGCTAGCGGTGATTTATTGTCAGGCTCCACATTTACTATAACTAATATGGGTGCAACAGGCATAGAATACTTTACCCCTATACTCAACGCACCTGAATCTGGCATACTTGGAGTGGGAGCATTACAAGAAGAATTAACCTTAAATGATGATCAAGAAGTTGTCTTAGAGAAGAAAATTCCGTTCAGTTTAACATTCGATCATCAAATTTTAGACGGGGCTGACGCAGCAGAATTTTTAAGTGTTTTAATTAAATACATCGAGTCTCCCAATCTACTAGTCTTATAAAAATCTATAGTGACTTAAAACAAACCCCAATTAGTGAGTTACTGAAATAGCTCTAATTGGGGTTTGTTTTGCTAAGGAGTGAGTCAAGAAAACATGAGTAAGACTTTATTTCGTGAGGTAATGGGATGACTCAATTAACGCTATTTTAACATTTGAAACATAGAGTCATGTGTTGGCCTCCTGGGTGGATAAACCCCGCTATACCACTATATGTTTGTACAATATGGACATATTCAGTCTCCGATGAAAGAACGGTTGTGATGATCGAAAAAGATTATCATAACCGTTTTTAAAAATTCCTATAAAAAGAATAATCTATATTAGTAATTCTTAAAGTAAATGAGCTAGGTGTTTGTCATCGATGTTTGCTTTCTCAGATAATTGTTTAAGTGTTAATCCCTCTTTTTTTGTGGATATGTTTTCCTAATATATTTAAGAATAGTTTCTTTATCCCTATTTTTCTCATTCGTGGTTGATTGTCCTTCTTGTTTAATTATCTTTCCGGAAGCCATGAATGAACATGTCCTATAGATTGACATAAAAATCCAGTCTTCCGTCCAAGTTAATGAAATTATTTTCATTAAAGAGGAGGTTTATTGATAGTTGAACCCGACTTGAATGAAAGTATTTACAAGAAAAGTATAGGGGAATATAATAATAATTGATTAGGAATAGCTGATTTATTATAAAAACTTATGAAAAGTTGATTTGTAAGGATACAAATTAAAGAATTAATAGCATTATACGCAGTAAAACAACAATCATAAGGCAAAATTTGAAAGGTGGACTACCTATGTCACAAAAGAAAATTGTCGGGGTTACAGCCTGCTCGGCTGGAATAGCGCACACTTATATGGCTGCTGAATCCCTTGAGAAAGCGGCGGAAGAAAAAGGGTATCAGGTAAAGATAGAAACACAAGGTTCTATCGGTGTTGAAAATGGTTTGACAGACCAAGAAATTGAAGAAGCTGATGTAGTTATTTTAGCTGTTGAAATAAATATTGATATGTCTCGATTTAACGGAAAACGAGTCATGCGTGTTAGGGCATCTGAAGCGATTAAAAATTCTAATGAAGTGATTGAAAACGCTTTAAATGACGCAACTGTTTACGGTGAAAAAGGTGCGAAGGCTGGAGTAGCAAAGATGGGAAACACTAAAGAAGGTGGCTTTTTCCAACATATCATGGCAGGTATCTCCTACATGATTCCTATGGTCATTGCTTCTGGTCTCATCTTAGCAATCGCAAACGTATATGCTTTCCAGCGGGATGAAGCAGGACGTATTATTGAGTGGGGTTTTGATACATCTACGGCAATGGGCGGATTAATGTCTAACCTGTTTGAGGTTGGGCAAGTTGGATTCTTATTAATGATACCGCTTTTTGCAGGATTTGTTGCAAACTCTATTGCAGGAAAGCCGGCTATTGCCGCTGCAATGATAGGAACCTATATTGCTAATGATGCTGAATTACTTGGTGGAGAAGCTGGAGGAGGATTTTTAGCGGCGATTCTTGTTGCTTTTGCTGCAGGATATTTGGTAAACCTACTTAAAAAGATTCCTTATCCAAAATTGATTCAACCCATTGTTCCGATAATGCTGATTCCTTTTGTAAGTACCTTAATAATAACATTATTAGTGTTTTACGGTATAGGAAATCCGATGGCGTCTATGATGGATTTCTTGTATGAAGGTCTAACGACGTTAAATGAAAATTATGCTGCAGCACCTGTTATTGTTGGTGTTATTATAGGAGCGATGGTCGGTTTTGATTTAGGAGGACCACTTAATAAAACAGCTCTTGTCTTTGGTACGGCAGTATTTACTGACACGGTGGCTAAATATGGAATTGAAGGGGCGAATTTTGTTCCTCAAACAGCAACACAAGCCGCTATTTCTGTTGCACCTCTTGGAATTTGGTTAGCATCTATCTTATTTAAGAACAAATTCTCGCCAACAGAAAAGGTCTCTGCAAACAGTGCGTTTGGAATGGGCATTGTTGGTGTAACAGAGGGGGCAATACCATTTGGCGCTCAAGATCCTATTCGAATGATTCCTGCATTTGTTGCGGGTTCAGCAGTCGCTGGTGGACTTGCTGCAGGATTAGGGATTAAGTTTTATGGTGGAATTGGTTCACCGTTAGGAACTTTTGTAGGTTATATTGAGCAACCTATACCATTTATTACTTGGATTTTTAGTGTTTTGATGGGGGTTCTTGTAACGGCATTAATTATAGGATTCACTAAGAAAAAGGTGGAATAAAAAATGATAAATGAAATTTTCGATATAAGTCAAATAGAGTTTAATTCTGATGTAAAAACAAAAGACGAAGCATTACAATTCATTGCCTCTTTTGCTGAGGAAGCGAGTGTTGTTAAATCTGCAAAAGCGTATTATAAAGGCTTGAAAAAAAGAGAAAAAGAAGTCACCACTGGTTTTAAAGATGGAATAGCCATTCCGCATTGTAAAAATAAAACAGTTAAAAAACCAGCACTATTCCTAATGAAATTTGATCAGCCAATTGAATGGGAGTCAATGGACGATAAACCTGTTCATATAGCATTTGCGTTGGCGATTCCTGAAGGGAAGAATGATGACCATCTAAGAGCATTGAGTACGATTTCTCGAGCGCTTATTGATGAAAATTTTGTGAATGATATTCTAAATGCTTCATCAAAAGAACAGATGTATCAATTGATTAAAGAAAAGCTAAGTAATTAAAATATGAGAATGATTTTAGGTAGGGTGTTAAATGAAAAAGATTCATGTAATCGCACATACACATTGGGACTATGAGTGGTACTTTACAAGTAATGAGTCATTCATACAACTTTGTTATCACGTAGATGAAGTGATTGAAGCTTTGGAAAAGAACGTTTTAGATTATTATATGCTAGATGGACAAATGAGCATTGTTGAAGATTATTTAGAAGTAAATCCAGATAAAAAAGAACGACTTATGGCTCTCATTAAAGAAGGTAGATTAAAAGTAGGGCCTTGGTATACTCAATCAGATCAAATGATTATTCGAGGTGAATCACTTGTCCGTAATTTACAGATCGGGTTGGAACTAGGTGATTCGTTAGGTGGAGCAGACCGTTTAGGATATATTCCCGACGCGTTCGGACAGTCGATTGACATGCCTAAAATATTTTCACAAATGGGAATAGATAAAGCTGTGTTTTGGAGAGGTCTATCATCTGACAAGCGTCAACAACGCGAATTTTTTTGGGAGTCTGAGGATGGTAGCAGTGTCTTAGCTTACAACATAAAAGATGGATATTTTGTAGGGGTTCAACTTATTGAAACAGATGATAGTGAGGCACTTATGAACCAAATAAAAAAAGATACGACAGCTTCCCATATCGCTTTACCAGTAGGTGGGGATCAAAGGTATGTTGACTTCAATTTAAAAGAACGAATTAATAAATATAACAATAACTTAACAGATGATCGATTAATAGAAAGTAATTATGATTACTTGTTTGAGGAAATTAAAAATGAAAATCAAGATTTGCCGACGGTTCAGGGTGAACTTCTCAATGCAGAAGTATCCAAAATCCATCGTTCTATTTATTCTTCTAGATATGATCATAAATATCTAAACGATAAAGTTGAACGGAGATTAATCTATCAAGTGGAGCCCTTGTTAGCTATTGCTGACCAAGTTGGTGTTCCATATAAACAAGATTTGGTCGATAGGATTTGGAAAATTGCTTTACGGAATCATGCTCATGACAGTGCTGGTGCATGTAATAGTGATAAGACAAACCAGGCAATTTTGCAACGTCTACTCGATGCGGATCAACTTTCTTATTCACTTGTCGATTATTTAACAAGAAAGATTAGCGAATCAAGAAAAGATATAAAGGATAATCAAATAACCGTATTTAATACATTGCCTGTAAGACGGAAACAGGCTTTCCGATTAAAAGTTTCATTGAAACAACCGGACTTTGCTATTTACCATAAAGGAAAAGAAGTATTTTATGAAATTATTAATACCGAAAAACATTCAAACGATCCAATTCGTAAAGCGGTGGACCCTTCATCAGAATCCTATTATTTTGAAAAAGAGATAGTGGTTCAACTAGACTTAGCTCCACTAGGTTATGAAGTTATAGATATAGTTGAAGGAGAAAAGGGTTCTGTTAAGCAACGAGATGAAAATGTAAAAGAAACCGAAAGTCAGATTGAAAATAACTATTATAAAATAGTTTATGAAAATGGAAAAATCAATCTGTATGACAAGGTAGAAGATAGATGGTTTAATGATTTCCTATCTGTAGAAGATTCGGGAGATGATGGGGATAACTATGATTATTCTCCACCATTACAAGACAAAGTTATTTCTTTAGATTTTTCCGAAGGTGTTACCAAGTCTCTACAAGGGGAACTAGAAAGCACTTTCTATCTCACTGGTACGTTCCATGTACCATTTAATCAAGAGGAACGTACGAATGATGAATATCATGCTGAAATTCCATATATTTGTAGTATTTCTTTAAAAAAGGATGAGAAAGCTATTGATGTTCATTTAGATATGGAGAATAGAGCATTGGATCATCGTATGCGTCTTATTATTAATGGAGATATACAAACAGAAGAAAGTATTGCAGATTCTCCGTTTGGAACGATTCATCGTCCTGTCGTTGATCCAAACCTAAAAACTTGGCAGGAAAAAGGTTGGAAAGAGGAACCTACAGGAATTTATCCAATGTTGAATTTCGTTAATATCCATGATGAACAGAAAAGTATTACTGCATTTTCCAAAGGAGTTAAAGAATATGAGGTTATTGGTACAGACCATAAAAAGCTTGCACTCACCCTGTTTCGTGCGGTAGGTTATTTAGGAAAGCCTGATTTAGTGAGAAGACCTGGTGTAGCTTCAGGGAACCAATTTAAGTATATTGAGGCACCAGATAGTCAACTACAACAAAATCTTAAATTTAAGTTTTCTATCACAGTGGGTAAAGATTTCTCGAAGGCTGACGCTTTCCATCATTATCATCAATACGCAGTAAGTGTCCCATTCTATCAACAACAATCACTAAACCAATTTACAACTACTTTAAAGTATTTCGTCATGCAACCTTTAAATGAGCAAGTCCCCAATGATGTATCCTTATTAGACGGGACGAAGGTGAAAAAAGTCGTCTATAGCTCGTTTAACAAATCTAGAGATGGAAAAGGATTTATTATACGATATTTCAATCCTACTGACGAAAACATTCAAAATGCTGGTGAAATCAATTCTCAGAAACAAATGAGCTGGACATTTACAAATATGGTTGAAAATAGAAATGAGAATCCCCTCACTCAAAGTAATACCATAGAGTTAGGCGAATTTAAACCTAAAGAAATTAAGACAATTTTTATCCAATTTTAATTGATCTGAAGTTATTGAAACGAAATGAAATGTAAATGGGTGATAACCATTGATAAACAGTGATCTCTTTCTTATCATTGAAAGTTCTAAATTAAAATTCACAGCAGCAGATGAGCAGATAGCCGATTATTTTTTAAATGGCAAACCGCCACTTAAACAATCGGCTCTCGCTCAAAAAATAAATGTGTCCTCTGCTTCTGTTACACGATTTAGTAAAAAATTAGGCTTTGAAAACTATAAAGAATTAATGTATTTTTATCGAAAAAAGTTAGAAAATTATTCAGATGACAGTAGTAGTGTCACGTCTAATTTACAATTTCGATATAAAGAGTTGATTAATGAAATAGATGAAAGGCTTGAGATAGAGGATATTAAAACTGTTTGTAAACATATCAAAGACCATCAAATCATTCATATATTTGGTTTAGGTTTAAGTGCTATTGCAGGAGAGGACTTTAAGTTCCGTTTTACAAGAATAGGAAAATATGTAGAAGTTGTACAAGATTATGATTCCATTGAAATGATTTCCTCTTTGCTAACTGGCGAAAATTTACTTATTTATTTGTCGTTACGTGGAGAAAATCAACATGTGATTCAATCATTAAAAGACTTGAAAGAAAAGGGAGTTTTCATCATTATCATTACTTCGAATCAATCGGAGGAGATAAATGAATTAGCTGATGTTACGCTACTAACATCAAATATAAAAAATTCTAGTGGTGCAGGACAAGTTTCTGGCCAAATTCCTTTGCTTATTTTAATTGATATGATTTATTCGCAGTATATTAGTATGTATAGAGAAAATGTAAGTAAGTGGATAGAAACCGAGCATGCTTACTTACAGGGTCATTAATAAAGTAATTGTGGTTTATTAGAAGGATTGAGGTGTGAGAGAATGACAAAAAGTTATATGTTTCCTGACAATTTCAAATGGGGTGCAGCGGCCTCAGCAACACAAACCGAAGGAGCCGCTAATTCTGGTGGAAAAGCTAAAAACATTTGGGATTATTGGTATGAAATAGAACCTGAACGATTTCATAAAGGTGTAGGCCCTCAAGATACCTCTACTTTTTACCAGCATTATAAAGCAGATATTAAACGCATGAAAGATGTTCATTTTAATTCATTTCGACCATCAATTTCTTGGTCTAGACTTATCCCAGATGGGGTCCATGTTAATCAAGAAGCAGTTGACTTCTATAACGACATGTTTGATGAACTTCAAAAAAATGACATTGAATCAATTGTGAATTTGTATCATTTTGATATGCCCTTAAACATGCAAAACAAAGGTGGATGGGAAAACCTAGAGGTAGTAGAAGCATTTAAATATTATGCGGAAACTGCCTTTAAATTATTTGGACATAAAATTAAAAAATGGACAACATTTAATGAACCAATTGTTCCAGTGGAAATGGGTTATTTAAACCATTTTCATTATCCTTGTGTAGTAGATATGAAACGAGCAGTAGTTGTCGCTTATAATTCAATGCTAGCAAGCGCAAAAACAATTCAAGCTTATCATGAATTAAATCAAGGCGGCGAGATTGGGATTATTTTAAATTTAACCCCATCTTATCCGCGCAGTGAATCAGAAGGAGATTTGAAGGCGAGCCAGATTGCTGACTTACTTTTCAATCGTAGCTTCTTAGATCCATCTGTTCATGGGATCTATCCTGAGGAGCTAATTGAACTCCTTCGTGACTATGAATTACTTCCTCAAACAGACAAAAAAGACATCGAACTTATTAGAAATAATACGGTGGATTTTTTAGGTGTGAATTATTATCAACCGCGACGGGTCAAAGAGAGGGAAAGTGAGTATACGTCAGATAAAGTTTTACCAGAAATGTTCTTTGTACCTTATATATGGCCTGAACGTCGTATGAATCCATACCGTGGATGGGAAATTTATGAAAAAGGCCTTTACGATATTGCGATGAATATAAAAGATAACTATGGAAATATACCATGGTATGTGGCTGAAAATGGTATGGGTGTTGAAAATGAGGAAAGATTTCTCGATGAAACAGGTATGATTCAAGATGATTACCGTATTGAATTTTATAAAGAACATTTAAAATGGCTCTATAAAGGAATCAGCGAAGGGTCTAATTGTTTTGGGTATCATGTATGGACATTTATGGATAACTGGTCCTGGTTAAATGCTTATAAAAACCGTTACGGCCTTTACCGTGTAGATTTAGAAACGCAAGAGCGATCTCTTAAGAAGAGTGGCCAATGGTTTAGCAATGTAGCTAAAGAGAATGGCTTTTAAATCTAATTTAAAATGTACTAATGAATGATTTTAAAGGTGGCACAAGAACATGAAAAATATTCTTGCTTTCGACATTGGTGGAACTAATATTAAATATGGACTATTAAATTCAGATGGTGATATTCTTTACAAAAATATTGTGCAAACACCATCTACATTAGAAGCCATGTTATCCTTTATCAAAGAAAAAGCTCAGGAACATTCAAATAAAAGTATAGAAGGTATCGCTATTAGTTCGCCAGGTTCAGTTACCGATGAAGGTACTGTTGGAGGTGGGAGCGCTATTCCCTATATCCATGGTCCAAATATAAAGCATCTGATAGAAAAAGAAACAGGTTATAAAACGGAAATAGAGAATGATGCAAATTGTGTAGGCTTGGCTGAAGTGTGGAAAGGTGCTGCCAAAGGGAAAAAAGATGTAGCTGTTATCGTGATTGGAACGGGTATAGGCGGTGCCATCATAAAGGATGGCATTATCCATAAAGGAAACAGTTTGCATGGTGGAGAATTTGGCTACATGATACTTAATCCACATAATTTAGGGAGTGGCATGAATACTTTTAGCGAAGTAGCTTCCACATACTCTATTCTAAAGCGCGTCGCATTAAAAAAACAAGTTGACATCTCTTCCTTGTCAGGAAAAGAAATCTTCGCACTGGCTGAGCAGGGGGACGACATTTCAAAACAGGCAATTTCCGAATTCGTTACCATGTTATCGATTGGACTATATAATATCCAGTATGCTTTTGATCCAGAACTGATTTTAATAGGGGGAGGAATTAGTGAGCGGCACGATTTGATTTGCCGATTAAAAAAGGAATTAAGCCGCATCATTTCCGTGGTAGATGTCGCCTCTATAACGCCAAGTATTGACCGATGCGCATTTCATGCAGATGCAAATTTAGTTGGTGCAAGTTATCATTTCTTGCAAAAAAGAAGACAGCAATAAAAATATCTAGTTATGTCAATTGTGACGGAGGAATGTAAATGTACAGAGAACCAATTTTCTTAAAGCCTGTTTTCCAAGAAAGGATTTGGGGTGGAGAAAAATTAAAGCAAGAATATAATTATGATATTCCATCCAAGCATACGGGAGAAGCTTGGGTTATCTCCGCACATCCCAACGGCCCAAATGTCATCGAAAATGGGTTTTTAGCGGGCAAAACACTTGCCGAAGCGTGGAATAGTCATGGAGAGTTATTTAATAAGAAACAAGAAGACTATCCTTTACTCGTAAAAGTATTGGATGCAAATGATAACTTGTCCGTTCAAGTCCATCCAGATGATACATTTGCTAGGGAAGTGGAGAAGCAACCATACGGTAAAACGGAATGTTGGTATGTGTTAAGCGCTGAACCTGATGCTGAATTGGTATTAGGTCACCATGCTAAGACACAAGAAGAGCTTGAAAAAATGATGGATCATGAAGAATGGGATCAATTACTTAATAAGGTAAAAGTCAAGGCTGGTGATTTTTTCTACGTACCAAGCGGAACGATTCATGCTATTGGTGAGGGTATTGTTATTTTAGAAATCCAACAAAGCTCTGATATCACCTACCGGGTATACGATTATGACCGGACCGATGCAGATGGAAACAAAAGAGAATTGCATCTTGAAAGATCCAAACAGGTAGCAACTGTTCCACATCAACAAATAAAGTTAGCTAGAGACGTTCAACAAAGCGACGGATTAAAGATCACAACTTTGGTACAAGAGGAATATTTTTCTGTGTTTCATTGGCAATTAAATGGGAAGGCAGAACAGGAAATGACTACAGACTTCCTGCAAATCAGTGTGATTGAAGGAAAAGCAGAGCTTACAACTAACGAAAGCACAGTGCATGTAGAAAAAGGAGAACATTTCATTTTGCCCTATGGCATGGGATCATATAGATTGTCAGGTGAGGCGGAGATGATTGTATCGCATAGTTAGAGAGAGTAATATGAAAGTCATTATGCTGATGTATTGTTTAATACTTTAGAAATTAAGTTTGATTGTCGATAGCAACTATTGAGTTCTTGATGATTAAAAAGACTGGCGGTGTCATCCGAATATTTAGGTGACCGCTAGTCTTTTTTTGTGAAATATTGGAAACTTGACATTATATAGACAGAATCTCGGTAAAAGATACTGTCTATATTAAAAACTATTGCCCCGACAGGGAACCTGCTTCTTTATCAAAACGTCCAAATAAACTGATGGGCTATGATTAATAGGACTGCACCTATGGCATATTGAATCACAATGAGCGGGAACAACCAGCGAATCCATTTTATCCAAGAAATTTTGGCGATTGCTAAAGAACCCATAACAATACCAGATGTTGGTATAAATACATTCGAAATGGCGTCTCCTAGTTGAAAGGCAAAGACTGCTGTTTGTCGGCTGACCCCTGTTAAATCAGACAGTGGGGTCATGATAGGCATCGTTAAAGCTGCCTGACCACTACCAGATGGGACAAGAAAATTCATGACAATTTGTACGACATACATGCCTATGGCAGAAAAGCTCGTTGGCAAGTTTTTCACCCATGTCGAAACGGTATATAAAATCGTATCAATGGTAGAGGTTTCTTGAAGTACGACAAGAATTCCATAAGCAAATCCGACTGAAACGGCAGCGAGAACGATGTCTTTACATCCGTCAACGAATTTCTCGGCAATTTGATTTGCCCGCATGCCATAAACGATACCGGCAATGATTCCCATAATTAAGAATAGAGCGGACATTTCTATGATATACCAATCAAAAAGCATGACACCTGCAGCAAGGCTGACAATTGTGAGTAAAAACAGGGCAATGATGAAAATATGTCTGTGTAATAGCTTCACTCCATCGGTGTTTTCCATGTTAAGTGATTGATCAAGGTGATACATGGTACTTTTGATTGGATCTTTTTTAATCTTGATAGCATAGAACATGACAAAGGCGATACCTAATCCTGTGTATAATAACCATATCAATATTCTGAATCCGATTCCTGAAAAGAGTGGGAGTTCAGCGATTCCTTGGGCAACGCCAATGGTGAACGGGTTCAGAAAAGCACCGGCATACCCGGAATAAACACCGACGAGGACCATGGCGACACCAACGATAGAATCAAAACCCATTCGGAGTGCAAGGGGAATGGAGATTAATACAAAAGGAATCGTTTCTTCAGACATCCCAAATGTCGCTCCACCAAGGGAATAAAGGGTCATGACAATTGGGATAATAATAATCTCTTTTCCTTCTAGTTTATTAGAAATCCAAACGAAGCCCGAATCAATTGATCTAGTAGCGTTCAGGATGCCAAAAGTCCCACCAATAATTAAGATGAAAGCAATAATATCTGCGCCCTCGACGATACCTTTATGAAACAGTTGGAACACGTCAAAAAAATCGATTGTGGTTCTTTCTACAGCGTGATAGGTACCATCAATGACCTCTAACCTTCCATCGCTGGTTTCTCCACGTTCATATTCACCAGCAGGAATAAAGTGGGTTAGAATTGCAACGAGAACAATGATACCAAATAAAAGAACAAAAACATGCGGGAACTCAAAGTTCTTTCTTTTCTGTGCGTTACTTGTCGCCTTTTCCATTGAATCTTCCTTTCAAGGGTCCAATTGATTTTGTCTTAGATATGACACATGCATTTTTAAATGATGTAGCACTCTCGCATTCTTTCTTTCTATTTTTTATGATTGTATAGCGTACTATGACATTAAAGTTTCTGTGGGTGACTTTATACTAATTGGCCACGTCCAGCGCAGGGCGCCCAGCAACTAGCGAGACTTCCTTCACCTCATGACAAGATAAGTCAACATCGGTTCAAGACAATAAGGAAGGCCGACTAAAATCAGCCTTTGCGACTAACGTCGGCATACCCCTTTTGCAGGGGCATGTTTCCTTTATCTCCTTCGGCTCAGTCCAGTCCGTACGTTGCTAACCGGGCGCCCGCGCTTTTGTTATTATCGAATTCTTGTTTGATTGTCTCTAGTAATTTAGAATCGGTCAGGATATCATAGCCTGTTTGAGCGAGGGACAGGACACCCTTTTTAATAAACGCTCGGCCGTCTTCGGTGACTGTTTTATCCGCAAAACGTTTCGTATGAGGAACTAAACTCTTGTCATTCATACCAATTATGGGATGGATCGCTGGTACGACTTGACTGACATTCCCAATATCACTTGAACCGGAGGGCTTATCCTTAGTTTGAATCGGCTCATTCGTCACGGTGCGCAAGTTTTTCATGAATTGCTTGGATAAATGCTGATTCGTGACCAGGTTATCATTACTAAGTTCATAATTGGATAGCTCAACAGTCGTGCCAGTCATAGCGGCCGCTCCATCGGCAATGTGTTTTACTTTTTGGACAACCTCATTCAACGTACGACGTGTTTCCGCCCGAAAATAAAACTGAGCCACGGCATAGTCTGGAACAACATTGGCGGCTGTCCCCCCTTCTGAGATAACGCCATGCATCCGAACGTCAGGTGTGACATGTTCACGTAACGCATTGATTCCATTGAAAAGTTGAATGACCCCGTCTAAGGCATTAATCCCTTGCTCTGGTGCTGCCGCAGCGTGTGACGTTTTTCCAGTGAAGGCAAATTGGATCGCATCAAGTGCTAAGGTTGCTCCGCTTTCCTCAGATACGCCACCAGGATGAGCCATCATCGCGACATCGATATTATTAAAAATACCTTGTTCCGCCATGAGTACTTTTGCTCCGTCTGATTCTTCAGCGGGTGTGCCTAAGACAATGACTGTCCCACCCGTCTGTTCCATAATTTTACTTAGCGCAATGCCCGCTCCCATACTTGTCACGGCTATAAGGTTATGGCCACAGCCATGTCCGATGCCTGGTAATGCATCATATTCCGCCAGATAGGCGATGGTAGGGCCGGGCAGGTCACTCGTATAGGTGGCACGAAAAGAAGTAGGTATATTATTAAGTCCCTCTTCAATCTTAAAATTATTTTTCTTCAGGTAATTGACGAGTAACTGCTTCGACTTAAATTCTTCGTTCCCGAGCTCAGGGTGTTGATACAACTCTTCACTGATATGAACTAAATCATCTTTAATCGACTTAAACTCATTAAGAAACTTTTCCATAATTCATTTCCCCCTCATAAATTTTAGTGATAAAAAGTCACCTTCAAAATATCATTTAATCTATAAAACTATGTTTCGAGCATCCCCCAGTCATCTATTGAAAAACCGGTGTATGTTTATACCTTTTTATGGATAAGTATACATACATTTGTATAAAAATACTTCCGCAATAAAGCATAATGGCATAACTAAACCTAATTATAACGGATGTAACCAGATGATTAAGCTTGTTTAGATGTTGAGGCGTTTTTGATTTATGTATTAATATACATTACTGTGTTATAAACGTCAACTGAATTTTGAAGGGATTTTATCTGAGTGATAACATACCTTCATTTTTACTATGTTTATCATCGTTTTCCAGTGAGGGGGGAATTCCCCAGGCTGAATAGGGAATTTCCCTGATATCTGTTTCTCTCTGTCTGTCTTACAATAAAGATAGATGACTTGATGCAAGGGAGGACACCACATGCATGCGAAAGGAGAAGCACTAACCCAATTGAAATTTAATCACCCGGTCACTTGCTTCACATATTGCGCATCCTATGTTTTTCACGCTGTGCGGATTATTCCCTTCAATATTAAGGGGATGCTCTAGTTAGTGAAATGAAAGCGTTTTGGTGAATGATGAAAAACTATGTGAATTCATTCCTATTTAAGGTATGAATAAACTACAAATGACTAAGTTAAAAAGTGCAATAATTGCAGCTTGAAACTAAGCAGTTAGATAAAAGTAAAATGAAAAGAGGGTTCGATATGAGAATTTCAAGAAGAAATTTTATTAAAGCGGGGGCGGCTGGTACGGCAGGGTTAAGTTTATCTGGTCCTGCAGTTTCTCGGAAGTGGTTTAAGACAGCTGCTGCAAAAGATTCTGATCCGAGTGAAGTGTTGAAGTACACGTACCATACACCAAACTGTGGTGGACGTTGTGCCTTTATATGTCATGTTCGAGATGGCAAGCTATCTCTCATTGAACCAAATACATGGGCAGATCCAAAATTCTCGACAATTTGTTTAAGAGGAATTAGTGAAATTGAGCGTGTTTATAGTCCTGATCGCATTCAGACTCCGCTCAAGAGAGTTGGTAAAAGAGGCGAAGGTAAGTTTAAACCTATTACGTGGGACGAGGCGCTGACAACCATTGCAGATAATTTGAAATCACTTATTGATGAATATGGTAGTGAATCTGTTTTAATCAGTATGTCATCTGGCGTCGAGCATGATTACAAGTTTTTAAGCCATTTATTAAAAACGCAATGGGTGTGTGAGCAAGGGATAGACGTTGGCCTCTCCAATGGATTGCTTAAATGTCTTGGTGGAGATGATGTTTACACGTATATGCAAAATGAAATTACGGACTGGGTGAACTCTTCAACGATTATTATACTCGGTGCGAATCCTCTTGAAACAACAATTACCGATTCCAAGTTTTTTATGAATGCAAAAGAAGCTGGTGCAAAAATGATTACGATTGACCCAGTTTATACGACAACGGCATCTAAATCCAATCAATGGATTTCAATTAAACCTGGCTCAGACGTTGCTCTGTTATTAGGGATGATTAGTACCATTATTGATAACGAATGGTACCAAGAGGATTATTTAGTGGACAATACCACGTCACCGTTTTTAGTAAGAAAAGATAATGGTAAGATGCTTCGCTTACATGACAATGATGAGGAGGATGTAAAGAAAAATCCTCACTTAATTTGGGATGAGAAAAGTGAATCAGCAAAACCTTACAACACAAAAGGTGTGAAGCCAGCTTTAGACGGTGAATTTACGGTAAATGGTGTGAAAGTGAAAACTGTCTTCCGCGCTATTAAAGAAAACCAAAAACAATATACACTTTCTTGGGCATCAGAAATGACGGAAATTGACGAAGACGTCATCTTCGAGCTGTCAAAAGACTACGCCACACGAGGTCCTGCTGTCATTGCTTGGGGATTCGGCGGCTTAGATAAGCTGGCTAATTCTGATATTGCCGGACATGCTGGAGGCATTCTCGGATCATTAACTGGAAACTTCGGTCGGGTTGGTGGTGGCGTTGGAGCGGTGACACACCATGCTTCCACATGGACTGCAGAATTAAACGAGTGGCCACTACCTGAACAATTTAAGGAAACACCACTTGAAGTACCGACTTCCGATTTTAGAGAAGGAAAAGGTTCTGTAAGAGCGGTTATTAACGTGGGTAATACGTTGCAACAACATTTTGCCAACATGAATAAAACAGAGGAATGGATTGACTCATTGGACTTCCTTGTCACGATTGATCCTTTCCATAATCCAAGTGCGGATTATGCTGATATTGTGTTACCGGCAAGTACGGCATTTGAGAGTGAGTATGATATCACCAATATGCAAATTAATCGCTCTCACGTTTTATTAGCAGAAAAAGTAATTGATCCTTTATTTGAAAGTAAATCTGATTTTCAGATAGAAAAAGAATTACTCGCTAAATTTGGCTTAGATAAGCACCATCCAAAAACACCGAGAGATTGGATAGCCCATAAACTAGATTCCGGTGATCCTGCCTTAGATGGAATTACGGTGGATAGTTTGATAGAAAACAAATTTACGATGCGTCTGAATGCACCGAAAGAACCTTATCGCGGTTATATGGACCAAATCTATGATACACCGACTGGAAAACTGGAACTATATACAGAGTCTTTCCTAGAATTTGACCAGTCACTTCCAAAATACGAAAATCCGGATGAAATTGTTGACGAAAAATTAAGGAAGAAATATCCACTACAATTTATTCAATCACGTTCACGTTACCATGTTCATTCTCAGTTTAATAATGTCGAATGGATCAGGCAATTCGACGGTGGCCCGAAATTAGAGATTAACCCGAAAGATGCGAAATCGCGTGGTTTAAAAACGGGAGACGTCGTTGAAGTGATGAATGACCGTGGCTTGATGAAAGCTGAATGTAAATTGACAGAAGCTATGCGGCCAGGTGTAGTGAGGATGCATGAGGGCTGGTGGACCAAGCATATGATTGAAGGTAACTTACAGACATTAACAAATGACCACTTTATGAAACGACAATATGACTTGAGAAACGGACCTGTCATTCCATTTAATGACACATTAGTTGAAGTAGCTAAAGTTTAGGAGGCGTAAAAATGACAAGAATGGGAATGGCTGTAGACTTAAATCGCTGTATCGGGTGTCAAACCTGTGCTCTTGCTTGTAAAATGCAAAATAATGTTCCGATGGGTATGCTCTGGAACCGCGTGCTAACAGAGAGTGATGAAGGAATTGACGGGGTGCAAGGCGTTTATCCAGATGTGGAAAAGACATATGTCCCTGTATCATGCCAGCACTGTGAGAATGCACCATGTGTAAAAGTTTGTCCAGTCGAAGCAACGTACAAAGATGAAAATGGACGAGTATTGATTGATTATGATCGCTGTATCGGATGTCGTTATTGTATGGCGGCTTGTCCGTATAACGTTCGCGTATTCAAATGGGAAGAAGCAATTCAAAATCCAAATTTCAGTTATGGAGATCCACGCGTGCCTGATCGTAAAGTAGGTGTGGTGGAAAAATGTTCGCTTTGTAAAGAACTAACAGATGATGGGCAGGAGCCTAGATGTGTGCAAACCTGTCCGGCAGAAGCACGTATCTTTGGAGATTTAGATGATCCCGAGAGTACCATTTCCCGCTATATTCGTGAAAATGATGCAGAAGTATTGTTGGCTGAAAAAGGCACTAAACCGAGCGTCTATTATATAGGTTTGAATGGAGGGAAAGTGGATGTCTAAGTCAGTTAAAGTAAACATTACCATTGGTGTACTAGTTACCTTAACACTCATTGGATTCAGTGCTTTAGCCTATCAAACTATCCATGGGCTTGGTGGCACAGGAATGAATAACGTGGTTTCCTGGGGATTATACATTATCATGTTTATGTTTTTTGTCGGATTGTCGGCTGGAGGATTAATTGTCTCCTCCTCTGCTACCGTTTTTAACATCCCGTCGTTTAAAGTCGTTGCAAAACCTGCTACGATTTTATCGACCGTTTGTGTTGTGTTAGCAGGGCTCTTTATTATGGTGGATTTAGGAAGTCCATTCCGCATGTTGAACTTGCTCTTGCACGGACAATTTAAATCACCGCTAATGTGGGACGTTGTCGTTATTTCTATCTATCTAGGAATCAACGTCGGTTATTTAATTTTAATGATGATGAAAAATCCAAATCAGAAATTGTTAAATGCTATGTCTTATATCGCACTGCCAGTGGCGATTCTGGTTCACTCGGTCACAGCATGGATTTTTGGACTGCAAATTGCTCGTGCTGGTTGGTATAGTGCCATCATGGCTCCATTATTTGTATCGTCAGCTTTAGACTCTGGCTTAGCTCTGTTGTTAATCGTCCTCGTTCTTTTAAGGACATTAAAGGTGTTTCATGTAGAAAACTCACTGATTACGAAGCTTGCTGGACTTCTCTTCATTTTTGTTGCTGTGGATGCGTATTTGATTTTTTCAGAAGTATTGACGATGTATTATCCGCAAGAAGCATCAACAATGCTTGTGTTAAATGAGATGTTAAGCGGATCAATGGCGCCGTTTTTCTGGGGAGAAATCATATTAGGTCTTGCTATTCCACTTGCTATATTATTATTTAGGAAAAATCGTCAACGTATCAGTTTAGTTGTATTATCGTCTGCCTTAGTCGTTGTTGGCGTCTTCTGTAAACGTTTCTGGCTCGTCATATCATCATTTATGTATCCAAATGTGGGTGGATCACCAGGTGTTACCACTGGCCAATACATTCCGAGTAACGACCCGTCTGTCGTCAACAGTATTTGGGCCTCCGTTGGTCACTATTGGCCTACCCTGTTGGAAATGTTAGTCGTGGTAGGAATCCTTTCCTTAGGTGTTCTCATGTTTATGGCTCTCACTCGTCTCATTATTGGAAAAGAGGGTGTTGAAAAAACAAACTCTGAAAAAACGGATCTTAATGTACCATTGCAAGAAATGCCACAATAATATGACAAGGCGTTGTCATCATGGGCAAGCGTGTATAGAAATCCTTGGTAAAATATGATATAGGAGTGTTTATCATGACAAAATCTTGGGCGGAAGTATGGGCTTTTCGGACAAAATTATACAGTTTCTTGGCAAACTGTTTATTGGAATGGATTCAAGAAGAGGATAAAGAAGTTCTAACATCTAAGTTTTGGAAGGACTTTCCTCTTGTAGCTGCCAATCCACAGCTTGAAGCAGGGTTGGATCAGTTAATATCTTGTACGTCTCAATTGGAAAAGCTCAGCACGCAAGAAGCGTTAGAAAAGGTATCAGTTGAATTCACAGAATTATTTATTGGAACGGCTCGTCCGAAAGCACCGCCAATTGAATCCTTTTATTTTTCAAACAAAAGAAGAATTTTTGCTGAAAAGACAGTTGAAATGAAAGAAATATTAAATAAGCACGGATTGGAAAGTACGAAGAAGGACAAGTTTCCAGAAGATCACCTCGGTCTTCAGTTATTACTGATTGCTGTCAAAACGGAACAATTGAATACATTAAATCCAGATGAAAAGCGTTCAGCTATTAAAAAACAAATATCATTTATAGACGACCATTTATTGTCTTGGCTACCTGGAATTTGTAATGATGCAAAGGAGCATGGACAAACGGGATTTTATGGGGGATTGCTTGAACTCATTTGGGGGACATTGCTATGGGATAAAGAATTGCTTGAAGAAGGTGCCGGCAGTCCAAAATATGTATCCTAAGTGATGACTGACGCTAAGGTTGAACAGAAGGTTGGGATAACTACCCGGCCGAGAACGGCAACAGGTGGAGGTGGTTTCAATGGTATTAGCACAACTTTTAGGTAACTGGTTTGAAAGCTTAGATTACAATTATCATATTGCATCCCATTGTTCTCGACACGTAAGTCCGCGCTCTACCTGTACGGCATGTATTGATAGTTGCCCTGTTGACGCGATTAAACTTGAAAATGGAAAGCCGGTCATTGACATAGAAAACTGTACAGAGTGTGGCGATTGTGTAGCTAGCTGTCCTGTACAAGCAGTTGAAGGATTTTTGCCAAAATGGAAGATTCAAAATGAACGTTTATTTATGGATGAAAATCGAATCCCTACTGTAAAAGAATTGCTCATTTATTATAAAAGTGGCATTTCGACTCTTGTTAGTGAAAAAGAAGCCATTTCTCTTGAGTGGAAAAAGACGATTGAAGAGGCAAATCAAATGTTGGACTCTCTTGGAGAGCCCCCATTTCACATAATTTTTGACCAAGCTGCTCTTTCCGGTGAAAGCAAACTATCGCGCAGGGAATTATTTTTGTTATGGGATACGGAGCTTAAAAAAATGGGCACAGATATGACGCCAGCTAAATGGCGTTTCAATCATGAGAGTTTGAATTTATCTCAAAAATATCCTGACTATCAATTTACCAAGATATCATTAGATACAACAACATGTACAGTTTGCGGAGCGTGTGAAAAACTATGCCCTAAAGAATGTTTAATCATTGATAAAGATCATTTTTCCATTTCCGCTCAACAATGTACGAATTGTTCGTTATGTCAGGATATTTGTCCAGAGGGAGCCATTTCCCTAAAGCAAATGATATCCCCTGCAACAACAATAGAACAGCAAGTTTATTATAATGAATGTGCCTCATGTGAAGAGACGTTTGAAACCCTAAATCAAGAGAATAATTTATGCATGTTTTGCAAGATGAAACAAAGGACATAGGTATGACTATGTTGTTAACCACTTCTGGAGAATTAATGTAATCATATGACTAGGATGACGAGTGCAAGTGGATTGAATGAAGAAATTCTCAGAGTAAAACGTGAATCCGCTAACAAGTTCTCATAGTCATATTTTTAAAAAATAGAAAGGAAGTGCTTTGTATGTTATCCAATATTGGCATTCCAGGATTAATTTTAATTCTGGTAATAGCTCTTATCATATTTGGGCCAGCCAAACTACCTGAAATTGGTAAAGCGGCAGGCTCAACGTTGAAGGAATTTAAAAAAGCAACGAATGGCCTGGTGTCAGATGATACGAAGAAAGACCAAGATGGGGATAAGCAAAAATAAGAGTTGACGTTCACTTCTAGCCTCTTTAAAAGATGCGGATCCGTAGAACAGGATCAGTCCATTGCTTTGGTCTGTAAATGTATGGTTTTGTAGTCTTGCTTAAACACCTCAGGGTATTTCCCTGACTCAAATGGATGGATTACCCTGATGTCTGTTTTTATTACTCTTCTCCTGTCATAACAAAATGCTTCCTCTTTGGTTCAAGGTCAATGAAGTTCCTGGGACAGAATAGTAGGTAGTATTTTGCGCTTATATCTGAATCATCTTATAATAAAAAGAAGAGAAACTATCCAATGAAGGGATGTCTCTTCTTTTTGTTTATATATTTCAGGAGGGGATTTTGATTGATAACTATACTGCTTTGTGATGACCATGCTGTTGTGCGCATGGGATTAAAAATGCTATTAAATCATCATCCGGAAATGGAAGTCGTTGCTGAAGCATCTGAGGGAAATGAAGCAATCAAAAAATCCCTTGAACTGAAACCGGACGTAATTCTTATGGATTTGAGCATGCCAAACGGAAAAGATGGTTTGTCCGCAACATCAGAATTGAAAAAAATGCTTCCTGAGTCTGCCATACTCATTTTAACCATGCATGATGATGACGAATATTTGTTCCGCGCGATTCAGGCGGGTGCCTCTGGGAGCGTGCTCAAAAGCGCGCCACATGAAGAGCTACTCACAGCCATCCGGACGGTTTCTACAGGAGAAGCTTATCTGAGTCCCGTTGCAACGAAAAAACTGATGGAAGAATACCTCGGCAATGTGCAACAGGGGGACACAGATACGTTTAATCTTCTTTCCGATCGGGAAAAAGAAGTACTTGCATTAATAGCAAAAGGCTATTCCAATCGTGAAATCGCCGAACAACTCATTATCAGTGTAAAAACAGTTGAAACACATCGAAGCAACCTGATGGAAAAATTGCAGATGAAAACAAGGCCAGAACTTGTGAATATTGCACTAAAAAAAGGACTACTCGGCATGTGAACCACTATCTTAAGAGGAAATGAAGGTCCGTGTCTTTGGTTACTGGTTTCACTATTCCGAGAATGATGTTCTAAACAATTTGAATCTATGGCTTGTGTGTGAAAGGCGAGTCAATTTGTTTGTGTAGATTGGAGCGTTTTTTGACTGGACTCTGATTAATCACGTTGTTTTAAAGGGCAGAGGAGGATTGTTTATGTTCAACAGACAAAGCAGAGACACTGTCAGTGAACTGGCCGATTTTAAATTTGCGCTTGAAGCGTCATCTATCGTGGCCATTACTGATCAAAGAGGCCGGATTACATATGCTAATGATAAATTTTGTCGACTTTCCAAGTATTCACGGGAAGAGTTAATTGGACAGGATCATCGCATCATCAACTCTGGCTACCATCCACCGGAGTTTTTCAAGGATCTTTGGCAGACGATTGGAACAGGGAATGTGTGGCAAGGTGAAATTAAAAATAGAGGAAAAGACGGGAGCACTTACTGGGTAGATACAACTGTTGTTCCCTTTTTAAAGGAAAATGGTAAACCCTATCAATACCTTGCCATTCGTCACGAAATAACGAAACGGAAAAAATTTGAAGAAGAGCTGAAAGTGATGATGTCCCGCATTATGGAAGTGCAAGAAGAAGAGCGAAAATTCTTATCAAGAGAATTACATGACAGTCTAGGCCAAAACTTGTACAGCCACCAAATTACAATTAACCGGCTTAAAGCTGAAATGAGTCATCCGCTGCTTGATCAAATGGAAACAGAAACAATGGAAATAATGAAAGAAGTACGTGGTATGTCATGGGAACTCCGCCCATCTGTACTCGATGATTTGGGATTGATTCCAGCGATTCGTTCTTATATCCAACATTTTATTGATTATTATAGGATTACCACAAGTTTTGATAGTTCGCTGACGCAGCGGTTAGGACCAGAAAAAGAAACAGCCATTTATCGGATCATTCAGGAAGCCATGACAAATACACGTAAATATGCGGAAACAAGCGAATTATTCATCACCATCCGTGAACGGGATGAAAGTGTGCGTGTCATGATAAAAGATGAAGGAAAAGGATTCGACATGGCTAAAGTCACCCGAAATGTTGGGCTGTTTAGTATGGAGGAACGGGCCCGTGCTGTGGGTGGGGAGATAATAATTTCATCAAAACCAGGTAGCGGAACGACTATTATTCTCGATATTCCTGTGTAGAGGAGCCTCGCTCTAGATGATTTTTATATTTTTATCACAGGTTAACTGACTGTAAGATCCTACTTCAAGGATTCGAGGGGAATCAAGAATTATAAGTGGGGAATCAACAGCCAGTAACAGCTCGATTCGTTCAACTAACAATCAGTGGGGGAAGTATGAAAACCCCCACTGATTGATGTTTCACTTTATGGAGAGGCTGAACTTCTTGTGAGTCATGGGGTTAGCCGTATTTTATCATGGGATAAGAGTGTTTATTGCTGCGACCTCGTCTTATTATCCGGTGAGAGTGATTAACGATTTTTCCTACCTATCTCCAATAACTATTAGTAGTAAAAGGGAAGGATAAGCATACGGGAACTGATGGTTTTCGTGAGTCATTTATAATATTTCCATGTTCACAAACGGTTTGGTATAGTCCAACTCACCTTTCATTCTTTTTACACGAATATCGAGGCCTTGGAGCCATTTTTGGAAATCAAAAATGACAGGCAACTGATTGTGACCAATTGCAAACCAAGCTTTCATTTCTTTTGGGAAATAAGCGGCGGTGTGAATGGTACCGGCTGCCGCATCGTATTTCTTTGAAAAGACGTCATATTGTGGGTTGTTCATAACTCGAAAGGCTTGCATTGGGTTTGTGGCGTGTTTTTGCTGTTCTTTGATCGTTTTTTCTCGTTGTCTTGTTTCATCTTGGCGATAGCGATTTTCTTCATCAAGCACATGGAAGTGATTGGTACACACATTCGATTGCCGTGCCACAACTTCTCTTGGAGAAGCTTCAACTACGAATGATTTGCCACTCGGGTCTAGAAGCACGTAACTGAACGAGTGTCGATGAGGTATCTCTTTGAGTAAATTGATGGCTTCCTCAACGGTTGAGCAATTTTCAAGAATGATTCGTCCAATCATATTACACAGAAATCCGTCACTGGATTTTTTACTATGAGTAAAGTTGTAGCCAAGAGCCAAGCCTTTTTCGTTCATCCCGTCGATACGACCGGTGATTTGCATTGAAGGACCAATTACCGCATATCCTTGATCAGTTGGCTGGTATAACATATACCTTCCTTCATAACTCATCGGATTGGTGTCATAATTTCTCACCATAAAGTCTGGGTCCGTAAAAATTGAACACCCACTCTGGACAAACTCACGGTAGTAGCCCCCAAAAAGTCGGTATGCCTCTATCAGATTCATATTTAATGCATCAGCGAGTCCATGGATTTCCTTTAAAATTGCTGGAGAAAATTGCTCCATCACGTGTTCAAAACGTTCTTTATCAATGATAAAATGACGGTCTTTCTTAGGTCCCCATTGTTTTTCGCGGTTCTTGAGTATGGGGGAATCCTTTAACGACTGTCCTTGGTAAAACCCGAAATCGTAGTGATTTCCTCGATATTGAATCACATCAGTGAAATAATTCATCGCATTCATTCCTTATCATTTGCATCTTAGTGTCAGTGTAAGTGATGAGTGAGGGAAAGGGAATTGGAATGCTTGGTGGAGGCTTGTTATGATGGCTTTTGATGTGTTGGGGTGAGTGGATCCATCACTATCTTCTTCATTTTGATTAAATAATCAAGTAATGTCCAAGCAATGCCCCAATTGGTTCTCATTCAACATTGATAGCCCTCGTCCTCACCACGCACAGCGACTCCCGCCTGTCTGGCACTTATAATAGAAATTGATCACAGCGACACCTCCTAATAAAATAAAGTTATAATAATGATACGGAGTTGATATGTCATGAATATAAAACCATCTGCTTTCATTCGCAATAATTATAATGAAATTTCTTCTCTCTGTAAGGAAACGGGAGAACCGGTTTATTTGACTAAAAACGGGGAGGGAGATTTGGTTGTCAATATTTCTGCTGCATTTTCCGAGATAATCATCTCAACTAACATATAAAAGAAAGTACCAGATATAGACATTTTTAATTATGTCTTATCTGGTATTTTTTATGTTTTACTTCCCATCCCCACGGGCTTTTTATACCCCATAAGGTCCAACTTCCCAATGAAAACGCATTCAAAATAATTATATTAATTACAACAAAAATAATTTTCTAAATATATTGACGGTATAAAAAAATGGTGCTAATATTGTTAACTAACAAACGTTAGATAGGAGATAATAATGACAAAAAGCAAAATAATGGAAGCAACGATTAAGAATTTTTCGGTATATGGCTATCAAGGAACGACGATGAGAAAGATTGCCGAAGAAGCGGACATTAAGGCGTCATCTATTTACTACTTTTTTTCGAATAAGCAGGAGTTGTTTATTGAAGTAATTCGATTTATCCTTGATCACCACTTTACAAGTATGAAATCCGTTTTTGAGATTAATAAATCCAAGCAACTTCATACTTTATTTTCAGAATTATTAAAAGGCATTGTGTCCCACCATTTAAAAAGTGAGAGAGAAACGAAAGCCTATATTATGATTGTGAGCTCACCGATACGAGATTTTAAACTAGAAGTGCAAGATTACCTTGATTCATATAATACGTGGTTAGTTGATCACTTGATGGAAAACATTGGAGAAAAACATCCGAATTTACATAAATCGGAGGTTAAATCCATTATTGATCACTTCATTTTTATAGGTAATGGATTGTTTTGGGGTGTTGTTATTTACGAAGAGGACGACATTGAAAAGAACCTTGAGTTAGGTATTAGTTTAATGAATCAGTACCTCAATCAAATATTGTAAGGAGTGAGCATGGTGGATGACAATAAACTAATAGAGGATTATGAATTAAAGCCAGTTCCCGACGAGGAAAGGCAAGGTTGGTTTAAACAGACGATGGTATGGATTGCTGGAATTGTTGCTTTATCAGCGACTGCTTTAGGTGGAGCGCTTGGCAGTGGTATGAGTTTAAATGAAGCTATTATTGCGTCAATTATCGGAACATTCCTTCTATCCATGTTGAGTGCTCTTTGTTGTGCGGTGGGTGCGAAGACGGGTTTATCAACAGCACTAGTATCATCTTTTGCCCTCGGCAGATACGGTTCCATGGCAGTTTCAGTCATTATAGCCTTATCATTGTTTGGCTGGTTTGGTGTTCAATTAGATTTGTTTGGATCGAGTTTGAATAAGGTAATTTTAGACGTATTTGGAATAAATATAGCACCAAGTATCCTGATCATTATCGGTGGGATATTAATGACTCTAACGGCGTGTATAGGTTACCGGGCGATTGAAAAGTTGAGTCTTGTTGCTGTTCCTTTACTTGCCATCTTACTAATCGGATCGGTCTTTGTTGCGAGTAAAAGTTTCACTTATAAAGAATTGAATGATATTGCTATTACGACAGATCCCTTGACAATGGGAATGGCCATTTCTTCTATTATTGGTTCTTTAGCAGTTGGAGCTATTATAGGCCCGGATATTTCACGATATGCTAAATCGGTAAAGGATGCAGCGATTTCTGCATTTCTAAGCTATTTTATTGGGTACTGTATTGTTTTAATTATTGCAGCTGTGTTAGCGAAAGCGACGAGCGAAGTAGATGTCGTAGCGATTATGATTGGTATCGGTTGGGGGACTGGAGGCATGCTCGTCTTGATCCTCGCTCAATGGACAACGAATAATACGAATATATATTCTTCAGCCTTAGGTTTTTCTGTCATCTTTCAGAAAATCCCAAAATATATTTTAGCCATTATTGCCGGGATGATTGGCACAGCGTTTGCTATATTTGGAATCTATGATCATTTTATACCGTTTTTAAATGTATTAGGTGTGCTTATACCGCCAATTGGAGGGATATATACTGCAGATTTTATTGTAAGACATCATCAGTATAATTTTTCAAATATTGATTCCATAGTTAAATTCAGAGTGAATAGCATGGTGACATGGTGTGTTGCTACAGTTCTAGCATTTATGACAACACCTCGTCCAACAGGTTTTGGATTATTTACTATTACGGGTTCTGCATCTATTGATGCATTTTTAGCAGCATTTATAATGCAATTGATTGTAGGATTTTTCCTGAAAAGTAAACAAGTAGACTTCAAGGAGGGTATCGCATGAGATTAATAGGTAAAGAAGAAATAGAAAATATAGCTATCGGTGCAGCATTGTTAGGTACAGGCGGGGGAGGTGACCCGTTTGTTGGAAAAATGATGGCCTTACAAGCGATTGAGGAACATGGCCCTGTCACATTGTTGGATGTGGATGAAGTTAAAGATAGTGACGTCATTGTGCCTTCAGCGATGATGGGAGCTCCGACTGTTTTAGTTGAGAAAATACCGAGTGGTGATGAGGCGTTACGAGCGTTCAAGTCTTTGGAAAAAGTATTGAATAAAAACATCAAAGCAACCATGCCGATTGAAGCTGGTGGGGTCAATTCTTTATTACCAATCGCACTAGCAGCGACGATTGGTCTACCGGTTGTCGATGCGGATGGTATGGGAAGAGCCTTTCCTGAATTACAAATGGTTACATTTCATTTGAATGACGTCAGTACAACGCCGATGGTTTTAGCAGATGAGAAGGGCAATAATATCGTGTTGGAAACGGTAGATGGTAAGTGGGCGGAAAAAATAGCCCGTTCAGCCACGATGACTATGGGTGGATCAATCATGAATGCCATCTATCCAATGACTGGGAAGCAAGTTAAGGAGTCAAGTATTCGTCATTCACTGACACTAGAAGAAAAAATCGGACGTACGATTAAAGAGGCTAAAGCAAATAAATACAATCCAATTACGGAGCTTTTAAAATTGTTAGACGGCTTTCATTTATTTTCGGGTAAGGTCACCGATATTGAACGCCAGACTGATGGTGGGTTTGTGCGTGGGGAAGCTAAGATTGAAGGTTTAGATGATTTTAGTGATGAGAATTGCTACTTGAATTTTCAAAACGAACATCTTTTAGCAAAAACAGACAAAGAAGTTCTTTGTATGACTCCGGATTTAATTTGTGTCATCGATACTGAAACTGGACTCCCTATTACAACAGAGGGATTGAGATATGGTGCGAGAGCCACTGTTATTGGTCTTCCTGCCGATGAAAAATGGCGTACGACAAAAGGAATCGAAGTAGCAGGTCCAAAATATTTCGGTTATGACTATGATTATACTCCAGTAGAAACATTGAATGAAGGGCAGGCGGTTAAATAATGAATTATCGTTTAGGTATTGATGTTGGTGGGACGAATACAGACGGCGTTCTATTAGATGAAGATATGAACGTTATTCAATCTTTGAAGACGCCTACGACAGAGGACGTTGAAACTGGTATTTATAATACAATTGATGAACTTATTGAAACAGCGCATGTGGAAGTCGACAACATTAAGTTTGCCATGCTCGGGACAACCCAGTGTACGAATGCGATTGTCGAGAGAAAGAAATTAAACCGTGTGGCGATTATCCGAATTGGGGCGCCAGCAGGTACAGCGATCAAGCCGCTGACTGGGGTTCCTGAAGATTTAAAAAAAATGATTGGTAATTACACCTATATAGTCGAAGGTGGACATGAGTTTAATGGTGATGAAATCAATACGTTAAATGAAAGTAAAATTCATTCGATTGCAGAGGAAATCCAAGGCGAAGTGGATTCGATAGCTATCACTTCTATTTTTTCTCCAGTCAACAAGGAGCATGAACTGAGAACGCAGGAGATTTTGAGGGACGTTTTAGGCGATGATATATCCATCTCTCTTTCAAGTGAAGTAGGAAGTATTGGTTTATTGGAACGAGAAAACGCAACAATCTTAAATGCGTCAATCATAAATGTTGCCAAAACAACCGCTCAAGGATTTGAAAAAGCGTTAGGAAATAAAGGGGTTGAGGCAAAAATATTCTTTTGTCAAAACGACGGGACGTTAATGTCAAAAGACTATACATTAAAGTACCCTATATTAACGGTTGCCTGCGGGCCAACGAATAGTTTAAGAGGGGCATCTTATTTATCAGATAATAAGAATGCGATGATTGTAGATGTTGGTGGTACAACGACAGATATTGGGATGCTTGTAAAAGGCTTTCCTAGACAATCTTCAATTGCAGTTGAACTAGGTGGCGTTCGCACAAATTTCCGGATGCCTGATATCCATTCGATAGGTTTAGGTGGCGGAACAGTCATTCGCTTAGAGGGAGATTCATTTAAAATAGGCCCTGATAGTGTTGGGCATCGATTGGACAAGGAAGCATTAGTATTTGGCGGCTCAACTCTTACGGCAACAGATGTAGCGGTGAAGTTAGGAGTAGTTGAACTCGGCAATCCAGAAAATGTGGCCCACTTAGACACTGATCTTATTAAAAGAGTTTATCAAGAAATGATGGGCATGGTAGAAGAAGCGATTGATAAAATGAAAACAAGTGCTGATGATATGCCAGTGGTGTTGGTCGGCGGTGGAAGTGTACTATTTTCTGGTAAATTAAAAGGTGCGTCTCATCTTCACAAACCTGAAAATGGGGGAGTCGCCAATGCGATTGGCTCAGCCATTTCCCAAATTAGTGGTGAAATCGAGAAAATCTATTCTATCAGTAAGGAAGAAAGAGAAGAAATCCTTAACCAAGCAAAACAACTAGCTATCACAGAAACAATCAAAGCAGGGGCTAGCGCAGAAACGGTCGAAATAGTCGATATAGAAAATGTCCCACTAGCCTATCTTCCAGGAAATGCAACAAGAGTCAAAATCAAGGCAGCCGGGAATTTGGCGATGAATCAGAAAGAATCGGGGGGAGTGAAGAAAAGTTTTGTGGTAGAAAAATAAGTGTGATTTGGAGAGAAGCATGAGGGGACTTGTGCTTTTCTTTTTTGTATTTGATTGGGAAGATTTTCATTTCTTGTTTTTTAGTTATACAGTAGTTAGCCGTAGCTATTTGTTGAGCAGGTGTCCTGTATGCTTCGACCTTAATCAATTAATGTAGTGATTATTTATAACGATTTTTCCGAAATTATACGATGAGATTTAAAACTTCATTTTATTATTGAGTTATGCTGGATTAAATTGAACATAACAAGGGAAACATAAGTTTTAAAAGATGATACTAGTCCCAGTATGTATATAAAAGGGGGAGATATTGTGGCAATTGATAAGGAGAAAACGAAAGAATTTATTGATTCAATTGATGAATTGTTTGAATCAATCCCTGTCAACAATGAGGCGTTGAAGAAAAGGATAAGGGATCTAGTTCTCGGTCCAGCGTTAGAGGATGTAAAGAGAGTTATTGATGAGAGTAGGCCGCCTGTATTAATGGTTATCGGAAGAAGTGGGCATGGAAAATCTTCTCTGATCAATGCTTTAGCTGGGAAAGAGGTTGCTGCTGTTAGTGATTTCAAGCCACAAGATCCTCAGGTTGAACCTTATCTCATAACGTTTAGCGAAGAACATTCAACTTGGAAAGTGGTGGATACGAGAGGAATATTCGAGTCTACGAAACCAGATAGGGCATTGGAGGAAGATGCTGTTTCTGTGTTGAAAGATAATATCCTCAAACATAAGCCGGATGTCATTTTACATGTGGTTAATATGCCTGAAGCTAGAGCGATGGAAAAAGATATGGAATTCAGGATGGAACTGAAAGACTTTATTAAAGATCGTCTGAGTTATGATATTCCGCTCGTTTTGATCTTAAATAAAGCTGATACCTTTAAAAATCCGAGACAATGGCCTCCTGAAGAGTTTCCTGCAAAAGCGAACGATCTTAATGAACAGATGGAATATATTATAGAAGATATGTTGCAGGCTGAAAAAATTCCTTTGAATGCGAATATACCATACTATGGTTATGAATTAATTGAGAGTGATTATTTAGGTGTCATCCCAGTCGCGTCACTGGAAGGTGATTTGTGGAATATTGATACATTATCCGATTTTATTGGCGAAAATTTACATGAATCAGCGAAATTAGATTTTGCGCAAGCTCAAAAAAGAAAAGGCCCTTTGAAAAAAATTTCTTCATCCATTATTAAGCGTTTTTCAACGATAGCCGGTGGCATTGGGACGACACCTATTCCGGTGGCTGATATAGCCGTGTTGGTGCCTGTTCAATTATTGATGATTAGCTTGATAGGCGCTCTATCTGGCAGAACAGCCTCCAAAGAAACGGCGTATGAATATTTAGCTGCTGCCGGCATTAATATCGGAGCGGGATTTGGTCTTAGAGAAATAGCACGACAGGCAACTAAGATTATTCCAGTGGGTGGCATTGCCATTTCGGGGACGATTGCTGCCACCAGCACATGGGCCATTGGTAAATCAGCTGAGACTTATTTTTTTAGTCATGAAATTAAGCCGCCTAAGGTTTTTAAGAAGGCTGCTAGGAAAGATGATGGTGGTAGTTAGATTCGTGATAAGAATTTTTTTCAAATAGGAATTAATAGGATTATGCTTTGTAATATGCGGTATTTTAAATAATCTAGAGCTAGAATGATAAAAGAGTTATTCAATGAAAGATATAAAATGAAAAGCCGCCAATCTTTATGTTTAGCGGCTTTTATGTGTATGATGTTTGCTAAATGGATATAACCGGTACAATTTTAATTTAAAGTCGAACATTTTTAATAAAAATATGAAAAAAGTACGGATTTTATAGAAATTTTATGTTACGATAAAAAATGCAAAAGATACATAGGATAAGTTTTTTATTTTTAATTAATGACAAGGTAGTTCATACATTTAATCAGATGTTGTCTGTTATTGTTTTGTACAAGAACTGCCTCTTTAGGAGGAGATTATTTTGATTTTTAAACAACAATACGAAGAAATAAAGCAACTTGCTGAAGATATATATCATCAGCCGGAGTTGGGGTATAAAGAAGAGAAAACTAAAAAGCGTATTGTTCATTATTTGCAAAAGGTTAATCCAAATATTGACATAGAAGAGTTCAGTCTAACAGGCTTTAAAACGAGTCTTGGCAGTGGAGACTTGCATGTGGCGTTTATTGCTGAATTAGATGCGGTTTATACACCTACTCACATGTATGCGGATAAGAAGACAGGGGCAGCACATAATTGTGGTCATTACACCCAAGTCTCGATTGCTCTTGCTTTATATTCTTATTTAATCAAAACCGAAGCTTATAAGGAGCTAGATTATAAAATAAGTTTTATTTTCGTTCCTGCTGAGGAATACCTTGATTTAAATTATCGTGATGAACTCATCGAGAAAGGCTATATCACGCATTATGGTGGAAAACCTGAAGCGATGAAATTAGGCGTTTTTGATGATATTGATGCTGCATTATGTGTTCATGCCATAGGTGGTGAGTTCACGAAAAGAACAATTAATATGAACTCTGATTTGGCTGGATTTTTATATAAAAAATATCAATTTAAAGGAAAGGCAACACACGCAGGATTTGATCCGTTTTCTTCAAAAAATGCCTATAATATGTCTACTCTTTTTAATGTTGCTGTCGGTTTGGCACGACAACAGTTTAAAGAATCTGAAATGGTTCGAGTCAATCCGATTGTTATGAACTCGGATATGTCAACCAATGTAATTCCTAGTCAGATTACAGTAGGTACGGATTTACGTACGCGCTCTATTAATTACTTGAAGGAAACGGCCATGAAACTAGATGACGCTGCTAAAGGAAGTGCTCAAAGCTTACAAGGAGAAGTTGATATCAAAACGCAAATGGGTTACTTACCTTTTATTCAGAATCGGTATTTATCGACTTTTGTTGAAAAAGCCTTTGAACATAATGAGGAAATCGATGTTTTGTTGGATGACGACCCTATTAGTGCAGCAGGGGATATCGGTGACCTTTCGTATATGATGCCATGTATACAAATTGGTTACAGTGGCTTTACAGGAACGATTCATGGTGATGATTTTATTGATGTGGATCCCGAATTTATTTATGAAATATTTCCTAGGTTTTTAGCATCGCTGTTAAAAGAAATGAGTGGAAATATTGATGAAACAAAATTATACAAGAAATCTTATGACGAGTACATGAAGGTTATTTCTTCAATCATAGATTAAGCGGGGGAGCACTAATGAAAAATAATTTGGCTTATATCATTGTTTTTGCGTTAATCGTCGTATTTGTTTCAGAGATGATTGGATTTCAATCTATTCCGATTGGAAATGTCTCTATCGGGGTACTTCCACTTGTTTTTGCAATTGTTATCACGATGATTTTTGGAATGAAATTTTTCCGCAAAGGATTTTGGAAAAAGGTTTATAGTGAAGGGAATATTAATTTTTCAAGTAAATATTTAATTTTTATTATGCTTCCTCTAATGGCAAGATATGGGGCTGACGTGGCACCCAATATACGTGAAATTATCTCAATTGGTTGGGTGTTTATTATTCAAGAACTTGGTAATTTAGGGACTGTATTACTTGGTCTACCTATTGCTATTTTGATAGGTCTACGTCGTGAAGCGATTGGGGCAACGCTTGGTATAGGTCGGGAAGGCGAGTTAGCCTATATTTCGGAAAAATATACACTTGATTCTGATGAGGGAAGGGGCGTTATCTCTCTCTATGTGATTGGAACCCTATTCGGTGCTATTTTCTTTAGTGTCTTTGCTCCAATATTATTAAGTTTTGGGTTTGACATCGAGGCCCTTGCTATGGCATCTGGGGTAGGTTCTGGCAGTATGATGAGCGCTGCATCAGCAACGCTTGTAGCGTCCAATCCTGATATGGAAAGTACCATTTTAGCTTTTGCATCAGCAAGTCAATTATTAACGAGTTTTCTAGGTACATTTACGATGATATTCCTGGCGGCTCCACTACAACAAGTTATGTATAAATTTATGGTAAGGCGTGATGCTTCATGAGTATAAAAAATCAATACGTGAAATATGGACTCGTCCTATTGTTAAGTGTCGGAATGATATTATTCACACAAGAAATAAAGTTGCTAAAAGATCCAACCTCTACACCAGTAACTATGATGACCCTATATGGCCTTTTATGCTTATGGACATTTTCTATGATTGGTATTTTTATTTCACACTTAATGAAGAATGTTCGTGTGACGTTCATACGTGAATTTCCCATTTTAGGGTGGGTATCCATTACATCATTAATATTATGTCTCGTGTCTGATTTTTTCGTTGAAGCGATTCAAGCTGTTGATTTCCTGTCCATCACAACGCCGATTTTGACATTTGCAGGCATATCGGTCGCTAATCGTTTAAAGGATTTAAGAAAAACATCATGGAAAATTGGCATTGTCGCCATTTTTGTCTTTTCAGGCACGTATATAGGAAGTGCACTCGTTGCACAATTAGGATTGTTTCTTTCTGGGAATTAGAACTCTTTTCTATCGCAGGTTAACTGGCTGTAAGATTCCCTCTGAGTGAAGTTTCACCTTATCTTACCTGAATATAGATTTGTGAGTGCATCTTTAAAGGTAACGCATCCCTTTTAAGATGCACTTTTTGTTATCCATATATGCCTTTCACTTTGACGCCGATTATGCAGGTGAAAGTACTAATCTACATATTCCATTTACGAAAAAAGAATCTCAATTCAATTTGTGCTACGATAATATAAACAAATCATTTGTTAGGAGTTGCGAGAATGCAGGATATGATTTTTGACATTTCCCCTGATAAATACAGTACCTTAAGCGAGGCAGAGCGTTATTTATTAAATTATATTTATGAACATTTAGAAGAGATTTCCACAATGTCCATCGTTAAATTGAGTGAGAATGCGAGCGTATCTACGGCAACTATCGTTCGTTTGATGAAAAAAATTGGCTATGACGGCTATACTTCTTTTAAATATACTATTCATGAAAAAATGGGGACCTCTGAATCTCACAAGGAACTGGAAGATATTGATATTAAAATAAAACGAGCCATTCTAAAAAATGAAAATGAAGTGATCAAAACAATTCAAATGGTTTCAATCGGAACCATTGAGGATGCGATACAAAAAATTCATGACTCGCAAAAAATCTATATTTTTGCAAGAGGATTTTCGGAAATGATCGCAAATGAAATGGCGACTAAACTTCAATTGCTAGAAAAAAATTGTGAAGTCCATAATGATCCGAATATCATTAAACTTAAATCTCAAAAAGTGAAGAATAAAGAACTTGCTATTTTTATTTCACTGAGTGGCGAGACGCAGGAATTGATTGAGGCATGTAAAAATTTACGAATTAATAATATCAGCACGATTACGTTAACATCTAAAATGGACTCGTGCTTAGCAAAATTATCAGAATTGATTCTTCTAGGATATAAAGATTCGCACTCCTATTTTCCTGATTATGAAGTTCGTTCTAGGCTTCCACTACAAGTGATATCGAGAATATTGCTGGATGCCTATGTGATTCGTATGAAATGATTTGCAAATTAATATCAAAATGAATTCAGTAGTTATGGAGGGGTTCAACCAATTTTAGGTGGAACGCCCTTTTTTTGAATTCGCACTAACTTTTCGAAATTCTAACCTATAAAACTACGAGCAACAAACCTCCTCTATAAAAGTTAATTAGATACTTTCCTTTGCGATGTAATCCTTTACATAATCTGAAAACATTTACATACTTTTTTGTGAAATAATAGATATATAGTTAAGGGAGGTGAGTGGATGATATATACATGCACGTTAAACCCAGCAATTGATTTATTTGTTGAAACAGATGATTTACTGCCTAGTAAAGTAAATAGAACGCAATCTGAAGACTATCAAGCAAATGGAAAAGGTGTCAACGTCTCGATCATCTTAAAAAAGTTAGGAATTAGTAGTACAGCGCTTGGCTTTAAAGCAGGTTTTACTGGAGCTTATATACAAGACGAGTTGCACGCTATGGGTATTGATACTGATTTTGTTGAAATTGATGGGGTTACACGAGTGAATATATTTGTCCATACTGGAGAACAGGAATATAAAATTGTGAATCGAGGTCCTAAAGTAGATTCACATGCTTATAACGAAATGATTGAAAAGATAAATTCCTTACCAGACGAATCAACATTATTTGTCTCAGGAAGTGCTCCGAGAGGCGTTGATGAGTCTATATATAAAGAAATTGCCAAGATAGCTTTTGATAAACAAATAGATTTAATTCTAGATATCAGTTCTGAGGTGTTGATGGATTGTTTACAATATAATCCATTTCTCATTAAACCAAATAAAGAGGAATTGGCTCATTTTTATGGTAAAGAAGATTTGACGGAAGATGACATTATTTACTACGGGCATGATCTCTTAGACAAGGGAGCGAAACACGTCTTAATTAGTTTAGGGGAAGATGGAGCTATTTATATCGATAAAGATCATTTGTTGAAAGTGTCGTCTCCTGAAGGAAAGGTCATCAACACGGCATGTGCAGGAGATACAATGCTAGCCATGTTTTATCAAAAAATGCAAGCAGGATTTTCAGTTGAGGACTCTATGATTTACGCTTCGGCAGCGGGTTCTTCAACAGCATTTTCAAAAGGGTTAAGTGACTTGGAAGATATTAGTGAGTTAATTAAACAGATCAATACTATAAATTTAAAGGGAGGAAAGACTAATGAGTAAAGTGAAAATTGTGGCCGCTACTGGTTGTCCTACAGGCATTGCGCATACTTTTATGGCAGAAGAATCGTTGAAAAAAGCTGCTGAAAAGTTAGGTGTTGAGATTAAAGTAGAAACACATGGTCAAGTTGGCGTTGAACATCAATTAACAAAGCAGGAAATTCAAGAAGCAGATGGGGTTATTATTGCTGCTGATAAGGATGTAGATGCTGGACGATTTAAAGGTAAACCAGCCATTGATGTTTCAGTAAGTAAAGGGATTAAAGATGCAGAAAACTTAATTCAACAAATTATCGATGGAAAAGCACGGCCATATAAGGGTAGTAGTAAGAATGAGACTCCTGAAAAAGAATCGTCTGAGACTGACTCTGGTGGGGTTGGAAGAGCTATTTACAAGCATTTAATGAATGGTGTCTCTCATATGCTTCCCTTCGTAGTCGGAGGCGGTGTTTTAATTGCTGTATCTTTCTTATTTGGTATTCATTCAGCGGAACCGGATCACGAAACATACAATCAGTTTGCCGAGTTTTTAAATAATACAGGAAACGTGGCATTTGGCTTGATGGTGCCTATTTTAGCAGCATATATTGCTCAATCCATTGCCCAACGTCCAGGTTTAGTGGCTGGTTTTGTCGGAGGCATGATTGCAGATACCGGCGGCGCAGGTTTTTTAGGAGGAATTGCAGCTGGATTTATTGCTGGTTATATCATTCTCTTGTTAATAAAGGTATTTAAAGGATTGCCAAAAACGTTGGATGGTTTAAAAGCAATTTTTATTTATCCATTATTGGGTATTCTTTTAACAGGTGGTGCCATGTATTTAATCGTTGGTCCCATGACTACTATTAATGAGGGCATGATGAGTTTTCTATCTAACTTTCAAGGTTCTAGTCCAATTCTTTTAGGATTAATCGTTGGATGTATGAGTGCTCTTGATATGGGAGGCCCAGTTAACAAAGCCGCCTATTTAACAGGTACTGCATTGTTATCGGATGGTAATTTTTACTTTATGGCAGGGGTTTCTGCTGCATGTATCGCACCCCCGTTAATTACTGCTTTTGCAACGGTCTTTTTCAAAAAGTATTTTAATGAACAGGAAAGGAATGCTGGCTTAGTTAACTTTATTCTAGGGTCAACGCATATTACTGAAGGTGCTATCCCATTTGCTGCAAAAAACCCATTGGTTGTTATACCAATTCTAATGGTCGGCTCATCTATTTCTGCCATATTGACTTATTTATTTGCTGTTCAAGTTCCTGCCCCACATGGTGGATTCCTTGTACTTCCAGTTGTCACACATGGATTCCTTTGGGTGCTTGCGATTTTGATAGGCTCCCTCGTCGGTGGATTTCTCTTCGGTTTTTATAAAAAACGTTACTATGAAAAAAATGAGGTAGGTGTTGAATAATGGATTTATTAAATAAACAATTAATTAAATACAACTCACAATTAACAAATAAAGAAGAAGTATTCAATGAAATTGCATCCCTTGCTGTCAAGCAAGGGATAGCAGCTAATAAAAAACGTGTTGTTAAAGGATTAATTAAACGGGAAAAGGAAAGTACAACTGGTTTTTTTGACGGTTTTGCTATTCCCCATACAAAGGATAAAACAATCAATAAAGCATCAGTCGTTATTATAGTAAATGAAAAAGGACTTGAATGGGAGTCGATGGATGGAAAACCAGCAAGATTTTTCATTTCCCTTCTTATTCCTGAAAAAGAAGCAGGATCAACACATTTAAATTTACTTGCAACGGTGTCTAAAATGCTTGTAAGTGACGAGGCTCGAGCTGAACTGCTACAGTTAGACAGTGCTGACCAGGTATTTGATTATATAAATGGTCATCTAGAGGAAGCCCTCAATTAGTTGATGCATTTAAAGTGTTGAATTAAAAAATCTAAAAAGTGGAGGGCTTGAGATATGGGTTTAATAGCCATTGATTTAGATGGTACGTTAATAAACAATCAACATGAAATAAGCGCAGAGAATATTAACGCGATTAAACAGGCGCAAGAACATGGCCACACAGTGGTCATCGGAACAGGAAGAGCATATTTTGATGTTCAAGAAATTTTAGGCAAAGCTAGCTTATCTTTATACACAATCGGAGCAAATGGAGCCACTGCTCACTCTCCATCAGGCACATCAATTTTATCGGTTCCCATGCCAAGCACAAAGGCTAAGAAAATAGCCATGTGGCTTGAGAAAAAAGATATCTATTATGAAGTCTTTTGTGAGAATGCGATTTATGTTCTTAAAGGAGCCAGGGATATACTTTTTCAAGAAGTGGACAGTTTGAGAGATAAGGTTTCTAATGAGGATTTTCAATTTATAAATATGCATCTAGAAAAGCAATTAAGTCAGACTGGTTATGTTTTTGTAGATAGCTTTCAGGAAATATTTGATACGAAAGATAAAATATACAATATCCTTGCTTATTCATTCATTAATGAAAAACGTGTGACAGGCATAAATGAGTTCAAGGAAGAAAAAGAACTGACGTTAGTAACTTCTTCACCATTCAATTTTGAGTTAGAACACCAAGAGGCCTCAAAGGGGAATGCTATTGCATATTTAGCCAAAGTGCTGAATCTTGATTTGAATGTGTCGATGGCTGTGGGAGATAGTGAAAACGATATCTCTATGTTTAAGGTGGTTACCGATAGTTTTGCAATGGACAATGCAAGTGATGAAGTTAAAGGTCATGCAAAACATATCACTAGTAATAATGATGAGAACGGGGTAGCTAAAGCAATATATCAATTTATAGAGTTAAATAAATAATAATCTGCAACTGGAATAATTGTTATAAAATAGCACTATTTCATAGGAGGTATATTCATGCAACGAACACAAGGAAAACAAAAAGGTTTAGAAGCAATTTCAGATAAAAATGGCATCGTATTAGCCACAGCCATGGATCAACGCGGTTCACTTGGAAAAATGATTCAATCTTATAA
>NZ_JAHLPW010000003.1 GCF_018918075.1 Virgibacillus sp. MSJ-26
GTTTTCAACAGAACTTAGACGGACTAGCCCCACTGGAATATACAGAGCTATCCGCCTAATTGTTTATCTTTTTATTTATACTGTCTACTTGACAGGGGTCGGTTCACTTTCCGTGGGCGGCTGATGAGTCTCCGCGTACTTCCTTCGCTTATAATTGCTTACTTTCACGACAAGAAGAAGTCTGTAATACTTAATCATTGGGTGAATGTCTAATCATAAATCGTATAGTCTACAGTAGCGTAGGCAGAATACGTAGACTCCTATGGGAAAAGCAAATGGTCTTCGATGGGACGAACAATAGTGCAGTCCCACGAGTCTGAAGACCCCGGAAGAAGCGTTCTTTGCTTCTGAGGAGGCTGAAGTGGGAAGAATGAACCCCAATTCTTCCTGGCCCATGGAAAGCGAAGTATTCTGCCGGCGCGAGGTCAGGCACTCAATTTGCTAGAATTAAAAGGTTCACATATTTAATTGTCACTACACGTCGCATTTTATATCCACTACATCATATAAAGCCTAAAAACTAGAAATTAATGTACACGGATTCACTCTATGTGTTTTGGCAAAAGTAATGTTTAGTTATCTTCAAAGGTTGGTTTATAAAAGGAACGATTATCAAGGGCAAAGAGTTTTGGTGTGAATTCGCCCGGTTTAACTTTGTCAAGGGCTCTGTTTAACATGTTCATTTTTGCATCGATTAAATCGATAAAATGTAGTATTTCTGCTTCACGAACGAGAGGCGGTTTTGGACTTCCCCACTCTGCTTTACCGTGATGACTTAAGACCAGATGCTGCAGGATTAAGACTTCCTCACCTTCAATACTTAACTCTTTAGCAACATAACCTATTTCTTCAACCATCATCGGAATATGACCTAAAAGCTTCCCTTCCAATGTATAGCTCGTCGTCACTACGCCTGACAACTCTTTTAGCTTTCCTATATCATGCAAAATAACTCCTGCATACAATAAATCCTTATTTATATCAGGGTACAGTTTATGTAGTTCTTTTGCTATAGCAAGCATACTGACAACATGATGAGCTAACCCCGAAACATATTCATGATGATTCCGGGAGGCAGCCGGATATGTTAGTAGGTCATCTTGATATTTTTTGATGAACGCACGGACAATTCTTTGTAAAGATGGATTTTCCATTTCAAAGATAGCCTCAGTTATTTTTTCCATTAAGATATCTCGAGTGACAGGTGCTTTTTCTATAAAATCAGATACATGGACACCATCTGTTGATTGTGCTGGTCGAATGGTCCCAATTCTCATTTGAGGCTTACCACGGAATTCATTAAGATTTCCAGTAATCCTAATTATTTGCTCAGGTATAAACAAAGATTCGTCTTCCTTTGTAATATCCCATAATTTAGCTTCAATCTCTCCTGTTGCATCACGCAATATTAGTGTTAAAAAAGGCTTACCATTACTTGCTACTCCCCTGGTGGCATCTTTAATTAACACAAAGTCGTCAAATGGATCCCCTACTTGATGATTGGCTATCCCTTTTTTCATTCCATTTTCCTCCCATTCATACCCACTTAATATTTACTTTCATCTGTTTAATAATTTTAATTTCTATTTCCCTTTATCTGTATCTGGTTCCACTTTAGGAATATAGTTGAAAATTTCTCCCGTCTCTACCACTGTAATAAATTTCATTAACCATTTATAGTAGTTTTTTGAATAATTTAATCGTTCAATAGTTTTGCTGATTTTATTTTTCAATTCTTGGCTGTTTGTCTTTGTTTGCAATTCTTCTAAACTATCTATTGCTTGGTTGGCTTCTTCAATATTTGATTCTGTATGTTGGCGCCAACGATCTCCAAACAATGACGTGAAAGATTTGTACCAGTCTTCATCTGATTGATATAAATCTTTCCGGACGCCTTTTTTAAAAGTAGATTCAACCATATTCATCTCAGATAATGTGCGAACCCCTGTGGACATGCTTGTCTTACTCATCTCTAAAGCGTCACGCATATCATCTAGCGTCATAGGTTCTTCCGAGAAATAAATGGCACCATACAGTCTTCCGATGGAAGGTGTCACACCATATAATGTCATATTTTTTGCAATTACTTGGATAAATCGTTCAATTGTTTCCTCATGTTTTTTCCATTCTACTAAATCTTTTTCTGTTGACAGTGGAGTCACCTCCAAAATAGATTGATTGCCTTTTATTTAAACATGTGAAACATTTTTATTCAAATCTATAATATTAGCATTTCGAAAATTACGGACAACTTCTTCCTTACATGTGAAAATAATAAATTGTTGTTGTTTAGATTGCCTTTGTAATATTTCCATAATCCGTTTCATACGTACCCCGTCAAAATGAACGAATGCATCATCAATAATAAAAGGAAATTGATGTTTCCGATTCATAGTTTCGCTAATGGCAAGCCTAAGCGAAACATACAATTGATTTATTGTTCCTTGTGAAAGTTCATCCACGGTATAGCGAAGTGTGTCACGAGCTTCGACCAAAAATGGTTTGTTTTTTTCAGGTGTGTAAATTTGTGTATATTGATTGTTTGTCAATTCTTTAAAATAGACAGTCGTAAGATCAATGACCTGGTATAAATATTTATCACGATATCGCCATTTCGTTTTAGTAAGTACTTCTTTAGCTGTTTTAAGAACCGCCCATTGTTTGGCTATATCACTTAATGATCCTTTTTCAACATCGATGCGGTACATCAACTCTGAGTATGTTTCCGATTTTTCTATTTTTGTCAACTCGGCATGGATATCCGCTATTTTCTGGCGCACTTTATCAAGTTGCTCTTCAGTGTGTTTAAGGCTCGTTTTTATATCTTTTATTTCAAATTCCAGTTCACTTTGATTTGGTATATCATTTATTAAATTAGCCCATTCATCCTTTGTAAATATGGTTGAAAATTGTTCTCTAATTTTGTCTATTGAAGTTTCTAACTGCTGACCTTTTTGTATATTCGCTGCTTTTTTATAGTATGATTCCTCATCAGAAACACCGGCAACATTATACAGAGATTTCTTTTCCTGTCTATATGTTTCTTGGTCTTGAAGTAATTGATGTTGCCGATTTTTATTTTCACATATTAATTCATTAAGCTGAACCACACGTGTTTTCTTTCTATCTATAGATAGATGCCATTGCTCAATTACAGCGAATTGTTGTTCTACTGTCTGAGTGGAATTTTGTGTGGTTTCTTCCAAAATTAAAGTATTAATTTCATTCTTATTTGTGAGTTGTTTCTGATTTAACGTCTTAAATTCACTCTCCAACTCCTGTTTTTGCTGACGGAGACGAATCAGGTTTTTTAACCTATGATAAAGATCTGACCAAAAATTAATTTCAACTTTACTCAAATAAGGATGCAAGTCATCTTGTTCCTTGATTTGCTCTTGTAGGCGGTCATTCCTGTAATGCCATGCTTTCATCTTTTCATCATATTGTATAGATTGAATATCATTATTCCTTAATTGATCACGAATAGCTTTTTCATCACGTTTCCATTCATCATCCTGTGCAAGCAATCGTTTCGCTTTTTCTTGCTCGTCTTCTGTATAAGATGAGGTTTGTATATCATAGGTTGAGGTTGGTTTTAATTTTTCTAAGTTTTTTATTGACAAATATCCCCACCCCCAAAAAATTATACCAACTACAAAACTTATGATTGCTGAGTTTATGAAAAGATTTACATTCGTTATAAAATATAGGATTAAAAGAGATATGGCGAGAATCATACCTCCACCTAACACAGATTGGTGGCCTTTTTGCATCCTACTTTTGTTCTTTTCCCAATCCTTCTGTGACTTTTTTGCATCTTGATTAAATTTATGAAATAGTTCATTTTCATTAAAGGCTTCGATTTTTGTTTCTATATTTTGTCTCTCTGTTTTTGTTAATTGCTTTTCTTGAGCCGCAACCAACTCTTTTTGAAGATATGACTGCTTACTCGAAGCAATTTGTATTTCTTCAGCTAGTTGTTCTTTTTCTAATTTTAGCTGAGAAGCTGTGTCTTTTAATTCATTCCACGTTTTTTCTGTATGAAATGGAAGTTCTATAGTATGAAGGTCGTCAAGCTGGATACCTATATTTAGTTCGTTCAATGCATTGGTTATTTCCAAATCGAGTGAATTCATAGTTTTGGTTAACTTCTTTAACGTCTGTTGGTTATTAAAATAAACGGATTTCAAGTCTAAGACTTTTTTAAATTCATTTATACTAGGTGCCTGTTTTAATTCACCTTCCAGTTGACTTTTTTCCGTTAAATATTTATCTTCGTCAGTCTTTAAAATAGATAATTCACTAATCAAAGGAAGTTCATTTGCCTTTAAATCCTTTAAACGTTCCATTCCATCTTGTGGAAACGAACGATCTGTGGGTAACAGCTTGAGTTCATTTATATATTTTTTATATTCATGTGCATATGGTAAAACCTGCATCTGTTTTTCTAATTTGTTAGCTTGTTGTTTTTTTATTTGTAGTTTTGTCTGCAACTGAACTTTTTCTTTTTCCAATTGCTGCAAATTATTTACTTTTTCATGATATGTATTTTCTTCTTTTTTATATTCTTCAGCACTCATGGTTAGTTGATTTAGTTTGGAAATTTGTTCATTAATCATAGGTTTGGTACCATGAGGCTTAAACAATTCACCAATTTTAGCATCAAGCTGTTTTTCAAGCGTATGGATGCGTGTGGAACCTGTGAGTCCAATACCTAATAAAATATCCCCTACATCTTCTTGCTTCATGTTTTGAATGTCTGATAAGTCATTGGCATCAAATGAATAAATTGATTTGTACGTATTCTGAGTTAGACCGTTGAGCTGTTCACTAAGCCAATTTTCATCGTGCTCTAAACCATCTTCCGTGTAGCAAACCGCCGCACCATTTCGAGTATTATCTAGTCTTTCAATTATTATATTCCCTGTTTTAGGGTGTGATAATAGTAGTCTTCCGCCCATTTTACTGCTTGTTTTTGGTCGATAAAACATCCGTTGTTTTGGTGGTAAGCCGAATAATATAAAGAGTATAAAGCGTTGAAGAGTTGATTTACCCGATTCATTTTTCCCAAAAACACAGACAGGTGAACCACTGGGAAATTTTAGTGTGTAATCCACCCATTTACCAAAACCATATATTTTCGCTTCAAGTATTCTCACATATATCACTCCCTTTGCCCATCGAGTAATCCATTCACCAATAAAACATAGGCTTCATTTCTTATATCTTCTTTAGATTCCAACGAAAGGTTATTTAAGTATTTGCGTGCTTGACGATGTTGATATAAGTCATTTAAATAATCATCTATCGATGAATGAGTTAATTGTGTTGCCAACTCTCCAATAAAATAATCATGCTCAAATGAGTCTTGACTTGTTTTCTGCCGTTTATTTAAGACGGTGTATCGGTAAATATAAAGCCAGTTCTTTTGATCTTTAAATAAATCATTTACAACCTCAATCAAGTCGTCCAATAAACCCGCATCATTGCTGAACGAAAAATCCTCTTCATTTTTATTTTCGATAATGAGATAAATAAGTTGAGGTGAGTTGGTGAGCTGTTTTTCCATTTCTGTCTTTAATATCAACTCAAATTGATTAATATCCTGATTGTCGAAAATCGCTACTTTTACTGTATTAAATAAGATGGATTGTAAAGGTATAAAAGACAAGTCGACATTCGTTTCGGATAATTTTACGTAATAACACCCCTTAGCACCAGATTCTTTTCGATGCCGTCCCTGTGTATTTCCCGGATACACAACCGGGGGACTTTGGCTTAATATATCTCGTTGATGAATATGACCAAGAGCCCAGTAATCAAATCCCTTACTCGTTAGTTCACTTAGTTGAAATGGTGCATATGTATCATGATCGGTATTACTAGCTAAACTTCCATGAAGCATAGCGATATGAAATGGAATCGTTTCGTCTGCAAGCTTAAATTCCGGAGTCTTATTGATCTTAATTGCTTGGTTTTCATAGCTAAATCCATATATTTTAGCCATTGGATGATCATTCTTTTTATATACCACATGGCTTACGTTTTCATCTGGAAAACAATAGACATTGTCAGGATATTTGATTTGATGAGCGTTTCCATTAATAAAATCATGATTTCCATAAGATAAATAAACATTTATGTTATGATGTTTTAATCTTTCAAATGCATTTCTTAAATGAATTTGCGCTTTCAAACTTTTTCTTTCATTATCAAAAAGGTCGCCTGCAAGTAAAATAAAGTCAACATCTCTTTCAACAGCCACAGTGATCAGGTTGTCTAATGCTACAAATGTACTTTTTAAAACGTCAGAGAAAATACGTTCGGGGATATTTGCCAACCCTTTAAATGGACTATCCAAGTGGAGATCTGCTGCGTGAATAAAGGTGAGATTCTTATTCAATTATATTCCCTCCTTTCACCTACTTTCATTGTATCAAACTCATAATGCGAATGCACGTTCGTTATCTATTTTACCAATCAATAAATGAATCGATATTAAATTGGAATATTTCTCATTATTCGATTAGAATAGATAGTAAATAGAAAAAGTTTATCTGGAGGGGATACGATGAAGACGTATAATTTAACCGTTTTTGATAAATTAGGCGAAAAACTGCTAGACGAAACATTTGAAGCTGAAAATAATGAGAAAGCTAAAGAAGTGGGAACTTCTCGTTTAAATGAAGAAGGTTATAGTGAACATACACATCGATGTGTGTCACCTGACGCTAAATTAGTTTTATTTCACAGGTAAGGATAAAAAATTAAAAGAATATAAACATAAATACAGAGGTGACCACCGCACGTCACCTCTAAATTGTATCACTATTCTCCTTTAAATAATGGTTTTCTTTTTTCTAGAAATGCTGATACACCTTCCTGATGGTCATGTGTTTTTCCAAGTTCCCATTGCGCATGTTTTTCTTGCGCTAAGTATTCTTTTAGCACTTTTATTTTCGTAGAACGATATACTTTCTTAGTATGTAACATTGATTGAATTGGAGAATGAAATAGCTTATCTAACAAACTTTTAGCATGATCTAAAGCATCACCATCAGTGAAAATATCAACAAGTCCAAACAATTTAGCTTCCTTACCTTGAACTTGCTTCATGCTCCAAATAAATTGTTTAGCTTGGTGGGTTCCCATGCGCTGTTCCAACCAGAAATGGCCGCCGCCGTCAGGCACAAGGCCGACACCTAAAAATAGCATCCCTAACTTAGCTTCCTGATGAGCAACTACATAATCCGCCGTTAGGGCAAGACTTAAGCCTAAACCAGCTGCTGATCCATTCACTGCAGACACAATTATTTTAGGCATTTGGTATAAACGTAAAGCGATTTCACCGATTGTATCCATTACATCATCAAAGAATGATTTTTCTCTGAAGTCCTTCATCATGTTAATGTCTCCGCCAGCACAAAATGCTTTACCTTTACCTGTTAAGATAACAATTTTATCCTCATTTTCCTCAATTGATTTCACCACTTCTAATAGCTCATGGAGCATTTCCGAATTTAAAGCATTAAAATTGTCCGGTCTATTTAAGTGAATATAAGAAACCCCTTGTTTGCGTTCATATAAAACTGTCTCCATTCAAATCCCCTCTTTCAAATGTCTAAATATTCTGGTATGACTTTCTAGAAAAAAACCCACAGTTTTGGGCTGTGAGTTCCCAATGTTTTATTGTGTTTGTTCTTCGTCGAAGCCGTATAATTCCTCGAGTGGTTTAGTTATTATGCGACTAACATCATTAATAACCAGATTTAATCGTTGCTCTTCTTCCATTAACTTGGAAATTTGTTCATGTTGTTGTACATCTTCCACAACCTGTCGAGCGTGCTCAACTTCTTCTTCAGTAATTTCTTGGCCAGTCATTTGTTTTTCTTGCAAAGCCATTTGCGTATCACGGAATTTTTCAAACATTTTTTTTGAAATTTCATTTCCCATAACATTTTCGTAAGCCTTTTTCAGATCCTTAAATTCTTCGCTGTCTCGGATCGCCTTTTCTAATTCGTAAGCATTATCATAAATATTAGACATTGTGCTTTGCCTCCTTCTAATTTCACTAACGTAACTATATCAAACGAATGAACTATTGTATACCATTTACTTATTATCAAAATTTAAGGAAATTGTTTTTTAAACTCATGTTTCATTGCTATAATATAAAAAAAGACGCTTGAAAAAGAGGTTTTACTATGTTAAATCAGCTCAAAAAAATTTTTCCATCCTTAACTTATTACACACCAGCAAACTATGAGTTAAAAGAAAATTTTATGTGGTTCAAAACGCTTGAAAATAAACTGATCGGTATACATAAAAATGAATTATCAACAAAAGAGACGTCCATTCTCTCTGCATTCCTCACACCATACGAACCTTCTTTTCCAATGAAAACAGAAAAAGAGAAAAAATGGACAGATCTCATTAATGGCAATACAGAATCTTTTGCTAAGCTTGACATGCCGTATCGTTTTGTTTACTTTAATATGCCAATTAAGCAAGTTGACCCCATTACTTTTAAGGAAGCATTAAATACTTTATTCGAACAAGAGGTTTCTATTTTATGGGAAAGTGAAAAAGAAGGAATTATCATAGAAGAATTAGAACAGATAAGTGAAACAATATCGTATAAGCATATTATTGACATTCTCATGAGCGATCTATATGTAAAAATAAACTTCCTAGTCGGTTATTTCCAGTCTGATACACTTAATATCCACTCTTATTATAAAAACATGAATTATGGAGGAAAAATTGCTTTTAAATCTAGTGATAAAAACGTCATAACTTATTTTGAAGCCATTCCCTCTATTATAATGAATCAGCTTGATTTTCAATTTAAAAATAGCTTAAGTCAAAGTATACTTAAAGAATTTACAACTGATAAAGAGTTTTTCAAGATGATTAATGTCTATCTAGAATCAGATTTAAATATTTCAGTAACAGCCAAAAAGTTATATATGCACAGGAACAGTTTACAATATCGTATTGATCAATTTAAAAAGCATACAGGAATCGATATAAGGAGTTTTCACCAAGCAATGTCTGTTTACTTAGCTTTAATTGCCGCTCATGAAATCAATGATTGAACAATATGCACAAATAACTATTAAATCTTCAGGCAGTATTACCATTTACCAAATGAAAACGATTTCCTATAATAAAGATAGTAAAAAAACGTTTTTAATATTTGGAGGGAATACAATGGCTGAATTAAAATTAGATAACATTCAAAAAGTATTTGACAAAGATGTCGTAGCTGTTGATGACTTTAACTTAGACATTAAAGATGAAGAGTTTATCGTTTTTGTTGGTCCATCTGGATGTGGTAAATCAACAACTCTTCGTATGATTGCTGGCCTAGAGGAAATTACTAACGGGGAATTATATATAGATGATAAAAAAATGAACGATGTGGCACCAAAAGACAGAGATATCGCAATGGTATTCCAGAACTATGCGTTGTATCCGCACATGAGTGTTTATGATAATATGGCATTTGGTTTAAAGCTACGTAAATTTAAAAAAGATGAGATTCAAAAACGTGTTCAAGATGCAGCTAAAATTTTAGGTCTAGAAGCATATTTAGATCGTAAGCCAAAGGCACTTTCTGGTGGTCAACGTCAGCGTGTTGCTTTGGGACGTGCTATTGTGCGTGATGCGAAAGTCTTCCTGATGGACGAACCGCTATCAAACCTTGATGCTAAGCTGCGTGTTCAAATGCGTGCAGAAATTTCAAAATTGCATAAACGTCTTAAAACAACAACTATTTATGTAACACACGACCAAACGGAAGCTATGACAATGGCAACACGTCTCGTCGTTATGAAAGACGGTATTATCCAACAAGTTGGTGCACCAAAAGAAGTATATGACAACCCTAACAACGTCTTCGTTGGTGGATTTATTGGCTCACCTTCCATGAACTTTTTCTCAGGTAAACTTGATGAGGGCTATTTTGTAATGGAAGATATTAAAATCAAAATACCAGAAGGAAAAATGAAAACCCTTCGCGATAATGGATACTTAAACAAAGATATTGTTCTTGGTATTCGACCAGAAGATATTCATGATGAACCTTTGTTCCTTGATTCATCACCTGAAACTAAAATAACTGCTCATATTGATGTTGCTGAATTGATGGGTTCTGAATCTTACCTTTATTCTAAAGTAAATGGTCAGGATTTCATCGCTCGCGTAGACTCTCGCACAGATATTCATAGTGGAGAAAGTTTAACTCTAGCACTGAATATGAATCATGCCCACTTCTTTGATGCTGAATCTGAATTACGAATTAAATAAGAGAAATATTAAAAGGGAAGGTCAGAATTAACTGACCTTCCCTTTATTATGATTGAAGGGTTTTACCCTTCTTAGCCATATTTAATGTTATTGTTGTCCACCATGAAGCTGTTGTTGTGCAGTTGCAACTAAACGCTTCGTAATTTCTCCACCAACAGAACCGTTAGCACGAGAAGTTGTATCAGCTCCTAGGTTAACACCAAATTCAGAAGCAATCTCATATTTCATTTGGTCAAGAGCTTGTTGTACACCAGGTACAACTAACTGATTTGAATTATTGTTGTTTGCCATGTCTATCACCTCCTGTAATATATATTGTGAGCAATTCAGAAGAACTTATCACAAAAATCCATTGGTAATTTGTAGTTAATTTGTTATATTTTTTGGAACGAACCATTTAGCAATGTTAATGAGAAGCGGCTTTAGGATTTTAAGAGCTTTTAGTGAATTTAGAGCTGTATTTGATGCAAATGTTAGACTTCATTATGCTTATGAACGACAAGTACGAAGCTTTTTGATCAAAAGTCGAGCTTCATAGTTGCCGTAAACAAAAAAAGCAGCAGGGGAAGTGATAATAAGCACATTCCCTACTACTCTTTAAAATTTAGTTATATTTATTTTTCTACAGCGTTATTATTTAGGATGTGTCATTTCTTTAGGGTCTACATATTCATCAAATTGTTCTTCAGTCAATAACCCTAATTCAACAGCTGTTTCTTTCAATGTTGAGTTGTTTTCGAATGCCGTTTTAGCAATTTTAGCTGCATTTTCATACCCAATATGTGGATTAAGAGCTGTTACAAGCATTAAAGAATTTTTAAGATGCTTATCGATTTCTTCAAGATTTGGCTCAATTCCTCTGACGCAACGCTCTTCAAATGAGAGCATGCTATCTGCTAATAAATTACAAGACTGCAGGAAATTATAAGCCATAACTGGTTTAAAAACGTTTAATTCAAAGTTTCCTTGACTTGCTGCAAATCCGATAGTAGCGTCATTCCCCATCACTTGCGCGGCAACCATCGTAACGGCTTCACTTTGTGTCGGATTTACTTTTCCTGGCATGATTGAGCTACCTGGCTCGTTCGATGGAATTGTAATTTCACCAATGCCAGAACGAGGTCCACTAGCTAACCAACGTACATCATTAGCAATTTTCATTAAGTCAGCAGCAAGCGCCTTTAATGCACCGTGAGCATAAACCGTTTCATCGTAACTCGTCAATGAGTGAAATTTATTAGGTGCTGAAATAAAATTTTTCCCTGTCTCCTGATTGATTGCTTCACAGACCTTTTCCGAAAAATCAGGATGCGCATTTAGGCCGGTACCGACCGCTGTTCCACCAATAGCAAGCTCTTTTAAGTGCTGAACACTTTCGGTTAGCATAGCTTCATTTTTTTCAAGCATACGATGCCACCCACTAATTTCCTGCCCTAAAGTAAGTGGAGTTGCATCTTGCAAATGAGTTCTCCCTATCTTTACGATGTCTTTAAAAGCATCCATTTTTACTTTAACGGAATCCTTTATCGTTTGGACAGCAGGTAATACTTTACCTTCCACTTTTAAAACAGCGGCTACATGCATAGCTGTTGGATATGTGTCATTTGAACTTTGTGATTTATTGACGTCATCATTTGGATGAAGGATCAATTCACTCCCCTGTTCTTTCAACCACTGATTTCCAACAAAAGCTAATACTTCATTTACATTCATATTTGATTGTGTACCGCTTCCCGTTTGCCAGACAACCAATGGAAAGTGATCATTAAGTTGACCTTCTAATACTTGATCCGCTGCATAGGCAATGGCTTCGGCTTTTTCTTTCTCAAGTAATCCTAATTCGCTATTTGCTTTAGCGGTGCTTTTTTTCAAAATAGCAAACGCTTTGATAATTTCTTTCGGCATTTTCTCTTCGCTTATAGGAAAATTTTGTTTACTTCTTTGTGTTTGAGCTCCCCAATACTTGTCAGCTTGAACTTTAACTTCTCCTAACGTGTCATGTTCAACACGATAATCCATATGTAGTTCCTCCCCATGACTTCAATTTAATTCCTATTCATTATTAGTATATCAAATAGTCGTTTCGATAATCTAATATTTCAGTCGTTTTCATGTATTTTAGCTAAAAATCAATCACTAGAGAGAACATAATTGTTAAATGTCATAAATCTGTAGATATATCAACCTCCATTTCTTGAAAAATTCATATATACTATTTAAAGAATACATTGTCCTATACTTAGAGACTAGGCTTAACTACTACTCCATTAGAAATTATGAATATTGAGTAGTTATCTTTTAGGAGGCTTTTTACATGCCTAATATTTGGACTCATATCACTTTTTGCGAAAGCGTAGTGGACACACTACAAATTCCAGATTCTTTTTTAAAGCAAGAAGCAATCATGAAGCTGGGCGCCCAAGGATTTGCTCCATTTTCTTTTTTTAACGTTCACCGAACAATTCGAGATTTTCCATCTCAATTCAATGATATATCAATATCCAGTCAACAATGTAACGGTTTTTTAAAAGATTTAATTGAAGACGCTAAAGATCAACGAAAAGAGATAAAATCCTATGTCTTCGGTTTTGTTACGAATTATATACTAAATTGTCACACGCGACCTTTTATTCATTATTTTGCAAAAGAGAAGCAGACCGATCATCGGAAGTTAGAAACTTCTATTGATACATTGTTGATGGAAAAGCATTATAATTTACAGACATGGAAAGTACCAGTATATAAAGAAATTGATGTTGGTTTTTCAATAGATAAAGATATCGCAGAGCTCATTCATAAAAATAGTCTCAAACATTTTCCAGAAGCAATATTTAAATCCTCAAAAATCATTCAAAAAGCATATAGACACATGAAATTAGTTTTGAGAATTTGGCATGATCCTAACGGTTGGAAAAATAATATTTTCGGATCAACTATATTTTCATTTTCCCATCGACCATTAAACGGAGATCATGATTACTTAAACTTAGAAAAGAAAACTTGGTATCATCCAATCACGAATAAAGCTAGCACAGATAGTTTTGAAGAGCTGTACGACCAAGCTAAAGTAGAGACAATTGAAATAATGACCGAAGTTTTATGTTATTGGAATGAAAGAAGTTCAAAAGCTAAAGCAAACTTGCGCAAATTATTAGAAACTTTTTCATATGAAGTGCAATTAGCTGGAAATTGACAGTCAACATAAATTAAAGTGTGAATCTTAAATTACGAGCAGTTTACTTCGATAGGTTCCAGTCCATTCCTTTGAAAACAGAAGCACCTTGGCGGTGACTTCTGTTTTTAATTTGCGGTCACTAACCTCACTGCTGTTTCGTTTGTTTCTTCAATTGCAGATGCAAGAGTGTTTGTTCGACTGACTTGCTCTTCGACCGTGGCTTCTAATTCCTCAATTGTTGCTGTCGTTTCTTCGATAAGAGCGGCTAAGTTATCAACTGATGTACTAATCGTTCCAGAAGAAGATTGAATTCCGTTAGCTTGGTGTTCTAAATACCTTAAGTATTTTATAAATTCATGTAGTTGATTCGTGGTTTTTTCAAGAAATTCTTTTACATCCTTAGTGTGGTTAGCATTTCGCTCTAGTTGTTCTCTATTATTTTTCATTTCTTTCTGGGCGGTCAAGGCGTCAGCTTCGACACTACTTAAGTTCTCGGTAATTTGTCGCGCCGTTTCATTAGAAATCTCTGCCAGTTGACGGACTTCTCCAGCAACGACTGCAAATCCATTACCAGCTTCACCCGCACGTGCTGCTTCAATACTCGCATTTAAAGCAAGCAAGTTTGTCTGTTCAGCAATGGACTGAATTTTATCGGCAAATACATTGTTTTGGTGAATTTTCCCTACAAGTTCTGAAAAATCATCTGTCATCGTCTTAAAAGATGTTTGAAGACCAGTCATGGTATTTGTAAGTAAATCAATTGATTGTTGCCCCGCTAAAGAAAGGTCTTTCAGTTCTTCGCCATCACGTGTACTCTCATCAAATGAGGCTATCATTTTTTCCAATCTCTGATTATTTTCATCTGTATTCATTGCTATCGTCGTGGCTGCTTCCGCCTGCGTTTGACTGGCTTGAGCCATGTCAGTGAAGGCTTCTCGCATTTCATTAATCGACTGTGCGTTTAACGTACTATCACTTTCAATAATAGACATTTGCCTTTTCACATTGGATGCACTCTTTTGAACAAAATTTGTATGTTCTCTTTGTTTAATTGATTTATCTTCACTATCAATCAATGTTTTTTGAAGATTACTCAATATTGTTCTTGTTCCGCGAATTTGAATAAATAGTACAATGAAAATCAAAATAAAAAAGACAATCGTGATCACCATTGCACGCAAATCGAATCCAACTACTCCCCCTTTAACTGTCACAAAATAAGTTAACAGAGCTAAACCAAATACGCCTCCAATAATTAATACTTTTCTAGAAAGGGAAATAGCCGCTACTGCTAAGAGAAAAAAGGTAAATAACATATTTGTGACGTATTCTGAACTCATCATTATAATTAATGCAACACCTGCTAAACTAATAACTGCAAAATAGGGAATGAGATGTAACATAATACGTTGATAAAGGAGATAGGAGAGTATCAGTATTGAGACCACACCTCCTATAGCAAGCGTTAATATATTGGCTAGTGGAGCTCCAACAACAAGTTCAGCTCCTACCCCAAGCAAAACTGAGAAACAAAAGGTTAATATTAAAATTTTATTTTGTCTGTAGATAACCTCATTATTTAGACCCATTTTTTCCACCCCTACATAAGTAATAAGACCTATATACGATGTATAAAAAAGTCTCACTTGAAGTGAGACCAACCAATTAATTTATTCCCACACGTATTGCTTATATTCTTCACTAATACGTAGAAATTCTTTTTGGTTTCCATGAACAAAAGAATAATCTAAGTCTTCGAGTAATTTTTCTTTATTCCAGTTAAAACATATTTCATCCAAAATCATTCTGGACATTAGTTTGATTTCAAAAGAAACTTCTCTTTTAGCATCAATTGCACGACCATTATAACGAATGAAACGGTACATAACTTTTTCTTTTTCCATGGAACAAGCCCCCCAGCTCCTTTTTTCTATTATCCTAAATTTTTAGAATAATTGCAAGGGGAAAATAATATTCTATGGATCATCTGATGAGGTTATGTTTTTATTGTTTATTTAAATAAGGCTAAGAGTTCATCAATATTTTGCCAACCATATGCTGTTTCTTGATAGGTGCCTTCTCCAATTGATGTTTGTTCAATGCCCACGGGTTGAGCTTGATATCTTTCATAAAAACGACTCGAAGGATTCTGTTTTAAAATCCATACTAAAATGGACTCATAGCCATTATTTTTCATTTCATCAGCAAAGACTTTTAGAAGTCGAGCTCCTAGCCCTTGTTTTTGATATTCTTTCAGTAAATAGATGTTATAAATTTCGGCATCAAAATCAAATCGTTTTGTCCGCTCAGGCCCTCCTGAGATAAATCCGACAATTTTCTTATCATTATGGATGACAAATGTACATCGTTCTTTATTTTGGACACTTAATACTGCTTGCCATAATATTTTGCGATTTTCATATGTCATGTTGGAAATGTCTTTTTCATCAATTAGGTCTTTATATGTATGTTTCCAGCTGCTTACATGAATATTGGCTATAGTTTCTGCATCTTCATAAACAGCTCTTCGTATGGAATACATGAACTCCCCCTCCTTGCAACATTTATATATTTTGAGATTGTTTTAATTTTATCCTTCTCTAATATATCATGTTAAAAGTAAGAAAACAGTAAAAATCGCTCCCATTACGACCAAGATTACATTTAAGCCTAAAGCGGCAAGCACAATAGCTACAAGACCACCAACCAGGCCGATATGAGGTTGACCTTCTTGAACTGACATAATACCTGGAAAAATCAAAGCACCAAGTGCGGCATATGGAATGGCATTAAGCCAACGGTTAAGCCAACTTTTAAACTCAAGTTGCCCAACAACAAAAGCTGGAATTACTCTTGGGATCATTGTTACGAGAGACATGCCGATAATAATAAGAATAATAATCATGATTGCTCGTCCTCCTCTAATAGAAATACACCTGAAAAGCCACCGACAATTGTTCCAAATACAATTGCCCATCCCGAACTCATATGTAACACATAACTACATAACACATGGATTAACATAGCAATAATCGCAACAAGTCCTACTTTAAGTTCTTTTTTCACAGAAGGGACAAGCAATCCAATAAACATAGCATAAAGAGCGATTCCCATACTCTGACTTAATTTTTCAGGGATTACTTCACCTAACACACCACCTAGAAAAGAGCCCACTATCCAAGAGAGATAAGCAGTTAAAAATAATGATAAATAAAAATATGCTCCTTTTTCCTCCTCAGCTTCTTTAGTATGTAAAGAAGAAACTGCAAATGTCTCATCTGTCAATCCTAAAGATAAAGAGGCTCTCCACTTTGGCGCCACGGCGCGAAGACGGTTCATAAAAGATAAACTCATCACAAAATGTCTAAAATTAAGAACAAATGTAGCGATAATAATTTCTGAAGCCCCTGCGCCCACTGCAATCATATTAGCACCCATAAATTGGCTGGCTCCTGCAAAAACGAACACGCTCATCATTGTTAATTCAAACAAAGAAAGACCTGACTGTTTGGCCAACACGCCATATGTAATTGCAATGGGTAAATACCCAAGCATGATTGGAAAACCTACCGTTATTCCTCGTTTAATCATTTTAGCTGTTTGACTAGATTTCTCGCTTGTAACACTCACTTTCTCGTTCAAATACGTCTCCCTCCTGATTCGAAAATTTAAACTATTATAACTTATAATTCAAAAAATACAAAATAAAAGACTTTATAGAATAACATATTGACAGTTTGAAAAAAAGCGCGTATATTCTATGTTATTCAACTTTAAATAATATCGGGTCCAGTAAAGTCAGTAAATATTTCTGAGCAGAAAAATCAGAGACGGAGCGGCTGGTGAAAGCTCTGGCAGGAAATAATTGAAATTACACTTTTCGCAAAACAATGGACTCTTTTTAATAAGTGGGTGAAAGTGCACAGACTTTCATTAACTAGGGTGGTAACGCGGAGATAAACTTCGTCCCTTTTTTAGGGATGAAGTTTTTTTATATTTAATAAAAGGAGGAAAAAAATCATGTTTCCAATCAAGCCAAAATATCAACCATCTCTCTTAGAATCATTTATTATATTTTTAGTTATTATAGGATTAATGAGCTATTTTATTATTGGATTGGGAACAGTTCCCCATATCCCTATGCTAATCGGTATTTTACTTTTAATTAGTTACGGCCTTTTTAAACATATTTCTTATAATGATTTGCAAACCGGGATGGTAGAAGGAGCAAAAACAGGAATGAGTGCTATCTTTTTGTTCTTCTTAATTGGGATTTTAATCAGTAGTTGGATGATAAGTGGGACGATTCCTATATTAATTAATAGTGGATTTACGTTAATTGGTGGAACATGGTTTTACGCCGTAGTATTTGCAGTGACAGCAATCATTGGCGTATCCATGGGAAGTTCACTCACCACAACTGCCACAATTGGTGTTGCGTTTATTGGGATGGCCAGTGCACTGGATGTTTCTCTTTCAATTTCAGCTGGAGCAATCGTCTCAGGTGCTTTCTTTGGTGATAAAATGTCCCCTTTGTCAGATACGACAAACCTTGCGTCAACGATTGTCAATGTAGATTTATTTGACCATATTAAACATATTAGTCTGACGACAATACCGGCTTTTATTATATCTTTTATATTATTTGCTTTTCTATCTCCAGATAAAGCTATGTCTTTTCAACAAGCTAATGAATACAAGATGGCACTTGCAGAAACTGGGTTACTGCACTGGAGCGCTTGGATACCTTTAATTATTTTGATCATTTGTACCCTATTTAGAATACCCGCATTTTTATCAATTGGGTTAAGTAGCATCATTGCAACAGTTATTGCATTCTTTATAAGCGGTTTAGATTTTAAAATAATATGGGGAATTTGGTTTGATGGTTATACAGCAACAACTAGCTTTGAACCTGTTAATGAGCTGTTAACAAAAGGTGGAATGAGTAGTATGTTTTTTACTATCTCACTCGTGATACTTGCACTAGGATTCGGTGGCTTGTTATTTGTGACGGGGATTATTCCTTCATTTTTAGTCAAACTTCAAGCACAGTTAATCAAGACACGCTCAATCATTATGTCAACTGCAGCAACGGCAATTGGGATTAATGTTATCATCGGAGAACAATATTTATCCATCATGTTAACAGGTGAAACATATAAACCAATCTACGAAAAAGCTGGCCTGCAAAATAAAGCTTTATCTCGAACCTTGGAAGATGCCGGAACAGTTATTAATCCACTCGTACCTTGGAGTGTCTGCGGTGTCTTTATCGCTGATGTCCTAGGTGTCTCTGTCTTATCATATTTACCATTTGCATTCTTTTGCTTACTAAGCCCGATTATCACAGTGCTTTTTTACAAAAAAGGAGAAGTGAGTTAATAACAGACGCGTTACACAATGGGTAAAACAGACACAGAAAATATTGGAGAGATTTTTACAGTTTGAAGGTGGTCTCTCAATTACTTTTCATGAAGATACGGGAGTTTTGAGCGTGACCGGGAGAATTATACAACAGTGACATTACACATCCGAATAACAGACAGGAATACATGCACAAAAGAAACATCCTCTATACTACGCAGAGGATGTTTCTTTTATTATTTATCTTGTTCTGTTAGTATAAGCGGTTCATCTTTTGTAATAACAAGAGTGTGTTCGTATTGTGCTGAGCGTCCTTTGTCAACAGTGCGTGCTGTCCAGCCGTTATCATCCATTTTACTCTTCCATTCGCCCTCGTTAATCATCGGTTCAATCGTAATAACCATTCCTTCTTTCAGGCGAATCCCTTTACCTTGTTCACCGAAATGCGGAATATGGGGCGGCTCATGCATGGTTGGGCCGATTCCATGACCTGTAAATTCTCTTACAACTGAAAAACCTTCTCCTTCAGCGTATGTTTGAATCGCATGGCCGATATCCCCAATTCTGTTACCTGCCTTTGCCTGTTCGATTCCTTTATAGAGAGACTTTTTCGTGACATCCATTAGTCGAAGTCCTTTTTCATCAACTTTACCTACAGCATAGGTCCACGCTGAATCGGCAAGTCCTCCTTTATAGTTAACAACCATATCAATTGTTACAATATCGCCGTCAACAAGAGCCTCGTTACGAGGAAAACCATGACAAATTTCATCGTTAATGGATGCGCATGTTGCATATTCGTAACCATTAAACCCTATTTGCTCAGGGATAGCGTCGTGTCTTTCTAAAAATGACTCAACAAATTGATCAATTTCCATCGTAGTAATCCCTGGCTTAATCATTTTAGCAATTTCTTTATGACAAGCAACTAAAATATCAGCCGCTTCTTGCATTTGTTCAACTTCACGTTTACTTTTTCGTGTGATCATACCAATTTTCCTTTCAATCATTCATAATGATACATCTCTCAAAACAATCCAATTAAATTTTAACATATCCTCACAATCATTGCAGTTATAACTGTTTAATAGATGACTCTAAATCTGCTCTATAAGTATTCGTCTACAGTGTAAATATACCCGTTTTGAATTTTTTCTTCCTTAATTATAATCTTATAAAGAACCTCAGCCACTTCACGAGGTTGACGAAGAAGTTGATTTTCTTTATAGGATTTAAAACGATCAATATCAATAAATTCTTCATGGGTGTGTTCTCTTATATTGGCTTGCATATTTGTATCCATGATTCCTGGATTAAACGCAATAATTTTATGTCCTGTATTAAGTTCTTCTTGTTCAAGGGCCACTGTTTTAGTATACATATTCATGCCGGCCTTTGTGCTACAATAAGCACTCCAACCATATATTGGATTTTCAGCTGCACCAGAAGTAACTGTTAACGCCACTAATATCGCATCTTGCCCACTAGCTTGGGCTAGGAGTGAATTAGTTAATATTACCGGAGCTGTCAAATTGAGATTAATATGATTTGACAACTCTTTTGGATTAATGTTACTCGCTTGATGAACAGGTTTAACCATGGCTGCGTTATTCACTAAATAAACAATCGTTGGCTGAAAATGAGCTAATTTTTCACCAAGAGCTTCTGCAAGATTTTCTAGTTCTTTTTCTTGTCTTAAGTCTACTGAAAGATGCTCGTAAGCAGTATTATTATCACCTGCTATTTGCTTTAACTCATTATTTTCCGTACGTGAGGTGCCAATTAAAGGTATATTCGACTTTAGAAATAGCTCGGCAACAGATGCTCCAAGCCCCTTTGATACACCCGTGACAATCGCTAATTTCATTACCGACGCTCCTCTCTATAAAGCTTAATCATTAATGGATTTCCAATAATAAACTAGTGTCTCCATACCTTTATCGTAACTATCCAGTGGAAAGCTTTCATTAGGTGAGTGCAGACGATCACCTGGCGTACCAAAACCTAACAAGACAACTGGGATATTATAAATATCTTCAATCCACTCAACAACAGGGATTGATCCCCCCATCCGAACGAAAACTGTTTCTTTTCCAAAAGCTTTCGTATAGCTTTTCGCAGCTTTTTTAATTAATGGATGATCTGGTTCAACTTTATAAGCTTTAGACGATAGCTTTTCTTTTTGAACATTAACATGAACTCCTGAAGGTGCTACTTTTTTCACATGGTCCTCTAATAATTGTTGAATTTTTTCAGGATCTTGTCCTGGAACTAAACGACATGTAATCTTCGCTGTCGCTGAAGAAGGAATGATTGTTTTTGTCCCTTCTCCTTGATAGCCACCGTAGATTCCATTAATTTCAAATGTTGGGCGTGCCATCGTATGTTCTTGTGGGGTATACCCTTTTTCAGAAGCTGTATCTGGGGCTCCTGTTGCTTCAACAAAATCTTCACCAGGAACCTGACTAATCAATTCACGTTCGTGTTCTGACAGAGGTTCAACATCATCATAAAAATGATCGACGGTAATCACTTCATCACTGTTTTTCATTGTTGCTAAAATTTGCGTCAAAGCCATAACCGGATTTCTAACCGCACCACCATACATACCAGAGTGCAAGTCATGGTCTGGACCAGCCACTGTTATTTCAATTCCTGTAAACCCTTTAAGACCATAAAGGATTGTAGGTTGGTTTTCCGCTACCATACCTGAATCAGAAATAACGGCAAAATCAGCTTCGAATAACTCTTTTTTCTCTTGAAGAATATCGTAAAGATTTTCACTGCCGATTTCTTCTTCACCTTCGATACAAATTTTAACATTTAGGGGAAGTTTGCCATCTGTTTTCATAATAGCTTCAAACACAGCTAAATTCATAAACACTTGGCCTTTATCATCACTGGAACCCCTTGCATACACTCGACCTTCACGAACTTCCGGTTTAAAGGGATCACTCTTCCATTGATCAATTGGGTCAACAGGTTGGACGTCGTAATGTCCATAAAAAAGAACGGTCGATGCGTCAGACCCGGCACCATTATATTCAGCATAAACTAAAGGATGCCCTCCAGTATCTTTCGTATCAATGTTCTCAAAACCTATTTCTACTAAGTAAGTCGCGAGGAAATCCGCTGCTTGTTTGATATCGCCCTTATGTTCCGAATCCGTACTTACACTTGGAATTGATAAAAACTCATTTAACTTTTTCAAAAGACGTTCTCGATTGTCAGCTAAATATACTAATGCTTTGTTAGACATAAATCATTCCTCCAGTTTATTTTGTTACTTCATTATACTTTAGTTTATCATAACTTTTAAATTGATAAAAAAAGAGCGCCTGTTTTTTAGGCGCTCGATTTTTTATTTATCTGTTTTTATTCTGGGGGAATAATCGTTCAATCATGTTACCAAATTGATCGAAAAAACCTCTTACAGGTTTACCATTGTTCATATCATCTACATAATTATTGGTTAAATCGAAGAAATCAGGGTTTGTTGACACATAAACGTTATCAATATTATTGTCAACTGACTTTACAATATCTTTGATTTCATTTTTCACATCATCTGTTAAGTCATCACCTGTATGATGAGTGTTCATTCCACCATCATTATTGTCTAGATCACGATTTTCACCATCATGTCTATCCTTTTTCTTTGTGTCGTTACGGTTGTTATCTCTGTGATCATTATCCATTGTTGCAGCAACATATGCATTATTATTAGTTGTTAATACATACGCACGGTCGACGCCTTTAACTTTATCTGTAATACGATCTGCCGCTTTTTCGGCAACTTCATAATTTTGATTATTATCTTTACGATCTCTATCCTCACGATTTAAACCACGATTTTCTCTTCCTTCGTCGTTTCGGTTACGATCCATCGTGTAATCACGTGTATTTCTGTTCGTATCATTCCGATTATCGTTTGTGTTATATCGAGTAGGCTCGATTTTATTCATATCATCTGCTTGACCCTCTTGGTTGTCGTTTGTATTAGCGTTACATCCAACAAGTGCCAACATAATTACTGCAAAAATGGTAAGAAATCTGACTTTCATTGATTTCATGGTTTATTTATTCCTCCTTTACGATTTTGAGTTTAGTATGTATCAGATAAACTGATTTATTCTCTATTTTGTTGTACCTAAAATTGGTACTTACACCATTTTGGATTTTAAAAATATATATATAAATAGCGGGAAAAGTAAACGTACCCTTTAAGGTTAAGGAGGGAATTAAAAATGGATATGCCTGATTACGACAAAGCATTGTATTATACGTTATGGGGACAGTGGGATGATTTACTCGTTCTAATGGTACGAACAGAGGATGATTTACTGTCGAAAAAGATACAACTTTTCTTAAATGCTTATCATTATTCTTTAGATGAAAAAAAGGTGATTAACTCCCATGATGACCTCCTCTATTATTTAGATCATGCAATGCAGTATGTACCAACAGAAAAAATTGAAATATAAGTAAATGCTCTTGTGTTAATCATAAAAAAACAAGGAATGTACCAATGTGGGTATATTCCTTGTTTTTTTACAGCTACCTTTTAGAGTGTCCCGGTGAAGTATGTTTCTTCTGTTGTCCTGGTGGTTGATGATGCTTATGTTTGTTATGTTTTTGTTGCCCGGGTGGCTGATGATGCTTTTGCTTATCTTGTTTCTTTTTCTGCCCGGGTGGCTGATGGTGCTTTTGCTTGTCTTGTTTCTTTTGGTGCCCGGGTGGCTGATGATGCTTTTGCTTGTCTTGTTTCTTTTGGTGCCCAGGTGGCTGATGGTGCTTTTGCTTATCTTGTTTCTTTTGGTGTCGAGATGGTTGGTGCTGCCCCTGCTTATTTTTTTGATGCTTTTTATGATGTTTTTCTTCTTTCTTCTTATTTTCAGGCGATTGTTTAGAATTCTTATCTTCGGAAGTTTTTTGTTTATCCTTTGAATTATTATCCTTCTTCGCGTCCTGTTGATTGGGTTCAGACTTTTCTTTATGCTTATCAGAAGGTTGATTTTCCTCAATTGCCTTTTGATCCTCTTTTATCTTTTTTTCTTTCGGTTTTAAAGAATCCTGAGTGTTTTCTTTTGGATGTTTATGTCTATAAAATGAATATATAATTTCTTTATCTTTTTGATTTAAATGTTTTATGTTATCTGGATTCTCATTAACTGTCTCAAAAAAGACTTCATTCATTGAGGTATGATCTTTTTCAGCAATCTCCCTTACATCTTCCGGTATATTTAAAGTCACGACTCCCCAGTCAGGAGTAAGATTGAGATCATCAAAGTCAAACAAATCTTCATTTTGCCCATCAATATAACTAACACCTATAATCATGTTTTTTCCATTTTGAGTTAAGCCATTTGCTTCACTTTCTTTGATAACTTTTTTTAATACGGTTTCTAAGTCTTTACCTTTGCAATCGCTTAAGTGATCAAGCAAAGTAGATGCATCGTCATTTAGTGGTGATAGTGAAGTCACTTGCATCTTGTTATTAAGTTTCATTTCAACACTTGGATTTATATCTACATTAATATAGGCATAAGTTTTGGAAGATCCCGTAGATAAATACATCGGTAATCCTAGCAAAACAATGAAGCACATCATCGCTAGAACAGCAGTTGGTACTGTCACGAAACGTTTGATTTTGAAAAAGAAAGACGGGGCTTCTCTCTTTATCAATGGACGATAAACAACTTCACACCCTATCTGAGCATTTTCGATGGGAAGAGCTTTCTGAAATAAGCCATCGTCTGTCATCACGATTGTGTATTGTGGGTGCTGTTCCATTATAATGCCTTTCTTCACTGACCCACCCCCTTTAAATAATCATTTAGATAAAGATATTCTTTATCTAAAACAATAAAAATCGCTAAAATATACTTTCGATTACGTTCGAGAGTTTTTTTACTGACGTCTACTTTTTTAACTAGATCTTTCATTGGTAATCTTTTCTTCTTGTGGACATACTGCTTCATATCCGCATCATTAAAAAGAATTCGTGCTGTTCTAATAGCCGATTCCCTTGCATCTTTATGTTTCGGAGCCACCTCTGTCAATTCTGAAAGAGATATTTTATAAGCAGCTAATTTTTTTTGGAAATCTAATATTTCTTGTCGGCGATACCATATATCCTGCTCCTCTTTGTAAGCATCTTTCACCGCTTTGATTTCTCGAGGATTTTCCATTTTTTCCGCATCAAACGTCTCATCTAATGACACAGAATCCGGGTACCTTTGTTTGGCGCGGATATCATCAATAATCCGTCTTGTGATCACTAACTTAGCAAAAGACAAAAAAGAACTGCCTTTGTCGGGTGAAAATGTTTCAATAGCACTATGAAAAGCAGATAATCCAATACTAAACTCATCATCTTGTTCTGGATCGATATATCGTTTGCATACACCAGAGACACACTTAGCGATAAAAGGTTGATAGGCTTTCAACAAGTGATTCAAGATGTCTAGATCTCCTTGCTGTGCCACAATCACCATTTCTTCGAGGGTTAAATCTTTGGTTGATTCTTGAGTAATCAAGCAGAAGCACCCCCCGCCGTCATTACATTATTCGTCACTTGATTTTCTTTTCTGAGTGTCTTTGTAATCTTTTCGTTAAATAAAACATCTATTTGTAACAAAACTGTCAAATTATCATTCATGAGGATTTCACCATCTTAATTATGTATATTTTAAAAGTATGGTTCATTTTATATTTATAATTAATAATAACTATCTTAACGAAAGAATAGGCTGATAGCTATCTCAAATGAATTACATTTCATTTAAATCTTGGTGACTAATCAGTTCATGGCATCACCAGTCACTTCTGCACCTCATAATAATAATCGATGGGAACAAATAAACCGACCTTCCCATAAGTCTCATGGTTAGTGGTGGCAAATATTATTCCGATGACTTCACGATCCTTATTGATGACTGGGCTGCCACTATTCCCACGGTATACAGGGGCCTCTATCATTAAGACTTGCTTATCCCAGTTTTTCAATTGTACATAATCAATAATATGACCTTCATTTGCAATTCGATTAAACCTTAATGGATTTCCAATAAAATAGATAGGTTCATTTTCCCTAAATTCAGCGCTTTCGGCTAAATTCAAATAAGGGAATGTGTCACCGTCCGTTTCTGTTTCTAAAACTGCCAAATCAATATCCGGATATCTCTCGGTGACTTGTGCATTAAAAAGCCCTTCATCTTTAAATGCCACTAAAACCTGATCATGCCCTTCAACTACATGATCGTTTGTAATAATAATACCATCATCACTGACTGAAAAACCTGTCCCTCGGCTTTCGTCTGTTTCAATAACGACAACTGACTTTTTATAACTTTTAATGTCATCATTGGTAGATAATTTAGCCGAGGTCTTTAAGAAATCAAGCGCCGGAATGGACACCACTTGAGGAAAAAGAGCCAGTACATTAAAAAACATTGCGATAGCCACTACCCAAAATAACCATTTTGGAAAAGGTGTTTTTGGTTTTTCCTCTCTTTCTTTTGCTTTTTTATAAGCATCTCTTCTCGCTTTTTCAACGAGCTCATATAACTCCTCATCATCCAATTCTTCATACAAGTCATCATCTATAATATCGTGTTTATCCTCATTTTTTTTATTCATGTAACACCTCAGCACCAAAATAAATATGTGTCTCTTCACAGTTTACCATGAGACTTAAAGAGCACATAAAAAAAGAGAAAAACTAATTGTTCTTCTCTTATCAGACATTCTTGTAAGGGGTGTAAAAACTACTTGATGAATAGTAGACTTAATTTTTAATTTTACTTTTCCAACCTATTTTAATTAATTTTTGTATTGTTGGCAAAGAGACTTCAGTTAATTGAGAAACTTCTTCAATGGAAAGGTTTGGCTGTTTAATTACTATACTCCGAACCTTCTCACTATCTCTCAGGCAGGGAGCGCACATTGCAAATGGGCTACTATCCATTGGATTACAACATAATCGACAATTTCGAACAACTTTTCCCAATTCACTTCACCCCTTATAATTAAATTGCATCTATTATACCGTATATAATAATTAAATTCAAATTTTCATAAGATTTTATCAACAAATGTCATATTATAGTATAATCTTTCTGTACAATTAATAGATAAAACTTTATAATTTTTAAAAAGGAAATCTATATAATAAGAGAGAGGGATCTTAAATGCATCTTGAAGAAATGCTAGAGTATAATAAAAAATTTGTAGCTGGAAAAGAGTATGAACAATATACGACAGATAGTATTCCAAATAAACGCATGGTCATTTTCACATGTATGGAATCAAGATTAGTGGAATTATTACCGAGAGCATTAAATATACAAAACGGTGACGTGAAGATGTTAAAAAATGCCGGTGCAATCATACGAAAACCTTTCGATTCTATCATGAAGAGTATACTCGTCGCTATTTATGAACTTAAAGCTGAAGAAGTAACGGTGATTGGCCACCATGATTGTGGAATGTCCCACGTGGATACGACTTCTTTATACGATAAAATGACTGAACGCGGCATTAAAGATAAGACATTACTAACAATAAAAAATAGTGGGATTGACTTTGAAGAAGAATTTCATGGATTTGATACAGTTGAAGAATCCGTTGAACAAAGTGTTTCTATAATCCGTAATCACCCCCTTCTTCCTGCACATATTAAAGTTCATGGACTTGTCATCGATCCAGGAACAGGAAAAGTGGATGTTGTAACGAAAGATCGATAAAACTACTGCATATTACTACATAGGACCTAATTTATGTTCTGTGTAGTTTTTTTATGTAGAAATTGTTAAAACTATAAAGTTAAATTAAAACGGGTTCCCGATGTTTAACCTTAATACATGTATATTGTTTTATCGATCTCCACATACTAAATTCTAGTTAATTTTTGTATGGAGGTAGACATGAGAAAAAGAAGACACTGGAAAAAAAATCTCTTTCCTCTAAAGGCGGATGAACTTAAAAAGATAGTTAAAGAACAATTCGAATCAACCACTGGTACAAATCCAGATCTGATTTTTAAAACATATGAAATCCAAGGTGAAAAAGTCGCCGTTTTTTATTTATCTAATCTCATTAACTCAGATAAATTTGAAACAAGTATTTTAAACCCTTTACTATCCTCCGAAAAACCGTGGACCAACAAATCACTTTTAAACGAAATTCCAATTGGTGAAAATAGCACAGCAAGTACATTAGAAGAGATTAACAATCAAATTATACTAGGTGAAGTATTTATCTATATTGAGCAAGAAAGCGAAATAATTGCTTATTCTTTAATTAATAAAGAAAAACGTTCACTCGAAAAGGCGGAAACTGAATCACTGGTCTTAGGTCCAAAAATAGCATTCACCGAATCAATTATTACAAACATAAACATTGTCAGATGGCGCATTAGATCTCCTAAACTTGTTATCGAGGAGTATAAAGTGGGGAAGACAGTCCCTCGAGACGTACGCGTCGTTTATATGAAATCAATTGCTAATCAAGAAGACATTAACACTGTCAAACAACGTATTAAAGATTTAGACGTAGATGAGATTGAAGATAGTATTGTATTAAAACAATACATAGAGGACGATCAATTTAATTTATTTCCTCAATTTGAAATAACAGAGCTTCCCGATAAATTCAGTTATGGAATAACAAAAGGTAAAATTGGCGTTCTCGTCGAAAACAGTCCGTCAGGTATTATTGCACCTGCGAATGCCTTTAGTTTCTTAGAGTCGACTGAAGATTTGTATATGCGCTGGCAGGCGGGAGCCTTCTTAAGAATATTGCGTTTTATTGCGATGTTCTTTTCTATAATCATTACACCGATTTATGTAGCGATTATCAGCTTTCAATATGATATTATTCCTACAAAATTACTCGTTACCGTAGGGCAATCAAGAGCCGTTGTCCCCTTCTCCCCTATATTGGAAGCTCTATTATTAGAGTTTCTAATTGAATTACTGAGAGAAGCTGGAGCCAGATTACCGACAAAAGTAGGTCAAACAATGGGAATTGTTGGAGGTATTGTAATTGGTCAAGCTGCAGTAGCAGCAGGAATTACTAGTAATATATTATTAATTGTTGTGTCCATGAGTGCACTTGCTTCATTCACAACACCCAGCTATCTACTGGGAACCACTATCAGAATCATTAGAATGCCACTTATTATTTTATCGGGTATATTTGGATTATTAGGCTTAATATGGGCTTTAAGTTTTTTAATCATTCATATGTTGAGACTAACATCATTAGGTCGCCCATTTCTAACCCCACTTTATCCATTAAGACTACAAGACTTTAATAAAGTGTTTTATCGCTTGCCGCCTGATTACACTACTAAACGAGTTGAGTCTTACCGGCCAAAGAAACTTAAACGATTCAATGCAGAAGAGGCCTCTCAAAAAAAGGATATTGATCAGTAGGTGAATAATATGAATGTTAATGTCAAAGTCCCAGCTCACGTGATGATTCGAGCCTTTTACTTGTTTTTTTTAATAACTTCTCTTCAATTTGGTGTAGGTACGATGGGAGCGCCGCGTTATATTTTTAAATTTGCACAGCAGGATTCTTGGGTATCCATATTGATAGCCTTTGCGTTCATTATCTTAACTGTTGCTGTTATGTTTATAATTCTGAATCAATACGAAAACGCAGATATTTTTGGCATTCAGGTTGATGTATTTGGAAATTTTTTGGGGAAATTTCTTGGGATTATCTATGTTTCATATTTCGGTATGGGTCTAATTACCGTTATAGCTACTTATATTGAAGTGGTTCAGATGTTCTTATATCCCACCTTCCCAACCTATGTGATTGCTACATTAATCCTATTACTAGTTATATACGCTATTACTGGCGGCATTAGAGTAATAACAGGCGTCGCATTTATTTTCTTTCTAGCTACCCAAACACTCTTAATATTTTTATATGATCCCATGTCACGGATGGAATGGGGCCATTTCTTGCCAATGTTCCAAGCATCACCAAAGGAATTAATGCAAGGTGCAAAAGCAACATTCTTTACAAATAGCGGTTTTGAAATGTTATTTTTATTGTATCCTTTTATCGAAAATAAAGAGAAGACTAAATTACCTACATTCCTTGGGATAGCTTACTCATCACTCATCTTATTAGTATTAACTATCGTTTTAATCGGGTACTTCAGTTTAGAACATATTGAAGACCTTGAATGGTCTTTGTTAACACTATTCAAAAGTGTTTCATTTACGTTTGTCGAGCGAATTGATTATATAGTCATCATGGCATGGTTACTAATTATTATTCCTAACAATGTATTACTTTTATGGGGGATGACTTACGGTCTAAATCGTCTTTTTAATATAAAGCAGAAAGGCTCCATCTATGTTTTGGCAGGCATAATACTTCTAGTCGTTAGTTTTGTTAAATATGACTATCAAATATTAAAACTAACTGATTTTATTGCACAGATAGGATTCTGGATTGCTTTTATATATCCTTTTATTTTATTACCATGTGTGTTAATCAGAAAAAAATGGAAAAGATCTAAAGGATTGGATAACTCATGAGAAAAATAAAAACACTCACTTTATTAATTATATTATGCCTGCTACTGACTGGATGTCCAGACAAAAGACAACTGGAAAACCTTGGTATTATTAATGCACGTGGGATTGATATTGAAGACCAAAATGAAATTAAAACCAACTTTGTCATATTTCAATTTGAAGAACAATCACAAGACATTACAAAGGTTGTTTCAGGTACAGGGGGTACACCAACAGGTGCTGTAAATAACGCTAACTATGAATCCAACTTCCTTCTTGAGCTCGGTAAAATACAATTAGATTTATATGGTTTAGAAGCAGCTAAGAAAGGAATCGCCCCCTACCTTGATATGTTAAACCGAAATCCTAATACTCCCGATACGATGTATTTAGCATTAAGCAAAACGACAGCTGAAGATGTATTAAAAATGAATGAACAAGACATTTCCATGAATATTGGCCAATACTTACACGATGTTATAGAGGAAAGCAGCACGAGTAAAAAACACTTCCCTAAAATGACTTTACAAAAATTCATGCGCTTTTATGGAGATGTTGGTCGCGATCCGATTTTACCCATTTTTGAGGTTTTAGATGGCAAACCAAAAATTACTTCAATTGGTGTTTTCCAAGATGATAAATATGTTGGAGACCTTCCCATTCACGACAGAGAATTATTTAACCTTAATTTTGGTCGGGTAAAAGAAGAATGGATGGAATTCTCTATTCCATCAAGGCCTTTTCAAAACGGTTTAAGCAAATTAAATGATGATGACATCCATCTAACTATTGATATTATAAGAAATAAGAGCGACATTAAGTTAGTGAATAAGGAAGCGCTTGAATTCGATCATTCATTTAAATTAGAAGTAAGGTTAATTGACATATCGGAACACGAAAATTTAAATATAGAAGATACTAAAATTCAAAAGAAAATCGAAAAAGAGGTAGGAAAAAAATTACGAAGCCGTTATGAAAAATTACTAAATGAATTACAAGACTTTGATTCTGACGCTTTAGGATATGGAGAAATATATCGTCAAAAAAAGCGAGATCAAAAACTAACAAATCAAGAATGGCGGAAACTTTATCCCGATATTGATGTAACATATACGGTTGATATTAAATTCATTGGACATGGTGAAATCTTTTAACAATTAGTAAATCTGTACCCTGAGTCAAAAATTTTGACCTCCTATTTAGGCTTAAATATATAGACAAAAAGCAGCTATAATTTAAAACTTAGCTGCTTTTTTGATATCTTTTTATTGTACTTGTCCTTCTTTTTCTGGCTCATCAGCAATAAGTCCCGCTAACACGTGAACTCGTAAAATAAACCCTACCAATTTCTCCTCTTCATCAACAACTGCTAGTGGGAAACTTGATTCTAATGTCTTGGGAATTAAATCGCTGACATATTCATCTCTTTTCACAATATTAATGTCTGTTTTCATTACATCTTGGAGTGATTTCTTCTCTTTTATGCCTTTGACTGCGTCATCAATTGTAACGAGCCCTTTTACTTCACGCTTTCGGTCAACGACAAAGACGCTGGAAATATTATTCTCTTCCATTTCTTTAATCGCGACGTTTAGTCCGTCTTTGGTAGAGACTAACGCATTTGGCTTAATCATGACATGTTCTGCTTGAATAACTTTAGAACGGTCAATATCCTTAATAAATTCTGAAATATAATTGTTAGCTGGCTGTTCAATTATTTCTTCCGGCGTTCCTATTTGAACAACATGACCATCTTTCATCACAGCAACACGATCGCCAAGTTTAAAGGCTTCGTTTACATCGTGGGTAATAAAGATAATCGTTTTTTGCAATCGTTCTTGGATATCAAGAAGTTCTAGTTGCATCTCGCGACGAATAAGCGGATCTAGCGCACTGAATGGCTCATCCATAAGAAGAATATCAGGATCATTAGCGAGTGCACGAGCAAGTCCTACACGCTGCTGCATTCCACCTGATAATTCATCGGGGTATTTATCTTCATAGCCTTTCAATCCAACAATCTCAATATTTTTCATAGCAATATTTCGGCGTTCTTCTCTGGAATAATGACGTACTTCAAGGCCATACTCTACATTTGCTAGAACTGTTCGGTGATTAAACAAACCGAAATGCTGAAACACCATTGCAATTTTTTCTTGCCTTACTTTTTTCAAGGTTGATTTACCGGAATTAGCGATATCTTCACCGTCAATATACACAGACCCTGTTGTTGGCTTGTTTAATAAATTAAAACAACGAATGAGGGTAGACTTTCCACTTCCAGACAGCCCCATAATGACAAAGACTTCACCTTTTTTCACTTCTAGGCTGGCATTATAAACACCAACTGTATGACCTGTTTTAGCCAATATATCATCTTTTGACATGCCTTCTTTAACCATAGGTATGACGCTTTTTGGTTTCGATCCAAATATTTTCGAAACATTTTCCAATTTTATTTGTGTTGTCATTAACTTACCCTCCTATGCTTCTGAAGCTTATCAGCAAAGCCATTGGTAATACGATCGATAATAATAGCTAGGAAGACAATACTTATACCTGCTTCAAAGCCAAGTGCGATATCGATTCGATTAATAGAGACGAGAACTTGCTCTCCCAAGCCAGAAGCTCCAACCATGGATGCTATAACAACCATCGCCAAAGCCATCATTGTTGTCTGGTTCACACCGGCCATAATCGTCGGCAAGGCTTGTGGTAATTGAACCTTACCTAGCATTTGCCAAGTTGATGAACCAAATGACTCTGCAGATTCAACAACTTCTTGATCTACACCGCGAATAGCTAACTCTGTTAAGCGAATAACAGGAGGTAAAGCATAGATTAATGTTGCAAAAATTGCAGACACGTTTCCAAGACCGAAGAAAAAGATCGCTGGAATCAAATAAACAAAACTCGGCATCGTCTGCATGGCGTCAAGCAACGGCCGCATGATTGTTGAAAAACCTCTACGGAATGCCATGTAAATCCCAAGAGGAATACCGATAATCAAACAAATCGCCACAGCTGTTATGATAATAGCAATCGTTGTCATCATATCTTCCCAAAGACCGAATGTTCCGATTAAGAAAATAAAAAAACCATATAAAAAACCAGAGAAAACTGATTTGAAATACCATCCAAGCAGGATAACAATAATAATAAACAGCCACCACGGTAACCAAACTAAGAAATCATCAATCCCGTTAATCGTTCTTGAAGAGATGAGAAATATAAAATCAAATAACCCTTTAAAAGTTGTATCTATAAAGCTGACCAATGAGTCAACATATTGCCCTAATTGGGTTTGTATATCAGGAAAACCACCCATAAACACGCTGCATTTATATCAGCAGCTTCACACCTCTCTTTACATAAAGTTTTATATAAAATGGAGAAAAAGCAGCCAACCAAGCGGCTAGCTGCTCGTTTTAATTAATTAAGTGCATCTTTTACTTTGTCAGCGATATCTTCATCTATCCAGCTTGTCCAGATATCTTCATGCTGCTCCATCCACCACATAGCTGCCTCTTCTGCTGAAGCTTCTTCTTCTTCCATATAATTTAATGCTTCTTCTGTTAAATCATTGCTCGTTTCATAGTTTTCTAGGAATTCAACGACCTCTGGAGCTTGCTCAGGCAAATCTTTATGAACAGCCACTACGACATCATTTGGTGGGAATTCAGTGCTTTTATCTTCATCCCATGCATCAACATCAAAATCATCTTCTTCAAGTAACGTTAAATCATACTTTGCTGTTACCCAAGTAGGAGACCAGTAATAACCTACCCACGGTTCTCCAGATTCATATGCACTTACAAGGTCTGCAACAGCAGCTGAGTCAGAACCTGGGATAAAATTATTCATTGTTTCATCCAGTCCATACGTATCAAATTTTGTTGTAATTGCTTCTTCTACAGCCCATCCACTAGGACCATTGATAATTCTTCCGCGTCCTGGATCTTCTGGATCTTCAAACACATCGGGATAATCTTTCAAATCTTCAACTGTTTTTAAATCAGGTGCCATCGGTTCAATCCCACGTTCTTCATCACCTTCGATAACATATGTGGGTACATAAAGACCTTGATCATTATCATCAAAGTTCACTGATAATTTTTCTATATCTCCAGCTTCAATTGCTTCTTCATAGGCTTCACGCACGTTATCCGTCCAGACTTCAGTATAAACGTTAATATCTCCCTCACGTAAGCCCTGAAGCGTTGCTGCAGTTGAACCTGTTGTTTCATCCGTATCATAGCCAAAACCTTCTTCAATAATTGTGCGGGCAATGTAGTTATGAACTACAATACTATCCCATCCGGCGTCAGCAAATACAATTTCATCAATTGTTCCTTCCGTGGTCGAGTCACCACATGCAGCTAACATAATAGTTAAAATACTAACAAAAATAACCCCTATTTTTCTCATTGGTACGCCCCTTATTTTTAAATTTTGTTTCTTGGAAATAGATTAGTTATATCTTTCCATAAATGAAAAGCCCTGTTTACCGTCATCAAGGTTCAAATCAAATAGTTTATTTATCTATATATGAGATGTTCAAATTGAAGATTTAAACGAAAGAAAAGATGGAAAGCATGACGAAGGACCTAACATATTAAGGTTACTGAATATCTATTTCTAAATCAAACGCTATTAATCTATGTATATTTTCGTATTAAGAGATTTTAAAGGAATAACATGATTTTTCTCACAAATGATAGCTTATTTGTCGTTTATTCTCACTATAACTCATGTTTACTCAATATTTACCATTTTATTTGAATCTTTATTTAATTCAAAAGGTGTAGAGTCCACTTTATTTACAAAGAAAGCACTCCGTTTGTGTCGGAATGCTTTTTAATATGAATAGCTATTTCGAAATGTCTTTGATAATCTCTATTACTCTATCACGAGATTTTTCACTTTTATATTCGCTCATGTGCTCTTTCATTAATGGGGCATACTCTTTTAACTGGATAAGTTCTTGCTCTAACGTTCCCTGTGTCAAATTTTCCTCTTCAAGGATACGAGCATAGCGTTTTTCCTGAAAAGACTCCGCGTTAACAATTTGGTCTCCTCTACTTGCTGCTCTAGATAATGGTATAAGTAACATCGGAATACGGAGAGCTAAAAATTCAAAAATAGCATTTGCACCGGCACGTGAAATGACAAAATCCGTTATCGCGAAAATGTCTTTTAACTCCTCATTCACATATTCAAACTGAATATAGCCTCTCTTATCAATGGTTGAATCAACTTTTCCTTGCCCACAAATATGGACGATTTGAAACTCTGCTAATAAAAAGTCAAGACTCTCCCTGACCACATGATTGATTCTTTCCGCCCCAGCACTACCTCCCATAATTAAGAGAACGGGTTTATCCTTCGTGAAGCCACATAATGTAATTCCTCTTGTTTTATCCCCTTGGAACAATTCATCTCGGATGACAGCACCTACATATTCTGCTTTATTTTCAGGCAAGTATTGCATCGTTTCAGAAAATGTGGCCAACACCTTATTGGTAAATGGAATGGAGAGCTTATTAGCGAGCCCCGGAGTGTAATCTGATTCATGAATCACCGATGGAACTCGGCGAAGTTTTGATGCCAACACAACCGGCACAGAGACAAAGCCACCTTTAGAGAAAATGACATTCGGTTTGCGTTTGCCAATGATTCTCCATGCCTGCACGGTTCCTTTCATAACTTTAAATGGATCCTTGAAGTTTTCCATAGACATATATCTTCTTAATTTACCTGTTGAGACAGGATAGTAATCTACATTAGGAACCTGTTCGATCAACCGTCTTTCAATACCGTCTTTCGAACCGATATAATCGACTTCCCATCCTTCTTTTTGAAAAACGGGAATTAAAGCCAGATTAACGATGACATGACCCGCTGTCCCTCCACCTGTAAACAGGATACGTTTTTTACTCACTATAAACGACTTCCTTTCTTCCATAATACCCTCAAATCGAGTATAATTGCCTTTGTGACTTTTATTAATTGTCATTTATTATTATGTTAAGCATTGTTTAATGAAAACTTCGGGTGATTAGAAAATACCACTTCTTTATCCTATTAGAAAACTATAGAAAAGGAAAGAGTTTTATGTATGAAACATCTACTTTAAGAGATAAATTAAAATTATTTACTGTTATATTAATCCCTATTCTTATTACCCAGGTCAGTATGTATCTGATGAACTTCTTTGATACAGTGATGTCTGGGCGAGCCGGTGCTATCGATTTAGCTGGCGTGGCAATTGGTTCAAGTTTGTGGGTCCCCATATTCACTGGAATTAATGGTGTACTCATCGCCATTACTCCTATTATAGCGCAACTCATCGGTGCTAAGGAAGATGACGACATTCCTCGAAAAGTCCAGCAAGGAATCTATTTATCTATAGCCCTAGCAATCATTATATTAGTAATCGGCACTCTTATCTTAACACCTATTTTAAATGCGATGGATTTAGAACCAGCTGTACGCTATACGGCTAAATATTATCTTGTCTCCTTAAGTTTAGGCATTGTTCCTTTATTTGTTTTTAATACAGTAAGAAGCTTTATTGATGCACTCGGTCAAACTCGTATATCGATGATGATAATTCTAACATCATTGCCCTTAAATCTTGTTTTTAATTATATCTTTATTTTTGGAAAACTGGGGCTTCCAGCTTTTGGAGGTATTGGCGCCGGGATAGCTACTGCGATTACGTATTGGCTAATTTGTCTGATTGCCTTAGGTACAATTTATAAAATACATCCTTTTAAAGAGTTTAACCTATTCAGTCAGTGGGTCAAACCCTCCCTTATTGAGTGGTGGGAACAATTGAAGATTGGGATTCCAATCGGTTTTTCAATATTTTTTGAAACAAGTATCTTTGCGGCCATCACGCTATTAATGAGTGTGTTCAGCACTTACACGATTGCTGCTCACCAAGCAGCGATGAATTTCGCTTCTTTACTTTATATGTTACCACTTAGTGTCGGCATGGCACTTACCATTGCTGTCGGTTTTGAAGTAGGAGGGAAACGTTTTTTAGATGCCCGCACTTATAGTTACATCGGCATTTTTATCGGGCTTGCTATAGCTGTATTTGCCGGCCTTGTTCTATTTGTATTTAATGGACCTGTAGCAAAGCTTTACAACACCAATCCCGATGTTGTCGCTCTAACAAAACAATTTATTTATTTTGCTATTTTTTATCAATTAGCCGATGCAATCGGAGCCCCAATTCAGGGGGCTTTACGCGGTTATAAAGATGTTAATGTTACCTTGATCACGTCACTTGTTTCTTACTGGCTCATAGGCTTGCCGACTGGTTGGTTATTAGCGACTTATACATCGCTTGAACCTTTTGGTTATTGGGTCGGAATTATTGTCGGCTTAAGTACAGGTGCCATTGCTCTCCTTGTTCGGTTACTATATTTACAAAAAAAGTTTCCAGCAAAATCAAAAGCGCAAGCGCCCGTTTAGCAACGTACAAACTGGACTGAGATATAACCATTAAAAAAACTCATCGAGAGAAACAAAGCTTCTCGATGAGTTTCTTTTTCTAGCTATAAGAAAATACCTACAATTGTCGCTGATAAAATGGAACCTAGCGTAGCACCGACTAACAATTTCATTCCAAACCCTGACACACTCACTGCTTTCTCCTTATCAATCGCTTGAACAGTACCTGCTATAATTCCAATTGATGAAAAGTTAGCAAAGCTTGTTAAGAAAACGGACACGATTCCGACCGTTTTCACGGACATTACATCAATCAAAGGCTCAAATTTCAACATTGCCACAAACTCATTCGTGACTATTTTCGTGCCCATAATTCCGCTTGCTTCAATCACTTCACTTGGAGCAATCCCCATTAATATCCCTATAGGTGTTAGAACATACCCTAAAATTTGCTGTAATGTTACACCTGCAAATATTAATTGAATTAACCAATTAACAAGCTCCAATGACGCTATAAAAGCAACTAACATAGCACCAACTATTAGAGCGATTTTACCACCATCAAGGGCGCCATTCGCCATGGCCTCAAATATACTTTTGTCATTAGTTACTTCCCGTACATCGACTATGTCTTCTTCTTTGTTAACATGTACTGGCGCAATAATCGATGCCACAATAAGCGCACTAAACATATTTAACGGCAAAGCAACCAATACAAAGTTCGGGGGTAATATTTGCAAGTATGCCCCAACTATTGAAGCTGAAACAGACCCCATTGCAGACGCACTAACAATATAAAGTCGATTGTCATTAAGATGATCGAATTGAGATTTGATGGCTAATAAAGCCTCAGACTGACCAAAAAAGATACTATTCACCGCATTAAAGGATTCAACTTTTGGTAGCCCCGTCACTTTAGAAATAGCTCCACCAATAAATTTAATAACCGTTGGGAGTATTTTTAGATAAGTCAATACTGAGAGTATTGTAGCGAAAAAGATAATCAGTAATAAAACATCAAAGAAAAAGACACTTTCTCCTTCCGTTTTGACAATACCACCTAATATAAAATCAATCCCGATTGTTCCAAATTCAATCAACTTATTAAACACAGCTGATATTGCATTAATGATTTGTTGACCAATCTTAGTGGAAAACATAAACCATGTCACTAGGAATTGGAGAACCAACATAATCCCTATTCCTTTAACATTAATGTTTTTCTTGTCGTTGGACAGTAAAAAAGCAATACCGAGCACAAAGAGGATGGCTAATAAGCCCATTAGTTTACTCAGCAATTTATTCTACCTTTCTTTAATATAAATTTATAGCACACTTCCCAAGATTACCAAGTTGTCAGACGTCATGCAACAATATATCGTTAATTATTTGATGTATTTTTTTCCACTCATTATTTTCGTTAGTATATAAATTGTTCCCTTTAGTCGATTAATAAAACCCCAACGATTGAAAAGTCGTCGGGGTTAATCCATTTGACGCTATAAACTTTTAGCTTTAAAATTTGCCTAATTAGTGTGCTGGAAAAAATATCATTTGGAGTAAGAAGATAACACCAAAGAGATAAATAATCCAATGAACCTCTTTCCCTTTACCACTAACGAGTTTCATAAGCGGATAAGTAATAAAGCCAATCGCTATCCCCGTGGCAATGCTTGAGGTAAGCGGCATTGTTAAAATAATCGCAAACGCAGGGAAAGCTTCGTCAAATGTTTTCCAATCAATACGTGCCAAACCTTCCATCATGAAACAACCAACAATAATTAAGGCTGGTGCTGTGATAGCCGGTAGTCCCGCTATTGTTTCCACAATGGGCTTAAAGAATATTGATAAAGCAAATAAACTTGCCACTACCATAGATGTCAGACCAGTTCTTCCACCTACTGCTACCCCTGAAGTGGATTCAACATAAGCGGTTGAAGGACTCGTACCAAATAATGACCCCACGGTAGTAGCTGTAGCGTCTGCCAAGAGTGCTGATTTTGCTCGAGGCATATGGCCATTTTTCATAAATCCAGCTTGTTCAGCAACTCCTATCAATGTACCAGTTGTGTCAAAAATAGTTACCAATAAAAAAGAAAAAACAACAGTATAAAGTCCGTGTGAAAAAACCCCTGTTACGTCTAAATCAAAAAATACAGGAGCTGGTGGTGTAGATGTAATACCGTTATAATCAAGCATTCCAGTAAAAAATCCTATCACACCTGTAATAATCATTCCTAAGAACAAAGCACCTTTGACACGACGTACCATAAGAATTAACGTAATGAATAAACCTGCTATCGTTAGTAATGTAACAGGATCATGTAAGTCACCAAGTCCAGCTATTGTTTCCTCATTTTCTACAACAATACCAGACATCTTCAATCCGAGAAAGGCAACAAATAATCCTATACCTGACGTTATTCCAAACTTTAATGAAAAAGGTATCGCAGCGATGAGCGTTTCTCTTAGATTTGTAAGACTTAATAAAACAAAAAGAATTCCAGCGAGAAAGACGGTGCCAAATACCACCTGATAGGATATACCTTGAGAAGCAACTACACTAGCAAAATAAGCGTTCAATCCCATCCCGGGTGCAATGCCAATAGGATAATTTGCAAATAATCCCATGAAAACTGTTCCAATGACTGCAGCAATAATCGTCGCTGTAAAAACCTGATCAAAAGGGACCCCAGCAGCCGACAATATAACTGGATTAACGATTACAATATAAACCATTGTTAAAAAGGTTGTAAATCCTGCAACGACTTCAGTTCGTATATTTGTATTATTTTCTTGTAGTTTAAAAAGGTTATTCACTAAAAACACCTTACTTTCCGAATGATTTAAAACACATATACTATAATATTCGGTTTTAGGTTATTTTGCAATGGTTTATTCTAGTTTATTTTGATAAGTTTTTAAATACGAAGTTGAATTATATTGATTTCCATAGTTTTAAGGTGGTTGTCCGTGAATGTAACTTGTCTGATACAAATCAGGATTTCGTTTCGGCCTATGCGGCTTCAACGGCTGCTATGCGTTTTCAACTCTATTTATGTCCCTTCTTCGGTATAGAAGTTTTTTCAATATAAAAAAAGAAACTATCCCGCTAGGAACAGTTTCTATTAAAACACTATTTTATAAATCTAATTACTAAAGGAATGCGATATCTTTCTCCATTATATGCTTTTACTGCAGCTATAATTGTTAGGATAAATCCTGTTATGCCAACAGCTGGGACCAATAAAAAACCAATGATAAGAAGGATTAATATTCCACTGGCAAAACCGTAGATTGTGAAAGATATAAAGAAGTTAAAATATTCTTTGCCATGATAATCTATGAAATCCGAATCATCTCTTTTGATAATCCAAATGATTAAAGGTCCTATAACAGGCACAAAGAAGCTAACTAAATAAATAAGCATAGCAAATAACCGCTCATCACTATTTGTCATTAATTTTTCCTCTCCCCTTTTTATGTTTCTTTCATGATAGCATATGACGATTATGACACCAAGTCTTTTTTAAAAGCGAGCTTAACTTCATCTATATTCGTATGTAGAAGTTCCTATGTATGTGACCGTGCGAGCTGAAGTTCGTCTCAAGCGGGATGATAACCAGCACTGACTTCCACTTCCATATTAAATTTCGCAAAATAAATCCCCGTACAGAACAAATAGTACCGCATTCTGTACGGGGGCAGTTTTAATGGTTAATAAGTTTATTAACCTTCTAGTAATAGGTCATATGGATCTTCTAGCATTTGTTTAATACGAACCAAGAATCGAACAGCGTCTTTACCATCTACGATACGGTGGTCATAGGATAATGCCAAGTACATCATTGGACGAACTTCGATTGAATCATCCGGCATAACCATGGCACGCTTTTCGATATTATGCATACCTAAGATTCCTACTTGAGGCGCGTTAAGGATTGGTGTGGATAGCATGGAACCAAAAATACCACCATTTGTGATACTGAATGTACCGCCTTGTAGGTCACTTAACTGCAATGCTTTATCGCGTGCTTTCTTGCCAAGATTAGCAATCTCACGTTCAACACCTGCGAAATCTAGGCGATCAGCATCGCGGACAACTGGAACAACTAGACCATCTTCAGTTGATACGGCAATACCAATATCATAAAATTGTTTTAAAACAAGTTCATTACCTTGGATTTCAGCGTTAAGGTATGGGAATTCTTTTAGTGCTCCAACAACAGCTTTTGTAAAGAATGACATAAAGCCCAGTTTAACATCATGTTTTTCTAGGAATTTATCTTTACGCTCACTTCTCAAGTTCATGATTGCTGTCATATCTACTTCGTTAAACGTCGTTAACATCGCAGATTCTTGCTGGACATTCACTAAGTTTTTAGCGATTGTTTGACGACGACGTGTCATCTTCTCGCGTACGACAGGCTTGTCAAACTCTGTCTTTTCAGCTTGCTTTGGTGCTTCTTTTTTAGCTGGTTTAGAAGCAGGCTTTTCAGTACCACCTTTTGCTGCAGCTTCTACATCTTCAGGACGAATTCGGCCAAGTGGGTCATGAGCGCTCACCTTGCTTAGGTCAATATCTAGTTCACGTGCACGCTTGCGAGCAGCTGGTGAGGCAACGATATCATGCTTTGTGCTGTCATCGTCTTTTTTCTCTTCTTTATCTTGCTTTGGTTCTTCCTTCTTGTCTGCTTTTGGTTCTTCTTTCTTTTCCTCTTTAGGTGCTTCTTCTGATGGAGCTGCTCCTGCTTCCCCACTTTCATCTATCTTAGCAATGACATCTCCAACTTCTACGTCATCACCTTCTTCGCGAACGAGCTCAGTAATCACCCCAGCAAAGTCCGTATTAACTTCAACGTTAACTTTATCTGTTTCCAGTTCAAGAACTGGATCCCCTGTTTCTACTTTATCGCCTGGTTTTACTAACCACTCGGCTATCGTTCCTTCTTCAATTGATTCGGCAAGTTCAGGTACTTTAATTTCTTTCATCGGAATCTCCTCCTAATGTAGGGTTTAGTGCTTTTGCTAATATATCACTTTGTTCAGCTTTATGGATGTTCGGCTCTCCAACAGCTGGTGACGAGCGATCAGGTCGACCAACGTAACGAAGGATCTGCCCTTCTTCTAATAAATCTTCAATTCTTTCTTTTACGAAGCCCCAAGCTCCCATGTTTCTTGGCTCTTCCTGTACCCAAACAACTTCTTCTAAATTAGGTAGTTCTTTGAGTTCTTTGGCCAAGTCTTTCTGTGGGAAAGGGTAAAACTGTTCTAAACGTAGGGAACGTAACCAATCAAATTTATCATCTGAGTTATCAATTTCCTCTTCAATATCTATCATGACTTTTCCGCTTCCGATCAGTAAGCGCTTAGCATTCTTCTTGCTCACCTTCAAGTTCGGCTGATTAATCAACGGTTTAAATGTACCTTCAGTAAAGGCTTTTGGTTCAGATGCCACACGCTCATTCCTCAATAAACTACTTTTCGGCGTCATTAAAACAAGCGGCCTTGCCTCTTCTCTTCCGCCGAGAGCAGCTTGCCTACGCATTAAATGGAAAAACTGAGCTGATGATGTAACATATGCTACAATCCAGTTGTTTTCCGCTGCCATTTGTAGGAATCGCTCAAGACGGGCACTCGAGTGCTCAGGTCCTTGGCCTTCGTACCCATGCGGTAGCAACATAACCATATTAGATTTATCGGCCCATTTTGCACGAGCTGAAGAAATAAATTGATCAAAAATCACCTGGGCTGCATTCGCAAAATCACCAAATTGGGCTTCCCAGATGACTAGCGTTTCAGGTGAATGCACACTATACCCATATTCGAATCCTAAAACACCCGCTTCTGATAATGGACTGTTTCTGATGTCAAAGGAAGCAGCAGATTCTTTTAAGTTTTGTAATGGAACATACTTTTCATTCGTATCTCCTTCATTCCAGACAGCATGCCTATGTGCAAATGTTCCACGCTCAGCGTCCTGTCCTGTTAAACGAATGGGTGTACCATCTTTTAAGATTGAAGCATAGGTAAGAGCTTCTCCAGCTCCCCAGTCTGCCTTGTTGCCCTCATCAAGCATCTTTTCGCGACGTTTTAGTACGCGGTTTAGTTTTTTAATATTAAATCCTTCTGGACGTTCATATAATTCATCATTTAACTTTTTCAAAGCGTCATAAGGAATCGCGGTATCAAATTCATCAATACCGTTCCTTAATTCTTCCGGCATATTTTGGATTTCGATGGCTCCAGATTCGCCTTCTTTCATGCCGTCATAGATTTCTTTCAAGTGGTTGTTAATTTTCTCTTTCATTTGCTTGAACTCATCTTCATCAATTACATCTTGGTCTTGAAGTCTTGAAGCAAATACATTAGCCACTGTTGGATGTTTATCTATTTTTTGATAAAGGACAGGTTGAGTCATACGTGGCTCATCCATTTCGTTATGGCCATAACGACGATAACCTACCAAATCTATTAAAATATCTTTATTGAATTTTTGACGGTATTCATAAGCAATACGAACTGCTGACACACATGCTATTGGATCATCAGCATTAACGTGCATAATCGGCACTTCAAAACCTTTTGCCAAGTCACTTGCATAACGTGTTGATCTTCCGTCTTCCTGATCTGTTGTATAACCTACAAGATTGTTAGCAATAATATGAAGTGAGCCACCTGTATTGTAACCAGGTAGATTACTTAAGTTAAATGTTTCAGCTACAATTCCTTCACCGATAAAAGCAGCATCACCATGGATTATGACTGGTATTGCTTTAGTTTTATCTTGCTTAGGATAACCTTTGTTCGATCTATCATCTTGTGCTGCACGAGCAAATCCTTCAACGACAGGATTAACAAACTCCAAGTGAGATGGATTATTTGCTAGCGTTAAGCGAGTAGATGCTTCTTTTCCTGGAAATTCCTTGACAGCTCCAAAGTGATACTTAACATCACCACTCCAACCGTAATTGATGCCTTTTGAACCTTCGGATGGGATCAGTTCTTTATTAGGTGAATGATGGAATTCAGAAAAAATAATATCCATTGGCTTACCTAACACATGAGCAAGCACACTTAAACGCCCACGGTGCGCCATACCAATCATCACATTCTCAGCTTTATCAGATGCCGCGGACCTTACAACACGATCAAGCATCGGAACCATTGCTTCCAATCCTTCGATGGAAAATCGTTTTTGGCCAACGAATGTTTTTTGCAAAAAGCCTTCAAAGCCCTCAACTTCAGCCATACGTTCAAGCAATTGCTTTTTCTCATCATTTGACAAGGGTAAGCGTGCTTTTCCAGATTCTATATAATCATTCAACCAATTGCGTTCTTCTTCATTATTAACATGATCAAATTCAAATGCCATTGTTCCTGTATAATACTTTTTAAGTTTATTAACAACATCCCAGCCATTTTCTACACCACTTGGTGCATTTCCCCATAACCAAGTGGCAGGGATATTTTGCAAATCTTCTTTTGATAATCCATAGCTTTCTGGATGGACTAATTCCGAATGACGCTCTTTTTGCAGACCTACTGGGTAAATATCTGCCTCTAAGTGACCGAAACGTCGAATAGCCTCCACAAATTTCATTGCCGAGGTTAGTTTCTTAATATCACCTATTGATTGCGTCGTCTGCCCTTCTTGCGCTATACTTGGTGTTTCAGTGAGCCAAGCTGGCGCGCCATATTGTTTAAAAATATCTTTAATCGATGAATCAACAGCTTCGGGATCTTCTTTGTACAGATCATACTGTTCCTCGATGTATCCCCTGTTTGGACCATGAAATTCTCCCCAGAATCTTTCAGTAGATTCTTCATTCTGTTCCACGTCTGATACCCCCATTAGAAGTTAGCTTTATCCGTAAAAAAACGGTTCTACTTTTCATTTATCATTATAGGACTGACAAATGACTCCATCAACTAATATAGCTTATATTTATCGGTAAAACAATAGAATAGGTTCGTTTTTTCTATTTAAGTATTTTTTTAGAATATAGCAATAATTTAAGTATTTATTTTTCCATAGCAACGGGTTCACTTTCCTGTATAAATTGGGTATAATAAATGATATATAATAGATTATAATATTTAAGCTGTACATATTTGAAGTGACTTTAAGGAGGTTTGAACATGAAACTAGCGTTGATTTTAGGAGTTGCCGTTACATTTATTACATCTTGCTTTACAGCTGGATACGAAGCCAAACCTGGCGTACCAACAAAGCAATAAATTCGTTTGATAAAACCCGCCATCCATTTTGGATAGCGGGTTTCGTGTTTTTAATTACATTTACTCAACTCATTTGCGGAAATTTTTGTTGGCGTAATGCTTCGTAAATGACAATAGCCGCTGTGTTGGATAAATTGAGCGAACGAATTTCGTCATTCATCGGAATTCTTAAGCAATGATCCTCTCTTCCATTAATAGCCTCTTTCGGAATCCCTTTACTCTCACGTCCGAAAACAAAAAATAAATCTTCTTCTTGATTGCTGAAATCAACTTCATAATAATTTTTACTTCCGAAATTCTCTATATAGTAAAATTGTCCTCTTGGATAATCTTCATATAACTCTTCTAATGATTGATGTTCATGAATTTTTACCTTTTTCCAGTAATCCAGACCAGCACGGCGAAGCATTTTATCGTCCGTGGAAAACCCAAGTGGATGGATTAAATGAAGGGTAGATCCTGTACCGAGACATGTACGAGCAATATTCCCTGTGTTTGCCGGTATTTCTGGTTGATATAAAACGACATGTATACTCATAACCTAAACTCCTTACTAACTAAGTTAAAAAACATAAAAATATTATATCATTCTTTTCCTATTTGAAAAAACTTATATTTCATATCAGGTGTCCAGGCTGTTGAGTCTTCATAGGACCAATAACGATGACGGCTATTTTCGGTATGGGCGTTAACTAGAGGCATTCCTTTGGCGTCTTTAGCCACAACGAATGTTGTATGGTCATATCTTCCGTCCCCTTCGAAGTCATAACAAATCACATCTCCTGGTTCGAGTTCTCCAGCGGATTCGACTTCCTTTCCTCTTAACCCTTGAGTCGATCCACTTAAATACCATCTAAGTGAATGGGCTACAGACCAGCTGAAACTCCATTTTTTTCCTTGATACCACCAACCCTCTTCCCTACTTGGTGCCCCGCGCATAGGAGCACCTCCGGCATACAGGCATTGGGAGACAAAGTTGGTGCAATCCACAGAGAACCTTTGGAAATTCGGGTTATAGTTATTCCACCATCTTTCTGCGTATTGAACCGCCGCAAGCCGGTCATAAGTAAAACGCTTAGATTGATTTCGTGTTAAGTTTTCTTGGAGAACTGGATCCTCTTCCTCTGTCATATCCCGTGTTATAACTACTTCTTTATGACCTACAACGTCACCATTTTTAAGCCAGAATTGATAAGGCTTCACATGTTCTTCAATGTAGTAGTGATCTCTTTGCTTAATTAGAAAGGATAAATGAAGAAGATATTTGACATGAGTTTCATCGTCATATCTCAAATCTTCAAAAATTTGTCCGTTTCCGTTTATGCGAATTATTTCAGCATCACGTCGATCCAATAATGCCAATTTTCGTGACCACCAGTTATCTGTCCGTTCATTTTTTGCTTCTAAAAAAGCGAGCCATTCATCTTTTACTCGATGCATCAAAAAACCTCCCCATATATATGTATATGGCGAGAGACTTGTGTACTTGTATTACTTTTATATGTTAAGTTTTAAATTATTGCTTTCAAATGATAGGAGGTATTCCTTTTTATCCAAACCTCCATTGTATCCCACCATTTTTCCATTTGCTCCAATCACTCGATGACATGGAACGATGATAGAAAAGGGATTTTTATTAACAGCGCCCCCTACAGCTCTGACGGCTTTAGGATTTCCGATTATTTCTGCGATATCCTTATATGTTTTCATTTCGCCAAATGGGATCCTGTCGACAAGTGCCCGCCAAACTTGCTGTTGAAAATCAGTTCCATACAGCTTATACGAAAAGGTGAAGGTTTTTTTATCACCAGAAAAATACGCACTTATTTCATTTTTTGGTTCTATAAAAACAGTTGGGTTGTGAACAAAAGTGACGTCTCCAAAATAGCGTTTAGTCCATTTTTGCCACTTTTCTTCTAAATCTTTTATTGACCCATAATCAATTCGCAACACATGCTCCCCATCACCCAGTAGTGTTAAGATGCCAATCGGAGTATCCTGCTCATCGTAATAAAGTGTTATTAATTTCGTCATATGGTTCCCTCTTTCTATTGAGCTGCATATTTTGTTTTAAATTCCATTCCTTTTTCCATTTCAAATAAAACATGTTCGTCTTGTTCCCATTCTCTAGCAACTTCAATCGCCTTAAACGCTTCGTCCACACCAATCTTACCAAGCGCCCAAGCAGCCGTACCTCGTATTTCGGGACGCGGGTCATCCTTCATGACAGCAATCAACTCTTCAACAGCATGCTGGTCACGATAGTGCCCTAACGCAAGAATAGCATTTCTTTGTAGAGGCTTTTTTCCACGCCAGAACCCTGCAATATGTCCAAATTTATCTCTGAAATCTCGGTTAGACATCCTAAGCATGGGAATTAATTTTGGTTTAACCACATCTGGCTCTGGTTCAAACTCTTCATGAAGATGGAAATCAATCTTTTTATTTCTCGGACAAACCATTTGGCATGTATCACAACCATAGATGCGGTTGCCGAATTTAGACCGGAATTCATCTGGTAGAAAATCCTTCGTCTGAGTTAAAAAAGCAATACAACGTTGAGCGTTTAAACGTCCACCCTCAACTAGAGCTCCAGTCGGACATGCATCAAGACAAATACGACAATCGCCACAACTATCTTCAACAGGGGCATCAGGTTGGAAAGGAATGGATGTGATGAGTTCACCTAGATAAACAAAGGAGCCGAATTCCTCTGTAATGATCGACGTATGCTTCCCACTAAAGCCAATTCCCGCTCGCTCAGCTACAGCGCGATCTGATAGTTCACCAGTGTCAACCATAGACTTCAGTGTCACATCAGGCACTCTTTCTTGGATAAATTCCATTAATTTTTCTAGGCGTTCCCTCAAGACAACATGATAATCAATCCCCCATGAAGCTCGTGCAAAAATTCCGCGCCGTGTTTGTTTCGTACTTCTTGGCGCATCCTTAATTTGGGTTGGATATGCCAAAGCAATTGAAATGATTGACTTCGCTTCAGGCACTAACCGACGAGGCTCAGTTCTTTCTGTAATGGTTCCCTTTTCGAAACCAGACTGATAGCCAGCTTCCTGTTGCTGTTTAAGACGTTCCTTCAGTTCGGTAAAAACGTCTGCAGAAGCAAAACCTATTTTATCGATGCCAATCTTTTTGCTATATTCGATAATGTCTTGTTTCAGTTGTTCTGTTGTCATGATGTGGATCCTCCTTATCGATTAAATGTGGGGGGTGCCGGTCTGGGTATGAGTTAGGACGAGGTGAGCTGCTCGACCTGGAGTGCTTGCCGCTCGACCTGGAATGCAAGCTGCTCGACCTGGAGTGCTTGCCGCTCGACCTGGAGTGCTTGCCGCTCGCCCTGAGGTGCTTGCCGCTCGACCTGAGGTGCATGCCGCTCGACCTGGAGTGCAAGCTGCTCGACCTGGAGTGCTTGCCGCTCGACCTAAGTCAATCGTTTTTCTGAGTATTATTCTGTAATCAAAGAATACTATGTTAGGAGCCCTTTTTTCAAGAGAAGCGAAGACAGGCTTATGAAACTCATCTATTTGTAAATGTAAAAAACGCAATATCTCGACTTTTGTTCAAGATACTGCGTTAAGACATATGTATGGAGCGGGTGAAGGGAATTGAACCCTCGACATCAGCTTGGAAGGCTGAGGTTTTACCACTAAACTACACCCGCATAATAATAGATTAAATTTGTTAAATTAAACTCGATTTTTATTCTGAGCACTGTGCCCCTACATCTTCTAGATTAGTCAGGATGCTAGGTGCTTCGGGGCAACTCGAGGCTTATTCGGTGGAAGCCTTGCTCGTCACTAAACTACACCCGCATAATAATAGATTAAATTTGTTAAATTGAACTCGATTTTTATTCTGAGCACTGTGCCCCTACATCTTCTAGATTAGTCAGGATGCTAGGTGCTTCGGGGCAACTCGAGGCTTATTCGGTGGAAGCCTTGCTCGTCCACACACCTTCGTTCATTACCCGTCATTTTTGCGACAAGTAATATTATAGCAGTCAATTTCCTTTTTGACAAGAGGAAATTCGACATTTTTCTCGTGTCTAAAAATCCTCTTACAAAACGCAATTTTCCACTGCACAATTTTTACAATTCAATAACTTACGAAAGTATGTTATATCTTTGATTAAAAAAAGTTTATTGTTCTTTTCAATAATCTCTTGTTCTTTCCACTTATTAACTATTCTACTGACTGTTTCTCTGGATATTCCGATGTGTCTACCGATATCTTGTAAGACAATGGGTTTGTTTATTTTAATTCCTTCTGTTGTCACAATCCCATACATATTTGTATAACGTATAAAAACTGAAGCTACTGCACCTTCAGATCCAAATGCCAAATAATCACGAATTTTGGCTTTGCTTGCTTCTAGTGAATCCGCAACCCAGCGTGTAAATTCAAGACTTAGGCGTCCATATCTAGACAATATCTCTTCAAGTGCTTCTTTTTTAATGTAAAATATTTTACTGTTTTCAGTTGCTTTGGCGGAATTAGAGTAATGTCTACCACTAAAAATTCCGATTTCACCAAAGCAATCCTGTTCCCCTCGTAAAAATATGGTTATATCATTACCTTCTCTCATTTCCTTAAAAACTCTTATTCGACCTTGCTTAATAAAATATAAATACTCGGCTAACCCCCCCTCTTCAAAAATAATTTCTCCTCTTTTAATTTTATGTAGTTCACAACTGTCCAATAACATACTAGTATCAGTAATATTTAATCTTTCCAATAATGGGGTCATTCAACACACCCTCTCCACGCCTAGTTATTACGACTTGTCAAATATTTTTTTATAGGTGAGCAAGTTTTTTACAAAACCTATATTTGTTTATTTTAATTTATTCCCCTAATACTAAAAAATAAACATGGGTAAGTTATCAACACTGCTACAATCCAAGCATAAACTGTATCACTCTAAAAGTTAAATCTAATCATCAACATGTCCACAAGTTTACATTTTTCTAATTAAGTTATAAAATAGTCATAACATTAAGGGGGAGAAGTATTTGTCTGTTTATCCTGTTATTATATCTCAAATGAAATTTGTACATCGTGATAGTTTAAACTATCCATTCGAAGAACGTGGGCTACAGTTCGGAGATGGGGTTTATGAGGTCATTCGCATTTATAGTGGTCAGTATTATTTACTTGATGAACACGTAGACCGCCTATTTCGTTCCGCAGAGGCCATTAAGATTGAATTAACATTTACAAAGGAAGAATGTCGAGAATATCTTTTAGAACTGCTAAAACGTAATAAAATGGATGTCGACGGTAAAGTGTATTTGCAAGTGACACGCGGATCCGCTACTCGTGATCATGTGTTTCCAGCCGATACACCAGCTAATATTTATGCTTATGTTGTAAAAGTTCCTCGTCCGCTTGGAAAATTAGCTAACGGCGTCGGTACGATTACTCACCCAGACGTGCGCTGGGATTATTGTTACATTAAAAGTTTAAATTTACTACCGAACGTGCTTGCTAAGCAAGAAGCTAAAGAAAATAATTGTTATGAAGCAATATTACACAAAGATGGCGTCGTCACTGAATGCAGTTCTTCGAATGTGTATCTAGTTAAGGATGGAAAAATATACACCCATCCATCTTCAAAAAACATTTTGCATGGTTGCGTCAGAATGCGTATAGAGCAATTTGCAAAGGATTTAAACATACCATTTATCGAAGAACCATTTACAATAGGTGGTATTGAGGATGCCGATGAATTATTTTTATCGAGCAGCACTTCAGAAGTATTACCAATCGTCACTGTTGATGATTTAACAATCAATGGCGGCACACCTGGACCAATCACAAAAAAGCTACAAGAAACATACGAAAAAGATGCTCAAATAACAGGTGCTGAACCTGCAACAAGTAAATAACCTTAGCAAAAAGCAACCTAGCATGTGCAGGTTGCTTTTTTGTTTTAATTTTAAAATTTCACCCCATTCTATTGCTTCGTGACTCGAATTAGTTTAAAATTAATAAAACTAATTATTTTTTACGAATATGCTAACATTAATTATCAGAATTTTAACAATGATGACTACACTGGAGGTTATTTAGATGACAAAAGAAAAAAGAGCACTAACGACAGATGACTTTACTAACATAGCTGTTTATAGCGATCCTCAAGTTTCACCAAACGGAAGTACATACGCATTTGTTTCAACAACAGTTAATGAAGAAAAGGAATATATCTCACATTTATATTTACAATCTCTTCAAGAGAAAACTCTGACTCAATGGACGTTTGGTAATGAGAAAAATAGCCATCCACGTTTTTCACCTGATGGATCACAACTTGTGTTTCAATCAAATCGAAGTGGCACACCCCAGCTATGGTTAATGAACATTAATGGTGGTGAAGCTAAACAGCTGACAACATTTAAACATGGAGCTACCAATCCTGTTTGGACAAATGACGGGACAAAAATTATCTTCACCTCAATGCTAGATAATGACGATGATGTCAAAACACAAGCCGAACTTACCAAAGAAGAAAAGGAAAAGTTACGCGAAGAAAAAGAAAAACAGCCGCTCATCGTGAATGAGCTAAAGTACAAGTCTGATGCTCAAGGTTTTCATGATGAAAAACGAAGTCAACTTATCATGTATGATTTAGAAAATGACACATTAACTCAATTAACTAAAGGCCAAGCCCATCATAGTTTCCAAGATATCTCACCTGATGACAAGTATATTTTATTTTCTGCCAACTTAAATGAAGAAGCAGACTATGAACTAACGAACGATTTATACTTTCTTAATACCTCGACATTAGAGATCGAGCAGCTCACGAACGGAAATGGTGGTTACCAAAGTGCACACTTTTCGCCTAGTGGAGATAAAATTGCCTGCTTGGGACATGAGTATGAATTTAGTGGTGCAACCCTTAATGAGCTATATATTTTTAATGTTCAAAGCAAGGAAAGAACATGCTGGAGTAGCAATTGGGATTTTCAACTTGGTGACGCCATGATTGGTGATATGCGTCTGGGGATGTCTGAAACGGGACCTGTTTGGTCGAAGGATGAAAAATATCTCTATTTTATAGGAACTGATTCAGGTGCGACTGGTTTATACCAAGTTGATTTAGATGGAGAATTAACTGCCCTTTATAGAGAAGATACTCATGTATTCGGTTTTTCCTATGATAAATCAAAAAATGCTTTTATTTTAGGTATGAGCACTCCAACTAATCCTTGTGATTTTTATCTTCTTGAGAATGAATCAAAGTTAACTAGATTAACAGAAGCAAATCAATCCTTTTTAGATGAAGTCGCCTTAAGCACACCTGAACCGCTAATTGTAACAGCCGAAGATGGCTGGGAAGTTCAAGGTTGGTTATTAAAACCATATGGATTTGAGGAAGGTAAAAAATACCCATTTGTTCTGGAAGTTCATGGTGGACCACACGCGATGTATGGTCAAACCTTTTTCCATGAATTACAATTACTTGCAGCTAAAGGATACGTGGTTTTATACACCAATCCACGTGGCAGCCACGGATACGGACAAAAGTTTGTCGATGCCGTTAGAGCGGATTATGGTGGAAAAGATTATACGGATCTCATGAGTGCAGTTGACTATGTGATAGAGCAATATAGCTTTATTGATGAAACACGACTAGGTGTTACTGGTGGAAGTTATGGTGGTTTTATGACTAACTGGATTGTCGGTCATACAGATCGCTTTAAAGCAGCCGTAACACAACGCTCAATTTGTAACTGGCTAAGTTTTTATGGTGTTAGTGACATTGGTTATTTCTTTACCAAATGGGAATTAGGACATCATTTGCTTGAAGATCCGAAGAAACTATGGGAATTCTCCCCATTAAAGTATGTTGAAAACGTAAAAACACCTTTACTTATTTTACACGGCGAGCTTGATTTCCGCTGTCCAATCGAGCAAGGTGAACAACTCTTTATTGCTTTAAAACATTTACGTAAAAACGTAGAGTTTGTCCGCTTCCCGGGTGCAAATCATGAATTAAGCAGGAGTGGCCATCCTGACATGAGAATCGAGCGACTCAATCATATAGTGCATTGGTTTGAAAAACATTTATAAAAACAGAAAAGGCTGTCAGGACGCCCGAGTTCTACCAGCCTTTTTATTGTTGACTATTAGATGTGAAAAAACTATATGCAGAGCTGAGCTAAAAGTGAAGCAAATTGAGATGAAAGACAAGTTGGAGCATTTCCTGTGAAATATGTCTTTCATAAGCACAATGTAGGACAATTACTCCTGCAACGAAACGTTCGTCATAGACGTATCGTTCGATAATTATCCGGAATAGAAATTCCAAAAACAGCAACCCCTCAATTAACCTGAGACGTTACTGTTTTTCAAAATGATTCAAGATGATCTATCAATCTATATATCTATCTAAGAAATTGTTTAGATGTTTAATATATTTATCACGTGCTATTACAATTCCCTCACCATGTCCTGCTCCCTCAAAAGTAACAAGTTCTTTATCGCTATGCGTATTTTCATAAAGTTCATGAGCTAATTCTGTAGGTACAAAAGTATCTGCTTCACCATGCAAATAAAGGATCGGGATATCCGTTTTTTTCACTTGTTCAAGTGCTGAAGCTTCTTTCAAAGAATAGCCTGCTTTCATTTTAGTTACAACACTTGTGCTGTTCAACACAGGAAAAGAAGGTAGCTTAAACATACGTTTCATTTGATATGCAAACAAATCATGAACATCTGTATATGGACTATCTGCAACAACAACTTTAACATTATCAGGAAGGTCTTCCCCGCTTGTCATGAGAACCGTTGCAGCTCCCATGGAAAGACCATGAAGTACAATTTCAGTATCTGGGCCTAGCTTATCGACTAACAGATTAACCCAGTCCACATAATCAAGACGATCATGCCAACCGAAGCCAATATAGTCCCCTTCACTTTCGCCATGTCCTCGTGCATCAGCGGTAAACACATTGTAACCTAAATCCTCATAATAATGTTGCCCGAATAAAGACATGTCGCTAGCCCTTCCAAGGTAACCATGAGCGAACACAACTAATTTATTTGTTGGTTCCTTAGCCTTTAAAAAGTATCCTTTTAAATTTAAACCATCATACGACGTCATGTTGAGTTCTTCAAATTGTTGTTCATCATTCCACTGACGCCAGTCACCGTCTAAGAAAACGTCCATGGCTTCAGCGGACACTTCTAAATCCGAATTACCTTGTAAGAAGTCTTTTGGTCCACGATCAATTGCTAAATTATAAAAATAAAAACTAGCAATAATGTCTATAATTAAAAGAATAGCAACAAAGCCTACCCCTATCTTTAACCATTTCTTATTTTTCAGTTTAATCACTTCCTTGTATACTTACCTATCTTTATTATACAAGAAAAAAGGGAGTCAGTCTTATGAATTTAATGGTATTACTTGAAAATAAGACCTATCCCTTTAAAAATTCACATTAACCACCTGAATATTTATTAATGAAAGACGCCAGACTTCTGAGATTTTTCAACGAGTTTATTCGTATGTTTATTAATTGGTTTCTTTAAGAGTGTGCCAAAGATTATCGCGATTAAGCCAAAGAAAGCAAGGACTATTAAATCAAATATCACGTTATTCCAAACAATACCGCCAACCGCTTCTCTCATAATATCAACGGCATAAGTAAATGGAAGAAATGGACTGATTGTTTGGAAAAACTTCGGCAAGAGGACGACTGGATACGTTCCACCTGATCCGGCAATTTGCAAGACAAGCATAACGATTGCCAGTGCCTTTCCAACATCCCCAAATATAGAAACAAAAGTGTAAATAATTGTAATAAACACTAAACTGCAAAATAGTCCAAATATAACAAACCACCCCGGATTCGCCATTTGTACGTTGAGTAAAAAGATATCCCCAGTTGTAACAATAGTGGTTTGAAGAATCCCTATAAATGCAAATGTGAATAATTTTCCAAAGTAAACGGCTTGTGAACTAAATTGTTCAGGTTCCGGACGATGGACATCTGTAGATAATAAGGATATTAAGAGCAATCCTCCAACCCATAAAGACAGTACCGTATAAAAAGGTGTCATGCCTGAACCGTAATTTTCAATTGGAAAAAGTGAATGCTCATCTAGTTTGACAGGTTCAGCAAAAAATCCTCTTTCTGTTTCCGGGTCATTCAATAATAAATCAATAATCTCATTAATATCGGCTTCATCTTTAATATCCCTAATTTTATTCGCTAATTCATTAACCTTATCGTTTACATAAGGATACTCTGCCAAAACATCTTCAAGCAGGCCTTTTCCATCGTTTAAACTTCCATCTGTTCGTTTGAGTAGTTTCTCTACTTCTGGAATGGTTGATTGAATATCGACTAAAATACCCCGCCCCTCTGACAAAGTATTTTTAGCATTGGTTAACTCTTTTAGCACAGTCGGCTCAATCGATTCGTTATATTCTTTGACAAGCTTATCAAGCCCTGTGCCAGCATTTTCGGAAATGTCCTTGATGTTGGCAAATATTTCATCAACTTCACCTTTTTTCTCATCGATGAACTGATCAAGTTGTTCCGTATTTTCCCTACCTTCATTCAAAACATCTTGAATGTGCTGTACTTTATCGATAGCCTCGCCTACCCGATCCATTTGATCTTGATCAGGTTCCTCTGCATTTGCCATTTGTTCTAATATCCCTTCAAGCGCTGTTTCCACATTACTTAAAAATTCGGTAGATTCGTCAACTTTTTCCTCTAGTCTTTCTTTTAACGCTCGCCCTTCATCAAAGTTAATGTCAGTCGAGTCAACATCATTCAACAACGCATTAAAGTTCGTAACCGTCTCCTGAGCCTTAGCTAAATCTTCTTTGATTTTTGGCCCCATTTCATTAATCTGTTGTTCAGCTTTATCTAAAAACTCACTCGTCTCATCAATTGTTGTCAACCCATTACCGATAACATCTTGAGCTTTAGGTATTTCTTTTTGCGCTTTTGAAACGATACCACTAGCTTCATTTGCGTCTGATAGTGTTCCCTTCAATGTTTTATGAATCTCAGGCAATTTTTTCTCAATTGTAAATATATAATCCTCAAACTGTTCGATATCTGGTAGGTCGGCTTCTAGTTCAAGTCCTATATTATTAAATATTTCAAAAATAACTCCATTGACCGTTGATATAAATTCACTACTGACGTCCTCAACAATAACACTCGCCCCTTTTTCGGTAATTTTCGGAGCGATGGCATTTAATTTTTCATTCACATAGTACTCGACATGTGCTTTTTCAGGACTAGCGTTTATCACCGTGCCAAGATTCTTTGAAAAATCTTTAGGTATGACAATGGCAGCAAAATAATCCCCTTTTTCTAATTTATCCATGGCTAAATCTTTACTGTCAAAGTGCCACTCCATCGAATCATTTTCTTTTAAGGTATCAACCAGTGTATCTCCTACATTAATATCCTCATCCAAAACGGTTTCGCCAACGTCTTCATTCACTACTCCTATAGGAATTTGATCTGTTTGTCCATAAGGATCCCAAGAAGCTTTTATGTTTAACCAAGCGTAGAGAGAAGGCAATAAAATCAATCCACCGATAATTATTGCCGCTACCCAGTTTATTCCTATGTTTTTGATATCTTTTGAAAATATGTTCCAACTATTTTTCATAACTAACATCCATTCCATTTTATAAATTCTTATAAATTAACTAAATGAATTACCATTCACTATCTATAGTTAGTATATAATCATAGCAAAATAATTTATTACTCTCAATTACAAAGACTGCACTATTTAGTATGTACCTCTCTTCCCTTATTAACTAACCTTTCTAAGACTTTTTAATTAAATATAAAAAAACTCTAGACCACCCAGCCCAGAGTTAGTAGGTTAAACTTATTTATATACATACCGCTCTTATAGTCTTTGTTTTAAATTTTGATCTAAACCATTTGTTCTAATCTTTTTGAACATAAATTTACTTCTGGTCATATTGAACCATTTTCTGTAAATTTGGACATTCGACACTTTTCTTGTAGTATAATGTAGTGGACAGGAAATGTGAGGTCAAAAAGACTTAAACTTATCTAAAAAACGGTGGCTTCAAATTACCCAAGAAAGGGGTTGAAGCATATGATACCAATTGAAAAGACGATTGAATTAATGATTGCGTTCTCGACATTGGTATTGTTGATCGTCACTAGCCGTGAAAAAAAGTAACCATCCCTGTCATAAAAATAATGAACAGGGATAATTACCTTTTTCACTCTCAATGAAGTCGCCTGCCTTGCACGACTGTCTGAGTCGCAAGCGGCCACTTGCGACTCCTCTGTTATTGTATTATAAACTACAACTAAATTCAACTTCATTTTGTTAATATTCGGCCTATTTCAAGCGAAAATAGCTTTCCCCATTACATTCGTGAGATTTCTTACAATTCGGTTACAATAAATTCACTCAATAAAACGTTTATTCTTTTGAATGAAATCACTAAGTCCTTCACTGCACACATAAAAAATTATGTAGTTTAACATTCAAAATGCATCTATCGAATTTTACACCCACCATCATATATATTGATGTTTTTTAATAAAATGACTAAAAAATTATTTTAAACTAATTTTTTCTAAAGCCATTCCAAAAACTCAATTCGATTCCCAAAACAATCATAAATATAAAAACGATTAGCTCCTGGTAGACAAGCATCAACAGTAACATCGATCTCGTTATCCAATAACTCTTGGCGAAATGCTTCAATATTTTCCACTTCAATCGCGGGATGAGCCTTTCTTGCCGGCATAAATGTTTCTTCAATGCCAATATGGATATGAACATTTCCTGCTTTAAACCAAACGCCACCATTTTGTTTTAAGCTGTCTGGTTTCTCCACTTCTTCAAAACCTAATATACCTTTATAAAACTTTCTCGCTTTTTCTTCCCCACCAATGGGGGCGGCTAATTGTATATGATCAATGACTTTGATTTTATATTCCACTCTATCCCTCCTAAAATTAGCTTACATTATGATTCCATAAAATTAAAATACATTATACAAATCAATGTTGATTACTGTGAGTTATAGGTTGAATTTATGATGAAAGCCAAAAACCCAGTCTAATATTAGACTGGGTTTGTTAAATTCATATTATTAGATAGTAGCCACAATTGCCGTATCAGGAATAAAAAGTTTTAAACCACCACTTCTACAAAGTGGGTGTCTGCAGAAACCTTCCTGTCTTCCATACTACAGACGGCACGACATTCCAGTTTCGATATAAAACTCCCTATTAACTAATTAGAGGTTAAAACTTAATAAAATACGAGCATCGCAGCTTCTATAATTATATTACTACGATTGCTGATAAATTTCAATGGATATATCTGCCTATTTTTAGTATAGATGCTGATAAATCTCGTTGAGTTGCTTTTCACGTATTTCATCATAGGCATTCCGAGCATAATTCATTTCTTTTTTCAAAATATAATTTAAATAAGCAACATCTTCCTCACTCAAATCATTAATAAATTCTTCTTTATCATAGTAATCTTCACTGTTTAATTTATTGTAAATATGCTGCCCGGTTTTATTGTCTTCTGTATAATTCGCAATCGATTCTTTCAAATAAAGAAGTGTATTCATCAAATAACCTTCTTTCTTTATCATAATTCAGTTATATTTTAGTGTTTTTCTTCTTAGATCGTTGCTCCAGTTGAGATGTTGGACTTTGATTAACTTCATCTTCACTATATCCTTGAGGATTCACACCTGAGTTCACTTTCTTTTTACTCCAGTTATTCTTTTTTTCACTCATTTTAAACACCTCCATTTAATATTATTTCTTTAAACAAGTCTTTTATCCAAACTGAAATACTATATCCAGTTGCGTTTATCAAAAACTTAAGGCAATATTGGAAATATATCGTTATGAAAATCTTTTTGATAGTAACACGTATAAAAAAGAAATTATCTTTTGAATAACATTTAATACAAAGGGGCTAAAAATGTGAAAAATCTAAGACTAAGCCTTAGCTTGATTTTGCTTTCTTTATTAACGGTTGCATGTCAGTCAGATGAAGTTATCACCTTTTCTGATCAGCATTTTGAAGAAGCTATCAGAACAGAATTAAACCAGCCTGAAGGTGAACTTAAAGAATCAGATGTTAACAACATTACTGAAATGGACTTAGCAGAAGCCGAAATTAAAGATATTTCAGGGATTGAATCTTTTGTTTCTTTAGAAAAAGTCAACTTGGAAAATAATCAAATTGAAGACGTGTCGCCATTACGTGAGTTAAATAATATTGAATACGTTAACTTAATTGGAAACAACCTAGATAAAAAACAACATCAACGGCTCAAGTTCTTATGGGATGATGGAGTAAAAGTGCTTACTATGAAGGAAGCCGATGGTCCGGGTGGTTTTTTATGGAAAGTGAAACACGGAGATACTACCGTCTATTTACAAGGAACAATTCATGCAGGACCAAGAGATTTTTATCCTATGAATGATGAAATAGAAAGTATTTATAAGGAAGCTGATGTGATTGTTCCGGAAATACATCCTAAAGACATGTCCACTCAATCAATGATGACACTCTATAATGAATTAGGTACATACCAAGATGGAACGACGATTGAAGACCATATTCCCGCTGATTTATATGATGACGTATCAGCTTTTTTAAATGATCATGGTTTGCCAAGTGAATTGGAGTCTTATAAACCTTGGCTGTTATCTAATCTTATTAGTTCCTTTATTATGCAGGAAGCAGGATATACCTATGGCGTTGATGACTACTTTTTATCGAGAGCTCAAGATGATGATAAAGAGATAAAAGCTTTAGAAACTGCTGAAGAACAGCTTGCTATTTTCGCCGATACTTCTGATGATTTTCAAGTTGAGCTTTTAAAATCCTCTATTGAAGAAATGGATCATTATGAAGAGGACATGTTAGAAATGTTTTCTTTATACACAGATGGAGATTTAGAGAAGATGCTTGAATATACAACAACAGACAATGATAGTGAAATGAGTAAGGAAGAACAAGCATTTATGAACGCCTTGAATGATGAACGTAATGACAATATGAGTGATCAAATTATTGACTATCTAGATTCAAAAGAAGATACAACATATTTGGTGATTGTAGGATCACTACATCTAATTGAAAAACCTAGCATCATTTCAATTTTAGAAGATGAAGGTTATGATGTTAAACATATCCGTTAATATAACATTGCTAAAATAAAAAACCCGAAGCATCTTACTTAGACTCCGGGTTTTTCTTTCATACTAATTTTGGCTTTCATATTGTTCTCTTAATGATCGCTTCAGTATTTTTCCACTTGGATTCTTTGGTAGATCTTCTGTGAAGTAAACATATTTCGGAGCTTTAAAAGACGATAATTGACTCTTACAAAAGTCAATAACCTTTTCTTCTGTGATCTTTGCATTATCTTTTACTACAATAATGGCCGCAATTGCTTCAATCCAGTAAGCGTCTGGTATACTAATGACCGCAACTTCAGCAATCCCATCCATTTCATAAATTGTCTCTTCAACTTCTCGACTGGAAACATTAACACCGCCTGTATTAATCATATCTTTTTTCCGGTCGACAATCGTCACATAACCCTCGTCATCCATCGTCCCTAAATCACCACTATGAAACCAACCATCCTTAAAGGCTTCTGCTGTTTTTTCGGGATCATATAAATAACCTTTCATCGCATGTGAAGTTCGGTGAACAATCTCTCCAATATCACCACGTGTCACCTCATTTCCTTCATCATCAACTATCTTTGTTTGAACATTAATCGTCGGTTTTCCGGCTGAACCTAATTTCCGCAGTTGGTCTTCTGGCTTTAGAGCTGTTGCTAAAGGAGCCACTTCCGTCTGTCCATAGAAGTTCCAAAATCGTGCGTTAGGCAAGCGCTCGGAAAGTTCTTTTAATATTTCTCTTGGCATGATGGCGGCCCCATAATAACATTTTTCCAGGCTGGATAAGTCCCTTTTCTCAAAATCGGGATGACGAAGTAATGCTATCCAAACAGTTGGTGGACAAAAAAGTTGAGTAGCTTGCTCCTTTTCAATTGTCTCTAAAATACCCTCTGGATTTGCTGCTTCAAGGATTATACCGCTTGTGCCTAGATAAATACTTGGACCCAAGAACACATGGAGCTGGGCACTATGGTAAAAGGGCAATGCGTGGATGAAAACATCACGGTCTTCCATCCCACCATCTATAATACAACTGACATATTCACTCAATATACTTTTATGGGTTAGCATCACACCTTTTGGCCTTGATTCAGTTCCGCTTGTATATAACACTTGAGCTAGTTCATCGTCTTCTAAAGCTGCTTCAAAAAAGCTAGTTGAGTGCCCTGCTCGAACGCTTTCTAATGTTTGCCATTCTTCGTGTGAATCAATTTTATCCGGTATTGTTAGGGTGTCCATGATATAACGATGTTTGATATTCAGCCTCCCTGTGGCTGCGTCAAGTAGAGGGACATATTCCTCTGAAGCGATGAACCCACTGACTTCCGCATGATCCAAAATATATTGCACATCTTCTACTGAAAGCATGTAGTTAATTGGAATCATAACTGCACCTAAACGGGCTAACGCAAATTTTGTAATAACAAAATCTAAGCTATTTTTAGACATGACGGTGATCATGTCCCCTTTTTCCATCCCACGTTCCTGGAACCCATGTGCTGTTTGATTCACCAAGTCATCCAGTTCAGCATAAGTTTTTTGTTTATCTTTGTATGTCAGTGCTAACTTATTTGGCATCCGGTCTCTAGTTCTTGTAAGGACATCGCCTAATGTGTTTCGCCGTGCTCGCTCCAACTGCTTATCAAGATCAATAAATTGGTTCATCTCCATTTAATCACCCCATTATTTTTGGTGACTGTTTATAAGTGAATATTCTCTCTTTTATTATAGTTCAGATATTTGCGAATAACAACCATCTATTGAAACAAGATTAGGACAATACGTTGTATGCATTACCAAATTAAGAATAATTATGTACCCTACCGCACATTTCGCTTTCCGCAGGGGAGAGAATTGTAGTTCATTCTTCTTTGCTGCGGAGCCTCCTTGCCCCGGCAAGGGGTATGCCGACGTTGTCCGCAAAGGACGGTTTTAGTCGGCCTCATCTTTAACGCTCTGCGGGGTCTCATCTAAGCTCATCTCCTGCAGGAGTCTTCATGTTTTTCCTACGCTGGAGAAATGAATAAAACAAAAAACCGAACAATGACAATTAACATCAAGTCATAACTCGGTTTTTTTCCTTTATAGATTAGTATTCCAATTGTTCCCATAGATTTATCTACTATGCATGCATATCTTTATTTTCAACTATATCAACTTTCTTCTTAGGATTAAAAAGTCTCTTCAATCCGTTGCCTATATCTTCAAATGTCAGATATATTGCTGGGATCAGTAGTAAGGTGATGAATGTTGAAAACAAGAGACCTGAAATGATAACGACAGCTAAAGGCGATTGATACCCACTCGATGCACCTGTTGCAAATGCAAGAGGGAGCATGCCACCAACAGTCGTCAATGTTGTCATGAAGATCGGACGAATCCGGTCTTTACCAGCATCTACCATCGCATCATCCACATTCACGCCATTGTTTCTTTGCTGTTTGATTCGATCAATTAGCAATATCCCGTTATTAAGAACGATCCCGACGAGCATAATCACACCAATGCCAGACATGATATTTAACTCTTTCTGAGTGACAAAAAGACCTACAAGCACCCCAGTTATAGTCAGCGGAATGATCGATAAAATAATCAATGGATGTTTTAGACTGTTAAATTGAATAGCCATAACTACAAAAACAAGGAATAATGATATTCCAAAAATAATTATTAAATCTGTTGCCATGTCTTGTTGCTGCTGTAAATCTCCACTGACAGCAACTGAATAGCCCTCGTCAGTCTTAAAATTTTTAATAAGTTGTTGTATATCACGATTAATCGCCCCTAAGTCACGTCCTTCAATATCTGCAAGAACTCGTATATAACGGGTACCATCTTTTCGATCAATTTGTGTTGGAGCAGACACTTTTTCAAGTGCTATATATTTTGAAAGCTCCTCTTTTCCATGTGGTGTCATTATTTCATGTGCTAATAATTCGTCACTTTCTCCAATAGTTACATCATTTTCAAGGAATATTGGTGTTGTCTTTTGATTCTTTAGAACGTCACCGATAGGAACTTTTGCAAACAAACCATGCATTTGTTGATAAATCGCTTCAGTAGATAAATCATCTTTTTCTAATTGTTTATGTTTCAGCACAATAGCCATCTCTTCATCTAATTCATCTGCTTCAGATTTTGTGAAACTGATGCCATCGATTTTCCGCAGTTGACCAGCTAAGTCGTTTCCTAAAGTTTGTAGTGTATCAAAATCATCACCAGCCACTTCAAGTTGAACTGGTAATGAGCCACCCTCTTCTGTTGTTGTGCTTATACTTAAAATCGGATAATCTTCTTCTAATTCTCGCAAGCCACGCAAAATATTTTCATTTATTTCATGTTGTTCCACCGTTTTTTCTTCTTCAGGCGTCATATTTATTATGGTTACAAGACTATCAATATTATCAATCACAATATTTGTTTCTACATCTTCAACCTTTTTTATTTTCGTATCAACTGCTTCAGCAATTTCAGCCCGTTCTTGTGGGGTGACACCCGAATCGAGATCAACAATAAGTTCAGAATAACGATCGAAAATATCTGGCATTACCGACATGGGAATCTTTGTTAACAAGAAAAACGAACTAACAAACACGATAATAAATAAACTGATCACGCTAAACCGACGTCGTTTTTTCTTTGTTAGCCATCGAAGTATATGACCGTATTTCTCAATCAATCCTGTCTTTTTAGCTCTGCTAATTTTCTTTTGTTTACGTATTTTAAGCTTTAAAAAGTTTTCTGACATAACTGGAATTAGCGTAAACGAGATCAGCATGGAACTTATTAGTGTGATGGCCACCACGATTGCTAATGTAAAAACAACTTTTCCAATATCGTCATCTAATATCGCGATGGGCAGAAAGACAACAATCGTTGTCAGCATTGATGAGATGACTGCTGTAGCCACTTCTTTTGTCCCGTCAATCACTGCCTTCACATTGGGATAACCTTGTTCTTTTTTCTTATAAATGGATTCAAGAACAACAATTGAAGCATCAACCATCATTCCTATTCCAAGCCCTAGTCCTATCAAACTTGCTAAGTTCAAACTAATATCCATAACACCCATCGTTAAAATGGTTAGTAATATTGAAGAGGGAATTGAAAGCGTGACTATTAATGTCGCCCTTGTGTTTCTTAGGAACAGCATGAGCACAATAATAGCAATCAGCCCACCAATAATTATGTTTCCAGATACACCGTCAATAGCATTTGATACATAATCAGCTTGCGCAGCAATTTCTTCTATTTTAAGATTACCTTGAAGGTCTTCCTGTTTTATTGCTTCGACTTCAGATCTTACAGCTTCTGTCATATCAATCTGAGTGGCACCGTTTGAGCGACCAATTTGCACAAGGATAAAATCAGGATTGCCGTTTTTCCACGCTAACTGTGCTTGTTCGCTAGTCTCCTCTCGTACATCCACGACATCCGTTATCGGCTTAAGGCCTTCAGATGTTTGGAGCTGAATTTCTTTTATATCGTCTGCTGTTTCTAATGTCGTGTTCCAGCGTATTGTTGAATCCTTATCATTTTCAAATTCACCAATAGATTCATTAACGTTATTTTGTTGAATTGTATGTATAACATCCTCCTGCTGAATGCCAAATTCAGTTAATTTTTCACTATTTAATTTGACAATTATTTCTTTTTCTTCTAATCCTGCTAGCGCCACTTCACGAACTTCCGGCAGTGATTCAAGTCGCGGTTTTAATATATTTGATGAAAAGTCACTCATTTCTTGAATGCTTTCACCAGAGACATTTATATTAAATTCATATGGATTTTCTGTTGATACTTGCATAACAGTGATGTCGCTGACACCGTGTAGCTGATCTTGCATTCCTGTTATTGTACTCTCAATTTCTTTTGTAACCTCTTCCCCTTTATCTTGCTTCATCATAATGGAAAAAACGCTATTTCCAATAGTCGATGATGATTCGTAATTATCGACCCCTTCTATATCATCGAGAGCTTTCTCGATTGGTTCACTTACCATCTTTTCCACGTCTGTTGCAGGCATATCGTCCGTTTCAATTAAAACCATAGCCTGGTCAAACGTTATTTTCGGAAAAAGTTCTTTGTCTAATTTCATAAATGAATATAATCCAAATATCAAAATAAATGACACAAAGAGTCCGACAATAATCTTTCGTTTGAGAAGAAACCTAAAAATAACCACCAACTCCCTTCATTTTATTTAAAATCACTGCTTTTCTTACGTTAAAGTTTCAAAAAGGATTCATCATTTTTGAAAAAATCAAAATTAACTTGATATAACAAGACTAACTCAAACACAAAAACTCGTTAAGATACCTAAGTTGGATTTCTTCTCCGCCTTAAGATGGAACGAAAAAATCCGAACACAATCGAAGTTCATTTTAAATGCTTCGAGTATGTTCGGATTTTACATTTTGTGAATGACCATTGCTCGCAGGCGACTATTATTGCACGTGAATAACTCGAGTGTCACCAATCATATCGTGAACGCCTTGTTTTAAGGGATCAAAAGCTACAACGACATAAAGTAGTGTTAATATACCTATAACACGATATAAAAATCTGCCGACGACTTCTCTGAAAAGTAGATCACTCCATTTTAATGATTCATAGTCTTTACGAATGACTTTGAGACCAAAAATCATCTTTCCAACCGTCTGACCGTAAAACTTCGTCATTAATACGAAATACAAATATAAAATGATTGTGCTCATAATCCCGGCCAACGTCCAAAAACCAATATCAACCGAAGCCCCATCATTCACAAATTTTAACGGACTTAAAAGGATCCCATTCACGCTCCACACAATAATTATATCTACAGTATATGCCCAAAAACGCATCCAAAAACCGGCTGGGCGTTCGTTATGTTCTTCTTCTCTCGTCAATACAACGTTTTGTGTATCATCCATGACGGCACCCCCTTATTCAGAATATAAATACATAGCTCGTGGAGCGTTCGATTCTCTTAGCAAGTCTTGAACTTGGAATAAATCTTGTTCTTTACCAAATATATTTTTAGCTTGCATCCCGAAAAATGAATCAAAGGCAAAGCTTGGTTCATATTCTACAACCAAGGAATCATCCCAGCCGTAATCCTCTTCCATCATAGCAATCGTATCTTCTAATGAACCAAGCTCATCGACTAACTCATTTTCTTGAGCTTGTTTACCTGTATAAACTCTTCCATCGCCTAGACGTCTTACTTCTGATTCAGACATGTCCCGTCCATCGACAATGACTTGAACAAATTCATCGTACATTTCATCAATCATTGATTGCAAAATATCTTTTTCTTCATCTGTCATTTTGCGAGATGGCGACATGATATCTTTATGCTTACCACTTTTAATCGTATTGAAGTCAATTCCAAAATCATCAGCTAAGTCGCTAAAATTAATCGACTCCATGATGACTCCAATTGAACCGGTAAGTGTTGCCGGATGAGCAACGATTTTCTCAGCCGGCGCAGCGACGTAATACCCACCTGAGGCAGCTGTATTCCCCATTGTCACGTAAACTGGTTTATCATAGTCCTCTTGTATTTCCACTACCTTGTCATGGATGGTTGCACTTTCCACAACTCCACCACCTGGTGAATCGACGTTAACGATAATGCCATCGACCGTATCATCTTCTGCTGCATTATCTAATACTTTTAAAAGGCGATTATAATTATTCAAACCTGTATTAAGAAAGGGATTTTCTCCTAAATCTTGGATGACGCCTTCAAGATTCGCAACGACAATTTTATGATCTCCTAATCCTTCTTCAACTACTTCCTCTTTAAATTCATTTAATTTTAATACATCATCCCAGTCTGCTGCTATTGCGCTTGTCCCAATCTGAGAAATAATAGAAACAATAAATAGAACAGCCGCTCCGAGTAGAGCAAACCAACGTTTTTTATCCATTATCTAACCTCCATTCAATATTCACCGCTTTTAAATATCTTATCTTAATAAATGGCAAAGTATCTTTGCAATCAAGATATGTAGCTCTAATGATAACAACATCAAAAGATCGAATCCACAAAAGGGGTAGATTCGATCTTTAAATTACTGAAATCAAGTTCATAACTAAGACGGCAGCAAAACCCAAATATTTTATGATGTGGAGATACCATTGATTTCCACTACACGCGGACGCTTTCCGCGGGCACGGCTTCAGCCTCCTCGAGAAAACCACTCTGCGGGGTCTTCAGACTCGTGCTATTCCCGCTGGAGTCGCCGCCTTTCGTTACAATCAATTTCAAGAGGATTTATTGAAAAATAATTAAAACTGCAATTATTATTCATTTGGGTTTACTATCTTGGTGTTTTTAAATTCACTCCTACTTTTTAAACACTAATCTCGGTACACGACTCTTGTATTACAAATCATGTCGTGTAGTGCTTTTTTGTCTTTTGTCCAACCAGCTAACATGAATCCAATCATTAGTGGGATAGCCGAGAGAATATATGAAAAGTAGCGACCTATGGATTTCCCGATGCCGATTTGAGTCATATCTGGATTTACCACTTGAATCCGGCAAAGTAATTTACCTGGTGACCCTCTGAACTGAGTAGCCGTGAATATAATGACAAAGATAATAGCGTAGAGCAAATTAGCAATTGAATCAGAAGGTGAAACTAAATTTTCGAATGTAAGTGCCATCTCGTCGGGTGACTGAGTGAGTGAATTATTAATCGATTGGCTAGCATTTTCATTCATAAGAATGGACAAAATCCATGCTAATACAGATGAAAGGATACCATCCACAAGTGTTGCCAAAAACCTTATCCAAAATCCTGCAGGTTTGTGTGTATTCATTTTATGCCTCCTCTACTTTATAATATAATGTAATTGTCGTCTTAATAGGTTGACTATTCCGCCTACTATAAACATTATTGAGGAGATTTCTATATTTTTCAAGTGTAAATTAGATTAAGTGTCATTTGTTTTTTTATCTGGGAACAAGTAGCTGAATACGATACCAAAAATCGCAGCGACGAAAAAGGTTGTAAATCGAGATGTCATCACTTCATCAAGGCCGGAACTGATCCAGAACACCGTGAAGAGAAATCCCGAAATGATTGTAGCGATAAGTCCCGTACTCGAATATCTTTTCCAAAAAATGTAATCAGAATAGCAGGTGACAAAGTACCACCGACACCATCACCTGCCAACTAAGTATAATAAATTTAGTTTAGCACTCGTTGAAAAACTTCAAAATTCGACCAAATAAAACAACAATGTTAAATAACACATTTCCAAGCCGAAGTAATAATAATAAACAGTCTTTTTTGAATTTAACAACAATTATTAATAATGATAATATGATACCAAAAATTAATTCTATGTTAATTGAAACAAACTTATTATGTATAAGAAAGGAGATAGCATTAGAATGAGGTGTTTATCAAAAAAGCTAGTAATTTTAACTTTAAGTATATCCATGCTTTTTATGGGGTGCGATACAAGTGATGAAGAACAAATTAAAAATATCAATTCTATTTTAAATGAACAGTTTAATGGCCCAGAAGATGAATTAATAGAATTAATAGATTCAACAGACAATATAGATTTCATTGGACAAAACGGAGAAGAAGATACATATACTGGTATTGAACAAACTGAATTGGACAAATATCTAGAAAAGAAATTTGGAACTTACATTGCTGATAATATGTATGATGAGTATATAGGAACAATTGCTTTAGAGTATTTGATCGCAGCTTATGTAGCTGATTATCGAATGAAGGTGAGCAATATTGATATTGGAAAAAGTAAATCGAATAAGAACCATTACGAATTTACAGTCACCCTTGATTTACTTAAAGGTGGAAACAGCGATGAATTAAACATAGATGGCAAAGTACAAATGAAGGGAGGAAAGGTAGGTAAAGTCAAAATCTTGGAGGATAATGGATTACTAGAGTTTTATAATCATTAAAATTTTATTTGTGGAGGTATTTAAATGAAGAAAACATCTTATTTATTCTTTATGGTTACTTTGGCCTTAATGTTTACAGTTTCTACACCGGCTTATGCGGATGGTGCGAATAGCAATTATAATGACAATAATGTTAGTAAGTTGAACAACAGTAATAGTGAAAGTTCATTACAGTATGTACCTTGTCCTGGTGGTGGTAAACACACCATGGTAGGAAGGGTACTGGATTTGTGGATATAGATGGAAAAAGAGTCTTAAATAATGGCCAAGTTAGTCAATGCACTAAATGTAAAACCGTAATTATAAGCCAATATAACCCTTTTTCAGTTGGTACCAATAAATTAGGAAATTATGCAAATCAGGTAGCTTATGAGGTTGTTGGACCAATTACTTATATGGAGACCGATCGTATGTATCATAATTCTAATTTGGCCGATATGGAAAGTTATGTATGGCGCTAAGTTTTAAATATTACAATATATTTTAAAACAGTCAATCAAATTAGATTCTATATTAGTAGTCTCTAAAAGATATAATCATCGAAAGATTACATCTTACAATCTAATTCTAGATAATTACTAATTAAGGACTTTTTACAATATCAATTGCCAGAGTGGATAAAATTGTCCACTCTTTTTTTGTTCGCCCAGCATGGGCGAACAAAAAAAGCCTTAACTTGGGGCTGAATATAGAAACTGTATTATTTGATAACTAACACTGGACATCTTGCGTTTTGCACGACATTGTTACTTACACTGCCGAGAAAGATTCTTTTAATATTACCTAACCCACGACTACCGAGAATGATTAAATCGATTTGATTGTTTTCGGCATACTTACAAATTTTCACACCTGGATTTACGTTGTCTTCTTCAACTAAAATATCGACTATGATTGGTATGTTTTCCCGTTCGAATTCTTCTTTAATCATTTCCATTTGTGGGCGAAATTTTTCAACTAAATCATTACTAATGTTTCTTGAAATCTGAGCATTTGTCTTCGGACCAGTTGCTTTCATTACAGATATAAGATGAACTTCAGAATTGGTTTTTTCCCTGGCTTGCCACTTTGCTTCCTGGATCGCATTTCGGCTTAACAATGATCCATCATAAGCAACAAGAATTCTTCTACGCATCGTAAGCCCTCCTCAGATATACATAGTATCTTTCTACTACTAGTATAACATATTTTATCCAATGAAATGGGATTTCTCCATCTTTTATCACTTGTCTTAATATTTTGATTGCCTAGTTTAATGGTTTATTGTGATTGGGCTTGTCTATTCGAGTATACTTATTGAATTTCACATTCAAATGATCCTTATATTAATAATGCTTTTATTTCAGAATAAAATTTATTGTTGTTTATCTCTTAGATAAATAATGGTATCATTCCACTTTTTAGTCTTCTTTTACATTCTTTACCACAATGAAGTCCTCCTCTAATTCAGAAGATATGGTAGGGATTCGCTGAAAATTAGGTATTATCTTAATTTAATGATGTCCTATCGGTTTTAAAACTAGCTGAAGCGAGTTAACCCATTTTGATTTTAAAAATCAATCCCCTTATGATTTATATATGCTTAAATTCACGGGAGGTGAACTGTAATTACAAAGGTCGTTCAAAATGCTTCATCAGGTGTAGGTGTTGCCGAAAAAATTACGTTTAGAGAACCAACAGCGGATGACGGAAGTGAAATGTTCCGCATTGTTGAAGAATCCAAAGTGCTTGATGTCAATTCTTCTTACAGCTATTTGATGTGGGGAAAGTACTTCAGCAAATCATCTATCGTTGCTGAACTTGATCATGAGCTAATTGGATTTGTAACTGGCTTTCTGCAACCGAATTCACCAAACACTTTATTTGTTTGGCAAGTCGCTGTTGACCCTAAACATCGTGGCAAAAAACTAGCCACTAGACTAATCGAAACACTGCTTGATGAGCAAAAGAGTAATGATGTATGTTACTTGGAAGCAACAGTCACACCGAATAACATACCATCTAGTAAACTATTTAAGGGTATTGCGAAAAAACTAAAAACCGATTGTAATATTTCCGAATGCTTTTCAGAGGAACAATTTCCAGACTCTTCACACGAGCCTGAAATGACATATCGAATTGGACCTTTTTAAAAAAGTAAATTAAATACAAATTGAAGGTTAAAAAATTTTGGAGGTATGTAAACTTAATGTCAACTGTTACGGATAAACCTAAAGTCGATTTGAATGTTTTTAAAAAGCACGAATCCGAAGTTAGAAGTTATAGCCGGAGCTTTCCAACTGTATTTGAAAAAGCAAAAGGTTACCGGGTATGGGATAACCACGACAAAGAATATATTGATTTCTTTGCAGGTGCCGGTACGTTAAATTATGGACATAATAATGATGCCATGAAAAAGCTGCTTATTGAATATATCGAAGAGGATTCAATTACTCATAGCTTAGATATGGCGACGAACGCACGAGGCGAATTTTTAAAGCGTTTCAATGAAATCATTTTAAAGCCTAGAAATCTTGACTACAAAGTGATGTTCCCTGGCCCAACTGGAACAAACACCGTTGAGAGCGCTCTAAAACTAGCCAGAAAAGTGACTGGACGCGAAACAGTCATCAGTTTTACTAATGCGTTTCATGGTATGACAATTGGTTCCTTATCTGTGACAGGTAACGCCTCTAAACGTAAAGGTGCAGGGGTTCCACTGAGTCATAGCATTTCTTTTCCATTTGAAAATTATTTGAGCGATGATAGCTCGATTGATTATATAGAGCGTTATTTAGAAGATAGTGGCAGTGGCGTTTCTTTACCAGCCGCCATCATTCTTGAGACTGTACAAGGTGAAGGTGGCATTAACGCGGCTAGCGATAAATGGTTGCAAAGTATTGAAAAAGTATGCAGAAGATTCGGCATACTATTGATTATTGATGATGTTCAAGCGGGTTGTGGACGGACTGGAACTTTCTTCAGTTTTGAAAGAGCAGGTATTGAGCCAGATATCGTCTGTCTCTCAAAATCGATTGGTGGTTATGGATTACCAATGGCTATAACCTTATTTAAGCGTGAACATGACATTTGGGGGCCTGCTGAGCATAACGGAACATTCCGTGGTAATAACTTAGCATTTATTGCTGCAACTGAGGCTTTGTCTTACTGGGAAGATGATCAGTTCACGAAAGAAATTGATAAAAAAGCTGAGTTAATGAGTGAATTTGTTAACCATGTAGTTAGCGAATATAAAGAACTTAAAGCTGAAAAGCGTGGTCGCGGCTTAATGCAAGGTGTGGCCTGTGGTGTTGATGATGTTGCTGGAGAAATTTGCGCAGCTGCATTTGACAGAGGGCTACTCATGGAAACATCCGGTCCAAGTGATGAAGTGTTCAAGTTCTTACCGCCTTTAACAATTGACGAAGAAGGCTTAAAAGAAGGTTTTGACATTGTCGAAGAAAGTATAAAAACTGTTTTAAATAAATAACTGGGGGAAATTTTTAATGATTGTTAGAAACTTAGAGGATATATTAGATACAGAAAGAGAAACAAAAGCTGAAACGTGGGCAAGCCGTCGTTTACTACTTAAAAATGACAATATGGGCTTCTCATTTCACGATACAATTATTTACGCAGGAACAGAAACTCATATTTGGTATAAAAACCATTTAGAAGCTGTTTACTGTGTTGGCGGTGAAGGAGAAATCGAAACAATCTCCGACGGGAAGGTCTATCCAATTAAAGATGGAACAATGTATGCCCTAGACCAACACGATGAACATTATTTACGTGCAACAAAAGACATGCGAATGATTTGTGTCTTTAACCCTCCATTAACTGGAAAAGAAACACATGATAAAGATGGCGTTTATCCACTAGTTGAAAGTTAAGATTATATATTCAGGAGCCCCACTTTAAACAAGTGGGGTTCTGTATGCATGTTCATATAGGGTTCAGAATATTCTTAAGGTACATAGAAATTTAGGGAGGAACATTATTTTATGTTAAAAGGAAATTGGAAATTAATTGCTATGCTGTTTGTTTCCTTATTTGTTGTATTAGGACTAACAGCTTGTGGTGATGATGACGCAGCAAGTGGTGCAGATGGGAGCGCTCTAAAAGATGAGTATACTGTCGTAAGTGATACATCGTTTGTCCCATTTGAATTTAAAGAAGATGGTGAATATGTAGGTTTTGATATTGATCTTATTCACGCGATTGCAGATGAAGCCGGGTTTAAAATTGATTTCGAAACAACAAACTTTGACGGAATAATTCCTGGCTTACAAACTGGACAATTCGATATTGCCATAGCAGGAATTGGGATTACGGAAGAAAGAGCAAAAAAAATAGATTATAGTGATCCATACTATGAATCAGGTTTACGCCTTGCTGTAGCGGAAGACAATGATTCTATTGACGGAATTGAAGATTTGGATGGATTGACAGTAGCAACTCGTCTAGGTTCAACAAGTGCTGCGTTTATCGAGGAAAACATAGGAGGTGCTGAAGCAAACCAATATGAACAACTCGATCAAGCTTATTTAGCCGTCGAAAACGGAAGCGTCGATGCGATTTTATATGACGCACCAAACGTAGCCTATTACATCCAAACTGAAGGTGAAGGTAAACTCAAAATGGTTGGTGACCTATACCAAGCAGAAGATTACGGAATCGCCATCTCACAAGGAAATGAAGAACTAGTCGAAGCCATAAACGAAGCCCTAGAAACACTCCAAGAAAACGGCGAATACGACGACATACACAAAAAATGGTTTGGAGAGGAATAAACAAAAGCGTAAGCGCCCGTTTAGCAACGAACAAACTGGAAGACTTCTGACGAGATAAAGGAAACACGATGAGCGATTAGCGAATCGATGTTGACTTATCGTAGGAAGGAGTCTGAAGTTTGCTAGTTGCTGGGCGCTGAAGCTAGATGATCAAAAGCAAATGTGACCGGTTAGCCCCGACAAGCTTAAGCAAGAAACCGCAGTGGCGACCTTTGCCACGTAGGTTTATTGCTTAAGACCTCGAGGGGCTGGTCACATTTGCTAGACGGCACAAAAGCGCAGGGCGCCCGTTTAGCAACGAACAAACTTCACAAAACTACTGGTTAAATTATAAAGGGAGTAACGGCTATGGTTACTCCCTTTATCACTTTAAAGAAACATCTTAAGTTTTTAAATTACAGAATAGGAGTTATTGATATGATCGGACGGTTTAATTGGGCAGGAATAATAGATTTCTTGCCGCAACTTATGACAGGGTTATATTATACCTTGCTTATCTCAGTTGTAGGGCTTTTAATTGGATTTGTTTTAGGTGCGATTTTTGGTCTAGGACGAATATCTGAAAATAAAATAGTCTATGGTATCTCTTCAATATATATAGAGATAATACGAGGAACGCCTGTTTTAGTGCAAGCCATTTGGATTTTCTTTGCCTTGCCTTTGATTATTGGGCAAACTTTAAATTCTATTGTTGCAGGTATTATTGTTATCGCATTAAACTCAGGTGCTTATATTGCGGAAATAGTCCGCGGCTCTGTTCAATCAGTGGATAACGGACAAATGGAAGCGGGACGTTCGCTAGGACTGAATCATGGTCAAACAATGCGCTATATTATTTGGCCTCAAGCGTTTAAACGAATGATCCCCCCTCTTGGAAATCAATTTATTATTAGTATAAAAGATACATCCTTATTATCTGTCATTCTGGTACCTGAACTTATTTTTCAGGGACGACTTATTGCCGCCAATCACTTTAACGCGGTAGAAATCTATACGGCTGTCGCTTTGTTTTATTTAGTGATTACATTAAGCCTCTCACTGATTTTGCGAAAAATTGAAAGAAGGTTGGATATTACATGATTGAAGTTAAAGATTTACACAAATCATTCGGTTCTCTTGAAGTTTTAAAAGGGATCGATTGTTTCGTTGAAGAAAAAGAAGTATTATGTGTGATTGGGCCAAGTGGATCAGGTAAAAGTACTTTTCTGAGATGTTTAAATATGCTAGAAAAATTAACGAGCGGCGATGTTATCGTTGATGGCAAAAATTTAGCTGATCCAACCAACAACATTAATGATTTAAGAGCGGAGATTGGCATGGTTTTTCAACAATTTAACCTATTTCCACATAAATCGGTGCTTGAAAATATTATTCTAGCTCCTCAGAAAGTTAGGAATCTCTCCTCTAAAGATGCACAAGATCGTGCTTTTTCCTTGCTAGATAAAGTAGGGTTAAGTGATAAGGCAGACATGTACCCTGATCAGCTGTCTGGAGGTCAGCAACAGCGAGTCGCTATCGCACGCGCTTTAGCTATGGAACCTAAGATTATGCTTTTTGACGAACCAACCTCTGCCCTTGATCCCGAATTGGTTGGAGAAGTATTAGAAGTAATGAAGCAACTGGCACACGAAGGGATGACCATGGTTGTCGTGACACATGAGATGGGATTCGCTCGTGAAGTCGGTGATCGTGTACTTTTCATGGACGAAGGCGTCATCGTGGAAGAAGACCAACCAGAAAAGATATTCACGGAACCACAGTCAGAACGGACGAAAGAATTCCTAAATAAAATTTTGTAAAAATATATAGAAATCTCACCTATAAGACTACTTTTAACTGAATCTAGTTGAGTAGTCTTTATTAAAACTGATTATTCTCCCTGTTGTTAGAAACATAACAAATTAGTTGCTAAAGTCCCATCTTCATAGGTATATTGTTTCAATTTCAATAGAATCTGTTCCAAAAAGTTATTATATTGTTTATACTCTTATACAGTTTTAAATTTATGTTTATGTTCTATTTTAAACTTTAAAAAGACTCTATTGCTATTTAATGAGGGATAACTATGGACAATGCAGATCAAATCAAGCTTTTGGAAAATGACATTTCTATGTTGAATGAGCAAATAAATGAAAATAATGCTGATATTTTTAGACTTGAAAAATCAAAGGAAAAAATCATGAAAAATCAGGAGGAAATTGGAGAAAAGCACACCCTCACCACCCAACCTAACTTATCATCGGAAACATGGGCAGGTAATTATGCTAATGAATTTATAGAAATTAGGGATTCTATTGAACAGGAATTCAAAAGTATTCTTGATCTACAAATTGAGGTATTAATCGATAATATTTCCTTAAAAACCTCTCAATTAGTGGAATTAAATAGAACCTTCGAAGATAAAATTCAAGAAAAACAATTAGAAATTAGTTTTTATCAAAATCCATAGAACGCGCATTTCAAATGCTTAATAACCTCCTAAAATATGGACTACATTTGCTGATTGAACCAATAAGAACTGCACGCCGAAGTTGAAGAATCAATTCATTAAAGAGTTATCCATAGATTTTTAAAAAATCGAGAGCACAACAAAACTATACCCCACTAAAGGAGTTTGATGGTATTCATGCCCGAAATTATAATAAACCGTGAAGAAGTAAATTCGGCTTTAGAAAGGTTAAAGCAGTGTATAGAGGATATAACAGCCTCAAAATCAAATCCAGAATTCCCCACTTCCACATTAAACTTTCTTGATAAAATAACATCCATCGAAGATAAATACTACCAAGCATTAGGTCAATATAAAGCAACACTTTTGAAAATTGAGACAGACATTCAGTCAAATATCAAAACATATATTGAAGCCGATGAAAGCTTAGCCCATCAAATGGATGCTAACTCCACAAAAGCTAAAATATAGCTCAGTTTCAAGTGAAGATGAGGAGTCTAAAAGATGAAAATAATTAAAGTAACTGAAGTCATCGACGAAATTAATGATCTTATCGATAATAAAGAACAGGAACAAGAGCAGCTGGAAGCTTTAAGTAATGAAATACATAATGTAATTAATTTAGATGATGCGCTTCAAGGCAAAGGCGGTGAAGCTATAAAAGAGCATTTCACAACCCTACACGTGAATGCCATCATTTTATTTAACCTACTTCTAGAAGAGTACATTCAAGCTTTAAATGCTATTAAAAGTGCAGTTGAATCTTTTGAAAGTAAAACAGGGGTGATTCATACAGAATTTCTCAGAGAAGACATTATCGATAAACTTAGTGAGCTCAGCAACTTCACGAATGAAGTTGTTGATGACATTAACAAACAATACGATGAAGTTAGTGATTTGGTTGCTGAAGGAAGAGTATCTACCTATTATTTTAACTTAAATATTGCAAATGCTGGAAGCCATGCAGAAGACACGGCTACAAAACTCGAAACACTCGATAAAGAAAGTACCTCCAGTCTCTATTCTTCTGAAAATACTGTGGACGAACTCTCTCAATTTACATCTAAAATAGAGTCTTGGACGAAGGATAGTGTATTTTTAACCGATACTGAATTAGAAGAGATAGAAAGCTTTTATGCTGAATCAGATATGATTCAAAAAATGATAAATGATGCGGAAGAGTTGTCACTAGAGCAGTCGGATTCCACCATCCAGGGACAAGTTGCTAGCTGGATAGAATTGATGGGAAAAACGACTGGAGCATATCAAGTCGCCAAAGGAGCAATAGTTGCCACGATATTGAATACTGGAATGCTTGAACTAACCCAAGATAGCAAAGGTAACTATATTATCAAGGCTTCAGCAAAGTGGAAACAAGTGAACGGAAAATATGAATCAAGACTAGCTGAAAATATTCATAAATTATTAAAGATAGGAAGCGGTGGTTCAACCAATCCTATTAAAAGGTATCTATCAAAATACAATAATACCCCGAGCGGCATGTTAAGACAAATCATTGGCATGAAGCCAGGGACTAATAAAATTAGCTTTGGTAAAGTTGCGAATAATTACTCAAATACACTTGTGCTTGATGATGCCGCATTGCAAGATTACAAAATGAAAGTAGATTGGAAGAGGACCACTGATCAGTTAACGGATGCAAAACAATTAAAAAGCTATGCAAAAAAAATCCCAGGAGTCGGGCTTGCCCTTTCATTTGGTTTTAATTCAGCCGAATTTTATAGTGACGACAACAACCGAAAGTCTCTTGGTGAAAAAAGCGGAAGATTTGTTGCAGGACTAGGAGTTGACGGGGGAGTTGCTGGATTAACTACCGTTGGAGCTATGGTTGGATCAGCAATTTTTCCAGGGGTAGGAACAGTCATTGGTGGTGCAATAGGAGCAACGGCTGGTATCGTTGGATCGATATTCTTTGAAGATAAAGTTAAATATCTTGGTGAAAGTGCTGGGCGCTGGGTTGAAGATACTGGTAAAGGGATATATAATTTTGGTGTTGATGCGGTCGATAATATAGCAGATACTATTTCTGGGGCAGGTAAGTTTTTATCAGGGATTTTCAATTAACTTGGTGTACACCAATGGTATACTTTATAAATTTATATCGGAAAAGGTGATTTGTTGAATAGCGATTCCAATCAAAATTCTTATGGTAAGTATTTTCTCATACAATCAAATATTATTCTATTATTGATTTGTATTATCTTTTCTCTCGGATTTCGAAACCTTGGGAGTTCCGAGATTGTAGGATTATTAATGGTTATACTGCCTGCTGAATTATTTCTTATACTAGTTTCCATAGTGACTTGGAAAAAAAAGACTATATACAAAAAAGAAAAGGTTTTTAATAGACCCTTTTCTAAGAATGAATGGATAGGTTTAGTTATTGGTGTTGTTTTTTTATCTACATTTTCTTTAATCTTTCTTGGCGCGGGTGTCCCGTTCCCTGCCACTCTTGTTATACTATCTCTAATGGCAAGTTTTCCATTAGGATTATATTCTATTCTTTTTGCTCCCCTGGTTATTGTAAATTATGAAGCAAATGTGTATGATAATTCAGAAACTATAATGGGGTATTTTTTTAAGTATTTTTATATTGTATTCTTTGGACTTACATACCACGTTCACTGTACTCTTTTAAAAATGCCTTTTTTGGTGAATAAACTTTTTGCTATTTTATATACAGGACTTGTTGTTTGGGAAGCGTTTATGATAATACTTTATTTTGATTTATAGTAATATGATATGTCTAATTGTCGGATTGAAATAATATTATTATTTGGTATGTTTAATTTAAAAATTATGCTAAGATTTTTAATTTGATACGAGAGGTGAACGATTTGGAAACGACGAAGGAAATCGCCCTAACTAATAATGAATTAGTCGCCGCCCTCTCCCTTAGTGGTTATAATGACGTGGCTAGTCAAATTCTTAATGACTATAGTTTAGTCAGTGGTGAGGCTGAATTCACTCGTTTTGTGCAAGAAACTGAAACAACATTAAAGGAAAAGGGATATTGGGATGAGAATAGAAACTCAAAGCTAGCTAAAGGACTAGAAAGCTTACTTTCTTTACTTGTTCATGCCAAGAAAAAAGTTCGGTGCGTGAACATGGAAAACTATAGTGTATTATTAATTCATTCCATCAACCATACGCGGGTTCTGCTGCAAAGAATTAGCAACGGTAAACATGCCTTTTATTTTCACGATAAGAACAATGGTCTTTACGATATTCTAAGAAATCATTACAATCTAACTGATTCTGAAGCTAGTATTGAAGGAGCTATCCCTCTCCAACTCTCAGACCAACTTGTCGATGAATATCACAAAAGTGAACCTATTGTATTAGAAACATTATCTAATGATAAAGCACAGCCAAAACCTTTTCGGGATTTTGCAAGACATTTTTTAGATAATGGTCAAGAATTTGATAATATATCATTGATGATTTCTAATTACGTTAAGGATGAAAGCGAATTTGAAGAAATTCAATTTTTATTACCTGGGGATTCATACATTTGGCATATGAATTATGAAGCTTTGGAAAAGAATAGTACTATTATTATGGAGCCTATCCCTGTATGGACCTATTTTAAAGAAATTGAACGAGTCCTTAATGAATTCTTTTCTAATAAATAAAATAACAATAAAGCCTGACAACATGGGCTTTATTGTTATTTTTTTGCTGGTCGCTTCACTATTATCAATCCTTTTAAAAAACATCCCACTTCTATATCAGTGTTGTAACTACAATATTTTCAACCAACCATACAGAATTTACCAGCGCTGTTTTCGCAAATTATTATCTCAATTTATGCGCGATTATCCGTTTCCTTTTTTGTTTTAAATGTTTGCATCCATTTTCATCCGACGCTAAGTGTTGATATATTACTTGATCATCTACTACAAAATGTCAAGTCACCCCTTTTCCATCTGCTCCGTCACGTTATACTTGACGGACATTTCAGTGTTTGCAGTGTTGTGAACAGTCATGGACCTTGTGACCATATCGTCCCCCCCCGACGTTGGTTAGTATATTCTTCCTAAAGGATACTTTTAATAAGGAGGTATTTCCATTGTTGAAAATAAACTGTAATGAACGATTTTCTTATCAATCTATTAACTTGTATTTAAACATTATTAGCGATAGAATAATAACAGTCCTAGAGTATACTAAAAACATACTTAACATCGGGATGTGGCTCAGCTTGGTAGAGCACTGGCATGGGGTGCCAGGGGTCGCAGGTTCAAGTCCTGTCATCCCGATTTTATTTAAAGCTAATCATTAACTTTCAAGTAATTTGATTTGAAACGATAGTTATCTTTTGTTAACATAAAAATGGAAGGGAAAAGAAGATTCACTCTCCTTTTCCCTTGGGTCAATTCTTAATTCCCAGTTAAGAATTGTTTTTACTTTGGCGGCTGCGTTCTTCGCCGCCTTTTTGTCCAATGTCTTGATAGAATTCTTTGTCATGATTCTTAGAGGTTGTTTCTCCACCTTTTTGACCAATATCTTCATAGAATTCTTTATCATGAGTTTCTGCCGTTGCTTCTCCGCCTTTTTGTCCGATATCTTGATAGAATTCTTTGTCATGATTTTGTGCTGTTGTCTTTCCACCTTTTCTTCCTGCTTCTTCTAGAGACATTTTGTTGTTCTTTCTATTGTTTTTAACCATTCTAATATCTCCTTTCTGTTTTTCATGATTGTTCTAACAGCTTACAATATTGTGTTTTCCACAAGCACATTCACTTTAAACACACCGTTTTTAAAATCAAGTTAAATCCAAACTAAAAATTTAAAGTATCCTTACTTAGTTTTGGCGGCTTCTTTTGTTTCCACCTTTTTGACCGATATCTTCATAAAATTCTTTGTCATGGTTCTTAGATGTTTGTTCGCCGCCTTTTTGGCCGATATCTTGGTAAAATTCTTTATCATGATTTTTAGCGGTTTGTTCTCCGCCTTTTTGTCCGATATCTTGATAGAATTCTTTGTCATGATTTTGTGCTGTTGTCTTTCCACCTTTTCTTCCTGCTTCTTCTAGAGACATTTTGTTGTTCTTTCTATTGTTTTTAACCATTCTAATATCTCCTTTCTGTTTTTCATGATTGTTCTAACAGCTTACAATATTGTGTTTTCCACAAGCACATTCACTTTAAACACACCGTTTTTAAAATCAAGTTAAATCCAAACTAAAAATTTAAAGTATCCTTACTTAGTTTTGGCGGCTTCTTTTGTTTCCACCTTTTTGACCGATATCTTCATAAAATTCTTTGTCATGGTTCTTAGATGTTTGTTCGCCGCCTTTTTGGCCGATATCTTGGTAAAATTCTTTATCATGATTTTTAGCGGTTTGTTCTCCACCTTTTTGTCCGATATCTTGATAGAATTCTTTGTCATGATTTTGTGCTGTTGTCTTTCCACCTTTTCTTCCTGCTTCTTCTAGAGACATTTTGTTGTTCTTTCTATTATTCTTAGCCACTTTTAATATCTCCTTTCGAATTCTAACGTTTTTGTCTTGCATAAGTGTTATTCCACGGTTGCTCATCCTTAAACATCAATTTAAATCTTAAATTATTAATAAAATTTTATCTCATTTATTAATTCTCAAAGTGTATCAAGCTCCTTTTAACTATTTAACTTTGACATGATAGTAAAACTATCATCTACATTAGTGTCCTTCCACTTGAATAATGTTTTAAAACTTATTTTGAATTAAAAAGCAGTAAGTGCATTAACACCTACCGCATAACAATCAAAGGGTTATCTTTTTTTCTTTTTATATTTATCATCAAGCTTTTTAAATACTTTTTCCACTGCGCCGTCTTTCTCCAATTTATCAATATTTTTTTGATTGAGTTCCAGACGATCTTCTTCTGGTAAATTAAAATGTCCCTGATTCTTATTGTTTTTTACAGCCATAACCATTAGCCCCTCTCCTTTATTAAAAACGCTCATTAATGGTTGGATCAATATAATTTTTCCTTTTAATCCAAATAAACCCATCTCCCTTGGTAATAACTGCAACATCAATAGGCGGACCAACTGACTCGGTTGCTCTTGTAACACGGCGCTTAAAAGATGTTAGGTTGACAAGTGCTTCTGCCATCTCAGCTAATTCTTCTTTTGGAAGAGATCTGACCACCCCGAGTAGTGGTGCGATATAATTTTTTTGCTGATAATCATATAAAGAATCTTTCATTGAACTATATACGTCTTTACCCATTTCCTTTAGGTCGCTAACCTGATTTTTAGTAAACTCAATACCTAAGTTTTTTTCCACTTGTTCATAATATCGTTTTAATACTTGATCAACTATCTCGAAAATTGTATCTTCCATATTTGGTTCAATGCCACCCATAAATGAATCGACCATCTCCCTTTGGGCAAATGGCATGATGGCAGCAGTACTCCCATCATCATCTGTCGTATAGCTTATTCTTTTTTCGGTTATTTTTTTATACTTTAACTGCCCAAAAACAACCCCCTCTAGTCGATAAGTTAATAAATGCGGAAATATATTACTCTCACCATAACCAGCGATGACAATCCCTGTACTTCCGATACTAAAGTAATCCTTTTTTATTGCTTCAAAAGCTAATTTACACAACGTTTCATCGAGGTCTTGAGGTATCTCATAAACAATAACTTCTTCTTTAATTTCCTGAATAACGTCATTAAATTTTGTTTTAAACGATGAATAATCTATGTCTAAAAACTCTTCTTCCATATTTTTAAAATCTTTAGTATATCTCTCGATACAATCAGTCAGCAATAACGTCACTTTTTCATCTTGAACTTCTTCATCAGTGGGGGCGTTCTGATTATAAATATCTTCTTCAACCTCTTGTACTATCTCCTTTAATAAATCTGAAAATGTCCGGTATATAATAATATGTTCTAAATTCTCTCGACTAAATCTTTCATCATGGCGGAGAAAGTCCAATAAATTTTCCATGTAATAAGAAACTTTTTCATACTTTTTATCGCCTAAATAATTACGGTATGACTTAATTATAATATCCCAGGGAACTTCCATAAAGGAGGCTGCACCATAAACCATAATGCCAATAGGATGATCCTTTGATAACGGAAAAAGTTTATTTGCTGAATTGTATATCTTTTGAACCCCATCTCGGCCACTTGTAATTGCACTGTCTGCTGCTAAAGCCATACCAAGTTTATTCATAATGACAACTTCTGCAGTCATATCATCCCCTACCTTTCCTTGTTATCCTATAACCTAAGTAAAAGGGGTTAAAACAATAACAAAAGTGCGGGGCATCCGGTTAGCAACGTGCAAGTTGGAGAAGGCATGACGAGATAAAGGAGACTTAAAGAGCAGAGCGATTCAAAGTCGACTTATCGTAGGAAGGCATTCGAAACTTGATAGTTGCTGGGCGCTGAAGCTGGACGTGGCCAATATCAGTATAAAGTTATCTACAATTTCAAGACGGGTGTAGTTTCCTTAAAAACTAAAAAAACATCCTTATGTCTCAATAATTAGAGATATAAGGATGGATAAGTGTTCATTTATTTTATCTTTTTTATACTTTCACGTACTTCCTGGATATTTTTCATGCGGTTATCCCACGTTTTCTGACTTAAATCAACAGGATACTCTTCCGGTCTTACCGTACGTTTATATTCATCCCAAAGTAGATCCAGTTGCTTCAATGCATATGCCTGCATACTTTCTAAGTTCGGGTTTTCATATTGAAGTTCACCGTTTATGAAAATGTCATGATGTAAGTTTTTCGCTTTGAAATCCGTGACAAACTTACTTATAAAAGTATGAATTGGATGGAACATTTTTAATCTATCTTCTTTGTTTGGGTCTTCATCTTCTAACGTAATATAATCCCCTTCAGAACGATGATTGACTGTGTTAATAATCCGATAAAGTTTTTTTATTCCTGGTGTCGTCATCTTTTCAGGGTTGGATGATATTTTAATTGTATCTTGCATGTCCCCTTTTTCATCCTCAATAGAAGCTAGTTTGTATACTGCCCCCAAAGCAGGTTGGTCGTAGGCAGTGATTAATTTTGTTCCAACACCCCAAACATCAATTTTAGCACCTTGGCTTTTTAATGATAGAATTGTATCTTCATCCAAATTGTTGGACGCATATATTTTTGCTTCGGTGAAACCCGCTTCATCTAACATTCGTCTTGCTTCTTTAGATAAGTAAGCCATATCTCCACTATCTAATCGAATTCCTAAAAAGTTAATTTTATTTTTTAATTCTTTAGCCACCTTAATAGCGTTCGGTACACCAGAGCGTAAAGTATCGTAAGTATCAACTAAAAACACACAATCTTTATGACAGTCTGCATACTTTTTGAATGCTTCATATTCATCTTTATAGGCTTGAATCATCGAGTGGGCATGCGTCCCCGCCACGGGTATACCAAATAATTTACCTGCCCTTACATTACTTGTAGCGTTAAATCCTCCGATAAAAGCAGCTCGAGTTCCCCATATAGCTGCATCCATCTCTTGAGCTCGCCGAGTTCCAAATTCCATTAATAATTCGTCACCAACAATATGTTTTATTCTCGCTGCTTTTGTTGCAATTAATGTTTGATAGTTCACAATGTTAAGTAAAGCTGTTTCGAGTAATTGAACTTCTGCAAGTGGGGCTTCAACCCTTAACAGAGGTTCATTACCAAAAACGACTTCGCCTTCACATACCGATTTAATATTTCCTGTAAAACTAAGCTTACTTAAGTACTTTAAAAATTCTTCTGAATAACCTAGTTCGTCTTTTAAATAAGCCAAATCAGATTCGTGAAACTTAAAGTTTTTAACATAATCAATAATGCGTTCCAACCCTGCAAAAATAGCATACCCGTTATTAAACGGCAGTTCTCTAAAATACAAATCAAACACAGCCCTACGGTTATGAATACCATCTGCCCAGTATGTTTCTGCCATATTGATTTGATATAAATCCGTGTGTAAAGCCAGACTATCATCGGTTGATAACATATATTAGACCCTCCAGCAATTTTCTAACTATATTTTCTAGCTCGTCTACATCGTGTCTATGCTTTCTTATTTATACTATAGCATTGTTTTCTGAGGATTAAAAACAACTACACAAGGAAAGACAGGATAAACGGTAAAGTCAACGTGTAGAAGCCAATCGCACTTAAAACAACAACACTAATAAGTATAATGCCAACCCCGATTATAAACACCAAGCCTGTTGTTTTAAAATTTCTTGTATCAGTCCAAACAATAAAAGCAAGGATGAGTAAAAACAAGCACCCTATGATAATAGAAGCAAAAGGATTTGTTGGAACAATCCAATCATACCATCTTATCTGCATCCCACTTCTCCCCCTGATCAATATCCAAGAGTGGTTGATATTTTAAATTTAAACTAAGGAACCTTATACAACCTTATGCAGTTTACATGAGTTTGGTGATTATTTTTTATTTTTTCATGCTATAGTAAGTGCCTCTCCTTGGTCTATATGCCTTCATCTCGTTCTATGGCGGCTTCTTCTCGGTTTATGCGCCTTCATCTCGACCTATGCGCTTTCATCTCGACCTATGCGTATTCAATAAGTTTCTGTTCACGATTTTACCCTATTCTATTGATGTGAAAGTTAAACTGAAAAATAATCCGAACAGTTGATTTATATATTAAATCACTGTTCGGAATTGAGTTATCCTCTCATATTTATATATGAATGGGTTAGTTTTTCTCAACTGAATAATGTTCACGGATTTGTTCTCTTAAAGCACGTTTTAAAAACTTACCGACGGATGTTTTAGGAATGTCGTCCATGAAAATGACGTCATCCGGTAACCACCATTTAACAAAGTTCGGTTCTAGATATGCCATAATATCCTCTTTGGTGAGTTCAATTCCGTCTTGGAGAACGACACAAGCGACAGGGCGCTCCTGCCATTTTGGATGTGGTACAGATACGACTGCGGCTTCGAAAATTCCTTCATGCCCCATGAGCGCGTTCTCGAGTTCCACAGATGAAATCCATTCTCCCCCACTTTTAATTAAATCCTTCGTACGATCGACGATTTCAATATTACCTTCTTCGTCCATCGTCGCCACGTCTCCGGTATGCAACCAACCATCTCGAAAGCTTTCTGCACTTCTTTCTTCATCTTTATAATATTCATCGGCAATCCACGGTCCACGGATTAATAGTTCTCCCATATCTTCACCGTCACGATTGACTTCGCCATTTTCATTCACTATTTTGACGTCAAGTCCTGGTACGACAAGACCTTGTTTTCCTCGAATCTTAAGTCGTTCTTCTTCAGGAAGATCTGTCTGATAACTTTTAAGACGAGCTAGTGTGACAAGTGGGGTTGTTTCCGTCATTCCATAGGCATGGATAAACGGAATACCATGCTTTGATTCAAAGCCTTGGATAAGCGCCTTTGGAGCTGCTGATCCGCCACAAAGTATGGCGCGTAAACTTGACATATCGTAGTTACCAGTATCTAATTCGTTTAACAATCCAAGCCAGATTGTCGGTACTCCAGCTGTTGCAGTTACTTTGTATGTTTCAATAAGTTCAGCTAATACTTTTGGTGTAGCCATTGGCCCTGGGAGGACTTGTGTTGACCCTAGCCATGTTGCACCAAACGGCATTCCCCACGCATTGACATGAAACATCGGAACGACTGGCATAGCTACATCTGATTCAGATAAACCAGCTGTATCAACCATACTAAACGCCATACTATGAAGGGTGATTCCACGATGTGAATAGACTACACCTTTTGGCTTTCCAGTAGTTGCAGATGTGTAACACATACCAGCTGGATCATTTTCATCCAATTCAACGGTATATTCATAACTTGAATTCCCTTCAGCGATTAAATGTTCATATGAGTAAAGGGGATCGAGTTCCGACTTTGGCACAAAATAATCTTCGCCCATGACGATGAATGCTTCGACGGTTTCTAGTTCTTGATGAATTTTTTCAATCATCGGCAAAATATCAGGATCTATTAAAAGAACTTTATCTTCCGCATGATTGATAATATGAATTAAGTGCTCCTCAGGCAGGCGGATATTAATCGTATGAAGAACTGCACCCATTGATGGAATGGCAAAGTACGCTTCTAAGTGGCGATGATGGTTCCAAGCAAGTGTTCCGACACGATCTCCTTTTTCTATCCCGAACTTTTCAAGTGCACTGGATAGCGCTCTAGTTCGCTCTCCAACTTCCTTATAAGTTAACCGGTGAATGCCACCTAGTGTACGAGAAATAACTTCTTTTTTCGGGAAATACTTTTCTGCACGTTCTATCATGGAGGTAACGGTTAATGGGGTGTTCATCATTTCGACCATCTCCTTTTTGTTATATATATGAATAGATTAGTCTAAAGATGTTTTAATGTAATGTGGGTGCACAAATTCATTTGTATGCTGACCTAATTTTGGTGCTGGTTGTTTAAGTTTTGGTGGGGTTCTTGAAAGTTTAATTGGATTAGCAACCACTTTTGTGGATTTTCCTTCATGGTGAATCGATTGAATCATTTGTCGCGCGATTACTTGCGGATTCTTTGTCATATCTTTTAACGTTAAAACAGGTGTCACGCAAGCTTCTACATCTGAGAAAAATGCTGTCCATTCATCTAGGGTTTTTTCAGAGATGATTTTTTGAATCTCGTATTTTAAACGATGTTGTTCGCGGATAGGCGCTTCTAATAATGGGACAAAATCTTCGCGACCAATTTTCACGCAAAACTTTTCCCAGAACTTAGGCTCTAAGGCGCCAACAGATAAATATTTTTCATCTTTTGTCTCGTAAACTGCATAGCAAGCGCGTCCACCATTTAACATCTCCTTCCCACGCACAGCAACCTCCCCTCCCGTTAATAGATTTGGCAATACCGATTGTAGCCATGATATAACGCCGTCTAGCATTGAAATATCAATGAATTGACCTTCACCAGAATTTCCGCGTTCATATAGGGCTAGTAATATACCAATCGCTGCGGGTAATGCACCACCTCCTATATCAGCAATTTGAGTTGCTGGAATAACGGGATCCCCGTTCTCATGCCCCATTAAATCAAGTAAACCGGCATAGCTTAAATAATTTATATCATGACCTGGATGATTGGCATATGGCCCGTCTTGTCCGTAGCCTGTAATCGAACAATAGATTAATTGTGGGTTTCGTTTTTTTAAAATGTCATAATTTAATCCAAGTCTTTCCATTACACCAGGTCGAAACGACTCCACGAACACATCTGTTTCGTCAATCATTTTTAATAGAGTGTCTTTACCGACTTTTGATTTTAAATTAAGACAGACGCTTTTTTTATTGCGATTTAACGAGTGAAACATCGCGCTGTTTTTATCGACAAGTGGTTCAAATTTTCTAGCATAGTCGCCTATTTTTGGCTCCTCGATTTTGATGACGTCCGCACCAAAATCTGCCAGGATCATAGTGCAATAGGGACCTGGAAGCAACCGGGTTAAATCAAGGACTTTTACAGATTGGAGCGGCAAAACACTTCCTCCTCTTCTAGATTAAAGCTTCATTTGTTTAGCAATAATCGTTTTCATGATTTCATTTGATCCTGCGTAAATTGATGAGACGGCAACATCACGATACCGTCTAGCAATCTCGTATTCTTCCATATAACCATAACCTCCATGGAGTTGAAGACATTCAGCAGCTACTTTTTTAGCCAAATCCGTCGTCCACCACTTGGCCATGGACACTTCACTAACGATATCTTTCTCTTCCATATGGGCTTCAATCAATTGATCCACAAACGTTCTGCCAATTTGGATTTCTGTCTTTAATTCAGCTAATTTGAATTGGGTATTTTGAAATTGGCTGATCGGTTTACCGAATGCTTCTCGCTGTTTACCGTAATCAATCGTTTCTTCAAGCATTAGTTCACATGAAGCCATCGCTTGAATGGCGACTAGCAATCGTTCCTGCTGGAGATGGTTCATTAAGTAGTAAAACCCTTTTCCCGCCTCACCAAGTAAATTGTTAGCGGGAACGCGCGCGTATTCAAAAATTAATTCGCTCGTATCGTTGGCATGTTGGCCTAGTTTTCTTAACTTTTTCCCTTTTGTATAGCCTGGTGTACCTGCTTCGACGACAAATAAGCTCAGGCCCCGGTGTGGTGGATCTGCTTCCGGATCGGTTCGGCAGACGACCACAGCAATATCAGCGGAGTGACCGTTTGTGATAAATGTTTTTTCTCCATTTAAAATATATTCATCGCCGTCCTTAACCGCAGTCGTCTTTACCGCCGCTAAATCGGAACCGACATCGGGTTCAGTCATGGCGATAGCTGAAATGAGGTCCCCACTAATCGCACCTGGCAGCCAGCGTTCCTTTTGTTCCTCGGTACCTAACTCTTCAATATAAGGTATCACGATGTCATTATGAAGGCTAAAGCCAACCATACCGACACTAATTCGGTCAAATTCTTCGGATAGAACTACAGAATAACCGAAATCAGCATTCAAACCACCATACTTTTCATCAACTTGTGGACATAAAAATCCTTGTTCACCAACCTTTTTCCAAAATGAACGGGGGATTTCCTTACTCGCTTCCCATTCGTCGATGTAGGGGGCTGCTTCTTTTTCCAGAAATTGTTTTAACGAGCGTCTAAACATCTCATGTTCTTCTTTTAAAAATGATCTAGGTAACATTTGCTCACCTCTTATTAATTTGCTTATTGGGAAACGCTTTCATTTTTTTCTATAGACCATTAACAATATGGAAACGACTGCTTATTTAGGTTGCATTCGGATTGTTCCATCAAGGCGAATCACTTCCCCGTTCAGCATAGGATTCTCGATTATACTCTCGACCAGTTGTCCATATTCACTTGGATGACCAAGCCGCGACGGAAAAGGTGTCATTTTACCTAATGCATCTTTCGCTTTTTCAGGTAAAGAAGCAAAAAGTGGCGTGCTAAATATCCCTGGTGCTATTGTCATCACCCGTATGCCATGTTCTGCCAGATCTCTTGCAAGCGGAAGCGTCATTCCAATAATACCACCCTTCGAAGCACTGTAAGCCGCTTGACCAACTTGCCCGTCAAATGCTGCAACCGATGCTGTATTAACGATCACTCCTCTTTCCCCGTTTTTGTCAGGATCGTTGTTAGACATTTTTTCAACAGCTAGACGGATGACATTAAACGTACCGATAAGATTGACATTGATGACTCTGTAAAATGCCTCTAAACTGTGTGGCCCCTTTCTTCCTAGCGTTTTCTTCGCTTCAGCTACACCTGCACAGTTAACAACAATATGTATATTACCTAGCTGGCTGGTTGTCTTTTCAATAGCAGACTGCACACTTGATTCACTTGTTACATCTGTTTCAATGAATAAAAAGTCATCTCCAAACTCGTTTTCAAGAGCAGTCGCCTTTTCTTTGTTCAAATCAAAAGCAGCTACTTTAGCCCCTTTTGAAATCGCTATTCGCGCCGTTGCTTCACCTAAACCGGAAGCTCCGCCGGTCACGATGAGATGTTTATTTTTTAATTGCAAATAGATTCCCCCCTCATAATGATATTTCGGACTTTTCAGTTTATTATATTTTAAGCATTTGTAGTGTAAATGTCAATTAGCAATGTGTATTAGTTTTTAACTTTAACTTTCGATATTTAAAAAAGGATTTTTATGGCTAGTGGAAGAATATATATGTATCCCAATTACAGAGGAGTGAATGATTTGAAAAGTAATATTAACCAAAAGATTGTAAAGCCGCAACGCTATACTATTGAGCAGTTTATGATGACCGAGAGCCTTCTTAACGTTTCCATATCACATGATGATCAAACTATTTTATATGGGAGTGACAAATCGGGAATATATAATGCTCATGCAATTGATGTGAATGGAAAGGTATCACAGCAGCTCACATTTTCGAAAGACAATCTAATTTTACCAATAACTTATTTTCCCGACAGCAAGAACCGTTTTCTATACGAAAGTGATCAAGGCGGCAATGAAATAACGCATATTTATCTTCAAGATGAAAATGGGCATGTGACAGACTTAACGCCTGATAATAACGAAAAAGCATTTTTTTATAAATGGAGTGACGATCAAACATCCTTTTTTTATGAATCTAATAAACGTGATGAACGATTTATGGATCTTTATGAAATGGATAACAAAACATGGAACTCTAAAATGTTATTTCAGAATGAAGACGGGTTTGAAATTCGCAATATATCACCTGACAAGAAATATATTGCTTTACATAAACCAATCACATCGAATAATTCGGACATGTATGTTTACTCTAAAGAAAAAGGAATAGAGCATTTATCGCCACATGATGATGACGTCCAGTTCATCCCTCTCGCATTTACTAAAGAGACAACAGATTTATATTTTCTTACAGATGAAAATCATGAGTTTTTATATTTGAAGCGAATAAATTTGGAAACAAGAGAAGTTGAAACCGTAGCAAAGGAAGAATGGGATATTGTGCTTGCAAAGTTCTCACCTCAATTTAATTATCTTCTCTATGCGATTAATAATAATGGAAGTGTAGAGATTAAAGTTGTAGATACAACCACCTTTGAACCTATCGACATGAACGATTTTCCAAGTGGCCAAATTAGTAGCATAAGTATTTCTCACAGTGAAAAATTAATGGCTTTTCTTCTTAACAGCAGCCATTCACCAGCGAATTTATATGTGTATCATTTTGAATCAAAAGAGATTCATTGTTTAACAGATACATTAAACTCTGAGATTAACAAAGATGACTTAGTGGAAGCTGGAGTCATCCACTATCCATCTTTTGACGGGTTATCCATCCCCGCCATTTATTATCAACCACATTTAAATGAAAATAAAAAAGTCCCTGCGCTTGTTTTTGTCCATGGCGGGCCAGGTGGACAGTCGATGGTTGATTATAATCCTTTATTTCAATATCTCGCCAACCAGGGGTATGCCATTCTAGCTGTTAATAATCGTGGCAGCTCTGGGTATGGAAAAACATTTTTCAAAGCTGCTGACAAAAAGCATGGAGAAGTCGATTTAGCAGACTGCATCGAAGGTAAGAAATTTCTGAAAGAAACCGGTAAGATTGACGAAGATAGAATTGGCATAATCGGAGGAAGCTATGGAGGTTTTATGGTTCTTGCTGCCTTGGCATTTGAGCCTGACTCTTTTAAAATTGGCGTTGATATTTTCGGAGTTTCCAACTGGGAACGCACATTAAAAGAAATTCCTGCTTGGTGGGAATCAATGCGCGATGTTCTTTATAAAAAGATCGGTGATCCCTATCAAGAAACAGACTATATCCGTAGTATATCACCACTTTTTCATGCTAAAAATATTACCAAGCCTCTTATTGTATTACAAGGAGCCAATGACCCACGTGTATTAAAAGTGGAATCCGATGAAATCGTTGAGGCTGTCCGCGAAAATAGTGTGCCTGTCGAATATATCGTCTTTGATGATGAAGGACATGGCTTCACCAAACGAAAAAATCAGATTGAAGGTTATGAAGCCGTAAAAGAATTTCTAGATCATTATTTATAATACGAATTGAGATTTTCAACTTTAAAGGTAACTGGGATTGTAAACCAGTTACCTTTTTTAATATACTAAGTTGTGTGAATGATAGTATACATATTAATTTTCTTTTAAATTTAGCATACTACTTTTACAGACAACAAAGCTTGAGGTGATTCAATTGGAATATACAATTAGACGGTTAAACGCAGATGATCAGCCACTTGTTAATAAAATGGATACGGGTATACAAGATGATTATGTCCTTCATGTTTTCGAACACTTAATTCGTGAAGATGTTCTTTATGGACTTTTTATTAATAATCAACTTGCCATCTTAGGCGGTTATTCAATCTATGGTGGTTCATACGCGATGTTGGGCAGATTAAGAAGCGATCGACGATTCAGGGGACAGGACTTGGGTTCGAAACTGATGTTATATGTGATAGATGAAGCTTTTCGAGATGAACGAATTCACTGGGTAGGAGCGAATACGCAGGAAGATAACTTACCTGCCCGGCGTGTATTGACAAAACTTGGGCTTACTCCAATAGAGACATTACACGGAGCCATTACAAAAAATACTAATATGCTAGAATCGGGTGCAGAGCCTTGGAATAAGATTCCAAATCTATCACGAAAAAAAGAATGGCTTGAAAAAATGTTTATCCAATCCGGTGCACTTTTTCCTTATGAATGCTATTATCCTTTTCCAGCAACATGGTCACTCTTTAAGAATGAAGAAATCGCTGAATGGAACTTTTATGAAAATCCTTCTCAAACGAGATGCCTTATTACAAAAGCTGATCGAAAAGGTCATCATTACTTGCATGTTATTTATCCGTGGAGCGACTTGACGCAGCAAGAAGGATTGTGGGAGACGGTTTCTCGTGATTATCACGATTTATTAATACAGACTCAAGATGAAGAAAGAGAGACGTATATTTGGAAAGACTTGACGAAAGATGAAATAACCTTGTTACCTGATCACCATGAATTCGAGTTGCCTTCTGCATGGATTTTACATGGGATGAGCCGTGATGAATGGATGGAAAGGTAAAATGATAAATTAAGGCAGCCATCATGAGGCTGCCTTATTCTATCATTCTTCTGGAATCTCATCTCCACCTTTATACGCAGGTTTTTTAAGATGGAACATGAGTTTGATGCAATAGATTACTAGAATAACAACACCGATAAGGAAGATGGTATCCGGTACAGCACGGACGAGTAATAAATTTTGAATAATGTCTTGTTGTAAAAATTCACTTGTCCGGGAAGCCCAGTAGCCATTCACAAAGGATTCTTTTAATTGAATAAATCCGATGGGGGTCAAGGCGACAAAAACCATGCCGAATAAGCCAATGTTCAATAACCAGAAAGACCATTTCAACCAAGTATCATTCCATTTTTCAGGTTTGACGACATTTCTTAAAGAGTAAATGAGTACTGCAATCGCGAACATACCATACACCCCCATCATCGCCGCGTGCGCATGCGCCGGTGTTAGTTGCTGACCGTGTTCGAAGTAATTGACGGCAGGAAGATTAATTAAGAAACCGGTAACCCCTGCCCCCACGATATTCCAAAGTGAAGTCGCAATCAAAAACCAAAATGTTAATTTATATGGAAATTTCACGCCACCTTCTCGCAACATTTTATATTGATCATATGCCTCTAAAACGAGCAGTGTGAGCGGAATAATTTCTAAAGCGCTAAACACAGCACCAACAGCAATCCAAGCTTCGGGTGATCCATTATAATAATAATGGTGACCAATGCCCAGCACACCGGTTCCTAATAAAAGGATAATTTGGAAATAAAACATTCTCACTACGGATGACTTGGTAACTAATTTCATATTGACAAGCATGTAACCAATAATAACAACGGCGAACACTTCAAAGATCCCTTCAACCCAGAGATGGACAACCCACCAACGCCAGTAGTCTGACATAGTGAAGCTGATATCAGGTTTAATGAAAAAGGCAAATGCATAAAAAGCAGGTACAGCAATCGATGCGTAAAAGAGTAAGTGAATGAGTCCCCCTTTATCACGTTCTTTTTTCAATCCATTTCGAATGCCACGGAACAGGATAAAGAGCCAAATAGCCATACCGATAAAGAAAGCAATTTGCCAAATGCGTCCAAGTTCCAAATACTCCCAACCTTGATGGCCAAATAAGAACCATAAATTGCCTAAATAACCGTTAATGCCTAACCATTCACCAACCATTGAGCCACCAACAACGACTATCAAGGCCCAGAATAAAATATCGACAAGCATCCCTTGGCGTTTAGGTTCAAGTCCACCGACATTCGGTGCGAGATAAATACCCATACCAAGCCAAGCCGTGGCAATCCAGAAAATAGCTAACTGAAGATGATAGCCTTTGGTGACTCCGAATGGTAATAATTCATAAATCCATTTAATTCCAAAAAACGAATCAGGTTCTGTATAATAATGGGCCAGTAAGGCACCAAACATGACTTGCACGAAAAACATCAGAACAACAATTAGGAAAAATTTTGCTGATTTTACTTGTGACACGGACACTTTTTTGTTTTCCAAATTATAAACAGGATAATTTCCTGGTGTAAAAGCAGCTTTCATACCAAACCGATATTTATAAAAGATATATAAGACAACAGCTATCATGAGACCTAAAATTGTAAAACTTAAGCCCGTCCATAATATGGCGGAATAAGACATTGTATTGCCCGCATCTTCATAAAAAGGCCAGTTGTTCGTATAAGAAATTGTGTCGTCGATCCGGTTAGTGCTGGATAGCCATGCTGACCAAAAGTAGAAATCTGAAATTTGATCAATCTGGTCCCCTTCAGCCACGTAAGCACGACTGGTTTCCGGAAGATGAGACTCATCTATGAACCCAGCTTTCAAGCCCCATCCATCGCCATTTTTAAATATATTGCGGTAATAATCTTCAACTTGACCAATCCCATAAGCTTGCGCATCTGTCACGTAAAGTTTATCTTCATTTTCGTTATATCTATTTTCGCGCATTTCAGTAATGACTTGATCTTTTATGATTGCTTTTTCTTCGCTACCTAAATCATTAAATGTCTGATTATATTTCTCCTTGGCTTTAAAATCTTGCATACCTTCAGTATAGACTTTAAGGGCTTCAGCTGTATAATCTGGACCCATGTAAGAACCATTGCCAAGCACGGTTCCGTAATCCATTAACCCATATTTTTGAAAAACAGCTTGGCCACCTTTTATCGTTTCACTTGTCATTAATACGTCGCCATCTGCATTAACAACGTCTGAAGGAATGGGCGCCTGATTTTTAAATATCCAAAATCCCCCGACGATCAGCGCTGTAAAACTTAAGGCCAAAACAAGAATGGTGATTGTTTTTAACAATCCATTTACTGTTGTTGGATTTCCATTTTGAGAACTTAATTTGCTTTTTTTAGTTGGAAGCATTTGAACCATCCTCTCTTTATGTTATTTATTTCACATGCATGTATGTGTTTTTTCTTAATTAAAATATGCTCTTTTTTTTTGTACGATTCTTTGACCTATGTCAAAATTTAATAGTGTGGTAGAGTAATCGTAAAAAGAGTTAATAATTTAGACAAATTTACAGACAAAAAAGCACCCTGCTTTTACAAGATGCTTGGAACATCATGATTATAGGGTTGCGTCAGCTTGATGAACACAACTTTTATAGATGGATTATCAATAAATCTCGGTCGTCATCAACTTAAATGAGCGAGCATTAAATAAACTATATACAAGCCACTTTAATCTTTTATGGTACAATCATTTCAACTGTGAAAATAACTGTATTTCAGGTGATTTGTACGTATGCAACTGGCTAATGGGAGAGAAGGGAGAGTTTCATGAATGAAGAAAACAATTTATTGTGAAGAATGTTCAGGAGTAATACATAATAAAGAAGATTTAGTGGTGGCGCAGTTTCGGATGGATGTTATTCCTTTCCATGAAGATTGTTACGCGAGAGAACTGAAAGGCCCGAAAGCCATATATATAAGAAACAAGCCGATTAACGGGGTTTCAGGAAACTTTTCCACATTTATGTTTTTCTTGTTAGGACTCGGTATTCTTATATTTGGAGTCGGCGACATAAAGTATTTTTCAATCGTTACAATTATCCCGATTGGAATCAGGTTATATTCGTATATTATGTTTGAACGTCATTTAGATTAAACATTGAAAATCCATATAAATATAAAAAATCCGCGTTAACTCGCTCACACCAAGTTATCGCGGATGTTAATATTACTCACCCAGTAACTCTCTCGTTTTATCCAATATTTCCTCATCTTTCAAACGGAATTTAAATTCCACTCGACGCGAGTCTTCAGCACTATAATTTCCTTTATCATCCGTCCGGAAATCGGAGAAAGATTTACTGTTGACCGTTAATTTTTCTTCCAACTGTTCCTGTATATTTTTGTACGCAAAATCATCACTTAAAATATAAGCTGCGACACTATAGGCCCTGTCTTGTGCCAATTCCAAATTATAAAGAAAATCGCCATCGCGATCAGTGTGGCCTTCAATAATCACTTCAGCGACATAATCGTCATAACCGCTTTCTAATAAAATATCCAAATACTTCGGGACAAATTCATCTAGGAATGAAAAGGACTCTTTCTTTAAATCATCGTCATCATATGCAAATAAAATCTCTGTATTAAATATAATTGCGCCTGTTTTTTCATCAACTTCAATCCCGTACGATGAATCACTGAATTCTGTTTTTAAATCGGTAATAATTTGTGAACGGACTCCCATAATTTGATCAATGGTTCGTTTCATTTCTTTAATTTGCAATGATTTGATTACCATCATGATAATGAATATGAGCATAAAGCAGAGCAAAATCGTCGTTAATAAATCAGTAAATGACGGCCAAAATTGTCCCTCTTCCTCTTCGTTCTTAAACAGCTTTTGATATTTAGTATTCATCGCGGCTCATCCCGATTCCACGGCTCATTGGGACGGTTTGAGCTTGTTGCCCCAACCGCTCTAATTGTCGATTGAGCGTGACGATTTCCCGTCCTAAATCCTGCAACAACTGCTGTGTTGCGCGGGCATGGTTTTGCTGAACATCTTCAGCTTGCCGGCGCATATCAGACATATCTCGTTTAATGAGACCACTTGCTTGATTCATAGAATCACCGATGTTTCGGCTGACCCCGTCCAGTTTTTGACCGAGTGTACCTTCCAAATTAGCGACATAACTCGCGAGCGTATCTTTTAATACATCCACACTTGCTTCTAATTGACGATCGCGGTTATTATAATTTTGATTCACTTGAGACACCATTTGATTAATATCTGTGATCAGTTGATTATTCTTTGCAGCCATTTGATCAAATGTTGACGTCGCTTCTTGTATCCGACGGTCAAAATTTTCTGATTCGGTGGTATGTTTTTTCAGATGATTGTTAAAGGTTCGGTTGAATTCTTTTAAATCATCGAGCCGATCTGTAAGCAATGTTTTATTTTCAGCTTGTGTTTGATTAATCATGTATAAAGCGTCCGGAAGCGTGCCAATTGACTGTCCAACTTGATCAAATCCTTTGTTCAAATCGCCAAGATACGTTTTTATCCCCGACAGTTCAGCACTTAATTCAGTTCCAAATATGTCTTTAAACGTTTTATTATGTGCGGCCATCGTATTGACCAATTCTTTATTTTCATTTTTAATGTCAGCTAGTGCCGCGTGAACCTCTTCTTGTTCAGTTAACAGTGACGTTGTGAAGTTTTTCAACTCTTCGACGGATTCTTCAAAAGTGCCCAAGTTTTCCACTTGCGCTTGAGAAACCTCTTGGATTTGCTTAGCCGTTACTTCAAATGATTCAATAAGCCGTTCATTACGGCGATCCGCTTTCTTAAAATAAGTGAACAGCGACTTGAAATTTTTATTAAGCTCGTTTGTTCCTTCTGAAAATCCATCGGTTACAGCTTTCATTTGTTGAAACAACTCTTGAAAATGTCCCAAGTTTTCTGTCAGGCCTTCATTAAATACTGCCAAATCCTTAGCCGATTGCTCAAGGCCAGCGGTGTAATCTTTAAAACCAGTGAATGATTCCTCAATACTTTGCAGAGATTTTTGATTTGTTTTTTGCAAGTTTTGGATTGATTGATTAATCATCTCGGCCACGTCGATCATACGGTTCATCCCTTGCTGTTCGTGTCCTTCAAGATGTGATTCCACCGAGAGCATTAAATCGGTCAACATATATTCCGTGTTGAACGCTTTTACAAGCACTGTCATAATGAGTGAAAAGCCCATGCCGACTATACTTGTGTAAAACGCGACGTCAATTCCAGATAAAACCCCTGTCACATTTTCAACGAGTTGATCCTCGGCTGTATTGATGCTTCCTAAGGAAATCGTTAAGCCGATAAACGTTCCGAGTACACCAAGTAAAATGAAAACAGAAACTGTCATCTGGACTAATTTAATCAAGCTCACGGCTGGTACATTAAACACACGCCAGCTTGAAAATTTTTCTTGAACAAACGTTTCGACTTTGACAGATTCATCTGCCTGCCTCTTATTGAAGTCATCTTTCATCCCGTGCAGCGGCTCAATATCCATCCGTCCAGTATCCTGTAAGTAATTGCGCACCTTGCGAAACTTCGTAAATAAGATAATATGAACTATACCCGCAACCACAAAAAGAAGAAATAACGCCATAAATATAAATTCAATCAACGGATTGGCTAACATCATTTCAGCTTTTTCCGTACTTGTAAAAAGTTCGAGAATGGATTGTACCATGATGTCTCCCCCTAAGAAAAGTAATCCTGCCTAGTGCAATAGCACCTTTCTTTATAGATATTCGGGGCTTGACCAAATCATGAATTTTAATTTTACTTTTAGAATTGCGATTGAAAATAACCTAAAGAGTTAAACTTCTCACTCCTTAGGCTTAGATGGCGACAGTGTATAGGACCATGACCAGATAAAATCGACAATAAATACGATTCCCCAAATCATGCCGACTGCATAAACAGCCTCATTTGGATAGGGGGATTCCTCAGGCGTGCCCTCTTCGATCCATGACAGATCTTTGAGATAACCTATGAGCTCTTCAAAATCCTTTGTTCCATACATCCAGAAAATCGATTGAACGATAACAAACAAGGTCAAATGAATCAAAGAACTCCGACGATATTTTTTAGCCAAATACTTTGGATCCTTGTTTCTTTCGATAATGCGATAATCTTTTTCTGTCAAAAGCTCTATCCCACGCCAACCACCAATCTTTTCTCGCATCCAGCGATCCAATTTCAAGAAATCAAAAACGCCAAATGTACAGGCATATATTAAAAACAGAGCAATGACGATTTGAAATGTAGAGATTTCACCTGTAGATTGATAAATTATCAATGCTAGAACAGCTTCTAAAAATAAAAACCCTAAAAATACACCGATGAAAAGTCTGCTCACTTTCTTCCTATCCAAAAAATAACGAACAATCCCAAATAGTAATAAAGCAATGACTGACAATACTTCTAAAGAAATAAAAATCTCCCATTGATATGCTATGAGACTATTTAACACGTGACCCACCACCAATTTATTATGAATGAAAATTCAAGATTTCACTGCTTTACCACCATATGTTTCGGATAATTCGGGATATGTCTTAATTCTACTTTTAAAAATTCAGGGTACATAGTGACTGCCTCCAGTTCGTTAAGTGGCATCCATTTATAAATGAATTTTTCACCTTCAATCCCGAAAAATTCCTGAGCCTGAATCTCGTATTGTTCAGCTGAAGAAATAAGATAGTAAAAACCAAGTTCATGAAAATTCTTACTATTATAGGTGAAAAAATTCTCTACGGTCCATAGCAATCTCTCCACTTTGACCTGAACATCTAGTTCTTCCTTCATTTCCCTTTGCACCGCGTTTTGCGATTCTTCCATGATTTTAACCCGACCACCAGGAAGAGCCCAAAAATCATCGCCGACTATTTTGTGCAAGAGAACGTGGTTGTTCTTTATCCATATCCCAGCTGTTCGAAAGTTGAATACACCTTGATTAGTTTTGAATACCGCATCCATAATAAAACCCTCTTTCCTCGTCAGATCAGCATTTTTTCAAAAAAGCAAACTATGAAAACCATATAAAAATTACAGACCACTCACTTTTGAAAAATTCTTATGAAGTGTATAAAAGTAACTGATCATTTGGATCAACAAGAGAAGTATTACTATTATAATAGGATAATACGGTAATGTATCTTGGATTGTTGGATACATGATCAGTAAACCTGCGGCAATCGGCATCGCGAACATCATAACAACATAAGAACCGCGACATGCTTTTGCCGTTATCATGCGCTCTCTTTCGTCAGTTTCCTTGAACTCCATCGGAAGCATAAATGCCTTCCAGACACTTTTTCGTTCTCTTTTCGTTCGAACGAGTAAATAAATATAAATTGGGGCACAAATGACAAATAATAATAAAAAAGGAAAAGCATTCATCTCAATAGCCCAGGGCGGTTCAGGATTTTCCATAACTTCTACAAACTGTAGTTGAGCATCATACAGCTCAATTAACACCCAACCAAATAATAAAACAGTTACGATATTTAAGATTGCCAGAAAAAATATATTATTCATCCTCTTCCACTCCCTTTGTCAACCAAAAAATATCTTCCATCTTTAAATGGAACACGTTACAAATCTTTAAGGCTAAGGTAAGTGAGGGTGTGTAGTCTCCTTTTTCAATGGCTGCAATAGTCTGCCTAGTTACCCCTACCCGATCACCCAATGACCCTTGAGTCCAGTCAAATCTTGCTCGTAGTTCTTTTACACGATTTTGAAGTTCCATTAAGTCACCTACTAAGATTTACGTTATGTGTATTGTAATGTATGTTTAACATAATGTAAAGCCTAATTAACATAGTGGTAAAAATTTCGGGCAAACTTACTCACATGCCCAGCGCGATGATCAGTTATTCAAAAGATACAACATTTCTCTAGAATCTTCACCATCAGTAATAGTAACATCAAAGCCGCTCATTTCCCCGCCGGCGTTTTGATATTGAGGTGATGGCAGTTTTTCTTTAAAACTTATTTCAAACATCTTTTGTTCCTTCGCGTTTAATTTCAATGTTTCATCTTTAATATTTTGGTTAATAAGATATTTATATTCCCCGAGGTCGCTGTCTTCCTTCAATGCAACCTGAAAACCCACTGAACTTTTTCCATGATTAGTGAAAGTGAATTCACACTGACCTTCCATCATCCCTGAATCATCTATCTCATAACGACAATGACTTTCATCCGGGCCGAATTCTAACGCATAGACCCCTTTTCCAAAGGTGGATTGATAAAGACCAGCAAATAAGTTGGCAGGGATGAACATCCAAACGAGAAAGAAGACGAGGATCACTTTTCCTTTATAATGTTTGGATAGAAAAATCAAACCTATAATTAACAATAATAAAGAAAATAGAGCCGTATAGTGGAATCCCATGTTTCCATCAGACCATGCTGGTACACCAATTAAACCGAGTAACCGATCGCCGACAGGTTCACTATAGATAAATCTCCATTTAAACAAAAAAGCGACTAAAAGCAGTGCAAAACCGGTGACAACAAAGCGTCTCGTCCTCTTTTTTTCTTCCATTCTATCTCCCCCACTGGCTAATTTAAGAGTGTTTTAGCATCCCTATTCCTTTAGGCACAAAATATGCAATGGTTGCTGCCAAAACTGCACCGATGATTGTCGGTATACTGGACGTCCCTACCATTGTTACTTCAGACGACAGTTCCGCACTCATTTCCCAAGCTTCTTCGATATTCGGTAGGTATAAAGATGTTAAAATCAGACCAGAAAGCATTTGGAACACGACAAACAGAAAAATAAAACTGCTTAAAAATAAAATAAAACGTTTCATGCAGACACCTCCGTACTTCTTTCGTTCAGAATACACCAATATCAGGTATCTTTCAAACCTCTTTTCATAAAAACTTGCTAATCCCCTTTTGCATATTTTCTTTATAATCTTCTCATCCTAAAAGCCAAAGGAGTGAATAAAATGCCTAGAAAAAGACAGCAAGACATTGAGGCCAGTCCACATCCCGATGGCCTACGCGAAGGTGTCATGAATGATCCAACCGGTGCCCAGCACGGGATAATCCAAGATACCGATGCAGTTAATCCGCAAGCTATCGCTGAAATCAGAAAACAATCGATGACAAACAAACCAATTAAAGAAGGCCGAGAAAAAGGACCAGACCTCACGTGACTTTCTCACGTAGGGCTGGCCCCCATTTTATTTAATTAAAATTCAATGTTAACATCAATATTTTCTTCTTGCTCCATATCTTCCCAAGAAAACACATGTAAAATCATTTCTAAGTCCTCTTCCATATCAGGTAGGTCGTCCCCTTCAAAGCTTTCGATCGTCAGTACGGCGTCGGCTACTTTTCCACCAGATATTTCTTGACTCATCATCAACATGGATTCATCAACCATTTTTCCATCCGCTGATACTTCCCTTGCTTGAACTTCAACTGTATCATCCATTTTATTCTCTACTTCAAATTTAATGTCGTATTTCTCTTCGTCCCAATCTTTATCCACGATATGCTCAACACTGACTAATGTTGCTTTAACTGAATCGTTGTCAATAATCTCTTTATTAAATTCTTTTACAGCCTCTTCTTCCTCTTCGGTTTCTTCTTCAGCTGCTGCCGCCTCATTTTCTTCATTAGACGATTCAACAGAACTGACATCTTTATCTTGTACCTCTTCACCGTCACAAGCTACCAAACCTGCAATGATTATAAATGATAATAATGCGAATAATATGTTTCTCATTTTAAAACTCCCCTTTAATCTTTAATATAATATCGCCTTACAAATTAAAGATATCAAAAAGGGTGTACAAAATTATGTACTTCTGCAAATTTCAGACTACGAACATATGTTTGTTTATGATATACTTAATAGCACAGACTGGTTTCGCATGAGGGGTAAGGCACATTCTTTCTTTCGGGATAATTCCCCGTGGAGGGGGTGATGCCTATGGACGTTGCTGAAACACTTAGTCTCATGATTGCTTTTGGGACACTTGTGGTGTTAATAATGTCCAATAAAAAATAATCCCTCATGACGTTAGCTAAGCCATTGAGGGATTATTACTCTCAGTGTGCCTTCCCCTCTTGTTGGGGTTGGTCTGTAGAAGCCGTTCCATGTTCCCGCATGGAATGGCTTTTTTAATGTTTTCAGATTGTTTATATCTATGTATAGTATAGCACGGCTGATACGTTTGTAAACTTTTTAAATCCGAACTCCTAGACACCATAGGAGCAAGTGTTTACTCGAAATAACAGTAGCATCTCTTCTTTCATACGAGATTTATAAAGTTTGGATACAGATTTCTATAGCACGATTTAAATCATCTTGAGACCAACTTGGAATTTTCCCGTGTTCGATGGCAAGTTCATGGGAAGCTGGTATATGTATAAATCCTACGGGGATAGACATATCTTGTTTCTTTGTATGGTATAGGCCATGATACATAACATTGTTGCAAAGATACGTTCCAGCTGTATTTGAAATTTCAGCAGGTAGACTTGCGTTGGTTAATTGTTTTACCATTTTTTCAATCGGCAGCTTGGAAAAAATACCATCCTCTCCATCTTGAAAAATCTTTTCACCACTTGGCTTCCACCCTGTATTATCGGCTGGTCCATCATTGCAATTAATTGCAATTCTTTCAGGCGTTAGTTTAAATCTCCCACCAGACAATCCTAACGAAATGATTGCATCTGGCTTGACCTCATTGATTTTCTCTATGAATTGCTTCCCACTTTTTGAGAAATCTACGGATAGAATTTCTCCAACTACCTTGTAGCCGTTGACTTCTTTATTATTAAAATATTTAACGACGTTCATCGTCGGATTGATGGCGTATTTTAAAAATGGTTCAAACCCAGTCAGTAATAACTTTTTCATCTGCCCACATCCTTTGTTGGTTTTTATGTTTATGACCAATTATTCTTCAAACTAAAAGATACTTATTTAAACTAGTACATCAATTTTATCAAATATAGTTTATTAAGCTAGGACAAGGACTATAGATTTCTAGTATTAAGCAAGCTTATTGATGTATACACGTAATTATTTTATGAACGACAAATTTTCGGGATTTTACCTGATTTGTGGGCTTCATCATCTCTAAATACCCAAAAAAGAAAGCCTAGTTCTCTTGTGAGAGATCCACAAGAGAACTGGCATCAACATAAATTATCCAAAGTCTCTTTTTTCCTCAATCGGTTCATCTAGTAGAACACATACTTAATGAATGGTAAGATGGTGCGTATAGGTTGCGTAATTAGGCGTGCTTTTAGGAGAGTGTTTTTGTTGAAGGCTTTGATCAAGACATTTAAACAATTAACGTATAAGCAAATCATCTTTTATATCCTATTGCTCCTTAGCGTGGTCGGTTCACTTGTTTTCGTTTATAATAATTACGCTTTTTACGATCGTCCAATTGCCAAAGTGATTGAGTCTCAGACAGAAGAAACGACTAACGTGACCGATCAATACGGCAATGAAGATACTATGACTATACAAAACATTACAGCTGAATTAAAAAATGGTGAGCAAAAAAAAGAACATATTCAATTAAAAAATGAATATTCAATTACCGGGGCCTACGACCAGCCCCTTGAGACGGGAAATGAACTATTTGTTTCCATTGATAAAGATTCCGTTGGAGAAAAGCAGTTAACAGGTAGCATTACAGACATCAAACGTGATAAATATATCGTGGTAACTGCCTGGATTTTCATTCTCGTTCTCCTACTTGTCGGAAAACGACAGGGGCTGTTCGCAAGTGTCAGTCTAGCTATCAACCTGATTATTTTATCGTATGCCTTGGACCTCAATGTGAAAACGGGAATGAATTTATTATGGATAGCCGCTGTCACAGTCATTTTATTTACGGTCATTTCCTTGTTGTTAGTTAATGGCTTTAATGAAAAAACGTACGCGGCAATTTTGGCCACATTACTTGGGACCTTTAGCTCTCTCTTGATTACTTATATAGCCATGACACTCACGTCTGACACAGGGCTCCACTATGAGGAAATGCAATTTTTAACCCGACCTTATCGATTGGTGTTTTTAGCTGGATTATTCATTGGTTCTCTTGGCGCTGTGATGGATGTGGCGATTACGATGTCATCTGCTATTTTTGAATTATATGAGAAAGATCATCACATTTCTGTCAAAGCGCTGAAAACGTCAGCCCTTGATATTGGAAAAGATATTATGGGAACGATGACGAATATATTGTTTTTTGCTTATATTAGTGGTTCGATGCCCATGCTTATTTTATATTTAAAAAATTATTCACCGCTTGGATTCACTTTATCAATGAATCTGTCATTGGAATTAGCGCGTGCTCTGGCCGGGGGAATCGGCATTGTCTTAACCATCCCGATTGGTTTATATATATCAATATTTTTCGTTAATCGAAAGAGGGCGAAATTATGAATGTCTTACTCTTACTGGCCATCATTTTATTTGTCTTAATGATAGTGATCGGCGGGAGAAAAGGTGCTCGATCTTTTATTTCTTTATTCCTGAATTTTTTAGTTGTTATGTTTGCTGTTTGGATTATGACAGATCCACATACCAATCCGATTATATTAACTATTATCGCTTGTACAATCATAAGCAGCATTAATCTTTTTTACATTAATCAAGTGAATAGTAAAACAATTACGGCTTTCATCGCTACGATTGTGACGATTATTATTTTAATAATATTCATTTATATCATTACTAAAAAAGCGATGATTCAAGGGTTTGGCGAAGAAGAAGTCGATGAAATCAGTATATTTTCTCTTTACCTAGGTGTGGATTTTGTAAAAGTCGGAGCCGCGGTCATTATTATGAGTACAATTGGGGCCATCACAGATGTGTCGATATCAATCACATCCCCAATGCGTGAAGTGTTTAGACACCACCCTAACATTAGTCAAAAGGACTTATTTTTTTCCGGCCTTACAATCGGAAGAGATATTCTCGGTTCCAACACCAACACATTATTTTTTGCCTTTATTGGTGGGTATATGGGACTCCTCTTATGGTTTAAGGATTTGTCCTATTCATTCGGCCAGATTGCCAACTCGAAAGTGTTCAGTGCCGAAATGATTACTATTTTTTGTGCCGGAATTGGGATTGCCTTGATTGTCCCAATTGCTGCTTGGATTAACGCGTTTTATCTTGTAAAGCGACGAGAAAAAGCGAATACCACATAAAGTGAAACTTTAATTAGTGCGGGCCATACAGCCAGTTAATCTGCGATAAAATTCGATAAATCCGTATTCAATGAGACATTCATACAAATGTTGGAATATCTCATAACACACTTTATGGAATTAATTTAACAATGCTTTTAATCTGGACATTCCGCGTTCAATTGCTTTACGCTATTAATAGAGTCTTAAAAATCGAGAGGACGTGAGATAGTGAAGGTTTTAGTTGTTGGAGCAAATGGTCAAATTGGAAAACACTTAGTTTCTTTGATTCAAGAAAGTGAGTCACTCACAGCAAAAGCGATGATTCGCGAGCAGGAACAAGCTTCCTATTTTGAAAAGTTGGGTGCAGAAACCGCTATCGTCGATTTGGAGGATGACATTGACGCTATCGCAAAAGCAGCAAAAGACGTTGATGCGGTTGTCTTTACGGCGGGCTCAGGACCGCATACTGGTAAAGACAAGACCATTATGGTTGATCTTGACGGAGCAGTGAAAACGATAGAAGCAGCAAAAGTCGCCAACGTAAAACGGTTTGTGATGATCAGTTCTTTTGATACGACACGCGAGGCTATTCAAGGGGCTTCCTCTTCCTTTGCGCCATATGTTATCGCTAAACATTACGCGGATGAATGGTTAAGAGACTCGGAATTGGATTACACAATCATCCATCCCGGACTTTTAACAAATGACAATGGAACCGGAAATATCAGGGCCGGAGAAAAAGTGGAACGTGATGAAGTGCCTAGAGAAGATATTGCGCAAGTCATTTATGAAACATTAAAAGATGAAACGACGATAGGGAAGGAATTCCAGGTCGTTAAAGGAACGAAACCTATTAAGGATTCACTTGAAACACTTTAAGTAAAAGTTATGGAATAATTATCAACAAGAGCAAAAAAGCCGAGCGTTAGGATAGCACTCTTTCCTAACACTCGGCTTTTTATATAACACTTACATATTAGCGAAGGAAAAACATGAAGACTCGAGCAGGAAGGCACTGAAAAGTCCCCCAAATTGCTCCCGCACCACTTTTCGGCTAGTATATCTGCTTTACCCTCCCTGGATTTACACCTAAACCATATTCCGGGTAGTGTACCTGCTTTACCCTCTCTGGATTTACTCCTAAACCATATTCCAGGTAGTATATCTGCATTATCCTCTCTGGATTTACTCCTAAACCATATTCCAGGTAGTATATCTGCATTACCCTCCCTGGATTTACTCCTAAACCATATTCCGGGTAGTGTATCTGCTTTACCCTCCCTGGATTTACTCCTAAACCATATTCCGGGTAGTGTACCTGCTTTACCCTCTCTGGATTTACTCCTAAACCATATTCCAGGTAGTATATCTGCATTATCCTCTCTGGATTTGCTCCCAAACCATATTCCAGGTAGTATATCTGCATTATCCTCTCTGGATTTACTCCTAAACCATATTCCAGGTAGTGTACCTGTAATTCCAAAAGTCTGTTGGAGATTATGTCATAACGTTGAAGTACTTTTTCAGCGGCTTCGCTCGGCAGTGCCTGCGGAAAGCGGAATGTTTTTCCGTCACGATGGTATAGAAAGATATATTGCTTTTTTAAAAGTTTGTAAATCCTTAAGAACTATAATCAACCTACTTCAATTACAATTTTTCCGATATTTTTATTATTTCCCATATGTTCATGGGCTTGTGACATTTGATTGAGCGAAAAGGTGCGGTCAACAATAGGTTTTAGTTGATCATTTTCAAATAACTCGTAAGTTTTCGAGATAAATTCCTTTGTCAAATTTGCCTTGTATTCATCACTTCTTGGTGTTAACAACGTTCCAGTCAACTGAATACGTTTCATCATCAAATCTCTTAAGTTAAGACTTTTAACTGTCGATCCACCAAGGATACCAATTAACACCCAGCGTCCATCGACTTTAATACTGCCCATGTTTTTCTCCCAGTACGATGCCCCAATAAAATCAAGAATCAAATCAACCCCTTGATTGTTCGTCGCTTTTAACACCTCTTGGTCAAACTCTTTTACTTTATAGTTAATTGCTAGATCTGCACCAAGACTTTTACCAAAATCAAGTTTTTCTTTTGAGCCGGCAGTAATGATGGCATGTGCTTTTCCAAGTTGTGTCGCAAGCTGTGTTGCCGCTGTCCCGACACCACTACCCCCAGCGTGAATAAGCACTGTCTCACTTTCCTGTAAATTTCCAAGCCAAAATAATGTTTGATAAGCTGTTAAAAACACTTCTGGGATTGCCGCCGCTTCCACGAATGAAAGCTTATCCGGAATGATCATCGCCCGCTCCACCGGCATGACGGCATATTCAGCATAACCTCCGCCATTGACGAGCCCCATTACCCGGTCACCTTCTTTAATAGTCGAACCAGGCACAGTTTTCTCAACGATTCCGGCAACCTCAACACCTAAAATCGGATGATTTAAATAACCCGAGGAACTCTCTCGATTAATAATATCAGTTCGGTTAACGGCTGTCGCTTCGACCTTTATTAACAATTCGGCTTCTTTCGGCACAGGTTTCGGCTGATTACTCAATTCGAGTTGGTCGGCACCACCTGGCTGTTTTACAATGATAGCTTTCATGTTTGGGCCTCCTTTAACTATATATTATTATAGTAGCATATTTTATTGTATATAAGACAAGACCGAACGGTGGTGAAACCCTTCAATCTTTGTCGACTCTTCACGACTTGCAGAACTTCACCATCATGCTCTTTTATTACCATTGTCCGCTAGAGTTTCTACTAAACTGCTTACAAGGTTTTTCGGCTTTATAAAATAGGTGATAACAATCTCGAAATCGATTCTTTAATTTTAATTATCAGCGAACGCTTTTGATAATCTTCTAATGTCAGTTCTTTTGAAACTTGAATGTCTTTCTCAAAAGTGGTCCGTAGCTCTTGCGTTTTCTGTTCGTCATAAATAAACGCATTAACTTCAAAATTAAGACTGAAACTTCGCGAATCAAAATTAGCTGTTCCAACCGAAGCAATCGCATCATCTGCAATCAATGTTTTTGCATGAATGAAACCATTTTCGTAAATATACACTTTTGCCCCTGCTCTCAGAAGTTCCCCCATATTTGACAGTGTTGCCCAATAAACAAACATGTGATCAGGCTTGTCCGGGATCATAATTCTAACATCAACCCCTGATAACGCGGCGATTTTCAGTGTATCTAGAAGCGTATCATCTGGTATAAAATAAGGTGTTTGTAAGTAAATATACTTTTTGGCTGTGACAATCATTTTGACATAACCGTTTTTAATATGCTGCCACTCCGCATCTGGTCCACTTGAAACTACTTGCATCCCGACGTGACCAACTTGAGGAAATTCCGGAAAGAACCGTGCTTCATAAGTAAAGTTTTTTTCTTTAGAAGCCTGATTCCAATCCAATATAAACCGGGTCTGCAATGCGTGGACCCCGTTGCCTTTCGTTCGCAAATGGGTATCTCGCCAGTATCCGAATTTTTCATCTAAACCAAGATACTCATCTCCAACATTAAATCCCCCGATATAACCGATGCTCCCGTCTATAATCGCTAGTTTCCGGTGGTTTCGATAGTTATAGTTAAAATGAGGAAAAAAGACTTCAACCAGACCACCTGCTGCTATTAACCCATTGTAAAAGTTTTTGGAAATGCCTCTAGAACCCATATGGTCATACAACACACGCACCTGAACACCCTGCTTTGCTTTTTCAGTCAAAGCATCAACCAATTCCGTCCCTAACCCGTCGTCATGAATAATATAATACTGAATATGGATATGATCTTTGGCTTGATGAAGATCCTTAAGCAGCGCATCAAACTTTTCCTGCCCATCAGTGTATATATCAATATGATTATTTTCGGTTAAAATCGCACCATTTTTTTCAAGATGCATAAAAATATGGTCTTTATATAACTCACTTATTGGATTATAAAATTGATAGGTTTCATTTTTAATTGTATTAATTTGTTCCGATACTTGAGTTTTGATACCAACTTTGTCTTGATCTGCCCAATAAAACATATGCTTTCTAGAGAAATTCTTGTTGAAAATAAGATAGATGATAAACCCTAATAACGGAATTAAAACTAACACCATCAACCATGCCCATGTTGTGCTTGCATTTTGCCGTTCGAAAAAAATAATGATTCCAGCTAAAATAATATTTATGATAAATAAAACACTAAATATAATTGAAGTGACTCCCATTCATATTCTCCTTCATCATTTTTCTTTATTTATTATGACAGGTCTACATGAAATAAACTATCATTTTCCAAAATTTTATATCATCCCTTTTCATATTATCGGTTATTCCCTATAATAGAACTTTATATGACAAAGACAATAAGGAGATTTTCATGAGTGCATCTAAAGAACAGTGGACATCAAAATTAGGCTTTATTTTAGCAACAGCAGGCTCTGCAATTGGTCTTGGAGCAATTTGGAAGTTCCCGTACATGACAGGTGTCTCGGGTGGGGGCGCATTCTTTTTTATTTTTATTATTTTCACTATTTTCATAGGAATGCCCATTTTACTAGCTGAATTTCTAATTGGTCGAGGCTCTGAAAAAGACGCAATCAGAGCTTATAAAACATTTGCCCCAAATACAAGGTGGCATTTCATCGGCATTCTTGGCATGATGACCTGCTTTATTCTTTTATCCTTTTATAGTGTTGTCGGTGGTTGGATTCTGATATATATTTTTCAGACGATTACAGGAAATTTATCTGGGCTACTTCAAAATGATTTTGGTGGCCTGTTTGATGATTTAATTGCTAATCCCTTCACCGCAATTTCAGCGCAATTCGTGTTTATGATCATTACAATTCTCGTTGTCGCTAGAGGCATTCAAAATGGTATTGAGCGCGTCAGTAAATTTATGATGCCAGCTCTATTTATTGCTTTTATTATTTTGATTATTCGCTCGTTAACATTGGATAATGTTAGTGAAGGGATTTCCTTCTTCCTGTATCCCGATTTTTCAAATTTGAATTCAAAAACAATCTTATTTGCGCTAGGTCAGTCTTTCTTTTCCATCAGTGTCGGAGTGTCCGTCATGGTAACGTATAGTTCCTACTTATCTAAACAGGAAGATTTGCCAAAATCAGCTTTTACCGTTGTCTTGATGAACATTTTGATTTCTCTTTTAGCTGGATTAGCCATTTTTCCAGCCGTTTTTTCATTCGGATTTGAACCTACAGAAGGGCCAGGATTATTGTTCGTCGTCCTTCCCGCTATGTTTAGTCAAATGCCACTTGGCGAAATCTTTCTCTTTATCTTTTTGATTTTATTTTTATTTGCTACATTTACCTCGGCCTTTTCCATGGTCGAAATTATTGTCGCAGCTGTCACAAAAGGGAAAAACGAAACAAGAAAGAAAGCGACATGGATAACAGGACTCTTAATTTTCCTGGCCGGCATCCCGTCTGCATTATCATTTGGTCTGTTAAGCGATATGACATTCTTTGACATGACAATGTTTGATTTATCCGACTATCTCGTATCCAATATTCTCATGCCGATAGGTGCTTTAGCGATTGCGATTTTCACTGCATTTAAAATTCCGAGGAAAGTTCTTCTTAAAGAAATGAGCGAAGGGTCTAGGCTAGGGAAGAAAATATTTGTTGCCTGGTTTATGATTATTAAATATGTGGTTCCTGTTGCAATTGTTATTGTCTTTTTGGATGTTATTGGTGTGTTAAATTTTTAATGAAATCAGAGGGGCTTCTCTCGATTAAAATGCGGAAGATATGAGATCTTTTGAACGAGAGAGCCCCCCTCTCGATTGAAGTGCGGAGGATAGGAGATCTTTTGAACGAGAGAGCCCTTCTCTCGATTAAAATGCGGAAGATATGAGATCTTTTAAACGAGAGAGCCCCCCTCTCGATTGAAGTGCGGAAGATATGAGATCTTTTGAACGAGAGAGCCCTTCTCTCGATTAAAATTCACAGGAAATGAGATAATGTGAACGAGAGTACATATTAATTTTCCTCCCACGCTTGCTCTCTTCAACCTGATTCAAATTTACTTCCATCAAAATAATCCAATTTAAAAGGCCTATTCTTTGACTTCGTGTTACTCGAAGGGCTTATACTTAATTACAAGTTAAACTATTATATAAAATCAGAAAATCTCTGATTAAAATATAAACATGTGATTGAAGTAAGGGAGATGTTTTTTTATGGAAAAAACAACTCGTAATTTTGAAACTCAAAACGATTCTGCTGTTATCGTCGGTGCATCGCTCTCTGGCCTTATGACTGGTATTGCTCTCGCTCGAGAAGGAGTGAGTGTAATCATTTTAGAGAAGGTTGGAGAAGAAGGACGGACGGGGTCTGGCTTACAAGTCGATGGCGTCACATTTGGCCAATCCAAGACAGAAAAGTTTTTAAGGAAAATTGTGTCGGATGGAAGGAAATCTGTTCAGCTTTGGTCATCGATTGAATCTCGGTTGCGTGCGGAAGCAAAGAAGTATTCAAATATTGATTTACGTTACAATACTCGAATCGAAGCAGTGGATCAAGATGACGATGCTGCCTGGGCTTTAACAGAAAAAGGTGAAAAATTCTACGGCGATCTTTTGATAGGTGCTGATGGCCATCATAGCATAGTACGCCGTCATGTGGCACCAGACAAACCGGATGCAACGTTCGCGGGGTACATGGTTTGGCTTGCTTCTACAGATGAAAACAGCCTTCCAGAAGAATTACGCCCCAGTCCACATCACCCGGAAGTCCAATTTTTAAATAGCTTTAACGGATTTTTAATCGGGTCAATTATAGATTCAGGTACCGAACCGGGTAAAAAAAGTCGCAGAATCGGTTGTACATGGTATGATCATTCAAGAAATGATTTGTTGCGCCGCCTCGGTTGTATAGAAGGAGATGTCGTACATCATTCACTTAGCGCTTCTGATATTCCTGAAAAAACACGTACTGAACTCACTCGGCAAGTGGCTGCCAATTGGCCTGAACCATGGGCATCCGCTATGCTCCATGCGCTTCAAACCGGCAACATCACGGGGACGCCTATCAAGGAATATATTCCTGAGCGACTTGTGAAGAGACGGATTGCTCTAGTTGGGGACGCTGCCCACGTCCCTGCCCCCATCACCGCGAGCGGATTTAACGCCTCCCTCAAAGACGCCGCAGAATTGGGGAAATGTGTCGCCAAAGGAATCAAAGGACGCGCGGCAACCCTGGCACTAGAAAAATATGAATCCAGTCGCTTAAATAAAGTCCAGCAAATGGTGGCATCCGGACAATGGTATAGTCAATCTTTTGGAAGATTATGAGGAGAAATTTAAGGAGAGTTTGCTCATGTATACTGTCAAAGAAGCGGCTAAATTACTTAATTTAACAGAACACACCATCCGTTACTACACTGATAGAAAGCTAGTGCCACACTTAAAACGCGATAAAAATAATAACCGTTTGTTTGATGATGAGGCATTAAACTGGCTTTTATGTGCTAAATTTTTTCGACATTGTGGCATGTCAATTGAAGATATAAAAAGGTATATTGACCTCTGCTTAGAAGGAGAATCAACTATAAAAGAACGTTATAATATTATGGTTAAACAAAGAGACATCGCTCAAGCACAATTAGAAGAAGCCAAGAAAAGAGCCAAATATATCGAAGAAAAAACTAATGATTATTATAACTTTATCAATGGGAAGATATCGGATGATGTCAATCTAATTAAGTGGAAAGTTTTAAAAAACGAGAAACCTTTACCCGGTAAAGATAAATCATAACTTTTCTATGAAGAATTGTAGTTCATTCTTCTCTGCTGATGAGCCACCGCATGCTAAGCATGTCGGGGGCATATCTAGCCCTCACCTGCCCCCTGAAATCTACGTGTTTTCTTATGCTGGTAGAAAAAATTTACTTTAACACGTTCGCTTTTACATTAACTAAAATACTTACCTCTTCACTCACATAATTTAAAAAGCTTTTCGTTGATAAACTATCGTTGATATTCCCCAAGATAAAGCATAAAGTATCGCAACACCAAGCGCTAATCCCGTATATAACGTAATCGTTGAGAGACTCGCAATAAAATTTGTAATCATCGGCATATAATCCATTAAATAATCAACAACGCTTGGAATGACTGCCACAGATACTAGAAAACTAATCAGTACAATCGTAAAAATATGGCCTTGTTTTAAAAGATAAAACAATGGAAAAGCAAACGACGCAAATAATAAAAATAAACCACTACCAATTGCTATATGAGTTAAGGTAAAGTTTTTTCCAAAAACAAATAAAAACAAACTCACCAGTACGATAGATAACACCATACAAACAATAGCACTAAGATAACGTGATGCTATAATTTCTTTCCGTGTGTATGGTAATGAATTCAACAATATATTTGTTTCGGCTTTTTCATCATAATAATAAGCATTAAACGGGATATAAAAACTTGAAACGAGAAAAGTCAAAATAGGATGCGAATTTGTAAGTATGAACACTAAAATAAACGGGATAAAAACTAATAATTGCCACTTTTGTATGATCAAGTCACGTCTCATTAAGTTAAACATGCTGCACTCCCCCTTCCAAGTAATACATGACGTCCTCCAAAGACGCACGTTCAATAATGACTGTATTGCCAAACGTTTCTTCAACCTCTGCTATATTATTCGTTAATGCCTCAAATCCAGTCGGTGCACGATGAATATGAATAAACGCTTTTTCTGTATCTCGATCTAATAGCTCGACGCTGCCTTTAACGAGCGCATAGTTCTCGGCTACTTCATGTATCGATTGATTAAATACTAATTTGCCACCTTGGATAAAAGCAATATAATCCGCAATCCGGTCTAAATCGGTCGTAATATGTGTAGAAAAGAAAATAGTGCGATTACCATCAAGCATTAATTCTTGTACGAGATTCAGAAATTCTCGCCTGAAAATTGGATCTAACCCAGCTGTCGGCTCATCCATTATAATCAATTCAGCATGATGTGATAGAGCCAACGCTAATGATGCCTTCATTTGCATTCCTTTTGAAAACTTTTTAATCGCCTTATTAAGTGGGAGTTCGAATTGGTCGATATATTTATAAAATAATGCATCATCCCAGCGCTTGTAAGCCGGTCCTACAATTCGCTTTATGTCTTTTAAGTTCATCCCCTCAAAAAATACATTCCCATCATAAACAAAACCGATACGTTCCTTAATTTCTTTTTCATATGTCTTATAATCTAATCCGAAAAGTTTTACCTCACCAGCATCCGGTTTTAACAAATTCATCATCATTTTAATGGTTGTCGTTTTTCCTGCTCCATTGGCTCCGATAAATCCTGTTATAAAGCCCTTTTTTACCTGCAAATCCATATTATTAATAGAAAAACCTTTAAATCGTTTTGAAACATTTTTTAAGTCAATCAAATTTTCCATTCGTTTCACCCCTCATACAAAATTTCTAATAACTCTTGCAGTTCTTCTAGAGATAATCCAATTTCTCTACTATTCGTAATAACAGCACCCAACTGCTCCTCAATCACTTTCAACTTTTTTTCGCGAATAACCTCTAAATTTTGCTCTGCAACAAACGAACCTTTCCCAACCATCGAATAGATAAAGCCCGCTTTTTCAAGTTCTTCATAGGCCCGCTTCGTCGTAATCACACTAATTTGGAGATCCTTCGCCAGTCTCCGCATCGAAGGAATAGCATCTCCTTCCTGCAGTTCACCCGATAAAATAGACGACTTAATTTGATCTGTAATCTGTTCATAAATCGGCTCCTTAGAGCTGTTCGAAATAATTATTTGCATGCCCATCCCTCTTCGTTGGGACATGGGGACAGGCACGCTGTCCCATGTCCCACAGTCATTTTTTGAAAAAAACAGTTATATCATGTCCTGCTCGAATCAATAGAGCTATAATATGGACTGCTAAACAAAGATTAAAAAACGGAAAAGTGTATAAAGCAAACCATTCCGTAAATAGCTTTGAATCTAAAATCCATCTTCCTGCCCTAGCAAATAAATGCTGGCTATCGTTTATATTGGGCTCGAAGCCCGTACCGTCAACAAGAAAAAATATGAATTGGACAATTAAAAATAGGCTCATAGATAAAGTCCAACGCTTCACAAACTTAACATCAAACGTTTCTTCCGTGCTAATCATATTGAATACTCCTTTCATTTTGGATGTCACCGCTCATATAATGTATATATACTATATGCACATTATATACACACTTGTTATTTTATGCAATCTCTTTTTTGAAAATAATAAATAAATCTAACTCTATATAATTTAAAACTTATGACATTTATAGATTTTCACATATAAAAAACATGCTTTGAAATGAATCAAAACATGTTCGTGTGGCATGTCATTTGTAAAACAAAGATGAAGGTGAGATTCTGTGACTCACCTTGACTTCAACTGCTTATGATGAGTAACTTAGACTCAGTTTAAGCTACCCTTTTTGATTGAAATTATTTATAAAGTGAAACTTCAATCAGTGGGGTTTTCATACTTCCGCCACTGATTGTTAGTTGAACAAATCGGGCTTTCACTGGCATAAAGATGACTTATCTTACCCCTATTGGTTGAAATCACTTCGTAAGAGAAAACATAGACGGTAAACATTATCTTTAGGCTTCAGAACACGGATATTGTAAAGATTTTGAACCTGCCCAGAAGCCGCTCGGACGATTCATTTTTAACGTCCCAGCATTGACATTTTCGATAATGTATAATGTTACGCAATCATCCATATTCCCTTGCAACTTATTTAGATTTAAACTCTTTAATGTACCACTTATCCATCGTGCCGTGTTCCGAACCTTCAATTGGTTTGTCTAGTTCTTTAAATCCGAGTTTGCTATAGAGTCTGTTCGCGACTTTTAACTTACGGGATGTTTCTAAATAACAATATGTATAATGCTCCCTAACAAAATCAAGGGCCACTTCCATTAGCTTTTTTGCCAAACCTTTTCCTTGGGCTTCTGGGATAACGTATAATTTTTGTAATTCCCCAACATCATTTTCCTGCCCAAAGGGTCCAATTCCTACACCGCCGACCACATGACCCTCTTCATCCACAGCGACCCAATACTTTGCATTCGGCTCATTCTTATAAAACTCTGCTAAATGACTCAGCTGAGGATCAAAATAGGCTGTACCTGGAATATCTAAACCAAACGATTCCAGGGAACGTTTAATAATTTGTTCCATTTTCTGATTATCTTTTTCTTCAATTTCTCGAATGATCATGGTTATTTCTCCTTTTCATTTTCAAAATTCTTTGTTAAGTTGCTTCTTACCAAATGTTTCAGCTATTGTATCACATTTACGAGCTTTGAATCTGACAATTCTGTTCATTATTATTTCACTAATAAATGATTCCTTCATTTTAGGACACTCTATACCTAGGTGATAAGTCATGAAAGCAAATGAACAAGATTATAAAAAATATAGTGACGCCATTGATCGAATACAAGAAGGATACGATGCCATGGTCGAGTTATTTAACGAACTCGAAAATGACACTCCGTTTATCAATTTTGAGCCTAGAGTCATTGATAAAATAGAAATTGCAAAAGAAAAATATGGGGACAATCTCATTGATGAGAAAATTAATTCAGTCATTGATGAAGTTCTTTCGTGGCTTGAGCTTGAAGAAAATGAAGAGTAATTCTTTCGTTAAAATACAAGCGAAAAATCTTAGTAAAACTCCCCATTCTTTCAGATAATATGTAACCATAGAAAAAGTCAGGTTTCTAATACTTAACGTTAGCATTTCTTCCTATCTCTACACTATTTAACATCAAAAGTAAATGGCCTCTGTTATATCTTCGGGCGGATAAGTGCCTTGATAACTATTGAAAAATTCTTTCTCATACGTAAAAACAATGAAAAGGTAACAGGTACGTTGTCTAAATTCACCGCTGGGACAACGTGCCTGTCCCTTAGTCCCATATTGCATTATTTTGATAATGCAATTTTTATATGAGCTAAGTGATGTTCTTCGTGCCAACATAATTTTGCAACCTTTGTTGCGACTGTTATTTTCTCTTTTTTCTTTTCACCTTTTTTCTGGAGAGTAAAAGCTCTATATAATTGCTCCTCAGTTAGACTATGTCCTAATGATACGATGCGCTCATTTATACCATCTAGGATTTTGATCGAACTTTCTATAGACAGTTTTGTATCTGGTTGAATAGCCCATTTATCTTGATCAAAAGAGCTGGTACAGTTGGATTCTCATCTGTTAAAGCCAGCTTGAGACGTTGATACATAATCAACTGGGAGTCCGCAATGTGATGAACAAGTTCACGAACTGTCCAGCTATCATCACGATAAGTCCTACTTAATTCCTCATCACTTAATGAGTCAACAATTTCATTTAATCGAATCGTGTAAGTATCGATTTTTTTCAACCATTTTTGTATATCTTCTAATGATACTTTTTCCGGAACTGTTAACTCCCCAATTGGAAACTTTACATCCACTTTCAATCCCCTCCTTTTTTGTTAATTATCTTCTTAGGATGGGACAAGGTGCCTGTCCCCATGTCCCACATTTTTTAGTTAATTCAATTTTAACATAATTTATTTGATAAATGGCCGACTGGATAAAAAAAGATGTCGTGCCTGGCCCTTGTATCAATTGAGTACATCTTCTTCCAGGGAATACGGAGGGAATCTACACCAAATTAACGATTAATCGTATATAGGCGAATTAATCACATCACGACATGACATACATATTATAAAAAAAGGTATTTGAATTTGTGCTCTAATCTGGACCAAAAATTTTTGGTAAGAAAGATTTTAAAAACATTAAATAAATGAGGTGGCAGATATATGGAAGGTCATGTCGTTTTGACAGCTTCCCATTGGATTTATCTAGCAGTTATTGTCATGATTCTAGTGTTCATTGTTTTTAGACGCGAGGTTGTTGTTCCTTCATTGGTGGGTATTTTCACATTGGGAATATTAGCCGCGCAAGGGCAAGGTGTGACAAATGGTTTTATCAATGGCTTACAGACTGTTTTTGAAGCCTTGTTGAATGCCGGTGTAGAACTTTTCGATATCATGCTTATTATCGCCCTGATGGTGGCAATGCTCAAATCATTGCAATCTCAAGGAGCAGATGTCCTTATGGTTGCTCCTGTGAAAAAGTTGATGGTCACCCCTACAACAGCTTTCTTTGTTTTAGGGATTATGACGTATATAGCGGCCACTTTCTTTTGGCCCACGCCAACTACTGCTTTGGTAGGAGTCGTACTTATTCCTGTTGCTATACGAATGGGATTGCCCGCTATGGGGGCTGCTGTATCTATAAGTTTGTTCGGACATGGGATGGCATTATCCGGTGACTTAGTCATTCAAGGGGCCACTAAATTAACAGCAAGTTCCGCGGGTGTGAGTACGGGAGAGATTTTAACTTACACTGCTTTGTTCTCCCTTATTGTTGGTGGTGTGGCCATCGCGATAGCCTTTTACACCATTCGTCGAGATATGAAAAGGGGAATATTGACAGCAACAATGACTGGAGAATCTGACGGTTTTAATACGGCGGATACAAAAATGGACTCCCCTTCAGAAGAGAACCCGAAGCAGGGTAAGCATGCTAGGTTATTTGCTATTCTTGTTCCTGCAGTTTTATTGATCGTCGTTTCCATCATGATGTTTCGAGCTATTTTCGATCGAGATAATGTCATTTCAGGTGGAGATGCCACAGGCTTTTTAGGCGGAACAGCAATCATTTTGTTGGTACTTTCAACTTTTGGCCATGAAGGTTCCAAAGGATTTGAAAAAATAATTGATCATCTGCGTGAAGGTTTTTATTTTGCCATTAAAATCTTTGCTCCTGTTATTCCCATTGCTGGCTTCTTTTTTTTAGGAAACCCAGATGATGCTGTAGCCATATTAGGCGAAGAAACCCCTGGATTTTTGTTTGACTGGGGGCAGATTATTGCTACGAGCTTAGGTGATAGTCCATTAATAACATCATTTGGTATCGCCTTAGTCGGTATTCTTGGAGGGTTAGATGGTTCAGGGTTTTCCGGTTTACCCTTAACAGGCGCTTTATCAGCGGCAGTGGGATCAGCTCCAGGCTTGAATGTTGCCATTTTAGCATCCTTAGGCCAGGTTGCTGGTATCTTCGTAGGCGGAGGAACGATAGCGGCTTGGGCTTTTGGTGTCGCAGCAGACTCCGGGGTTTCCGGTGTCAAACCAGTCGATCTCGTCAGGCGAAATTTTATTCCCGTTATGGTCGGACTTTTTGTAGCGTGTCTTGTTGGGATATTTCTCATGTAGATCGGGACATGGGGACAGGCACGTTGTCCCACTTCACCACTGGAGAAAGGTGCCTGTTTCTTCATCCCTCCTATCTCACATTAGAATATCCTTCCAGGAAACTTATTTGGTTTTGAGATATAGGGACAGGTAGCCTTCCCTATAAAGTGAAACTTCAATCAGTGGGGTTTTCATACTTCCCACACTGATTGTTAGTTGAACCAATCGGGCTTTTACTGGCTGTTGATCCCCCACTTATAATTCTTGATTCCCTTCGAATCCTTCTCGTTAAGGTCTTACAGCCAGTTGACCTGCGATAAATCATTCACTTTTATTAAAAGCAAGATGAACGGAATCCGCAATCCTTTCATAGCCAATTTCTCTATATATCTTATTTGATGTTGGGTTCATCATGTCTGTGTACAGTACGCAAAAGTTAAATTCTTTAAGTAGTTCTTTTGAAATCGCCGCAACAAGCGTCCTGGCATATCCTTTTTTACGCTCTTCTTTTGGAGTATAAACTAAAGAAACGGTTACACCATTTTTTGTAGGCCGTGACTTCTTCATCATTGACACAATCTCACCTTTATCTTCCCACAGAAAAACCTCTCGCTCTTTTAGAAACATTGCAACACGTTTTTCTACGTTTTCGATTGGCGAAATTGGCATTCCGGTATCTTTTTCAAAAAGGTTGAACCATTTTTCGATAAGTGAAGAATCGCTTTCCTCAGCATAACGCCACGTACCAGAACTTTGTTCAAGTGTTTCATTCACTTTATTTAATTGATACAATCCTTGATCCATAAGTAATTTATGAGTCATGCCGGTTTTTCTTTCCCACTTTTCCGCAATTTTATATGCCCAAGGTTTCAAGCTAATAATGGAGCTAAAATGTACTTTAAGTTCAATCATATTTTGTAAGAAGAAATCAATTATTTTTTCTATACGGATTTCATCAACAAAAATAATATTTAATGGATGAGGAGGTGTCATTTGAAAAAAGGCTAATAGTTTTCCGTCTTCTTCAATTGTCGCCATAAATGGATTCTCATAGTTACCAGCTTTAATCGCTTGCAATACGCCATAAAAAAGACTGAATACATCTTCCTTTTCTAATAAAATCGGTTCAATCTTTCTTTCAAATTCGTAAGCATTATCATAAACTTTAAATTTCATTTTCAATACCTCGTTTCTACTGTAAATAATCCCCAAATCATCGTGACAATCGCTCCTAAATAATTGATATCGCAGAGGCTTTTCTAGCTCTTTTCTAAAGTTAAGGTTGTCGAGTAGCAAAGACGACACTAGCCAAGTGCACTGTTACTGTGTGGGACGTGGGGACAGGCACGCTGTCCCTGTTCACCGCTGGGACGAGGTGCCTGTCCCCACGTCCTAAGTTAATGAATTTTCTGATATTTTAGTGTGTCTTTTTCCGCTAAATGTGGGTTATGTTTGTCTACATTCAGACTCTCAATAACCCACGGAATCCCCGAGTACTATAGTAAGACGATGCACCGTTATGATATACGAAGACGTGCCCATAGCGATAGTCGCAAAATAGAGCACCGCCCCGCTCTCTAATATCAGATGGAGTTTGCACCCAACTTGATGTTTTCATATCAAAATCTCCAAACTCCTGCAGTGTTCGATACTGCTCTTCTGTTAAGAGTTCAATACCCATGTCGGTCGCCATATCAATAGCCGTATTTTCTGGTTTATATTTTCTCCTTGATTCCAAGCCTGCGCGATCATAACAGACACTTCTGCGGCCTTTAGGGCTCTCCGGTGAGCAGTCATAAAATACGTATTCATCCGTACTATAATCATACTCAACAAAATCCGGTTCGCCACCCGTTTTTTCCATTTCATTTAGTGACCATAATTTACCTGGGTATTTTTCGAGTCTTGCTTGAACGTCATTCCATTCTATCTCTTGATGACGATCCATATTTTTCTCAAAACGCGTTTTTAAAATTTTGAGTAATTCTTCTTGTTGTTCTGTGGATAAATTCTTATCGTTTGTCATATTGAAATCTCCTTATCATTTTAGGATTTGGGATAGGGAAGTTGTCTTATTACAGGTTGAAGAAAGACTTTTAAAATAAAAAATGGGGAAGACATTTGTCTTTATAAGTTTTTAAACCCGTTCGTTTTTATCACTTTCGCTCTTTACGAAACGCACTGTACCTAATTTTGTTTTACATTATAACACGATTAGATAGTTAATTCTCACTACGCAATCATTTTTAAACCAACCACTTAAAGAAAATAGGCAAGATACCGTGAGCCTGTTTTACAAATCTAATCATAGCCATTTACCATTTTAGATTCATGGGAGGCTCCTTGAAGAGCTGGTTATTTAAAAGACAGATGCCAAAATCTGATGGCATCTGTCTTTTGTCACTTAAAAAGTAATACTAATACCGACTTTTTCCTTTTCAACATCCACACGCTTCATATTGGCTTCCTTATTAAAGCTTAATTGATTAATTAATAAATTCTTTTCTAGTAGCTCCTTATGTTGTTCAACAGCTGACTTTAATACATCGCTTAAATCCAATGTTAAGTTAACCCGCTTTTCAACAGCTAAATCTAATTCCTTTCTATATTGCTGTACAGCACGAATAAGTTCACGAACTAGACCTTCATTAAATAGTTCTTCAGTTACGTCTGTGTCTAAGAGAACCGTATATAATTCATTAGACGCTAGTTCAACCCCCTGTTCAGATACTTGGTTAATAAGTAAATCTTCACCTTCTACTTGGACGTCCTCTCCAGCTTTATTTACAGTTTCAAAGTATTTCTTTTCGGCTACGCTCTTTGCTTCGGCATCCGATAACTGTTGTAATGCTTTCTGAACCATTCCTACATCTTTTCCAAGTTTCGGTCCTGCAACTGGAAAATTTAATTTCACTTCATACTTAACCGCATTTCCAAGATTATCTTTAACTTCAACTTTCTTAACATTTATTTCATCTTCAATTATATAATAATACTTAGCTAAGTGGGATGTATTTTCCTCTTGACCAACGATTGTCAGTACAGATAGAGGTTGCTTTGTCTTTATATTAGAAGTATTACGAGTCCGACGAGCAAGCTCAATAATTTGAAGCACGCTCCCCATTTCTTTTTCCAATCTTTCATTTACAACCGCCTCATCATATTTTGGAAAATTAGATAGATGCACACTTTCGCCCGTTAGGTTAACATGGATATCCTCTGAAATGAATGGTGTAAATGGCGCTAACATCTTACTTGTTGTCGTCAGCACACTGTATAACGTATGATAAGCCGCCAATTTATCGTCGCTTAAACCTTCACTCCAGAATCGATTTCTTGAGCGGCGGATATACCAGTTACTAATCTGATCGACTAGTAATGCTAGTTCTCTTGCCGCAGCAGTAAATTCATAATCATCTAGATACATTTCAACCTTTTTGACAACCGTATGAAGTCTTGATAATATCCATTCATCTAATAACGACTTTTTACCAGGACCATGTTCGTTCGGGTCAAATTGGTCAATATCGGCATATAAAGTATAGAAAGAATGCACATTGACGAGGGTATCGACTATTTTTGATTTAGCTTGACTCACGATATTAGATGAAAATCTTTTATTATTCCACGGCGCACTATCGGCAAGTAGCGACCATCTCAATGCGTCTGCTCCATATTGTTCAACTAGGTCCATCGGATTAATAACGTTTCCTTTACTTTTAGACATTTTACGTCCATCTTCATCAAGTATATGTCCCAGTGAAAGAACACGTTTATATGATGTTTCGCCCTTGAATAAGGAAGACACTGCAAGTAGACTGTAAAACCATCCTCGCGTTTGATCGACTCCTTCAACAATGACATCTGCCGGGAATTGTTTTTTGAATAACTCTTTATTTTCAAATGGATAATGATATTGAGCAAATGGCATTGAACCACTATCAAACCATACATCGATTACTTCTTTCGTTCGTTTCATATCACTTTGGCATTTGGGACAAATTAACGTTACTTCATCAACATAAGGTTTGTGAAGTTCTATATCGTCCGACACTTTATTTTTAGCATGATCTTTGAGATCTTGGATACTATTTGGAGAATACTGATGATGACAGTCATTACATACCCATACATTTAACGGTGTTCCCCAATAGCGATTGCGTCCTAAGTTCCAATCCACCATATTTTCTAAAAAGTTTCCAAAACGGCCATGCTTCATATGTTCTGGATGCCAAGTTATCGTTTCATTATTCTCTAAGATGTTTTCTTTAATTACTGTTGTCTGAATAAACCAGCCTTCCATTGCATAATAAATAAGTGGCGAATCGCACCGCCAGCAATGAGGGTAGCTATGTTCATATTTTTCTTTTGAGAAAAGAAGATCTTTTTCAGCTAACATTTTAATGATTGATACATCACTGTCTTTAGTAAACTCACCTACTAATGGAGGAAAGTCTTCAGTATACAGCCCCGCTTCATTAACAATATTTATAAAATCTAATCCCTCTTTTTTAACAGCCTCATAGTCATCCTCTCCATGAGCTGGAGCGATGTGAACAATACCGGTTCCACTATCATCCGTAACAAAATCTGCTGAAATAACTACATAACCTTTATCTAAGTTAAGATGCGTAAACAGTGGTTCATAAGAAAGGCCGACAAACTCACTTCCTTTATGCTTACTGACCACTTCATAGTCTTCATTGAACACTTTATCCGCAAGTGCCTCTGCAACCGTGTAAATATTATTCCCTTGTTTTATCTTAACGTAATCCATGTTGCAGTTAACCGCTAAAGCAACATTAGCTGGTAAAGTCCAAGGTGTCGTCGTCCAGCCTAAAAAATATTCATTTTCAGTACCTTTTATCTTAAACTTGGCTGTAGCAGATAGATCTTTAACATCCTTGTAACCTTGGGCCACTTCATGAGAACTCAATGACGTTTGACAACTTGGACAATAGGGTGTCACACGATGTCCTTGGTACAGTAATCCTTTTTCATGAATTGTCGATAAAATATACCAGACACTTTCGATATACTCATTATTGAGTGTGATATATGGATTATCCATATCAACCCAGTACCCAATAGCTTCAGTAAAAATTCGCCATTGACGTTCGTAATCAAAAACGCTTTTTTTACATTCCTCAATGAATTTTTCAACACCATATTCCTCAATCTCTTTCTTACCGGAAATCCCAATTTTCTTTTCTACACCTAGTTCTACTGGTAAGCCATGGGTATCCCAGCCAGCTTTACGAATCACTTGATACCCTTGCATCGTTTTATATCTTGCAATGAAATCTTTAATCACTCTTCCTAAAACATGGCCCGCATGTGGAAGTCCGTTGGCTGTAGGAGGCCCTTCATAAAATACAAATGTTTCATTTCCTTCACGTTCTGAAACAGACTTCTTAAATGTATTTTCATTATCCCACAACTTTTTGATTCGATTTTCACGTTCGACTGCTTTTTCATTAGAATTCACTTTTTCCATGAGATCACTCCTTTTTTAAAAAACAAAAAACTCATCCCTATATAGGGACGAGTTCTACCCGTGCTACCACCCTGATTTTAGGAAATAACTGCTTTAAAGTCATTTCCTAACACTCATTCAACGTACAATCATACGCGATCCTTTTAACGGTGGATTTCCGTAAAAGCTTAAAACGTTTCAGCTTTTCTTCTCGGAGAGGATGTTCATCATAAACTGAACATTGGCTTTCAGCAAGGTGCCAACTCTCTGTAGAACAGGAATTATGATTACTCGTTCTCGTCAATGAATTTAGTCGTTAGTATAGTAAGGTTAATATACAATATGTTGAAAATAATATCAAGTGCAGTAGCGATTCCAATCATATTTTTTTAATAAACGTTGTTAGCGATAGATTTTCTGCTACTCTTTTTTCTTCTATTTTTAAAAAGCCATTTTTCAAATAGAAGGATACGGCTGGTTTATTTTTAGTCCCTGTTGATACGATGATTATACCATCTTTTTCCGCGTTGTTCTCAACAAAGTCCAGTAACTGCTGGGCGATTCCTTGTCTGAAAGTTTTAGGATGTACCATTAATCGGTGTATATCAACGACGTTATCAAATTGTTTTATAGAGATGACTCCGCACAGCCTTTCATCTACGTAATAACCATAGAACCTTTCCCCACATTGTTGCAACGACTCAACCGTGTCTTGTAACGGAGGTATATCGTCGGAACCAATTATGTCTGCTTCCACTTTATATGCAAGTGTTTGAACGTTTAATATGTCTTTAACTAATTCGGGATTTGTAATATCAACTCTCTTAATCACAGTTCTTCCCCATTCTCTAATAAAGATAATTTTTCTCGATATAAAAGGACATGGGGACAAGCAACCTGTCCCCTCTGTCCCTATCTTTTAAAATCTACTTTTATTTTCTTGTCAAAATTAACACTCGTTTCACTTGGGCGAGTTTCAGAAATAACTTGTCCCTTGCGAATAGAATAAGTGACGGTGGCTTGGTTACGAATGACTTCATAGGCATCCGGGCCGTCAAGCACAATCAGATTAGCATCCTTACCTACTTCAATTCCATAATTTTCTTGGATATGCATCGTTTTGGCGCTATTGGTTGTAATTAAATCAATAGAATTCATAATTTGCTCGTACCCCATTAGTTGTGCTGCGTGAATTCCCATATGAAGGACTTGTAGCATATTACCTGTTCCTAGCGGATACCATGGATCAAAAATATCATCATGTCCAAAACAAACATTCATTCCTGCCTCGAGCAATTCTTTGACTCGCGTTAAGCCGCGGCGTTTCGGGTATGAATCAAAACGTCCTTGCAAATGAATATTGACGAGCGGGTTGGAAACAAAGTTGATTTCAGACATACCTAATAATCTAAATAACTTGGACGTGTACGCGTCATTATAAGAGCCCATGGCGGTCGTGTGACTTGCCGTTACTTTTGAGCCTAACCCACGTTCGTAAGCTTCCGTCGCTACGACTTCTACAAAACGAGATTGTTCGTCGTCTATTTCATCACAGTGGATATCTACAAGACGATCGTATTTTTCCGCTAAATCAAAAGCAATTTTCATAGATTCCACGCCATATTCGCGGCTAAATTCATAATGAGGAATCCCGCCGACCACGTCAGCTCCCATTTTCAAAGATTCTTCAAGTAATTCTTTTCCATTCGGATAAGATAGAATACCTTCTTGTGGGAATGCGACCAACTGTAAATCTAAATACGGGGCTATTTCTTCTTTCACTTCAAGCAATGCCTTTAGAGCAAGCAATTTGGGATCTGTAACATCCACATGCGTTCTAACGTGCTGAATGCCCTGCGCTACCTGCCATGTTAATGCTTTTTTTGCACGACTTTTTACATCTTCATGTGTAATTGTCTGTTTACGTTCAGACCAACGTTGAATCCCTTCAAATAATGTACCACTCTGATTCCATGCCGGCTCACCTGCTGTTAATGTTGTGTCTAAATGAATATGAGGTTCGATAAAAGGCGGAAGTACAAGTGAACCCTCTACATCAAGCACGTTACTGTCACTGGCAGTTCCTTGTGACTCAGTAATTGCATCTATTTTACCATCTAGAATATTAATATCCCATAACCCTGACTTTCCGTGTAATGCAGCATTAATTATTTTCATTATGATTCCACCTTTTCTGTTTGTGATATAGTAACTTGCTTACGAGAAACCCATTCAACGGCTTTCGTTCCAGCAACATGGGCGATGGCTGAACCTATCAACGCATTGATTGGTGGAATTCCAGGCAGAAGCGCAGCCGCAACAATCCCGAAAATCCAAGCCACAATCGCAATTAAGTTGATATTTTTAAATGTCATTTCCTTAAACGCTTTATAATGAGCGCGGTTAAGGATAAAGAAATCTGCTAAAATAATTGCACCAATCGGCGGTAAAGTCGAACCTAGGATATTTAAAAAACCAACAAAATGATTATAAAGCCAAAGAGCAGCTATTGTCCCGGCCACGCCATTTATAATAACCATCTTCTTACGTGGTAATTTTGTAATATTCGATAATCCTAATCCTGATGCATAAAGTGCATTATCATTGGTCGTCCAAATATTAAGACCTAAAACAATAATTGCAGGCACCATTAAGTTCTGCATAAACATCACTTCAGAAATATCTGCTTGTCCCGTCGCAATGGAACCCACCGCACCGAAAACAAACATTAATGTATTTCCAATGAAAAATGCAATCACTGTCGCGATAACAGCGGAACTTTTCTTTCGAGAAAATCGAGTAAAATCTGGTGTGAGTGTTCCTGCACTTATAAATGAACCGATGCAAATTGTTAGTGCAGCTGCTAATCCGAGCGATTGTGTCGGTTCATAGCCAAACAGTTCTTCCATGCCACCCATTGATTGGATCGCTTTAACAACGGATGTACTTCCAAGTATTGAAATTAACGGCACCGCGATAAAACCAATCACTACAATTGCTTTCATCCCGAAGAAAGCTGTACATGTCATTAAAATACCAGCAATTGCAATTAAAATATGAACATCAATGCCAGTGACTTTTTGAACTGGAACGGCAAACATCGCCGTACCTACCCCAAACCAACCGATTTGCGTAAAAGCAAGCATAAATGATGAAATATAAGATCCTTTTTCACCAAATGCATAACGTGCGAGTAAGTGCGTTGATAGGCCTGTTTTTGACGCCATATAGGCAAGCGCACCAGTATAAATACCGAGGATTAGATTTCCTGCCAATACAATTAACATAAACTGTGTAAAGTTAAGACCTTGGCCAAGCTCACCACCTGACCACATACTCGCTGAGAAAAAAGTTAGTCCGAGCATGACGACTAACGTATGCAAAAAATTTTTTCGGTGTGTTTGTGGAACAGCCTGTAAAGAGAAATCTGTATCTACTTTTTTCATAATGTTGCCTCCTGATGATTGGCACCATCTAAAGGAGCAGGGTATAAAAAAACAGGTCCCCTGTCAAAAGTGACAAGAAACCTGTAGATTACATAAAAATAAACGGCATGAAATACATGCATCGCTATTTTTACATAACCAATCCGCTTTCCTTGTCAGCCTCACAGGACTGATTTAAAGGTACCATATTTTATTACACTTATTATTGCATACAGATGATCTATCGTCAAGACTTTTTTGGGACGTGGGGACAGGCACGCTGTCCCATTCGGGACAATGTGCCTGTCCCCACGTCCCCCCTCATGAAAGATTAATAGTCTCGTTGGCGTAAATATAAAAGAAGATCCTCATCATGTTTTTTTAGCATATATTTTTGAACTTTACTATCTATCTTTCTCTGCTGTTTATCTCTTTTGCTAAAGAAATTCATTAATAGAAACACAGGATTTCCCCCGGCACTTGCTGCGACACGCGTACCGGAGAAGAAATCTTCTTCTGGTAATGGTAATTCCGTTTTTTCCATAAATTCTTCTTTGTAATACTTCGTAATCAAAATAGTATTGGCTTTAATTTTTAATGCAGATAGTAATTCTTCTGCATTGTTGGCTACATAACAATCATGTGACTTACTATCTTTCATGTGTTACATCCTTTCTTTATTTAGTCCTTATCACTGTTTTCCCCACAGCTATGTTTCTAATCATCAAATGCTATCTTAAACAAGTACACAACATCATATTCTTCTAATTCTTCCAAGTTGTTCTCTGGATTTTCATAAAAGTCACTAGAAATTGAACTTACACCATGTTCATCATTGGAATACGCTATGCTCGCCAACACGGTTTCATCTTTATCTATAGCAATCTCTTCTGTGAATGATCCTGACACAATCGACATATTTTCGGAAGTTAACGCCGCTTCATCGGAGGGGGTTGAGGAAGATGTACCATTTTCATCACCAACACCTAGATAGAATGTTTCCTTTTCATGCGGTTCTTCATCAATAGCCGTAGCGAAAATAATCGATCCCTGTTCATCAATGTCTGTCGTCATATAACCCAACTCGTCATTGACCATTTCACCTGATTCATACTTTTCTATCCATACACTAACTTCTTCATATGATGTATTATTATAATCGAAAACAAATGACAGATCAGCAACCGTGGTAAGGATTGTTTCTTCTCGCTCATCCAAATCGGCTTCGGATATATAATCTGACTTCTCATTTCCTACTGAGCCACATGCACTCATGAGCCCGATAAATACAACAAACATGACGATTCCAATTACCTTTTTCATTACAACACCTACTCCATTAATAAGCTATTCTCCATCCTTTAAAATTCAAGACTAAAACGATTTACTCCTGTTCTTATTTTCCATTCAATGGTTTCGAATTAGTTTCACTCACTAAGTCAATTTTAATGCCTTTGTCAAATCGTTTGGCACTTGCTAATGTGGAGCCAACCGTGATACCAACCGATACAGCAATCATAAGGAGGATCAATCCAGCCGACACAACCATTGGATAAGTCTGTTTCCATTTAAAAAATGTTAAAATAATGGTGAGCATCAAACCTGGAATTCCAGCTACACCGTGACTTGTAGGGTCAGGTAGTGCCACTTGTTCAACCGGGAAAACCATAAACCCATACGGAATCGCTAAAACAACTAAATAGATAATCGACAATATGAATAATAGAATGGACACGCCAAACTGAAGACGCATTTGCGGATTCATTGGGTTATACTTCGCACCGATTGTTCCAAACCATAAACCGAGCGCACTGATTCCTAAGGTAATGACCGCTTTTATCACGATACCAAGTAAAAATTGCGTAACAGACCAACCGAGAAAAATCCCGACAATGATTTCCACCGTTGTCAATAACACAAAAGGAATTAGCCAACTTATCCACAACTTTCCGAGTGCAATTGTTTTTCCAGGTAAAGGTACGATATTGAGATTCCAAGCAGACACACCCTCACGCCCGACAGAATAGGCTGCCACTGTTCCATTTAACATGGCATATAAAAATAGCGCGAACCCTTGTGCAATTGGCCAACTCACCTCAGGGAATTGGCGAAGCTCGTTTATGCTACCGTCGTTTGTGAAAAAGCCGATAATGATAAATCCTATCGATATGACCAGCGGCATAAATACCAGCCATTCACGTGTATCTCGCTTAAGAGTTAACCACTCTTTTTTACCAATCGCTATGACAGGATGATCTAATTTTAATGAGCGCTGATTTTTCCGGTGACGCTTCTTCTTTTTACCTCCCCCACCTTCGCTGACTCGAATCCATCCTGTACGAAAACCTTTTTCCACGGTCATAGTGGCAATTAAAATTAAAATAGCACTTATAAATAGAGTCATTAACAGCGGAATTATAAATTTAAATGAACCTTGCCCCGCTTCAATGACAGCAGTACTGCCCCAATTCGTCGGTACCCAGTCCGGTAGTAAAGGTAAGCCAGACATGATCATGTCGATCATTGATCCATCACTTGTAAAATTTGGAATCATCAACACCATATACACCGCGATACCGGTAAAAAAACTCATCCCGGTCAAAAATTCATTCGCTCGACTCACTGGAACAACTTGAACGACGAGCAAATTCCCTAAATATGTAATGGATAAACCTATTAAACTAACAGCAATCAACACGAGCAATAAAACTGGATAATAAAGAAAATGAACGCCAGTTGCCAAACCGTACACCGTAGCCAGCACACCAAAAAAGAAGAGTATTGGTAGAGCCACACGCAGGAAGCTTTGAATATATTTTATCCAAAAAATATAGGGTGTTGGAATTGGCATTGTGAATAACAATTCTAAATCCGTTGACGCGTATAAATTTTTATAAACATAAGGAAGTCCAAATAAAACCGTTATACCAATAACCATTAGCAAGCTATATGATAAAATCCCTTCAAAAATAGGTGTAGTCATTTTACCTGCTAAATGCCACACACCGTTTGATATAAAAATCAAAAACAATCCTACAACAATCACCGAAATCAAATAGGCAAAAATATTTCTTGACGGTTGCGTTCGGAGGGTATTCATCATAATTCGCCACTCGTTTGCAAATAAAATCTTCATCATTTGATTTCACCTGACTCTGGTTTCCCCATCTCTTCAATGAGTGCTTGTTCCGCCTCCCCACCGGTCAACTCTAGAAAGATATCTTCCAAACTACCTTCCGACGTCCCTTCCAACTGCCGCAATTCATCCATCGTACCGAGTGCAACAATCTGTCCATCCGCAATGATTCCAACCCGGTCACACATCTCTTCAGCAATTTCTAGTATATGGGTGGAGACAAACGCAGTCATCCCCTCATCACAAAGTTTTCGTAGTAGATTTTTAAGAGCACGTGCACTTTTCGGATCAAGTCCAACCGTCGGCTCATCTAAAAATAGCACATCTGGTTCATGAATGAGGGCACCACAGATGGCAATTTTTTGTTTCATACCGTGAGAATAGCTTTCGATCAGTTCATCTGCTCGTTCAGTTAAACTAAATGTTTCTAGTAATTCGGCAGCTTTTTTCTCATATGTATCCTCAGATACTCCAAACACTGAAGCGACGAATTGAATGTATTCCCAACCTGTTAATTTTGGATAAATATTCGGATGATCTGGAACATAAGCCAAGTGCTTTTTCGCTTCGATTGGAGACGTCCAAATATTGATTCCTTTTATCTCAGCAATCCCACTAGACGGCTCCAACAGTCCCGTCAACATTTTTATCGTCGTCGTTTTCCCGGCCCCATTCGGCCCCAGAAACCCAAACAACTCACCCTGCTCAACCTCAAGACTCACTCCCCTCACCGCATCATTACTCCCATACCTTTTCGACAAATCAGACAACTTAATAGCCATATAATCCCCTCCCCAGGACAGGCGACTGCCCCTGTTCGGGACAGAGGGACAGGCACTCTGTCCCCCTGATTCCCTCTATTGCAAACTTAAAAAAAGATCTCTTAATTTACTCGTTAGCTTAACACGACAATGTGCAGGAGAGAAAAATTTCATTAAAAGTTTAGAGTCTAGGGAGTTTTAGATTGTAGAGGAAAAGCTCCCCAAAGAGTATCCCTAATCTTTACTTCCATCATTTAAATCGTTTCAATTTTTCTCTCCACTTACTCCTTACTACGATGTCACGAAGATAAAAGTTTCAGTAAAAATAGGGACAGCGTGCCTGTCCCCTATATTCCCTACAAGAACTGGCTTCCTGAAATCCCAGGTGTTGTCATTTCAACGGGATCGAGTATGGTTTCAAGTTCTTTTTTTGTTAACAGATCATGTGCCTTGCAAATTTCTTCTATTGTTAAGCCTGTTTCTCTTGCTTGTTTTACAACTTTTGAGGCTGTTTCGTAACCAATATGTGGATTGAGAGCTGTAATGATGCCATAACTTTGCTCCACGTACTCGCGACATCTCTCTGTGTTTGCCTCGATACCACTTACAGCGTAACGTGTGAAAACATCCAAACCGTTTTTCATTATTTCTAACGATTGAAGGAGGTTAAAAGCAATCACAGGGCCCATCACATTTAATTCAAACTGGCCTGCTTCAGACGCCATGCCGATGGATTGATCATTCCCAGAAACTTGAAAAGCCACTTGATTCACCACTTCAATCATGACGGGGTTCACTTTTCCAGGCATGATGGAAGAACCCGGTTGCCTTGCTGGTAAGTAAATTTCCTGAAAACCAGTCATCGGACCTGACGCCATCAAGCGAATATCATTACATATTTTCGACATGTTGAGAGCAGCCACTTTTAAAGAAGCGGAAAGTGACGTATAACCGTCCGTATTCTGAGTCCCATCTACAAGGCTTTTAGAAATATCTAGCTTCACACCAAGCTGAGATGATAGCTGGGAAGCGACTTTTTCAATGTATTCAGGTTTCGCATTGAGTCCAGTCCCAACGGCCGTTGCCCCAAGATTAATCGTCAGCATTTCTTGTGCCACCTGTGTCACCCTTCTAATATCACGCTCCACGACCTCGGAATAAGCGCCGAATTCCTGTCCAAGCCGAATCGGAACAGCATCTTGGAGGTGGGTGCGTCCCATTTTCAAAACGTCTTGAAATTCATTTTCTTTATTTAAAAATTCCTTTTTCAGCTGGTGCATAGTAAGAAGTAAGTCGTCCGCCATTCGAAACGCCGCAATCTTGATAGCGGTCGGAATCGTATCATTCGTCGACTGGGACATATTCACATGTGTATTCGGAGAACAAACATCATAATTGCCTTTTTCTTCTCCGATAATTTCCAGTGCTCGATTCGCCAACACCTCATTCATATTCATATTAATGGAAGTGCCTGCCCCTCCCTGAATTGAATCCACGATGAATTGATCTGCAAACTTTCCTTCAATGACTTCATCCGCCGCTGTTACAATCGCTCTACCAAGCGTATCTGACAGCATTTTTGTATGCATATTAGCGGTAGCTGCTGATTTCTTCACTTCAGCCAGCGCGAGGACAAGCTCTTTATGTACACGTATTCCCGTAATTGGAAAGTTCTCAAGCGCTCTTAAAGTTTGTACACCATAATAAGCTTCTTCAGGTACTTCTTTCGTTCCTAAGCTGTCTTTTTCTAGTCTCATCCGCATGTAATGATGCTCCTTTTGCAAATTTGCCGAGGGATAGTGGGCAGGCTCACCTGCTGATTACACATCAAAAACATTGTCACTCTCCCTCAAGCACTTAAATTAATTTTAAGTTAATCGGTTGTTTTATAGTTAATCGAGATCATCAACTTTTTCTAAAGCCTGCTTCAAATTTTTCAATTCCGATAAATTAAACGTGAGTCCTTTCCCCATTTTTTCATGATTCTCTGACCAATCTCTTATATCATACTTAGGTTCTCGGCCATTCCAACTGACTAAGTTCAATTCTTTTTGCCAACCTTTTGACCCTTCTGATAGGATTGCTATTGTTTCAACAACTTCAAAAGAAAAACCTTTGTTTGCCATTATGCTCGCTCCTTTACTTGATTCATTCACATCTATGTTAACGCTTTATTATTCTATCTATATTTTAACATAAATTCTCTCTCTTCAAATAAAGTGCCAGGTACCGACACAATTCAGAATTGTGTCGGTACCTGGCACGTTCATTACACCGGTCGAACGGTAATTTCATTCACATTCACATAATCTGGTTGAGTCAGGGCATAAACCACAGCTTTTCCGATATCTGTGGCCTCTAGTTTTTTACGCCCGTTCCAAGTATTGCCTTCGCTTAGACGTGTTGCCACCATGCCCGGAGAAATATTCGTCACACGAACCCCCGTCCGGGCGAGTTCCTTTTCAAGTCCCATCGAAATAGCACGCACCGCATATTTAGTTCCACTGTAAACCGTACTATGTTTTGTTACTTCATGTCCTGATACAGAAGCAATATTGACGATGTGCCCCGTTGCTCGCTCAATCATTTTCGGCAGGACAGCATCAATATTGTAAAGAACTCCCTTAATATTAACGTCAATCATTTTTTCCCACTCGTCCACTTTACCGGAACGCACTGTTCCCTCAAGCATTTGGCCTGCGTTATTGACCAAAATGTCTACATCACTAAAGTGCTCAACCGCCGTTTCAACCATTCGCTTCACATCTGCTGACTCAGCAACATCTGCTTGAACTGCCTGAACCTTGCCTTTTCCTTGCGCTTCAATATCTTCCTTCACTTTATTTAAATTTTCCAACGTCCGTGCAACAATGACAACATTCACACCCTCAGCAGCCAACTCCTTTGCAATGGCCGCTCCAATACCACTGCTCGCACCAGTTACAATAGCTGTTTTATCCGCTAACTTACTCATAACTTCAACCCCTCCTATTATTAAACTACCTATAACCCGATCATACTTTAACAAACATAGATTTTCCAGGAATGGACTAGAGGGACGACACGAGGTGCCAGGTACTCAAACGATTGTGTGTGTACCTGGCACCAGCCGAAACTATTTAACTTTCTTTATTCCGTGTGTGTGCCCCAATAATCATATCTTCAGCAACATCATCCAACATTTCTATCATTTTCTCTTCTGTAAAGTATTCCGGAAGTAAACCATTTGCGACCTGGACGGCCAATCCAGTTTGAAATATTTCCATTTTATGCAAAATATTCATTAATTCCTGGTCGGAAAACTCCTTTAATGTCGGATCAGCCTTCATTTGCTGAACAAGGAACAACATATTTTCTTCATTATGTTCCATGTAAGGGTTATTTTTCATCATTAAATCACGATAAAGAACACTGTATTGCTTAGCGAATTTAATACTTCCTATTCCAATATCGCGAAAAGGATGTCCGGAATTTTGCTCTAAAATTAAATTTTTGGCTATTTCCATAGTATAATTAATCACTTCCTGAATGAGTTCCTCAACATCTTTAAAGTTCACATAAATTGGTGCTATTGAACTGCCAAGTTGTTTAGCAACTTTTCGAATCGTGATTGCATCTATTCCTTTTTCTTTTGCGATATTAAACGCAGCTATAATAATATCTTCTTTTGAAAATTTCTTTCTCGGTGCCATAGCTACTCCCCTTTTAGCTGATATATCAGTTGATACATATTCTATTTCTCCGTCAAATGCTTGTCAAATAAATAATTTTCTAAAAATTGTTTACAAATAGTGAGTCTCCTTTTATAATTTGAATCATATGATATATATCAAATGATACTTAAGGAGGGAACTATGAAAAAATTTGGAGGCATATGCTTGGTCGTCGGACTTATCGTGTTGTTGAATGTTGGCTCTCTCTCGGCAAGTACGATGTCTGAAGACGATATCGCTGAAGTGGTAGATACATTCATGGATGAAATAGTAAGCCGAGAAAATATCCCAAACGCCGCTATCTCTGTCGTTTATCGTGGGGAGATAATTTTAGAAAAAGGGTATGGTTATTCGAATTTGGATACAAAGGTTTCTGTCAATCCGGAAAAAACACTCTTTCGAATTGGTTCTGTATCCAAACTTTTTACGTGGACAGCAATTATGCAACTTGTTGAACAAGGAAAAATAGATCTCGACGTAGATGTTAACGAATATTTGGATTTTCCTATACCGCATTATGAGGATTCAAGTCCAATAACGTTACGCCATTTAATGACACATACGCCTGGATTTGAAGATTATCCTGAACATATTTTCAAATTGGAGGAAGAGGAAATGCTACCGCTCAATGAATATGTTCGTGAGCTCTTGCCTGAAAGAGTTTTTCCAGCGGGAGAAGTACTTGCCTATTCTAACTACGGGACGGCATTAGCGGGGTACATTGTTGAACAAGCAAGTGATATGCCATTTTCTGCATATATAGATAAGAATATCTTCGCACCATTACAAATGAATTATAGTACATTTGAACAGCCGTTACCCGAACAATTGGCTGATAGCATTACAACGCCTTATCGTTTCGTAGATGAACATTTTGCTAAAGGAAACTTTGAATTTTTACCTGAACCGGCTGGAGCAATGAGCACGTCTGCATCCGACATGGCAAAATTTATGACCGCTTATTTACAGGAAGGGCAATTTAATGATGAAAAAATATTAGACAAAAATACAGTTGGACAGATGTTCGAGCAACAGTTCACTCAACACCCGAAATTAAACGGAATGGGCCTTGGTTTTATTGAAGGAAATTTCAATGAGCAACGCACCCTTTTCCACGGTGGTGGTACGATGCTCTATAATTCTGCCTTATATTTATTACCTGACGAAGATATTGGGATATTTATAACTTATAGCGGAGGGGATCATTATCCGCATAATGAAGTGTTCAAGCAGTTTCTAGATGAATTTTTTCCAATAAAAGAACAGGCGGCGATCAAGTCGTCAAATGGTGCAAAAGAGAGGGCAAGTCGCTACGTTGGGGAATATCACCAGAACAGAAAGAGTTTTACGACCTCAGTAAAATTTGTCAGCCTGATGACAGGTATTATTTCTGTTGAAGCGGATAAAGATGGACAGTTACATGTCACACATGCAGGTGCAACAAATAAATTTGTGGAAGTGGAGCCCAGTATATATGAAAGTGCACGATCTGAAAAAACCCCTGATGGATTCGGGAATTTTAAAAGAATAATTTTCGAGGAAGATGTAGAGGGGAATATAATGTTAATGGCAGATGGGCCGATGACATATACAAAAGCCCCTTGGTATGCAAGTAGTACATTCACGATTGTCATGTTAGCGTGTATTTTATTATTTATTGTCGCAACGATTTTTATTTGGACGTTTGCAGCAATCATACGAGTATTACGAAACAGAAAAAAGGCTCAGTCCAACTGGGAGTTTCTAGCTATAATTGCGGCAATTGTATATGGGATCGCCACCATTAGCTTTTTTATCAGTATCATTATAAATGGTGAAGTAGATCCTATTTATCAATTCCCTACATCCGCTTATAGCGCTCTTCCAGGATGGAGTGGGATTCTAGATTATATTCTATATTTAATCGTTATTCTTAGTATCGCTTTATTAATGTTCACGATAGTCGTGTGGAGAAAAAAAGCTTGGAGCATGTTTGGCCGAATTCATTATTCACTCTATACGATTGCTTCTCTCATCTTAGTTTGGTTATTTTACTACTGGAACTTTTTTATTTAGTGAGCGCAAAAGGTGCCAGGTACGTAAACAATTCTGAATTGTGTGTGTACCTGGCACCACATCACCCCGTCATTCAGAGTAAATAAGGCTAAATAAAACAATATTTCATAATAATCATGATAACTAAACGAGATGGACTTTATTGTACATATATGCTCCTATTTAGCGTTTGAATTAAGTGTGCTTTAGTTATAACATTAAACATACTGTTCATGAACGGAATAGGTGTACACCACAATTAAATAAAAATAAAGGGGTTTTTTGCAACATGATTCAATCAAATTGGAAAAAGTTAGGGATAACTGCGTGCTTATCTTTATCCCTAATCGCTGCAGGTTGTGGTGAATCGACGGACGGAAGTGCACAATCTGAAGAAGAAGATGTTAATGTTAGTAAAGAAATGGAATACACAATCACAGGTATTGAACCTGGTGCTGGGCAAACGGAGACAAATGAAGAAGCTATCGAAACATACGATAGCCTTGAAGGTTGGAATCAAGAACTGTCTTCAACAGGAGCCATGTTGACAGAGTTGGATGAAGCGATTCGAAACGAAGAGCCGATTATCGTCAGTGCTTGGTCACCGCATTATATGTTTGCTGAATGGGACATTAAATACTTAGAAGATCCTGAGGACCTCTTCGGGGAAGAGCAGCGATTCACAACAGTGGTGAGAGATAATTTAGAAGAAGATATGCCTGAAGCTTATACTATTATGGATCGATTTGAATGGGAGCTCGATGATGTAGAAGAAGCGTTAGTGGAAACTCAGGAAAAAGAAGTTGACGAAGTGGCGGAAAATTGGGTCGATGACAATCAAGATACAGTTTCTGAGTGGACTGAAGGTATAGATTCTGTCGATGGTACGCCAATCGAATTGGTTGTCATTCCCTGGGATGCTGAAACTTTTATAACAGAAATAGCTAAAGTTGTCCTAAAGCAACAAGGGTTTGATGTCACAGTCACTCCTGTAGATCCGGCTGTTTTGTTTGAAGCCATCGCAACAGGTGATGCTGATGCTTCCCTATCACCATCAATGCCCGTGACACATAGTCATTTATATGCTGAATATGAAGATGATTTTGAAGATCTTGGCGCGAATGTGGAAGGTAACAAGATTGGCTTAGCCGTGCCATCTTATATGGATATCGACTCTATTGAAGATTTACAGCCTAAGGAATAATAACTTATAACTAATGAAGAACTTCCAAAAGGAGTTCTTTTTTAGTTGATAAATAAAGTGAATAGACACCTCTTAAAAATTATAAATATAAGTACTGCACTCCTCCCGTTCCTTCTTTATAATACCCTTCTTAATGTATAATAGAATTTAATTTAATCATATTATCAAGAGTGAATGAGAAGACTGGCTCAAGGACTTCACAGCAACCTACCAATCGGTAGGGCGCTTCGACCAGCAAAGCAGCATTGCTTTGGATGATGACAAACGGCGATCTGTCGGTATCCTTTGTTGCTTTCATCGGCAATGAGGGGTTTTTTGTTATCTCTCATTCCTCTAAAACAAGTGACATGGGAAAGGGTTAGAATCTTAACAGGATACGGAGGTTATTTGAGAAAGGTTTTGTAAAACACTGGTACGTTTTTAGACATGCGAAGCCTATGCTATAAGGAATGATACGTATTGCCTCTCGAGGAAAAAATGTCGTTTAATTGTTAGTATCTTATTTCGGAAATAAAAACGGGGGGCATAAAAATTATGTCCCTTTGTTGTTTAAGATGTCAAAGCTATTGTCACACTCACACTTTAATTATCTAATTATTTCAAAAGAACTGAAACCTTTATGTTAAAATTAACGTAATAAATATTATTAACTAAACAGGAGCAGTTAACGGACACTTTTGCTTAATAAGAGATATGTGAATGCTTTAAAACTGGAAATAAAATGACAGATTTCAGCAATCTAGAGGGATTGCAAACTTTGCGCCCTATGTTATATAAGGGTCAGATTGCGGAAAAGAAAGGAGGGATTAGTTATATAATGCAATTGTTTTTAAATGGGTTAATCAGGGGTACAATCCCCTTCATTATTTTATTATTAATCTCCATATGGAGTAAGTTACAGGGATCTGTAGGCACATCAAGAATTTTTCTTTTCTATAGTCTAATAGCTTTTTTTCTAGGATTAACTAGTGTGATCTATCAAATCAAACAATGGAACTTTTTAAAACAAATTGTTGCTCATTATATAGCAATGCTAATGACAGTTTTTCCAACTTTACTTCTGTTGGGTGCATATACACTAGATTCCTTCGGTGATGTGTTAAAAGTGTATTTGGAGTTTAATAAGGTTGGTCTTATCCTATTTTTTTCGTCGTTTTTTATCATTAAATTATTCAAAAAAATGAACGTTGCAAAACGGGATTGACAGCTAGGGGAGTGCAATAATCGTGGAACGTTGAGTCAAAATAGGCCCAGATTGTCGAAGGTAAAATAAAAGGAGGTATTATTTGAAAAAAATAAACAGGAAGTATATAAAATGGAGTTTGTGGATTTGTTTATTAATACCTTTGTTTATACCTAGTGCTTTAAATACTGATGGGAAAAGTGGATTTTTGTATGGACTCCCATTTAGATATATAACAATACATCAACAAAATCCGAATAGTGGTTGGTTTTTTGATAACTTTTTCAATGGAAATGACGGTTTATTAATAAACCCTGGTACTTTTGTAATTAATTTGATTATAGCTTATTTAATAATACAATTTGCCTTTAATAGATTTCATAAGAAAGACGTTCAGAAAACAGAACAGATTTAATCATTTTAAAAATAATATTATACTTATAATGGAGGGATAATGTGAGATACCCAAGGGTATTTAAAGCAATAGCAATCATTGTTTTATTAGTTATTGTCGGATGTGCTAATTCAACAGATGAAAGTGAAGAAAAATTCAATGAACCTAAAACAGCAAATTCCAGTTTCACAGGAACAATCAAAGAAATTAAAAGTAACACGGCAATTGTTAACGCTAAATTAGGAGGAGGAGAAGGCGATGTATTTGTTAATCTTTCCGTCAATAGCGATGAAACATTTCAAGTGGGAGACAGAGTAAAAGTAGGATACGATGGTATCATTATGGAATCGAGCCCAGCCCAAATTAATACTCTTTTTGTTGAATTAATCGATTGATAATTTAATATCTGTGTTTTACTAACGAGCGTTTATCTGACAAAAAAGATGGTGCCTAATACTAAATAAAAGAATCATATTGCTAAAATTTCATTGTTAAGGGGTGATTTGAGTTGCTTTATCTTGGAAGTCTTGTGCTTGGAATAATTGCTTGGATTCTCCCTGCAGTTAACCTGGCGAGATATAAAAATCAAAATCATAATAGTTGGGTCATTTTTTCCATCATGAGTATAAGTGCTTGTGCTATTTCGCTCTGTTTACAAATCATTAATACATATAATCTGATAATAATTGAGGATTGGGCTGCTTTATTGGACACAATGGGTACTTTAGTAACTGTTTCTGCCATTCTTCTCGTTGTTACTTTAATTTTAAATGCTGTTACGTTCATTGTATACCGTGACAGAACAGCGACATAGTATATAACGATTATTGTAGAAAGTATCCATTGTGGACCTAGTGCCAGAATGGGCGTCGAATAAGGCTCAAGCAATGTAGTGCTTGAGCCTCTTATGATTCCGCTTGCCCTTGGTCTGCCCCGTTAACCTAACCACTTCTTTTATACCCTTTCAAAATAACCTAAAAAACTAAATAAAAACACCACTGCCAATACGTAAATAATCATATTCCCCTCTTTGCGAATAATCGATAAGACACTGCCCAACAGAATTAAGAAGGAGAAAGTCACAGGCAACAATTTAAGCAACCATTCATTTTTGATAAAAATTTCATTGAATATACTGATATATATTAAAATAAAAGCAATATTGTAGCTGATTAATTTTAATTTGTAGGTGGAATTCTTCACTGGTTGCAAAGGTTTCCCCTTCCAATCACCAAACAATAACTTATACGGAGTCTTGCTTATTTGATCGTGAATTCTCACATAAATCGGCTGTAGAAAAGGTGCTTTTCCATTCAGTGATTCATAACCCCAAGCCATATCCCTTTGTGCAAAACATTGCTTGATAGCATTATTAGTATAATTTGGATCCTCTTGATAAGCAGGTGTTAAGAGTCTTTCCGGTTCGATAGAAAATGCAAACCTCTTCCCTTCATGCTCACCAAAATACTTATCTTTATTACTAAAAACGCCATAATAGATTGAAACCGATAAATTTAGTAGAGGGTGGTAAAAAAACTTTAATCGACCGGTACTCGGATCGACAGGAATCCATCCTTGACCATCGATATATATTTCACACCAGGCATGTGGCGAAAACTTTTTTAATGACCATGTACCATAAAGCATTCGCGCAGGAATTCCAAGTGCTCTACATAAAGAACAATACAATGCCCCGAATTCACCACAATCTCCCTTTTTTCTATTTTGAAAATGAAAAATTCCTCTCTCATTAAATCTTGTCGTATACTTATAATTATCAACGACATATCGATAAAGTTTTTTTGCCTTATTTATGTCCGTTTCCGTACCGCCCACAATTCTTTGCGCTTCTTCTTGTAGTTGTTTATTGACAGGAATCAATTCAGTTGAACGCAGAAAGAAATTTCTTTCATCCTCTGATATTGGCTCAAGATGACCAATCTCTTTCTTACCTCCAAAATAACGGATATTAATTTCAAGTTTTTCTTTAGGATGCAGTTCGAAATACCAAATATTATTTACATACTCATGTTTCGTCATTTCTTTTGGTTCCATATTGGCTTGTAATGAAATATTTTTTTGTGTACTATTGTCTCTTGGCTCAGAAAACCACAGTTCGATTATATCATCGGTCGTATTTTCATATTTATAATCAATTTGATAATTTTGTTGTTTCTCCATATACTCGCACCACCTTTTGAATGATGTCTTGGTAAAATTTATGAAAATCTATTTCTCATCATAACATATTATTCATTGAGTAAATTAAAATTTCTGATAAGCAACGAACTGCTACTAGTATTCTAACTTTTAAGAACAAAAGCGCAAGCGCCCGTTTAGCAACGTACGGACTGGACTGAGCCGAAGGAGATAAAGGAAACACGGTGAACGTAGTGAACCGATGTTGACTTAGCGTGTCATGAGGTGAAGGAAGTCTCGCAAGTTTTTTAATGCCAAAACTTGCCTGCAAGTTTATTAAAGCCTAAACTTGCTTGCTAGTTGCTGGGCGCTTACGCTGGACGTGGCTAATAACAGTGTAAAGTTATCCACAGTTTTAAGACGGTTATAGTTTCCTTAGTTTCCTAAACACCGAAAAAAGCCTCAGGGCATTAAGCTGTCCTGAGGCTCGCCATTAATTAGTCTTATAAGACTACTAAAAACTAACATTTATTTCCCTGCAATCTTCTTCAAAAACTCCGATTTTAATTCCATAGAACCATGACCAGGTACACGACAATTAATATCATGATCCCCGTCAATGATTTGGATGTTTTTAACTGTTGTTCCTTGTTTAACGACATTGGAACTGCCTTTGACTTTTAAATCCTTCACTACCGTTACGGTGTCGCCATCTTCCAAGACATTACCAAAGGCATCCCTCGTAACCGCTGCTTCTGTTTGCTCCGCTTCTTCCTCATCAGACCACTCATGAGCACACTCTGGGCAAACATAAAAAAATCCATCTTCATATGTATAAATTGATTGACATTCTGGACAATTCGGCAAATCTGCCATTTGCATCTCCCCCTGTTTTTAACTCTAGTATAGCATGGAAAAGAAAACAGCATGCGAAACAACGTGCCAGGTACACAAACAATTCTGAATTGCTTGTGTACCTGGCACCAATCTAAATTGTAACCGGAAGTTTTCCACCAGGGGTTTCACCAAACACAACATCTACAGCTGCCTGTATTGATGTAAGATTTTTTAATTGCCAATTATCCAGCGCATAGGAAGCAAGATAAGCATCGACTTCTGGAAAATGCTTATAGTCATATGGAAGGCCAAGGGAGACAACGACCATTGGTCTGCCTGTTTTCAATAATTCTTTGACTAATTGACTCTGTCCAGATGGTAATTCAGCTAATGAATAAGTTGCCATGATAATCCGGTCCGCCTTTTCAGCCTCGTTTACAGCCTGCCTTATCTCTTTATCGGACGGATTGTGACTATCTGCTTGCCAAGCAATAACCTTTCCATTATTGTGTTGCGCGGTGTAATTTACAATAGCATCAACATATGTTACACCAGCAATAAATATAGTATCCTCGCTCTTTCCATTAAAAGGTAGAACTTCTTCATTTTTCACCAAGGTTATTGAATCTCGCGCCATTTGCACAGCCATCTTTTGATGTTCTGGATTGCCAACAAAGGATTTAGCTTCAGATGTATCAACAAAGCGACGATTAAATAAATCATACTCTAACTTTTTCCTTAAAATACGTTCTAGAGAGCTTCTAACTCGTTCTTCAGTCAATTTACCAGATTGATAGGCTTCATAAAGGGCTTCATACGTTTCTATTTGATCTTCTGTGGGGCCTTCTGCCATGACGATATCCGCTCCTGCTTGGATTGACATCACAGCCGCTTCTCCAGCTCCCCAGTTGGCATCAATCGCTTGCATTCCCATGGCATCTGTAACGATTAAGCCGTCAAATCCCATCTCCTCACGTAACAGTCCTGTGAGCACGTCTTTCGATAATGTCGCAGGAAGTTTAGAATCAATCGCTTCAACTATGATATGTGACGTCATAATTGAATCAATCCCAGCTTTAATAGCTGCTTGGAAAGGAGGTAAATGTACTGCTTTCAATTCTTCCATATCATAAGTGACTTTAGGGAGCTCATGATGCGAATCTGCCTCAGTATCTCCATGGCCTGGAAAATGTTTGGCTGTTGCTATCACACCTTCCTCTTGATAGCCACGGACTTGAATCTCCGTCATGCGAGACACTAAATCGGTTTTTTCTCCAAAAGAACGCACACCAATAACCGGATTCAACGGGTTGTTATTCACATCTGCATCAGGCGAATAACTCCAATTAAATCCGAGTGCTTTAACTTCTCGTGCTGCAATTTGTGAATACGTCTTAGCGTGTTCCAAGCTGTTCGTTGCCCCAATGCCCATTTGCCGTGGAAGAGTCGTTGCATCATCTGGAACACGTTGCGCCGCTCCATTTTCCAAATCAGCCGTCACAAATAAAGGTATATTCAAACGCGTCTCTCCTGCAAACTCCTGAACTTGATTATTATATTCTGCTTGTGACACTACGTCACGATTACCATAAACAATCATTGAACCAACAAAATAGTCCTGAATCATTTCTCGAATGAACTCATTGGGCATTTCCGTATCCCCATGTTCGTTTGATGCCATCACTAATTGCCCAATCTTCTCTTTATCGCTCATCTTTTCAATGATACGTGCAACTCTATTATCCACACTCATTTCCCCCTTATCTGAGTTAAATGCCGCGTTACATTCTACTAATAAAACTGCTACCTTTTAAAATTATAAACTTGATTTACATATCAAAATTCACCACATATCTATGAATTCCCGTATTATAATAGGCTTCAGAGTATTCCACAATATTTCCATTTTCATCGATCGAAAATCGAAAACGTTGTAATAATGGCTTTTGCTCTATGTTTAGCATACTTGCAATATGTTCATCCGGCGTACCGACATCAAACTCATCTTTAAATTGATGGAATCTTATCCCCTGTTGATACATGATTTCATATAAAGAATTCTGCAGGTGATCAGGATCATTAGGTAAGTTTATATGCTCTGATACATAATGTTTAAAATAAATATAGGGTTTATCATTTAATTTATAAAGCCGCTCGACGCAGTGACATTTTTCGTTAAATAAATCCCCTAAAATAGCATGATTCGCAGTATCTATCGTTGACAAATGAACAAATTCTTTACTTAGCTCATGGCCTTCTTCCAATAGGTATTCCGAAAAGCGTTGGCCTTTCGATAATTTAGAGACCGCATTATTGTCGAGGACCGTTGTACCAATACCACTCCGTTTTTCAACATACCCTTGTTGGGAAAGTTGTTCGACTGCTCGCCGAACGGTAATAATACTCACGCCAAATTCCTCTTTCAATTCCAGTTCAGAAGGAATTAAAGTATCTTTCGGATAGTGCCCGCTAATAATTCTTTCTTTTAAAATTTCCTGTAATTGTATATATAAGGGTCCTTTTTTCAAGGTTAACTTCATAATTTATCTACCTTTCTATACCTTCACCAATGTCATTCTTAACTAACTGCCATACTTCTTCCATAGAACAGATAGGTGCGTCACCATGAGTAGTATGTGCTAAAACACCAGCAGCTGCTGCATATTCAATCATATCCTGGGTAGAAAACGACTTCAAAATACCGTGCATGACGCCACTTGCAAATCCATCCCCACCACCAATACGGTCTAACGTTTTATAAACGTACTGTCTAGAATAAGCAAATGAAGATAGATGATATATAAACCCCTGAATCGTTTGATTAGCCGCTTTTTCTTTTCTCATCGTACCGGCTATCGTACCAATTTTAAATTTATCTGCCACTTGTGGTAAGACGTCTTCTAATTGGGCTTGTTTGTCAACTTCTTCTGTTTTAAATCCAAGCAATAATATGGCGTCTTTCTCTGTCATAAAACAAATATCTGTCAATTGTAACATAGCTTCATAAAACCGTCTTGCTTGATCAGTTTGATCCTTCCACAGTTTCGGACGATAATTACAATCAAAAACAATAGTAATACCTAATGCTTTTGCCTTTTGAGCGACTTTAAGTGCAATATTTCGAATATGTTCTGACATGGCTAAGGTTATCCCACAAAAATGAATCAAGCTTGTGTTTTTTAAGCTATTCTCTAAATCGTAGTCTGTTAGTGATGAGGTGCAAAAACTACTTTCTTGGCGATTAGTATAGGTTACTTTTGTTGGGCGAACACTATATCCCCTCTCGAAAAAGTATTTTCCTAAATAATCTCCACCTCGACTAATATCTTGTGTTGAAATGCCTAGAGATTGTATAGACGACATAGCTGCATCCCCTAAGCTGTTCTGAGGTAATCTTGTAATAAGAGATGTTTGATGGCCATATCGACTGAGCGCGCTTAAAACATTTACTCCTGTTCCTGTATAAGACACATGTAAAGTATGTGCCTGTTCCAGTTTTAAATGCTCTGGAACTTCCAACCTCATCATCACTTCGCCAAACGCTTTTACCATCATGTTACCACGACTCTTTTGATAATGTCATATAGTTTTTTGACATCTTCAACACGAGTTCTGCCAGTGTCTTTGTCGATAATCGAAGAATAAACATGGGGAATAACTTTCGTAACACCTGCTTGTAAGGCGATCGTGACAATTTCTTCAAAGTTTTGTAAATCAATACCACCAGTTGGTTCTAATGGAAAATCTTCTTTAGCACATATATGAGCAATACGTTTATATTGCTCTCTAGTTTGTAAGCCATCAAGTGGAAAAAGTTTGACTGAGTTACCCCCCATTTCTTTTATGAATGATATCGCAGTTGTGAGAGGAATTTCCATTTGTGTCCCCGTTGAAGTCAAAGGACCTGTTGCAACATTGACATTGCCAAGTTGGTCCACTGGATTTACAAGTCCATTTACCAAAGTCGTTTCATTTTGCAAACAGGCTCTTGTATATCCAACAGCAGAAAACACTTGGTTGACATGGTCTAACTTTAAAGTGCGGCAAATTTCAGCCACCATTTTCCACTGTCGAGGATCTCCTGCGCCTAATCCTAGCGAAATCGCTCCTCCTAACTCTTTTTGATATTCACCAATATCCTGAACGGCTTCATCGACTGTTTGATAATGAGTAGAAAGTAATCCTATCAACACATGGCCTTCTGTCACTTCATAGATTTCCTTAGCATTATCTATATCTTTAGCAAGTACATTTAAACATAATTTATCTTTGTAAAAACGGGATTGTACCATATGCTCAACCACCTAATATTTGTTTTATTCTAGCAATCATCGTATCTACTTCCTGTGAAGATAAAGCTCTTGGATCTATATCGAAATAACCTATATTTGCATTATAATCTCTCGTGTAAATGGCAATGTCACCTTGTTTTAATTGTTGTGTTAAGTAAAGGGCATCGTGTTTGACTTTACTTTCATCTAATTCAATCCGCGCGCGATATATCTGACGCCCTGACTCATCTTGATGTATGGCAACTTTCACACCGACGAGATTTTCTAGTTCAAAAAATTGATTTAATAATTCCATTTGATTTTGTTTTGACATGCCTTCATTAGTATAAGTTTCAAGTGCCTGCAATAATCCAAAAATAGATTCTTTTCCAACTTTCATGGCTCTTCCGATACCTTTTAAATGAGGTTTAACGTACTCCAAATATTGCTCTTTACCTGCTAAAATACCTGATGTTGGTCCCTCAAGTGCTTTTGAACCACTTAGTATAATCAAATCAGCTAAATCGCTATAGCCTGATATATCCTCTTCGGCGGCTATATCAACTATAAGTGGTAATTCCACGCGTCTTGCAAGTTGACTAACTTGTTCTAACGTAGGCATATTTTTTTGAACACAGTGATGAGATTGAACAAAGACAATTCCAGCTGTGTTTTCGTTTATCGCTGCTTCCATTTGCTCTACACGACACCCATTTGCATAACCTACTTCCCTCACATGACCGCCACCTAAAGCAATCATCGTACTTACCGGTGCTCCATAGTCAATCATATGCCCTTTCATCAAGAGAATTTCTTTATGTAACGGCTCCGCGTGCATGCGTTCCGCTAAAAAAGAATCATTTTCCGTTATTAGGCCTGCAACCGCAAGTACAAGAGCTGACGAAGCTGAATTGGTAATAAGAGCCGACTCTGTTCGCATATACTCGGCAACAATCTCACCAGATTTTTCTTGTAAATCTTCCATTTCGTAAAAATGCTTTCCACCAACTTCCATGGCATCTATAACATCGTCTGCCATCGTCGATACACCGATAATACTCATCTTGCCACTTGCATTAATGACTTTTTTCAAATCCATCTTAGCGACACTCATAAAATTTTCCTCCTATCATGACTGCGTAAGGCTTTATTCTTTTTTCGATATTCAATTCACGTCCAACAGAATCTTCTAGGATTGTATCTTCCTTGTCTATTGTAAAAAAGGTTAAATCTGCGAGCGCCCCCGCTTCTAATCGACCAATAGCTTTTTTATTAATTATTTCAGCGGGACATGTCGTTACTGAATGGATGACCTTTTCCAATGAGTAACCTAGTCCGAGAAATTTTGATAGCGTGGTTGCCATATCATATACTGGACCATTGAACTGATTTTTTTCATAAATATCTGTACTTATACTATGAAAGGATATGTTTTCCGTCTTGGCCTTTTTAGCAATATGATAGGAAAAACTTGACGTTCCGTGTCCAATATCAAGATAAACACCACGCTCTATAGCCTCAAATAGCTTTTGGTTAACGTTTAGCTGATCACTAAATATATGATTATTCTCCTTTTCATTAAAACAGTGAGTAATGATATCCCCTCGCTCTAAATAAGGAAGGATGTCAATTAATTTTGGAGGAGCACTTCCAATATGCACCATTAATGGTTTATTTAACTTTCTTGAGATTTGCTTGCCGAGTTTGAGAGGTGTTGTTCCATTCATCCCGATAACACTAGCACTCATTCTTGCTTTAAGTCCAACAATCATATTGGGATATTTTGCAAATGCCTTTTCAATGGCACGCAATGAAATAAGGGATAAATCAGCTAATTCATTCCTTACTTTCAATCCAACGGACGAAATATTTATAAACGATAGAACACGGGTGATGCTTTTCTTTGCCATATTGTGAAATTCATCAATATCATTTGCCCCGCTACTCCCAGCATCAACCACAGTCGTCACACCTGTTTTATATCCAATGTCATCTGGATGTGAACAGTATGGTTCATATTTAGGAAAAGAATGGGTGTGTAAATCAATCCAGCCAGGTGAAACATAAACCCCGTCAGGAACTGAGATAATATTTTCCACAACAGGATTGCGATCTGTTATCTCAAGGATTTTATCTCCCTCAATAATAATATTGTATTTGGTTCCGTTAATGAACATGGCATTTTTTATAATCTGTCTCATGCACCGTACTCCTTTGGTACTGCTATTGTTAAACTTAATGAAGTGGAAATTAAGAAGTCATAGAGAAATGGAATTTAAGCCTCTTTCATTTCAAGTTTTGTAAAAGTTTTCGAAACCCCCCACATGATGAAAAATGCTGTAGCACTTCCTCCAAAAAAGAACAAGATAGCAGGTATTGTAATAAACGTAATATAAAAAACGATTGATGTGCCGACAATTAAAAACAGAGTTAATATTGGATGAACAATACCAATAATAAACGGCCATTTAAAATAATCAGTCATCTTTAAATTAAAGTGAACAAATATCGGAAAAAAGTAAATAAGTAAAACAGCATACAAGATAAAAATGGCTAGAACACCAAAACTTACAATAAAATAGATAACACTTTCTTGCAATTGTAAAATACGAAATTCCATTATAAGTACGTATCCCATTAGAAATAAAATGATTCCAAGGATGTTTGTCTTTAAGAAATCGCTTCGATAGGATGCCCAAAATGTTTTAAATACTGCTATATCATTTTCACCCATTAGCCACTTTCTGACAACTGTAAACATGGCTGTCGTAGCAGGCATTAATCCAAATACACCAAGTCCTAGTATAGTAAATAGAACCCAAAGAAAATTTAAATAAGCGAATCTAACTAACCAAACACTAAATTTATAATAGCCTGAAACGAATCCTTCCAAATTCACTTCACCCTCCTTAAGAATCGTCATTTCACGAAAGGAGTCATTCTTTTACAGATCCGATTAAAACACCTTTAACGAAAAAGCGCTGTAAAAATGGATAGACAATCAACAATGGTAATGCTGACACGATAATCACGGCATATTTCACAAGCGAAGCTGTTTTTACCTGATCAGCAAATGACTGAGCAGCCCCTGCTGCCGAAGCCGCACTATCCGCGCTCACTTCATTAATAATTAAAATCTGTCTAAGAATTAACTGCAATGGAAACAGATCCTCATCCGTTAAGTAAATCAGCGCATTAAAATACTGATTCCATAAAGCAACGGCATGAAACAGTGCCATTACTGCGATAATTGGTAATGACAATGGAATAACAACTTTAAAGAATAGATACAGATCACTGGCTCCATCTATTTTAGATGCCTCAACAAGCTGATCTGGAATTGTTTGTTGAAAAAATGATCGTGCCACTAACAATGACCACGCGCCCAGAACACCCGGAATCACGATAGCCCACATTGTATTGACCATTCCTAGCTTTTGTACAACCAGATAAGTAGGGATTAAACCACCATTAAAAAGCATGGTAAATAAGACAATCCATAAAAATACTTTTTTGGCCATCAGTTCTTTTCTTGATAAGGCATAAGCACAAGGCAATAAAAGAAATAGATGAATCGACGTACCAATTAATGTATAAATGATCGTATTTTTGTAACCAACCCAAATAGCTTCATTTTGAAAAACCCGTTTAAACCCATCAAAGGTAATATCTACAGGCCAAAGCCACATTTTCCCCGTATTGACCGCATGTGGATCACTAATTGAAGCACTGATCACGAAGATGAGCGGGTAAATAATGATTAATGTGAGTAATGACACAAAAGCGATATTTATTCTTTCAAATGCTTTATCAGATAAACGAAAACGAGACATTGTTTCTCCCCCTTACCATAAACTATTCTCACTAACCTTTCTGGCAATCTGATTAACGGTAATGAGTAGAATAATATTAATAACTGATTCAAATAATCCAATAGCTGCTGCAAAACTATAACGCCCTTCTAATATCCCCGTCTCATATACAAAAGTCTGAATGATATCTGACGTTTCCGAGTTTAATGTGTTTTGCATGAGCAATACCTTTTCAAAACCAATTTGCATAAAATTACCCATGTTTAAGATAAACAAAATAATCACTGTAGGCATAATGCTTGGTATGTTTATATGTAACACCGTTTGGAGTCTTGAAGCACCATCCACTCTTGCCGCTTCATGTAGTTCTGGATTAACACCCGCTAATGCTGCTAAATAAATAATGGTATTCCAACCTAATGACTCCCATTGACCTGACCATACGAATACATGTCTAAACCATTCTGGACTTGTTAAGAAAGGTATAGATTCAAATCCAAGACTTGTGATAGCATGGTTCACTAAACCAGTTAATGGATCCAAAAATGCTACCAACATTCCAACAACAACGACTACGGAAATAAAATGTGGCGCATAAGTTAAGGTTTGCGTCCACTTTTTGAACGGACCATTTCTTAATTCATTTAAAGAAAGCGCAAAGATGATTGGAAGCGGAAATAATAGTAAATTATAGGCATTTAAGATAATCGTGTTTTTCAATAAACGCCAAAAATAATATGAATCAAAAAAACGCTCGAAATGTTCAAACCAAACCCACGGACTTCCGATGATCCCCAAATTCGCAAAATAGTCTTTAAATGCAATCTGCACACCGTACATTGGAATATAGTGGAATATTAAAAAATAAGTTAAAGCAGGCAATAGGAATAAATATAATTGCCAATTCCTAAGAAAACTTTTTCTTATTTCGTATAAGCGTTGACGTCTTGTCTTTAAGTTTCTTTCTCCATGTTGTATCTCCATTTAATTCCCCCTCCTTTTCTTTTGACTCTTAAGACTGTTCGTGGATGTCAGCCTCACCTGAAAATTTGTAAAAGCTAAGACTGAGATAAGGCCCCGTGATACGCAAGCACACGAGGCCCGTCAGCCAATCGCCGCTCACGGAATATACTCGATTTCCGTGGGCTAGGAAGAATTGGGGTTCATTCTTCTTTGCTGATGAGCCTCCGAATGCTACGCATTTCGGGGGCGCGTTACGCCTCATCTCCCACAGAGGTTTTCGGTGGGACGAAGCTTGCTGCAGTCCCAGGAGTCTCGCATATTCCATTCGCTAGTAAAAGTTCGATTTACAAATCCCACATAAAAATACGAATATACAGAAAATAATACCTAAGATAATCTTCTATTTTGCAGTTTGACTTATAATCTAGTTATATCCATACCGCTTGAAAAACATTAGACAGACTATCTTTTAGCTTTCCTTATATCGGTCATAAGCATCTTGATAAACTTCTAGTAATTCATCAAGACCCATTTTCTCAATCGTTTCAACATAATCATCCCATTCAGAGAAGTCCGCATCGCCACTGATGAGTTTATCACGCATTTCCTCGACATATTTATCGATATCAGCACCGGTTGATTCTAGAATTCTATTCTCTTCAGCAGTAAATGTAAATCTTGGCCAAATTTCATCAGGTACGAAAGGATCGATTTTTTCCGCTGCTTCCATCGATTGTGGCGCAGATTCTCCACCTTGGAAATAATCAGCTTTAATGATTCCGTTAATGGAACCTAACCAAGTTAATTCCTTTGCAAGTGCTTGCTCAAATGTCATATCTCCCTCAGGATCTAAAATATGATCCTTGTAAACAATTTCGCCATCTTCTTCTTCAAACGTTTCGCCTTCAACACCCATATAATAGAGTTTCGCGCCTTCTTCACTGTAAAAATGGTCCATCCAACGAACGGCAGCTGCTGGATTTTCATTTTCGCTCGTAACGACAAAGTTATCGTTATCCCAAACAGAAGAGGAGAGTTTATTATAGTCTTTATGACCTTTAGGACCTTCAAGTGCAGCGACACTGTTATACTGTGAACCAATGTCATCCCCAAAAAGCTCAATAGGATCATAGAAAATCATGCTGCCATATAGGTTATCCGAAGCATTTGCTAGGAACTGTCCCCATTCAATAGAGAATATACTTTGTTCAATCAATCCCTCGTCATATAATTTGTGTATATATTCCAGTAATTCTTTATACTCGTCAGTTGTTGCGTAGAAGCGTACTTTGCTAGGATCTTCAGGATCTGCGTCCATATTAGTGTTCGATGGACCATGATTCATGACCCCAAACGATCCAGCTAACCATTGGACCAACTCAGTAATATCTGTTCCGCCATATGGTACTGTTTTTCCATCTCCTACTGGATCGAGATCTTTAACTGCTTTTAAATACTCATAAAATTCATCCGTCGTTTCAGGAATATCCATATCCAACTCGTCTAGCCATTCTTCGTTAATCCAAGGTCTCGCACTCAAACGCAATGATAAAAAATCCTCTTCTATTAAAGCTGGCATAGAGTAGATATTTCCATCAGGGAACGTGATTGCTTTTCGTATGCTCGGATCCTCATCCATTAACGCGGTTAAGTTCGGAGCATATTCGTCGATTAAATCGTTCAAAGGAATGAACATACCCTGATCGCCATACTTCAATAAGTCCGAATTAGTCAACTGTGCTAGAAAAAATGCGTCGGGCAATTCACCACTGCCCAGTGCTAAGTTTCTTTTTTCATCAAGTGCATCAGGATTGACTAAGTTCCAGTCAGCATTAATGTTTGTTAAATCACGATAATGATTCCAGATTAATATATCATTCCAATCATTATCTTCATTTTGTGCAGGTTTATTTGCAAAAATCGTCATATCTAGTTCGTCATCTACAATAGGCATATCCGTTTCATTGACATCAGCGGAATCCACATCCACACTATCTTTGTCGCCATCTGTAGCGGCTCCTTTATCACTGCAAGCCGCAAGAACAAATATCAATAACAACGCTACAAACAAGAAAATCTCTCTTTTTAATTTCACAAATTACCCTCCTTTTAAATGTGTAAAAAATCAAAAAATTAATTTCAAACCTTGCTAAGTATTCCCCCTTCCCCTTTGTAAGAATTCCCTTTTAATAATGTAAGGGTTTTCAACCTATTTTTAATAGTACTACTAATCCAAAAATAAATCAACATGAAGTTATAACATTATAATGTTTATTTTCAAAAAAAATAATAATTGGTTAGATGACCTTCAAACAAACCGGCTTCTCAAGGTTTAATTGATTTCCAGTATACTTTAAGCTTCCGTCATTTAAAATTTTCATGACAACAATATTATTTGTGTGTTCATTTGCTACTAAGATATATTTTTCATTTGGTACTATGGTGAAATTACGGGGCCAATCCCCTTCAATTGATATACAATCAATTTTAGATAGTTGTCCATTTTTTAAGATTTCATATGCCGTTATTGAATGGTGCCCTCGATTTGATACGTAGACATATTTTCCAGAGAGCGTGACGTGAATATCTGCCCCGTAATTATCGTGCTCATAATCATTTTCTGGCAGCGTAGATAATTCTTGAAGTAAATGTACAGTGTCTAAATGTTTGTCATAAGCGTAAGTTAAAACAGTGGATTTATGTTCGTTAACAACATACAACACGTTTTTAACTGGATTAAAAGATAAATGCCTAGGACCCGACCCTTGGGGCGCCTCTATCATCTTTGTAGGTGCCAATTTTCCATTACGGCGATCAAAATCATAAAAATATAATTGATTCAATCCTAAATCCGTTCCAACATAATGGGTTGTGTTTGGTATGTTTCGGATCGTATGGAGATGTGATGTTTCTGGTGTACCATATTCTTTAAAATCTATTTTTCTACCAATTTCTCCGTGATCGTTTAAAGTATGAACGATTAAACTTCCCCCACCATAGTTCGCTGTAAACAAGTAATTACTATGATCCCCTACCTCTAAATAACACGGTCCTCCTTCAGTTGGCTGTCTATTGAGTTCTTCAATATGTTTCGTTTGAAAATCTATTTTAAAACTGACCACTTCTCCTTCATCAACTTCACTTACGGCGTAAAGGTGGCTCCTCTTATGATTAAGGGCTAAGTAAGACGGATTATTTACACCGCTAAATGATGTCTTTTTTTCCAGTGTTCCCTGTTCGCTATCGAATGATAGCCAGTGTATCGTTTGTTCCTCTTCAGAACCATAACAGCCTGCAAAAATGTCATATTTCATATGTCTATACCCTCCCTCAATAAATTGGTAAAACATGAAAGAAAACATTCGGTGATGCCATCCTGTAATAATAGCTAGACCAGCCCAGACTTGTCGATTGCGATCGGTCAAACACGTATGGTAACCGTTCTTGCTCAAGTTCATCAATCATGTCAATCTCTTGATTCATATAATCGTTAATCCTTTTCATGGCGGTATCAAGACGATTCAGTAATCCACCATATCGTATATCAATGACTTCCCAGCCAAACGGTTTATTGATAGTTAACCATTGAGTCCGGTGTGCTTCTCGAAGTTTTTTCACCCTGGCAATGATTTCTGGGATAACGTCACTTACGATTCGCTGTAATTCAGACTCGTCCTGGTGATCGTAGGCCTGTTTTAACTTAACACCTAAACTAGCTTTAAGTGCTAAGACGTTGCTTAGTTTTTCAGGTACATCGAAAATATAATCAAGGGAAGCACTTACATTACGATAATCCTTGAACTTCTGAGTTAGGGATTCATAATAAGAATCCAAATCAAGATTTTCAATATGTTTATCAAACACACCTAATAACACATCTTGCCATAACAAGAATTTAGACGGATTCGTTTGTTCAAGATTGCCTTTTTCCACTCCTGGTGGCGTATCGAGTTCATTAAGCATCAAAAATCTATTAGCATTTATGCCCGTACAAAAAGCGACTCGTTCATGCAACTTATTTTCATCTATTTCTTTAGTGTAAGCATGCTCAGCATAAAATTGTAAACCTAATAAAGCATTAAAAACATTATTTTCATACCCGTCATCCCCCCACAACGTGACAAAAATATCCTCAATATTTGCTTCTTTACATGCTGTTAATGCCGCCTCGCTTGCTTGTAGAGATAAATTATAATTGGTTGCAAAAGTATTCCAAACCCAAATGCCACCCGCAAATGCCGGTTTTTTATTAAATGCCTGATGCTGCTTGAAGATGTTTCGGTAATGGTCTATATCTATTGAATTATATTGCCAATACATGAGTTGCACTTGGTCTGGCGTATGCTCAACAATATAATCTGGTATTTCAGTAGATTTACTGTATTGATCGCCAGTTTCTGAAGCCAGCTTTAAAAACATATCACTCCACATTAAAGCCTCTAAACCTAGTTTATCTGTAATTTGCATCACTTTATCTAGGTGATCTGACATTAATTCAAAACGTGGTTTATAGCCATTTTTATTTAAGTAAATACCTCTCCCCAATTCTTCAGCTTCATCCATCCCGATATGGATGCGCTTACTTCTAAAGGGTTCAGACACTGATCGAATCATATTTTCTAATAATTGATATGTGTCTTCACTTTCGAGTAGCAAAGCACCTCTTGTATCTTTATAACGTAAAGCCGCATCCCATTTTAAAAATTCCTCAAGATGTGCAAGTGTTTGAATACAGGGGATTAACTCAATGCCAAATTGGTATGCATAATCATCTAGTTCTTTCAATTCACTTTCTGTATAACGTCCACGCATATAGCCAAAATAAGGTTCTCCCTTAACCTCATATGTATCCTCCATGTATAACATGGCAGAATCAAATCCCATCACAGCTAGGATTCGAACCATTTCATAAAAGCGCTCTGGTTTCATGACCGCATTTCTTGAAAAATCAAACATCGGACCAATTGTTTTAAATTGTGCCTTTTCTTTAATTGAAAAATCTGTTTCTCCCTTTTGGACTTTTTCTAAAAATAGCCCGAATGCTCTATAAAATTGGTTCGGTTTGTGATAGGTTATATGCCCTATATGATATTTATAAGTAACTGATAGGTCATGATCACTTTCCTTTTTTTCACATACCAAAGAAATCTCTGCTTTTTGATTAATCGTAAAACCAAAAGAGGTTTGCAGCTCTTTTATACCGTCAAGTATATTTGAACAGTCTCCTTCTAATTTGATCTCCAATGCTCCACCTACTTCTCAATTTTATTTTCTTTAGAAAAATATTTCCCAAGGTAACTAATAATTCAAATATATAAAATATTACAATATATTTTATGCCTCGTCAATATAGAGTGAGATGAGGTTGGGACAAAACTAAGTATTAGTAATTAAAAGACGAACAATTTTAAGCGAGCGTTATTCGCTTCGGAAAAATACTTCGCTTTCCGCAGGCGCTGATGAGCCTCCTCGAGCATACGCTCTGCGGGGTCTCACCTAGGCTTTTTATCCTGCTGGAGTCTACGTATTTTTCCTACGCTGACTTGAAAAAGTATATATTTATAGAAATATACTTTAATACGTTCGCTTTTAAATTAACTAAAATACTTATATCCCAACCTCAAACAAAACAAACTTTAATATAATCCTTTATTTCTTTCGATAGTTTCTCTCAAGCTCTTTAACTATTGTTGTTCCCAAGCACTAGACTCATCTGGGGTTTCTCCTTGGGTCCACCATAATGCTTTATATGTTTTGCCATCATATGTGACTAAATCATTATTTAGATAAGCTTTGTTTTGATTCCAAGCAGGTACTTCTTGGTTTCCGTCATTTTCTCCCGAATTATCGTTATCTCCTGCATCTACAAGCACCCATACATCTGCTTCACCTGGTGTCTCACCTTGGGTCCACCACAGTGCTTGGTAAATGTCACCTTCATAGGACACTTCATCTCCACCCAAATAAACATCATTTGCATCCCAATTTGGCGCGCCATCGCCTGGCTGTTCAGGTTCTTCAGGTTCTTCCGGATCAGTTGGTTCGCCCGGTTCAACAAAGTCACCATCAAAATTAGCGTCAATCACTTGGTAAAAGGCATTTGCCGTATCAGCAACTTCCCAATACGCGAGAATAACATGATACCCCTCTCGTTCAGGAATCTCACAATCATGAGTCACAGTGAAGTCAGGACGCTTGCCTTCATCATCAATTGAACAGAACAATTCTAAGTCAGATCGTTTTAATGGACTGTTAGGATCCCATCCTTCTTTTGTTACATAGTAATCCCAATTTGCCGTGGCATGTGCTGCTGTTAACGTCCAGTTAAAAGTATAAGCACCACTTGACATACCAACTTTTGCCCAACGATCCTCACCCTGCTCATCTAGTTCGGGGAATACACCTCCACCACTAGCTATTTCACCATCTTCAACGCCTTCTTCCGGAAAGTTTCCAGGCCCTTCAATACTTTGAGGTTCATGTACGACACCACCACAATCCTCATTCACACCTTCCGCACATAACACAGCTCTACTGCTTGGACTATCCACATACCCGTGGGCAGATGCTGTAATACTAAAAGATATAGAAAGCGCTAACAATATTAGCCCACCAAATAGTAAGTGAATCGGATTCATCTTCAAAATTTGTAGATTCAATCGAATCAACCTCCAATTTAGTATTTGCTCAGACTAGTCTTAGTTGGCTACTTCAATTCACCTCCATATAACATTATAATGTTATTATATATAATATACTGATAAATTAAAAGAGTCTAATTAGTCATCCTCGAAAAGTTTATTGGCACTAACGGACTATAATTCAAGTGTGCCAGGTACACAAACGATTCTGAATTGTTTGTGTATCTGGCACCTTTCCACTGTCGTCTTCTTATGACTTAAATTCTCCCTCAATGGAGTAGTCCAGTTCAACATCATCCCATATTTTTTTATTAATGTTCAACCGTTTGGCCGGTACATAATCCGACTCCTCGCTTTGGGAATCTATTTCTATATTAAGTTCTTTTGCACCGATGATTTCTTTATTCAATATCGCATAAATTATTACAGTTCCCTTAAAATCAGCGTTATTATAGTTTTTGAATACCATACTTGCTGATGCATTGGTACGTCTTCTGCGCCAATTGAATTGCCCACTTTTTTCAACTTCGATAAATATTTTATCTATCGAATTTCCCTTTGGCAACTCATCTTTCCTTTGCTCAAATTTTTCATCCATTTCTTCGACTAACGGCTGTTCATCAAAATACAAACCAATAGTCACAGTTAAGAATAAAATGATTGAAGCGCCAATTAAAAAGATGGATGAAAATTTCCACATTTTTTTGTATGATTCATTCTTGGTTAGCTTCAAGAGTAAAGCTAATGGAGGAGCGCCTAATAAAATGATAAATGGGATAATACTTAACACACCGGCAATATTTTGCCAAGCCAGACTCGAAGACAAATCTGAAGCATCAATAGCAAACGATATAGAAAGCAAAGTTAAAGCACCGAGTAAGATAACACTCGATGATATCCATCCATATTTAAAAGGCGTTTTAAATATCCATTTTAGAAACAAAGCGATAATCGGAGTAATAAATATAATGATGAAGGCTGTAATAAAACCGATATCAAAGGCGGTAGATAATGGCCCTTCATCGTCTGGTGCTAAAGCCAAGCTAATAAATAATAGATAAGGAATCAATAAAACGATACTCGTTCTTTTCCAAACCGTTTTAAATGGCATCTTGCCAATCCAAGAAAAGAATAAAGCAATAATCGGAGCAATTATTATAACTAGAATGATAGCGATAATACCAAGTCCCACTAGCTCAAATATCAAAACAACACCTCCTAAAGGTGACATAACTAGCTCCAATAATTCTGACCTTATTCTTATTATAAAATAATCAGTTTCATTATTCAGTAGTACGTCTATGATTCTCGTCCCATAATAACACCATTCTGATCTCAAGATGAAACTTTATATTAAAACAATCAAACCACTCAAGTGAAAAACCCAGATCTTTTGATTTCTAAGTTTTTCTTAGAGTTATTGTTTATTCCATATAGTTATCGACCAATTCAAAGCTTCTTTCTTCCGTTAGATTGACTAGCACAGCTGTGTATTCCAGATGTTCTTGAGTACCACCTTCATATTTCAATGAAGCTTCTTTTGCTGTTTCGTCTCTGTAGGATAACCAATTTCGTTGTTCTTCTCGTAATTGATCCATATTTTCTTTTGTTAAATTTTCTTCTAAGACTCCGTACACTTCATTTAATAAACCATCCCAAACATCAAACTTCGCTCCTGCTAAATTTTTCTGAGCATAAGTTGAAGAATCAGTTGGTTCCTTGTCATCCCATTCGTTTTTAGCTTCATTTAGTTTTTCAAGGTAGACCTTTTTTAAGCCAACCTTTGCGTCGGTTTCTTCCGAGTTGTTGTTATCTTCCTGAGGATCCTGTTCATCGGTTGCGACATCTTCCTCATCATTATTGGTATCATCTGATTCTGTGTCTCGTTCTTCATTTTTTTCCAAATCGTCTGCACGGGAGTCTTCATCTTCGGTTAATTTAATGCTTGACTCCTCCTCTGAATCGCCAGAAGTAGCGCAGGCCCCGAGAAATAAAATTAATAAGAAACATGACAACATTATAAAATTTCTCTTATACATCTAAACAATCCCCTTTAAAATTAATATAAAAAACTTCTTTTAGAAGTATATCATTAATTCCTAAAAATAATATATGAGAATTGTGATTATTAATAATGTATTTTTTATGAGTTTGCAAAAAACAATCCCTCATGTCTTTTACAAGACAGGAGGGGATTAGTGAAAAAAGCCTCAAATTTAACTATGATTTCTATTTTCAACTTGATGAATCCAATTCAAATCTGCTTCTAAATGCAGAAGTGTGCCAGTAATTAATAAGTAGCGACTCTCATCACCTTGAAAAAGAAAATCCGCTTTTAATTGAGTTAATTCCATAACATCTTTCATGATCATTGCCTTTTGTTGGTCAAGCATTTTCTTTTCGTGTTTAAAGTCCATTCTGCGGGCACAACTCCATTTGAAGTGAAAATCATCTCTAGTAGAATGGTAGGGCACAGGTTCTAGTAGCCAGCTTTCTAACTCTTTTTTTCCGTTTGACGTTATGTCATAAAGCTTTCTATCTTGGTCATCTTTCCCTACAGATAACACAAATTGATCCCGAATTAAACGATCAAGTGTGGTATAAATTTGGCCAGGATTAATTTTACCTTTAACTCCCAGAAGTGATTCCAATCCTAGTTTTAATTCATAACCATGGTCTTTTTGTAGAGATAGCAATGTTAATATTCCGTACTTAACCGACATGTTGTTCAACCTTCTTTTAGTGATGATATAATATTTATTTTACTAGCCGTAGTACTCGAAATCCAAGAAGCCAAGAGACTTAAAGAAACACCAGCTATAAATGAGAGCAGGATACTACCTGGGGGAATGTGAAATGATATAAATCCTTCTAGTAGTTTAGACTGGCTCATAACATAAAGCAATATGAAACCCAATGCAATACCCCCAATAACTCCCGACACTCCTATAAGTAAGCCTTCTCCGATAATCATCTTTTTGACTTGCTGTTTAGTTAGGCCCAATGCTCGCATCGTACCAATTTCAGAAGTACGTTCAAAAGTATTCATGAGTAGAGTGTTCGCTGTACCAATACTAGCTAAGCCTACAACAAAAACTAACATAATTAAAATTAACTCATTCATACCCGTTAACGCTGAAGTAGTTGAATTAATTTTATCTTCTACGGTTTCAACTTTTGCAAGATGACCTCCGAAATCATCCCATAACGGATTTCGTAATTGATCCCCGCTATATCCTTCGTTTAAGGTCAACAGCATATCGAAATTATTCATCCAACCAAATTCATTATTTAAATGATTTTCATCCATAAATGCAACATAACCTGAATAATTTGATGTTTTCACAACATCAACAACATTAAATTGTTGTGTGCCTGAGGGTGTATTAATTGTGATGTAATTCCCTATATTGCCACCCCACTCATCAAAAGCCCTTTCTCCGAGAAGAATAGACGGTTCTTTTGCCAACTCATTATATAAGTAATCCTTTTCATGGCTCTCAAATAAACTTGGTCCATCTTTATCAACTGCAAAAACAGAGAATTGTCTATTCATTCCATCAATTGTTTCCCAAGTAATCGGAGTAGCTTCAGTCAGAGGTTCAACATTTTCAACAGCATCATAAGATAGCAATCTTGTCATGTCCTTATCAGTCCACGCTGCCTCCGATGTAATTCTTAGGTCGCCTCCATAAGTACTTTTAATTTCTTTTTCATAACCTTCAGGAGCGGATTCGATAACAGCACTTAACAATAGAATAACTGAGATACCAATAGCAAGAATGGAGGCAGTATTTGCATTTCTATTTAATTGTTGTGTAAGATTTTGAGCCGCTAGATTTCCAGAATATCCGAGGAAAGTCTTTAAAACAGGCATAAAAATCCATTTTAACAGCATTAACAAGAATGGAAACAATAAAATGACACTTACGATAATGGCTATATAAGAGATAGGGTGATTGATAAAGATAAAAAACAGTAAGACCGCACCCAAGACAACTCTAGTTATATATTTCTTCGTTGATGATTGTGTTTGGTTTGCTGTCTTTAATGTCAACAATACAGAGGTCTTGCCCGCATTGTAAATCGGAAACAAAGAAAAAATGACTGGAAATAAAAGGCCTATGATTACTGATATTACTGTAGGTATTTTCCAATTCAAACTGTAAACCATGTCAAACTCAAACACTCCAAGCAACCCTTGCATAAACATATCTCCGAGCCAAATTCCTATGGGGGTCCCGATAGCTGTCCCGATAATTGCTAATAGAGATACTTCAATCAGAATAAGCTTATAGATAGAACTTTGAAGATACCCAAAGCTCTTCATAATCGCAAATTCTTTTTTTCTCTCCATAACACTTGTATAAATCATGTTAAAAACAATGAAACCACTGATGAACATCGATAATCCGGCAATTAAATAAAAGAATGTATAAAGTCCTCCAATGTCGTTACTCTGTCGATCGTCAGCGACAACGGGTTGTATGTAGGTATGTGAATTCTGAAACTCACTCTGTAGAGATTGAAAGAGTTTCTCTCCTTCTCCATTTGTTTGAAATCTTACATAAGAAAGCTCGTTATCCATTCCTGTCCAATCTCTTAATAATTCAAGTGGAGCCATCATTCGGAAACTGCTTGATTCCGCACCTTTCCAGTCACCTGGACTTACGAGTAGCTGCGTATATTCTACAATGGCAGAAATTTTGGCTTCACCCATATTGGTAAACTTAATTGTATCGCCTACCTTTTTATTTAACAAATTTGCTGTGGAATCAGGAATGACTAACCCTTTATTGTCTAAAGTCCCCTCAATAACCGGAAGTTTTAATAATGAGCTATCTTGATTATCAACACCTGTAATTCGTACAGCTCTTTGATTTACGGTTTGATCACCATCAAGCTCTAAGAATGCTTGCTTATCAAGTGCTAGTAAGGTTTCCGTTACTTCTGAACTGGACAAAAGCGGTAAAACATCATCCTCAGGATATGTATGTTCATCACTCAAAACCCAGTAATCAGCATTTGCGACATACATCTGTTCATAATAGTTGAAAACATCATTGGTCGTTCTGTCAGCAATCAGCATAGAGGTCACAAATGCTGTGCCTAAAATAATTCCTAGTAAAGAAATGAAAAATCTTTTTTTATTTTGTATGATGTTACGCCATGAAATTCGCCACATATTTAGCATAATCTTCATCCTTTCTAGAAATTAATTGATCGACCACCCCATCTTTAAAAAGAATAATCCGATTAGCAAATCCAGCTGCAAAAATATCATGTGTCACCATTATAATTGTTTGATTACTTTCTCGATTGAACTTTGACATGAGGCCTAGAATTTCTTCAGCTTTATTTCTATCTAAATTTCCAGTTGGCTCATCAGCCAATAAAACAGTAGGATGGTTGACCAATGCCCTAGCTATAGCTACCCGTTGTTGTTGACCACCACTAAGTAAACTGGCTCGTTTTCTGCCAAGTTCTTTTAATCCGACAGAATTCATTAATTCATAAATTTCTTTATTTTTTTCCCTGGTTAAACTCCCATCTGCATGAATAGGAAAAGCTATATTTTCTTCCACTGTTAATGTGGGGAGAAGCTGATAATTTTGAAAAATAAAGCCTATATATTTTCTTCGGAATATCGTTCTTTCTTTCTCCGACATAGTATTTAAGTTATTCTGATTTATTAAATTTTCTCCTTCAGTAGGTATATCAAGGCCACCCAAAAGTTGAAGTAATGTGCTTTTCCCGGAACCACTTGGCCCCATTACAGCTACAAATTCTCCTTCCTCAACGTTTAAATCAATACCTTTAAGCACTTGAGTTCTTTCTTGTCCTTGAATGAATTCTTTTTTTAAATTCCTAACTTTAATCATGGTTTAATTCCTCCCATCTTCGTTATGAATATTATATACTAAGTATATATTTTATCAAACCTATCACTTCAATTATTTACTAATAATTTATATAATAACAAAACCATCTGCTAAATAATATATACTAAGTACATATAAATTAGCAGATGGTTTTGTGTAAGTTTTAAATCTACAGAGACATTCTTAAAGAATTAGCTTTTATTAAAAAAGTGGCCTGTATCTTTCTAAAATTTTGCTTTTATAAAGTCACTCATCCTCATTAGCCGTAGCAAAATTCCCCATAGAAATTGCCAATCGATTCCAAGTATTGATTTGATTAATAATCACGATGAGATCAACATAGTCTTTTTCGTCAAAAAAGTTGCGTACATTTTTGTACAGGTCTTCGGGTACACCTTTTACTGAGATATCTGTCACATGTTCGGTCAATGCCAAGGCTGCTTTTTCTTTTTCTGAATAAAAATTGCATTCCCTAAATGCATTCAAACAATAAATACGCTGCTCTGTTTCACCCATTTTTCGTGCGTCTGATGTATGCATGTTCAAGCAATGCGCACAACCGTTAATTTGAGATGCGCGGATTTTCATTAGTTCACGAAGCTTTCGGTCGATATTCGACTGTTTTGTATACTTTTCTAAAGACTTCATCAATTCAATGACTTCGGGTGCTGTATTATAGTAATCAATCCGTTTTTCCACAAAATAACCTCCCTTTAATTTTTAAACATATTAATAAAAAACTCCGCTTTCAGTTTTTCCCTTAGCAGCAAGGTCTAAACGGTGTTTTGGTATCTTGATGATAGCAATTTTGTAAAGTGTTAAAAGTTCTACAACGCTTCAATAAAAAGAGGTGAGCCTATCAGGTTCACCTCTTTGGATTCTATGCTATTCAATTATCCATTTTCAACCCGTTGTGGATATTCTTATTAAAATTACTGGACTCTTTCACTCACCATGTCGCACACTTCTTCAGCCGAAACCCCTTGCGCATTAATGACCGAGTTTTCAGTAACCACATCGGCAATGCCCATAACATCTTTATCCTGACCTGAAATAACAGCCATATCGCAATTCTTTGCGTCTTCCTCATTTTTCAAGTCAACTACATTGTATCCCTTTTCCATAAGTGCATCTTTCACATTCGATAACGATTGTTCAACTCCTATACGAGCCATGTCTTTTTCCTCCTTAAGTAGTAACTCATCGCTATTAAGTTTTCCAAAAGAGGGAAAAATATACGTGTTAGACACCGAATCAATTCAGAGTTAGTTCATGACTAGGGCACTGGAATTTTGCGTGATGGATGCTAGAATTCATCAATCATCTGACCGAATCTTCTTCTTTCTCGGCACTTTTCACATCGGTTTGGCATGGAGAAACCTTTTTCTTTATAAAATCTTTGTTCTCCTACAGTAAAGGTAAATCTTTCACTACACTCCCAGCATTTAAGTCGCAAGTCCTGCGGTGGGGAGCCTTTGAGATATTGTTGCAGTATACTTTTTCGTTCGTCGATTGCAACTTTATCAACTGGCTCATTATTTTTCAATGCCTCAATAACCGTTTGGATCGCAGCTCGTACTTTTTTATATTCAATGTCTTTCCATGCTTCTAGAAAAGGAATGAAGCGTGGATTTCCCGTTTCTCTTACTTTGTCAAGAAACAATAAAATCATGTCTCTGTTACGATCCTTTAAGTAACCCATGTCAAGTTCAGATTGATTATCGGACAACCACTCGACCCATTCCTGCAAAAATTCATCGGCACGCTGATCGGATTCCAGCGCCCATCCTCGATCAGTGAAAACAATAGTAGGGAGTTTCCCCTGAAAGTGAAGTTCGAGAAAATCATAGTCAATCATCCAATCGACCTTTTTAAGTATTTCTGCCATTGTTTCAGTGCTGAAAGATCCATAAGCAGGGTTGGTATCAAGGCCTAATTCAAGTACCCGTTTTTCTTTAGAACCTTTTAATATTTTGACAAGTTGCGTTCGTCCACCCATTGCAATAATTTGATCCGCCGCTCTTAAGATAGTAAGTATTTCCTTTGCAGTTAAAGGCTCCATACTAGTTGCCATCCTCCCCAAGAACTTTTCCAAATTTATCTTCATACAAGTTGCGAACCCATACTTTTACCGGTTCCTTCCATTGCTGAGTCGGGGAAGGTATATTCTTGAGCAAACTTTTAGGCGTCATTCCAAGCTCTTTCGCCATTTGAATATCATATTGATTCAACCTGCATCTCTTCTTCGCTTCTGCCCAGTCGTTTTTGTGCTTTTTCTTTTTCCCCATGATGATTTTCCTCTCTTTTATATTTTTAATTATTAAAATATCCATCTTTCTGCTTTCGATATACATATTATATTTAATTTTAATATAGACACAGGAAGCTTTTCAATAGTCAAGTCAAGGTTATGAAATTGTTCAGGGGGTGATACATATAAAAAAACCGAAGTAGAATTCATTGTTGAAGAGTTAGAAGAATTTATTCCTTTTGATTAAGACAACAGGTCGCCAGGTACGCACATAATCTCGAATAAAGTCTATACTTGGCACCCGTTTTTTGATTTAACTTTATCCGTGCTTCACTCAGCATGTCAACCCGACATCAATAAACGACGGAGCTTCAATCTTTGTCTTTGCGTTTTTGGTACTCGACAATCAGCTCGTCAAGATTCTGACTGCTTTTAAGCGTTTTGGAATTATTTAACCCCATATTAATGCCTAAATCCATCATTTCTTTTTTCATATTTTCAATTTTATTTTCCAATTCTTTAAGTAGTTGTTGATCTTTCATTAGTTTACCCCTTTATAATCTATAAGAACATATGTTCCTAACTTCTAATGTACTACATCGAAACCAATAATACAAACTTTATCTGCATTTTTAGAAAAAGTTAACAAGCGAATGGATTCGTGTTTTTGAGGCATGTTTGAAGTTGTTTCGTTAAGCTAGTGATATAATAAACGCTTATTAGCTGGGCTGCATTATTCTATGGCCTTTCATTTGATTCTATGGTCCCTTCCTTCTGTTCTATAGCCCCTTCATGCGACTTTACATAAGTATCTAATACTGCTTACCTCATGTTTCGTAGTTAAAGATTGATTTTTGTGAAGTGACTTGTATAATTATATCGGGGAAAGCGCTTTCTATAAAAAGGAGGATGTTTAATAGATGATTACATTTTTAGTGGCGATAGCCTTGTTGGTTATTGCATATTTCACATACGGTAAGTTTGTTGAAAAAACGTTCGGGGTAGACGAGGAAAGACAAACACCGGCTTATGCGAATCAGGACGGGGTAGATTATGTGCCGATGCATAAGCAAAAAAATGCGCTTATTCAACTTTTAAATATAGCGGGAACGGGGCCGATTTTCGGACCGATAATGGGTGCTTTATTCGGGCCTGTCGCCTTTCTCTGGATCGTGCTTGGCTCGATTTTCGCCGGAGGGGTTCATGATTATTTAACAGGGATGATTTCGATTAGAAACAGAGGGGCACATATCCCTGAGCTTGCTGGTAAATTTTTAGGGAAAATTGCTAAGCACTTAGTAAATTTCTTTGCGCTTTTATTATTACTATTAGTTGGAACCGTTTTCGTCACAACACCTGCCTCATTATTACACGTGTTAATTGATGGAAAAGTTGCTCTTATCGTTATCGTGATGGTTATATTCACTTATTTTCTCTTATCTACCATTTTACCAATCGACAAAATCATTGGACGAATTTATCCGTTCTTTGGTGCCGTCCTTCTCATTGGTACCATCGGGGTAGGAATTGCTTTGATATTCTCGGATTACTCTATTCCTGAGTTGAACATTCAGAATATGCACCCAGAAAATACACCGATTCTACCAATCTTGTTTTTAACAATTACTTGTGGAGCGTTATCAGGTTTCCACGCTACTCAGTCACCACTAATCGCGAGAACGACACAAAAAGAAAAAGAAGGACGTTATATTTTTTACGGCATGATGGTTGCTGAAGGTGTGATCGCTATGATCTGGGCCGCTGCTGCAATTAGCTTATTTGACGGCCAAACATTACAAGGTTTAATTAATGAAGGTACCGCTTCTCTTGTCGTTAATGAAGTTTCCATGACGCTTCTCGGTGCTGTCGGTGGTACGATTGCTGTTCTTGGTGCAGTCGTTCTTCCCATCACATCTGGTGATACAGCGTTCCGAGCTGCACGTAATATCATCGCAGATTACTTAAACATTAATCAAATTAAACTAGCAAAGCGTCTTGCTATTGCTATTCCATTATTTGTTGTATCTTACTGGTTGACGACCATTGATTTTAATATATTATGGCGTTACTTCTCTTTTGCCAACCAAGGAACAGCAGCACTCGCCCTGTGGATCGGCACGATGTATTTACTAGTGAAAAAGAAAAATTACTTTATCGCGCTCATCCCCGCCTTGTTCATTACAGATATGGTTATTGCTTATATCTTGTATGATAGTAATCTAGGCTTCGGGTTGTCATATAGCACGTCACACATTGGCGGGCTCATCACAACGGTATTGATTGCTGTTTTATTCTTCTGGAAAGGCAAGAAAAATAAAATGGAAAACTTGCAAGTGGACCTTGAAGTTCAAGATTCGAAAAACGACGTTGCATAGAAAAACAGACGGGGGTGCCCTCGTCTGTTTGCTGTTTTTTAACTAAAACTACTTTTTTCATCAGCAAAGGCTATTTCCTATAGAAGCTGGGCTTGAACACTATTCAAAGTTGATATCTATAAAATATATGCTATAATTACCCTAATTACTACAGGTGTAGTTTTACCCTAAATACTACAAACGTAGTAATTAATTCAAATGAAAGTGACGTGAATGATGTGAATCGTAGAATTACACACAAAAAAAGAAGAGCCAATTCCTCTTTTATTTTTAAATTAATCATGACATTTGTATTTGCAAGTCTCACTGGCTTGATTATTTATAAAGTAATCATCGAAAACGATAGTAGCGAAGTAAATAAGAAAGCAGATGCTTTCATTCAAATATTAGAAAACAAAGACTATGACAACTTAGATAAGGTGTTGGAACCACAATCATACACTTCCTTAGAATACTCCCTTGATGACGTTATAAAAAAATATCAACAAATATTTAACGGGATTCAGATAAATCATATACATGCTTCCAACATTAAAATTAATAAAATAAATAACCAAGAATACGACTTTACTTTCCGTTTAAGCTTTACCACCCCTTTAGGAAAGTTAGAAGGATTGAATTATCACACAAAAATAATAAAAACAAATCATCATTTCTTATTAAAATGGGATCCCTCATTAATTCTTCCTGGCATGGAAGGTAAGGATAAAGTGTCCTTTCGAGTTTTAAAAGCGGAACGAGGCGAAATCAAGGATCGCTTAAATAACGGATTAGCAATAAATAAAGAGTTTAAGTCGTTAGGCATTGTACCAAGCGATCTAAAAGAAGGCGATGAGAAGAAGAAAATATTAGAAACTATAAGTCAGGTATTTGATATACCGATTGATGAAATAAATCAAAAGTTAAATCAAAGTTGGGTGAAAGATGATTTATTTGTTCCTATAAAAATGATCGATCCTAGTAAGGCGGAGGAAATGCCTGGAGTAACTTATCAAAACACAAAACGTCGATATTACCCTTTAAAAGAAGCTGCAGCTCATTTAATTGGTTATACAGGAAAAGTAACTAAAGAAGATTTGGAAAAACATCCTTCTCTTGCTGAAGGAGACATCATTGGAAAATCTGGATTAGAGAAAACCCTAGATAAAGACTTACGCGGTACAAATGGTGGAGAAATAATAATTGTCGATGAACAAGGACATAAAAAACAAGTCGTACAAGAAACAAAAAAATTGATGGAAAAGATGTTCATCTAACGATTGATGCTTATATTCAGACAGAAGCATTTGAAAATTTAAATAAACAACCTGGTTCCACCGTTGTGATGAATCCCAAAGATGGAGGATTTTATGCTCTCGCATCTTCCCCTTCTTTTGACCCTAATTTAATGACACAAGGAATATCTCAAAAGGACTACGACGTGTATGCAAACAATCCCGATAAACCATTTATCTCCAGATTTGCAGTCCGGTATGCTCCTGGTTCTACTTTTAAAGCCCTTACAGCCAGTATTGGCTTAGATAGTAAAGTAACTTATCCGGATAAGGTAAGAAAAATTGAAGGTTTAAATTGGAAAAAGAATAAATCCTGGGGAGATTACTCGGTCACTCGTGTTTCCGATGTTGAAAATGTTGATATGAAAAAAGCGCTTATCTATTCCGATAATATTTATTTTGCGCAAGAGGCTCTTGAAATGGGAGAAGAAACGTTTAGAAAAGGTCTCGATCAGTTTATTTTTGGTGAGGAACTCGATCTCCCCATAGCCATGGAGCCAGCCCAAATTTCAAATAAACCAACATTTGATTCAGAGATTCTGTTAGCCGACACCGCCTATGGTCAGGGTGAGTTACTAATTTTACCTATTCAGCAGGTAGCCATGTATTCAATCTTTCAAAATGAAGGAGATATTGTTTATCCAAGATTAATAAATGATGATAGCGAACCTAAAACAAAATCGGCTATCACAAGCGCAACTGCAAACGAAATGAAACACCGTCTAGAAGAGGTGGTTAACAATCCTAATGGAACAGCGCATAGATTATCTAACCCGAAATATGAACTAGCTGCCAAAACCGGAACCGCGGAGTTAAAAAGGCGTAAAGGCGAAAAAGGAGTTGAAAATAGTTTTTTACTAGCTTTTGAAAAGAAAGAGGACAGTTTCATACTTCTTTCACTTGCAGAAGATTATTCGTCAGGCAACTCTGCAACCCAATTGAACAGTAGTTTTATTGATAATTTATACGATTATCTTCATAAGCGATAACAATGAAACAGAAATTGTATCGATAAAAGTCACAACAAAATTCAAATAAGTGAGGATTCCCATGAAACAAAAAAGAAAAAAGAGCGTACAACTTCCTTTTCGTTTAAATTTACTATTTTTTATTATTTTTGTACTCTTCACTGCGCTTATCACTCAATTAGGGACTGTCCAGATTTTAAACGGACAAAAATATCAAGATGAAGTTTATAGTACAGTTAAAGATACGATTAAAATTCCAGTACCACGCGGAAACATCTATGACCGAAACCATAAAGTAGTCGTTGATAATAAAGCGTTATACGCCATTACCTATATCCCGCCAAAAGGCGTTCAAGCAGAGGAAAAACTGAAAGTAGCCCAAGATTTATCCAAATTTATGACCTTGTATGATAAAAAAACGAAAAAAAGTAAACTAAAAACGATTACCGATCGTGAAAAAAGAGAGTATTGGTATTTGCGTCATCCAAAAAAAGCAAATAAAAAAATATCTAAGAAAGAAATCTCTAAATTGGATAACACAGAACAATATAATACGATTTTAGATCGAATTACAAAAGATGAAATTAGCCACTTTTCAGAAGAAGATTTACAAATTATTTTAATAAAAAAAGAAATGGATAAAGCATATGAACTAACACCAAAAATTATCAAAAATGAAAATGTTTCTTTTGAAGAATATGCCAAAGTTTCCGAGCATTTAGATGAATTACCTGGAATTAATACGACGACTGACTGGAACAGGTCTTATCCCTTCAAGGATACGTTTAAAAATATATTAGGAACGGTTACCTCAGAAAAACAAGGTATCCCTTCTGAGAAACTAAGTACGTATCTTGCTAAAGGTTATAACCGAAACGACCGAGTCGGCAAAAGTGGCTTGGAAGAACAATATGAAGATTTTTTGCAGGGAAAGAAAGAACAAGTTCAATATACGACGAATAAACAAGGTGAAATAGTCGATACAAGTAAAATTTCCGATGGTGAAAGCGGCAATGACTTAGTATTGACGATTGACATGGATTTACAGAAACGCGTTTCCGACCTAACCAGAGATCAACTGAAGACTACAAAAAATAAAAATCCCTATTTAAATCGATACCTACAAGATGTTATGGCCGTAGCACTCAATCCCAAAACAGGTGAAATTTTAGCAATATCAGGCCAACATTACAATAAAGAAAAAGGTAAATATGAAAATGCGGATCATCAAGTAATGTATGATGCCAGACAACCTGGTTCTGTCGTGAAAGGTGCTACTATCTTATCGGGTTTTCAATCGGAGGTAATTAATATCGGTACTACGTTTTACGATGAGCCTATAAAAATTGCCGGAACACCCCCAAAAAAGTCTTGGAAGCCTTATGGTTTAGGAACATTAAATGATATCGATGCCCTAAAAGTATCTTCAAACATATATATGTTCCATATCGCCATGCGTATGGGAGGCGAATATAATTATCAGCCAGGGAAAAAAATAGTCTATCATCCTGAAGCGATAACAGAGATGCGAAATTATTTTAGCCAATTCGGACTTGGCGTTGAAACACGTGTTGATTTTCCTTATGAAGCAACAGGGTATAAAGGCGAACACCCGAAAGCAGGGAATCTATTGGACTTTGCAATTGGCAACTACGATACATTCACCACGTTACAGCTGGCACAATATGTATCAACAATCGCCAATGATGGTTATAGAATCCGCCCGCACTTTCTCAAAGAAGTCAGAGCACCAATTGCCGAAGATTACCTAGGACCAATACGAAAAGAAATCAACCCAGATATTCTAAACAAGATTCAAATGGATGATCAATATATTAAACGGGTTCAAGAAGGATTTCGTCGAGTTGCTCAAAGTACTGACGGAACAGCTCATAGTTATTTTAATGAAGCTCCTTACAACTCTTACAATATTGCTGCTAAGACTGGAACAGCTGAAAATGAAATATATGAAGACGGTAAGAAAGTGGCAAATACGGAAAATCATTCATTGGTTGCCTACGCCCCTTTTGATAATCCCGAAATCGCGATTGCAGTCCTTGTACCCAATACAGGCATAGGGTTGGGCACACCTACGAAACACAATATCGCCAAAGGAATTTTTAAAGCCTATTACGATTTAAAAAAGGAAAGAGAATCGGAAAATAACTAATAAAAATAGTAATCTATCATCAAAGGTACCTTGCCGTGAATAGTTAAAACATACTTTAAAGATTTGGGGCTTCTTGCTATAATAGATACTACAGTTGTAGAAGCAGGAGGAATTCAAATGGAAAATATGCCACAAATATCTGAAGCCGAATATGAAGTGATGAAAGTTGTATGGAAATATGAGCCAATTTCTACACCAGAGATTGTGGACAAAGTATTGCAAAAAATAGACTGGAAACCGAATACCGTCCAAACCATGCTTACACGACTTGAAAAGAAAAAAGCATTAAAAGCAGAAAAAGTCGGCCGAGCCTTTGTTTATCAATCACTTATTGAACAATACGAATTCGTAGAGAAAAAAAGTAAATTGTTTCTTGATCAATTTTTCGGTGGCACCTTAAATTCAATGGTGCTAAATTTCATAGAAAATGATCAACTATCCGATGAAGATATTTCCGAGTTAAAACAGATATTATCTGAAAGGGATATGAAAGAAGGCGAAAAATAATGGACAACATTATACTTCGATTATTAATAAGTACTGTGGTCGTATCCCTTCTCATTTTATCTATTCTTCTAGTGAAAAAAACATTTTCCAAACATCTATCAATCCAAACACATTATAAAGTCTGGTATTTTTTATTCGTACCATGCATTGGTTTTCTTTTTCCATGGAAGACGTTCCACTTAGGAGAATACCTTTCTAATGTTATTAACAACAATCCTTTTTGGAAAAATAAAGACGTTATACCTAGAAGCGAAGGAACGACCAATGCCAACATGTCTGGTGAATCAAACACCAACTTATTACACGATTTGACTGTATCTATAGACAAAACATCCCTAGATACCTTTTATAACGTATTTTTTATTGTTTGGCTTATTGGAATAATCTTTTTCACAGGAATGATTATATATTCACTCTATCAGATCAATCGATTGAAAAAAGCGTCTACGACAATCAAAAACAAACAAATAAATGACATGCTGGCAAGATGTATAAAAGAAGTGGGAGTGAAGAGGAAAATAAAACTACGAGAAAGTTCTCTATTAAACTCTCCAATTACGCTAGGACTTTTTCGTCCTTTTATCATCATACCTAAAGAAACCCGGCAAACTTTCACAACCAATGACTTAAAATATGTTTTTCTACATGAATTAAGTCACCAAAAAAATAAAGATATCTTGGTTAATTATGCAATGTGGTTTTTAAAAACTATTTATTGGTTTAACCCGCTTGTATGGTACGCCTTTAATAAAATGCGTGTTGACCGAGAACTAGCGTGTGATGCTTCCGTTTTAAATTTATTAAATGAAAAAGGGCATGTTGAATACGGACATACCATTATTCATTTTGCAGATAACAGATATACGCGACCTTATGAACAGTTCAGTCCAGGAATCGGAGGAACAAAGAAACAAATAAAACAAAGAATTCTCGCCATTGCCAGCTATTCAAAAGAATCTCTGCACTTGAAATGGAAAAGCAAAGTCATTTACGCCCTTCTTGGGGTATTCGTATTAACCCTTACCCCACTAACCGCTGTTGTGGCAAACACAGACGATGTCTATCATTTCACCGAAAAAAATGTAGTATATGAAGACCTCAGTACCTATTTTGATGGTTATGATGGAAGTTTTGTTTTATTTGATAGTTCAAGTAAACAATATCATATTTATAATCAAGAAATGAGTCAACAACGAGTATCTCCCGACAGCACATATAAAATTTATTCAGCTTTATTCGCTTTAGAAGCAAATGTTATCACCCCAAGCAACAACGAAAGAGATTGGGATGGCCATAGCCATCCTTATAAGGAATGGAATAAAGACCAAAATTTATCTACCGCGATGAGTCATTCGGTGAATTGGTATTTCCAAGATATTGATCGAAAACTCGGGAAAGAACAACTACAACATTATTTTGATAAAATAAATTATGGGAACAAGAATCTTTCAGCAAACCTGGATAGTTACTGGATGGAATCTTCGTTAAAAGTATCACCCATTGAACAAGTTCAATTATTGTATGAATTAGAGGAAAACAAATACGATTTTAATGAAGATAATATTCAAGCTATAGAAAAGGCAATCCATATCGATGATCAATCGGATGGACACTTATATGGTAAAACTGGTACGGGAACAATCAATGGCATAGATATGAATGGTTGGTTTATTGGCTTTGTGAAAAAAGCAAATCGTACTTTTTATTTTGCAGCTAATATTCAAAATGAAGATGGACAAGCCACTGGAAACATGGCTGCAGAAATAACCACTCAGATTCTACATGATAAGAATATCTACTAATCGATTAGTGCAAAAAGTCGATTGTGTATTGTTGCATGTGTTATTTTTTCTTAAAAAGCAGAGGATTTAACTGTCCTCTGCTTTAGATTTATATTGATTATTTACTTCCGTCCAAAATCCGCCTTACTCTCACCCCAAAATCGAGTTTCCCATTTAAGTATCTTATTCCTATATGTATTGTTGTTTAACCACTTTACAGCCCGGTCAATCAACTTCCATAAATGTTCTGTAGATGAATCCCTCGGAATGGTGGTGTTCGCCTTCCGCTTCCTTACCCAACCAATAGCTATTTTCGAGTCTGAATACACGGGAAAATCACTGTTTTTTTCTTTCATCCAAGCAAGGGCGTGAACAATCGCTAAAAATTCGCCAATATTATTCGTGCCATGTTGCACAGGACCATAATGAAAAAGTTCTTCTCCGTTTTTGGTGTAGACTCCTTTATATTCCATCAGTCCGGGATTACCACTACATGCCGCATCGACGCTTATACTTTCTTCTATATATGTTGAATCGGGTTGCTCTGGAGCTCGGGATGATGTAGTAGAGTTCTTTGTTTTAGATTTAGTTGGCGGGTTGGTAGTCTGGGCATGCCCCCTTTTAAAAGCATCTTCCGCTTCTTTTTTCGAGGGAAAAGATTTATATTTTGCCCCTTTCACTCCTATAACTTGTTTTTTACATTCCTCCCAAGTCTCAAAAATCCCAGTTTTCTTACCCGACCAAACGACATAATATTTCTTATTAGCCATGTTATTCTCCTTTGTTAATTGTCTGCTTCACGATTGAAGTGCACAAAACGACTATGTGTTTATGTTTCTAGTCCAAGACCGTACATTGTTCAGTCTTTATTTTACCTTCATCCAGATATCGGTTTCAATTCTGTTATACGCAGGGTTTACCTCATATAATATAAGGCCTGTGCTCCGCTCTATATAGTATAATTAAAATACGCATGCCTGAGTCCTACCTCCATTATACATTAAAAATAATTATTACAATTGAAGCCTATCTTCGAAAGACGAAGCCGGGCTTTTTTAGTTTTTAAATTAATTCAATGAGTAATCCAAAAGCCCTATTACTTTAGGCGTGACGCCCGGAATATATAGTGGTATACTAATGCAATAAATTTTTTTTACAAAACGAGAATTAGGAGAAGTGAGTGGTATCACCATCACTACATAAGATTTACAGAAAATAACAGAAAGTTTTTTCGAGGAATTTATGGATAAAAGGGAGGAAAAAAGCCTCACCAAAGCAGCAGGCTATATCCAAAATAATATGCCTGTGGGTGAAGAAGGGACACTCTCAGACCAAGAAGCTACAAACTTAGCAGCCTACATGCTTATGCACGACCGTCCTGAATGGAAAGGCCATGATGACGATTTTCCACATGGAAGCAGACCAACAGACATCATTACAAAAGACCGTCGCGAAAAAATCCAATCAGGTGATTTCGATTGGACAGAAATTGAGAATGTCAATTAGATAGGCGAATCATAACAAATGGGAAGTCTCCTTTTATAAGTGGCTTCCCATTTGTTATAACGAGGTATTCTTTCGGTCATGTAAATAATCTATCTTTATACTCTTCTTTATTCATTAACGAACTTTTACTATTTCAAATCATTTAAAGAAAGCGGGTCAATCCGTATTAATTAATCTTAATTAAAATGGTTCTAGCTATTATAATAATTTCTTGTTCCCAGCCCACCTTCATTAATCATTTTTGAAATCTCCGGCTTCTTAGGGGATAATTTTGTAATATCGTAATACTTTTCCGCGCCTAAACCACCTTCGTCAATCATTCTGGAAATTTCGTTTGACCGTGTTTCTTCTGACTTATCAACTACAATAGGATTCCGTTTAGATTTTGACATTTCCAATCCCTCCTATTTGTTTAATTAATAGTTGTATACCCTTATACTCCTATCATACAAACCTGTCTGTTTGGTATATATCTTGAGAGCTTTTAACGGTTATCTTCTAGTCATTTTTGCGGTTTCAGTACTTGTGTAGGTAGGCTTAGGATAATTTTCTTCTTTAATTTGTAGCGGCATGGAGCTATGTTACCACATCCTTTGAGGCTAAATAGGTGTGGATGTAGAGAAATAGATAGAAGTATCTACATTTATTATAACATATTTTGTTAAAAATGACTATCATAACTGACGTGTCATGTCAACTGTTTTCTATAATTGTAATAACACAAAAAAGTGACCCACTTACTATTGACGTCTACACCAAATTTTCGTTAAACTTGCGTCAATTAGGAGGAATACACATGTTAAAATTAAAGCGTCTTGGAAAGTCGGAGTTAGAAGTGAATCCGATTGGCCTTGGAGCGATGGCAGTGGGCGGACAAAACCTTTTTCCACAGGTTGATGAGCCGATGAGCAAGGACGTGTTCACCACCGCCATTCAAAATGGCATGAACTTTATCGATACGGCTTTTTATTATGGATTTGGTCGCTCTGAGGAGCTCATTGGTGAGATACTAAAAGAAACCGGTAAACGGCATGATATTGTTTTAGCTACCAAAGCATCACATGAATTCATAGGCGACGATATCGTGCTGAATAACACGCCGGAGTTTTTAACGAAATCTGTAGATGAAGCATTAATGCGACTACAAACTGACTACATCGACTTATTTTACATCCATAATCCTGATGATTATACCCCGAAAGATGAAGCGGTTGGTGCATTGAAATTACTCCGTGATGCAGGCAAAATTAGAGCCATCGGTGTATCAAAATTTACACCAGACCAATTAGAAGAAGCTAATAAAGACGGTTATGTCGATGTTTATCAAGGACATTATAACTTGCTGGAACGCAGTGCGGAAACAACCTATTTCCCTTATATGGTCGAACACGGAATATCATTTGTACCTTTTTATCCGTTCGCATCAGGGATTTTAGCCGGAAAATATGATGAAAACATGACGTTTAATGACCATCGTTCCAGAAAACCGCATTTACAAGGAGAAGCTTTTGCAAAAAATCTAGCTAAAGTAGAGCAACTCCGACCGATAGCAGAAAATAAACAAGCAGATATTGCCCAAATTGTCTTAGCTTGGTATTTGACCCGTGACGCCATTGATGCAGTAATTCCCGGAGCTAAACGACCTGAACAAGTATTGAGTAATTTGAAAGCTGTAGATATCAATCTGTCAGAGGATGAAATTCAGATCATTGATCGGATTTTCACTGTGGGAAATTAGATAAACGAATGGAAGAAAAGCAAACCCAAACAGTTCAACTGAGTCGCATTAAAAGACCAATGCAAGAAGGCAGAAGAATCTGCCCAACAGCAAGAAATCTACAGCAGATAAGCTACCGCTAATAGTGCCGAAATAAGAACTAACTTTAAAAGAATAAATAATCACAAAATCCATGAATCATGTAAAAAGCCCGAGTTATTTTTAGCTTCGGGCATTTTTTATATCATGTAGAAATACGCGCGAGTGACCTGCTTTTCATATTGTCCTATAGCCCTTTGTGCGATTCTATGACCCTTCATCTTGTTCTATAGCCTCTCGTTTAGTTCTATACTCTTTCATACGATTCTATAGCCTTTCGTTCCGTTCTATAGCCCTTTATCTTGTTCTATAGCCCTTCACGTAATGCTATGCTTTCATGCAATTCTTTATCTAACTTTAATAAAGCTGGTTATTATTTTCATTCCGTGTTATACTAATAAAGAATTATTTTTGTTCGGTGTGAAAAAGTTTATAGACTTGGCTTTTTAACTCGTGGCTTTACGAAGCAACTTGGACAGAGATAGTAATACATTGTGCATAGGCACTAGGAGGCAACAAATAATGGAACAAGGTACAGTAAAATGGTTTAACGCAGACAAAGGTTTTGGATTTATCGAACGTGAAGAAGGAGACGATGTATTCGTACACTTCTCTGCTATCCAAGGTGAAGGCTTCAAAACATTAGACGAAGGCCAAACAGTTACATTTACAGTTGAAGAAGGTCAACGCGGACCTCAAGCTGCAAACGTTGAAAAAATGTAATGAATCATATTAAAAGAGTCAAACTCAAACTAGAGTTTGACTCTTTTTTTGCCTTAAGTAAGCTATCATATGCATCAATCCTATGGTTATCAATAACCACGTCGGTAAAGACAGACATTCATAAAGCGAAATATTTACCGTTACTGATCAAATGATGGTTGCTTGCTCTCATTTTTTCACACGTTTCATCGTCATGGCGACGATGATGATCATTTGTGCTCATTTTTCCCATGCATTTCATAGTCATGACGTCAATAATTGCGAGGGGCTACCCCTCGTTTTGTCATTTTTAAAAATGGGGTTTACAAACAGACCGATCTTCTATAGGATGGGAAAAGTAATGGAATTATGCTTCTATTATCGAGGCATAATTCCATTTTTTCTTTTAAGTAAATTTCTTATGTATTTTATGGATAACTTAGGATTATCATAATTAGATGGGAAGTTACGTTAAGGAGCCATGCTTAAAAACAAGCAAAATCAGTAAAAATGGAGGAATTAAAGTTAATGTTTGGTTCAAAAGAAAAGAAAAGTTCACTAGACTTACCATCATTCTTAATAAGTGGCGGTGTATTGATATTATTTGTGATCATCGCGTTAATTAACGCGGACTTTGTTGCAGGCACGGTTGATTACCTATTTGGAATATCAGCTACTTATTTTGGACTCGTTTATCAAATCGTTTTACTAGGAACATTTTTCATTGCATTAATATTAGGATTTTCAAAATACGGCAACATTCGTTTAGGTAATATGGACAAACCTGAAATAAGTACATTTAAATGGATTTCAATTATTATGTGTACACTTTTAGCAGCCGGTGGCGTTTTTTGGGCAGCTGCTGAGCCGTTAAGTCACTTTTTAACGGTGCCGCCTCATTTTTCTGGAATCGAGGCTGGGTCACTTGAAGCGGTTGTGCCCGCACTCTCCATGAGTTTCGTTGACTGGGGTTTTCTATCCTGGGCGATTTTAGGGACACTTGGCACAATCGTATTAATGTATGCACATTATCATAAAGGCATGCCGCTAAAACCGAGAGCATTTTTATATCCAATCTTTGGTGAAAAAATAATGAAAAAGAGCATTTTCGGAACGATTGTTGATTCGTTTTCAATTATTTCGGTCGCTGCTGGAACCATTGGCCCAATTGGATTCCTAGGTTTACAAGCGGGCTATGGCATAAGTACTTTAACAGGGATATCTGATTCACTTAGTCTCCATATCGTCATCATTATTTTATTAGTCATTAGTGCAGCAATTTCAGCTGTAACAGGGATTCATAAAGGAATTCAGGTTTTAAGTAGCTTTAATGTCCTCTTGGCACTTGGGTTAATTATTGGCGTTTTATTGCTTGGCCCTGGATTATTTATTTTTAATAATTATTTTGAGGCATTTGGTCTTTATGTCAACCAATTCATTCCATTCAATACTTTCCGGAGTGACGAAGCATGGCTTAGTTCTTGGACCGTGTTTTTCTTTGCGTGGTTTATAGGATATGGCCCCATGATGGCTATTTTTACAGCCCGAATTTCTAGAGGTAGAACGATTCGAGAACTTGTTTTATCAGTCGCAATCATAGCCCCTGTTATCGCAACGTTCTGGTTCACTGTTGTAGGTGGAACAGGAATTTTCCAAGAGTTAGACACGCCTGGTTCTGTATCAACAGCTTTGAATGAAGCTGGGCCTCCTGCCGCGATGATGGCGATTGCTGAACAATTACCATTCGGTACTATATTCGGATTTCTGTTCTTACTAGCAACCATTATTTTCGTTTTAACGACGACAGATTCAATGTCATTAACAATTTCAATGGCTATATCAGGTGATGGAAATCCACCCCGTTCATTAAGAGCATTTTTTGCATTGCTTATGGGGGCTGTTGCCATTGTATTAGTCTCAATTGGCGAGGGCAGTATTAACGCACTTCAATCATTTATTGTCGTGACCGCCGTCCCTGTTGTCTTCTTGCTATTAACAACGTTTTGGACAGCGCCAAAAGCTTGTAAAGAGTTATATGAAAACCAAAAAGATAATTTAGTTTAGGATTAATGAAAATGGCTTTTTCCTGCTTAGAGGTGGGAAAAAGCTATGTTTATTTTAGCTATAAAATATTTAATGTTTCTTAAATGTATTGTTCTACAATATTTGTATTATCACTAGGATATCTTTGATTTTTACTTTTTAATATCTTCTTCTAAATCTTTAATATATCTTCCCTATTTGCCTCATCTTAATATCATCTATGCCTGATGGTGCACTTCTTCCGGTTGGTCTTAGGTCATACCCCTTTCTCCAAACTTTTCTTTTTGCTTAGTGGTCGCTTTTTTCTCGGATTAAACCCTTCAACCCCAACAAAAGCTTTAACATATTCCCACGCTTTTTCATACCACGCTATGTTTTCTATGCACTCAGCTTCGTTTGTAGAATCTAGGACTTATTTTAATCTGTGTCTCATTCTTCTCGTAGAAGTGATAATAAAAAATAAACCACAATGTATTTTTATTTCCATTGTGGCTTAATCATATTTGATTCAAATTGGCTTGTCCAGATATTCCTCTACATACCTTTCGATAACTTTTTTGATTATTGGGGTGAGCAGGTTTTATTCCCAACTATTTATACTACCATATAATTATAGAGTAATAGTCCATTATTTCATGCATATAGATGTTGGTATAACGGGATAAGTCGTGCCAACATAAGTAAGCGCTTGCAAGTGATTGACATTAAATGATTTAGAGTGCTCTTTAGCAAAGATTATTTATGTCTTTATTAAAAAAGAAACAATAAGAGAGGTGAAGCGGAATGATACAAGTTCAATACAATAGCTTTTCTATTGAAAGTCTGACATAAATTTGAGTACTCTATTACTAATGATTTAATCATTTTCCTTTAGTATATATATTATTTAAATCATCACCATTTTCAACTGCGCTTTTACTTAGTACTTATACCCTTCACAAGCCTTAAGGTGTTTATGAAAGAAAAGCATAATAAGTAAACTAAGGAGGAAGTAAGTATTATGACTAATAAAACAACAGTTTTAAATGAAGAAACATTATCTAAGTACCCTCAAAAGCCTCACGGTGGTAAGTTAGTAGACCGAGTGGCAACAGGTGAAGAACGAGAAAAAGGGTTAGAAAAAGCAAAATCGTTATCAAAAATTATGATTGACTTGGAAGCAGTTATCACATTAGAAATGATCGCAACTGGAGTCCTATCACCAAACGATGGTTTCATGAATGAAGAAGATTATCTATCAGTGTTAGAAACAGGCCGTTTGAAAAATGGCATCGTTTGGCCAACTCCTTTAAGCTTTGCTCCGATTGGTGACCAAAACGAACAAGTAGTGGCATCACTTTCAGTAGGAGATGAGGTTCTCTTAGTCGACCATGAGGAATTACCAATCGCATTATTAAAAGTCGAGGATCTTTTTGAATATGATCGAGATCACCGGGCTGAACATTTATTCGGAACGAAAGATAGAGCTCATCCTGGTGTTGATTCAATCTATCGTCGTATGGGAGACAAAGCAATTGGTGGACAAATCACATTATTGAACCGCGTGGATTGGGGACCATTTGAACCACTACGACTAGAACCAAAAGATACGTGGCATTTATTCTATGAAGAGAAAAAGTTTAAAAAAGTTGCTGGTTTTATTACCGGAGCTAATCCAATGCACCGCGGACACGAACATATGCATAGAAATCTTTTAGAAGATGTTGATGGTTTATTAGTTCAACCCCTTGTAGAAATGGCTAAACGTGAATATACAAGACACGAGTTTCGTATGTTATCTTATCGTGCCGTATTAGAACAATATTATCCAAAAGAAAGAACAATACTCAGTCCGTTACGTGTAACCTATATTTTCGCTGGACCAAGAGAAACAATTTTACATGCGCTCGTCATGAAAAACTATGGTTGTACTCATGCCATTATTGGACGTGACCATGCTGGGATTGGTGATTTTTATGAGAAATATGCAAGCCATACAGTATTCGATGAGTTCCCACCTGAAGAACTGGGAATAGATGTCCGTTTATTCTATGAGGTGTTTTTCTGTACACGCTGTAATGCGACCACTTCTCAGCAGGCCTGCCCACATGATGAAAGTGTAAGGATTAATATTTCCGGAACAGGTATCCGAGAACTGTTACGTCACGGAATTCTTCCTCCAAAAGAAATTGTTCGCCCAGAATCATCACGTATTGCCATACAAGGAGTTCAACCAAAAGGGCGTGACGATGAAGGTAATGCAGTCTTACCTGTAGGCAAAGTTATTAAAAGTATGTTTCCATTCTATCTCACTCATACAAGATTAGGTGGACCGAAGCGTGAAAAACCTCTCAATCCTGATGATTTAACAAATGACGATTTAGAAGCAATCATTTTAGACATTCGAACAAATGGTGATTTAATTTACAAGCAAACCTTTGAGGAATACGCAACAAATGCAGATATTAATCGGGCAGCACAACCTACATGGGTTGATCAAGCGAAATCCGATATTCTCAAGCAACAAGAAATGGTTATTAGCGATTTAAAAGTGAAAGTAGCAAATGCTCCTAAAGAAGCTTCTGATGAATTTATGTATCAGGATAAAGAAGAAGCACAAAAAGAGCTAGAAGTTGCCAAGAAAATTCTTGATGAAACCCCTGCCCCACTCACTGAAGAAAAAACAAAGAATCGTGTTTGGAATATCGCACCCTACGGTAATTATTACTAAGATATATTACGATAATCATTTGTTATAAACAAAGTCTCTCTAACACTAAAAATAAAGAAAGCGATTTTAGTGTTAGGGAGATTAGAAACTTTTTGAACAAACAGGTTGCTTTGTATCACCTTTAGATTAAATCAAACGTTCTAGTTATGAAAAGTAATTAAGGTTCGTTTAATAGATTTTTGGAGGTGTCGTTAATTGACCCAATTACAACAAAGTAATTCTCAGGCTTGGAGAGTAGCTACATCAGGAACAATCATCAACCTATGTCTAGGTGTCTTATACGCATGGAGTGTTTTTTCAAAAGCACTACAAGATGACGGACTTTCTGCAACAGCAACATCAGTCCCTTATAGTGTTGCAATTGTAGTATTTGCCTTCTTCATGGTACCAGCAGGAATTATGCTTGATAAATTAGGACCGCGACTTCTTTTATTTTTATCGGGAATCTTAATGGGTATCGGAATGATTGTAGCAGGCATATTCCTAAACCTCACCGGACTCATTATCGGTTTTGGTATGATTGCGGGGGCTGCAATGGGGTTTGGTTATTCTGCTCCAACCCCTACTGCTACAAGATGGTTTAAACCCCATCTTAGGGGAACCATTACTGGCGTTGTTGTTTCAGGTTATGGTTTAGCGCCTGTTTATGTATCACCACTTTCGGAATGGTTAATTAATAACTTTGGAGTTTCAAATGCCTTTATTTATTTAGGTGTGTTTTTCACAATTTTAATTGTTATTTCATCTTTGTTTATGAAACTTCCTCCTAAAAATTGGAAACCAGTTGGTAAAGAACCTTCAAAGCCTCAAGAGGACCCGGATAAAGAAAATGAAACTACTGTCGCGACAGAAAAGAAAGATTATACACCAACTGAAATGATGAAAACTGGACAGTTTTGGTCACTATGGTTTATGTATGCATTTTCAGCCTCAGCAGGACTTATTATTATCGGACACGTTGCAACGATTGCATCTATTCAAGGCGGGCTTCAAACTGGATTTCTTTTTGTCGCTTTACTGGCTGTTGGTAACGCGGCGGGACGATTAATAAGTGGGGCTATTTCAGATCGACTTGGTCGAACTGCAACTTTGATTTTGGTCTTTGTCATCCAGGCAATTAATATGCTTGCTTTTGTCAGTTATACTTCTGGTGTCATGTTGACAATAGGAGCTATCGTAACTGGAGCAACTTATGGGGCTTTATTAGCTTTATTTCCCGCTACTACGTGGGATTGGTTTGGACTTAAAAACGCGGGTACAAATTACGGTTTAATTTTTACTTCTTGGGGGCTCGGAGGATTATTCGGTCCAATTATTGCAGGTCGTATCATCGACGTTACAGGTGAATATAACATGGTCTATATCTTTTCTGCAATTTTACTAATTGTTGCAGCAATTATGGCCCTATTTACAAAAAAACCAAAAATTAAAGTTTAAAAGAAATACTGAATACTGTTATTTTAGCTTCTACAATTTTATGATTTTTTAAGAATAATGGTTACAAACTAAGCCTAGCTCTTAAAGACAGAGCTAGGCTGTGCGTTTGTATAAGCTATTTTATACCATTCTTCTTCACTTCAATTTATTTGACTATTCTGTAGAACAAGATTTCCAATCTAACTCGTTAAACTGCGTTGCTATTAAATGCCCACCATCAACGTCAGGTAAACGATCCTTCCCACCAGCTATCCGAATAAGTACTAAAAACAAGCCAAAACAAAATATAAAAACAATGGTGGTTATTGAACTTTCGAATGACCACCATTGTTTTTCAATTCTATTTCACATTTTTGATTATAACTTCATACATATTTTCTACATTCGCATCTATTGGCACCTGAGCATAATAATGTTGATCATAACCTATATCAAATTCAATGAGCTTCGTCTCAGATTCTTGCCAGAAGTCTTTAATAGTGTGAATGTAGTCTTCTAAATCATCTTTATAATCCAATTGTAATATATAATCTCTTTGAGTTAAGGCAAATACGATTAAAGTTCCTAACAAGTTTTTCTCTTCGTTTTCTTCTTTAAATTCATCTTTATAAAACCAGATTTGCTCCAATTCCAACGGTTCTTTATATTTATCATAAAATTGTTCATCGAATAATGCTTGATAATCTGATATTAATTCATTGACAAAAGAGTGCCATTTAACAGGGATAATCTTTTCTAACGTGGGATTGTTACCAATGCCTTCTATCCAATCTTCCGGTTCTTCTTCAACTGTTTTCTCTAGATTTTGATTTAAGGGAATATCTATAAGTTCCATGTTATTTTTGTAATGCGCTAAGTCATAGGGATAATGAATATTATCTTTAAGACCTTCATCATCAAGTTCTAATATTTTTGCGATTGCGGCCGTTTCAAAACTCCAAAAGCCAATGTACCCGGGTTCCTTGTGTGCATTTCGCCACTCGTAGTCATAATGCCCCTGGAACCATTCTTTTTCCATATAGGTATGTAGTCTATCTGAAGCTTCTTTTTTATCTGTCTGAGCCAGTTCAATGATTTTTTTCGTGTTGCTATAAGGAATTTCTTCATAAAAAGCATGATTAATTTTTGTCCAGCCGATATCGCTGGCACAGAGCAAGTAATCTATGACAAAGTCTTTCATTTTTTGTTTTTCTACTACTTTGGCAAGTCTCTTCATATTCTGTTGATCTGTTTCTAGTAAAACTCCTAAAGCGACCATCCATAGTAAGTTTAAATATCCTGTTTCTTTTTTATTCATATTTACTAAATCACTTATTGCATTTTCAAAATCTTCTTCCAAAGTAATCATTTTTTCCCCTAAGGAATATTTCGCTCTTATATTTTCTAGTAAATATTTAGAGTTTCTTAAATGTCTTGCTTCTATAATATTTGTATTATCACTAGGATATCTTTGAATTTTATTTTTAATATCTTCTTCTAAATCTTTAATATCTTCCCTATTTTCTTCAATAAACTCGTAATTATATTCTATCCCTTCTCTACATTCATTCTCCACACATAAATGATCACGCATTTTATTTAATCCCTCCCATAATAAATTATGGCCACTCTCCAATCTTATTACCATAAATATCTAACTTGAGAGTTTTTACGTTTCCATTATCATCAATTTTTGATAAAACTCTATCAACAGCATTATTTTCTAACGCATCCACAATCTCATATGTTAAAAGTTCGTCTCCGTCCACAGCTTTATAGATTCTGCTTTGATTATTTAATATGTTATCACTGGATACAATTTCTCCAAAATTTCCTTTTTGCTTAGTGCCCGCTTTCTTCGGATCAAACCCTTCAACCTTTGGTTGGATTCTCTGATTATAGTTATTTCCCGCAATATTCAAATGCAGTTTTTTTTCAGTAATAGGATTCGGTGCTGGATTAATGATAACCGGAGCAAGAAAATTAGCATTTACTAATTCCTAAAAAAAATTTCTCATTTTCAGTCGGGTAATCCTTCTTTAAGTCGTAATTAAAGCAGTATTAATGATTGGATTGTTAATATCCATTATAACTTTGTCCTCTCTGGATTTTATCAGCCATCTTTTCAGCCTTCCCCATTTCCACTAATAATGGATTATCATAATCGGTGTGGCTATCTAGATATGCCCGTACCCCTCCACTAATGCCGAGTGCGTTTAAATCCTTGTCTAATTCAATTTTTTCCAATGCTAATTTATACTTACGTTGTATGTTTTCTAGTACACCGCCACGAGATAGTTGTTCAGAATATTGTTTTTCAAGAATTTCTAGTACTATCTGTATTTGATTTATCAGTCTTTTTTTTATTAACTTCAATTTTATACCTCCAAGTTACAGGTCTCACTTTATTGGCACTTTGTAAATATCTTGAATCCACTCTGAAGGCCAATCCCTCGGCATTAAAATTTGATCGCCGCCACCACTTAATACAGTTCCAGTTTTATCAATAGTTTGTGGAGCTACCTTGCCAACATTTAAAATTTCCCCATCTGGAATTTTTATTTTAACTTCGTGTATCCTTTATTTTTTCCACTCTGGTTTCAAAGCTAAATCAATTTTAACATCTATTCTACTTTTTGCCGGAGAAGTTGTAGCGAAAGCACCTTGAGAAGCAGCATCACCGCCAAATGCTCTATAAACCGTTACAGGTTCATTAGTAACGACAGTTCTGTATTCACCATCAGTAAAAGAATTCTTAAACTGATCCGGTAAATCAGTTTTATTTGTTACAGTAACTTTCTTACGTCTTTTTAATTCAGGACTTATTTCCCAGTGCTTTAGCCTCTGCATGCGTCCCGTGGATTTCGTTTTGCTCTTTTTTATAGAGCTAGGCCATCTTTTCAAAACAATCAGCTTCAGTGAATTTTTAATTCCAAATTAAAACCTCTGATAATGTATGGTAGCATCTCAGAGGTAATCCGATAAATCCAAGTTTTTTGAAATACAGCCTTAGCGGAAGGAATAGATAGTGCCATGTTAAAATTACATGTACTTTAGAGAGCATTCAGGTAATGAAAATGTTAATATCTTTATCTGTAATTTCATCTTTTAGACCGTTTTTCCTTAATAAATCTTTGACCCTAGTTTCATACAAGTGTAATAAAAACCCTTTTCTAAAAGCTAAAAATAATGCTTGACTTTTTGCTATAGGATAAGTAGAGTTTATTTCCTTTCCACCATTGCCATAGTAAACAACAATATACTTATCCCCTTTCTCCTCAATCGAAACACTCATTTTATTATCTTTTTCTTTTGAAAGTATTTCTTTAGGTATACCTGCACTCTTAAAAGAATTTAATAAACTTTCTTCATCAAACTGAGGTCTCCCTATACCAAGAGCTGGATGTTTTTGTATAAAAGATTTGATTATAGTGTTAAAGTAAAACCTGGACAGTTGTTTTAAAAAGAAATACTTACTTGCTTCACTTTCTTTAAGGAATTGCTCATCACTTTTTAAGTATGGCTGATTATTTCCTTCTTGCATAAATAATCCATATACCCATTTATCCTCGGCTTTTTTTAACACATAATAATTCTGAAAGTCAGGTACCACTTCTTCTAATTTATTTTTATTATAAATAATTTTTTTTCCAACATCATTTAACATTTTAGCAGTAATTTTAATGTCCACAGTCAAACCTCCTAGCGAAGTTCTATTATATGACCTAGTCTCTCCAGGTCTTCTACTGTTGGGATTATATACTTTCCGGTCTCTGGATCGAATATCTCAACATTTCCTAAATAATACTGAGTCCCTCCTCCAGGTCTATCAAACCAGGGTGCTATTTTTCCACTTTCGACCTCGAAAGGATTAATTACTTCATATCGATAATAATTGGCGTTTTCACTGTGTAAAGCTAAGGCTCTTTTTTCAAAAGGAACCCCATCTGGAGATAAAAATGATCCTCCTGCTTCCCCATACCTATCTAAAATGTGACCAGCAGGTAACTCTTCTTTAATAACCTTTCCATCAAAGCCATTATGATTTGGCCAATTAATATTTCCATTTTCTTGATTATAATATTTTGGATTATCGAAGGTGGGCTTATACTTAGAATATAACTCCCCAGAAGGGCTATAATCCCAGTTTCCAATCTTAATTCTATCATCCACTTTAATATCGTGTTGTACATAATCCCAGAACTGGTTATATCTTTTTGCATCAGTAGCATCCATAGCGTCGGCAAATGATGAATTGATTTGATTATTTCCTTTAGCTTTCGAATCAACTTTACCATAGATTGAGTTTCCCGCTTGCAATCTGTCTACATACATCCCCATGCCACTGACACCCAGTATAAACAGGCTCTCAGTCAAGCTCTGATTGCGTTTTTCTTCACTCAATTCGTTTCCAAACATATCTTTTCCGGTGATGTATTCTCCAAAGCCTTTTGCCGATGCTAAACCATAGATGCCATATTCTGTTTTTCTTAGGATGTCCAGTGATTTCCCGTGTTGATAAGCGCTTAAAGGGTTATCGACCGTCTTCATTCCCTTTGCAGTAGAATGGATGGCTTTGCCTCCTTTAGCGGCACGTCCAGCCCAACCAACCACCGGAATAAATCCTGCAAGGGCGAAAGTGGCATATTTCAAGCGATCAGCACCCGACATTTTTCACCTGTCGTGGGGTCGATTCCTTCGATCGCTCGTCTGGCGTCATAGTACCCCGTCAGTTCCCCAACAAAGATACTACCGTATTCCCATATTTTTTCATACCAAGCCATGTTTTCGATGCGTTCGCCTTCGTCTCTAGTATCTAGGACTTTTTTAAGCTATGTCTCATTCTTCTTGTAGGAGTGATAATAAAAAGAAACCACAATGTATTTTTACTTCCACTGTGGCTTAATCATACTTGAATTAAATTGGATTGTCTGGATATTCCCCTAAATACTTTTCAATAACTTTTTGATCATTGGGATGAGCAGGTTTTCCGGTGTATTATAGTAAAAATAAATATCTAATCCAGTTTCTGATATTTGTGCGTAAAAATATACTTTTCCCCACTCCTCCGAAATCATTTGGTTGACAGTATCAGCTATTTCTTGATAAATATTTTGTAATTGTTTTTCCAATGAATTATCCCCAATTTTGATTTTGAATAACTACTTTTTTACCTTCTATTTTATAGGTTACCTTAAATTTATCGGGTCTAAAAGAAAAGTTCGAATAAGCCGGAGTTATTTTCACCGAAACAGTCCTTGGCGGCTGTTCGTTTAAAGCATTTACGTTCCTTCCCTCCAGCTCTCCGAATAAGTACTAAAAACAAGCCAAAATAATATAAAAACAATGGTGGTTATTGAACTTTCGAATGACCACCATTGTTTTTATATTCTATTTTACATTTTTGATTATAACTTCATACATATTTTCTACATTCGCATCTATTGGCACCTGAGCATAATAATGTTGATCATCACCTATATCAAATTCAATGAGCTTCGTCTCAGATTCTTGCCAGAAGTCTTTAATAGTGTGAATGTAGTCTTCTAAATCATCTTTATAATCCAATTGTAATATATAATCTCTTTGAGTTAAGGCAAATACGATTAAAGTTCCTAACAAGTTTTTCTCTTCGTTTTCTTCTTTAAATTCGTCTTTATAAAACCAGATTTGCTCCAATTCCAACGGTTCTTTATATTTATCATAAAATTGTTCATCGGATAATGCTTGATAATCTGATATTAATTCATTGACAAAAGAGTGCCATTTAACAGGGATAATCTTTTCTAACGTGGGATTGGTGTCAATGCCTTCTATCCAATCTTCTGGTTCTCCTACGACTGTTTTCTCTAGATATTGATTTAAGGGGATATCTATAAGCTTCATGTTATTTTTGTAATGGGCTAAATCATAGGGATAATGAATATTATCTTTAAGACCTTCATCATCAAGTTCTAAGATCTTCGCGATGGCGGCCGTTTCAAAACTCCAAAAGCCAACGTATCCAGGTTCCTTGTGTGCATTTCGCCACTCGTAGTCATAATGCCCCTGGAACCATTCTTCGTCCATATAGGTATGTAGTCTATCTGAAGCTTCTTTTTTATCCGTCTGAGCCAGTTTGATGATTTCTTTCGTGTTGCTATAAGGAATTTCCTCATAGAAAGCATGACTAATTTTTGTCCAGCCGATATCGCTGGCACAGAGCAAGTAATCTATGACAAAGTCATTCATATTTTGATTCTCCATCACTTTGGCGAGTCTCTTCATGTTCTGTTGATCTGTTTCTAGTAAAATTCCTAAAGCGACCATCCAAAGTAACTTAATATAGCCAACTTTCTTTTCTCCGACATTCTCTAGATCGCTAATGGCATCTTCAAAACCTTCTTCGATTGTACTAACTTGATCACCTAAAGAGTATTTTGCTCTAATTTTTTCCAAATAGTATGATACAGTCCTCGCACGAATTGCCTCTAGGTAACTTTTATTGTCAGCTGGATAGCGTTGTATACCACTTTTTATATCCTCTTTTAATTCTATTATTTTCTCTCTATTTTTTTTAATAAATAAATCTTTATACTCTATTCCTTGTCTACATTTTTCTTCTATACAGAAATGATTTCTCATAGCTCCGCTCCTCCCCATACATAAATTATGGCCACTCTCCAACTTTATTCCCGTATCTATCTAACTTAAAAGTTTTAACGTTTCCATTCGCATCAACTTTTGATAAAACTCTTTCTACTGCATTACGTTCTAATGCGTCCGTAATTTCAAATGTTAAAAATTCATCTTTGTCTACAACTTTGTAGATCCTGCTTCTTCCTGTGGATTCACCCGTCAACCAATCATTTGACATTTGCTTCCCATCTTTAGTTTTACCTAATCTCCCACTACCAAACTTCGCTTCATCAATAACATATTTGATAGGTGAGTTTGGATTTGTATTTTCATAAAGTCCGTCAATCCCTCTAACTATTTTATCATCTATTCCTGATGGTGCGTTTCTTCCGATTGGTTTCAAGTCATACCCCGCTTCTTTTAAGCTTTGATTATTTAATATGTTATCACTGGATACAATTTCTCCAAAGTTTCCTTTTTGCTTAGTGCTCGCTTTTTTCGGATCAAACCCTTCAACCTTTGGTTGGATTCTCTGATTATAGTTATTTCCCGCAATATTCAAATGTAGTGGCGGAACACCACCAGAACCTTTTGATGTAACTTTATTAACCCTCTGCAACGTATCTTTAAATGAACTTACCGTCACGTTCGTTCCACTACCCGCAAATTCATGTGCTAATTTAGGGCCGTGTATCATAGAATTCAGGTTCTTAATTCCTTGGCTAATGGATTGATCGATAGTGTTCATTATTCCATTATTTGGTGTATTTCCACTCGGTGGTTTTGCATACACCGCATTCTTATCTATCAATCTATCCGCATACATCCCCATACCACTGACACCCAATATAAACAGGCTCTCAGTCAAGCTCTGATTGCGTTTTTTTTCACTCAACTCGTTTCCAAACATATCTTTCCCAGTGATGTATTCACCAAAACCATTGGCAGATGTTAGTCCATAGATGCCGTACTCAGTTTTTCTCAGAACATCAAGTGATTTTCCGTGTTGGTAAGCGCTTAAAGAGTTGTCTATCGCCTTCATTCCTTTAGCTGTGGAATGGACGGCTTTGCCTCCTTTAGCGGCACGCCCTGCCCAACCAACCACCGGAATAAATCCTGCAATGGCAAAGGTGGCGTGTTTCAAGCGATCAGCACCCGACATTTTTTCGCCTGTCGTGGGGTCGATTCCTTCGATAGCTCGTCTGGTGTCATAGTACCCCGTCAGTTCCCCAACAAAGATACTACCGTATTCCCATATTTTTTCATACCAAGCCATGTTTTCGATGCGTTCGCCTTCGTCTCTAGTATCTAGGACTTTTTTAAGCTATGTCTCATTCTTCTTGTAGGAGTGATAATAAAAAGAAACCACAATGTATTTTTACTTCCACTGTGGCTTAATCATACTTGAATTAAATTGGATTGTCTGGATATTCCCCTAAATACTTTTCAATAACCTTTTGATCATTTGGGTGCTCAGGTTTTATTCTTAAATATTTATACTTCCATATAATTTTTTGTGCATCGAAAAGATAATCTGTTTTAAACCAATCATAATGAATCTTAAATTTAACATTTTATCTACACTCATTGTATAAGGTATTTTATAAATTAATTTCTGTTTTTTCTTCAAATAGCTCTACATCTTCAATTGAAACCCATTTTTCATAATAATACTTATCGGTTCTGTCAAATTTTAATTTATTGGCAAGTGCTGCATCAGTTGTTCCTAATAATACCCTATCTTTCGATTTACTAATGAATTCAAATTTATTGTTTTTATAAATTGCCAGTGTACTCAGTTCAAACAAATCATTTAAATCTTTTTTAATAACCTCTTTAATATAAAGTCTTGGTAGGTTTTCTTTCTCCTTGTAAAAATCGGGATAAACTTTTAATTTAAAACCAAGTTCTTTATCATTCTTATCTTTACTTACTAATCTAATTTTGTCTCCATCAATATCGCTAACCTGATATACCTTTTTCAGATAATCTGCATACAAGCCATTTCTCATATCACACATTCTCCTATTTAACATTAATTGAAATAAATCTTTTTAAGTCGCTATCAAATATGCCTATTAATTTTTCTTCACCTTGAACAACTTTATATAATTCTGCTCCATGTTGAGGATGTCTTCTATTTTCAAATGCCCATTCAGGAACTATCTGCCCATTTCTGGCCCCAGTAAATCCGTTTAAAGTACATGGAGGTCCATCCGTATTTGTGCCCCCAAGCCTTTCTCCATAAGGTATTTCTATTTCATCTACTTTATTAGTTTTAAACCGAATCATAGCATAAGATTCGCCATCTTTAGGATAAGGTCTTGAACCATCCCAGGAAACATAATCAAGACGTAATGACTCAACGATATCATCATACATTCTGACATTTGATAAATCTTCTACTTTCGCTACATAACCGCCTATTTCTGTGTAATCTCCAGATAAATATTTGTCTACGTCGTTTACAGGAATTGTTTTTTGCAACAATGTATCTTGTGTTACTGGTGGTACAGAATCCCGTATATCTTTCATTATTTTGGCTTCTGCATCAGTTAGCTCTGAAACTGGTTTTAAACGTAAATTGTTAAAGCCTTCGATTGCTATACCATGCTCTTTTAAATGATTATTAATTTCAATCAATTCACTACATAGTGAAGCCTGACTTCAATTTTAAAAAAAGACTTCCACCATGATAATGGATTCATGCTGAAAATCATTTTTTTGTCTTCATTTAATGAAAAGTCGTGATAAGGTTTGAAAAATAAATTATTCTTCACTATCATAAAGTTGATTCAAAAAGTCCGTAAATGAATCTGCAACATAATAAATGTTTTCACGTGCCGTCCGCTCGGCTTCCTCTTCCGTCATGCCTTCATTATTGATTAGCACTGATTTTTCTGCCGCTCCTTCGTGCTCCCAAAATACAACTATTGGGGCAGTATCAGATCCTTTGTAGTCAAAACATATTAAGTTACCTGCGGGATCAAAAGCAAAGGGGAATATTTTTTTAGGTAAAGTATCTTTGTAATCCTCATAAATTTTTAAAATATACTCCATGTCACTTTCATCATAAGACAATAAAGAACCAAACACCTTTTCTTTTCCATCTACTATAAATAATTTCGGTTCAACGTGTCCACCATTATTTTGAGCAGCACATTTCATATAACTTTCAGGCACTTTAAAGTTTACCCTGCTAACTATAGTTATTACATTTTGTTCACTTATTTGGTTATAAGTATATTTCCATTTTAAATGATTCATCTAATTCCGCCTCCCCAAAGTTTATTACCACCTAGATGGTTTACGTTGTGAACTTCAGAATCTACTAATTGCATTTTACCAGGTACTTGATGATGGTGCCATGTCAGACCTTGATCGGGTTTCCTATTAAAAGTTTATAATTGTTGCTAATTTAGCATTTGTATCATAAAGTTCGGTTTAATCTACTATATTTTGTACAGTCCGCTATTGCCAATCCTTCACTAGTCTAAAAATTGGTGTCATTCTTGACTCATACAGTACTGAAAAACTAATCAGTGTAAATCACTGAAATAATAAAAGCCACAATGCATTGAATTAAATGTCCACTGTGGCCTAAAAAGTCGTATTAAACATTAATAAAGAGAGCTAGCTATTCTTCACTATCATAAAGTTGATTCAAAAAGTCCGTAAATGAATCTGCAACATAATAAATGTTTTCACGTGCCGTCCGCTCTGCTTCCTCTTCCGTCATGCCTTCATTATTGATTAGCATTGATTTTTCTGCCGCACCTTCATGCTCCCAAAATACAACTATTGGGTCAGTATCAGATCCTTTGTAGTCAAAACATATTAAGTTACCTGCTGGATCATAAGCAAAAGGGATAACATCTTTAGGTAGTGTGTTTTTATAATTATTATAGACTCTTAAAATAAATTCATTACTTGATTTATCATAAGATAACAAAGTCCCAAACGTTCTAGTTACTTGACCAACATCAAATTCATAAGGAATTACTGCCGATCCATTATTTTTCGCTGCACAGGTTTTATAATCCTTTGTAAAGTGGACATTTAATCGGCTCCCTATCTTATCGATGTATTCTTCTGATACAGGTTCATCTGCCGTTGGCCATGATAATTGATTTCTCATCTTATACCTCCTCCCCACAATTTGTTTCCACCTAAATGATTAACACTATGTGTATCAGAAACTACTAATTGCATTTTACCAGGTACTTGATGATGGTGCCATGTTAAATCGGTTATTCTCGGCAATTCTAAATTGATTTCTTTTAATTGCTTTGGAGTGAATAATTTTGCAGGTATTTCACCTTTATTTATTGCATCTTTCAATGCTTTAGTACTATTCTTGAATTGTTTAGTATCGCTAGCTATAAATAATTCCTTATTCAACTTATATGAAAACTTAACATCATCTCCCTTAAAAATTGGAAATCCTAATACGTCATAATCTACTCCTTTCACATGTGTCCCTCCTGCTAAACTTTTATTTAGGATGTTATTATTAGGTGAGGAATTTAAATGGTTATTGACAAGACCAGCTACTTCTTTAAATTCTTCAACACTATCGTAACCAAAACTTTTGATTGACACATCATCTACAGATTCCAGGAATTCATCAATACTATTATAGCCCTTAGGAATAACCCATCTTTCTTTTAATGTGCCATTTTTATCGTAACCGTGTGCGACAACTTCATCTAATTCTACTTTATTATAGTTTTTTCCAGAGGTCTTAGCTATATCAGTTATGTCTTCAAGTGAACTACCTTTTCGAGAGTTTACCTTATTAACCCTCTGCAACGTATCTTTAAACGAACTCACCGTCACGTTCGTTCCACAGCCCGCAAATTCATGAGCTAATTTAGGGCCGTGTATCATAGAATTTAGGTTGTTAATTCCTTGGCTAATGGATTGATCGATAGTGTTCATTATTCCATTATTTGGTGTATTTCCACTCGGTGGTTTTGCATACACCGCATTCTTATCTATCAATCTATCCGCATACATCCCCATACCACTGACACCCAATATAAACAGGCTCTCAGTCAAGCTCTGATTGCGCTTTTCTTCACTCAACTCGTTTCCAAACATATCTTTTCCGGTGATGTATTCTCCAAAGCCATTTGCCGACGCTAAACCATAGATGCCATATTCTGTTTTTCTTAAGACATCAAGTGACTTTCCATATTGATAAGCCGATAGGGAGTTATCTACCGCCTTCATTCCCTTAGCAGTAGAATGGATGGCTTTGCCTCCTTTAGCGGCACGCCCTGCCCAACCAACCACTGGAATAAATCCTGCAAGGGCGAAAGTGGCATGTTTCAAGCGATCTGCATCCGACATTTTTTCACCTGTCGTGGGGTCGATTCCATCGATCGCTCGTCTGGCGTCATAGTACCCCGTCAGTTCCCCAACAAAGGTACTACCGTATTCCCATGCTTTTTCATACCAAGCCATATTTTCGATACGCTCAGCTTCGGCACGCATTTCGCGGGCTTCTTGTTGTTCATCCTTGTAGTTTAAGTATTCTGTTTTTGTTTCATCTGCTGCATCTTTCAAGTCGTGCGCTTCACTATTTTTATAAGCGTGAGCGTCAAAGTTTATAGGTTGTATGTCGCCACCTTGTTCAGTTGCATTTAATAATTCACTAAACAGCCCATAAACCGCTTCTTGGGCAGGTATAGATTGAGAGTATTCCCCTACAAGTCCTTGGTCAAAGGCTTCGAGCAATTCCAAGGTTTCCTCTCGTTTATCATCAGCCAGCTTCAATTCTTCTATTAAAACTATCAAGTGAAAATGCATTCAGTGACAGTATATCATTAATTGAATCCAGTATCGTCTCTTGACTTTCTTGTTGTTCATACACCATGGTTTTAACATTATTATGGCCAGTTTTCAGGTCATTCTCTAAAAAATGGGACTGTACGAAATTCTCTTCATCCAACTCGTAATCTTGTAGTATATTCGGAATATCATCTAAAAATATAAGTTGTATATCAATCAGTTCTAACCAAGCATCAATGACATCAATTTGTGCTTGATAAAATCCTTTAATTGCTTTAGCGCCCATCCCCCTGAAATCATCTAAGTCAACAATTTTTTGAAAAGCAGTTTTCAAGGTGTTAAATTTCGTCTCCAAATCCCTGTATTTTTCCGCTCTGCCATTAAGTGATTCAAGTAATGAATCTTTTTCTAACGTTCTCCCAGCACCCATATTCACATCCCACCCCTATGTCCTTGTTATCGCCTCATCTTGCTCTTTAATTGTTTTGACATTGGCTTTAGTATCTTCAATATTTTTTTCTACAATTTCAATATATTGATTCAAGAGTTCACGAATCCCCTCTTCACGCTCGAGCCACTGTTCAATAAACTCTAGCTTATTAGCCCCATTAATCCCTTCATATACATTTGATAAAAAAAGGGGTGGCAAAGCTTGTTCTGCATTTTCTAGGGTGCTGATTACATGTTCATAATCTAATTTGATTTCAGAAGAGCCACCGCCTGTTGCCTGCAATTCTTTTTCCATTACCCAAACAACCTCCCTTTAATTTCTCCGATTGTACTTGTAAGTTCTTGCATAGCTTCCTCCCCCATGCTTAACAAGTCATTTGCCGTATTTATCAATGAATTTGTTGCAGATAAAGCACTTTTTTGGAAATTAAGCGAACTAATTTTGGATTCAATCAGTGAAATTTTCGCATTATAATCATTTTCGTAAATAGATTCCATGATCGTGTAAACTTCTTCCCGCTTTTCATCATAGCCTTTTCCCTTTTCTCCGTCCCATAATGGAAAGAGTTCTGGTTTCCTACATTGCTCCACTTCGTTCATGCACGTTTCCTGCTCACTCACTAAATCATTTTTAGCTTTTTGTAGTCGGTCAATCTTTTCTTCTATATCCGCCGTTTGAGATGAAATAGTAGAAGCTGCACTAATCAAAAATCCTTCATTATCAGACATAGTCCTCTCCTCCTGTTTCTTCAATAAATTTCAACTAAGCTGTAAGTCTTTCTGCACCGATTTTAACCGGACAAAATCAGATACAAATAATATACATTAAAGATAATATTAGCATTATTAAAATTAATTTCCAGTATAATAATAAGAAAATGATTCCTTTTACCTAGATATAACGATAGATTTAAATATGAAATGATTTTAATCCATAAATATTAAAATGAAAGAAAAGATATTTTTATACTAAAACACAATCTAAAAACTCTTCACTATTCTTATTCCTCATTTTCAGATAACCCCTCCATATATTCTTTCGGAGAAACTCCTTTGTACTTCTTGAATATCTTGCTGAATTGAGCATATTCAGGATAGCCCACCATGTCTGCTATATTTTTCAATAAAACTCTTTTCTCACCCATTATTTCACAGGCTCGATTCATTCGAAAATGAATCAGATAATGTTGAAAAGATAGACCCATTTTCTGTTTAAACAGGGTACTTAAATAAGGTCTTGATAAGTTCATAATTTCGGCGAGCTCATTAAGAGTGATTTCCTCATTATAATGTAGGCTAATATATTTTTTTATAAAATCAATGTAATCATCATTGGAACTTAAACCGTCAATCATTTTTTGAATCAGGTGATCATAACTAATATCCAGAGTTGTCTTAAAAGACTCGGTTACTTTATAAATGGCCTGTTCAGCTGGTATTCTTTCAAATGCAGATCCCCCTATAAATCCATTAATCGTTGTATCATCATACACGAACTGAACATCAATCGGTTTATTGAGTGGTCCCCCATATACCATTTTAATTGTATTGGGATTCATCTGATCGCATGCATGAAAAATATCAATCGCTAATTTTTTCGCCGCTTGTAATGATTTAATTTGCTTCCCACCAAGTACCCCGCCAGTGGTTAAACCAAGATGGACGCAAATTACATCAGCACCTGCTTTTACCATATCTATTGCCTGCGATGTATTAAAAACAAAGCCAATGGTAAACAGCCCTAACCCACTAGCTGTTTTTATAGCCTCCACTTCTTTCTCATATGTAATCCCTTCTGCCTCCAGTGCATCACGAAAATCACCGTCAATCAATCCAATCGTAGGGTAATTATTAATACCTGCGAAGCCACTTTCCTTAATTTTTATAAGGTAGCTTTCCAGATTAATCATTGGGTCTGTCGCTGATAATCCAAAAATGACAGGAATTTGTTTCATGGCAGGGATAATTTCCTTTAAAGCAAAATCCATGACGACCTGATTGCTGTTGTCTACTGGGAGATAACCGGCAAGAGAACTCACACCTCTTTGCCTGAAATAACCTGAGCTTAGCGCTAAAATAAAATCCGCTCCACCCGCTTCAGCAAATTTTGCGGTTAATCCTGAACCAGCAGCAACACCAATAATATGTCGGTCTTTTTTTATTTCTTTTTTCAATTGTTCCGTGATTTTCGATTTGTTTGTCTGCACCTTTAAAGCTCCGTTCATTTTACGTTATGTTCTTATTATACCTTAAAAAAAAGCAAGCATCCCAACAGGATACTTGCTTTTTTTGTGTTTATTTCTTAATCTGTTTAAATGCCTCAGATTGCTCACGGATCCCTTTTTCTGCTGCAAACCGTTCAATACTTGAAGCACCGAAGAATCCTACAATGCCGTCAACACGTTGAATCACATAATCAGCATCTTCAGGTTCAGCAATCGGACCACCATGACAAATCACCATAATATCAGGATTGACAGATTGTCCTGCCTCTACAATTTTTTGTATCCGTTCGACACTGTCATCAAGTGTCAAAGCTGTCTGTGCACCAATGGTTCCTTTTGTCGTCAATCCCATATGCGCTACCAAAATATCAGCACCTGCTTCAGCCATGGCTTTCGCTTGTTCTTCATCAAAAACGTAAGGGGTCGTTAACATATCCAATTCATGAGCCTTGCGAATCATTTCGACTTCAAGATCATAACCCATACCCGTTTCTTCTAAGTTTTGACGGAATACGCCATCAATCAACCCCACTGTTGGAAAGTTTTGAACACCGGCAAATCCTTGGTCTTTCAGCTGTTTTAAAAATACATCCATCACACGAAATGGATCAGTGCCATTGACACCGGCTAGAACAGGGGTATCTTCAACCACAGGAAGTACTTCACTTCCCATTTCCACAACAATCTCATTAGCATCTCCATATGAGAGCAAGCCTGCTAATGACCCACGCCCTGCCATACGATAACGTCCAGAATTGTAAATGATGAGCATGTCTGCTCCGCCTGCTTCACTGCTTTTTGCCGTAATGCCTGTTCCAGCACCAACACCTAACAGAACATTTCCTTTAGCAACCTCTTCTTGGAATCTTGTTAAAATTTCTTGTCTTGATAACATGTTACTTCTCCTCCTTGTTTGATTCAATCATTTGAATAAGTCTTTCAGCTGCTGCTTCCGCAAACTTTGGATTATTCACATCTGTATCCATTTCTTCCACAGTTACTCGTTCAGAATCAATATGTTTTTTGAGTGTATTAAATAACGCTTGATCTTCTTCAGGTCCGTAAAAGGCTTGTTCCTCTACATCTAAACCAGAAAGTCCTTTTAGCGGTAACATTAAAGTAGTTTGTCCTTTTGTCATATTTAATTTCTGTGCAATCACTTCGCCGATTTGTTTATTTTCTTCTTTAGTCGTACGCATCAAAGTGACCGTTGGATTATGTTTGTAAAATTTACGTCCGGCAAATTTTTCAGGGACAGATTCATAAGGTCCAAAATTAGCCATATCCATCGCACCCACGGACACCACTTGCGGCACATTTGCTTTAGCTGCCGCTTCGAGACGGTGTGGCCCCGCATTTAAGACGCCACCGATGAGTTCATCCGCCCATTCAGTCGTTGTTATATCAAGCACACCTACAAAAAAGCCTTCTTCAATTAAACTTTCCATCGTTTGGCCACCAATACCGGTCGCATGGAAAATCAACACTTCATAGCCCCGGTCTTCCAAATAACTTTTAGCATGATTGATGCAGGACGTGGTCAATCCAAACATCGATGCGGCAATAAGTGGTTTCTTATGGTCATCCGAATCGGCTAAAGCTTTATCTTGAAAATCTAACATCCCAGCAATCGCAAAGACCGCCTGACGAAAGACCTTCGTAGATATGACATTTAATCCCGCTACATCAACAATAGAAGGAATCATCACTAGGTCACTCGTGCCGATATAAGGTTGAGTGTTACCTGACGCGACTGTTGACACCATCACTTTTGGAACACCTATCGGCAATGCCCGCATTCCTGGAGTAACAATCGACGTCCCACCAGTGCCACCGAATGACAGAACTCCATCAAATTTACCTTGTTCATACAACTCAGGCAGTAATTTTTCCATCCCTTCTGCCAATACTCTCGTTGCTTCGGCACGATCTTTTCGCTTGGCAAGCTGTTCAATCTCTACGCCAGCCGCTTCAGCAACTTGAACGTTGGAAACATCCGCTTCAATTTCTGACGGAAATACACCTGTATTGATTAAAAGTGTGTCAAATCCCAGTGATTCTATCACCTCTTTAACGTATGAAAATTCTTTTCCTTTTGAATCGAGAGTTCCAGCTAAAGCAATCGTCTTAGACAAGTGAATCTCCCCTTCCAATATAATCTGTCATGTTTTAGTACATCTCTATGATAACGCTTACTTCATTGAATTAAAATGTCTTTATGTTAGTAAAATATGGTTTTATGTTATATCACTTTAAAAAACAACATAGAAAGGAAGATTCTTCGTTAAAACAACGATTTCAACACAACTTAACTAAAAAGAGATCATCTTAACGGTCACCTCTTTTCTAGTTTGTAGTTTAATTAATCTTAACTTTTTACCGCTTTCACCGCATAATTCTCCGGGCCTTCGTACACTAATTCCGCTTTAAATCCACCTTCCTTTAATAAACGCACCATTTTTTCGGAAGGGACTCTAATCTCAAGTGGTGGGCCTGACTCGGTTTCCACAGCCTCCCAGTCCACTAACAATAATATTCCATCTGGTGTAAGAATTCGTTTCATTTCATTAATAGCATTATTTATATCGCCCACTTCATGAATAACAAACGTATTTAATACCCGAGTGACTGACTCATCTGGTAAATTAATACTTTCAAGATCACTTTCGAGCATTTTAATATTATCAAGGTTTTCAGCTTCCGCATTTTCCTTTAGTCGTTTCAACATTTCTGGTTCGACATCCACTCCATAAACCGGTTTGTTCGTCATTTTCGCCAAAGGAATGGCGAACAAACCCGGACCCACACCTAAATCAGCAATTGAATCCTCTTCACCTACCTCTAAGTATTCAATTAATTTATGAGGTTGTAATTTATCTGTTCGTTCTTTACTCATTAACTTATCTGCATTTTTTGGATTAAATCGTTTACTATCCATGCTTCACACTCCTTGAAAAGTTTTTATAAATGGAATCTAGATTACGTACTTCTCTCCATTATCGATCTCAACTTATCATACGTCCACTATCTAAACTTACCTTCTATATTTTAAACAATATTATTAAATTCATGCTAGGTGCAAACATCAATATAAAACGAATGACAAAAAACGGGAACAGAGACAATATAGCCCAGTTCCCGTTTTTCAAATCATTTATTCTGTTGGGACAACTTCTGCCCATTTATATTCATATTTAGGTCCAAATGGTCGGCTGATGATACCGTCAATTTTAGGATCGATGAGTTGTGAGCGACCATTTTGATATAGTGGCACAACGGGTACATCTTCCGCCAGTATTTTTTCAGCCTCTAAAAAGGCATCGAAACGTTTTTCTGGATCAAGGGCGAGTTCATCCACGGTACTCTTGACTAATTCATCGTATTCCTCATTTGAATAGCCCATCTTGTTATTTTGACCATCTGTTAACCATAGGTCCATCCATGTATATAAGTCTAGATAGGAAGGTCCCCATCCTGCAATTTGAATTTGATAATCCATATTATTATCTAAATCAATACGTTGTTCAAATGGCACTTGTTTCAAGGAAACAGATAAGCCAGGCAGATTCGTCTCCATTTGGTTAGCAAGATACTCACCTAGTGTTTTTGAAGTTTCCGTATCACCACTTAAGATTTCTAGCTCTAGTTCTTTTTCATCAATTTCTTCAAGACCCTTTTCCCACAATTCTTGAGCTTCTTCTGTGTCAAATGTTAATAGATCACCATTGATGTCACGGAAATCTTCTTCCGTTTCAGGTTGTTTAGCAAAATCTTGTGGAACAAATCCGTTCGATTCAAGAGAGCCATCATTCAACAATTCATCAACCAAAGCTTGTTTATCTATAGCTTTACTCAATGCTTTACGTATATTGACATTTGCGAGTGCTTCGGATTCAGTTTGATTTAACTTTAAATAATACAATGACGTCTCTGGTGTTACTACAAAATCATCTTGTACACTATACTGGTCAACAAAATCAGACGTTAAATCTGTTCGATCAACTTCACCACTTTCATACAAATCGACACCTGTTTGTGGATCTTTAATCACATTAAAATTTATTTTTTCCAATGACACGGCTTCTTCATCCCAATAATCTGGATTCTTTTCTAAAGTCCAAGAGTCTGACGTACTTTCCCAGTTGGTCATTAAGAAAGGCCCATTGGATAATAAATTATCATCGCTCGTTGCAAAGTCATCCCCTTGCTCCTCAACAAATTCTCGATTTAAAGGCATGAATGTACTTCGAGTCGTTAATGATTCAAAATAAGGTGTCGGTTTTTCAAGCGTTACGACCAAGGTATGATCTCCGTCTGCTTCAACTCCTAACTCATCAACCGACTTTTCTCCGTTGCTAACTGCTGTAGCATTTTTAATGACCCCATCCATTAGATACGGACCATATTCTGAGCCAGTATCAGGATTCACAGCGCGTCTCCATGCATAAACGAAATCATTTGCTGTCACTGGATCACCGTTTGCCCATTTAGCGTCTTCACGAAGATTAAACGTCCAAGTCAATCCGTCTTCACTTACGTCATGATCCATAGCCATTCCCGGCTCTATCTCCAAATCATCGCCTAGACGATACAACCCTTCGTTACTTGCACCGATAAATTCAAACGAAATGACATCTGTTCCCATATGAGGGTCCATGGTAGGTATAGAATCATTGCTAATCAAATTTATTTCCTGTTCTGTATCCGTCTCATTGTCTGCACTGCTTACCTCCTTGTCACCTCCACTACTACTCGAACAACCAGCGAGGGCTGTTCCTATCAAAATGCTAAATAATACAAGTAACATAATTCTTGATAGTTTTTTCATTTATGATCCTTCCTTTTCGTCCGATGTATTTTTTAAAAAAGATTTAATAAATTGCTCACCTTTGTGGGAAATGGTAGTTCCTGCTCTCCCCTGTCTTACAATGGTTAAATCAAGTTCTTGAAGCACTTCCAATCGTGCACGTAGTTGCTGTTCGGAAAGTTTTAAACCTTTTTCTTCGAGTCGTTTTTTTAACGCGTATCTTCCAAATGATAGATATTCCTTTTTCCCTTCATAAAAAGTCTTTAATATTGCAATGCTTTCTCCTAAGAATCCGTGTTCTTCTATTTTTGATATCATTCTATGATTCTCTTCTATTTCATTAAATTGTTGTTCATTCACGTTGTGACGAAGATAGTATGGTAGAAAATTGATTCCAATGGGATCTTCTTCCAATAAAGATAAATAAGTGATTACGTCATACAGCTCTTTGACATGACTTTCCCAATCGTATTCCTTGAAAAATTCGATGACGTCATCTGTAAAATTCATATCTACTCGCTGGATTCGCTGCTTCATATTTTCAATTAAGGGGAAAATATCTTCCTTCCGTTCAGATAAGGTCGGTAGAATAAGCATGTTTTCACGCAATAGATGAGAATCTTCATCATTAAATTCCTGATAACTTTTGGAACTCGTCGTGATCACTCTAGACATAAACAGACCTTCACCCAATATTTGAAACAAATTTTTTAATGCTATTAATGAAAGATGTTCGATATTTTCAATACAAATCGTTCTTTTTTCACCAACATCCAGAAAGTTTCCTGAATCATGATGCCGACTTTTCCGACTTGAGCTGAGCAAAGCTGTTTCGATATCATCCCAGTCTGTGGACTCACAATTCATCGAATGAAAGGGTAAGCCCTTATTAACGGAATGATTATGGATGGCTTGTGCCAACATACTCTTCCCCGTTCCCGGTGCTCCTTCAATATGAATATGTCTTATACTGTTATCATCAGCGTATTGTTTAGCAAGTCGGACCGTTTCATTCATCTTTTTACTTGTACTGATTATATCTTTAAAATGATACTCTGCAGCGTAAGGAGTATTTTCTATTTTATTAATCTCATCATTATTATGAGTGGATAACGACACACACGCTTTAAAATAACGTCTAACAATTTGAGATTTCTCGTAATCGATTTGAAGTAAATTGATTATCTCTTCGATCGTGTTAAAATCAAGCACTCTTGGGCCTATGTCAATGACATTGGATAAGCCTTTTGGCAGAATATCCCCTTCTCCAGGAGTCACGATATAGTCGATGTCTTTAGGGATTGGTTTTGCAGGCAAATACGCTTCATAGTTATGTTCAAACACCGTTTCACGTAAAGACTCTACCGTTTCATCTGTATTTGACTTATTATCATTGACCACTAAAACTTGTTGGCCGGAAGGAAGATTTAACAACTTTTGCGTGTTCACGTAGTTGATATCACGATGCCCGACTACGACAGGACACTTCTCAGGTATCACTTGATCGACCAGCCCTTTAATAAGAGGACTCGAGATAACTACAATATCGTTTGGTGATATGGTATGAGGATGTATATTCTTTACGGTGACTGAATTGATTTCCGCTTTATCCCCAATAATTTTCTTAATTTGCTTTGTAATGATATCTAAATATTTTTCTTGTATCGCTATGATACTGACGTTTTTAATAACCATTGATTCAGCCCCTAAGCCAAAGTCATTTGATTTAACTGGAATGAAGGAATTAACTCCCCGATGATTTCATCTCTCGCATTTTTTAATTTTGGATGATGATACTCTTTCAACTCTTCCTTCTGATGATCTGTCAACAATCCAAGCTGTACGAGTGCCTCCATTGCAGCAGGGTAGACTGCCCTTCCATTACCATCGGCCACTTTCACGGAAACTCCTAAGCCAGTTTCCATATCGCCAATACAATAAACCCCTTCAGCACCAGCTTTACCAAAGAATCTTCCTTCTCCTACTCTCATAAAATCTGTACAAAATCGATCTGTTCCTCCTACCATTTCCGGGGCAGCTGCCATGGCTTTCGTTACCCTCTTAGCATACTCGCCCATTTCTTTTCCTAATGTTTCAGGCTTGGCCAGTCTAGCAAAGCCATATGCTAGACTTTTCAAAGGAATACCATGGACAGGGACACCACATCCATCCACACCCATTTCAATATCATTTTTAGGATAATCACAAACGTCACTAATCGTCTGCAAGATCCGCTGTTGAACGGGATGATCCAACTTATAATAGGTTTCAATAGGTTCGTTCATAAATTTAGCAGTAGCTAACATCCCCGCGTGCTTCCCGGAACAATTATTATATAAGGGCGTGACTTCTTCATGATTTAAAATAAGATTTTTATATGCCTCTTCCCAACGTGGTTTATGAGTACCACACTTCAAATCAGTACCATCAAGCCCTGCACGTTTCAAAATTGATAACACGCGATTAGTATGCATATCTTCACCATTATGCGAAGCAGTGCAAAGCGACAGATCAGCATCACTGAAATCGTAATGATCGGCTGCCCCCGTTGCTACTATCGGGATCGCTTGAAGTGGCTTCATAGAAGAACGAGCATAAATTTTCTTATCCACTTCCCCAAGTTGATGTAACAACTTACCCTCAGCATTAACTACCGCGATATGTACATGATGAACACTTTCTATATTATGACCTCTACGTACTTTAATTAAATTTTCATTTTTAATCAATTAACTCTCCTCCTAATATTCGGATTATTTATATAATAAACTAACCTTTAACCAATTACAACCTATTTATTTGAAAATTTTAAAATAGGTTGTATGTAGTGCAAGCAAATCCGAGAGATGATTAGTATTCTTTTTAAAAAACATCGCAATTAGCTGTTCGTTTGTCTTAATGTGAATCACATTAATTGATGCCCTGAAAAAAATAGCCATTGGTGTAATATTCCAATGACTATTTTTTAGCTTTATACTTTTTATCCTACATTAATTTATGAAAATGTATTTTTTTGTCGAGTCTGGCCGGTGCTATCATCGCAATAACACAAAAAAGCAACCCACTTACCGTCTGGTGATTGTAAGAGTTAGGTTACTTTTCTCTAGTCGTTTTTCATTGAAATATGCGTCATATCGTACACGAGAACACCTGCATATTTAAATCTTTATTTATATATCACGTTGAATCTCGTTGACCTTATCGACATCCAAACCCGTGGAGTCCGCGACAAACTTAACACCCATACCTTTTTCTAATAGACGACGTGCAATCATTTCCCTTTCCTCTTGTTTTCCTTCTTGTATTCCTTCTTGTATTCCCTTTTGTATTCCTTCTCGTTTACCTTTTCTTTCTGCTTCTTGTTCACGCAATTCTGCTTCCCGCTTGGCTGCTTCTTCATCCATAATTCGCTTCAGACGACCTTCATAAGCTTCTCGTTGTTCCCGTTCCATACTTAGGTTTTCCCAGTTTTCAAATGTTTCCTTCATTAACTCATCTTTCACAGCTATCCCCTCCAGTTCCCGATAAATATCTTCATAGACCTTATCATTTCTAGAGTCAACCATACCAAGTAGCAGCAGCCATCTTGCCAGCACATCATTCCACGGATCAAGCTTATCCGCTTTCCAATCCTTCATTAATTTCTTCATCTCAATAAAATGAAATTCCATCTCATTTGTCAATTTGAATTGATCTTCATCTTCATATAAATGGTATGAAGTATGAAAGCGTTCGGTTTGACTAAATATACTAAAGTTGAGAATGTTTATGGCTATTACCGGACGCAATTCCTTATATGCCATTCCCTTTCCTAGTGGAACCGAATACATTTTAGACCAATAATAAATAGAGCGTTTAATCATATCATATTGGTTTGTAAATTGAATTTCAACGTTTATCTGTTCTCCCGCACTGGTAATGACCAACAAATCCAATCTTGATTGCTTATCCCCTACATATTCCTGATTAACTTCCGTATTCATAAAAGCAATATCTTTAATTCGATTTCTGCCTGTTTTTTGTAAGATTGCATTTAGAAATACAACTGTAATCTCCTTGTTTTTTTCATTTCCAAACAGTTGTTTGAAAGCATAATCAATTTTCAAATCCATCAACTGGTCTAGGGGGATACGCCTGAGTAACCTTGTTCGTTTCTTTCCTCGCTTAGAATATTTGTTTCGCTCTTCCATTACTCGTGTAATGTTCGAGCTGTTAAAGCCTTTTTCATTGATCAGATAAGATAATGTCATAGGTACACGTCCTTTAAATGGTATGGGGACTTGACAGGAAGTATATCTAAAAATATTATAACAAAAACCCACGATGCAAACAAATGTTCTGCATATTTGATAACATAGAAAATAATGAATAGAAATCCAAAGGGCAGATCCCAAAATCTACTTTAATTCTTATTTCGAATCTGATCGGTTCCATAATCGCAGTAACACAAAAAAAGTAACCCACTTACCATCCGCCGATTGTAAGAGTTAGGTTACTTTCCCTGATTTGTGAAGAATAACTACATTTAAATATGTAGCAAGTACTATAACACTTACTTTTATGCTGTTAATTATCATACTGTCATGTAGTTTGATTATGTGATAATTTCATGACGTTAAGTTTAGCGGAGTTTTACACAAGCATCTCTCTTTCATTCTACTCCAGGCAGTATCGTTAATGTTTTTTCATTCGCATCTAATCTTGCTTCTACGCCAAGTGGAACGGCAAAGTGTGGTTCACAATGGCCTATTTTAAATCCTTTGACGACAGGTACTTGAAGCGGTTTCAAATAATGATCTAACACTTCATCTAATGTCAGGGTCCACTTTTTCTTTGTTTCGACATTGGCAAAGTCACCGACAACGACACCTGCAAGATCCTTCAACTTACCCGCCATACGTAACTGATTCAACAATCCGTCGACACGTGCAGGTTCTTTTCCGATATCTTCAACAAGTAGTAACTTACCAGCCGTCTCAATTTCAAATTGTGTCCCGATCGTCCGAGTGAGTACAGATAAATTTCCTCCAATTAACTCGCCTCGCCCTACACCGGAATTGATTGTTTCTAATGGGGAAATTTCCTCTGTATAATGCAATTCCAACGGTTCAAATAATTGTTGGAACATCTTTTTTGATAGGTCTTCAAATGTGTCTTTCCCGATATTCGGCCCAAGCATTGGCCCGTGGAATGTCACTAGATTCGAATACATCCCCATCGCTGTATGGAGAAAGGTAATGTCGCTAAATCCCCAAAAGATTTTCGGATGTTCTTTCACAATTTGTAAATCAATTTGGTCCACAAGACGGCCAGCCCCGTAGCCGCCACTTGAACATATAATGCCCTTCACTTCGGGGTCTTGAAACAACGTCTCTATATCTTCAACACGTTCTTCATCAGTTCCAGCCAGATAACCATTAATATTTTTAGCGTGCTTCCCAAACTTCCACTTGAGCCCCAGCTCTTCAATAAATTGTAATGACCGTTTCAGTTCTTCTCTACCTGGTGGACTTGACGGTGACACAATACCAATTGTATCTCCTTTTTGTAAACGTTTTGGGCGAATTTTCATTTCCAAATCATTTTCCTCCTTAAAATAGTTCAATTTCTTTTTGACGTGAATAAACGTAATTATTTTCATGCAACTACTAACACGCATTGTACAACATTACATTAAAATGGAAAAACACAAGAATAAACCACCTTAATGAAAATCTCGGCGCTGTAATTTTCTTCATTTATTTAAACTCACAATTGTCAGATAAAGCCCAATGCCTCTCTAAAAAACTTTTTTTCACTTATTTCCATCATTTGGTCCTCTATAAGACCCGTGCGTAATTCTTCAATCAATTTGTCAACTGAAAATGGGCCTTTAACAATTTCCGAATTCAATTCTATCAGCTGAAAATCCTTTTTGTATCCCTTAACGTATCTTTTAGATGCATAATCAGCTCCTTGCATTTCTTTTAAAACACGATCCTTATCGCCCCAATTAGTGATATGTTTCCTCTGTTTTCTGTAGCGCCAACCCTTTAGGATTTTAGTGACAAGTGGCCTAGCTCGCTCTCCATCTTCTATTAAGATACTGTCCAGTTGTTTTCTAAGTAGGCGCCATGACCGTAACGTTTGTCGGCTTTCATTTATAAATTCAGCGGAGAGTCTATCTGTCTCTATGCTTTTAAGCTGGTTTCTAAACTCCTCTACCTTTGACGCTAAGTCAGCGATAATAATACTTAAACGATAAATTTCTTCAAAATAATAAAGATGGAAAGCCATAGCTTCATTTTCTTCTTCTGACAAAACAGGCTTTAACTCTTGAACAATCGCTTTAAATCCTTCAATCATCGGTTCATGCTTTTTCTTATCCGCTTGCTTCTGGTCAAATTTTATGTTCCTTTTAGATAGATCATATAAGTCCAGATAAACAAAATAATTAAAACACTCTTTGGTAATACTTTTATCTTTCACAATTTGCCCATCTTCTTGGCACACCAGCATTTTACGAGACCTTTTTCTATCCAATGTATTACGTAAAATACGATAGTACTTTCCCTCAACTTCTAATAACACACTCATTTCAGCTAATTCGGTAATCTTTTCATGTGGAGCCCATGCTTCTTCATATATACCTGATATTGGTTTAAAAGCTAGAAACTTTTTAGACATTTAATTCTCCTTAACCTTTGAAATAAGGCTCATTTATGTGATAATTAAATTTATTTGAAACGTCGATTAGGAGATAAAACCCATTGTTTATGGATAAACAAATTGACATCTAAATCAATCGTCATCCGCAAAGTATACACATGATTCAATTCGTAATATTAGGGTCAAGACCCTTTAAGCCCATCTTCACTTATGGATTCACTTCTTGGTATTCGTCTTTATATAATTGATGTTGTCTTCTAGTTGGAGGATGTCTTTTTTTGTCTTTAGCAATGTTGGCCTCCTTTTCATACTCTTATCAGATTCTAAATACAATCACTTTAGTAAGTTTACATTCTTTAAAAATAAGGTATACTATAAATAGAGGCACATAACATATAACAAGACCGCACCATGCTGATACATGGAGCGGTCAAGCGTGTAACAGCTCTTCAAGGGAGCGACTCGCATTAGAGTATTAAAATAATCACCCAAATCGCTGGTCAGGCTAAAGGGTGATTATTTTTTATCTGACAGAATTGACACGATTAACACGAGCCATCACCCATGAAAGCCTTATTACACTTGGTACAAGTATAGCATAATCACCATTAATTGAGAGAATACTACCTCATTTTTATTCAATTTCAAAACAAACTACAATATGATCCCACTGCTAAAAGTACTTGGACGAAGTATCTATGGTCAGACCCCTACTGCCCACCAAGGAAGATGAATAGATAATTCAACTAAAAAGTATAAGGCTCGGTCACTGTTCACCGAGACCGAGCCTTATACTTTAATGGTAAATCTTAAAAACTACTTATCAAGTTCAACCTCAATATCTATTTCTTCACCTACATCTTCAAAGTTCTCATCTGAGGCCGCACTAAAAATCAATCGAATGGAATCTACATCTTCTGCAACAGAGTTTTCAAGAATATAAATTGATGTCCCCGATTTATTTACCTCTCCAAAGTACTCCCCATCAATATGGTCACTCATTAACATGTCTGGCTCTAACTGCTCGCCAGTAGAAGTTGTCATGATAGCTTGAGATGCATAGAATGTAATATTATCATCTGATGTATTTTCTACTTGTAAATCCACTTGAATATATTCCAGCTGATCCGTTTCAAAGAAATCATGATATTCATCACTCACGCCCATCGATACTCCGTTTGCTTTCTCGACCGTTAACTTTATCGGTCCTGATTCAAATGTGCCAACATCATCTGTTCTGCTAACTAAGGTCGCTTCACCCGCTTCATTCGTGATAACAAGAAAGATATAAATATTGTAATATCAATAAGATTAAAGAATTAAATAACGAATAAACTCTTTCCCCGGTATCTGCGGAAATGATGTGTTTTCTATTTACGAATAGCGCCTGTGCACACACAAGCGCTATTCAGTAAAACTCCGACATTTATTAGTCGCTTTTCGTTTTTTAAAATTCAACCAGGCCCAGATTCAACTCCCATTCCTAGGTTTAACTACAACTGTTCTTTCAACTTTTCAACGTCCTTCATATCCAAATGTGTAACTTCTGCTATAAGGTCCATATCCAACCCTTTTCTTAGCATTTCCATCGCCACTTCTTTTTTAGCTTTTGCTTTCCCCTTCTCCTCATATGAAATCGGCAATTCCTTAATCCACTCCGCCTCTTCTTTAGGTAAGTTTTCCACTTCCTTCATCAGCTCTTCCTCCTCTTCTTCTGTTAATTGTAAATAGGTTTCAAAAAATCCGTAAATTAGACGTTCTTTCGCGGGGTTAAGTTCCATTCTCGTTATCATACGTAGAAATTCCTTCTTTACCTGTACCCGTTCTTTTTCTGTATAACCCATTTTACTTAAAAGCGCGGCGGCTGCAGGATTGTCGGAACGGATATAATTCCTCCAATTCTTTTTTCGTAAATGAAGGGTCATGTAGTTGAATGTCAAAACGTTGAAGAAAGGAAATTTCATCGTATACTGTTTTTCTTCCCAGTCTTCCTCATAACTAAAAACGGCTATGGGGATGATTGGTTTCTGATACTTATTGTACAGTAGACTGAAATAATGATACATTCGTTCATGAAAATCGTCCTGCTTATAACTTTGTGGCTCGATGTGTACGATAACAGCGACATCTTTTCCTTTAAGCGTTGTTTCCACAACAATATCAAGACGGCGGGTGCTTCCTTCGATCATGTCTGTGTATACTTCGTCTCGTATGGGCTTTATGGCTTGTAAATCAATGTTGTCGTGAACGTCAGGAAAGAATACTTCAAGAAATTCCTTGATAAATGTGTTGATGAGTTCTTTAAATAATTGATCATGTTTTGTGTAGGTCGTCTTAGAGGAATCTTCTTTGATTAATAGTGGCATGGCCGCCATTTTATCACGTCCCTTGGAGAGTTTTAGAGGATGGGAACTTGAGTGAAATATCTGATTATAATATAGCATGTTTCTGAATGCAGAACAAACGTTTCGAACGTCCAGAATATGCCATATGGAGAGAGAAGATTGTCTTACATCCCTTTTATATAAATTAGCCAGGTTCCATATTAAAATAATAATACCAAAATAATAATATATTAACGATATAACTTTTTTGAAGGCATTGGTCATGCCATCAATCCGACCTGATTTAAGAAATAATTACAGAGAAATACTGGAATTATGCGACAACTATAATGAACCCGTTTTCATTACCAAAAATGGTCAAGGAGAAGCTGTGATGGGCATTAATTCATATGAAAAGCTTGTCGGTAAGTTCGAACTTCACCAATTAATCAACATAGGTAACATTGCATTAGAGAAAAAGAAAGTCAGACCTTTCAATGAAGCAATGGACGATTTAGAAAAGAATCTATAAAGTGAGTATACAAATTTTATCTTGACTTATGCTATAGGAATTTCAGTCACTATGCTAAAAAGTGCTCCAACAGAATTTTCGAAAACACACATCTGTTGGAACATCTTACCTTTTCAACCATGATTTTTGATGGATTTATCAAGGTCTGTATATCTTAATTTTATATTTTCACCACTAACCCTTTAAACTTCTCATAATTCACTTTCACCCCATCATCCAGATCAATGTCAATTTGCACATCCGCTAAATGATGCAGTTTTTCATCGTTTATTTTCAGTTCTTCTATTTCCTTCTCGACTGATGTGAATTCTATTTTGCATCTCGGATTTCTTCAGCTATGGACTCTTCTTCTATCACAGCAAGCAAGTCTTTTCCTTCCGCTTCATAGCGCACTTGGACATCATGCAAGTAATCTGTACGAATCCTTGATAAGGTCGTCTTGTCGTAACGATGCATGTAAATAAGACAATTAAATGCCTTCTCTCTCCCAAAAGTAAATAATCAATAAATGGGACGATTTTTATATGTTCGTACATGGTCTTTATAAAAATTGTTTAAGAAATAACGACACTGTGTCTCTCTTGCTGTTTCATTTTTCCTGCGTCCAATCGCATCCGCCACAAAGTCAAGATTCTCTTCTATGTCTCTTCACTATAAGTTGTCTACGAACGAAACAAATCGTGTCACGATATCATCTTCAAAATAGGCTCCAGGTAATATGGTAGAAAGAGATACTAGGCACCGGTTAAATTCAGTTTTTTTATGTAAGTTTATTCCATTATCGCATAATAAGTATGGCCGTCATAATTATCATAGATACCTTTTATATTTTCTCTAGTGTCCAGATACTTTTGTAAGAACTTAGTTATTGCATGTTGTCCATAGGTTATTTCATTAGGTAAACCTTTAATTATTAAGTAGTTAATAATATCATAAATAGGTATACAGAACTCCTGCTCCCTTAGAAATCGCTCAATATCTCTGCGATGTCTTTTTTCAAAATAGGATATCGGATCGACGGAACCAATCAATATCCTATATATTTCTCCATTCTTTATTTCATAGCTAGACCCCTGATGTTCCCAAATAAAACCTTTCAAATGTTTTTTCTTAACCTTTAACTCTTGGATCTTATCATATAGATAATTCACCTGTTCGTTCTTTTGTTAATCAAAATATATTGATGTCTTAAAGAGCGGCCACATTCACATTGAATATCCTCACGCTTTTTTCCACGATCAATATAGCGATAAAAAGACCAATTTCCGGTTCCTTTATACTTTGCACTTGATCCAACTCAGTCCTTCATCTTCTTCTACTTCGTGAGTAATTCCCAAGGTTTCCTCCAAATCTTTCTCTAAAAGAGCGGTCCGCATCACTGTTCGGGGAATATACTGTCCTATATAACTCTGAGTCCAAAAAGTCTTTTCTCAACAGGTCTTCTGTTAAATCATTTCCCGTTTTCTTCAAAGATTTGTATTGTTTCCTTTTCTTTCTTTTTCTATCCAACGTATTTTCTATTTTAGGCCGAATATTTTTGTCGTAGTAATCTGGATTTAATTGGTTGGATATTTCAACTTTTATTTGAAATTGATTTGATTTGTATTTTATGGTGTATTTATCATTTTCTTTTTTTATACTTTGTATAGGCAGATACCTATCGATGAGGATATCAAAAGTTTCTTCCTTAAAGATAATGTGGGCAATATCCCTTTTTACATCCATTCTATTTTCGATAATCTTTTTATCTATCTCAATACCCACTGACAGCCATTGGCGATTATTTTCCCTTTCCAATGCAAGAACATATTTGTCATCTACCAAGTGTAGATCTTTCAAGGATAAATTTACTATATGAACCTCATGCCTTGGACGAGGTTGAATAAATAACCTAACCTGAACTTTTATTAAATTTTTTTCCATCACATTTATATACATCCCTCTGAGAATATAAATTCAGCTTAAAATACAGACAGAGAAAATCTCTGCCTGTAAATATTATAGCTAACCAAAAATTTTCCTGAATAGTTTACCCGTTGCCTTCCCTGCAGCGCGTCTACCTATTCTCCTCGTTACTTTACCACGTTTTATTGCATTAATATCATTCGATATACGTAATACCTTATACAAAGTGGATTTAAATTTCATTACATCTCATCCTTTATTTTAAAGAGTCTCATAAACTATATTTTTGTTTTGATTTTTCCCCATCACACTCAACCGCCAATCTATCCGGAATACCTTCTATCAGGAAGTGACAGGAATCTAACCGCATCCACCGGATCTGTAATGGGGGTCAGACCCTTTCAATTCCTTTTATTCTTTATAAATGATATTTATAGCCTGTTCGTAGCACTTTAAAAACGCCATTTCATGCTTATGTGATGTTTCCATGTAATCTTCATCTTCTGGAAGTTCTAACAGATTTTCATTAATTGTGTTTAGTTTTTCAATGTCACCACTATTTTCGTTTAGCATTATTAAATTCTTATAAAGTGTTCTTTGTATTTCATAAGAACACTCTTTTAATTCAAATGCCTTAATTAATCTTTCTACACCTTCATTAAAAATTCTTTCAACGCTTATTGGAGCATCCAAACTTGACGGAACTAATTTGAGTTCAAGTTTCGTTTCTTTTATTAGATTAAGAATTTGATCTATATATTCATACCTCCTTTCATCGCTATCGCTAGTCCTACTTTCCATTAACTCCAAAATATCAAAATACTTCGTGTTAAATGATTCAGTAATCTCATTATATATTTCAAACCTAGCATGCAAATTATCAAAATATCTATCTTGATACCTACGTTTATCGGTTGATGTGCTACCAACTAACTTCCTAAGAAATTTACTAAACAAATTCCTCCCCCTTATTTGATATATGTTCTCCTGGTTCTTTAACAAAAAGTTTACTTAATAGAAATAACTAATAACTCCAAGACAGCATTTGCATCCCTTGAAGCTAACTGACTACCCAACGCCCAATCCCTTAAACACCGCATCAATCGGATCAGAATAAAAGATAGGCTGCACCTTAACAATCAACTCATTCGGTACCGTATATAAATCAGCAACCTGAGCAGCAGGGATCAGCACTTTCTTCGCACCTGCGTCCACACAGATTTGTAATAAATCAGCAAAATTATTCACTTTAGAGATTGTGCCTCCGACAGTCATATTGCCGATAATGACTGTACTTTCCTGAACTGGACGTTCCATTGCTGCAGAAAATAGGCCGATCAATTGAGCGACACCCAAATCCTCCGTTAAGCCAATTCCTTGAAGATCACTGACATGCATTAAATAATCTTTCGTTTTCGTCGTAATCGTTTGACTTACACTATTACTATTAGATGTAAAATAACGAAACGCTGTATCTAAACTTTCACGTGCCCCGCGATGTGATCCGATACCTGATTTCTCAAACTTTCCATCACCGCTAACAGCTTCATTTTCTAGTTTATAAACTCCAAGCATACCTGAATCACTTTGCCCAGCAACATAAACATGCCCTGGTCTACCAATGCCTTCAGGTATTAGCTTGCCTCCACCTTGTTCAGGAACCGAGACAAATTCCTCTTCCATTGTCTCCTTATCAATATAGGAAAACATGACATCATAAAACTCCATGCCACCAATTTTCTTTAATTGTTCCTTGACACGGCGACGGCCTTCAAGTGCATATTGCAATATCTCAGCAATATCTTCCTTTGTATAGTCGCCATGTGGATGTATTAACTTGATCATTCCTGAAACTGTCTTCCGAATAGCGATGGTGTCCCGCTGGTTCAGATGGCTTCCTAAGTTAAAGTATTTATCAACCGCATCTGTAAAAGATCGCTTCCGCATTTCTCTAAAATATTCAGCGATGTAATCCACGATAAAGCCATAATGATTCGTAAAAAAGTCGGGACGCATCTTTGGAATTTCCCAACCCGGTAAATAATAATGCATTCGATCAAAAAACGCCGAATCATTAGCCATTTCTTCAGGGAATGGAGCAAATAAATGAGACGTCTTCAATAAAACATCGATGCTCTGATTAATGTTCCCCACAAAAACCATCGATGCACTCGCGTTTTTCTCTTCTTTCCCGCGAGCAAACGATCCTGAAGCCATATAATCCTTCATAATTTGGATGCCGTCTTTATCTTTAAAACGAATACCTGCCACCTCATCGAAGGTCACACAATCCCACATACCCACTAGACCAATCGTGCGTGACGCCATATTGTAAAATAAATTTGCCACGGTCGTTTGGCCGCCTGATACTAAAATGGAGTTGGGAGACAATTCTTTATACACATGGGACTTACCTGTTCCACGTGGCCCGAGTTCACATAAGTTGAAATTATTCTCCACCAAAGGTACTAATCGAAGTAACAAATGCCATTTCACACGTTCTTCTAATTGCGTCGGCTCCATGCCAATCGAACGCATCAAAACATCAATCCACTCAATCTTAGTAAACTGAGATCTACCTTCAAAAATCTCACTCATATCCATATTAGGCATTTGAATCGGCTGCAGGGTGTTCACGGTGAAAGGACTGGTATTTCGTTCAAATTCATCATAAAAATAATCAACTTTTATCATGCACCATATGCCACCAACAAGCAGCTTGTCATATTCCTTAACAAATCCTGCTGGTACAGGCACACCCTTTAATCCCAAATTAGAAAACTCTGCCTCATAACGATCAAATTTCGGATTAAGTGCTACCGTGACCTTATCAATAATTGAATATTGCCCAAGCTCACGAATCCGCGATTTTATTTTCTCCGCCTCGTCAGGTCGAACAAAGTTATCCGATAAAATCTTCTTAACCTGCTCGACCCCTGCTGCGAGGCTTGTCTCATCATCTGTCGCAGCATACATCCCAAGCAAATACTCAAGGACATAGACAGGCACATTTGCCCCTTCTTTAATTAACTTAGTCAAATCTTTCCGCACGACACGCCCTGCAAAGGTCTCATTTAATTTCTCATCCAGTTTTTTTGTGTCATCAATTTGCTCCATTTGTCATGCCTCCCTTCAATCAAAAGTCAAAGTCACTTATAAAGCTTAAATTTATCGTAAAAGGAATCCGTTCAGTAATCGCATCTGTTTCCAGATCCTTAATAACTAAATAGTACGTCTTATTCCGATCATACTCCATATTTTTAAGCACAAATTGTTGCTTAAACACCCGCTCTATTGGATTATCCGACGTCAAATCACCAATAATTCTCTCTTCATTAGAAAGAACATTTCCTTTATCATCCGCCATATATACAACAACCGACCGCGGAATATGCTTACCCGATATTTTCTCATTTTGGAAAAACTCGAGAGAAAAAATACTGTTCGTAATACGGCGCGTCGTGCTTGTTAAATTAATCGCCACTTTTTCACTGGCAACGGCTCCCCGTTGCCCTGTACGTTTATTTCGCACCTTGAGTAATGGCACAACAACTTCTTGTAAGCTGGCACCCCCATGTACAAAATTATCCCCCCCACCTTGAATACGGTAGCGGATTGTCGCATTTGGGACATATCCGAAAAGTTCTTGGTCATTTTTAATCACGCTTGATAAATCAATCGTTAATTGTCCGGGTACCTCCCTTTGTTCTTTAGACAAAATATAACGTCGACTTATTTCAAAGGCATCAGGTGACTCTTTATCCATTAAATCACTCACTTTTAGAGGATCTCTTTGATAGAGGAAACCATGGTCAGCCGTTAAATAAATATGTGTTCCGCTCAGATCATTACGTATAATGCGAACTAAATCGGATAGTTGCTCAATGGCATCTTCTGCTGCGTCAAATGTATTCATTTCCGTATCACGCTTATCGCCAAAAGCATCAATCGTATCGTGATAAATATAAATTAGCTTTTTCCCTTTAAATGTAGCCCGCCTTGTAGCTTTATCCATCATTAAAATATCTTTGAAATGAACAGCGATGCTATCGTCTGAATAGGAAGAAAGGACTTTCTTTCTATTCTCTATGCCTGACGTGCTCATTCCATTGGCTAATACACTTCCTTTCTCATCGATATCTACTTCGCGATGAGGTAGAAGAGCAGCCATCCCAAATTTGGTAACTGATGGAACGACACTAAGCATGGTATCTAGCTCACACTCACCTAAAATTTCAGAGTTTAATCGTTCTTGTAATTCTTTACCCACTTCATAACGCATGGCATCAGAAATAATGACAAAAGCCCGCTCATTTTTATCAAGATGTGGTTTGATCATCCTTGTGTAAAACGATTGCTGATTATGAACACCTGGTAACGTCCATTCGTCAGTCATTTCTTGATTAACGGCTTGCGACCAATGCGTACTCAACTCACCCATAAACCAGTTTGTGTATAAATTCTCAACAACGGACTTTAGCTTATGCAGCACTTCATTATCGCCTTCAGCATCAAAGGCTACATAAAATTTCCGGTAATACGTATCCATTAGATAATAGTCTTCTGTATACTTGTTGTACATGTCAATAGCTTTTTCTTGAGGAATCCCGTAAGAGTAGCGCTTATGAAACGCATGCATTTTCACAGCGTAAAAAAGCGCGTCATAAATATATTGATACATGTGATAAAAATGCTTCGGTCTTCTGACACTAATCAAATCAATATAGTCTTCGTAATCCTCTCGCTGTTCCATTAAACTGTTTACAATATAAATAATCACAGCCCTATCAACATACGGAAAAACTTCTGCATTCTGGAATGCTTCAACCGGAAGACTTCGAATTAATTCAGGAAGCTGAATGTCGCCTTCAATCTGATGAACATAGTCATGAAAAATTTGATAATCTGTTGTATGATGCATCCAATGATCTATAAACACATAACAATTCGTTTTGTTTTGTTCAGCAATAAAATGACTGAACCGATCGAGATACTTCATATCCATGGTTTGGCTAAATGCCGTGACAGCCATATGAATAAATAGTGTTTTGAGCGTTTTTTCTTCGCGCTGGTAATCATACTCACGATGAGTAAATTCCCAAAACGTCTGCACGTCAAAATAACTACTAAAACTCTTTAAATAACGATTATTTTCATCATCAAGTGTATCCATTAACATTGTTCTTAACACCGTTTCAAAATCTAGTGAGTTCATGCCGCAAAGCACATTCATCATGGCAAGTTCTATCGTTTCCTTCGTATATGTGTGAATGTCAAACGCTTTAAACTTTTCGGCACGTTCTTTTCTATCAAAGAACTTAATATATTTTTGGACTACTGCCCTTAATGAACTATCAATACCTAAATCATTCATAATTAAGGAAAGTCGATCAGCGTAAAATGTTTTAGAATACACGACTGTATCATAGAGCCAGTTATCTTTAGAATCTAGATTTAAATTTGTATAAACTAAATACGAACTATCCGTATCTTCTACCTCTAATAAATGCTTAACGTAAAATTGATTATTGTCGTGTAAGTGAATGACCTTCACATCATCAATCGTCACTCTTTCATAGTCAGTCACAAACTCTTCATCCAAATCTGTCCAGAACACTATTTTGCGATTTTCTCCATCGTTTAATGGTTCGTTAAAAAGATCTGTTAAGGATGTCATTATTTGATTTAAATTCATGTAGATCACCTATCCTCATTCTAAGTATAGTATAGCATAGCAGAATTTTCTCCAGCGACTGTTCAACCTCAATAAGGCGGATTAAGATATGGAGATAATGGTAAAATAATGATGACGCTATTATTTGGAGAAATTAAAAGCTATCCCCTGTATTAATGAGCACTTTATAAAAAAAGAGATCACCTTAGGCGGCAATCTCTTAGCATTTAAGCAATGATCATTTGGCATTTTTTAAGATTTTAACATCTGCTTGCGTGTTCAATAATCCTTCTGAAAGAACAGTGACTTTAGCATCCAACTTATCTATTTTTTGGACTAACCTTTCCTCCGTTTGTTTCAACTGTCCTGAGAGGCCTTGAACTTGTTCTGAGAGATTTTGATGTTGACCCGAAAAGCCTTGAACCTGTTCCGAAAGATTTTGTTGATGACCTGTGAGGTCTCGGACTTGATCTGATAATTCGGTAATTGCTTGTAGGATTTCAGAATTACTAACTTCTTTATTCATGAATACACCTCCTGTTTTTTCAATTACTCTTTCAACGAACGATGTTCAGTGAAAACACTACTGTTTCCCTTCATGTTAGAGTTAAGAAAACTTCATGTTTAATAGCGGTATAGCTATCATATAGCTACGTCTTTTTGAAGCATATGTGATGGAGAAAACTGAGGTATTTTGTCTATTAATAATATAACATGTTTTAAGTTCAGAACAAAGGCTTTTTCTATTCAACTGGTTTCAAGCCTTCTTCGCTTCACGAGTTTCTTTCACAGCAGAATTCCCTTCATCTCCTATGTTCCTGAGTAAATCTTTCTTTTTAGATTCATAGCGGACTTTTAGATCAAATAGATAAACGGACGAATTCGGGATAAGACTTTTATCGTACCGCTGCATGTTCTTTACTTAACCTCACCAACCAGTAATTGGTCTGCCATTTATATGTTTCTACGTGATCTTTATAAAAGTCATTTAAGAAATAGCGACACAACGTTTGTATAGCTGTTCATTTTTTCGACCAATCGCATCGGCAACAAAATGAGCACTTATACAATTTAAACAACAACATCTTTCAAATAATATCTGCATATAAATTGTTACTCAGAAGAATAAAAAACATTGACAAACATAACATAGTAGTGTAGAATTCTAATTATAAAAGCAGGGAAGCAATCGCAATCACACATCGTGGTTAGGGATTGCTTCCTTTGTTTTTCTTAATATCATATAATAACAATAATCTTCTTAATTCCGTTATCATTTTAATTTCCCCTCTTAATTCTAAGTGTTCTAATTCTTCTATTAGAAACTGCTTTAATTCATTTAAATCCAAATTTTCAAGGTAAAAAGATAACGTTTCAAAGATCTTTTCCTTTTTCTCGTCAGCACTTTTTATAGTCGTAACATCGATTGATTTAGGTGTAAATACGGAACTTTTATTAATCTTATCGTAATGTTGATTATAATTTGAAAGTCTGTCTGAACGTCTAAGTAATTTTTCTTTTTCTGTCGGATGTAGAGAACTATTTTTAATTAACTCTTTGTCCAAAACCTTATGAACTGGAAATCTATCCTTTCCTCCCTGACTTGCAGCAAATTTCAGTCTTATATCTGTCGTTATTTCATCACTGTCTGAAATATAGTCGAGCGAATACTGAATAATATCCGGCATTTGAAAAATATGTTTCCAGTCCCCAACTGCTATTGCAATGTTTTGATTTTTAAGATCATCTTCCAGCCTGTCAATTTCTTCAGGGGAAATGAGGGCAGATTTTAATGTTCCAGCTTTACCTCTATCAATAATTAATTGCTTAATAACATGTTGGTACTTTCTTACTTCCGTCGGGGCCACTCCTTGATTTATAGTGCTAATTTTATCAAAAACAGCTTTAAAGTTATCCGTCTTTATAACTCTTAATCTACAACCTAAATCTTTATCATTAACGATTTCTTCCACTAATTCCTGTTGATCTTTTTCCCATTCTATTAGCACCAATTTCTTTTCCAATATATTTAATTCTTTTGATGAAAGAGACTTTGTAAAGTCCTTGATTATGTTTCTTACATTTACATCAGTTAGTGAATAGCCTAGAAAAATGATTGGGGAATGCAATATCATGGAAATGATTTTAGCACTAATCAATACAGAATTCTCTTCAAAATAGGCATAGTCTTTATCGGTAATAATAATATCTTTCGGATTTTCGATACAACCATGTAACTTGTACAATTCAGCAAAGCCAAATGTTTCTTCAAAAAATCCCTGCTGACCTGTATATTTTTTTATATGATAATCGCTTTCCTGGTTGTATGAATTCTCAATGAATGCATCATAATTAGTAGTTAAAATAATTTGAGATTTAATCAACATTTTTTTAAATGACTCATATTCATACTCCATTTCAGGTTTGAGTTGATAAGAACCAAATCGTTTTGCTATGGCAACTTTAAAGGGGGATACTTTTAAAGTATAAGCGTTCCTTGGGGTAAATTGATTGATTTCTATGTTTCCGTTGTTAAATTCCTGATTGAATTTGGTTTCTAATATTTCACCAATTTTTATATTGGAATAGTGATCCAGTTCCCGCTCATCATATAAAGGTTTTTCTTCTTTTATTCGATCCCTTAAATTATTGTAATAACCGTAGAAGTTCGATAAATTTGCTTTGTTCCAAAATTCCTCTAATAGCAATTGCCAATTTGGAAAGTCATTTAAAAATCTTTTGGATATCCCAGATCCTATAAAAACGACTGGAAATTCATTTTTATTTTTCAATTCTTCCAACACCGTCATCTTTTACCACCCCTTACTATATTTGATCTGTATAAGTTCTAACTACTTTTTAATTGTAACAAAATTCGATAAATTAGGCGAACATTTATTCTTGTTTTTACTTACTCTAAAACCATTCCATTTGCTGTTAGAGACTATTTGAAATCATTTCACATTGTTTATAAAAGGAGCTCCCAACAAATTTCACTTAATTGTTGGATAAAGCTCCTTTTTACTTTTTGAAACGCATTATTCTTGTTTATTTTGAACAAATACGTTGTTTTTATATTTTTGCAACTAACCCTTTAAATTTCTCATAATTGACTTTCACGCCATCGTCTAAATCGATCTCGATTTGCATATCGGCTAAATAGTGGAGTTTTTTTCAATAAACAATTAGAAGGGAACTTCTGTCGTTTCACGGAGCACAAAATCAAACAACTCTAACTGAAATTGCTCTGTATTTACATCAGGATTAAAGTGCCAACTCCCATCTACATCTTGATGCACCATATCTTTCAATGTTGTTTCTATCAAATCTTCTATTCCGCCATTCGCATATTCTTCTGCCAAACCGATCATTTCCTTTTGAGTAGATAGTTCACCAAATTCTTTCAAAAACAAGGCTTTAACAGAAGTATTATCATATTCCGTAAATGTCACAGCCCGACATAGTTCATGACGTTTTTCAATTGGAATTTTCTTTCCTTTTTTTTCGCCCCAAAAAGTACAGAAGATAAAAAATTCACTGTTCTGGGTAAATATTCCATTACGCGTCATTTTGTGGAAAATTGGAAAGTATTTATCGGATACATAGACTCGAAGCTGCGCATTGTCATTCATTTTTAACCAGCCTTTCTTCATATTCCTCAATTTGAATTTCTCTAATATTCGTTACACCAGCTTCCTCGGATACAAGTTCATAGAATCGTCCAATCGTATTTGCCTTTCTAAATTGCATACGTTCTGCTGCACCAAATTCTTTGTCAGTTACTAACAAAACCCACTGTGAACAAATCTGTGGCAAATACTCAATCAAATTTTTTTGATGTGTACCGGACAATCTTCCGAATGGCGTATCCATAAATAGTGGCATTTCCATGGCACTTGTACCGCCAGCTACTTGGGCTAAAGCTGAAATGAAGCTTAACGATAAGACTTGACGCTGACCTTGGGATATGTTTGCAAGGAATGGTTGTCCATAATGATTTAATACTTCGAGATTATAATTTTTAGTGACCTTCGCTTCCTTTATCATATCCTTACCTGAATCATCCAATAAATAATTTAAATTTTGAGTTGTCGTTAATTCAAGTTCCTCTAATAGTTCACTCTCAAATTTTTTAATTACCTTTTCTAATCTACTCACAGAAACCTCTATAATATTACGTTTTTGTAAAACATGTTTATGTAAGCCACTTTCTCGTTCAAGCTCTTTAAGTTTGATTTCCAATGAAGCTATTTCTTTCTTCAATTCATCTTCTTGTTCTGCATTCTTCTTAAGTTTAAAATCTATCTCTAGTTTGGCTTTGTTAATTTTTTCTCGCTCTAGGTTTAATTCCTTCATCTGATTTTCACCGGATTGATTTAAACGTTTATTGATTTCCTCTAACTGATATTGAATATGGTCTTTTTTAGACTGGAGTTCATTGAACTCATATTTCCACTGTTCTATTTGATCGACTCTTCCATCTAAGTAAGCAGCTAATTGTTTCATCTCGGCTTGAACACTCTGCATATCTCTATTTTTTTCAAACTCTTTCGCCGAATTAGATAGCATCGACAAGTTTTGATACATCTGGGAAGTTCTATCAAACGATGTTCCACAAATACAGCGCATATCTTCCAACAGCGACTCGATGAAACTGGAATCAATACCACTTCCTTGATTAACTAGATCATAAGAAAGCTTCGTAAGTTGTTGTTGATATACATTTTCCCCCATTAAAAGTGGCAAATATTTATTCAGCTGTTTAGTCTGTCCAAACTTACTTTCTATCTCTAATCCAATCTGTTCAAGATCATTCTCAAGATTTTCTCGTTCCTTTATACTTGTACTCATCATTTGGTATTCTTTTAAAGCTTCGTTAATCTCTGCTAAACGAACAAAGTTTTTCGCATCGTATTGTTCTAGTTCAGTAGATTCACTTTGTATACCTGCTAGCTTTTCATTTAAATGATTCATCTCACGCAAAGCCTTTTTATAATCACCTGTTGAAAGCTGCTCCAATTCCTTTGTTGTATCAGACAAGAGTTTATTGAATACTTGTTGTGTTTTCAATATCTGGTCGATTTTCAACAAGTTTTTAATACCATCCGTCACCTCTTGTCTTTGTTGTGGGGATACTCGAGTTAATCTCTCAATCCGTTCTCCGTCAAAGAAGAAATAATGCTTCACTCGATCATCAATGATTTGATCCGTTATATATTTAACTTCTTTATCTGAATGCCATTCCTCATCTGTTGTATGGTTAACCAAATGGACTTTAAACGGTTCTTCTTTTTGTTTTCCTGTATCGTCCTTCATGGCAAAATATACCCGCTCAATCGTATAACTTTCATTATGGTGAGTGAAATCAAGTGTTACAGAGCATTTGATCCCACCTTTACCACGGCTCGCTTGTTCTTCTACGGCGTTGACGTTTGCCAATAAAACATCCGCTTCTTGTGCATCCTGAATAAGCTTGATGTCTCCAAATAATGCAAACATCATTGCCCTGTAAATACCCGTTTTACCCCGTCCATTCTCTCCTAAAATAACGGTGACAAGCTCACTTGATTCGGTTTCGGCAAATTCGATCGCCTGTAAGCCATAAAATTGGCGAAAATTATTCATTTGTAGCGACTGAATAATCATGACTCGTCTCCTTTCTGTTCTACTTTCATATCCAAATATCGTTGCATGTTTTTAGCATGTGCCTCAATCGATATAGGTTTGGTTTCAACTTGCTTTATCGTTTCCAAAATCAAATCACTAACCAATGGATCTTCATCCTCTAACAAAATGCTAATTTTCGCAGTCAACACATGATCTGTCATTCTAGCCTACCTCCTTCTAGCAAACTTTTATGAATCAATTCATCCCCTTCAATGACGTAAGGTGTCTTTTCTTTATCAATTGCATCATGAACATCACTAAGAAATTGTCCGTCTTTTGAGTACTTCACGCTTTCTAGAAAACTTCTAATCTCCGTTAATTTTGCCGCTCCATCAAACTGCTGCTGTAAAATAGTCTCAATGAATGTTACCTCATCTGGAATTCCCCCATCTAAAGGAGACAACACTGCATAAAAGGATCCCAAAATTTTCCAGGCACCCGATTTTCTTAATATATCTCCCAACAAATCTTCATTCCACCGAATGGATTCGGGTAATGTTGGTAGCTCAGTCGGATTGAACAGCTCAGATATATAAACATACTTCCGATTGAATTGATGTTTGATTTCCTCAAACTTAGCACTAGTAATGTCTAAAATAGTTTGAACCTTCTCTTCATCCATCTGAATCGTATCACGGTGAACATACTCCCCGAACTGCCCACGAGAATAATACAGCAAATTGTTCGAACGAAGCAATACAAGATCGAGTATTCTGCTTCCTTCACCTAGCAATTCAGTTAACCAAAAATTCACCTCTTCCCGAGCGACAATTCGATTTTCCTCTAGGATAAGGCCTTCCACTAAATCTTTTATCGTCAAAGTATCGCCCTCAAATTCTTCTAAAACCGCATAAGGAAATCGAGGGAATTTGAACGTAGATAATCCCATATTTTTAAGCAAACCATATAGAACATAAGCTGTTGGTATTCCAATACTTTTCAAATACATTTCATTTTCGTTGAAAAAGGACGGAAAATATATGAATTGCCTTTTATTCATCGCCATCTTTAATTTTGAAATAATAAATTGTATATCCTCGGATTCTATATCCTCATATTGCGACACAAGCGTGTAGACTCCATGATCATACGGAATAATTTTTGTTGAACCCCATAAAATAGAAGTCAGTGTAAACTCTCTCCATCCTTTTTGATGCACGAATTCCTCCATTAATTCCCGAACTGCAACAGGCCGAGCTCGTTCCTTCAAAAACTTTGTAACCCACTCATGATTCTCCAGTCTGTCCGCCCCATAAGGCAGAACAGTCGGAAACCGCGGCAAAGATAACTTTTGCTGTGGAAAAATACGAATTAAAGAATACAATGCATATTCATTCGGGACACCTTGTTCAAATGCTTCCTTTTTCACCGCGTTAAAAAGCTTTCGTATATGAAAAAATTCTTCCTCTTTATGCCATGATTCAGCCGTAGTAATGACGGAATCCAACCATGTTTCATCGACCAATACAAAATTCACATGAATATATGTCCCCCTTCCCCACATATAAAACGTATCCTGCAAATCATCTCGAATAACAATCGAATAAAAAGAGCGTTCACCATGAAATCCACCAGGCATTAAAGCATTTGCTTTTTCAATCAACTCTTCTTCCCTTTGATAAATTTCTACACCGTTTGGATATTGCAACATAACCATTTCAACAATATCTGCTTTTGTCATATTTTTAATAATCCCCTGATTTTCAGACAACCAATTGATTTCAGTAGTAGCAATCGTATATACCACTTCCTCTGGTGAACCATCTTCCAGCGCCCTTTCCTTACAAAACACGTCCACATCAACCAATGTAATAACACGTTTTGAAAATACCTTTTGCATGTCACGCTTTACCGTTTCAACATATTCCTCTAACTGACGTTTGTTTTTCATCGATAAAACCGCAATCTCATTTATGTTTTGATAGAAGATTCCATTTGCATCAAGCGCATGGATAAGAAGAAAATGAGCCTCTAACTTATCATCTAATTCTCTCGCTGGAATCATCTCTTTGCCTGCAGAAAGGTCATGGGTCAATACGGATACGAGTCGCTCCCAGTTATCAAGCAGAATCCTATCCCCTTTTTTCAAAATTTGTCTGATTCTTTCCCTTGTAACACCATGCTTACTTCCTAATTGTTCAAGGGTTATATGCTCTCCTTCTAGTGAGGCCTGATATCGCTTTTGAACGAGTGTTATATATTGCTTAGGAATTTTAAACTTTTTTTGTTCTTTATCTGATTCTTTTATTTTTTGATACCACTCGACATACCTCTTCAACTCATAATCGAGCAATTCTTCATTAGTTAACTTATTTATTTTTTCTTCTTTGAAAATCTGGCTAACAACTTCCTCCAAACTATGGAACAAATTTTTAATCCGGACTTTTCCAATCCCAGGAAGATCTTTTAATTGCAACAAATCAACAGGTAAATCGCTTAATAGAATGATCCCCTCTTCCTGCATCGTTTCAAGAGTTGAAAAGACATTAGCCGGAAACCATTCTGACTTCATTTTCTTATTTTTAATTTCTGAAGGAATTGTGACAACATTTTGTTCATAACGAATAACTAACTCTCCATCAGGAGGCGTATTGGCTGCCGTTTCAATCTTATCCAAACGTTGTAACTCTTGCCAAAACTTAATTACCGTACCTTCTCCAACACCTTTCAATTGCCTATGAATCCCATCTAAATAGGTTGGCATCTCACTCAAACGATATATTCCTTTTTCTTGTAATTTTGTCAACATATGATTGCATCCTTGAATATCCATATCGTTGAACAATGTTTCTGCTAGGTTTCCTGGAATCTTAAGCATTTCTTCCTCAAAATGCAAAGTAAACAACTCTTCTTCTTTTTCTTCTTCCCGATCAGACTTATCAAATGTGATACCTTCAAGTAATATTTTAACTTGACCTATATCTTCTTTTAATATCCATGCCATCGTACTAAGCAATCGCTTGTCAAGTTCTTTTATTGTATTTATGTGATACTTTTTTAATCGCTCGTGGAATTGTGCTGAAAAAAAGGATTCCAAACTAGCGGTAAAATTGTTCACTTGAATTTGCAAATCATTTTCTACTGTTGGACCATTATGAAACCTTGATAGTACACCTGTAAAACGAAACCCTTGTACATACAATTCTTCTAAAAGATTAAAGAAATGAAACCTAGATTGTTGATAGATTTCACGCAGAGCGTCTTCTGTCACCTCATTGAAACGCGATAGATTCCAATGTTTTTTTAGATAAGCAATCCCGTTAGATGAATCTTCAGGTAGTCTTTCGTGCTCCAGATGACGTGGGATTTGAATTTGTCCCCTATCTATCCAGTAGTCAGATTCAACAGATACGATAGTAAGTAATTGATCTTCTTCTTTTTTTTCTTGAATCGTGTCGCTCCATTCCACCGTGTCCGATTGCTTCACGCCAATTTTATCAATTTCTACAAGAGGTAGGGTTTTATTCAATAAAAACCAGGCAGATTGATAGTTCGTTGACTTACCACCCTTTTTAGTAAAGCGAAAATACATTTTATGCTTTTTCAATGACGTTAATTTCTCATTGATAGACCAATCACCAAGAATCCAAAGTACCCCATCCTGATCACGTTTATCAACATACTCCAGCTCTTGTTCCCTTAGATAGGCCAAAATAGGGAACGGAATTTTTTCTTTTTCTACAATATTTTGCGCTTGATAAACTTCTGCTTGCTGTTTTTCTTTATTTATACTTTCTATTTTCTCATTCACTTCTTGCCATAAACTATCAATCTTTTCCATCGTCTGTTCGACATATGGCTGGATAAGTTGATCAGCATCTGACGGACCACTTTGTCGACGCGGCAGTTGATAAATAGGTGCTACAAAATCATAACTCACATACACTTCCATATACCAAACACTTATATCAAATAAAAATCGATGAGCCTGAATCGCACTTTGAATATCTACCGCATTCAAATGATGTGCTGCTTTATTTCCCATTTTTCGAATCCATTCCAGTTTTAAATAGATTTCCTCTTCAATCGCTTGATCTCGGTAAAGCTTATAGATGCGTTCAGCATGTTTTAAAGGATACATTTCTTCTAATTTTTCCTGTTCACTAATCCTCTTCACTATATGCTCACAATATAGACGACTCTTCATCAAAGTAGCATTGGGTTGCTCATATATTAGATTTTCAATTTCCGTTGCCAACTGATGGAAATCATCTGATATCTCTTTTGTAAATTCAAATATAGTAGACAAATAAACCCTCCTCCTCACATAAAATATTTATACAAGCATAATGTAGTGATTGTGTTTTAATTATTTCTTTTTACCTTTATATTGTTCTGCCCCCCTTTATGTAGGGTACAAAGAACATTGAAATTTAATAATGGCTATATCAAAAACTTTATATTTTTGCAACTAACCCTTTAAATTTCTCATAATTAACCTTCACACCATCGTCTAAGTCGATCTCGATTTGCATGTCTGCTAAATGGTGGAGTTTTTCGTCGTATGCTTTTAATTCTTCTATTTTCCTTTCGACCGATGTTAATTCTTTTTTCGCATCGCGTATTTCTTTTGCGGTGGCATTACCTTCATCTTCAATCGTTGATAGTAAATCTTTCTTTTCCGATTCATAGCGTACTTGAACATCATGGAGGTAATCCGTACGAATCCGAGATAAGGTTGTTTTGTCATAACGGTGCATATAAATAAGACAATTAAACGCCTTCTCTTTCCCTGACGTAAACAACCAATAAATCGGTCGCTTCTTGTATGTTTGCACATGATCTTTATAGAAATTATTTAAGAAATAGCGACGTAACGCTTCCCTGGCCGTTTCATTTTTCCTACGTCCAATCGCATCAGCCACAAAGGTAAGGTTTTCTTCTAGCGTATCATCACCAAACGTCACTTTCACAAAATTAATAAAGCGAGTCACAATATCATCCTCAAAGTAAGCCCCTGGTAGGATAGGTAAGATATTATTTTCATCCGCTGGGAAGGTTTGATAACGACTCAGATCAAACTCACCTCCTGCGTAGATGAGGCCTTCTTCATCTAAAGAATAGCGACCAAAAGTACAACCGACTGCATAAGAGATGAAGCTTTTGACGTCACGTTCTAAGTTAGCTTTTCGAATGGTCACATCCTCATCAGCCACATCAGGATTCAGTTCATCTTGTAAGCCATATAAGTCAATGAAAATTCGGTTTAGTTTTTCTTCGTTCTCTTTGAGTTGATTGAATTGAGATTCGGCAAATCCATTCCAATTACGAAATGAAGAATCTATTGAATTTGAAATAAACTCTAATAAGGGATGTTTTGTAAAATCCCATGATGTTTCAAAAGAATCCCAGTCCTTTTTTGAAATTTTAATGTTGATATCTACTAAGTCATTAATAAAAGTTATTTTATCTTTCTCTAAATTTACTGGAATTTTACTTATATTTCCTGGTTGAAAATTTAATGTAGGATTTATTATGTTTAATATATACTGTGCAATTTTCGAACAAAAAAGTGCTAGAATATATTTCTTTATATTTTTATCACTTATTGAAATAAAAGGACTAGCGTCATCATATAAAAATCCTTTATAAGAGTAAGTAGCCGAAAATTTACTGCTAGTAATCTTGTTCCAAGTCAAAGCCGGTTTAAATATAAAGTCTAGATTATGATTAGTAGACCCAACTTTGTATCCTTCATCTCTCATGTTTCGGAGTTCAAAACCATCATCTTCCCAATTAACAACTTCTTCATTATTCCCGTACCACTTTTTAAACATTCCACCTTTTTTATAAGGAAACCATACTTTATTACTGTATTTTGCCACTTTCCTATTATCAAAATTAAACCCTATTGTAACAAAAGAAACTTCACTCCAATGTCTGATAAATCTTTTATTATCTGCAGTAACCATTCCTTTTCTAGTTTGACCATAAAAACCTACTTCATTGAATTCTTCAAAAGCAACTAATAGTTCTTGACTCACCCAATAAGCATTTGGACTTCCTGGAATTTTGTTGAAATTATCTTGATTAAACGTATAGCGATAAGAAACAGTTGGATTTTGAACAGCCTCTAAAGTTTTGATGGGTTGGTTTGCCGCCCCACGAAAATCTGAAAGTCTAACATATTCTCCATCTGTTCCACTATGATAGTTTCTAAGTGTAAATGTACAAATTGGTACTGTTGCACCATCAAATCCAGAATATTCGAGTTGAATTAGGCTACTTATATTTCGATCGTTTATAATTTTTTCTCTTAACTTTTCGTAGGATGAGATAAACATCCACACATAGGGTGTCATGAATCCGATTTGTCCATTTTTCTTGGTCGCATAAAAGCTATATTCTATAAAAGATGAAAATAGATCAGATTTCACATCAGAGTAGTGTTTGTCTAAGTATTCGTTAACTTCTTTTGTGACATACCTTCTCCCCGCGTAAGGAGGATTTGTAACAAAGACATCATATTCTCTTCCCATAATAGTTGCCTGTTTTAACAGCCCCTTAAATAAGGGTAGTGTATGCTCTTTAAAGTCCATTTCAAAAATGTTATTCTCTTGCTTCTCTAGTTCTTCTAATCGATCATTTAAGATGTCATAGTCTACTGGCTCCATTTTAATAAGGGAACCAATAGCTTTCCCATGTTTAAACTGATCAACAAATGATTCTATTTCATCATAATGATTGCCCTCTGTTTCCCCTGCCAAATAAGCAATCTCTTCATCTGTCACAAGGTTTGTTTCTTGAATGGCTGCAAGGTGTATTGTTAATCCATCGCGTTCAATACTTCTTAAGAAGCGTCGATTATATTGTAAAGCTTTCATCACTACAGAAAAGCTTGCTAATTGATATGCCCTGTCATCAATGTCAAGTCCATATAAGTTATTTTCGATAATCAAACGTGGAATCTCTCGGTCCATATAGCCAGATTTACTGTAAATTTCATGTAAGACGTCAAACATATAAACGAGTATGTGTCCACTTCCCATAGCTGGATCAAAGCATTTTATATCTTCTACTTTTAAATCTTTATTTATATATGGTGCTAATTTTTCTTCTAGAACCTCTTTTGATTCTTGACTTTCAAGATAGAATTCCCATTTTTCAATTAAACCTTTATCCTCAGGATGAGATTCGATCCAATAGCGCCCTAATGCGTTTTGGACCATATAACTGACGATCCACTCAGGTGTAAAGAGTTGGGTCGCATACGGTATTTCCTCTTTTTTATATCTTTTTTTCGCCCGAATCACTCGATCATTTTCTTCATAAATATAATACTGATAAAGCCATCCTATAATTTCAACTTTCTTCCAGTCTTCTTCCGGTAACTTTTCCGTATCAATCATTTCCTGCACAAAAGAATCCGTTCCAAGCAGTCCTTCTGGAAAGAGGATCGCCGTATAATCTTCAATCGTCTCAAACATGAACGGCATGTATCGATTTAAATCATTACAATGAAGTTTGATTAAGTATTTAAAAAGTTCTTCTGTATTATTGTCCATTTTTAAATCATAAACATATTCTTTATCGATAGGTAGATCAAGGGACAATGCTTCTTTAATCATATCGGGTTCGGTACTACCTTCTGTTTCGGAAGATAGGACGCGAACCTTTGTTGGTAAATAATCATTTACTTCCATAAAACGAAGGGCAACGAAACGGTTGAACCAGGTATATGCCGTTTCTTCCATCACCTGGTCAAAGCCGATATCATTGATACGGTTAATAAGCCTGTTTCGTTGATTTTTTTCGACATCCGTCAATTGCTTGCCATCAATATAGATTGCATCCGAACTTTTAATTGAAGCAGCATCTGCTATTTTATCTTTTGTAATCCCTATTTTTCTCGCTTGTAATTCAACTCGTTCCAATAATTCTTTGCGGGCATTAATGGCATAGATTCGTAATGCTGATTTATTCATTGGACTTTCATCCTTTACTCTTTAAATTCTATTTCTTTGTTTGATCTAATAATTTGCTTCAGTTTATTCGATAACGTATTAACATATTTATCAACATCTTCTTCAGAAGAAAGTGTGGTAATTGTCATAAGCTCTGATAGTTTAACCGTTTCTTTTCGAATGACTGGTTCAGGTTCTACGATTGGTGGTTCAGTAATCTGTGCATCTTTTCTTTTTTTCTGCTCTAATTCTTTTTGTCTTTGCCACTCAGTAATTTCTCTTTGAATATCTTGGATTGCTTTTATTTTGTAAGAGTTACTTCGTGTAATCATGGCGTCGACTTTAAATATATCTGTATAGGAATTTAATAATGTGAGCATGTTCTTATACTCTGTTTGAATTCGCTCTTTCGTCAGGTTTGAAACACCATACTGACCCGCTTGTAAAGAGGCTTCATCGAAATCGAGTTGGATCTTTTCTTTAGCCGCTTCTTTCTTTTCTGTCAGGACGGCATTAATTTGCTCGTCTAGTCTATGAACCAATTCTGGGATATCTTTTATTCTTCCATATGGAATGGGATCATTTAAAATATCATTTAATTGATTCATAGCCGTTTCTACTTCTTCCGTTTGGACATAGGCTTTGACTTCCTCATATGTTTCAATCGCTTGAAGACCTGTGTCATAAATGTTCTGCTGATTTGAATTAAAGAAGCTCTTCACAGATTGAATATCTTCAAACCAATCCGCAAGATCATCTTCTAGCTCTTTAAAACGTGTAAAGAAAGTTAGATTATCAATACCCCTATCAAATTGTGAGAAATATTCCAGACCTTTATTGAGTAAACTCATACCTGGATAGCTTCGCCCTTCATATCTCTCTTTGTATTTATGAATTTCTTCTTCTTTCATCTCGATTAAATGTCGAATATCTTTAATTAAGCCGTCTTCATCATCTGCTAGATCGCGTTTGTCGAATAGATCACGTGCAATGCGTTTCACCGAGCGTAGTAAGCTTTCATCAACTTTCTGTCGGACAATAATAATTGCTTTATCCGCTTCTTTTGGACGTGTGAAAGCAGTCATTAGCGAATTCGCATTCTCTCTCGGTTCTAAATACTCCGCATTATAACGAATGCGAATGCGTTGTTCTTTTAAGAGTTCGGCAATCAAGCTAGCTATATCAAGCTCTCTCCAGCCATATGGCACATCACCAAATCGGTCATAGAGAGGTTTAATTCTAATTTGCTTATTTAATTCTGCTTGCAGGCGTATAAATTCATCAATCATTTGCTTTGCTTGCTCATTCGGGTTCCTCATTTCTGCATCGTCTAATGTGATTTGATCATTATCCGCAACTAAAAAGGCTTTTAGGTCACTCTCTTGACTCGTAAATTCCTGAATCAGTGGTAGATGTTTATATATATTTTCTACGAGAACTTTGAAGGCTTCGTCCATTTTGTCACGGACCGTCGAGCCTTTAATATCCACTTCTGTTCCTTTAATAAAGAAAGTACTATTTTTAATGGCTTCTTCTAACAATTCACGGACACGACGACGACGGTCTCTCACTTCGACTTGTTTATTATTAAGGATGTTTTGAATGTTTTCCGGGAGTTGGGCAATATTACGACCACGCCTATATTCTTCAATTCTGAGTGCTTCTTCCAATTCGTCTACATAAGATTCTACGCCACCCAGTTTAATGATTACTTCATTTTCCGCGCTAGACATCATCATTAATTCTTGATCAGATTTATGATAATGCTCTGAAAGTGGAGACAGAATATTTATGCCAATACTTGCTGTTTGGTTTCCGTGATTTTTTTCATCCATTTTTTGATTAAATGAAAAGTCATACCATTTAGAGTAACGATACTTCTTCATTTCATATAAGTCTTCGAAAATATACTCAGCGAGTTGTTTTTTTATTTTTTCTTCTTCAACCATAACTGACTTAATTTCACGATTGACATCTTGTTCATCATCAGTTAAGAAGATGTACTCTTCGCCATTTTTTTGAATAAGAGTTTGGCCAATCAGCTTTCTTAACGATACTTTTATTTTTTCTTTCAACTCTAATTTATCTTCATCAATATGTGAAACCATTAATGTAGCAATATTGTCAATATTAGCCGGGAGTTCTTTCACGTATTTGATCATAAACAGGACTTTTAAAAGCTCAATGTTAAATAGATCGTCCTGAAGTTTAGGATTTTCTGCTGCTCCTTCGATAACGCGAGATACAGTCGGTTGTAGGAATTCTCTAATGGTATCGTAAAAAGCATAAAATGGAATAAGTGTGCCCTCGTTCTCTTCCATAAACCGGATACCTGCTTCCCGGTAAGCAGAAAGCATCGAACGTTCTCCCTCAGATAAGTGCTTACCTGAAGATCCATGTTTTCTTATTTGTTCAAAGACGTTTTGCAGTAAACGGTATTGGTAGGGGACAAACGGATAAACATCCGAAAATTCTTGGGCATCTTCAAATCCTTGCAAATCAGCTGTACTGTCACGAAAACTAATAACATTTTTTAGAATAGGACCTTTTTCTGGATAGATGGCTTTAAGTTTATCTTCTGCATAATCCTTTTTCTCTAAAATACGTTTTTGGATGACTTCATCGACAGAAATAGAAGAGAGTGATAAACGGGTATCAAATCTTCCTTGAATTCTAGAAAAGTCGTCTCCTTTTACTTTGACAATGGAGTCGATACTTTCCTGTGACGTCACCATTACCCAAGCTCGTCCGCCACAGATGGCTCCTAAATTTTCCGTTACCGTTTGCAGATTCAACATTAAGTCACGGCGATCACCAATATATTGGCCGATCTCATCGATGAGAAAGACAAGATGGAAGTTGGGTTCTTTCGTATCGATATATTTTTTTACATCATGAGCAAATTTTTCAATACTCACTTCGATATTTTCCGCACCGTAATTAAGCCAATTGTCAACGGCTTCTTCGGTCATATCTGTTGCTTTAATTAAGGCTTCTTTTACATAATGGGTATCAAAATAAAAAGAGTGACGACGGTTAAGCCACGGTTCTTCTGCCACTTTTTCATATTCATCTTTGAATGCTTCTAAGGAACCTTCTTCATCTAAATACTTTTCTAGTTCGGCGACAACCGGATTATCACCATAATAACCACGATGTTCATAAAACACTTTAAGGAGAACTCTTAAAATCGCATCTTCTTTTGATTTATTATCTAGTGGACTCTTAGAATCAATGTTGAATAAGATAGTTTCCGTGGGTATTTCAGCGGTACGTTTCATATTGGCATAGACTAGAGGATCAGAAATTTTATCTTCAAAAAAGTTAATCGGCTTTTCGCCCTTAACAGGGTTGTTTTTCAAAAGGTAGGAAAGGATTTTAAGAAAGTGGGATTTACCTGATCCGAAAAATCCAGATATCCAAACACCCACTTTATCTGTCTTTCCGTCTACTCCTTTTAAATAGTTTTCATAAAATTTTGAGAAGTGTTTATGTAATTCTCTTGTGACGACGTATTCATTCAGTTCTTGATAAACATCATCTTCGTTTGTTTGATCCGCCTTGATCACGCCGCGAATATCTCGATCTATATCTTTTGCGAACATTTCTTTCAATAGCATGGGTCTGCCTCCTTATTTATTGTCGATTAATTGGAATGCCCGGTAATAATTATCATCTTTAAAGGATCCAAATAAATTCAGTGATTGACCATCATACACGCCTGGGTAAAACATGATAACAGGTGTCTTATCAAGTCGTTCCTGTAGATTATTCAATATCGTGTGGGAACGTACAAAAGGATAAATCTTCCCTACCCCTGTAATGAAAACAACATTATGATCGTTCATTTGATTTTCAATTTCATTGAGGAAAATTTCAGGAATCGCAAAGTTATTTAATGCTGTAAATAATGCATCTTTACCTTGATCTTTTTCAATTTCAAAAATACTTTCGTAGATGCGCTGCTTTTTAGCAAGTGAAAGTAACATGTTATATAAATCAACCTCTAGAATTTTGCGATTATATCTTTCACGACTAAAAATTCTTTTTAAAGACTTAATATGATCACGAACAATTAATTCATACCTTGGATGATAATCAAAGATGTAGAAGCTAATTTCATTACCTAGACCGCGACCTTTGATAAACTTATCTTCTTTTATTTTTTCTTGGATTTTATCAAGACGTTCATTAATGTTAGTCATTGTATCCCCTCGTCACCCATTACCTTGACATACTGTCCTTCCCCTATTTCTAATAAATAACGTTTCAGTTCCTCATCAATAACCAAACGCTTTAACTCGCGTGACTTTAAGTCACTTAACATACCCACTTCTAGAAGCATTCTTAAGTAAGCACTTTTTAAACGTGCGACAGTTGATTCAGCCAGGCTTTTTAGAAAGTCAGATTGCTCTGCCTTATTAACAAAAAATACATTAACATCCTTTTTCTCTAAGATTCCGATATCTTTTTCAAGAGAATCAGTTACAACATCTTCCATAAATTCATAAAACAGTTGATCTGCCTTCATCGTTGCGTATAAATTGATCGTTTTCCCAACATGAGTAGGCTCATCTACCACCATCTGTTGCAAGTGAGAATCCAGCGTATTCACTCTTTTTAAGAGATATGGAAAAGCACGTTTTAAACTTGCTAGTTTATTGTACTGAAACAGATTTTCTTCTAGCACTTTAGTTCTAATTTGATCATCGCTCAATCCTTCCAGTTTTAAAGAAGCGAGCTGTTTAAATTCATACATCAAAAAACCCGACCCCGTCATAGAGGTAGAGTAAGGCGCTTCATTTACCACCTTGATCAACCTTTCTTATATAAAAACTTCACAGCAGTTTATTTAATAATTAATGATGTTTTTTCTATATATCATCTCTATTTTACTCTGTGATAGTATTATTATCAATAAGGGACTTTATGGATAAAGGGTTTGGCGATTAGGTGGTTGGAAAGAGGATTGAATAAGACGATAGTCCTCTTTTTTGATTACATATTAAATGATAACACGATGGGTGTACAAAAAAATGTTTAGATGGGTATATTAAAAGGATATACTTGGAGAGTATATCCTTTTAATATTCTTATTGAATGAAATCATTCGCCGTCTCTATGTTTTTCAAATGATTGTTGGATTAAATGCATAACATCCTCAATTTTACTTGTTTCTGATATGCCAACTTCTATATCGCCATTTCCCCATCTTCCTAAGTCTGTTATATCTTTACACATTCCCTTTGGATCATAAATCTCATCAAACTCCATGTTTAAACTTAATCGGAGTCTGCTTTTTTGGGGAACCATATCCACAAAATTAGTTGTGGTTTTGTAAGCTATATATTTTTTCTTAAATTCTTCTCTGACCGAACTATCTAGGTTGAGAACTCTTTTCTGAAGCTCTTTAAAAACTTCCAACATTTCACCCGTTAACTCAGGATAATCTTTTGGGCTTGTTAATACATTGCCTTCTCGTCTACTTTCCTTTTTATGCTCTAAAAGCAACTCCTGTGAAACTTCCGGATAAGACCAAACAAGTAACGCTCGGTTTCCAAGTAACTGCCCTCTTTTTTTAATTTCTTCCTCATTCCAAGTTTCCAGTTGTCTTAAACCTCGATTTAACCGGAGAGGGCTGTCCGCAAAACCGCCTTCCATATCTCGTTTTTTAATAAATGGCTTATCACTTAATTCAGAATTATACTTGGTTAAAGTTAGATTTCCTAATACATGTAAATATTTTTCTTGGACATCCAACCAATTTTCTCCAAGCATCTTACGCCATTCTTGAGATAGATTTTCGTTTTGTGGCATAATATGCTCAATTGTATAAGACTCAATATCTACTATTTCTTTTCTTTCTAAATTTTCCAGTTTTCTTAATAAGTAATTACGATTTCTAAAATTATAAACATCCTTGATCACTAACTCTTCTAGAAATTCTTGATCATTTGGAAACCTTCTATATGAATCTTTAAGTAGAAAGGCTATTTTTACGCTTTCCAAATAATTTCCTTTGTCTATCTCTTTACTAATTGTAGCAAATGTCTTGTTAAGTGAATTCGTTGGAACACCGCAGATGGCGCGACGAAAAACATAAGATTCTACTATTTTTAATATGGTAATAAACTGAGATTTTGATAAGATGTCATTGCTATAATCATCATAGACTTCAAGTAAAAAGGGATATGATACATCAACTTTCAATGAGTTAAAGTCTTTTAAAACATCTTTGATTTCATCATCTTTTTCAGTTTGGAACGCTAGTCGAACAAAATACTTAGAATACTTATAGACGTCCTCTAAAATGTCTTCTATATCAGTATGTCGTCTTTCTAAAAGGTATTTTTTAAAATCTGTGTACACATTTTTAATATTAGGGATTCGACCGGTCTTAACCGTAAGATAATCCCTCATGAAACGATCAAACAAAATAGATTCATTTAAGTTATCAAAACTTTTTTCCATGGGACGCCAATATTTTTTGTATAACCTTTTTTGTTCCTCAGCTGTAAGGCTCATCAATACATAATTCCGAATTAAATCTGCTTGGGACAATTCAAGACCCGTAGAGTTTAAACTTTCAAAGATTAGTTGGGGATTATCATGGTCACGGTCTAAAGCGACGTCCACGATGATCAATTTCTTAAGCCCTGAAAATAGTTGATCAATATCTATACTGTTTTTCCTAATTTGATCTACGAAATAATTAAAATTCTCATATATCCTCGGAGAATACTCTTCAGGAAGCTCTCTATCTTCAATTAAGCTATTTAAAGTTTCGTTATCTATTTGGTTTAAAATAAGTTTATGATATAAATCATCATCTTCTTCATTATTAACCAAATAATAATTCATTACCTTCCTACTGTTGATACTGTACTTTTGTTTTCTTTCTTTTAGTTCTTTACTTAATGCTAACAGTAATAAACTCATTGTTGTTAGACGTTGTTGACCATCAATAACAAGTAATTGGGGAACCGTGGATACTTGGAAAACACCTTTTTCTATATAAACGATAGAGCCAACAAAATGTGCATTCGTATCATCGTCATTTGAAACCTTCACTATATCCTCCCACAGTTGTGCGCACTGTTTTTTTGTCCAACTATACTTGCGTTGATATATAGGTATAATAAACTGTTTCGTACCTTGCATGAAGTTTAAAAGATTTGCTTCATTTGCTTTCAATTTCTCACCTCATTATTTAATAGAGCCTTAATATGATATTATATCAAAATATAGATCATTATTTAATTTTTGTCACTGCATCAAATTTATCTTTTTAATCTTATTTTTAACGTTCAATAAGACATTAAAATTAAATGTAATTCATCATTGTTTAAGTATCTAGCCACAATTAAAAATTAACCCCCTCTCACCTATCCGCACGATAGAAAAAAGGGGATTAATTTGTTACATAATTATATTCTTTTTTTATTTTAAACTAACCCACTTATAAAATAACATCTGGTGTTTCTGGTATAATTTGTCCACCATCAATTACGAGAGATTGACCTGTAATGTATCTAGCTTCTTCGGATGCAAAGAAACAGACCGTAGCTCCAATGTCTTCTGGTTCGCCTAAGCGTTTCATAGGGACGGCTTCTGCCCCTTTTTCACTTAGAACACCGAGTTGTTTCTTCAATCCTTCTGTTGCAATCATCCCAGGCTGAACTGAGTTGACCGTGACACCGTATTTGGCGTATTCAACTGCCGCACTTCGCATGTATCCAAGGATAGCTGCTTTTGTTGCACCGTAGATTGAACCGCCAGGATAACCGGTAATGTCCCCTGTAATCGAGGAAGTAAGGATGACGCGTCCATAATTTTGTTCTTTCATCGCTTTTAGTACAGGTTTAACAATGAAGAACATGCCTTTTAGATTGATGTTTTGTATTTTATCCCAATCTTCTTCAGTCATGTCCTCAATCATCACTTCTGGATAGATTCCAGTATTAGCTGCTAAAATATCAATCCGCTCATGTTTGTCCAAAACACTTTGAACGACTTCCTGTGCTTTATTACTATCTGTAACGTCTAATTTATGGAATTCTCCGCCGACTTCTTCAGCTGTTTTTTGCCCCGCTTTTTCGTCGATATCACAAATCATGACTTTAGCGCCCGCTTTGGCTAAAGTTTTTACGATTCCCTGACCTATCCCATTCGCTCCACCAGTAACTAGTGCAATTTTTCCCGTTAAATCAAACATGCTATCCTCTCCTTTTTGTGATTTATTTCTATGTATAGCTTATCATAGTCTGCTAGGTTTTTAGTCTGACAAGGCTTCTAGAGGTGAAATGGACCCCTCCCCACTTTCCTATACTCCTTCAATAACTTTCAACAATTTGATGCAAATCAGCAGAAAGCAAAAGGGTTAACAATACATCTACACCTATAATTAATATTTGCTGATTCATTTCTAGTAGAATTTTTTCTATCCAAATTAATCAAGTAACTTAAATACAACCCAATTTTCTTTTAATCAAAAAAGTGCTACCCCAAGGGAAAATCCTTTCCCTCGTGATAACACACCTTTTATCAAATCCCTTACTCTCCTTCACTATTAACAAACAACCGACCATCCGCTTTCTTATACGTTTCATTGCCGAATTCATCCGTCACTTTCACTTCTAGGACTGCCCCTTCCATGGTAACGTCCGTTGCTGTCCAGTAACCGACATACCGGCCATCCTCAACTTCCATAAAAGGAAGCTCTGTTGTGTTCATGATTCCAAACGTCGAGGTCAGCGGCATATGAATTCTAAACACAGCATCTAATCCAGGTTCACTCTCAAATTCTATCGCAACACTTTCACCTGTTTCAATGTAGATATCTTCTTGAGGTGTTAATTGTTCAATCTTAGGTGTACTTGTCTTCACTTGTACAGTTATTTGTTCTGTTGTTTTATTCCCCGCTTGATCTTCAGCGATCACTTCGATTGTATTTTCGCCTTCATCAAGTATGATTCGCTTGGAGTAGCTGCTGCCATTGACTTCAGCCTTTATCCCATTAACTTCAACATAGTCAAGATGGTCAGCTTCTACCTTCCCTTCCACGGTTACTACATCACTGCGAAGTTTTTCATCGTTGTTTGGAGTATCAATGGTTAGTTCGGGGGCTTGATTTGCCAATGTGATTGTGACTGGTTCAGATTCTCCTGAATACGCACCATCAACAAGTGAGACGGCAATCAAGTTATTTTCGCCTTGGTCCAGCGACACCTCTGTAGTAAATTGGCCATCCTCATTTACATTCGTTTCTTTTATTTCTTCGTCATTATTTAATAATTGAATCGTAGTATTGGGCGTAGCTGTTCCTTCTACCACTACGTCCTGTTCATTTGTGATTTCGCCATCGGTTGGTGTGGTAATCATTGGCTGATCCACTTCATAATCGACAAGCGCCCGGATCATTTTATTTCCGGTCAGAAAATTTGATTCCAGTTGATACCAGTTTCCATGATAGTTTTCCCAGCTCCGTTCTGTAAACTCACCATTTTTATCTTGTTGTAACTTTGGAGCATTATCGCCGTCTTCAGTTTGCATGTACACCATATAAAAGTCATCTTCTACAACGAGACCCTCATCTCTTAAATCGACCGTCGTCCAGTCACCATCTTTGATCGCTGTGGCATCAATCGGCCCAGCAATTTTCTTACCTGGTGCACCACCAGGTCCGCTTGCGTCAAACACTTCCACTTGAAAATGATCTCCGCCTCCACTGGAGAAAAGGAATTTTCCACCTGTGACCATGGCCCGGTCTTTTCCTTCAGGTAACGACATTCTTACCCCCCAGCCGCTTCCTGCTTCATGGAACCAGCTTCCTCCTTCGCCCGTTCCATCGTCATAAGCGAGTTCGTCTCCTGGATAACTATAAAAAGGCGATAAAGACAAATTGAATTCCGATGTGTCTTCATCTATTTCTATATCGACTTCTGCTTTTTCATAGCCGCGTGCCGTGACTTTAAGCGTATAATTTCCTTCAAAACTTGTCAGTTCATATTGACCATTTTCATTTGAAGAAACAGGATCAACATTGGCATCTTCCTTCAAGGACAACGTTGCTCCCTCAATCACTTCTCCTGTCACGTCATCTGTTATTTGTCCATGTATTGTTCTCTCTGGAATCGCTTCTAGTGTAAAATCTTTTATTTTTGTTTCACCATCTTCAAGTGTGATTGTTTGTTCATCTTCGTAGTACCCATAAGCTTTTGCCGCAACTTGATATTCTCCTGCAGCATAGCGGAGTGTGTATGATCCATCGGCAGGATCAGTGCTTACGGTGCGATCTTGCCCTTTAAGTGTTATATTTGCTTGGAGAGCTTCGCCGTCTTCATTTTTAACATTTCCTTCTAAAGATCCGACACCAAGTTCGATAGATAACACTGCATTTAAGGCATCTACCAGCCCATAACCATAGCCATTGTTTGGACTGTCTTCATATTCTTCATCTGTAAGCGGAATTGCTGTAGACGTTAGGATGTCCTCTAATTGATCAGGAGAAATTGTTTTATCGACGGACCGCATCAACCCGGCTACCCCTGCAACGGCTGGTGCTGCCATTGATGTTCCACTATTCTCCGCATATCCGTCTCCCGGAATGGAGGAGCGAATGACCTGACCAGGTGCTACAACATCTGGTTTTATTTCATCATATGGGGAAGGGCCTCTTAATGAAAAACTTGCTACTTTATCTACAATATCTGTCGCCCCTACAGCAAATGATTCTGGATAATTGGCAGGTGATGCGACAGATTCAGGACCTCCTGGATTATCCGAATCTACATTGCCCGCTGCAAAAACTGGGAAAATATTAGCATGTCTCCATTCTCTCACCACATCACGGTACCATTCATCAAGACCTGGACCACCGCCCCATGAATTGTTGACGACATCAGGCGCCTGATCTAGTCGTGTATTCCCAGCTTCATCTGTTGGAGCTAAAATCCATTCAGCGGCTGCGAGCAAATCTTCATCCGTTGCTTTCCCATCTTTAAAAGCTTTCACTGCTATCCATGACGCCCCAGGAGCCACACCGATTTGCTCTGTATTATCTGGCTCGCTCCCAACCACCGTACCAACTGTATGCGTCCCGTGCCCCTCGTCATCCATTGGTTCTGTAGCTTCTGCAGTAGCATCAAACCAACTATAGGAATGATTCATCTCGCCAGTTTCTGAATCGTATCCACGGTACTTTTCTTTTAAAGCTGGGTGATCCCACTGCACTCCTGTATCAATGCTTGCTATTACTGCCCCTTGTCCGTTTATTCCTTTATCCCAAACTTGGGGCGCTTTCACTTTTTCGATATTCCATTCAATTTGATCCAAATTAGCTTCCGGTTTTTTGACAGTTTCGTCGGTTACTGACGTTGGAAAAAGTTCTCTCTCTTCATTCGGTAAAACTTTTTCCACTTCTGGATAGGCTGCAATGTCCTTCGCGACTTCTTTGGAACCTGTCACTGCGATGCCGTTGACAATAAAATAGGTTTGAAAGTTTTCTACCTGTCCAGACTTTTCAGCCTTTTCAAGGTAGGCTAACACATCCTGCTGTTCTCTTAATGCTGTTTCTTTTAGCTCCGTGACAGCTGCTGCATGCTGACGTGCTTGAATGTCGTATGTAGTCAACGTATTATTCTCTGCGTTTCGTTCTACCTCCTGCACAGCCTTGTCAGTGTCAGCTTTTTGTTTAAATTTAACGAGAAACGTCACATTTTCTTGTTCTTTAAATTGGCTAACTAGACGACTGCTCAATTTATCTTGTTCCTGATGACCGCCTATTTCAGTATGATTATCTAATCCTCTACTTCCCTGAGCTTTGACTGAGATAGGCAATATAGAAGTAGAAACTAGCAACATGATTAATAATGCTAACCAAAACTTATGTAACTGCTGCTTTTGTTTTAACAACTCTTTTCCTCCTTTGATAATTTTTAACCCTTACTAGATTGATAGTTTTCATATCAAATTATGCTAGTTCTACTATTGTAACGAAGTAATCTTAATGTTTTTGTCGCAACTTGTCGAAAAAGAGGAAGTGGTGAAAAACAATTAATTTGTACTGGGGAGCATTACTTATATTTGATGAATCTTGTATACCATTTGAGTTAGATATTAATCAGAGATAGGACTTTTTACTACTTAATTTTAAAAACCAAACGAAAATACTTCCTAATACCCGTTTCTCCACTATTCACCTAATCTATGCTATAATAAACCCGGTTTTCAATCATACTAAAGTGGAATAACTTGTTGCTAGGAGTATACATTTTGAAATTTATTAGTAATACAATCATATCTGTTTTATTTTTTGTTTTCATATTGAGTCAGTTTGTTTCTCATTCCATCGTGACCTATGGAATAGCTTTATTAACGGCCATGATTATGATCATCAGCCTTTTCTATAGTAAGGGGTTGCCGAAGTATTTTGGAATTGTGATGACGGTGATCAGTGTCGCTATTTTAATTTATCAAAAGCAAGGTTTTGAGGTTTGGAATGAAGGGATTACGAAAAACCTGGCTTTAGTATTGCTGATTATTATTGTTCCGATTTTAGGCATTCCGATTAGGTTAGGGAATTATCATGAGCATTTATCGGGGTTTGTAGGTAAGTTTCAGAAGAAGCCTCATTTCCTTTATTTAATGATTAGTGGGTTGTTTGTGCTCATTGCACCGATTACGAATATCGGATCGATTTATATTATTGATTCGATGCTTGATAAGATGCGCCTTCCCAAGGAGTTTATTGGCAGGGTCTATGTCAGGGGGATTACCTCTGTTCATACATGGTCGCCTTATTTTGCTTCGGTATTTTTAGTCGTTTATTCCTTGCACGTCCCGATTTATCAGTATTTACCTTATGGTTTAATGCTAGGTTTACTGCAATTCGTTGTTGCCTATTTATTATTTAAATACGTGGAAGCGCGTCATATCGAGTTTCATCTTCAGCATGAGATGAGAGACCAAGGGAATAAAAAACTATTCGAACTGGCTGCTATTATCATTCTATTAACGGGATTGATTTTTGGACTAGAACCGTTTGTTGAATTTAATGTGATCGTGTTGATTTCACTCATTGTTTTAGTTTTCACCTTTTTCTGGAGCTTGTATTTACAGGTGCCGACTCAATTTTTGAAAGAATTGAGCGACTACCGACAGACCATTTTTCCAAGTAAAGCGAATGTCATTAATTTACTATTAACCGCGGGGCTTTTTGGGTTAGTTTTAGAAAAAACACCTATTTCGAGTGTGATCCAAGGGGTTTGGGAAGGTTTGGCGAACTGGTCTGTGTTCTTCTTGATTTTTGGCACAATTGTCATTGTTTCCTTGTTATCGCTGATTGGAATACATCAAATCGTGACCGTCAGTACCATTGTTGCCACAGTTTCCTATCAAGCCTTAGGAATTGACGTGATTGTCATGGCAATGATGCTGCTCAGCGCTTGGCAAGTGTCCGTAACGGTTTCACCCATATCACCAGTGATTGCGATAGTCAGCAACATCGTTAAGGTAAATCCGTTCAAAGTCATTTTGCGCTGGAATTTACATTACGCCATTATTCTTGCGCTTATTCATTCGGTTGTGATTTATGCGATGCATTTGCTGTGGTTTAGTTAAAACTCAAAGGTTCTGGCACCTGGTCAGCCCTGACAAGCTTAAGCAAGAAATCGCAATGACGCTTTATGCCATGGAGGTTTATTGCTTAAGACCTCGAGGGGCTAGGCGCTTGAACTAGACGAACAAAAGCAAAAGCAAAAGCGCCCGTTTAGCAACGTACAAACTGGAAGACTTCTGACGAGATAAAGGAAACACGATGAGCGATTAGCGAATCGATGTTGACTTATCGTAGGAAGGAGTCTGAAGTTTGCCAGTTGCTGGGCGCTTGAGCTAGACAATCAAAGGTTCAGGCGCCTGGTCAGCCTCAGGCATAGCTTAAGCAAGAAAATAGAGCGGCATGACCTTGGCCAGGTAGAATTTAGAGATTTGAGTGATTCAAAATTATTTCTGTACCTGCCATTTGGATTATCATGATTTTATAACATAATTATGCTATAATCATGTTATAAACGTTCTGAAGGGATGTGTAGTTTTGCCAGAAATTAGACCGATAAAAGACTTGAGAAATACAACTAAGATTTCAGAACTTTGTCATGAAACACAAGAGCCAATCTTTATCACTAAGAATGGCTATGGAGATTTAGTCGTAATGAGTATGGACACTTACAAACAAAAGATAGCCCAATCAGATTTATATAAGAAGCTTGCCGAAGCTGAATTACAAATTGAAAATAATGAACCTCTTTTAGATGCAGAAAACGTTTTTAAAAAGCTGAGAAAAAAGCATGGAAGAGAGTAAATATAGTGTCAAATTAACTCCACTAGCCAATCAGGATTTAAATGATATATATAGCTATATTTTTCGTGATTTATCAGCTAGAGATGCGGCAAATAATATTTTGGATAGTATTGAAACAAAGGTTATGCAATTAAAATATTTCCCATATGCGAATAGCTTTGTTAGAGATGAATTTCTAAAAAACAAGGGTTATCGAAGAATAATAATTGATAATTATGTTGCATTCTATTTAGTTGACGAAGTGGATAAACAAGTAGTCGTAATGAGGATACTTTACGGCCGTCAAAAATATGAAGATATACTCTAGCATTTGAAAAAACAGGTGCTATTTTTATGCCCTTAATAACCGGTAATCAGATACTGTGTAAACCTTAGACTTCTTTACTTTTTTGCACGATTATAAAAAGTGCCAGGTACCAAAACAATTCAGAATTGTTTCAGTACCTGGCACTGCTCACCGCATTTATTTATCTACTTAATACATGCCATCTTTCTCTTCTTTTGTACTAATGAAAATATTTTTTGTTTGTGAATAGGCGTCAAGGATGCTCTTGTACGTTTCGCGGCCGATTCCTGATTTTTTATAGCCGCCAAATGGGGCGCCAGCTGCGAAGTTTGAGTATTGGTTCACCCACATGCGTCCAGTCTGCACACCGCGTGAGACGCGAAGGGCTTTGTTAATGTCTCTTGTCCAAACACCGCCGCCAAGTCCGTATTCGGATTCGTTTGCTAGATGGATGGCATCTTCTTCATCTTTAAATTTGATGACTGTTGCCACTGGTCCAAAAATCTCTTCTTGAGCAATGCGCATGTCATTATTGGCATCTGAGAGAATGGTTGGCGCCATAAATGACCCATTTTCAAGGCCATTGTCTTTAAGCTGGTAACCCCCTGCAAGAAGTTTGGCGCCTTCTTCTTGGCCGATGTCTACGTAGCTTAAGATTTTGTCGAGTTGTTTTTGATTAATTTGTGCTCCCATTTGAACGCCTTCTTCCCATGGGAGACCAACTTTTACATTTTCAAATGCTTTTTTCATCTCAGCCACGAAATCGTCATAAATATCTTCTTGTACAAAGATGCGAGAACCAGCGCTACACACTTCGCCTTGATTAAAGAGGATACCTGATTGAACCCCTTCTAAAGCGCGGTCCCATGGTGCATCTTTAAAGACGATGTTCGCCGATTTACCGCCTAATTCTAGAGTAGAGGGGATAAGTCGATCGGCTGCTGCTTTTGCAACTTTATATCCTACTTCAGTCGAGCCGGTGAAGGCAAGTTTTTGGACACCTTCATGGTGAAGGAGATAATCTCCAGAGTTGGAGCCTCGTCCAGTGATGATGTTCACGACTCCCGCTGGTAATACTTTATCTAAAATTTTTGCAAGTTCTAAAATACTTAATGGTGTTGATGATGATGGTGTGATAACTATGGTATTTCCCGCAGCAAGGGCAGGCGCAAGTTTCCACGCAGCCATTAATAACGGGAAATTCCATGGTATAACTTGACCAACGACACCGATAGGTTCTTTAAGAATGAGTGTTAGATTATCTTCATCTAGTTGTTTTGCTGTTCCTTCTTCAGAACGGATAACTCCAGCAAAATAACGAAAATGATCAATGCTTAACGGAACGTCAGCACCACTTGTTTCTCTTAAAGATTTTCCGTTATCAAGTGTTTCTACCATGGCTAGATGGTCTGCTTTTTCTTCCATTAAGTCAGCAATTTGAAGAAGCATGTTACTTCTATCTTCCACGCTAACTTTCTTCCATTCAGGGAATGCCTTTTGTGCCGCTTCCACCGCTGTATCAACATCGGCGTGAGATGCATCAATAAAATCAGCAAGTTTTTCCCCTGTACTTGGATTGCTCGACTCGATTCTTTTTCCTTCAGAGCCGTCAGTCCACTCACCATTTATATATAGTTTATAAGATGGATCGATATATTTTTCTACATTAATAGAATGACTCATGATGTGATTTCCTCCCTGTTTAGTAGAAAACATGAATTTTGTCTTACAACTATATTTTACACCTATGAAAAATACGTACCAATGTATCTGCTCAAGTCACATGTGGGAAGGTGTTTTTAAACTAAAAAAACAGACTCTCTCAGTTCCTTGTAACACTCTCTAAAACATAAAAACCCTCTCTGGATGAATCGATTCATCCAGAGAGGGTTTTTTATACTTACAATACATTTCATCTACTCGACTGTGTATTCTATCTTGTCGCTCTGTAATGTTTGAACAAGAATACTAGCTACAACGATAGAAGCAGTCGTGACCGTTGTAAACCCTCCGACAAGCATTGGCGTTAATACATCATCAAATATGGGACATAGGGGACAGGCAGAGACCACTGAAAAAGTGCTTCAACGTTATGGCATCATCTCCAGCAGACGTTTTTGGATTTTGCCGGTACACTACCTGGAATATCGTGCGGGAGCAAATCCAGGGAGGATAAAGCTGGTACTCTACCCGGAATATAGTTCAGGAGCAAATCCAGGGAGGGGAATGCTGATACACTACCTGGAATATCGTTCAGAAACAAATCCGGGGAGGGTAAAGCTGGTATACTACCTGGAATATAGTTCAGGAGCAAACCCAGGGAGGATAAAGCTGGTACTCTACCCGGAATATAGTTCAGGAGCAAATCCAGGGAGGGGAATGCTGATACACTACCTGGAATATCGTTCAGGAGGAAATCCGGGGAGGGTAAAGCTGGTATACTACCTGGAATATCGTGCGGGAGCAAATCCAGGGAGGGGAATGCTGATACACTACCCGGAATATAGTTCAGGAGGAAATCCAGGGAGGGGAATGCTGATACACTACCTGGAATATCGTTCAGAAACAAATCCGGGGAGGGTAAAGCTGGTATACTACCTGGAATATAGTTCAGGAGTAAATCCAGGGAGGATAAAGCTGGTAGAAATCGTGCCAGATACATGCACAATTCAGAATTGTTTCAGTACCTGGCACGAATTTTTTCACCTAATTTAAATAACGGGATTCTAACATGTCGCTCTACAATGTCTGAACGAGGATACTAGCTACGGCAATCGAGGCAGTCGTGACCGTTGTAAATCCTCCGACAAGCATTGGTGTTAGTATTTCATCAAAGATTGCCTTTTGCTGCATGTCATTATCGGCTACACTTCGGCTGACTTCTTCACAAAGCAAATAGTCTCCAGGGAAGCCGAATAAAGCTGTGAGTGCAACGGGAACTCCTTTGTTGAGATCCCATTTCATCAATTTTGAGGCAATGATGCCGCCGATTACAATGCCGATAACACCTATAATTAAAATGGACAGCACGACAGGAATATAACCGATAAACATACTTGGTGTGACGTCACTCATGGAACCTAGTGTATAAATAATCAGCCCGGCCATCGCAATACCAAACGCATTGGAGCGGTCTAACATTTTATCATTGTAAAATCCTACATAAGCCCCAACGATTCCAATGGCTAGGGCCCATAAACTATAGTTGATGCCTGTCATTTCTCCTAAAATAATAGCGAGTGCTGCACCGATAAAGACCTGTAGCAACATGATAATACCTGTTTGATATTTTTCAGGTATCCATGTTTTTCGTTTTTCCTGTTCATAATCGTCTGTCACTGTTGCTGTGGTCTCGACATATCCTTCTGAAACAACGGTTGTCTTCACGCTTAGGGCATGACGCCTGAGGAAATAAGTGGTAAGCGGCATACCTATGAACTTCTGGGTTGCTATGACAAGGGCTGGGACTGTAATTAATCCTGTCATCCCTAATTCTTGTAATCTTTCAGTTGTCAGAATAAAAGCAATGGTCCCTCCTGACAATGGGCCAATCCCTGCTACGGCAGCAGGATAATCAAAGATAAGTGGGATAACAGCTAATATTGTAAGTGCTGCAAATACAATTCCCATTAAAGCAATAAATACAGCTCTGATTTGCGATTTAATTAATTTAAAAGGGATAAGTGTCCCCATATGAACGATTAGCGGTGCAACCATCATGGCACCAAATGCACCCATCGTGGAGGAGCTGATCATATCTTTTGGAAACACTCCTGTCCATAAAAGGCCGAAATAGCCTATGGCCACGACGAGTAACATTGGAATGCGTGCCCTGGAAATAATGGATAAGAACTCACCAATACCTAATAACAGTAACACCAACATGGCCGTAACTACCGGTTCATTCAACATTCACGCATCCCCCTTAAACTATTTTATTTTTGATTGATAGTCATTTTCTATTATGTTTAACAAAACCGTATTACACACATACAAGATTGTGTAATACGGTTTTTCAGCCTTTTTAAAACACATCTATTACATCTTACATTAGTGGCTTGGTGTTGGCACTTTACTCAAGTGATTTTTTACGAGTTTGCCGTCTTTTAATACAGCAACGATATTATCATTTTCTTCAAGTGAATAAATATCTGCCAACGGATCGGAATTTGTTATAATGATATCCGCGTATTTTCCTTGTTCCACTGTACCAATTTCATTTTCCCAGCCCATACATTCAGCTGCTACTTTCGTGGATGCGACAATGGATTCCATCGGAGACATGCCAGCTTCACACATTAAGCCAAGCTCACGAAGGTTCGTTCCGTGGGCCATGACACCTGCATCCGTTCCCATGGCGATTTTGACACCTTTTTGATATGCATTTGCAATACTTTCTTTATGAGCGTCAACCACCTCTTTAGCTTTTTGAACGCCGTATGATGGCATGGAGTCACTTGACTCTGCAGCTTCCAAGACAGAAACCGGTGCTAGAAGAGTTGGGATTAGGTAGGTTCCGTTATCAATCATAAGTTGAGCTGTCTCATCACTGATATAAATACCATGTTCAATCGAATGAATTCCCGCCTTCACAGCATTTAGAATTCCTTCTTCTCCCTGTGCATGAGCCATCACCTTTAATCCCTTGCGATATTCCGCTTCCCGGACGATGACCTCCAGTTCCTCTTGGCTAAATTGCGTGAATTCAGGGTGATCTGTCGGACTCATGACTCCCCCTGTTGCATGAACTTTTATTAAGTCAGCTCCCGCTCGAAGTACTTCACGAACTTTTTTCGTCACTTCTTCCACACCATCACATATTCCTGCTGGGCTGCCGGGGTAACCATGAAGCGTTGTATCAATGCCAGAACGCATCCATTTATCACCATGACCACCCGTTGTCGTTATTGCATTTACACTTATTTGCATTCTCGGCCCAGGTACAAGCCCATCTTCCACAGCTTTCTTAACTCCAGCATCTGTTCCACCGGCGTCACGCACGGTTGTAACCCCAGCATGAAGTGTTTTTTCCATATGTTTAACGGCTTTATAGAATCGGTAGGAAAATGGTGTTGTAAGCTGCTTTTCCACCGCTTCGATTTCCATCATTAAATGAACATGCGTATCAATCATGCCCGGCAAAATATAGCCACCTTGTGCATCAACTTCTGTCACATCCTCGTTTGGTACCGGAATGTCGGACAACGTACCAACCTTTTCAATCACATTGTCCTTCACCAATACAGCCGCATCCTGAACTGGTTGTCCTCCATTACCATCAATTAATGTCCCATTCTTAATTAGCGTGTAAACCATATTTCATTCCACTCCTTCATTTTTTAAAATTTGATCGGAATAATTCGATAATTCACTTCTGAATTTACCGAGAAGAAACAATGACAGACTAGACGCTTCTTAGGTATCTATAACTTATACACTCCTTCCTAATCCAGACCCTCATGTCACCTCACTTCATTCATATAAATTTTAATTGTTAATGAGTCTATCATAGGTTGGCTGACTTGACTACATGTTTTCCCAAAATTTTAAAAGTAGGCACAATAGAGAATTATCAATGTAAACGCAATCAATCTTATCGCCGTTGAAGACCACAAAAATGAATAATAAATAAAAATGAGCATAAAGTTTCAGTTGGGACATGGGGACAGGCACACTGTCCCAAATAGTGTATTGCAACAAACACTAGAGCGGAACAAAGTGCCTACATTAACAGTAAATTGTGAGGTAAAGCTATTTAATTCGCTATTAATTTTGGAGATAAGTAGATAAGACATGATTTTTAATATGATCAAACACAGTTTAGATTGCAGCTAACACTAAATTCTCCCCCACCTTCCCAAACTCCCGCAAAAATTCCATTCGCACCATCCCCGTCGGACCGTTCCGCTGCTTGGCGAGAATGACTTCTAGCTCTGTGTTTTGCTCGCTTCGCCTGTCATAATAATCTTCACGGTATAAGAAGGCAACGACGTCGGCATCTTGTTCAATGTTTCCGGATTCGCGCAAGTCGGACATCACCGGACGCTTATCTTGTCTAGAATCGACACCACGGGAAAGTTGAGAAAGGAGGACGATTGGGATTCCGAGATCAAGCGCAAGCAGTTTAAGTTCCCGTGTGATTTCACCGATTTCAAGATCCCGCCGATCCTTTCTGATAAGTGTCGGCCTGATCAACTGGAGATAATCGATGAGGACGAGGGGCTTATGGTCGGGATGATTATAGGTATAGTTCCTGATTTCTGTGCGTATGGCTGTCAATGTGTGTTTCGTATCATGGATTTCTACCTTCCAGTCGGTCAGTTCACCGATAGCGGTCATGGCCTTTTCATAATCATCAGCTGTGAATAGATTTGGAATATCTCGCCATTTGCTAATATTGACCATACCTTCCGTTGAAATCATTCGCTTGAGCAGTTGATTTGTTGCCATTTCCAAGCTGAATATGAGGGAATTACCACCTTTTTTACAGTGCCCTGCTGCTAGATTTAACGCAAAGGCTGTTTTTCCAACGGAAGGTCTTGCCGCGAGGATGATCAAATCCCCGCGTTGCAGCCCTCCAGTGAGTCTGTCAAATGTTGGAAGGTCGACCTCGTAATTTGTATGTTCTTGACTCGGCTCGAGCAGTTCTTCAGTAATATCGACTAAATGGTCGTACGTGCTTTTCTCTTTTTTGCTTATGGTCAATTCGCTACATTCTGCTAAATCTTTCATCAAATGGTCGATCATTTGTTCAGAGGGCTGATCCAGGAAACGGGTGACGGCTTTTTCAGCTTGACGTAATTGATGTGTTTCTCTTAAAATCTCCTCATAATGTTTGAATGTTGATGTGCTTGGGACGGATTCAGCCAGCTGGCTGAGATAGCCGACTCCCCCTATTTTTTCAATGTCTCCTTTTTCTAAAAGTTCCGTCGTGATAGTGATGACATCAATGGGTCTCTCTTTTTTTGCCACTTGTTTCATCGCCTGGAAAATGTGTTGATGGACGCCATTGGCAAAATACCTTTCATCAATTTCAGCTTCTTTAAACAAAGAGCCTTCAATGATGATGGAACCGAGATAAGTGGCTTCTACTTCGTACATATCCATCTTTAACACCCTCTCTTCTGCTCTAGCAATTGACTCATTTCCTGACGAAAACGCTCTTTGACTTCAGGGTTGACCTTTTTCGCTTCTTCTTGCCATTCTTCCATTATTTCGAGCGCCGACTCCTCGTCATCTGGATAAGCGGCAATTTCGCTGAGCAGCGGTGGATAAGGATTCTCCATCACAAAGGCGGATAAATTTTTCATCACACCTTTGTAATCCATTTTCTTTAAATTAGGAATGAGCAATGTCGCTTTTCGTTTCGTCAAATTAAAACGTGGATACATCTCATTAATCGCTTTTAATACGTCGAGCGCTTCTTGATTTGTCATTGAAATTCCTCCTTTAACCAGGCATCAAGGGATTCTTCCGCTGTCTTTTGTTTGGGTGGTTGTTTTTTGAACGGGATGAGTTTACTGCTTTTCCCAAGCTCTTTTTCCAGCTCATAGGTGTGTATCTCATCCAACGTTTTGAGTCCTGCCTGTTGCCATTGTTCGAGAATTTTTTCCAAATAGCTGAACGTCTTACCGCCTTTTTTCACTGTCATGATGAGCGCTTCTTTCACTACGTCCTCCCCCATGTCATCAACCCAGCGCATTAATTCTTTTTGAATCAATGGGGTCAGTTTGTTGATATTTTCTTCATAGATTTTACAAAGAGATGACGAGGCGCGCCCGCTTCCTCCTCTTCTCTTTTTCTTTGTATTTTGTTCTTTATGTATGGTCAACTCTTGAGGCAAGTCTTCAGCCAAGTGTGGGGTCAAGTTCGGAGTCAAGTCCGAGGTCAAGTTCTCTGCCCGATCTTCTTCCTTGGCAAAAGAAAAATAGTTACTAAATACTTTATGTAAAGGAATCATTTCATAGATCGGTGCTCTATTCTGTCCACCTTTTTCATAGCTGATAAATCCCCGTTTTATTAACTTTTTCCGCGCATCGGTGAGTCCTTGTTTTGAGAGTCCCGTCAACTTCATCACCGTTGAGGTCGGTGCATTAAAAATGCTTTTTTGCCCTACTCGATTTCCAATATTCATCAACGTGTGCCAAAGTGCAATTTCTCCCGTAGACATTTCATTCAACATCAACCAGTCCATAAAAAAGTTTTTGTCTTTGTGATAAGTTAATTTTGCCATTTGATTCATTCTCCCTTGTGTTTTTTAAATATCAGCTTTTTAAAGCATGACAAAAGGGCAAATCACTGCCCTCATGTGCGAGCAATAATTTACTCATTCGTCATATTGTCCATCATCCATTTTTCAAGGACATCTTCTAAAAATAAAATTCTTCCGCCCACTTTGAAATGAGGAAGTTTATTTTCTTTGACAAGATCATAGACTGTGTCCTTATGCAGTCCAAAATAGAGCGCCACATCTTGAACCGACATCGTACGTTTTTGCATGTCTTTCCCTCCCTTCACTATTACAATCGAAGGAAACGAGAAAAAGGTGGCATTAAAGCGAAAATTAATTTTAATTTATCTTGTTGACGGGTGTTTTAGGGAAAAGACGGTCGGTTTTGGTAGGGGCTGGCGTCTGGATAAAGATTTGGACTATCCCTGATTGTATTTTCATTATAGTTGAATTAGCTGCCATGATGGTAAAACCGACTACCGAACTGCCTGTCTAATAAAGACAAACCAACTTCAATAAACAGTGTTCACTATTTAAAACGCTGTTGACTATTGTGGGTTTTATGTTAAGATTAAAAATAAGATTATTCTAAATATACAGGAAGGTGGTTTCCATGATTACGATTAAGAGTGAATACTCATTCGACCAATTTTTAGAACAACGTGATAAATTAGATTACCTAGATAACCCATTTTTACAAAAAGTGTTTCATAATTATAGTGAAAAGGATTGGACTTATTCTTTCGATAATTTGAAAGCGTTTTCTCTCAAATCTTCCAACCGATGGAAACAATTAATTGATGAAATCTCTAGGGTAGAGAATCACCCTAAAATAAGACATTATGATGCTTATAACCATCGTATTGATAGAATTATAAGGCCCCAAGAAATGTATCAACTTGAAAATGAAGTTTTTTCTAATGGCTTATTTTCAGAAAAAACTTCATCCCAGTTAAGGGCGATGAAAAGGTTCCTTTTGCATCATAATGGTGAAGCTGGATTAACTTGTCCCATTGCTTGTACTGATGGTTTAATTGCACTCTTGGAAAATTTTAAAGATGAACTGTCACCAGAGTTAGAACAAATACTCAAACATTGCAAAGAAGGAATAAATGGTGACTTTGGGATTGGTGCTCAGTTCATGTCCGAGATTCAAGGTGGTTCGAATATCCCCGCTAACGTTCTTAAAGCTGTTAATGAAGGGAATTATTATCGACTGTATGGTAATAAATTTTTTTGTTCGGCTGCCCATGCAGATTATTCCGTTGTAACGGCAAGAATTGAAGGCACAGACCATATAGGAGTATTTGTTGTTCCTACATGGCTAAAGGGAGATAAAGAAAAAGAGATACGAAATAATCATAAACTTAATCGTCTTAAATGGAAATTGGGTACAACTGAACTGCCATCCGCTGAAATTGAATATGAAGGTGCAATCGCCTATCCAATAGGACCAATCGATAAAGGAGTCGCATTAGCTGTAGGTATTGTATTAACACGTTCTAGAATAGATATTGGTTTCGCAAGTGCTGCATTTATGATGCGTGCTGCTAGAGAATCTATCCTATACGCTCGATTTCGCGAAGTATTCGACCGGAGAATTGATGAGTTTCCTATGGCAAAAGCGCAATTGGATAACATTGAACATATGGCTAAAAGAACGACAGCAACCGCGTTTAAAATATCTAATATTTTTGAAACAATCTCTAGCAAACCTGCTACACGCGACCAAGAACTAGAAATAAGGATATTAATTTTACTTCAGAAAATTTTTGCTTCAAGAGATACAGTCGATATTCTGAAAACGGCAATCTCCATCTTTGGTGGGCATGGTGTTATGGAAGACTTTTCTTCAATACCAAGACTGTTTCGCGATGCTATGGTTAACGAATTATGGGAAGGACCAAGAAATGTACTCCTCTCACAAATTTATCGTGATTTACAGAAGAATAAATCTACTTGTCCACCTGAAAAATTATTAGCCTCCTTATTATCCAGCTATGATATAGGCACTATTAAGGATTTACAAACGAGGTTAGTAAGCCTTCTCCAAATAAACCTATATGATAGGCCAAATAATTCAAATATTAATGCAGCTAAAAAATGGGAGGATTTGTGGAGCGATGTCTTCTATCTTTATCAAAATCAAGTATTAGAAGAGTTGCAAGATACTAGTCTAATTCCTCACGATGTTTTTGATAGTTTATCTTAAACGAATATAAAATGGAGTTGATATAATGAAGATGAATGTAGGTGAATGGTTAACCCATAGAGCTTTTATGGTTGGTGAAAAAACAGGGTTTGTTGGAAAATATAGTGATTATACTTTTAGTGAAATGAATCAGCGCGCTAATCGTTTTGCAGACTATTTACTCAAAAAGGGTGTCCAAAAAGGTGATCGCATTGCACTTATTTGCAAGAATCATGAAGACTTTGTCACTGCTTTTTTTGGAAGTGCCAAAATCGGCGTCATTACAGTACCTATCAATTGGAGGCTTTCTACACACGAAACAATATATATATTGAGCCATTCCGAGGCTAAGGCAGTAGTTTATGATGAAGCATTTAATCAAGATATAAATGAACTCAAACCTAAAACTTCTGTTGAAATATTCATTTGTAGCGGCGATAGTTCTACTGATGAAACATTTGAAAATATATTAAACACATACAGTAAAACAGAGCCCGAAATCATTTCTTTTGATGAAGATACCATTTTGTTTATGTATACATCTGGTACGACCGGAAAACCAAAGGGCGCTATGATTACCCATAATAATTTATTTGCAGCATCAATAGGACTAACCCATACTATAGACTGGTGGGCGGAAGATCGTTTTTTATTAGTTGCTCCTTTTTTCCATATAGGTGGATTCGCTCCATTAATTGCTAACGTTCACGTTGGTTGCACAACAGTTTTACTTGAAGATTTTCATCCAATAAAAGTGTGGGAAATCATAGAAAGAGAAAAGATTACATCAATGATGACGGTACCTGCTATGCTAACAGTTATGGCGGATACTGTAGAAAAAATAAAACCAGATTTGAGCACGCTCCGTTATATTTCTTGTGGTGCCTCTCCAGTGCCACCAAAATTGATTGAAACTTTCAGGAATCTTGAAATTTCAATTAAACAAGTATATGGAATAACAGAATATACGGGTGCCGTTTCTTTCTGGAAAGAATCTTTTGATCCTGATAAATATGATTCCATGGGGAAACCGGTAATGCATGGTTCATTAAAAATTGTTGATGTTGATTCGCAACTAGAACTGCCCAGCGGTGAAATAGGAGAAATTCTCTGCAAAGGACCACAAGTTTTTAAAGGGTATTGGAAAAATGAAGCAGCCACTACTCAAGCATTTATGGGTGATTGGTACAAGAGTGGTGACATGGGTAAATTTGATGAAGGTGGCTTCCTATATGTAGTGGACCGTCTTAAAGACATGATTATCAGTGGTGGAGAAAATATATACAGTGCAGAAGTAGAGGAGATCCTAACCGACAACCATGAAGTAATTGAAGCAGCTGTAGTGGGAATACCCAATGAAAATTGGGGAGAAATTCCGAGGGCGTACATTGTTAAATCGGAAAATTCTTCATTAACGAAAGAAGAAATTATGGAATACTGTAGGACACATTTGGCATCTTTCAAAGTACCTAAGGAAGTTGCATTTGTTGAACAATTACCACGCAATGCAGTTGGTAAAATATTAAAAAATGTGCTGAAGGATGAAGCACAAAAAATTTCATAAGTTATTTAAACTCAAAAAGTCTTACTGAATTAAACAGTAGGACTTTTTGATACGAATTTTGAACTTATAACTTTTGTTAAATTTAGAACATGCTCTTTCGTTTCTTGTTTACTCCTCCCTGGATAATTACGATACGTAATCATTAGGCCATTTAGTGAGGAAAACAGTGCTTGAGAATCTGTTCGAACATTATCTTTTATACCACTATTTTTAAATACTGTATCAAATATATCTAAGAGCCTTCGCATACTTTTGTTAAATGTTTGCAAAGCTTCATTTTTCAGTGTTGCATCGAGCATAAAATGAGTCATCATCTGAAAAAAATCATCATTATCCAATAAATATGTGACAAATGTCTCAGCTAAAGTTTCCACAGATACAGTTTTACTTTCTTTAATTATTTTTTCAAAGGCGGACAGAATAGCATCGCTTTGCTTTAAGAAAGCTTCTACAAAAAGTTCGTCTCGGTCTTCAAAATGACGATAAATTAAGGCAGGTGAAACACCCGCTTTTTTTGCAATATCTCTGACACTAACATTAGAAACTTGATTTGTACTGAATAACTCCATCGCCGCCTGTAAAATTAACTTTTTTCTTACCAAACGTTCTTGCTCTTTAAGCTCGTTTAATGTACTTTTTTCTGTCACTATTGACCCTCCAAAACGATGTTTTATAGTTTTTTGCTAAAAGTTACTGATTTAAATCAGAATTTTATACAACCTATAAAACTCGTTTCCTTCACAATTTTAGGTATATTTTTTCTTATAAGCTATATTAATATCTTTATATGTCTCAGCATATACAGTCATACTCACTGCTTACTCCTCTTCTTATCACCTATTATAAGTTAGATTATCAACATGTCAATTTCATTAATTTTCGGTTCAAATAAATCATTACTCTAGTTTATTCCTCAAAATTTTCTATGCATTTCACATGGCATAACTTAAATCCTGTTTTTCCTGTTTTCGTTTTTGCAACTGCGAAGTTTTTCTCAAACAAAAAACCGTTCAATGAAATAGTGTTAAAAATCATTGAACGGGTTTATACAACAATGCATTTTAACGATGAAAAAACACTGTCTAATCAACTGTCTCGATTGAAATTTTTTATCATATTTTTTTCACTTACAAAATAACATCGGGGGTTTCAGGTATAATCTGACCGCCGTCTATGACAAGAGATTGACCGGTAATATATTTTGCTTCTTCAGATGCGAAGAAGCATACTGTTGCGCCGATATCTTCCGGTTCACCTAAGCGTTTCATTGGAACGGCTTCTGCACCTTTTTCACTTAAGATACCGAGTTGCTTTTTCAAACCCTCTGTCGCAATCATTCCCGGTTGTACTGAATTAACTGTTATGCCGAATTTTGCATATTCAACTGCAGCACTTCTCATAAATCCAAGTATTCCTGCTTTTGTCGCACCGTAAATTGAACCGCCAGGGTAGCCGGTAATATCTCCTGTAATCGATGAGGTGAGGATCACACGACCGTAGTTTTGATTTTTCATCGCTTTTAATACAGGTTTGGCAATAAAGAACATGCCTTTCAGATTGATGTTTTGGATGTTGTCCCAATCTTCTTCAGTCATGTCTTCAATCATCACTTCTGGATAAATTCCAGTGTTGGCTGCCAAAATATCAATCCGTTCATGCTTGTCCAACACATCTTGAACCACTTGCTCAGCAGCATTTTTATCCGTGACATCTAATTTATGGAATTCCCCGCCAACTTCTTTAGCCGTTTCTTGACCAGATTTTTCATCGATATCACAAATCATAACTTTGGCACCAGCCTTAGCTAAAGTCTTTACGATTCCTTGACCTATCCCATTTGCTCCACCAGTGACTAATGCGATTTTACCAGTTAAATCAAACATTCTATCCTCTCCTTTTTTATAAGTTAACCTCCATTTATATTTTATCATAGAAAAGGAATTTTCTAATCAAATAAGGGGTTGAGACCTTACCTTATATACGATTACCTCAATCCTAAAAAAACAAGACACTCTTCATAAAATGGAGTGTCTTGTTCTCACGTAAATATATTAATTTATTTTCTAAGTTGTATTTCAAGGTTAATTTTCACTTCATCACTCACTACAACGCCACCTGTTTCAAGTGCAGCATTCCAAGTTAAACCGAAGTCTTTGCGGTTGATCGTTGTTTCAGCTGTGAATCCAGCTGCTTCTTGACCAGTCATTGGATCCTTGGCCGTTCCTTCAAAGACAACATCGAAAGTAACTGGCAATGTCGTTTCGTTAATCGTGAAATCGCCTGTAAGATCATAGTGATCTTCATCTTTTTTCTTAATATCTGTTGCTTTAAATTTCAAATGTGGATATTTTTCCGTCTCAAAGAAATCTCCTGAACGTAAATGATCGTCACGTCCTTTATTGCGTGTGTCGATGCTGTTTGCTTCAATTTTAAATTCAATATCAGCATCTGTTAAATCATTCGGATCTGCTTCTACACTTGCTTCAAATTCATTAAATGTTCCCGATACTTTAGAGATTTTCATATGTCTCACTGTAAACCCAATTGTACTGTGTTCCTTATTGACTTCCCATGTTGCTTTTGCCATATTATATTCCTCCTATTGTTAATCAAAAAGTTTTATTTATATTCTAAGCAGGTGCTTACTTATTCTTTGAATACAGTTACTGATTACGCTCCACCACCTCCTAAGTAATCATTAGTTATCTCATTTAGGAACCTAATTTCTTCAGTAAGTGATGAAGTTGCTTTTTTTCTTCTTCATTTAATTTATTAAAATGTTCAGCTTGAAACGTTTCTTGAATGGGAACGACATCATCAAACAAAGCTTTCCCTTTCTCTGTCAATGAAATATATTTTGTCTTCCATTCCTGTTCCCTTGTAATAAGGTCTCTTTGTTCCATTTTTTGAAGTAACTGGGTAGTGTTCCCCTTGGATACGACTAGTTTTTCACTTAAATCTTGTTGTGATATTTTATCGGCTCCACCAACTTGCGCAAGAACGTCAAACTGTGCAGCCGTTAATTGCCACTTTTTCAAATGTTGGTTTGACAACCTTAGGCTATGATTATAAAACCGCGAAAGTCGGAACCAGATCATTAAATCTAGGCGATTTGATCTCTTAACCATATTGGTAATTCCCTTCTATATCATATAGATATGATGTCTAATTATCAGTTTAGTACTAAACTGATAATTCGTCAACCTTTTTTAACTGACCGAGGTTTAATCTATGCTGTGCCGGTATCAAAACAATTTTTGTTTGTTGTATGAAGCCTACAGTTACAGTGTTGTACTGTTTATTTATTTTATACCCGTTGATGGGGAGTTTTAAAAGTTGATTTATTTAGAGGGGGTTATGCGAAGTTTTACTAAAAAAATCGGTGCCGGACACCTGGACAATTCAATGACTTTAGTATCTGGCACCAATTAATGTGCATCTCAATCTATTTTAATTTGATCCCTTGCTTTAAAACTTTTTTCTTTTTCTTATTTGACAGTGGATGATAATTAATAAAAGATGGATTTATTTTCATAAAATAAAAACGCAATAAAAACTTGGCTCCGATGTAGAAGTTAAATAGCATGAAAAAGCCTATAAGCACTAACGTAGCAAAAAAGCTCGGCTCTAGCCTTTGCCCTGAAACATACCCCATTGTTCCAAGTCCTCCGCTACCAAGTAAAGCTGAACCAATGCTATTAAGATGCCTTTCGATTTTACTTCGTTTCCGCTCTATCGTTGGATCTTTGGTCAGCTTATTTATTTGGTATTTTGCAATTACAAAAAAACCAATTAAAAAAAGTAAAGTGGTTACTAGATAATAAACGGGACCTAGTTCTAATTTTTTCAGTAAAATACCTTGGACAATTACAAACAAAGATAAGGAGCTCATTAATCCAAGACTGCCCGTGAATAATATCATTTCAAACTGTGTTGTATAAGGGTTTTTCATTAAAAATCTCACTCCCCACACATGAAATAGAAGAATAAAGGGAGAAAGCACCCACGCAATTTTAACACTTGCTAAACTTAATAATCCGAGCAACAGTGGCAAATCAAATAAGAGTAAAACGAAAACAATAACTCCTGATTTAACATCAGAAGGATAGATAAATCCTAGTTGTTCTGAAATATCTTGAGATAAATTTTTATTTTTAAGAGAAGGATCAATTTTAAATTTATTTTTCATATCTATCACCCTATTACTTTTTCAGTAGCTTGTTTTAAATTGTCGTTTGAAAAATCCACCCTTCAAGTATAGTTCACCCTGGATTGCCCATCAACATGTAGTCACTACTGGTATTGATTAGGCTGTAAATTTTATCATATAGGATACATAAGACCGATTGTTTTTACTAGATTATTTAATCATTTGTTGGAAAAGCATGTTTTATAACCAGTCTACGGGTTTATGAGTGAATATACTATCTATAGAAAAGGAGGTTTGACATGGAGAAGTTTAAAATAGTTGTCGGTACAACGACTAGGGAGAAAAATGCACAAGGTCAATATAATTTAATGACCGATAATAAAATTAATACGAATATTAAAGTTTATAAAACCGCTGATGGAAAGCTATATCGTGTCGAAACTGAGATGTATTCTAGGCGAAAACAAGCTCTCCAAGATATCGATAAAATTAAAAAACTAGGGATAAAAGACGCCTTTATTATTCGTGAATAATTGGTAGCCGGAGTTATCTAGCAATCTATTGTGATACAATTTAATAGTGCTTTTTTTGAAAACAACTTTGATATAGATGATTTCTCCGTACTTCCGTTCCACCTATATCCTCATGGAAACTAGTGCGACAACTTTTACCATCATTACCATCCTAACTTCCTCATATCTTGAGTGTCGTGACTTGTTAGAAATCTCCTACAAAAAAGGCTGATATCTATTTAATAGATATCAGCCTTTTTCTACAGGCATAAATAAATCTTGATATATTGTTAAGATGATTTTAAAGTTGCTTTTCTTGGAGATTTGATAAATAATTAAAAAATATGGATAATATTAGTTCGCCCCATTCCTATTAACATCGCAACGTAATATTTGGAGGATATAATGAAACAATTCAAGGTACCACTCATATTAGCTTGTTTACTCTTACTCACAGCATGTACTGGAAATGCCCTTTTTGACCGTGGGCCGTTGAAGATGACATCCCAGTCCGACTCAGCTCACTTTTTTCATAGTAAAGAACTTCCTAATGGATTTTTTCTAAAGCCCCTTTCCGATGTTGAGCTTAAATCAAGAGCCGCTTTCTTGATTGATGCAGATCGTGATCGGGTGCTTTTTGATAAAAATAGTCATGAATCATTAGGCGTTGCCAGTATGTCCAAAATCATGTCGGAACTATTGGTGCTAGAAGCCATTGATGAGGGGATGCTTGACTGGGATGACGCTATCGACATCAGTGATTATGCCTATACGATTTCTCATCAGCCTGGTTTTGCTTCTATAGAGTTGAAACAAGATGAACGCTACTTGGTCCGTGATTTATTTCATGGCATGGCGATTACCTCGGCAAATGGAGCAACCATCGCTTTAGCTGAAGCCGTAGCAGGAAGCGAAAAAGAGTTTGTAGCATTAATGAACGAGAAAGCTGAACTGCTCGGTCTTGCGGATTCGCATTTTGTTAATAGTACTGGTTTGACCAATCATGACCTGCAAGATAATCACACAACCGGTTCTGTCGATGATTATAACGAAATGTCGGCACACGACTTGGCTGAACTTGCGAAATATACGTTACATCACTATCCAGATCTTTTGGACATGACCCGTTTACCTGAATTTGATATCGAGGACAAAACATTTGATAATTCGAATTGGATGCTACCTGGGGCAAAGGAAAACTTTCTTGGAGTCGATGTCACTTATGACGGGGTGGATGGATTGAAAACCGGATATACGAGTGATGCCGGCTATGGGTTTACTGGAACTGTCCAAATTGACGGAACCCGCTTTATCTCAGTCGTGATTGGAACTGAAGGGTTTGATGAGCGATTTATTGAAACAGGTAAATTGTATGAGGCGATTGCTGAGCAAATGGATTAAACACTTGTCATGAAAACAGTCATTGGGGAGATTGCTCCGATGACTGTTTCTTTATTCTTGGTCTTTTTCGGTCAAGAAAAACGATGCCTAGAACTTGTTTGGTTCCTCTGCCGATGCAACAGTCCGAGGTATATCCGCCTGCCTTATAAATTTTTATTTCTTACTATTTCTCCTAGATTATAACCTAACCAAGCCCCTGCGATGGGGAATAAATCAAAAATTCTCATCTGTGCGGAATCAATGCCAGTTATAACTAAAATTGTAGTCATAATGCTTAGAGCAGTAACTACGATGGCCTCGGTAATTTTCCTTCTCTTCCAGCGCTTATCCCCCAAACGGTCTTTGTCAAAAGCGTGGACAAGTTTACTTGTTTTTGTGCCTGCTTAGGAAACTATAACATTAAAACTTCTGTGGATAACTTTATACTGAAATTGGCCACGTCCAGCTGGGGGCGCCCCACGCTTTTGTGCCAATATTTTTTCCAGTTATAAGTGTATTAAAAGTATGTGCTACTACAATCCACATCAACACACAACCTAGACCAAAAAAGACAGTAACTGATCCCCCTGTCTTTATATAATAGATAGAGAGAAGCAATAATAGTAGCATTACAAGATTGCCTTGAACTAACAACTTCTTTTTTAAACGTTTCACCTCTTCTATATCCCATTCTGATGTTTGCATTTCATCATCCTCCTAGGATAAAAACTAATCCTTTTGGCTTTCATGAGCTATAGATTCCAGCTGTTAACATATTGACTTTAGTTGCAGAATATTTTACTGGTCCATTCCCAGGATATAAGCCTCAATCACTTTGTTATCATGAATTTTCAATTTTTACTTTTAACAAATCCAGCTCGTTTTCTTGTTAAGTAACTTTCTGCTACGCCACATACGAAAATTAAAAGAAACGAATACCTAAAATCTATATATGCGATTGCATATATGAAACCACAAATTATAATTGAAGTGAAAAACCTGTTCTTTGTGAGTTCCCCTACTTGTTTCCAGTGTAACATTGTATACAAAATCGCTAAAACAAACAATATTATGAAAATCGTTTGTAACCCCCAGAATAAATAGGGGTTTGTATGATTAAACCCTTCTCCCCTTTGAAGATTTGCAACTAACGCTGCAACAGATGCGAGCAGAGCGATCATTCCTGTTGAATATAATTTCATTTCTTTAACCCCTCTCATATTCAATTAGCAGCCTTTACTGGTGGAATTCTTCAAGCAAAATAACATGCAACAACCTTGCAGATAAAAGTAATAGGAAAATGACTAGTACAACGAAAATATCACGTTACTCAAAATTAATAATTAGTATCTTTGAATTTGTCCGGTTTTTTTACGTAACTTTCAATTATAAATCCACAGTTAGAGCAAATGATATGGTCAATTTCCACACCGAAACTGACTTTGCCATTTGGTATAATACTGCCCATTCCGGTTTGCTTGCCTTTCCCTAATTCTTTCTCACCACATTTTGGACATTCTGCTATTTTCATAGACATTCCCCTTTCATCGTACTTTATTTTTAATTCTGATTCTTTTACATTTAACTTTTTATCAGCCTTCTATTAATTAATTAATTAATCTATAATAAAAATAATAATTAGAATAGTAATTATGACTATCGTTTAAAACATTCCCCTTGCTATATAATCTAGCTCCAATACTTCATTAGATTCATATTTACCCAAAGTTTTGTTCCATTAGTCTAACAAACTGTTTTCGATAAAACCTTCTATGTATTTTCCTTTTACAGTTACATCTTTAACTTTCACCAAGCTCTGTTTATTTTGTGTCATGACCCATAGCATTGAAAAACGTCCTCTCCATTCGATATGTTTCCCCAATAATTCCCACTTTTTCCTATGTTTAAAGATAAAATTAACCATGATTGGCTGTGATATCAGCAGTTTTTGCATTGGTGACATGTAACAAATCTGTTGGTGTTAGCTCAATTTGCATTCCTCTTTTTCCTGCTGAAACAATAATTTTATCCGTCAATTCAGCGGAAGTAGCTACATATGTAGGGAAATTCTTTTTCATACCGATTGGTGAACAGCCCCCACGAATATAACCAGTTGTTTTTTCCAAATCTTTCATGGGTAACATGTCTACTTTTTTATTTCCACTTACTTTTGCTAACGCTTTTAAGTCCAACTCTTTCTCGGCAGGAATACATGCAACGATAGTCCCTTTTTTATCTCCCACAGTTACTAACGTTTTGTAAACCCTATCTATCGGCATATCTATACTAGTTGCTGCCGTCTTTGCATCTGAATGATCTTCATTCCACGCATACTCGTATACATTGTAATTAATTTTTTCTTTTTCCAATAAACGGATTGCATTTGTTTTTTGTATTTTTCTTTTTTTCATGGAAATCCCTCTTTGTTTCTGATTGCTATCAAGAGCAGTTTTTACCCAACAAGATTATATCATTTATTTTTCTTTAATTTTATCAAGGACCTTTTGTCTCTCTTGTCCACTCAACAAATCAATTTTTTATAACTTTCTCGGAAATGAAGATATGACACACCCAATTTTTACGTTCATTCTTAAACCACCCTATATTAACAAGCTACCTTCAGTTATTACTTTTTAATATAATTGTCACCCATATATTTTTTGCTACTAAGAACATCTTCCATTATCTTTAGTGTTTCTTCAGGGTCTTGGTTTAAGGATTCGGACTCTTTGTAATATCCGTCAGTGAAATTTTTAAGATCTTGGACGGTATGTTTAAAACCATTTTCATCAATGCCGTAAGCCCCGTTACTTAATCCAACTTCTATACCGCCAATCCAAGACACTAAATTTCGCGGCATATCTTCCGCATACGCTTCTATCCAACCTTTGCTTATTGCGATATCCCTTGCTGCTCCTATGATGTGGTTTTCATAATCTGGCGAGTCTTTATCAATTGTCGTCAATCTATCAGAAGCATCACTAATGCGCACCGATACGCGCTCTGTTGCATCAATTAAATTGTTCCTTTTCTTGACTTGTTCTTGATAGTATTGAATAGCAAAAAATGCATTTAAACAAAGAGAAAGAACTGTGACAAGGATCAATATCTTTTTTGATGTTTTCGTCATTTTTTCAACTCTCTTTCAGACTATCTTTTTTCACGGTCAGTCTTTCAATTATATCCTGAATCAGAAGTAAAATGTGACCACTTTATCTCTCATCATTTCTGGTAAAACCGATTAGATGCTTAAATAAAGAATAACATAAACACCCAAATAATCAGATAGTGTTTTTGTAAATTAATGTGGAATGAATAAGCTAGTTTTCAAATTATGTTTAACACAAAAAAAGGCTGGGCAAAGTATTTATCTTTTAATAATCAACACTTAAGGTCCCAACCTCTTATCTTTATTAAGATTTAAAGTTACTTTTTCTTTCTACTAAAAAATTCGTTCGGTTCTTCCCCTGCTTCTACATTATAATTTTTATATTGGCTTTTACGTCCGTTACGATGTTCGCCACTTTGCTTATTTTTCTTGAATTGTCTATTCTTTTCAGACATTTTACAGCCTCCTAATATGAAGTTACGAATTAGCTTTTGATAAATGGGGCAATTTATTCGTCGGATAGGGACATATACAACATTTATAAAACCTGTGAAATATGGTATAATATAAGTAAGTATATTTGTTTGGAGGTGTATGTTAATGTCAACATTATCAATTGACTCAAGAGAATTTCAAGATACCCTTCATAACCTTCGTTTTGAAGAGATGTCTCTTTCAAGAGAGCTTCAAGAAAAAGTCATCCAAACGGTGAACAGCAGACAGACAATCACACCTAAGATCATTAAAAAGATTGTGGCAGATGCCCATGGGAAAGTATAATGTTGAAAATCAAGACGAGTACCTATTAAAACATAACTTATTAGACGCTGATACATTTCACGAACTAGAGCAACTGGAAGCAGTTGCTTTTTCTATACGTTCCACACAGTTAGAAGAAGAGGGATATGACTGGTTGTTTCCCATATCTATAAAATGCATTAAGCAACTACATTACTACTTATTCCAAGATATATACGCATTTGCAGGTGAAATCCGAAGTGTGCAATTAATTAAGGACAACACCCGTTTTTGTCAAGCAGCGTTTGTTCATCAGAACTTAGAAGGTATATGCGAACAGATTAAAAAGGAGCCTATATGGATATCACGTGAGCAAGCCGCTAAACGACTAGCTTATTATAAAACGGAATTAAACATGATTCATCCTTTTCGCGAAGGAAGTGGACGTACCATTCGTATAATTATTCGTGAACATGCTAAGATGCACAACTTTTATTGGAACTTTAATGAGATTGATAATTCATCCTATAAATATGCAATGATTGAGTCAGTTACAAACAACCGTTTATTACAAACAATAATCTTTGAAACATTAAAGGAAGGTAAGTCATGAGTAGGTAAATGATGGGATAGCACCTTTTTTAAAATACATCATCCCTCAAATGACGACTCTCTAAAAAGTTATTTCTCTAATACCCGTCCAATTTCTTCAATTTCCTGTCTCGATAATCCCGTTAGCTTTTCGATGAGTTGGAACTCCATGCCTTCTTTTATTGCATTTTTAGCTACCGCGCCCTTAGCCTTTTTGATTCCTTCTTTTTTCCCTTCTTCTTTCCCTTATTTTTTTCCCTCCATTTTTCCACCTAGCAAACAAACTTATTAAATATTCAATAAATTAAAATAGAAAATAAAAAATCACCCCTCCTCACGTATGAAAAAGGGTGACTTCTGTATATTACTCTTTAAAATTCACACATTCCAATCGGGCTAAGACTCTGTATTTCTCGCATTCGACTTGCCCTTATTACGTCTTTGTTCGTCTGGCAATTTGGGTTCATTATTTTTATTTTTCTTTGGTGCTTGTTCATTCTTCTTCATGTGATGACCTCCATTCATTAATTAAGGTAACCAGAATGACACGCACTATACGTTGGGACGGAGTGCCTATCCGAAACCGCTGAAAAAGTGCTTCAACCTAGGACATAATCTCCAGCAGACTTTTTGGATTTTGAAGTTACACACCTAGAATATGGTTTAGGAGCAATTCCAGAGAGGCTAATGCAGGTACACTACCTGAAATATGAGTTAGGAACAAAACCAGAGAGGCTAATGCAGGTACACTACCTGGAATATGAGTTAGGAACAAATCCAGAGAGGCTAATGCAGGTACACTACCTGGAATATGAGTTAGGAACAATTCCAGGGAGGCTAATGTAGGTACACTACCTGGAATATGAGTTAGGAACAAAACCAGGGAGGCTAATGTATATACTGGCCGACATGTGGTGCGTGAGCAAGTTGGAGGACTTTTTCAGTGAACTCCACCTGTCCCTAGTGTCCCTGTAATTGTTTTTTGACTTTTTGTATGATTTTTTTAAGTTTTTGGTGTTCTTTGTTTGTTAGTTTGGATTGTCCGTATCTTACTTTTTGGTATAGCTCTAATTCATCAGGTTTTAGTTTTAGGCGTATAAACCAGTCTTCAATGGTTTCATAACTTTTTCTGCCGTATCCGTTTTTGTCTGCTTCTTTTTCGAGGTCAAGGACGAGCTTTCTAATAGGATGTTCCGGTTCTTCCTCTGGGGGATCCTGTTGACCTTTTTCATCAAAAAGCTGACTTCCATCAACGGGATTGACTTGTATGTTAGGATCATTCCACTGATTTTCATTATCGCTCGGAAGTGGATGGTATTTTCTTTTTTTATAAAGAAGCCCGGCGATTGCGATCAACACTGCAGGTAGAACGATGAACTTCCATATGCTGAACCCACTTTCACCATTTCCGCCAGTCACTGGGGCTTCCTTTATTTCTTTTAAATCATCCATGTCGCTTTTAAAATTGTCGATGATTTGATTGTAGCTTTTTTCATCAATTATATCTAAATTCAGGCTTATCCCAGCCCAATTTAGTAAATCCGCGATGCCGTACACCACGGTTTTAAAACCGAATCCAATGACTGAAAAAATAATTCCGATCGCGCCGTTGATGAGCGGATATAGCACATATAAAGCAATACCGCCACTTAACAGCAACAGGGTGAAGAATAGTGATTTATTCTGCGCGCGTTTTGATTGAGGTGCCGAAAATGTTAAGTCGAGCCAGTAACCGCTAATCACAACAATGGCTTGAACCGCTCCCATCCAAATAAGGTTATCATTATAGAAAAACATCACTTCGATTAGAAGCAATACGGTCGTTAAAGTAAAGAGGATTAAGCGGTTATTTTCCACCCCGCTCATTTCAAAAGTCCATTCACGCCAGAAGAGGTAACCGAGTAATAAAATAGCTATGGCTACCGGATACCCTAGCCCATAAACAGCGAACGCAAAACCTAATAACAAAATCGGCAAATAAACGAGATAGCTTTTTGTTAATTTTATCCCTGCGTCAAACAGGATTAGGGTTATCATCACGATGAAAAGAAAACTCCAGAAAGGATACTGCATCTGGCTCACAGAGAAAATTGGCACCATGATAAAGTAAAATAAAATGCCTTCAGGTATCAGTTGGAGTAGTTTACTTAGATTAAACTTCATGTCGTTCTCTCCCTTTGGCAGCAAACGGTAATAGGGTTGATGCCTCAATATAGAAAACTTGATGCCCCAGTGTTTTCAATTCCTCGATGGATTCCCTGTTGTCGTTATCCGAATCCCCTAAATAGATAATCCTTTGTGAATGCATATGTTGGTTAGAAACTAAATAAAAAATACTGTTCATTGGGTAAATATTATTCACATCAACAATCGCTAAGGCTTCCAATATTCTTCTGAAATGGCCGATCCCTTTTCCCTCTTTGACATGTAGCGGGCCTGAAGTTGTGTGATTATTGACAAACATTTCCACGGGTAGTCCTTGCTTAATGATATGTTTCGCGATATAAGCCGCTTCTGATAAATACTTTTCCGCATCCTTACTCACATAATCGTTACCAAGCGGACTTTTAACTGCAATATTAATTAAAAGAAGCCAAGAGAGATTTTGATTGTGCTCAAAGACTTTTGTTTGCAAGGTTTGGCGTTTAGCGCTCGCTTTCCAATGAATCCGTTTAAATGAATCGGAAGGGAGATAGTCTCTCGTATGAATAGGTTGCAGGACATCTTCATACGTTGAAAAAGGGCTTGTCTCCTCACCAAAATAATTGTCGTGAGTTTTTGTGATGTTTTGAACAAATTTAGCATTGGGATAAATAATTGCCGTCGTGTCATAATGGTCATCAAAAGCTAGTTCGACCGTTTCAAAAGTAAGTGGATGGGAAAATGTATAGCGGATATTACGAATGCCCATCTTGCCCCGACTCATTGCTTTAAGTGGGACAGTGGCACTCACTTCATCTTTTCCAACAATTGAAATGGGAATCCGGTAAGTATTCCACTCACCATATTTTAGATGAAAATAGTTATGATTCATGACATTATGACTCGCGTCAAAATAAAGATACCCTTCCATATATGGCATAACCGAGTGATTCCGAATTTTTATTTCGAAATGCAATTCCTCTCCGACAAATACACGAGTAAATCGTGTCGGGTTAACTAAAATAAGTTTTTCGCCCATTTTTTTGTTATACACGCGAATGAACAAAAAATAAATTGCGAGTAAGCCGATGAATAAAAAAGGTAGGCGCCGCTCTAAAAATAAACTAACGACGGCGAGCAGTGCGCCCATAACCATGAGCACGTCAATTTGCAGATGATTTTCTTGTATTGTTTTTCTCCATTGCATCAGGTGTCCACCTTCGTTTCTCTTGGAGGTTAGGAATTTTCACTATTTTTTCATTATACAGGAATGTCTGCAGATTTTTCTACGTATTCTATTTTTTCTTTTTGTTTTTTTGAAAAGAATAGGATTACAATAGAGGTAAGTTATAAGATATCTGAAGGAGGAATTTAAATGAAAAAACATTTTATCCTTGCCTCATCTTCACCACGGAGACAAGCCCTTTTACAACAAGTGCACATCCCTTTTACCGTTCGAAAGCCGGATGTCGATGAGTCACAAGTAATCGAAAGTGATCCAGAAGAAAAGGTGGAACAGTTAGCAAGGCTTAAAGGTTTGGCGACAACTCTTTCGAATGAATCAGAAGTCATTTTATCAGCGGATACGGTTGTCGCTTATAAAAATAAAATCTTCGGAAAGCCCAAAAGTGAGCAAGATGCTCTACAGATGCTTTCATTACTAAGCGGCTCCGTACACGATGTTTATACCGGAGTCATGCTTCGATCTGCTCATAAGGAAGAAATCTTTGTGGAAAAAACAAAAGTAGAATTTTGGCCGCTGTCCAATGCCGAAATTAACTCCTATATCGCAACCGACGAACCGTATGATAAAGCTGGTGCATACGGCATTCAAAGCGCAGGCGCCATGTTTGTCAAACAAATTATCGGCGACTATTTCACCGTCGTCGGATTACCAATTTCCCGTGTCTGCAGAGAATTAAAGTATTTTTCCATACAACCTGATGTTAGTGAATTTTAATAGTGAGACGGCTCTATCGGTCAAAAGCTACTCGGATTTGTAAATTTTAACCGAGAGAGCGGCTCTCTCGGTCAAAAGTCAGCCATATTCGTTAATTCTAACCGTGAGATCGCTTCTCTCGGTCAAAAACCACCTGAATTCGTTAATTCTAACCGTGAAATCGCCTCTCTCGATCAAAAACCATCTGAATTCGTTAATTCTAACCGTGAGACTGCCTCTCTCGGTCAAAATCACCTCGACCCGTAAAAACTAATCGAGAGGGAAACGCACTCGTCAGCAAGCAAAACGCCCACCCCCTCTTATTAAATAACTCCCTTCACATGACGAATAAATTGCTGAGCGCGAATACGGTGGGTGTGGTTTTTGTGAATAAACTTGTAGCCTGCGAGGGCGATTTCTTTTCGTTTTTTTTCATTGATTAAATAATATAATCCTTTGTTATAAAAATTTGTTTGATCTGCCACAACATAGTTAACCCCATCTTTGAAGCCTAACTCAGCTAAGTCTGGATTTTCCTCGGCGATTAATAACGAATAACAGCCTGGAACTTCGAAGTATTTCATGACAGGATATTTGTAGATGGAACCACAGGTGAAAAATATTTTTGCACGGTTAATTTCTTTGGCAAAATCCTCATCGATAATATACATCGAGCGGTCTTGCTTAAGATGGCCCGGATGTTTGTGGTACACGAATCCTGCGATATTTTCCATTTTATCCCTAACTGCGGCACGGAATGGGTAACTTTGGGCGATATGACCCATCAGAAGAAAATCAATATCTTTGGCGAGACCCCAGTTTCTAATGATCTTAGGGTTTATCGAAAACGGTAAGAAACGGAAGTGAGATTTATATTCCGGAAACCGCTTGAGAAAAGCATGTTTGCTGACTGAAAAAATTAGTGAGATATTATTCTTTTTGAAGTATTCTATTCTTTTATCATTTTTCCAATGGGCATCGATAACATAGGTTCCTATAGGGATATCGATTTTATCTAAGTTCTCAATCCTTGGAGATAAAAGATTTTGTGCTGTAATATCATAATGAAAAATGAAATCCGGCCTGCTTTTCTGCTGCTTTAAAATTTCCAATATATCCCCATCTTCGTGATGATATGAAACATTGGCAAACTCTTCAACAGCTTCTAGAAACTCATACTTCACCTTATGTTTCGGATATATTTTATCAAATCTCCTCACAAGCATGAGTATATTAAGTTTCCCCATCTTACCAACCTCCTTTACTTTTGTGGGACAGAGGGACAGGCACACTGTCCCAAGGGTAACATTTAGGTAATAATGGGACAGAGCACCTGTCCCCATGTCCCTATCCCCATGTCCCTAAGTGAGACGCAGCACCTGTCCCCATGTCCCTAGTTGAAATAAGATTTGCTGAATGATTGTTTCATTGTTTTGATGTCTTGTGGGGTCATGGGTTCGACGTGTTTGAGGATTTCTTGTTTAATGTGGTTGCGGTATTTTGGTGCTAGGAATTCTTGAGATTTGGAATACCATTTGTTCATCCAGTCGACTTGTAACGTATCGCCGCGCACATTTTTCTTTAATGCCAGCATTTTGGGATGATTTCCGTTATAATGCGCAGTGATATAGGCTAAGATACTTGCAAAATAAATCGGTGGTGGTGCGTTCAAGACTATTTTTGCATCTCTAATATTAAATAATTTATCTAGGAAACTATCACTAATCGATTGGTTCCTCATCACTTTTTCAAGTAAACTTTTTCTGAAACATTTGAAGCAGTTCATACATGGCTGTTTAATTTTCCCTCGACTACAGGCTTGGGCGAATTCATGATACGAGGAGTTATTAACAATCCTTGTGGTGATAACTTCACTTAACCCGATTGTCGGGAGTGTATACGTCAAATCAACAGCTGTGAGAAGTTTGAACCATGGATCTCCCACCTCTGTCTTTTTACAATCTTTGTAGCCGAGATGTCCGATTTGATAGCCGATTTCTAAGGTTTGGCCGTGGCCTACGGAATCGAAGCCGTAATAATCTGCTAATAATAAGGGTGGAACAGCATCTGCTAAATAACTATTAAAGCCAACCGGTTTCCTTAAATATTGCATATCCGTCTTAATTTTATGGACGGGTCTTCCGAGAGCAGCCATCCTATCACAGGCATAATAAGCAGCTTCTTGATTTAATAGAGTCTTTACCTCTGGCTTTGGAATCAAGCGATCAAAATAAAATAAATGGGTGTTTTCCGGTAGTAAGATCGCAGCGGCGGTTGAATCAATTCCTCCACTAAACGTTAGAGCCGGCACAGCATTTGATGGTGCTTTTCTTGGAGATAATTCAGCATTCACTGGCAAAACTCTTTTATTCGCTACTCTCTTAACTAGATTATGAAAATTTGGGCTCACGCCTCGTGGCAATCGAATGGTAGAACCAATGAATGGGTGAATAGCTGCAATCATCGCAAGGGCAAAGACATCTGGGTGAACCGATTCGATGGTCCAATCGCTGGGTAAGTGAATTTCAAATTGGTTAGAGTCCATACCGATAGTGGCCGTTGTTTTGAATGTAGAATTAAAAATGGTGTGTGTGTTTGGGTCATCGTTCTCCGGAGTAATCTTTACTATCAATCGTCCATTCTCACATTTATGGTTAATAATCAATCTTTGTTACACCTCCCTTGATTGGGATTTGTTTGAGACGGCTCTGGGACAGTGTACCTGTCCCTATGTCCCACCATATCCCTATGTCCCATGCCCTGCTTGGGACGGAGCACACGCGCCCATGTCCCGCTTCATTGTTTTGATGTCGTGTTTGTTCATGGGTTTGATATGTTTGTAGATTTCTTTTTTGATGTGGTTGCGGTATTTTGGGGCAAGAAGTTCTTGTGATTCGTAATAATATTTATTCATCCAATCTACTTTTAAAGTGTCTCCTCTTGTCTTTTTCTTCAATGCCAACATGTCATTATGCTTACCGTTATAGTGGGCGGTTATATAGGTTAGGACATTTTCAAAATGAACGGGCGACGTGCTGATAATCTTTTTCACTTCTTTAATATTAAATAGTTTATCTAGAAACTTATTATTTATCGGACGATTCATCATCACCCTTTCTAATAAACTTTTTCTGAAACATTGATAACAGTTCATGCATGGTTTTTTAACTTTACCTCTAGCACAGGGTTGAGCGAAGTCACGAAACGGTGATTGATTGATAATTTTCGTCGTACTAATTTCACTGAGGCCAATGGTCGGTAGCGTAAATGGCATATCGATTGCTTCTAATAATTTATGCCACGGACTTCCTACGTTATTATGTTTACAGTCTTTAAAATTTTGTATACCGACTTGATAACCGATTTCGAGCGTCTGCCCATGACCGGCTGAATCCAGTCCATAATAATCGGCTAATAAGAGTGCGGGGACCGAATCTGTTAGAAACGTAGAAAAGCCCACTGGCTTCCTGATATATTGCATATCCGTTTTAATTTTATGAACATTTCTTCCTAATTTAGTTAATGAATCACAGGCATAATAGGCAGCTTCTTGATTTAATAGTTTAAGCGTCTGCCCTTTAGGAGGCATCCGGTCTATATAAAATAAATGCGCATCCTTAGGCAGTAATAAAGCAGCCACATTCGAATCAATCCCACCACTGTATGACAAAGCAGGCACGGCACTAGTTGGTGCTTTCCGCGGCGTAAGTTCCTCATTAATTGGTAAAATTTCTATATTCGTGGCCGTCTTAACTTGGTTGTGAAAAGTCCTGCTCACGCCAAGACGCAACCTGATTTTCGGTCCGCAAAATGGGTGAACAATCGCCATCATAGCGAGTGCGAAAGCGTCAGGGTGAATCGATCTTACGGTCCAATCGGTGGGTAAATGTATTTCACATCTCCTGGATCCCATTTCCACTTTCATTGTTTTTTTAAATACATTGTTAAAAATGTGTTGTGTTGTCGGGTCGTCTTCTTCAGGGGTGAATAGCAATTCTAATTTTCCTTTTTGGCATGTGTAATCAATAATCATTTTCTTCACACCTTTTTATTAACTTTCGTATTATCTATTCTATTGAACAGGGTGCTTTGTTGTATGGGGCTTTATAATGTGACTTGGAAATGTGCTAACAACTGAAGATGACAGCTAGCCGTCGCTTCTTTCGATGAGGGATTCTATTATGGTACGATGAGGTTAATGGAGGTAGATAATGATGAAAAATATTTCATTTATAGAAACAGGTACGGGGCTTGATGTTCATGGTCAGGATGTGAATGTGGCGGCGCGTCGGGCAGTTGAAGATGCGGTGCATTATAATTCGATGCCGGGTGTGAAGAAAATTTTGCCTGATGAGGATTTGAATCAGATGAAGGTGAACGTGAAACTGGCGGTGCCGGCGGATGAGGATGAGCTGGATGTGGAAAAAATTAAGGCGATGATTCCTTATGGGGCGGTGTCGGTTGAGGTGATGCAAGGCGGCATGGCGACGACGAGTGGTATTTATTTGGAAGAGCAGCGGGATAAGAATGACTTGATGTATATTGTGAATGCGGCGGTGGAAGTGGGATATTAAGAGCTGGTGCGTTCTGCGTCCCGGGAAAAATGGGACGGTGTGCCTGTCCCCATGTCCCAATGTTTAGCGGTTCTTTTTTCGAGGTATAGATTTATATGGCTATGATTTATTAAGGAGGTTTTAGTTTGGGTTTTGAGATATATGGTCCGTATAAGTCAATGGATGATGCTGTTGCTAATGTTGAGGTTCTTGGTTTAAAGGGATATAGAGATGATTCGATTAATGTGATTGCAAAGGAAGATTTGGCTGATAAACTTAATAAAAGGGTTAATTCGACTGTAATCAGCACATACAGAGCGGCTGATGATGAAGCGGAGAAGCATCTTTATAAGGTTTTTCGTGGCTTAGAAATGTCGAAGGTTCAGTCGGAGCGTTTTAAAGATTCGATTAAATCAGGTCAAATTATTGTCGCTGTTGACCCTGAGGACCATCGAATGGGTAATGAAATAGTTAGTGATACTGAGGCTTTAACAGAAGTATTACATTAATGATTTAAGAGAGGCGTTTGCTTAGCGTCTCTTTTTTTATAGCTTAGTGAACTATAATATTAAACTTTTTGAAAGTATATGTTATGGTATAGATGTACAAACAAATACGTTTCTGCTAGGGGTGCCTGTAAAGGCTGAGATTAAAGTGATCTTTAAGACCCTTGGAACCTGATCTGGTTGATACCAGCGGAGGGAAGTGGAAAATCGCGCTCGCTTAAGTGGTGGCGTTTGTTTTGATGAAGCACACCATGATTCTAGAGCTTATCATATCATGCGATTCCATTTCCTCCTCCAACAGTCGGAAACGATCATTAGGGGAGGAATTTTTAATGAAATTTTCAGAGTCATTGAAGGAAACGGCGAAACATAGTTGGGAATTGAGCTTGAATCATCCTTTTGTTCAGGGGATTGTCAACGGGGATCTGCCTCTTGAAACATTCAAAAATTACATCATGCAGGACATCTACTATTTAAAGCATTATGGAAAAATACATGCCTTTGCCGCAGCACATGCTGACGATTTCAGTTTGGTTTCCAAATTAGCGGATAAAGCAAGACGTACAGCTGAGGCAGAGCTTACGGTTCACAATGAACATGCAAGAATTTTAAAAATAACGGATGAGGACATTGAAAATTTTAAACCAGCGCCAACGGCATACGCCTATACATCGCATCTGTACCGGGCTGCTTTGTCTGGTAATCTGGCGGAAATTGTGGCCGCGATGTTGCCATGTTACTGGTTGTACGCAGATATTGGTCTGCAAAATAAAGACGCTAAGCCTGGTGTTGAAATTTATGAAAACTGGATTGGAACATATGCGAGCGAATGGTTCCAGACATCAACGAATGAAATGATTGACTTGCTTGATGAACTTGCCGAAAAAGCGAGCGGTGACGAAAAGGAAAAAATTAAGGAGCAGTTCATTATCGCGAAAGAATATGAACTCGCCTTTTGGGAAATGTCCTATACCTTTGAATCATGGCTGTCGGAACAGAAAAAAATTAAGGAGACGATTTAGTCCAGCTCGTTCACCGTTTAAAATAATTTTTAGCATGAAATATTACAATTGAAGTTGTGCAGTCCATCTTGTGGTGGACTGCATTTTTATTTTATAGTTAACATTTATGCTGCTATTAAAAACCTCGACTTTTCCTTATGTGTAATTTACTCTATCGATACGTAATTTCGAATTCCAGCGATTTCACACCGTGACAGACTCTATCGATGCGTATTTCCCAAGTTCAAAGATTTCACACCATGACAGGCACTCTATCGATGCGTAATTCTCAAGTTCAAAGATTTCACATCGTGACAGGCACTCTATCGATGCGTAATTCTCAAGTTCAAAGATTTCACACCATGACAGGCGCTCTATCGATGCATAATTCTCAAGTTCAAGGATTTCACATCGTGAGAGATGATCTATCGATGCAGAATCCCCGTTTTCGACGAAATCACATGATTAGAGATTTTTTAACGCTTTAATGTTTTTATCTATAATGGTATTATTTTCTTATATCTTGATTAAGACAGACTTAACTCTACATAACTTAATAATACGATATTTTTTTGAAGGATATCTTGTAATACTGCTTTCTAGAGAGGATGGACACGATGAAGAAAATGTTTAAAAATTGGGGTGGCTTGGTGGCGAATTCCAAGAGCCGCTGGGCAACGATTTTTATTTGGATTTTATTGATTGGTATTTTCTCTTATGTTTGGCCGCAAGTGAATGACCGTGAGACGACAGATAATCAGTTGCTGCCTGAAGATGCGATGTCGGTTGAAGCGGGTAAACTTCAGAACGAGGAATTTTCAGATGATGCTGGGACACCTTTACTCTTGGTTTGGTACCGGGATGGTGGGCTTGAGACGTCTGATTTTGAGGCGATTCAAGCAGTATACGGTGAGTTGGATGAGGATCCCGTTGCTCATCAGACATTTATCCCACCATTTGCCGAGGCTCCACCTGAAGCATTGATGGGAAGTGCTTCTGACGATGGGGCGGCATTATCGACGCCAGTATTTTTCGATGACGACGCTTCAACAGATCAATTGCATGCAAGTCTTGAAGAACTGCAGCAACGGATTGAACAGGAATTCGGTGCTGATATTGTTGAGGATGACCTAGAGGACTCTGGACTTCATGTTCGATTTTCAGGTCCGGTTGGCATTCAAACAGATGCGGTGTCACTATTTAGTAATGCTGATATAACACTACTTATCACGACCGTGTTACTAGTATTTATTTTACTTATTTTATTGTACCGTTCTCCAATTTTAGCCATCGTCCCGCTTGTGGCAGTTGGGATTGCGTATGGCTTAATCAGTCCATTGCTAGGGTTCTTAGCGGATAAAGGTTGGATTGTCGTTGATTCTCAAGCGATCTCAATTATGACTGTGCTGTTGTTTGGTGCAGGTACGGATTATTGTTTATTTTTAATTTCACGTTACCGGGAGGAACTGCGTCGTGAAGAAGATAAATATGTGGCTTTGAAACACGCGGTTCGTGGCACAGGTGGCGCCATCATGATGAGCTCAATGACGACTGTATTAGGATTATTATCGCTCGGTTTGGCGTATTACGCGTCTTATGAACGCTTCGCTGTACCGTTTAGTTTATCAATTTTCATCATGGGCATTGCCGCATTGACCTTACTTCCAGCGATTTTAGCCTTGCTTGGCCGGATTGCTTTTATCCCGTTTATACCCCGACCTGAAAAAATGATTCAAGAAATTGAAGAGAAAAAAGGAAAAAAACTGCGTCGCCCGAAACCAAGCCACCGTATTGGAAAAAAGATTGGTGCGTGGGTAACGGAAAAACCGTGGTTAATCATTGCCACGACGGTCATTGTGCTTGGAGGGTTGGCGGCATTCGTTCCTAAAATGCAATTCACTTATGGTTTACTGGACTCATTTCCAGAAGATATGCCGTCACGAGAAGGATTTTCAATTATCGAAGAGCACTACCCACCAGGCGAAATTGCTCCTGTTAATATTATTGTTGATACGGAGGGCGAAGACGTGGCACTTCAAGATGAATTGGCCGATTTATCATATGTTGAATCGGTTGATGATCCGAGTGACAGTTCAGAAAATGACGCGTTGAAGGAATGGACGATGACACTCTCGATCAGCCCTTATTCAACAGAAGCGGTTGAAAGTATCCCTGATATTAAGGCGTTGGTCGTCTCTAACTTGGAAAAGTCAGGTATCACCCATGCTGAAGATAACGTCTGGATTGGTGGCGAAACCGCAACACTCTACGACACCGAGGAAATTACTAATCGAGATCAATCTATAATTATGCCCGTCCTTCTTTTAGTTATCGGTATACTTCTAGTAGTATATTTACGCTCAATCGTTGCTATGATTTATTTGCTAGCAACCGTATTGTTATCATATTTATCAGCTCTCGGACTCGGTTGGATTTTATTACATCATGTTTTTGACGTTCCAGAGATTCAAGGTCTAATACCGCTTTATGCCTTTGTTTTCTTAGTTGCGCTTGGTGAGGATTATAATATTTTCCTCGTTTCAAGCATATGGCGAAAGCGCAGAGAAATGCCATTAAAACAGGCTATTTCAGAAAGTGTCGGAGAAACAGGAAGTGTCATCAGTTCAGCAGGGTTAATTTTAGCAGGAACTTTTTCCGTTTTAGCCGTCCTACCACTGCAAGTGCTCGTTCATTTTGGAACCATCACAGCCATCGGAATTTTGCTCGATACATTTATTGTTAGACCACTTCTCGTTCCGGCGATTACCACAGTTCTCGGTCGGTTTGCATTTTGGCCAGGTGAAATGTGGAAAATGAAAAATAGCGAGGGAAGTAAATCAAAAATACGCGAGTAGTTATTTGAATAGATGATTGAATTGTTCTAGCGAGGCACTGTTCTAAAAGTCGAAAATCGATTTACACTGAACAGTGCCTCCTCTTTTTTTATGGCTAATATCCATTAACTCCCTGTTCATTTCCGCCTCTCTTTGATAAACTATTGACAATGACGATATTTTCAGTTGATTTGGATACACTTTGATTAATCGATACTTTTTGCTTAGTTTCTACTATTCTCACGTTGCAAATAATATTAACAGATGGGGGAAAATAAGTTGATGGGCTCAATTTTTCAAGGGTTTGCTTGGTATGAAATCGTGGGGCCACTTTGGCTCGCTCTCGTTATATGGCTCGGCTATTCATATAACAAACATATTATCAAGTCGCCTGAATACGACGTTGGTTCCGGTCGAGTGAAATACTTTTATACAGGACTTGTTCTATTGTACTTGCTGCATGGGAGTCCATTTTCGATTATCGCGGATCATTATTTATTCAGTGCATTGATGCTGCAAATGTCACTCACTTATTTTGTCGTAGTGCCGTTACTGATTATCGGTTTGCCATTTAAATGGTTTAAAAAGTATGCGTGGAATCATAAACTGCGCTTGTCCATTAAAGTCGCTGGACACCCATGGCTGACACTCGTTATTTTCAGTGGGATGTTTACAGTGTATTTTATACCAAGTGTCTTTAATGTCATTCATGCCAGTATCATCTTGACCTTGACTGTTAAAATCGTGATGCTCGTGTACGCCTTTTTCATGTGGTGGGCGATAATCAATCCGGTGCGCCGCTTAAATGACCTTGCTCCCCTAGTTAGGATCGGCTATATTTTCTTTGCCTCACTCGCATTGATGCCGATTGGATTCTTCTTCCTGCTCGTCCTGACCGCCCATTATCCTGCTTATCAGGGTACGGTCGGTGATATTTTTCCAGTTATGACCGCTGTTTATGATCAGCAATTGGCAGGCGGCCTACTGAAGCTGATTCAGCTATCAAGCTTTATTTTTGCCATGTATAAAATCGTGCAAGGTTGGGTGTGGCGTGAAGAAGACGAAGGTCATGCCTATGATAAAAACTTCCGCGTCGTTCAAGGTGTTGTTATTCGGGTGGATGATGAGAAGAAATAGCGTTCTTAGGGCTGTCCTCTGTTAGTGTTGATTGCTTGTTGTGGAGGGTTTTTGGGGTATTGCGTTACCCCTAAGATGGATTTTCAGTCCTAGGGGGCACGAGTCGGAGAGTTGCATTACCCCTAAAGCGAATTTTTCTTCTTAGGGGGAATGATTACGAGTTTTGCATTACCCCTATAACGATTTTTCTCACTTAGGGGGCACAATCATGATTACAACTCAGATTCATTTTTTCCATAGGAGGTGGATTACCATTCCAACATGCCAAAGTTGCCATCATGAATGGAGCTGGTCAGAGACTTTTCGCAAAAGTTTTACGTTAGATACGGCCTTAACTTGCCCGCATTGTGGCAACAAACAATATATAACTAAAAAATCAAGAAAAAGAACGTCCCTGCTTGTATTTTTCATTCCGCTCATTATGTTGCTTCGCCTTATTTTCTCAATGACACCATTAATTTCCATTATCCTTTTTGTGGGCGTGGGACTTATCGTATTCATTAGTTTTCCATATTTGACCGAACTGTCTAATCAAGAAGAGCCGCTTTGGTGAATCCTATTTTCAAAAAGTCTATTCTTACACACAAAATTATCTTAATATTAAAACCCTATTGACAATTAGAATTTTAATGCGTATAGTATGTATAACAATTTAATAAAAATTTAATTCTTATCCAGAGAGGTGGAGGGACTGGCCCTTTGAAGCCTCGGCAACAGGTTGTAAGACACTGTGCCAATTCCAGTAGCATTAGCTAGAAGATAAGAAGAGCGACATACATATACATTAAACCTCTTCTTTTTCTAGGAAGAGGTTTTTTTATATAAAAATTTAAATGGAGGTAGGAGTATGGAAAGTGACTTAGCACAAGCTATCAATACTTTAAAATCTAAGAAATGGGTGGATTTAACACATACTTTCGGTCCAAATTCACCGCATTTTGCGGCATTTGATGATGCAGAGTTTAAAACTTTGTTTGATCATGATGACGGATTCTTCGCTCAGAACTTTTCTTTCTCGGGGCAGTATGGAACACATATCGATGCACCAATCCACTTCGTACGCGACCAACGTTATGTCCATGAATTGGGATTAAAAGAACTTATTTTGCCTTTAATCGTAATTGATAAAGTAGAGGCCATTGAAAAAGATCCTAATTTTACATTATCTGTTGAGGATGTTTTGGTATTTGAAGAATCCAATGGAAAAATCGAGCCACATACCTTTGTAGCTTTACGTACAGACTGGAGTCAACGCTGGCCGAACAAAGAAGCCTTTAATAATCAAGATGAAGAAGGAAACAATCAAATACCAGGCTGGGGAATTGAAGCATTAAAGTTTTTATTTGAAGAAAGGCAAATTAAAGCAGTCGGCCATGAAACATTTGATACAGATTCTTCCGTTGAGTATCAAAAGAATGGCGCACTACTTGGTGAATATTATGTCCTTGAACAAGATACCTTTCAAGTAGAACTACTCGCTAATCTAGACCAGGTACCGGCGAAAGGAGCTTATATAGCTAACTTCGTGCCCAAACCTGAAAATGCTTCAGGATTTCCGGTTCGTTCATTTGCCATTTTGCCATAAAAAACAAAGTTATATTAAGAATTTTCCCAATTAAATGGGATTTCTAATAAAATAGAGAAAGTAGGAGTTATTAATGACAAATACACAAACAAAACTAAACGTGCCTTTCAGGGCTGATCATGTAGGAAGTTTCCTAAGACCGGAAACCTTACACCAAGCTCGAAAAGAATTCAAAGAAGGTAAGCTGTCAGCTGAGGAACTATATGACGTTGAGACGAAAGAAATTAAGCGAATCATTGATAAGCAAATTGAAATAGGACTCGACCTTGTGACAGATGGGGAATTTCGCAGAACGTGGTTCCACCTTGATTTCATGGAGCATCTTAACGGTTTTGAAGGTTACGTTCCTGAGCAAGGCTATTTATTTAAAGGCGATGTAGAAACTGAAAGGTATAACGTTAGAAACACGGGGAAGATTTCTTTTAACTCGAATCATCCACATGTTCAAGAGTTTATCGAATTTAATAAACTCGTTGATGGTCGCGCTATCGCGAAGCAAACCATTCCAAGCCCTAATCAGTTTTTCAACGTTGGCATCCGCAATGAAGATATTTATCCGGATATCGAGGAATATGCCAAGGATGTTATCAAGGCTTATCAAGATGCCTATCAAGCCTTTTATGATGCAGGTGTGCGTTACTTGCAATTGGATGATGTTTATATTGCTGGACTATCAGCACCCAACATTCCTTTTAGCGATGGAAAGTATTCACGCGACTATTTGATTGATTTGGCACTAAGAGTGGTGAACGGTTCCTTGGAAAATAAACCTGAAGATTTGATTGTAACGACTCATCTTTGCCGCGGAAACTATCAATCAGCCCATGCCTTTGAAGGCAGCTATGACCGAATCGCACCAACGTTATTTGCTAAGGAAAATGTTGATGGCTTTTTCCTAGAGTATGATGATGAACGCTCGGGCGACTTCAAAGCACTCAAACATATTCCAAAAGGCGGTCCACGTGTTGTGCTTGGCTTAGTCACTTCAAAATCCGGAGAACTTGAAGACCGAAACGAGATCATCTCCCGTATCCACGAAGCGACGAACTACCTGCCACTTGAGCAGCTATGCCTAAGCCCGCAATGTGGCTTCTCATCAACGCATCACGGGAACAAATTAACCGAAGAAGAACAATGGGAAAAATTGAAATTCATCATCGACATCACAAAAGAAGTTTGGGGAGAATAAATCCTATCGCGATTTGGCAGTAGCAGTATCATCAAAAAATGGCTTGGAATATAATCCAAGCCATTTTTCATGAGACTAGAGTGCTCATTTCCCGTTCTTAATGTAAACCAAATTATCCGTCCACTCCCCAAATTCATAGATAAACTTTTCCCGGACACATTCAAAAGTCAATCCGACATTCTCAGCTAATTGAATGGACGCGCTATTATCCAAGTTGATATGAGCTTCAATCCGGTGAAATGCAAGAGATTCAAAAGCAATCTGCAGCACAGCACTCACCGCTTCTTTTCCATAACCTTTTTTCCAAAATTGATTATGGAGCCTGTAGCCGATGGCGCCCCACTGAAATTCCTCTCTCATAATCGTTGATATATCCACATAACCTATATTTTTATAATCCGATTTACGAAAAATACTAAACACATAGATTTTATCCTTCATAGCCAAATCCTGATGCGACCTCACCACTTGATTAAACTTCTCCTGAGTCCATTCGCTTATGACAGTTTTTTCGTCATCATACTTGTTTTGCTTCGGCCGTTTATCATAGAAGCCTGCCAACCACTCTTCGTAATCCGTTTCTTGTAAAGGTCTTAAGACCAACCGTTCAGTTTCTGACACAATATCAAATTCGTCTTTTTCCAATACCAATGTGACATCTCCTCTTCATTCTTTTATTTCTCAACCGCTCATTCAAATTCAAGTTATTTAACATAAGACATCACACCTTTCATGTTTTGTATTGGACAGTATAGTCTTAATAATCTTATCATAATAATCTAATTATTGTAATCTTTTTTGTTAAATTATTTCCGTTCCATTGGATACAACAAATACTCCCATTGGTGAGTGCATTCTTCCAACATAAAATATCCACGCTCTTCATTACGAATGATTCGGGAACATTGTTGTGTTGGAATGGCTCCTTCTTCATAATCACTGGATACGTCAATCCAATGGTCACCAGACGATTCGTCAAAGCGCGTTTCTAAATGGTTACCGTTAATAGTGATTGAGTATCCATTCTCTTTATCTTCTGATCTCGCAATAAATATTTCTATATCTTCTTGATTCACAGAGGCCTGCATGGAATTTAACTGTACTTCCTTCAGCCCCTTCCAAGTCGAAAAGTGAACAACATCCTCAGTGATCCATTGTTCTTTTCCTACTCCGAGAGCCCCTTTTGCATCTAGTCCTCCACTCGGATGATCCGTACCTTGAACGACCAATTCAATCGCCTCATCTTCAAGCTTTTTGCCAACAATACCATCTTTAGTTTTATAAAAATTATAAAAGTATGTCGTCTCACCCAATGTGACATCACGGTATTCAATGAAAAGCGATTGCTGATCATGTGGGGAGTCAATGGTTGTATAGTTGTAATCCATGAACCAGATCATAAAGCTGTATATAAGTAGAACGGGAATAGTTAGACATAAAAAAGATATTGGCCAGAAAATGTAAATCTTTGGAGCACGAAAACCAATAACTGCCAAAACGATAATATTAATCGCAAATGGAATCACATATCCTGTTGGCTTGAAAAAAAGAAAAAAATAATCAGTAGCATGCATGATGACCAGCAGTATGTCTATAGTTACAAGTAGAACTAGTGCCCACTTTGTTTTCGTCATTGTGAATTCCCCATTTTATAAAAATATTAGTGAAAGATCATGTGCCATTATTCACAAACTACCTTTCTTTGTCGATATATACTTTTCAGCGCGAATTTGATGAATCCTGTACTAAAATTAGCTCCTCCGCTAACAACTTTTTAATGCTAGTATAAAGTGAAACAGGCTCGATTACAAAATCATCTTTAGTAGTTTCTTCGACTATACTCATCACGGCATAACCATGGCGTGGTTCAGTAAGTGCAGCCATGATATAAAATACTGAATCCGTAATTGGTATTGGTGGTTTCAATTCAATTTTCCCTCTATATCATCTCATGATACATTTGTTTAAATATATCATGAAGCGATATATCAATCAAAGCTATTATAGAAACTGTTATATGTTGGTGCATTAAATAATTTTTCAAAATAAATGAACCTTTCCCCTTCCCCCTTTGTATAGTTAGTAAATAAGTATTTGGAGGATGATATACATGGATACAGGTTGGATTGTTTCTCTCGTCGTTGTTGGTATTATGACAATATTGATTTTAGCGGTTGTGATTCCCATGGAACGTAAACATGTTGTTCGTGAACATGGTAAAATTAATTATAAGAAAACCAAAATATATTTAAGATGGAATGTTTTTGACACCGTGACAGTTGTTTTGTCTATTTACGCCGTGCTTTGTGTCCAAGTGCTAAACTTTTTAATATCGAGTGGTGAAACAGTTGATAACGTCTATGTACAATTTTTTACGAATCAAGGTCAAGTCTGGACACTCGTTGCAATTCTTTATTTAATATCCAGAGTATCAATGACCTTGAAAGCGATAAAAGAACGTTGGGGCGATGACATTGAATGATCAAATTGATAAGCTGATGCTTGCTTATCAGAATGGCGATGACGCTGTCTTAGATCAAATTTACATGATGCTAAGACAGCCGCTTTATTCCTTTATTTATCGTTATTCACGAGATGAGCAGTTGAGCATTGATATCGTGCAAGATACGTTTATCAAACTTCAACGTCACAAACATGATTACAATCCAGATAAAGGAAAACTGAAATCATATCTTTTTCAAATTGCCTATCGATTAATGGTTACGAAATTAAACCGTCGCAAAAAATGGAGAAATCTCTTGCCTTTTTTGACCCCAAGTGAGGCGGAAGACTTCCATCATTCTGACCGGATTGTTGTTCGCGATGCTGTTACGAAACTTCCCGGCATTCAGCGTGCTGTCATCATCCTTTTCTATTATCATGACGTACCGCAACGTGACATAGCAACGATACTTGAGATTCCCAAAGGAACGGTTAAATCAAGATTGCATGCTGCAATTCAAAAATTAAAACAAGAATTGGAGGTAGAGGACTATGAGTAAAGATCCGCTTAAAAACAATCATCACCTACAAAAAAAGCTTGACGAATATCATGTTAATATACCCGATTTTCCAATGAAACCGAATAGATGGGAGCGACTGATCAACCTCCTGGCCTCACCAACGCGAGATCCTCTTGAACCATTTTTATCTACATCCGGTGGCCTCTTACTTCTAAAACTTGCTCCCATTATGGGTGCGGCAATCATTGCAATCATTCAAATGTTAATTTTCCTGTAAAATCCTTGATACAGTCGTTTAAACTCAACGAAACTGGTGAATATTAACCGTGAAGGAGAGATAAATATGGTTTATGAAAATAAACAAGATTGGCCAGAAAAATATGATATTAACAAGCTTGTCACACGTCAAAAGGACATTGACAAGATTATCAAAGGTGAAAAAACATCTGAACGTCGTAACGATCGCTATGCTGATGCTGGCGATGAATTAGAGTTGGACGGACATACATTTGTCGTCGAGGACGTTTATCCTCAAAAACTAAAAACAGTGACTGAAGAAAATGCTAAACAAGAAGGTTACGATAACTTAGAGGAATACAAAAAGTCCCTCACTTCCATTCACCATGGCGCAGTCTGGGATCCCGAGGCAGTCGTTTGGGCACATGAGTTGAAGGAAAAATAATAATTTAACAAAAGATCGATTCCCCACCGAAAATACTAATTTATTTTGCAGGTGGGGATTTTACTGACCATTATTTTTTTAAAACTAATTTTGTCGTTTCATCCGCAGATAATACATATAAAGGGATGGTGCTAGGCAACAAACGAAAACAATTCCCCCAATAAGGGTTCCAGTAGCTAAATCACCTGTTAAAGTGATTAATATTCCAAACCCAATCGCAACAATAACACTGACGAAGAGTGATATGATTAACCCTTTTTTTGGAGATTTTTCACTTGATTCATGATCTATACTAATGCCCATGGACAAATAGGCAGAAGCGACACCTGTGATTATAAAAACGAGCCATAGTGGATTGGCTGTCATCCCTTCCATTCCTTTAGTGACCAAGTCATACCCTAAGATAGCAATGATTCCAACGGTTTGTATTAAAAATAAGACCCTAATATTTTTCAAGTTTTTCAATTGCAATCGTTCATCAGTAATCTTTTTCATCATTTTGCACGATCCTCCTTATCCACCCAAAATAGTTCATCTAACGATTGATTGACGACATCACAAATCGCAAGACACAACTTCAAGGAAGGATTATACTTTCCTTTTTCAATTAAACTAACCGTCTGACGAGTAATCCCAACTTTTTCAGCTAATTCCTGCTGGGTTAAATCTACCTGAACGCGAGCAAGCTTTACGTTGTTTTTCACATATAATCCCCCCATCTTACTTTTATCGTAACATATAAGTTACATAATTCAATATATAAGTTACATATGAATTATAAAGAATGCTTCATTTTCTTTTTAAATAAAAAAGCATGTCCTGATGTAATATCAAAACATACTATACCTCACCAACATCCCATTGATTTTGTATTATAAGCTAATGTTATTCCGGAAAATTAACTTAATAAGGGGCAATTCTATGTATCCTATAAATCTTGAGACAAGCGAATCATATCCCTACACCTTATACCATTCTCAAAAATTTCTTCTGAATAATTCCTAATAAAAAAATCTGTATCTACACCAATAATCCTAAATCCACATTTTTGATACAAAGCCAGCTGCCCTATACTCGAATTTCCGGTACCAATTTCAATGGTTTGATAACCTTTTATTTTAGCCATATTTATAGCATCCATTACTAGATGTTTCCCTATCCCCTGACCGTGTTGACTTTCTAAAACTGCAACATTCACTAACTCCACTGTACCAGGTTTTGTTGGGAGTAATACATATACCCCAATAATTTGCTGCTCACTTTCGGCTATATAACATTCGCCCCTTTTAACATACTCCTCAACAAGTTCTTTCGACGGATCCGCTAATAATAATAATTCCATCGGTGATTTTTCATCTCTATTTAACTTTCTAATATGCATTTTTATCTCCTGTATTTATTACATTTATTGGTCTCGCCTTAATGCGTTTAAAGTGCTAGCTTTCTCAATACTAAGTTTCATATATTATTAAAATCCAATATCTTTGAAACTAAAAAATTTCTTCAGAATAGATAGGCTCTCTCTACCTAGAACCGAAGCCGAAATCCATTATAAACTTTTGGCAATACGAGTAATTTCTTTTATTACAGAATAAACTTCATTATTATCTTTAATTACAAATAAATGGTCTGCTTCCCCTTCTGTTGGATCAACAACATCTTTCATTTTAGAGTCAGCTTGTTGCCTTAATAGCACTTCCTCAAAATTAGAAGCAAACCTGAATATAGATGTACTGCGTTGACTATTCGTGACTCGCTTGTATAGAACTTTATCTGGAATATCGAAATGGACTAAGACACGAACAAACTCGCTTTTAGGATAGATTTCTTCAAGTAAATACTGTCTTCCTTTTTTAGTACGGTTTGAATTACTAACAATTATATGATAATCAGTGTGTACTTTAGCATAATCAATAATTAACTTTGATATGGAATGTTTAAGAGTATTCGGTCCTGATTTAGGTTGTAGGTTTTTATAATAAGTATTGATAAATTCAGCATGGTTATCTTGGTCCATAACAAAAGAGCGATCCAACTCTTTTTCTAAATCTCTAGCAAATGTACTTTTTCCACTATGGGTTTTCCTACTGTAATAATAACTAACCTTTTAAAAAACTCTCCTCCAACACGAAATTCACACAAATACTCTCCCGTAATAATTAAACAGTAGCGCCCTATTGCAATATAAAATTTAATAGTTTTTATTTTTATGTCTTTTCAGGAAGATGATTTCTTTTTCTTTGGCCAAAATGTATATGAAAAAGACCAGATAAAATCTATAATCAAAATAATTCCCCACACACTGTTTGCGTGGTTAATTTTGTTATCTTCGTATATTTGGAACATATTTTTTATTCGATTCAAAGAAAATTCTTGCCAACCAGCAAATCCACTCATACTTAAAAAGACGAACTGTGCTATTACAAAAATCAGGAGATGGGAATACCAGCCTTTCCTTTCTTCTTTTGCGTGCACTTTCCCATATAGTTCTTGTTTATGGATTTCTTTGTGGGGAAGTTCGGGAACTGGCTCTCCTTTCCAACTTGCAATTTTCCTTTTGAAAAAACTTTCTAACTGTAGAAAATCCTTTTTGCCTAGTGAAATTAAATAAATAAAAAACAAGACGGTAATCACTTGAAAAGAAGAGACCTTTCCAGTTTCAACGTAGTCATAGATTGCGATTAAAGCTATAAATAGTTCATTCAGAATTAGTAAAACTATAAAAACATAACCTATCCTCGGCTTATTGAACCAATATCTCATGATAAAAAATGCACCAAGCAATACGAAAAAGAGAATTTCGGCTACGATAACGAATGACCATTTATGCTGCATTAAAAAAGATATCATTTCCATCGTCTTATTACTCCTTTACTTAACAATCTTCCCTATTTTTTAAGCCAGCTACTAAAACAGTCTGATATAAAATCAGCTAAATAGGTTTCAAAAAATGCAGCTATAATAATTAAAGGTAAAGTCAAAACAACATCTCCATATATCTATGATATCCCTTCAATCTGACCCGATAATTGAATAATATTGTTAAACAAACGTGCCTAATTCCGGGAGATTGTTTTTGAGACTCTGAAGAAATCACAATATTAATTAAACTATTTATAAAATGAGTTTCATTCCTTCGTGGCTTGCTGTGAACCCTAACTTTTCATAAAAACGATGGGCATCGCTGCGTTGTTTGTCCGTGGTCAATTGAACCATACCGCATTTCTCTGATTTAGCAATCAATATAGCCTCTTCAAATAACTTTTCGCCAATCCTCTTTCCTCGATAATTTCGATCGACACGTACACCTTCAATCTGTGCACGTTTCATTCCTTGTCTTGCTAATCCAGGAATTATTGTCAGTTGAAGACATCCAATCACCTTTTGGTTTTCAACAGCTAAAATAATCTGGTTTCCAACCTGTGTTTCTATCGCATTAAATGCTTCATAATAAGCTTCTGGTAGTGGTTCTTCAAAACGTTCACGCTTTGATCCTAATTCATCATCAGCGAGTAAACGAACAATTGAATGTAAATCATTTTTATTTGCTTTACGAAATTCCATTGATAATCACCTCAATTTTATCCATTTGTTTAAAACGTTTAAAGGATTTACGAATAACTGACACAGTTTGCGCAACAATCATTATCAAACACCCTCTCTCATTCCATTAAATGCCACGATCATAGAATAATTTTATTAAACAATCGCGCATACTCGTAATATAAGGTTAACCAGATATTTCTGGTTGACCTTTTGTGGAATAAATCACTTAATACTACTGGATATAAACATTGAAGCATCTTGTTTCGCAAAAATTCGCTCCCCGTAATAAAATGTTTTAATCTCATTTGATTTAAATCCAACTTCGGATAATCTTTCTTCCATTTCATCGTGCGAAAAGCCATTATGAATTTTTGGATGACTTACATTATTATTTTTGTCAAAATCAATAATTATTAGCTTACCGTCATTATTTAAAGTGTTGAATAATTCTTTTAGTATTTTTTGGGTATCTGGGATATGAAGGAGAACTAATGACATTAAAATTATATCTACCTTAAAATCAGGAGATTTTTCTGTAAAATCTGTATGAAGTACCCTTGCATTCTTGATTTTTTTGGTGGTGATCTTAGCTTCCGCAATATCTAACATTTGTTTCGATGAATCTACCAACAAAACAGAATCAACTAACTCTGATAACTCTAGACTGACTAGACCCGTTCCACCTCCGTAATCTAATAAGGATTTGGATTTACTATTTTGTAATTCTGGTTTTACTTCATTAATTATAACTTTAGCTAATTCAATTCTGTCTTCTGTATCGTACCTTTTTGCCATCTTTTCAAAATGGTTATTTTCCATATTTACTTCTCCGTTCTTTTTATTATTAATTATATTATAAAACAACCTGCTCTATTGTCGAATTAATAACTAAATATTAAAATAACTTCCGACACATATTTAATATGTTTTCAAAATTGTGCTCCGTTAATTAAAGAAGGTTTACACCCATTTCCATTATCAATCCCCAGCAAATGATTCTATGAATTTATTAATTTCTTTACTCATTTCCTTATAACGAGTCCAATGAAGATAATGATGCCCCTGTAAAGTAACAATTTTACTGGCAGGAGAATTAGTAAGTTGTGTTTCATAAAAAGTCACATTGTTTTTACCATCCTCTGTTACCTTATCTTCTTTCGTTGTGGATAATAAAACTGGCATATTAGAAGGAAATTTCATATCAACTGTTTTGTTAATATTATTTTTTATATTATTGGCTTCGTTAACAACGTTTTTGTTGTAACCCTTCCAAGCTGAGATTGCTTTGGTCATTTTTAAATTTTCTTCGGAATATGAACCATCATCAGCAATAGGTAAAAAACTTTCGGGACTTATATATAATGCTAATCTTGCAATTCCAGTAGGTGCCACATAACTCAAACATTTGGGCATTGTAGGGGAGGTTTCCCCAAAGTATTCCAATGCCTGTGGTAACGTGGGGTCGATTCCTATGATGGCTTTAACTTCTTCTGGATATGTGTTGGCAAAATACATACTGTATATTCCTGAAATTGAATGCGGCATCAATATGTATGGGCCTTTTATGTCAGATTTTTTTAAAGCAACCCTTATTTCACCTACTATATTTTCCACTGTTCTTTCCTTGTTGGTTATATCGCTCCATCCATATCCAAACAACTCTACCACTACTACCTTATTTTTCTTTGCCATTTCATTTATCAAAGGTTCAAAATCCAATGCTGGTGCTGCAGTTCCAAGACCACTTAATAAAACTATCGTATTATCGCCATCACCCTTAGTATAAATGTGCATGTTTTTCCCATCAACTTCAACTAATTCCCCTATTGGTGGGTATTTTTTTTGTTCCAATGCAGTCATAATGTTACTAAAAATAACCCATATAGCAAATGCTGCTATTAAAGCTAATACAATATTCCTTAAAATTATCCAAGGTCTAAATTTCTTTTTTTTATTTTTTCTCATTACTTCCTGTGTCCTTCTTTCTTTTTTATTCCATAATACCATACGAACAAATTCTAGTAATGAGTCTTGGAAGTAATTTAATATAGATCTTGAGGCTTACTGAACATACTAGCAGCTCTTTATGTACATTTCTTCATAATACCTTCTTAATCCTAGCATATAATCACAACGGCATTACTCCCTCCAAACTATTATGGTAGATATCAAAATAATGATATAATAATATGAAATGATAGGAGCAGTAATATTGAAGTGGTCAGAAGTAAGAAAAATGTACCCAGATCAATTTGTAAAATTGAAAATACTTTCATCTCATGTTGAAGATAATCAAGAAATCGTTGAGAATATGGCTGTGATAAGGTCTGTACCGGAAGAATCAGCTACAAAGGAACTTTTAAAATCAAAAGGTGAAGATTTGATATATCACACTTCCCATGAAAGTATTGTACTCGAAGTCCGACAAGATGTAGTGTTGAGGAGATTCTACTAACATGAGGATTAAAATGGCTTACTAAGAAAAGCGCCCGTTTGCTGTAACCGATGTTCATCGGAACTTTTTAGCTTCCGCAGTATAAATGTACTCGTGACTTGGCTCTCCTCTGAAAAAGTCAGCATTTTCTTCAAAGCCCGTATACTCAAATCCTAAACGTTTAACTAATTCAATCGACTTAATATTTCTAGTGTCTATGTACGCTTCAAATTCAATAATTTCATATTCCTCTATTAACCTATTTATTATCAACAACAAAGCTTGCGTAGCATATCCCTTTCCCCAATAATTTGAATTTAGGATATAAGCAACTGATGCTTTTTTATCGTTCATGAATATTGTCGCTTGAAGGGTTCCGATATATTGTGATATTTCGCTATCATACAAAGCATAATTTAACCAAATTTCATCCAAATGAGAGGGAGCCCCTTTGGACAAAACATCAAATTTGTTGGCGAGAGTTTCTTCGCTTGTAGGTGGATTTTCAGGAATATAATTATAAATTTTCGGGTCTTTTAATACCTCAAATAATCTTGATGCATGGTCTTTTTTCAATGGCTCTAACATCAATGATTTAGACGTAATTTTCTCGCTCATATAAGTCTCCTCGCTATTTTTTATCGTCAAATTTTTTTACTATAGTCTGGGCCGTTAATTGATTAATATTGTTAAACAAACGCGCCCGATTGCGGAGATCTTAAAAGTACTACTACTGAACATTTTCACTAATAAATAATTTACTATCGAGTTTGAGAATCGAGCTGTTGTCCATATTAAATTTCATCATCTGATCAAAAGGTGTATTTGTTAAATAGCATTGCAAGCACATAATAACTGCACGATGAGTTACAATTACAACATTTTCTCGGTTTCTCTTAATCACCTTATGTATGGCTGGCAAAACACGGTTTAGCAATTCTTGATAGGATTCTCCCTTAGGGGGTTTGCTATATCTCTGATTCACGGACCACTTTTTATATTGTGCTGGATATCTTTCTTCAATTTCATTCCAAGTCAACCCTTCCCATTCCCCGAAGTTTATTTCCTGCAAACCTTCTATTGATACATATTTAACTTTAGTTAATTCACTTAAAATTTGTGCTGTTTGAATTGCTCTTTTTTGCGGGCTTGAATAAATTGCTGAGAAATTATAATCGGAATTCAGCAAAGTATTACTCAGTAGTTTTGCTTGAGTAATACCAGTTTGATTTAGCTCAATATCCATGCTCCCTTGTAATTTTCCTCTTATATTCCAATCTGTTTGTCCATGTCTTATTAAATAAATCTGCATAAATGAACACCTCCTACCTAATAAAATTCTTGCTTTATTCATAAATTAGAAATCTTTTTTAACAAGGGTTGTTCACTGGTTTTATATAACAATCTGGCCCTATTCTGGAACACCACTATGCCGCAAGCGCGCCCGTTTGATGAACAAAATTTAATTTTTAGTCCATTCCATTAAATACTCTTGTTTATTGGTTTGCTCATCTGTTAATTCTTCTTTTATAATGAAGCCGTTCTTTTCGTAAAAACGTACTGCTGATAAATTTTCTTTATACACCTTCAACCGAATTTTATTTCTTCGTCTTTTTTCAAAGTTCAATAACTCTTTCCCAGCTCCATTGTTTTGATATGCTACATCAATAAAAAGCGCTGCTAAATAGCCTTCTACCATTGAAATAAAACCTATAATTTTTGTTTGATTAGTTATGACATGCGTTTCTGACATTGGAATATACTTTTCTTTCATCTCTTCAATTTGGGATTCCCAATAACCAGAATAAATAAAATCGTGTGCCTGTAATGAACTTTTGTACCAAATATCAATCAAGATATCAATATCGTTTTCTTTATATGCCCTTATCATAATATCCCTCTTTTTCCATTTAACCCATACTTCACTATCCGTGTCCAATTTTTAGTCTAACTTCACGCTGATCCTTCTTCCAAAAATGCACCCGATTGCGGCACAGTAAAATCAATGAATATCCGCCTTTTTAAAATAGACGATCAACGCAATAAATCCTGTGAGGGCTGTAACTATTATAGCTGTATAAGAGTATTCTGGCGGATATGTTGAGGGAAGTGTATGATTAGCAATATCTCCTGCCGCTGCCCATGGAAATAACGCCCTGTGCTCCGAACTCCCTCCCATTACATTTATTAAAGTTATAACCACAGTAAAAATAATAGTTGGAACATAATTCTTCATAACAAGCGTCACAAGTATAATGGGTGTGGAGAGTATAAATAATAATACTCCTCCTATACTAAATTCTTTAAATGATTCTACCAGTAATGAGATGTCCAGACCATCAAACTGCGTTAACAGGCCTAAGAACAAAGTGAGAAACCAGGCTATCATTGTTAACATCATAATCCACATAAACAGCAGAAGCGTTTTACTCATAATAAAGCTTACTCGTGATACGGGGATTGTTAAAATATTCTTTATTGTATTTTCCACATATTCACGATTGAAAAGATAAGTAGTTACCACTCCATATAAGGGAGCCCCTATGATGAGAACAGTATATAAATTGACATTGTAAAAAAGTTCCTTGAAAGGAGTAGACGGTTCATTCACATATGTGGCTACTACCACTACAAGAGGAGCTACGGCTGCACCAGCTATGCTTAACAGAAACATACTAGAACGTTTAAGCTTTAAAAGTTCAGTAAATAATAAACTAGCCAATTGCACCACCCCCAACTAACTTTGTAAAGTAATCCTCTAGCCCTTCCTCGCTTATATTTATTTTTAACACTTCAATACCATTTTCAACAAAAGCCTTGTTAAGCCTTCCCTGTTTGCCCAGGTGGGAATATACACGAATATTACCTTCGGCATGAACTTCATAATCAGATATGCCAAATTGACTTTCTAAGAGCATGATTGCTTTATTGTCATCAGAGACTTGAAACTCCAAATAATTACGGTTTCTTTCCCTAAGCTTGTCGAATGCAATTTCTTCTAAAAGTCTTCCTTCATGGATAATCCCCATATGAGTTGCTAATTGTTCAATTTCTGATAGTATGTGACTGGATACAAATATAGTTATATTTCTATCTTTAGCTAAAGATAGAATTAAACTTCGTATTTCCTTTATCCCAATTGGATCCAATCCATTAGTAGGTTCATCTAATATTAGTAGTTCCGGATTATGGAGAAGTGCTCTGGCTATTCCGAGTCTCTGCTTCATTCCTAAAGAATATTTGCCGACAAGCTTTTTTGTTTCATTATGCAGATCGACAATTTCTAAAGCCTCTTCTATCGTATTTTTCTTATGAACCCCTAGGATTTTTGCGTTGATTAAAAGATTTTCTCTTGCTGTGAGGTTTTCATAGAATCCTGGAACTTCTACAATGGATCCGATACGTCTTAAAATACTTTTTTGATTATTAAATAGGTTCTCACCAAATATTTCAACTTGCCCAAAAGTAGGTTTAATTAACCCTAATAACATCCGTATAGTAGTCGTTTTTCCCGCACCATTTCGACCCAAAAAACCGTAAATCTCCCCTTGATTCACAGTTATGTTCAGGTGATCCACTGATTTCTGTTCTCCATAAATTTTCATTAAATTTCTAGTTTTGATGATTTCACTCACTTTAAACACCTGCTTTCAATTAAGCATTCATAGTAACAATATAGGCATTCGCCAACGTTGTACCCCTTAACCTTATACAGGCGAAAGAAATACAGAAATCGATTTTTCTTACATTAACCTTACATTTTTGAAAGAAACACTCTAGGATCATGCTGATCATCGCTAGTAAGACTTATTCAACAATCTGGCCCGATTCCAGAATACCATTATGCCGCAATCGCGCACGTTTACTAGAGATAATCATCCTTATCCCAAAATTATAGCTGTAGTTATTACCAATAAATTGTTATAAAAGTCATAAGCAATCTATTGATTAAGGGTTTTCAATTCCCGTAATAATTTTATCGCTTCCTCCATATCTAGATCCTTTTCTATGTGTTCTGGTGTCCAAGGAATATAAACATCAGGCTTAATTCCCTGTTCAGCACTTATCTCACGGTGATCTAATTGATCCAATCTAGATGTCGCATACATAAGTTTAAATTGATCATTCCATACCATCTCTGATAGGTTGGAATAATCATTGACGCCCATTGTTGGACGGCCAATTACCGTTATTTTCGGGGTCTGTTTACACAAGTAAACAAATATGTCTCCTGCACTTCCACAATAATTATCTGTTAGGACAATAATACTTCTAGGAAAGTCTTGGCCAGTTATTTCGTATGTATTTTCACTGCTTTCGTCATTTAAATTAACAAATCCTTTTCCCCGATGCTTATCCCAAGTTTGTTCCTTCCACTGTTTAAGCCGTTCTCGGTACTCATCATTATCAATCTTTTCTAATTCCTCTTCAATAACTTTTATGATTAAATCTGCATTCCTATTTGTGCAGTTGACCTTCATGTTATAGAAAGTAAAGTCAATTTTATTTTTTCCTTTGGGAAAGAGATACTTTTCCAATGATTTGTAAGACAGCGTGCTTCCACCTAGATTAGTACGTACATCAATAATCAAATTTTGTGTTTTTTGTAGCTGCTCTCCGTAGATTTCTAGTAGGTGATCAATGGGGGTAGGCTCAAAAAAATCGGATAACGTCATAAGTAATGTATCATTATCAATTCGTTTGATAGTATGTGACTGTTTATATTCTTCCTTTTCATACTTCTTTAAATCTAGGGTTCGTATATTTCCTTGGGGATTTACAATCTTAGCCACACTATACCTTGGAATAATCTTTCTCCAACTTTCACGTTCTGCTTTAGACTCCATAAGTTGACGCTTATGCTTTTTTACCAATTCCAAAACTGGTATACGATCTAGAGACAAAATTGCATCACCTAGCTTTATACGCTTTTCATTTGTAGTTGCAGTAACATACAATTTATCTTTATACCGTCTTACACGGAAACCGTTATCGTATTCTTTTTGTAAACCATTTCCGATTAAATTGAAAAATATATGAGGGTCTTTAAAGTCCAGTAAATAATCTTGAACAATTTCCAAGAATCCGTTTATCGTTAATTCACCTTTATTTTCCAAATCCCTAATACTATCCGCGTATCTTTCTGGATTATCCCAACCCTTTTTGTCTATGTATCCCGCGTAGTCGTGATGCATAATATTAACTAATTCTTGAAAAATTTCCGTGTACATATTTTCACATCCCTGAAAAAAGTATAAATTGAAATAATAATGAATCAGAAGAAGTAACACACTTGGTTATGCAATGATCCGACTCGTTTGCGAAAGAGCAAATTGAATAAAAAGTATATTTACAATGGAAAACAAGATTACACATCCAAGTTTTACCCAACTCACCAATATTATTGAGTTATTATGCTTCTTTAGATATCTGATAAATAAGATTGATAATACATAAACAAAGACTATTGTTCCAGGCATTAACAAACTAATCCATTTGCTCCCCCAGCCATCAACTACGCCATTTGTTAAATGGATTGGTATTGTTTGCGGCATTTGTGTAATTGCATAAAGCGTATATACAATCATCCCGATTATTACAATTACACAAACGATATCGTGTATTAAAAATATTTTTTTGGTTGAATATTTATTCATATCTCCACCCCCAAATATTATCGATAATACCTTATCTTTATTTAACATAATGGTCCGTTGATTGAATAATTTATTAAGCAATGCACCGATTGCTTAATAAATCTTACGGAATATGATGAGATACAAAAGATACAGGTAAAACGCAAATACAAGGGCTGAAACAATTATCTGATTTGTGGCAAATGGAACAAGCATCGTTAGATCAACCAAAAACAATACAATGAGACCTATCATTGATAAGATTCCGTAAATCCATTTTCGAACCATACCCAACACCCTTTCTAAGATAATTTTATTCAGTTGTGTAACAATCTGATTCAATTCTGGAACAACTAGTGGGACAATCTTGCCCGTTTGCTAAACTCCTTTAAGGAGAACGGTTTATTCAATTATGATTACTTCCCCATCCCTCAATGCTTTAAATAGAATTTTATTTTCGATCATATATTCAATTGCTTGGTTCATATCGTTGGATTCTTTGTGGTCTGATTTATAATGAGGGGCAATTACATAATCCAAAATGCCTAACCCTTCCCATATAGTCTGATGTTCATCACCGTAAGGCTTCTGTTCAGGTTCATCTACTAAATGTATACCTTTTAGAGTTGGTCCAAGGATACAAGCCCCTGCACTATATCCCCCATATAGAATATCTCTTTTTTCCTTATAATACTTTTTAATAATTTGATCGAAGCCGCTTAATCTCATCGCTTGTGCAAGAACAAAAGTATTACCGCCTCTTACCCAAATAACATCGTATTGATCAAGCTTTTCTTTCAACCGCTCTTGGTTATGAAAATACTTCTTCAAGTCTAAAATATCAACCGTGAGACCTAAGCTTTGTATATCACCTACATCCGCCGCATCACTTTTATTTTTTCTTTCCAAATCAGTAGCAAAATCTAATGCATTATTGATATAAGCGACTTTTTTATCTCCATTTTCCGTTAGTTCGATTAGTTTCCGTTCTTCATTTCCAATTTTAAAAGATGAAAGATAAAATTTCATATTGTTCCCCTCACTTTTCACGCTTTCCTTTTCTGTTAAATGGCCCATTTAAAGCAGAATTACTTTATTTACTAGTACTCATCGTATACTTCCTATCAACGTCCCATTTGGTCCAATCCAATTACAATAAAAATCACAATCACATCAATAAGGGCTAGGATTGCAGAGATTTTCCCAACCACAGCTCCAAACCATATGCTAAATATAGCTGTTAAAATCGCCAGAACACCCAAAATAATAAAAAGAATACCAACGCTGTTTCCCAGTTTTTCATTATTAACCGGTTCCCACGTTATCCAGAAGCCGGCTAGTAAGGTAATTATTCCTTTTGTCCGAGCAATATATCCAACCCAAATTAAAAACACACCGATAATAAGACCGATTCCCGTTTCAATTCCCATTTTTGTCCTCGTCTCCTGTTATGCTATTTTCAATTGAAAGTAACAGATATTCCCAATGCTTTTTGAGGGAAAAACCATTGAATCACCTCCTTCTCTTTTAAACAATCTGGTTCGCTAATAATCAAAGATATTTATTTTTAAAGTGCTTATTTTATAAAAAAGTTTAGTAAGAATGATTTATTTAAGATGACTTTCCGACTGTGCAAAAACCGCATTGTAATTAGTGTTAATCGTGGTTCGTGTGCGAATAAAAATAATTACATTCACAGCCAATAAAACTATGAAGCCAGCAAGTCCATTCAAACCGTTGAGCAATTCCGGATTCCCACCAGCTACGATCATAATACCAAGGGAAGCACTACCATTGATAACACCATGAAAAAATGCAGCCGGAAAGACGGAACGTGATTTAATTGTAATTAAAGCTAAAATCGGTGACATAAGCATACAAGATACAGTTATCATCAATACACCGAAGATAGGAGTACTTGGATAATTATGTCCTGCAAAGATTGTTAGTGGTGCATGCCATAGCCCCCAGATGAGTCCTATGAGTAATGATGCTTTCCAGAAGCCGAGTGCGTGAAACTCACGAAGTAGAAAACCGCGCCAGCCAATCTCTTCTCCAAAAGCAAATATAGCGTTGATGGTAATTCCGCCAATAAAACTTTGACCAGCGAGTAACCACAGTGGATGGAAAGGCAGTGTCTGAAATAAATCATTCATTGTTGCAGAAGTTGTTGCATCTACGGTACTTAGGTAATTCTCCATCCCTAAATCAAGCGTTACACTTGGGAATAAAATAGCGACTAAGGCGGTTAGTCCAATAAGTAGTAACGGAAAGATCATAGCGAAAGGCCACCACCAATTTGGCCGTGTCGTGAGTAATAATGGTCGAGCGACTGCTTCTTTATAGATTAATTTTTGGACAATCAATACGGCGATTAATGGAATAAACATATACCCTAGCATGAATATGTAGATTAAAAACGGGTTATTTCCAAGACCACTAAGAAAAAATATAGTAGAAATGCCAAAACTCAATCCGTAAAGCCATAAAATATAAGTCAAAATCTTTCTTTTATCCATTCGAAAACACACATCCATTCTTTATCTTGAACTTTACAAAATAGTAACATCGTTTTAATTTAAAAAAACAAAATCATAATAAAATTATTCAACAACCTGACCGTTTGTTCTATAAAGACGAAATCGAGCAAACGCGCTCTATTGCTTAGGAATTCTTAGCTCAGATTAAAAATAAAGAACTATTTCTTTCTTTAGGAAGTGATGAGAAGATAAATATCATAGCTATTAGTGTTCCTATAAGGTAAAGAACTGACTGTAGGTCACAAATTTCCTCTTGTTGGAAATGCACTATTCCTAGAACTACGGCTAGTGTCCACCCAATAATTCCACACATAATTTTTTCTTCATGTACATAATATCTCCCCTACACTTTATCTCCCCTTGTTTTAACTTAAACAATCTGGCCCGATTCCTTATGTGACAACTGCGCTCGTTAATGGAATAAAGCATTTGATAAAATGGATAAGTAACCACAAAATTAAATGATGAATGGCACATCATTTTCAATTCTAAATCTCATGTCATCCAGGATATTTTTAATATCTGTACTCATTTCATTGGATTTAAACGAATTTATAAAAAATAAGTATGAGTATAACAACCTATACTCCAAAAAAAGGGAATTAATTTATACTGTTCTTCAGATATTGTAGTCTTTTCAAGATACCCTTCAAAGAAATGTTTTGTAAACTGTTCATAGAATTCAGCACTGTTAATTTTATTTTGTGTTCTATTTTTTTCTAGCGCATGATAAATTGGTATGGAAGCATCGTAGGCATACCAACTTTTTCGGACATCACCAAAATCTAAAACGTACATTTCGTTACCACTCATCATTATATTCTGATTATGCAGATCGTGATGAACAACACCATAAACATCTTTGTTAAATGGCATTATGGACAACTGCTCCATATATGTACTCCATTTTTTTTTGATTATTCTCCCCGTTCCTTTGGAAAAGTCCTCATAATTTATATCATGGTTCCATTCCAAGTAACCTTTATCCAGTTCAAGAGAGTAATTTTTGGATACTTCATGCATTTCCCCTAACGTTCTCCCCCACTGTTTAATGAGATGATTGTCCTCCTCGTAATCGAGCAGAACGTTTCCTTCAACATTTGAAAATGCAATTATATAAAAATCTTTCTTTTGACCTTTTACCAATTCAATGAACTTTCCGTTCTGTGAAAGTATCGGCGCTGGCGTATTAATACCATTTGTAGACATCAATTTTATAACTTCTAATTCTTTTAACAAATTCTCTTTTCTGTGCTTCTTAGTATCCAAAAACTTAATTACAATGTTTCTATCATGGCTAAGAAAAACGTTATCATCAAACCCACCAAGGAGTTCAAGTTTATCTGAATCTACACCGTATACTTTTTCCGACTGCTTAATAATGATTTTTTGCACCATGTACCCCCTACTAGGTGTGTCTTATAAATTTCTACTTATGGCGAGATTAGAAATCGAGTCAACTAACATTGTGCAACAATCTGGCCCGTTTCTGAAATACAGGGCACAGAACATTATTCAACAACTGCACCCAATTCTGGATTAGTCAATTTTATAAATCAACTCATGCTTCAAAGCAAGTGTTAAATAAATATTTATCCTTTATATTTATTGCTACCAGGCAATGCCTTTATTTCATTCCAAGCTTTAATTGCATCTTCTCTTTTTTTTCCTTTGTTTTTAGGGTCTGCGAAATAATCTCTAGTAAATTGATTGTATTCAAATTGTGAGCCGATTTGTCTTTTATAGGATGGGTCTTTTTTTCTTTCTTCTTCCCCATACCACGCATTTACAACGTCCTGATATGTTTTTCCTACATTTTCTTTAAAATAATTTTGGATATAAGTTGAGAAGTGAAATTTAGGTATTACCGATTTAAAAAATGTTCTAACTACCTGACTACAACGATGGTTTTTCGTAATAACCGTATCTAAACTTAATTCCTCTAATTTTACTTTTTTTGTGGAAATATTTCTCCTTCTCATCGGCTTTTGTATTTTCCCTGTTTCGAGAAACACTGCTATCCTATCCGTTATTTCTATTTTAGATCCAGAAGAACTTATTCCATTTCCCCTACAAAATGTTTGCAATTCCTCTTTTAACCAATAAAAATTACGAAAGTCATCTACGTTTAAATTGCTTGTTAGTTCAGGTCTCAATTACTCTCTCTCCATTCCAATCCACCATTCACCCAATTTTATTCACCTTATGTTTAATAGTATCTCTAAGAAACTCTGCCATCCCTTTGTTTCGTTAAATGGCCCGATTGCTGAAGACCATTCTGCACATCTATGTTTCCGGATACGAAGAAACACTCCTATCTAGCGTAGTTCTCCTTCACTAAATTTAATATAGAAGCTTTGTATAAATTAAGCCATAGCCATTCACCATAACTAAAGCGTCTCATCCAATTTCTGAATCTTTGAGTGGGAAATTAAATATACATCGCCTAAAATGTCGATTTTGTCTCCTTTTGTGCGTACAGCACAATCTTTGTTCGACGCATATATATTCATTTCTTCCGATAAGGGAGACAGTTCGCTGTGAACGAGCGCCATATTATTTTCAAGATCAAAATGAGACAGAACGGAAAAATCGTCAAGGCCGATTCCGTCGTAAACAGCACTTATTTCATCTCCAAAGTTTTTCGAGCATAACCATTTAGCTGACATGTTGATTGCACCAGCACTTGCTCCTATCACTACGGCTCTGCTTTTTTTAATTAAATCCGACAATTCGTATTCCTTCAAAAAATATTTTTGTTTAAGAATACTTCCACCCAATAAAAAAATGACTGAAGCATTTTGAATTAACGTTTGGGCATCTTCCTTCTGTATGCAATAATTAATTAAGTGATATTTATCAAACATAATGCTTGCCTTGTTAAGCCACGAACGTTCAGTAGCACCATCATCTTCATAACAAGATGGATTCGAGCTAATCATAACAAGCGATTTTCTATCAGTTATATCCTCCTCTAAAACCCTACCTAGATTCTCTGGAAAAAAATTGCTAAACCAACCTAAATAATAGTGAGTCTTCATAAGTACCTCCGTAGCAAAGTGTAAAGAGCATTAATTTCCTGCATCTTATTCTGTTTTCTTATCACCAACACAATATTCTCAATATGGTTCAATTTTTGAATAATGATATCCTACCTGTGTCCATCTTTACGAGCTTTTATATATCCATAAAACACACAAGTACCGTTTTGGGCTAGATCTTTAACTTCAAAACCACATTTTTTATAGAAATTAAAATTGTTAGCTGAGGTATGTGCGAACCAATCCCCGTGAGGAAGTTTTTGAACACAAAGTTCCACAAGTTTCTTTCCTATACCATTTCCTCGATATTCCGATAAAACAACCAAATCCATTATGTTAGCAGCCATTATTTTGTCTGAGATAACCCTAACCATCCCAATCATTCTGTTATCGTCCCATACAGTAAATGCCCAAGTTGAATTAATAAAAATTAATGAAAACTTTTCTTTCTGCCAAGTTGGAGTATTTCTAGCCCAGCCAGCATCTTCGAAAAGGGCTTCTACGGCATCTGCTGGGACCCCGTTCGTTCCTTCTCTAATTGTAACTCCATTAAAATATTGATACATACTTCTCCCTCCTTTATTTTTGTATGTATGAATACTATATTGTACGAAAATTTACCTTTATTAAAGGACTTATTCAAGATTCTGACCCGTTGCTGAAGACCGTTCTGCACATCAATTTCAGATAACGAAGAAACAATCCAACTACGCCCCGTTATTCATATAAATGGAGCCCTTTACTTATATTCTGACTTTATAAGTCCATAAATTTCTGAATCCTCAAATACACCTAGTTTAATAATGTCTTGCTTGAGAACTCCTTCTTTTTTCATTCCAATATTTTTCATTACTTTGACTGACGCTGGGTTCTTCGACATAGCCCTTGCCCATACACGGTTGAGGTTTAAATCTTCAAAACTATGTCTTACTATTTCAGCAGCTGCCTCAGTCGCGTAGCCATTACCCCAATAAGCTTTACCTACCCAATAAGCCAACTCTCCTTTTTTATGGGGTTTATTAACACGTATTGTCATAGTTCCAACTAGAATGCTTTCGCTTTTTAACACCATCGCAAAAGGGAATGTCCCGTTTTTCACCATTCTGAGATGACTTTCAATCCAACTTTCCGCTGCATCTATTGGATAGGGATGTGGTATACCTAATGTTGTTTTGGCAACATCCTCATTTCCTGCTAATTCTTGGACTCTAGTGGCATCATCCATTCCAAAAGGACGAAGAATTAAACGGTCTGTTTCGAGTGTTTTTTGCACTTTCTCTCCCCCATATAACATAATCCTTTAAACGATTAAATAGTATGATAATTGAATAAAGTCGTTAAATAAACACGCCTATTCTAGAAAAAGGACATTGAGAATTCCTATGAACCTGTTCTACTTTTGTTGTTCTCTTTTTTATGTAATTGCCAAGTGTTAATCATACTGGGAACTCCTACTATCATACTCGCCATGAAACTCCACATTACATAACGCCATTCTCCTGTGAAAAATGACACTCCCGTAAAATATAATAACTGCCCCACAAGTGCAAACCACGATGCTATCCAGGCGAATTTTAGATTTTTTTTCATCATTTTCACCTCCTAAAGTTATACAGCTAACTCAAAATTGGGTGCTGCTCGTTATTAAATAATTGCATCCGATTGTAGAAGATAAAACTATCCAAATTATTGAAGAAATAACTGATATATATAGTATTGGAGCAATCCTTTTAATATCCCATTTGATCTAATCCGATTACAATAATAATCATAATCACATCAATAAAAGCTAATATTCCAGAGATTTTTCCAACTGTATTCCCAAACCATATGGCTAAAATAGATGTTAACATAGCTAAAACACCTAAGATGACCAAGAGAATACCAATCCTCTTCCCCAGTCTTTCTTTATTAACCGGTTCCCACGATTCCCTGAAACCTGCAAGAAAGGCAAATACCTGTTTTGTCCGTACAATATAGCCAGCCCAAATTAAAAGTACGCCAGTGAATAGGCCGATTCCCACTTCAATTACCATTTCTTTTGCCTCCCCTTTATATCAGCAATTATTCTTACGTATTTAACATATAAGAAGTTTCATTTATTCCATAAAATGGTCCTGTTTTCGAACGAGTGCAAATCCTTGTTCCAGAATAGCACCTAATTGTTGCGTAACATTTATAACATTGTAACGGAAAAACAGAGCTGAATATTAGCTCTGTTTCATTGAGAAATTTTCACTTTAAAAGATTTAAACTCAACAGGCTGGATAGAATCATTCTTATATTCTAATTCTGTTTCCTCTCCATTTTCATCAATTTCTACACCACCGCCACCGGTTGGAAGATCCAAATATGGTGTGATAGTCACTTCAGTTACATCAGAATCGATCGGATCAAATTGTTTATTACTTGTATAAATCATTTTACCTTTTACACGTTCGCCTTTGACACCGCCTGAGTGGCTCTTAATTTCATTCCCATCCTGATCTTCAATCTTAAACTCTATAAAACTTGCTCTGTCACGATCATCATCTGCTAACGCTGCGTCCTCTGAACTTGTAAATGAAACACTGGTACCAGAAGCACCATAGGAAAATTCGGTAACATTTAATTGAATTCCATCTACTGTTTCTTCATGCTGAACTGGTATTTGCTTTATATCATTTGCTTGCTTCACAGGAACAGAGAAATACCAATTTTCGTCATTTTCGCCTTGCAACAATAATCCTAAATCAAATTCGCTGGGCATTTCATCTGTGACTGAAATTGTTTCAATAGCTGTCCGAGAGGTAGAAGATAGTATTTCTTCCCCATATGAACCTGAAGCTCCACTTGGTGCTTTACCGTCGATGATAAAATCCATTCCTGATCCAAAATATTCTTCATCCAGTTCTTGTTCTGACTCCATTTTCAGACCAATCGTTATATTGTTTTGATCATATAACACTTCATCCAAAGTAACGGAAATACCATTAATCGTTTTCGTTTCTCCTACCTGGCTTGTTAATCCTTTTTCTTGGGCTTGTTTTAATCCGATTAAATCTGAATCACCAAAGACGGAACCAATAATAGGTATTTTAGATAAGTTACTAGCTAAAGCAGGAGATTGATGAGAAAAACCAATTAGTATAACAAAAACAGCTGCAATACTACTTAATGCGTACACCAAAGTACGTTTATTACTATTCTTTCTATGCCTTTTTCCTAACTTTTTTTCAGCCTCGCCATTAGCAATACCCAGCTGAATGGCTGTACGAACTTGCTCTTCAGGGAAATCATTTGATTCTTCATATGGATTTTTCATTAAATTGATAACTCCTTTCTATCTCAACTTTTAATTTTTTTCTAGCTCTCCGCAAATGCGTTTTTACTGTTCCCACAGGTTTTTCCATAACCTCTGAAATATCTTTTATTGATAAATCATGATAATAAAACAAAATAATTGATGTTTGATATGATGTACTAAGCTTAGATAATGCTTCTCTCACGTAAGAGGTCTCTAATTCTTTATCATCTTTGCTTTCCAGTTTTTTTAATAAGACATCATCTTCATATGGGATCACTTTCTTTTGTTCACGTAGCAACTTGTAACATTCGCGAATAAGTATTCTAAATAACCAAGTAGAAAAATATTCTGGATTCTTCAATTGATGAATGGATAATAAAGCATTAGACATATCATGTTTCAAAAGTCAAAAGTGCAAATGCCCGATTAGCAACGTACAAGTTGGAGAAGGCCTGACGAGATAAAGGAGACTTGAAGAGCGGAAGCGATTCAAAGTCGACTTATCGTAGGAAGGCATTCGAAACTTGGGGCTGTGATTACTCGCCCCACCAAAAAGCATTGATAGTTGCTGGACGCTTGCGCTGGACGAACAAAAGCGCAGGTGCCCGGTTAGCCCCGAAAAGCTTAAGCAGAAAAACGTAGTGGAGGTTTTTGCCACGCAGTTTTAATGCTTAAGACCTCGAGGGGCTGGGCACTGGAGTTGGACGTGGCCAATTTTAGTATAAAGTTATACACAAAAATTTAATGTTATAGTACGCTAAATAATAAAAAAAGTATGTCTTGACTTCGAATCAAAACATACCGTACCTAGTAGACTGATATAATTTCACAATCTGTCCTATTTTTGAACGGACGCAAATCTTTAGCATCCGATCATAGGAATATTTATGGTTTATCATTCAATCAATTCAACAAAAGTTGTATTAATTCCAAGTGGTCCACTTTCTCTTACTGCGCCCTCGTACCCGACTTTAATCTCATCACCAATTTTAAACGTTGTATCATCCGCAACTGAAAGGTCTACAGTCACTTTTTTTCCAGAACGAAGTATTTTTCCCTCTTTTATATCCACAGTAGCAACTTCATTTTCTATTGTTTCAATAGTCCCTGTAAAAGTGTCTTTTATTTCACTGTCATCTAGTTTTTCACCACCAGAAGAGCCACAAGCAGATAATATTCCAGTTAATATTATCGCAAATAAAATAATAAGGTTTCTACTCAAGGTGACTTCTCCTTTCTACGACAACCCGGCTCATTTACAGAATTTTAGTCCCAAAATCAAACTCTAACATATTTCAACGTTATGAAAGAATGTACTTCCTAATTAGAAAGTACACTCTTATTTTCATGCTATGGCTAAAATTAGTGTTTGGTTTTTGTAAGCAACAACCTTGTATTCAAGCCTTGTTTTATTGACTTTTTCTCCTTGTTAAGCTTACATTTTTCCCATCGGAGTTAATAATACTTTAACCTTTGCTCCAATCCATCGCCTGTTTTTCAATCTTTAAAACCAGGTGTTCTTTCCCACTTATGTATGCTTCAATATCATTTGGAAAGCGTTGGGCCAATTCTTTTTTTAAGCTACCATACTTTTTAACAGCATCAGGATGTGTGCGCAAATAGTTACGAAATGCTAAATGACGTTCGATTTCAGTATTGCCTATCTCATAAAAATGGATGTGATGTGTTCGACTGTCTCCACCCTTTTGAAAAAATCGACGACCAGGAAGTCCATTTTCTCCTTTTGGTTCATAACCGATATCAATCATTGCAGTATTAAAGTCGTCAACTCAATTAACATCCCTAACGACAGGCATTATGTCAATAACAGGTTTGGCTATTAGACCATCAACAGACGTACTGCCAATATGATAGATTTTGTATATTTCAGCCCCTAAAATCTTGCGTAATTTCACTGTCTCTTCTTCATACATCAAAGGCCAATTTTTGTTATACGCTGTTACTTCGACTTTTCTCAATTTGGTTATCCTCTCTGTTTTTTGCTACGTTTTTCAGCAAAATGACCCTTGAGTATTATTGTTAAACTAACACGACCGATTGTTTAACTATTGGGATATTCAGATACTAATTTTTTAATCATCTTGTAATTAATCAATAAAACATTTCTGCGTTCCACGATCTGAGAATTGATCACTTGATATCCATGATGTTCAAAAAAAGGTTTTGCTGTAATACTTGCTTCTGTATTTATTTTATAAAGACCCATTTCTTTCGCTTTGGATTCAATCATATGTAATAAAGCTGTAGCTATTCCTTGCTTCTGAAAATCCTTATGAATATAAAGTCGATTTAAATGTCCATTACAATCCATGTCACAAAATCCGATGATTTTATCATTAATTTCAGCAACATATGCAAAGTTATTACTTAAAGATTCTCTCCAGTTTTCCAATTTGAACTCTAATTCATCGATAGGCGCCCATGCATTAAGCTGTTCTATTGAGTAATCTACTGATTTACCGAATGCACCGTTTTATAAAATAAAGTAATAATTTGGTTAACATCAAAACTTTGAAACTCTCTAATCCTCATTTTTTTGTACCTTTCTGTGTTATTGTTAAACAGTCTGCGCCGATTGACTAATACAGTTGTTCGATTAATGCACCCGTTAGTTTAAGACGATATTTGTTTCTTAATCCTTAATATAAATGGATATAACAATGACAGTCCAAAGGCAGATATAATAATCCGAACCAGTCTTCCAAACTTATTACCTTTCCACATAAGGATTAGTCCTGCTGGGAAAAATAAAACTAACATAAATACAACAAACCAAGTCCTGTAATAATAGGGATAGTTTTCTGACATTGAAAATTCTCCTTTTTGTTATGTTGTTTAAGAATAGTAAAACTTCCATTTATTCAACTATATGGTACGTTGCTATGCGATAAAAGCGCCCGATTCTTGAATAGGCTTACTTTTTCTTTACAGCAATATAAATATCAATATTTCTATCTGGATAATATTTTTCAAAATCATAAGTATATGCCCTATTTAACTGATTTTCATCTTCTTTTTGCCATATTTCATTCCATTTATTAAAAATACCTTGTTCATCATTGGTATTGACTTTAAAAACTTCGTATTTCGTATCATCGGGAATGGCTACGGATGATTTACCTCTGCCCTCAACCGCAACACACAGCGTATAATCACCTTTATAATTAGATTCATATTCATGATATAAACCATATACATTCTCATTTTTATCAGTTAAAACATATGATGCATTTTTCCACATATCTGTAATCTTTTGCATGACATGCTCATCATTAAAATTATTTGTCCTAATTTTTTCGATAATTTTTAGCTCCATATTAAATCCCATCCTTTAGTTATTTTTATATTAATTTTATTAGACTATCTGCCCGATTATGGTACAAAGTTGTACAACGACAATTGCGCCCTATTGCTGAAAGTTGTTGTATGTTTTAACATTCCCTCACAACCAACTTGCTTTTAATAGATTTATCTAAGTTTTAATTTGATGAGTAGCAATTAATACATTATCAACAAAGATTTTACAGTGGATTTTTAAATAACCGCCGATAGCCACCTTTATGTTCTTAGATTCATTACTATCAATTCTTAACTTTCCAGTTAACGTTGCTCTAAGTCCCAGGCCAATATTTTCATCCTGCAATCCTCCATCTACATACAATTTTTCGCCGGCAAACCATCTATTCTCCACTCGTATTTGATGACCGTCATATATAGCTTCAAATATTTTCTTCATTTCATCACTCCCTTACTAACTTTGATCCAGCTCAAAGAATTCAACTTTCAAAATTAGAAAAATAATTAAGAATTACCAAATGTTGTTGTTCCACATAATGGTCCGATAATTTAATAAAGTTGTGAAACAAACGCACCCATTTATTAATCGACTAATTCAACGGACAATGTATGAATTTGCGCGGGATAAGATTCCATAGTGCCGTCATATCCTACCTTTATCTCATTTCCGACTTGAAATGCTTCATCATTATTCACGGACAGGGTTAACAAACATATTACCTTTTCCGCCTCCTAATTCAGCGTATACGAACGCTATATTATCATTAATTTCTTTGATATCTTAATCACTCAAATTAATCTTACATCCCTATACAAGAAAATGGTCCATTACAGAATTTCAATCCCAAAATCATACTCTAACATATTTCAAAGTTATGAAAGAGTGTACTTTCTAATCAGAAAGTACACTCTTATTTTTCATACTGTAGCAAAATTAGTGTATAGTTTTTGTGTAAGCAACAACCTTGTATTCAAGCCTTGTTTTATTGACTATTTCTTCTTGTTCTCCGAAATAGAAAGTAAGCAATTCTTTTGCTTCTTCAACAGAATCGAAAACAAACTCTGTGTTTATCACGTCGTAGTTAAATCCTCGTTTTACACATTGAGAAACAGAACTTGAAATGTCATTTGGCGAATAGCAAGAAAATTCATCGTCTCCATAATTATCTATTATGACAATAGGACTTTCTTCTTTCACAAAATGATTGTCTTACCTAGTTCAATTTAATTTAGCAAACGCTACTAAAGCACCCTTATCGCAAGACTGGAAACCATTATTTTCATAGAAGTGCCTTATATTTGGAGCTTCTTCGGTTAACAATAATTTTTGACGAATAGTTTTATATTTCTTTAAAATCTGTTGCATCAATTGAGTGGCAATTCCTTGATTCTGATAAGCATTGAGCACAAGAATATCTTGAATATAGATAATCGTTAATCCATCACCCTGCTTATGTGTATTCTTGTATATTTCCGAAAAAATTTATATTTCCAATATACCATAATATCCACTGAATATTAAGTTAATTCAGTACAAAATAACCCATTATATAATATTGTGCAGCAAATGCACCCAATTGCTTAATACTGGCGTGTTAGTGATTTTTCCCCCTTAATACTTGCAACAGTTGCAAACCATCAGACGGAAAACCACCTAATCCTCCCATCCAACGAGGATAAGTTACTGGGATTATTGTAAAAATAAATTGGCTAAAACATACTATCTTGGCCAGTGAAAACAATTGACTTAGTTCCTCTTGATTAATAAACCATGCTAATAGTTCAAATAAAATTACCAGTAATAATGACATAATGGGCCCACCCGCAATAGCAACTGCACTTTTCCATTTATTTAAACCCTTTCCCCAATGAGCAAACCCAACAAAGCCCCATTGAATGTGAAAATGAAGCCTTCCAAGCCTGAAGTTTTCTTTATTATCCTCATTTATTATACCCAAATAGATATGTACATCAGATTTTGAAGTAGAGACGGCTCCAATTCCATGACCTACTTCGTGAAGTATTAGACAGATGGGAATAACAATGGTTAGAAATATTAGAAATAGTAACAGATTCAGAATCATCTCCCCCCCTCATTTTTTACGATAAGGATACAATCGCTTGTTAAGCAGTCAACCCATTCGCAACATAGTCAGATCTGTATCTGCAAGTTATCGTCCTATTTTCCTGACAATGATTTAATGCTCGTTTGGAAAGAGAAAAAACTGCCCATTAAATACAATATAAGTGATAGCAATATGTTATAATTAATCCAATAGACTGGCTTCGCATGAGGGGTTTGGTAGCACTGTCGATCTGCCATGGGAGACTTCCCAGGGAGGGAGGTGCTTGCCTATGGACATTGTTAGTGCGTTAACGCTTATGATTTCTTTTGGAATGTTAGTGGCGTTTATCGTTTCTGATAGTAACCATAAAAAATAATCCCTCATGCGCTTTAGCAGGTACGTGAGGGATTATTTTCCTTAGCTACCGTTCCCCTCTTGTTGGGGTTCAGTCTATTATGACCGCTCCATGTTAGCGCATGGACGGTCTTTATTAGTTTATGCATTTATAATCTTTCTATGTTAATTATACCACGTAAATGATGTTTGTACACTTTTTATTTAATGCGCCTGTTTGCCGTTTAATCTTCATTTTTCAAAGTGAAGTTTTCTGCCATCCCACTCAATAGGCATATCAAATTTCCATGTTATAATTAATCTAATAGACTGGCTTCGCATGAGGAACTTTAACCTGGATCAATTCGGGAACAGTGTTATACAGCAATTGCGCCCTTTTGTTAGGTTCACCTTTACAAAATCTTTTAAATTAAAGTTGAGCAATCATTCTAACATCTTTATGTTTTCTTCCCTCCGCTTCATACTCAAACACATCTTTTTTCTCAAAACCAAATTTTTCATATAAAGCAATAGCTTTTTTATTATCAACCGAAGCACTTGTATATAGTTTTAAATGTCCATATTTGTTTGTGAAAAATTCTATGAACTTTTGTACAGTCATTTTTCCAATTCCCTGGCCTTGATAATCCGCATCGATCATAAATCTGCTCATTGACCATCCGTTAAGTTCATTTTCAAAATCATATAAAATAAAACCAACCATTTTATTATCATTATAAATTCCTAATGGATATAATTTGGGTTCATATGCCGCTTGTACTAAAGAAAAAATATTAGGGGCGACAAACTTTTTTTGTTCTTCATTTACATTAAGATCTATACACTCATTATAATTTGTTCTATCAATTGGCTTGAACTCAATATTCATCTTGAATGTCCTTTCAAAATTCCATTTTTTCATTATATATCTTGTTAAATTATCAACGCTGTTTGCTCTACTATTTATTTTGGATATACTTTTTCAAACCGCTCACATACAACTAACATTTCAGACGAAAATTCTATATCATATTCTTTTAGTAATTCGGTAAAGAATTTTTCATGCGCTTCCCACCAAAATTGATAATCCCCTTCTCCTTCTGCTAAGGCATAATCCTCTGTTACCTCATTCATCGGAACAGTTTCGACGAATTTAATTTGAATAACTGCAACAGGTTCATCCTGACCATTTAAAACAATATAATATTCGCCTGCTTGAGGTATGGATTCTTTTTCTAACTCATAAAGCACAAGACTTGAGGTAGTCGCTGTCTTTTTTTCTTCAACAACTAAATCAGCTAACCAATCAGCTGATGCTCCAAATTGAAATGCATCTTTATATTCCGTTCCTTTTTTATGACTTTCCACACAAAAACTGTGCCAAAATTGTTGTACTTTATCCATAAAATAATCTCCTTTTAATATAGAATCATTTCTCGTGCCACAAAATGGCCCGTTTGCAGAACTAATAACTAAACATTCTTAAGTCACTTTTTAAGTAGACACATGAGAAAAAATTGTCTTGAAGAATCCAACCGCTTTCAGCTGGATATTTAATTTTCTATCTGTTCACAAAGGGCTTCCCATTCCTGTTCTAAATCTTCTTTTTCATTATATAAATTCTGTAATAACTCTAAATCCTTAACCTTCAATAATCTTTTGTCTAACTCTATAATTTGTTCCTCCAATGAGGATAAATACTTTATTAAATCTTCATTGTCCACATGCTCTTTCTTTTTCTCTACCTTTTGCCGTGGAGGAGTTTCCTTCTTTTTCTTTACATTTGCATGAACTACCTTATCTCTTAATTCGGTAATTTTTTCCTTGGCCCACGTATAGTCTCCCTCAAAGCAATGCATCTCCTTTGCTTCAATCCAATAGATTTTATCAAATAGCCTGTTTAGAAAATACCGGTCGTGAGTTACGGCTAAAAGGCTACCTTGAAAATCTTCGAGTGCTTCTTCCAGCACTTCTCTTGATTCAATATCTAAATGGTTTGTTGGTTCATCTAAGATGAGCAAATTTATATCTTGATACATTAACTGGGCTAACCTTAACCTCATTCTTTCGCCCCCACTAAGCTGCGAGACTTTTTGAAAAACAGCATACCCATAAAACATAAATCTTGCTAAAATTCTTCTTGCTTCTCCTTCTGTCACTTTAACCTCATCTCTAAATATCTCAATAACCGTATCATCTTCAATCGTAGAGAATATATTTTGTGATAGATACCCTATTTTAACATTGCTACCTACCCGCACCTTTCCTTTATCTGGATAAAGTTGTTGAAGGATTATTTTGAGTAAGGTTGATTTCCCTGTTCCGTTTTCACCTATTATGGCAGCCCGATTTTGGTAGGTAAGATGCATATTTACATCCTTGAATAACAACTTGTCATCGAAACGTTTCGAGATATCTGTAAGCTTAATAACGTCATTTCCACTTCGATCCGAGGCATCCATCTCTAGGCTCATTTTCTTCCTATTTAATATCGGTCGATTCAACTTTTCCATTCTCTCTAAAGCTCTTTCCATGTTCCTTGCTCTTCTATGAAGATCCGCATTAGGTGGGTTGGCTCTATTTGCCCAATCTCTTAACCTTTTAATGGCTTCCTTCATCTTTTTTATTTTCTTTTGCTGTTCCTCGTAGGCTTGGAATTCCCTTAGAAGCTTTTCTTCTTTTTCTTTTACAAATCCTGTAAAATTGGTATGGTAAACAGTGACCTCTCCGTCTTCCAAATCAATTACCTTGTTGACTACCTCATCTAGAAAATAGCGATCATGTGAAATGACAAGGACTGTCCCGTTATATTCTCGTAAAAAGTTTCCTAACCATTCGACTGCCATTAAATCTAAATGGTTCGTCGGTTCATCCAATAATAACAGGTCTGGTTGTTTTAATAGCATCAAACCTAGCCCAACCTTTGTTTTTTCTCCTCCACTTAATCGGGAGAATGGCTGATCAAGTAAGAGCTGAATATTTAAACCGTGAACGATTTTATCAATATTGGATTCTATTTCATAACCACCGTTAATCGCATACTGGTCTTGTAAATTTCCATATTCACTTATAAGTTTTTGAAGTTTATCTGTGCTCATCTCCACCCCCATTTCAGTCTCTAATCTTTTCATCTTTTCTTCCATCTGTAGTAAAGGTGAAAAGGCTGATCTTAATACATCCTTAGTAGTTGTTGAATCATGATAATCTGGGATTTGTGTAAGATAACCAATGGCAACCCCTTTTTTCCAATGAATTTGTCCTGAATCCGGCGTTTCCTCACCAGCCAATAAATGAATCAAAGTTGTTTTTCCGCAACCATTTCGGCCAACCAGACCAACCCGATCATTTTCTTTTATTTCAAATGATATATCTTCAAAAATAGAGTTTCCTCCATACATCTTTGCTATTTTATTAACGCTACATACGATCACTACTATTCCTCCTCGTAAAAAAATATAAAAAAAGCCATGAGAAGACATACCTTCCCATGGCTACAGCTTTTAATAGAACATTAATTTCAGTCGATCAGCATTCTATTCTATTTAAAAAAAGGAGAGCATGAAAATGCTCTCCTTTCAACCGTCCTCTATCATGTGGGTTAAGAGATGTTTTTCACCGTTTTAGATTGCTATTAAGTTGCTAAAAAAGGGCACACGTATCCCGTTAACAACTCTAGCAGCAAATTTTGCACGGTATAAAAAAAGGAATTCAACCCAAAATCCGCGCACTAAAACAGCTTGATTCAACATCTGACCCCACCTCCGATTCATTAAAGTAATTTATATTTTATCATTTAAAGGAGCTCTATTCAATAGATAATTTCCTATTTTAAAATAAAACAAAGTTGTAATAAAACTTTGTCTGATTTCTGGGACCGTAGTACACGATAAACTGTCAATCTTCTAATGTTTACAAACAATTTTTCTATCATATCCTATTTGAAACAAAGTGACCTATATAACGTTTATGAATATCATTTTTATTAAGTATAACAGTTGAATAATCGATAATATTGTGATTGCTGTCATAAATAAATGTATATTCTAAATTGCTTTCCTCATCTAATATTCTTGGAAGATACTTTTTTAAATTGCTAATTACACCCCTGTTACCATAATCTAATATCCAGTCAATTGATTTCCATTCTAATATACCCTCGTCAGTGTTTAACGGAGTATGAATATGAACTTCGTCTGGTAAATTAGCAAGAAAAACATACATTCCATCGGTCTCCTCAATCTCATCCTTATCCTTATTTTTAAATATAACATTACCTTTATAAGTTACATTTCTAAGTCGGATACCCGTTTCCTCGAAGGTTTCTCTAACGACCCCTTCATACGGAGTTTCATTCACTTCAATTTTACCTCCGACTCCATTCCACATTCCCATAGTCGGCTTTTTATTTCTATTTAAAAGTAAAATATTTTTTCCTTTTCTTATTAGGCAAATTGTGTATTTAAACATACTAGTATCCTTTCTATTAACACGAATTCTAATTAAATTAAGCGATGTTAGGCTTGGTGACAATTATGAAAACTCTGTTACTTTAAGTAATTATTCCGCAAATTCCACCCATGAAACATAATATTCTTCCATTAAAGCGTCCGATTATGGAGCAACGACACCTAACCTAATAATTGAAGCCATTCATGCTTGGGTTCATGAATCTTTATCGCTTGTCGCAGCCAATTTTGTTGATTAGATTTAAGAAATTCTTTAACAGATAAAAAATCCTTATGGTCTTTTTCTCGTGTGTTTCCTACCTTATATAATAAGACTATTTCTGGTGCCAAATACGGTATACCTGTTTCAGAATACATTATTACTGATTCTAAAGGATAGGAAATTTTAAAATCCCTTCTAAACTTCCAATTTTCAGCATCACACTCGTTTAATAGAATTTCTAATTCAAAATAATTTGCATTATTTGTTGCAAGTATTTCATGAATAGGTAATTCTAAATACTCATCATCCCACGATATAAATTTACCTTTAAAAACTTTTTTAAAATCCCAGGTGCTAAGAAATTGCTTTAATTTTATTTGATCTTCTCTAAATATACCAATCTCAATATCACTATGGTCTCTAGTTTCTTTTCCTAAAAAAAGATCAATTGCCCAACCACCCGCAAAAAACCAATGCTTATTGAAACCAGACATTACAGTATTTATGTACTTACATTGCTCAAACGTCATAAAACACTTCCTTAACATAAAATATTACCCTCAAGCTAGAGACTATGAAGGATATGTTATTTCTGGTTGTGCCCTATTCTGGAATATTCTTTTCTGCCGTTAGCTAGTATAAGAAATGCTATTAACTAAGCACATTCATATTTCATTTTCAAAAACTCAAAACGACTGCCATTTGTGTCTTGCATAAAGGTCACAACAGGTTTAAAACCCGCTTTTTTATAGACCTTTATCGCTCTTTCATTAAAAGTGGCAACCGAGAGTGTTATTTCTTTGGGTTTATACTTTGATATTGCATAACATAGCCCTGCTTTAAGAAAACTTAAGCCAAGTCCTTTTCCAGTCAATTCAGGTTTCATTCCTAACCCAATATCAATAAACTCACCTTTGTTATCAAAACTAAAGAACCCAATTTCTTGTTCATCCGCTTTCACAATATAATGGGAGTCTCCCCGTTCTTTTGGATTCAAGAACTCCACTAAGTCCTCTTCATCCGCGGAAACATCATAAAAAGAATACTTCCCTTCATAATGCCAGTTTGAAGCAATGTTTTCTGCTTGTTCCTGTGACATTTTACTGAAATTATAATTCATAGTAGAACCTCCATTCATATCGTTTGTGCGATAAAGAAGCGACTCCCTTACAAAGTAATCGCGCCCTTTTATTGAATAAAATACTTAAATTTACAACCTTTCATTTTCGAGATCATTAATTCTTTGTTTAAGATTTTTCATTTCTTCTTTTAAATCGTCTACTGAGGCTGTAGTTTTGTTAGTCGACATTCTGACAATTGAAAGTAAAGCTATAATAAATACAATAAAAACACCTGCCAAAAAAATTAACATTACCTCCAAATCTCCCATATTTCAACTCCCTCTCTTACACAATTTGGCCCGGTAATTGAATAAAATTGTTAAACAATGGGGCCCATTAATTTAAATACATCAATTTTCACAATCTTTTCCCTATAACAAAAGAAATAAAAGCAAAAATTATTAAAAAGAAACCTAAAAGAAGATAAGCCCCACCTTGAAACCCTCTAACATGAACATATCCGATATAAAAAATAATACCAGCGGATATGGTTAACAGGATTGCAGGCAACAACCGTACAAATAAGTGAAAACGTTTTTTATAGAACCACCACGATAGGATAACTGCAATAATACCTGGTGTAAGAGACATTAGTAATGGACCTTCAAGCATTATTTAATCTCCTCCCATTTTAAAACAACCTGGAACGTTTCTGCCACATTGTTTGTTCAACAACTACATCCTATTGCAGTATATTTAAACCAGTTCAACTGCATTAGATAAAAGTATTGAAAATAAACTGTTCTCCTATCTTACCTATTTTTCTTTTTCCAGTGTCACTAAACCCAACCCTTTTATATAAATTTTGCGCTGGTACATTTTTATGATTAACAGCTAATATAATTTCATCGTATTCAGGGTATTCTTGATTAACAAATTGTTTAATTAAATTCATTGCCGTTTAGCAAATCCTTTTCCCTGTTTAGAATAGACCATTCTTCCATCCTTTTTTAGGGGCGGACGTAACAGTATTTGATATATCTGAAGAAAATAAGAGATATGCTTTAGAATTAGCCGATTGTGCAAATACATCTATTTTCCCCTCCCAAGTGAATATTTCCAATACTTTTTCTTCAACACAATGGATTGTTTGTGCGATATGGAGCAATTCGCTTACAAAGCAATCGCGTCCGATTCTGGAATAACAGCCAATGAGTTACTAATATTCATCATGCTTTATCTTATATGCAATTTGAACGATTTGTCGTTCATCATACTATTAAAAATGTTAATATAAAATAATGCTATCATTTTTATTTTCCTCTTCATGAGACAAATTCTCTCTACTTTAATAATTTTCTCTCACTTATGAACATTATTCAACAATGTGGCCAGATGATTGGATATCTTTGTTAAAAAAAGCGCCCATATGGGGAATATGGGGATTTAAGCATTGTACTATTCTTCCATATGAGAAGTATCATACTTAAATAAAATCTCATTAGTTGTACTGCTCATTTTAAGCAAAGTTAAACTTGTTGAAGGAATAGATGGAGTAGACCATAAATTTTCAATCGTATTATTTTCAAAGTAATACATTAATAGTTTAAGTGCAATAGAATGAGAAACTATACAAACAATTTCAAAAGGGTGCTGTTTAACTATATTGTTTATTGTTTTAACCATTCTTTCTTGCACTTTAATAAAGTGTTCAACTGTATCATTTGAAAAAAGATGGGGAGTCTCCCAAAAAGATTGCCATTCTTCAGGGCTTTGCCTTTCATTTTCTTCAAACGTTTTACCTTCCCAACTTCCAAAGGAAAGTTCTCTTAAGGTATCAATTTTAATTACATTTAAGGGTCTTTCCCTTTTTATTATTTCAGCAGTGTTAACTGCCCGATCACTCGTGCTAGAATAAATAGCGTTCAATGGGACATCAGATAATCTTAGAGATAATTGTCTTGCTTGTTTTACTCCTTTATCTGTTAATGGTGAATCTTTCCACCCCTGCATAAGTTTCTTTGTGTTCCAAACAGTTTCTCCATGTCTTGTTAAATACACGTATGTACTCATTTTTTCTCCCCCGATTACTTTTCCTACTTCATCTAATATTTTTTAACAACTGCGCCGATTCCGGTATTAACGTTAATATATCGTAGAACTTAAAATTCTATATAAAACGGTTGTTTCCTGTTATCGAGACAGTACTCCACTCTTTGTCTAAAATTATCAATAGTTATCATTTTCAAAGCTTGATCGATAGGGTAAAAACCTACCTCTAAACTTTCTGAAGAAGTTGTTAATTCACCTCCAATTGGCTTTGCTAAAAAGAGAGTATTACAAATTGATTTATTTACATTTTGAAAGACCCCACAGAATTTAAGAACTTCAATATCAATACCTGACTCTTCCTTAGTTTCCCTAATTGCAGCGTCCTTCAGAGACTCGCCTTCCTCAACTATTCCACCTGGCATTTCCCAACCTCTCATAGGCCCTTTAATCAGCAAAATTTCCTTCCGGTCGTTCAATACAATTTTTATTTAATAGCTTACTGCATAAAATAGCCCAGTAATTGAATAAAATTGTTAAACAAACGCACCTTATTTTGGACATTTTAATGCTAATCTTTTTTATTTTGTTTTGCTATAAATTCCTCTAAATTAGGGGATTGATTATATTTAATTGCTGCTTCCTTATCCTTATTAATAATAGCCCTTGTTAAATCAATGTTATTTATCCCCGCAATAGCCACTGCATAATGTATAACATCAACTAATTCGCTTTCTAAAGAAGTGTTTCCTGTATTTTTCTTTCGTCCTTCTAATTTGTTTAGTACCTCTGCTACCTCGCCAATTTCTTCTACTAGTTTCATAAACAATGCAGTTGAAGTACGTCCTTCATTGTATTTTAATGCTAGATAGTTCTGTAATTCGAGAAACGTTAATTGCTTCATATTACCCGTCCTTTTTTTATTTTTTTATTTATTGCGCGACAAAATGGACCTTTAGTTGAATAAAATTGTTAAACAACCTGCCCTATTGTGGATTAAGTTCATTTTTGAAGCAGTGGGTTACATCGTAAACCCACTGCTTGTATGCCTCCTATTTTACAGGGATCCAGATTTCTGAATATAAATTAAGACTGGATGGATCATCATCTGAATATACCTCTAATTCCGGTGTACCTGCGTGTTCGTAACCACTTGAGGGAAACCATTCCGAAAAAATCTTTTTCCAAGCTTTTTGCATAGCATCCGGCATCGGTCCGTGAACCTCGAATATAGCCCATTTGGATGCGGGAATTTCCAAAGCGAATAACCCATCTGATACACTCCCCTCGTGTGCTGTACCTATCCAATAATCAATGGATCGAGAATCTCTTTCAACACATACACTCACTACACCTTCAACCGGACCATTGTTCACTTTAAACAATTGCTCATCAGTTCGCTCCTCATTTATCTTATCCCACATTTTAGGAATGCCCACTAGGTTCTCCTCATTAACCAGTGAAAATTCCTGTTTAACTCCGACAATCTGAAATCCTTTAAGCTCTACAATTTTTACCTGCATTGGTTCTGCTCCCTTCAAACTCACCTGTATGACTAGGCGGTTATAAGATTTTAGCGATCCCGTGTATTTTCGTGCTTCACTTGGTGTTACACCGTGTTGTCGACGAAAAGCCTTTGAGAAAGCTTCAGGAGTGTCATAACCATATTTGTAGGCAAGATCAATTATCTTTGTATTAGATCTCGATAAATCATAAGCAGCCAACGTTAAGCGACGGCGCCTAAGATATTCACCAACAGAAATATCAGTTAAGATAGCAAAGGTACGCTGAAAATGAAAAACTGAAAAATTAGCCTGTCTTGCAATACCCTCTATTGAAATGTCATCAAGTAAATGCTTTTCAATATAGTCTATTGCTGCCTGTAACGATTTAACCCACGTCAAGTCACTCACTCCTTATCTAAATCTTAATAGAGCATCATTTATTATTCCTGTCTTCCTGTGCTTTCCTTGGACAGTATTTTTTAGTTATAAAGACACGACTCTTGTTCCTTTAAATAGCCCGATAAATAAAAACTGTATTAAACAAACACGCCTGTTAATGGAAAAACAAGTTATAGAAATGCTATTAAATGGAGAAAGAAAACTACCGAATATTAGCCGATTAATGAAATAAATGTAATTCTACCAATTTTTAATTTTTTGGTAAACCACTTTATGTTAAAATTTTCTTTAGTATAGAAACTAAAAATCATTTTATTTCAAAAAAATAATATTAATATAAATGCCTGCTATTGCATTTGAGAAACCAAATAGTAATAATCGGTTTGACCATTTTATACGAGAGGCTTGTCTCTTCTCAGTTTGACTCATAGCGTCAGATACTGAATCTCCCCCAAACAAACATCCAAAATCTCACATTCCCTACAATTACTTGTTCGACAATCTGATCCAATTCTCCAACATCTGCTACCCTCTCTGTTTCTTAAACCATCCCAATGCTCGTTGTTCCATTTCTCTCACAAAAAGCTTTTTTGCTTTACTGTAATAAGCTGTATCGTCATATTTTTGAGCCAATTCAATCTTTAAACGCTTATAACGTTCCACTTCACCGGGATGGGTTCTCAAATAATCTCGAAAAACTAAATGTCGTTCAATTTGGGGGTTATCAAATTGATAAACATGAATGTGATGAGTTCTGTTCTCTCCACCTTTACGAAATAACCGTCTACCTTGTATGTCCCATTCCCCAGCTACATCATATCCAAGTGAATGCATTTGGTCATTGAACGTATCAATTTTTTCGATGTCGTTAACGAGGCACATCATGTCGATAACAGGCTTTGCATTCATGCCTGGGACAGAGGTACTACCAAAATGTTTGAATCTGATTACTTCATCCCCGAACACCCCACTCAAAAATTGCACCTCATCTTCCCATCCTTATTAGTTAGTGGCCTTGTTAGTTCAAATAGAATTTCTTCTAATTTACATATAAATGTAGAATGTTTTCATTTTTTTCATACCTTCCCTTTATTAGCCCTACACCATCAATAGTAAGCGAGTCGATATTTTCTATGGGGCTTTTCCTAACTATCAAATGTAGTTTATTTATATTTTGAAGTCTGCCTTTACAATAGGCTATAACAGGTTGTTCAATAAGATATTCTTGATTGTTAATCTCTATTTTTATAAAGTTCTTATGTAAAAATTTATCTTCATATAGAATGATATTCATCGGATCAAAAGATTTAGCGGTTATTTTACCTTGAATAAATAAATGAATTCCTTCTTGTTGCTCAAAGTTTCTTATAGAGTTCTGTCTGTCTTTTAAAGCATGATCTATTATTTTCCCTGTTTCGGGATATATTTCTATGTCATTGATAGGCTCAACCTCATCATAAACCTGTTTTAATAAATCGTACAATGTCTCTTCTTTTTCCCAAAAACTCTCCTTCCAATCAGGAACAAAGTCATCAAGTAATAGACAAATAAACAACCCAGAACTATAACAGCTTTTTCTTACATTTGAAGTTGACTCAAAATCATCCATCAGCTGTTGACCATAACTTTTTAGTACTTGATTATATGCTTGTTGGCCTTTTTTAAAATATGCCTTTAGTTCGACATACCAAGCAGGACCTTCAATTGTTTCAATTAAATTTTCATATAAAAGATGATTGTTGATTATGTATGTTCTTTTTTCTCTTAAGGAAATGAAAGTAGTAAGTAATTGTTTCTTTTTTATTCTATCTTTTTCTAACACCGCACGATATAGATAAGATCTTTCCTGATTTCGTAATTCAACATTTTCCTTTATTAAAGGATACGTGATTCCCAGAATTTCATCGGCAAATCGCTTTTCTTTCTTAATATATTGAAAACCGTGAAATAATTCGTGCACGATAATTGAATATAAACTTGCATAATCCTTATACAATCCTAAATCTACTATCGCCGTTGGATAATCTTGATAAAGAATAAGAGTACAACCCACAAACTGGTCATCTCGTTTTAAAATTTGATAATTTCCTTTAGGTTCTTTTGTCATTTTAGGATGGTTGAACAAATACACGAAACGTTTATCATATAAAGCGTATGCAACTGATTCAAAACCCACCCAATAATTATTTAAATTTTCATTTGCTAAGTCTTGGATAATGTCATCAAAATATTCTTCCATCCTCTTCATCCTCTATATAAAATCCATTATAATTAAATTTTTAAAGAAACTAAATTCATTTTCTTTAAAGTCGAATTATTCCGCAAACTGAGAAGATACGAAAACTCCATTCCAGAATGGCGTCCTTTTGATGTGATCTTACTTTTTAGTCCACTCCATTAAATACTCTTGCTTATGAGTTTGCTCATCTGTTATTTCTTTTTTTATAATAAATGCCCCGATATTTGAATAAAATTGTTAAACAATTGCGCCCGTTAACTTAAATAAATCAATTCACAATCTTTTCCCTATAACAAAAAATAAAAGCAAAAATTATTAAAAAGAAACCTAAAAGAAGATAAGCCCCACCTTGAAACCCTCTAACAAAACTGCTTCTATTCAAGAAAATGGCCCAATAATTGAATAAATTTGTTAAACAAACAAAGCTTATTTTGGACATTTTAATGCTAATTTTTTTTATTTTGTTTTGCTATAAATTCCTCTAAATTAGGGGATTGATTATATTTAATTGCGGCTTCCTTATCCTTATTAATAATAGCCCTTGTTAAATCAATGTTATTTATCCCCGCAATAGCCACTGCATAATGTATAACATCAACTAATTCGCTTTCTAAAGAAGTGCTTCCTGTATTTTTTTTTCGTCCCTCTAATTTGTTTAGTACTTCTGCTACCTCGCCAATTTCTTCTACTAGTTTCATAAACAATGCAGTTGAAGTACGCCCTTCATTGTATTTTAATGCTAGATAGTTCTGTAACTCGTGAAACGCTAATTGCTTCATATTACCCGTCCTTTATTAATTTTTTTATTGCGTAACAAAATACTCATTGATTGCCCTTGCCCCATAGTTCGATTTATTTTCCATTTCCTTAATAAGTGTAGAAAAGTGTATTAGTGGATTAAAATATCCTGATTTCTTTTCATAGTAATCAATTTTACTTTTAACTACGGTACTCCCTCCTCTATGCGTAACCTATCTTAAATAATCGTGCCTGTTTGTTTAAATCTTTATGGCATCAACTATCAAAGATGGAAATGCTAGTTGCTTCCCCTGATTTCTTGGATCAAACTTTTTCGACCTGAAAAGCACTCCATCTTTCCCTTCCCAAGGGTTCTGTTGAAATTTACCTTCCTCATCACAATACTCAAGTAGTTTTACTTCATATCCAGCAGTATTAAACATATTTGTTATGGTTTTGTAATTATAAACAATTTTATGATCTGCTGCGGGATGATCTTTGGGACCAGGACCACCTATTTTAACCATATCCTGATATTCCTTATTTCGAAAAAAAGCGTCAGGAACAGCACAGCGTATGTATCCTTTGGTTTTTAAAAATTTACGGCACACTTTTGCAGCTTCGACACCTTCATTGTAGGTTAAGTGTTCCCATATGTGTTCAGCCAAAATTGCAGTAATCGAATTATTACTAAACATTCTACTCCAGGTTTTTTCATCCAGTAAATTGAGTTCTTTTTCTTGAGTATGCAACCAACCAGGATTGTTATTATATTTTCCTGCTCCTATTACTACTTTTATTTTTTTGTCCTCTACATTCAAAAAATCACCTCTACGTTACACATTGATTGCTTATTTATTCAACATTCCGTCATTTAATAAGAAGGGGAAGACCAGTTTTCTGTTCCCGTTTCAATCACAACAGGAGGCAGTTTGTTAAAAAGCGCGCGCCGATTAAGAAGATTATATTTTCAAGAAACTATGATACTTATTTTACAATATCGCTGTTAACGAAAACTTATCTCTACTCCTTTTTCTTTCAAAAACCATCAATTTGCTGTCTATGATGATTATCGTGCCATTGAAATCCTGCTATATAATTAAAAATGGTGTGTGGGTATCCTGAATACTTGTCGATTTCTTCTCCATTCAGTGTAAATTTCGCAAAAAACTCCTCTTCATCCTTTTTTCTTAACTCAGAGGCAAGCCCAGTTCTTTCTTCTAATTTTTGTTGAAGTAAATGCTGTTGAGATACACCAGATAATGCGTATTCTTCTGCTTGCTTATTTAATGTTTTAAAATTAACACTTTCAATAAATGCATTAGGTTTCATTTGTGACAACATTTCTTCACGAATGTACCTATCCCAAAATGATAGATGACTAATAATCTCCGCTGTAGACCATTTACCTTCCGCAATTGGTTTAAAGAAAAGTGTCTCTTCAATTGCCTTCAAGGAACTAACATAAGAATTAAAACCTTCAAAATCATTAATTAGATCTTCTGTTGTATACATTAAATCCCACCATTCGTTTAATATTTTCAACAAAATAGCCCAAATCCTTTTTTGTCTCATCGTTCAATTTCAATTCCTCTTCATCAAATAAATGACGGAAAAAGTCACCTATGCGAGGCAATTTTTCTTCCGGTAATTCATCCACCAACCGATGTAATGCTTTCCTATCAATCATAGCTAATCACCATCCTTTATTTATTATACCATGCTAAAAGGTAGGTAGGTCGTTCAAACTTTCTAATTCAGACGAATAAATGGGCTTCATTCCCTTAGATAAGAAAAGCGTCTATTTCCTGAATATTTTCTATGGTTCGCTAATTCCTATCGCAAATCAAACCATACCAACAAAAATCAATACGGCTCCATGAAGTAGAATACCCATTATAAAAAAACAATATAAATATAAATACCTGCCGCTATTACATTCGGTAAACCAAATAGTAAAAATCGGGTTGACCATTCTATACGAGAGTCTTGACTCTTCTTAGTTTGACTCATAACGTCAGATACTGAATCTCCTGCAAAACTTGCTTCACCCCCACTTTGAAATGCACCAATAGCAATTCCACAAGCCGCCAAAGATACAGCTCCAATCACTCCAGAGATCCGATAAATATAGATCCAACTATTTGTAATTAAACAAACAACACAGACCACAATCAAAGCTAAAACACCTAAGTAAAATGATTTTAGCAAGATATCATCCTCCTGTATCATTTTTATGAATAGTGTTATTCAATTATATGTCCCTTGTCTTGAAGTTCTAGAAAAAGGCCCATTCAAAATTGGTGGCAGCAAAAGTGCCCGATAATGTCACACCGAATATTAACCTTTGAAGATAACCAATGATTGCAGATATGACTAATAACAACCAGAAAAATCCAGCACATAAGACTCTAGAATCGAGAACCTATAAGGTACAATTTTTAATGAGGTGTTATCCTCTTTACTTTATATAGTCATTTCCCTCTAACTCGAACTACGACTTTCACATATTTGAAAAGGAAATTATCTATCGAGGGTCCGCTATAAGTATGTTAAACTTAATTATAAGAAAATTGAGTACATTATTAATTTCAATTTATACCATCATTCTAATAATATCAAAAAAGACTACTTATTTATCGATAATAATTAAGGGGGGTAGTATGAGAAATATCATCGTCATCATAACGACCTTAGTTGTTTTAGTAGGATTAGGTTATTTAATTGCTTATTTCACCTATTCCGCTTTTATTGATTATGCTGGGATTTTAGGGATTGCTGTGACAGTTATTATTTGGTTCTTTAACTCGAAAGGTGGGCATGCTTCAAGACTTGCTGATGCTAAAGTTCAAGGATATACAGACCAAAAATTACAAAAGCAAAAGTACGCATTTACCCCGAATATTGCTTTTTACACTTCTTTAGTTTACTCAGTGATCATGCTCATAGCTCTTATTTATCATTATCGGGAATATTTTTAGAAAATAATAATTAGTATGGAGTTGGCATGAATTTTAGTGAAAAAGGATATTGTTTTGGTTAACAGAAAAATACCGTGTTAAGAGGAGGTCATTTGCTTATGACAAAAAATCCTTATTTGGATAACGATACACAGCTCGATGGTCAACATTCCAAAAAAGTATATCCATATCATAGGATTCTACTGTTTTTTACTGGTTTAGGAACCATTCTGTTCGGTATTTTCACTTTTCTACATTATCATTCTAAATTTGATGACTCGCCTATTTTATGGCTGATTTTCATGATTTTATTGGGAGCTATTGTCTTGTGGTATGGTATCAGGTTGTCCTTTACACCCGGTAAAAAAGTGCTTATCTGTTGTGTGCTCGCTGGACTTAACGCCCTTTACTTTTTCGGTTTTTTACTACTTGATACTTCAAGAGAAAGATATGTATTCTGGCTAACTGTCCTTGCTGGCATTTTAATGGTTATTTCTTTACTGTTGATTTTTCTAATTGCGTTAACACCTTCGTCAAATGGAAAAATAGTCATAGGCCGCCAAGTGATCCATGTTTATAATCTACTGGTTGGTCTAGTCATTTTCGGTTGGGCGGTTCTCTTTGGTTTCGGCATTTTGATTTTTGCCGGATATCATCCCATGCTCCTTATGCCACTCGGCCTTATTCTATTTTGGTCCCTGTCCTACTGGATACAATACAAAATGATTTCAAGCCGAAGAACGGTTGCTTTGATATTTAGCATTTTAACGATCGCTTTACCTCTTTTTGTCTTTTATCAATATTTCATTTAAGATTCAGGACGTGTAAAATGCCGAACACCTTTTTGTGGGTAAACTCAGCATTTGAACAATTTTCAACGGTGCTATGCTATTCTAATATTTTCGCCATATAATATTCGTCAACAAATTCACCGTCAATACGTAAGGAATTCTTTTTTGTCCCTTCGATGTCAAAGCCTTGCTTTTGATATAACGACAATGCACCTTTATTTTTAGTCACTACTGTGAGTTCTAACCTACTGACATAATGAATTGCTGCCCATTTTTCCAACTCATTAAAAAGCATGGTACCAATTCCTTGCCCCCTGAAATCTTTCAAAATACCAATAACGAGGTAAGCTGAATGTTGATTTCTTTTAGCCTTTCCACCTATTACGATTAAGTAACCGGCTAGTTCATCGCCGTTATCAGCCACAAGAATCGTAGAGTTATGATCATTTTTCAAATCCTCAATCATCTTTAATTGCTTTTTGGCATGAAACTCTCTTTCTCCTGCTCCCCAGAGCATGTACTCGGAACTCGCCTCAACTTGTTGAATGACTTTTGCTAATTTGCTTGCATCAGATGTTTCTGCTTCTCTTATATTCACTCTTTCTCTCACCTTTTCTAATTCATTTATTAGGATTTTTACACTCCCATGGTTATTCCCTTGATGAAAATTTTAAAATTAATTAGACTCATTATACCAAAATCCTTATAAAAATCATTTGAAATTTGAAACCTAGTTTAAGAGATTAACGTATAATAAAAGTGAGTTATTTGTAATATCAATAAACCAACCCGAGGATGGATGAAAATGGATAAAGGGAAACTTATTTACATATTAACAATGGGATGGACGCTGGTCATTTATGGTGGATTAACCTATCTCTTCGCTAAGAAAAAAGATTACATGTTACTCAGTGGCTTCCACAGACGGCCTGAGGAAGAACAGGAGTATTTGCAGAAAAGTGGCTATTTAGATGCCATGGGAAAATTACTTACGATAACTTTTTGGATTTTTGTCGCTGTGTTTATTTTAGGCTTATTGCCCATTCCGTACGGATTCGAGTTGGGTATTGGTATCTTCTTAATAGCCCTTTTAGGCGGAATGGTGTGGGTACAGCGCTATGAAGTACCACACAAGCGAAAGAAAAAGACTTGGATTACGGCAAGTATTTCAGGTGCCTCCTTGCTCTTTATCATTGGAGCGATTGGGTATGGCTATCTCGATAATGATGTTCAAGTAAATCATGACACATTTGAAATTACCGGTAGTTACGGCGTTGAATGGAAAATCGATACGATTGAATCTGTGAAATTACTGGACGCATTGCCTAAAGTAAAAATGAAAACGAACGGCTTTGCGCCTGGTAATCTACTAAAAGGAAAATTTCGACTGGAAGAACCATACGGCACTGGACGGTTATTTATTGATAAAAAAGCAGACACTCCTGTGCTTTACGTTGCGACTCAAGATGATTATGTCATGATCAATCGAAAAAACAAAAATGATATAGATGACATGTATAGAAAACTGATTGAGAGTATCGAATATTAGCAAAGCATTTTGACCCATGAAAAAACTAAACTGTGAAGCAAAGGTTACATGATTGCTTCACAGTTTAGTAGTGAAAGGGATATGAGGATGAAGTCTATGCTAAACATCTTCTAAATTCACAAGTTCCCGTTCAAAAAGGAAACCTATTTAATTTCAAAGGTTTTTGATATCTGTAATTGTTCCATGTTAGTCTGATTAGGTTTAATTATTGTAGGCATTATTTTAGCATGAGCTACATAGATCCCTTTTGGTAATTGGTTGAATTCCCATGTTTTTTTCCAACTCTTTTGCTCATTCTGCTTGATTGTAACCTCTTGTAGTGCCTGTATATAGAACATTCCTTCTGATGAATTATAAACCTTTTCCCCCATTCGATTTTCTACCACTATTTCATATTTTTTTCCACTTGAGAAAATAAAGGTGACCGGGAAATTATAGTGGTTTATCACATGTAAGCCAAAATGAATTTCGTCGTTTACTTGGTCAATATCTAGCATCGTTTCATACATACTTGGCGTAACCCCTCTCACATTTAACCATACAAATTTTTTATGTATTTTGGGCATTTTTCTTATGTACTCATTCAACTATTATCAGTATACTTCAATAATGAAAGCTATTCTATTTAAGATGAGCTTGTATATAGTATAGATTACTGGCTAGTGAGCTAACTATGCAAGCCTGAATCCATGTTTATTGTATAACATCATTCCCCTGTGGCACATCAATTGGATGGCCACAGGGGATGATTATTCATGTTCTAAAGAACTTATTCCCATGTCTCGTTTAAATAAATAGCATCTGACTTCAGAAGATTATATGCTCTCCCCGAAAGTAATCCTTCATTTTCGTAGTGATCAAGCAATTGGTTTAAACCATTTAAATGTTTAATGACTTTTTCAGCTTCTCCTTTTTCTTCAAAAAGCTTTAATGTCGTCAAATGCATATTTAAGGTCCGAGTAGCTTCTGACTTTGCATCTCCTTTTTCCTCAAGATCTTCAAGGAGCGGCTGCATATCAGCTGCACCACTCTTCGTTAATTTATATGCCTCGATAATTTCCTGAGAAATTTCGTTGCCTTCATCGTCCGATGCACTTGCTTGCAATGAAATAGATTTGGCGTCTTTTGGCGGCTTAATTTCAGCTAGCCAACCATCTTCTTGGACTAAATCAACCTTCTCCCACGTTTGTCCCTCATCATAGGATACCTTAAGCGATGTATCTTCAATCTCACCATAGCCACTTACACCCTCAAGTTGTGTGACATCAATTGTCAGGTCAGTCGAACGATTAGCGACTAAATGACCTGCCATATTCACGTCCGTCTTGTAATTAAGTGAAAGTAATGGAAGATCGACATTTGATTGATGACCGCCCTCTGACCAGAACGTCCACTCTGTATGTGTTTCAGAGGATGTATCCCAGTATTTTTCATTGTGTTTTGTTTCACTGACAAGTCGGTACTCAAGTCTTTCTTCAGGAAGCTCATCCCAGATAATAAGCGTCTGTCCATCCATTTCTTCTAGTAACGTATCTCCTTGATAAACTTTCAATTTCTGAAATTGTTGCTGTTGTTCCCAATTGGACAGTCCACCAGTGCGTCCAAATCCTGAATCAGCAAATGCTGGAACATTAAATTGAAAACCACCTTGAATCTCACGGAAAGGTGTCCAGTAACCATCGCCGAACCTCGGTTGAATAACAGGGACAAACCAGTCCTCTTCTAATCGCTCTCCAGGTTCATAGGTCACTCCTGTACCCCGAATTTGCCAAGAATCATCTAATGTATATGGACTTGAATTTTCAAGCTCACTGGCTTCTTGGTACCACTCTGTTCCTTCAGTTGCAGACACCCATTCTTCACGAACGGAAGGTAAAGAAAGTAACGCTGGCTCTCCCCAGGATCGTAGCGAGTATTCTCGGCTATCGAATCTAAATTCAGCCCCAGCTCCGTGACCATTAGAAATGTATTTGGAATTGATTTTAACTAATTCTTCTGGTGTAGGAGAATAGGATAAATCTTCAGGTATCTCATCTGTGTGTGCATCAACTAAATCATAAAGATATGGGGTGTCTGGTGTTGCCTCCCCGTCTAATACAACATTACCTTGCTCAATCGATTTAATAAGTTTATCACCCTCCACTCCACTTACAGAAACTACAGTAAGCGGAATATCTGAGTTGTCATCATTCCCCACAAATTCACTAAACTTTGTTGATTCATTATTTGCAATAATTAATAACTCTGCTCCAGCTTCCAATGCAGCGGTTGCTTGCGCGGCAGCTGATATATTTTCATTACGGGTCACCACAACAGCCTTGCCTTTAGCTTCTGTCTGTTTATAATCTTCTGGGGTACCATTACCTGCATACACTGTATCCAAGTGGTATTCTCCATTAAATAATGTCATACCTGGGAGAGGTGTAACATCATATTCATATTCATCTGAGTTTACAGTTAGAAATGGCTTGATCAAACGCCAGCGATTTACCATCTCGAATTCGCCTTCTTCAACTTGCTCAATTGGTGTAGCATAAACCTTATCCATATATGCCGGTAACATATAGATACTATTGGTCTCCATACCACCAACTTGACGATAATATTCAACTCGTTGGTAGGAAGACTCTGTTTTCTTCGGAACATCCACAGTGATTTCGTTTGCTTCTTGTGCATCCATATCTACTGTCACAGAACTATCAAGATGGATTTCAGGATTACCAACCAACGCAATACCTTCTTGTTCTGTATCCACATTAACATCCATCAATGACATGGCAGAATACGTTCCCTTTGGTAATCGGACTTCCGCTGTTCCTTCAACAGTTACATATTCTGGATTTGGATTTTCAAGTCCCGTACCGATAATTTCAACATATGCCGAACCTGGCGAACCATCTCGATCAGTTACATTTAGCGTCAATGGGTATTTTTCATCTTCTTTAACCATCCCCATTGCTGTATGAGCAACCGTTTCGCCGTTTAATTCAGCATTTAACTGTCCCCAGTAACGAGTGCCTTCATCGCCAAACTTAGGATCAAGCGTGACACTGATCTCAGCGTTTCCATTGACCGGCACAGTAACGCTAGTATCTGATAATTCCAACATATCTGACGGTGCTGGATCGCCATTTTCATCAGTGAAGATTGCTGTCAGATCCAAAGTGACATCTTCATCACCATTATTATGATACGTGACAGTCTTTTCCACAGGGTCATTATCATCGTGAGGCCATTTAAAAAAGCCAAAGGACAAAGAACCGGTAGCATAAATATCACTGTCTAAGGTAGAAGGAATATCTACTCTCCCTGTACCAACTTGATATGCTTGATACTCATCTAATTGCTTCGTCGTACTCATCATGGCATTTTTAATTTGAGTGTTTGTCCAGTCTGGATATTTCTGTTTAATAATTGCCGCTGCACCCGCTACATGCGGTGATGCCATCGATGTACCGCTCATCCCCATATAATCTCCAGTACCTCCACTAGCGAATTGAGAACGAGCCGCTATAATCTCCTCACCTGGTGCGACAAGATCAGGTTTAATTGCCATGTCCCCTACACGAGGTCCCATACTGGATAGAACAGCAAGTTGATCCGATTTATCAACATTTCCTACCGTTAAGGCAGAATCGGCAGCCCCAGGGGAACCGACACTTTCCACTTGCCCAGCATTACCGGCAGCTACTACAAATAACGTATCTGTTTCAGCGCTGATTTCATTTAATGCTTGAGACATGGGATCAGTTCCGTCCGTTGGATAATTACTACCTAAACTCATGTTGACAATATCGGCATTCTGGGCTGCCCATTCCATTGCGGAAATAATCCAAGAATCTTGACCAAAACCATCATCTCCAAGGACCTTACCAGATAGTAGTTTGGCACCAGTTGCAACACCTTTATAGTTACCGTCTGATGCAGCACCCGTTCCAAGAACCGTCGATGCTACATGAGTTCCATGCCCATGACGATCTAAACCATCGTCACCTGGTACGAAACTTTCCATATCAATTAGCTGTCCTTCAATATCCGGATGCTCATTATCAATTCCAGTATCGAGCACCGCTACTGTTGCCCCTTCACCACTATATCCAGATTCCCAAGCTTCTGGTGCCCCAATTTGTGGAACACTTTCAGCAAGTGTCGCCTCAACTTGTCCATCAAGCCAGATTTTTTCAATACCATTATTAAACGCAACCTCTGAGTGATTATCATTTGCTTTAACTTTTTCGTTATTTGAGTCTTTGGTTATTGCCTCCCAAATGTTCCCGGCGTTCTTTTTATTTTCTGATAGTGCCACACTATCAATACTTTCAAGGACACTTACTTCTTCAGCATTAGCCAATTCAGGCATTGAAGTTAAGATTTGAGCTTTTGTCTTTTGTGAATGCTGTATAATGAGTGGGACTGTGTGACGTTCACTGTCATCATATCCATATTCAATAAGTGATGTTATATTAAACAGTTCTCTGTCCAAGACCCCTGCTGCTAAATAAGGCATAGCCTCATTGGGAATAACATATGTATCTTCTCCAACAGTAGTCATACGCGTTCCCTCATTGGATTCTGTCGATGGTTCAACAGAAATAATTTCCTCACCATCTTCCATTTCAGTTACCGTAACAATGTCTCCGGTGATTAAGGTAACGACATGTTTGCCTTCTTCATCGCTGCCAAGTTCTTGATGTTGTTCTCCGGTTGGGGTATTCTTCTCAAGCGCATTTGAAGTAGGTGATTGTATAATCACTGAAGTCAGTAGAGTGAAGACTATTAAGCTTAAGGATAGAACTATAATACTTGACTTTTTAATTAATGGTTGACACTTCATGTTTTTTCTCCTTCCAGAAAATGTAGTAATTTGATAGTTTAGAACCATGCCCTCCTTTCCCTCTTAGAAAATGATCAGATTACTAAACTAAAAAACATTAGATTAGAAAGAACTTCAGCATATCGTGACGAATATAATAATGAATGGTAGTATTATCTAGTGAGGATTGATGTCACGCAGGCTTGTCGATTGTAATAACGAATCATACATTTCTTTTTGGTAATCTAGCAATCTAGCAACCCTTAAATTAAGGATACCTATGTACAACACTGGAAGCAATCGGGGTTTTACTTTAAGTCTTTTGTACTAGTAAATTTCAAATTTTTCTATCAATTTGACTATTCAGGGGCTGAATAATACACTAAAGTCCCAAAACTCAGAACGAAAGTTGGGGTTTTACCCAGTTTTTATATGCAAGGAGGATGCTGGATGAAAGACTTAGAAGGAAAAATCATCAAATTTTATCGTGAACTTCAGCAATTGAGACAAAAAGATTTAGTAGAAGGAGTATGTTCAACCACTCATATAAGTAAAATTGAACGGGGACAAACGGAAGTTTCAAAGGATGTAATAGAAATTTTATCTAAACGGCTTGGTATAAATATGAAGGCACAGCTTGAAACTTATGCTTTATTAGAGAATCTATTAAAAGAATGGCATGAATCTATCATTTTGAACTTTGCTTCAAAAGCAGAAAGTTTGAAGAGTGAGTTGGAGAAAATCCCACTTTTACAATTACAAGATTTTTATCGTACCTACACACTTATCCTTACCAGATATTATTTATTAGCTGGTAATGGGAATACTGTTCAATCTCTTATCAACAAAATGGATAAATGGATGAACCTCACCCCTTATGAAACAAATATGCTGTTACATGTTAAAGGGATTTATTTTTTACATTTTAAAAATGATTACTATAAAGCCATTTCCCTTTTAAAAGAGATTGATGTAAACTCCTACAATCATCCCGAATATAATTATGATTTAGCAGTTGCATATCACTCTATTAAAGCTCGCGTTTCTTCATATTATTATGCCAATAAGGCACTCCAGTTTTTTAAAGATGCTCGAAGTTTTTCTCGGCTAATTGATACGGAGATGCTCATGCTCATCCAGCTAGAACAAGACAATTTTTTTGATCCTAAAGATTCCGAATACAAAAGGTTAATTGAAGTGGTCGATAATTATGATTTAAAGAAGCAACGTTCCTTACTTCTTCACAATTATGGTTACCATCAACTCCGACGTGGACATTATGATGATGCTTGTAAATTATACAAAAAAGCGATGGATACGAAAGATCCTAATACTTCTGGCTATCTTGGGTCCTTAGATGGTTATTTAAATGCATTAACTGCACAAAATATAAAATCTTACGATGAATTATTTCTTCTGGCGGTAAAAGGTCTATCTCTAGCTAAAGAATTAGAGGACATTGTCTATATTCATATTTTTCAATTACATAAATATAAACTTTTAAGAAAAGATAAGGAGTATTTTAATTATTTAGAATCGAAAGCATACCCCTATTTCAATAAATCTGGGCATGAATTCTTGACAGAGCATTATCGCATGAAACTCTTTAATTATCATATGGAAAGGAAAAAAGTAGAAAAGGCAAACGAATATGCTCGTCACATCGTATCAAAAACATACACTGACGACTATTTTGTTTAAATAATCCTGTCACTTTCTTTGTAAAATATTTCACATTAGATGTCGCACTATTTTAGAGAACAATGAATAACTAGAAAAAAGTGAGTAAGGTCGATCTCCTTTTGTTCTCGCCCTTACTCACTTTTTCATTTCCCTAACAGCTATACATTATTCCTCTATCGTACGATCAAGGAATTCTTTCACACGTTCATTAAATTCTTCAGTCACATTATCAAATGCTTTCGTATGACCTGCTCCAGGCACTAACCATAATTCTTTTTCTCCGCCCGCTGCGTCGTATATTTCTTGCGACATGGCAGTCGGAACTAAATCATCATCTTCACCATGGATGATTAATAATGGTAACTCATTATTTTTCACTTGTTCGATTGATGAGGCGCCTCCAAGCGTATAACCAGCCCTCATCTTTGTAATCACGCTTGTCACGTCAAGAAGTGGAAATGCCGGCAGCCCGTATAAATGCTTCAACTGGTGAGCCAATTCATCTTTCACTGTACTATAGCCGCTATCCGCGATAAACCCTTTTACCTCGCTTGGTAAATCTTCACCACTCGTCATTAATACAGTTGCCGCACCCATTGAGTTTCCATGCAATATAATATCTTCAGCGTCATAATCTTCAACCAACAGGTCAATCCAATCTAAATAATCCAACCGATCATGCCAACCATACCCAATATAATCCCCTTCACTATCACCGTGTCCTCGAGCATCAGGAAGCAAAATATCAAATCCATTTTCATAATAAAACTTTGCTAGTTTCCCCATATCGTCACTCGTGTTCCTAAAGCCATGTGCTAAAATGACAGCCTTGTTCGTATTCGCATCATTATCGATAAATTGCGCAACCAAATTTAAATCGTCATAAGAAGTTATTTCTAATCGCTCTGTCTCCCTTTCACCAAACCACTCATTCGCTTCATCCAGCAATGTTTGATCATCATCAGTAGCTGCCTCATTCACAGCTGAGGCTTCTCTATGAAGCTCGACCTCTGTCCCACGTTTAATCCCTTGTCCATAAAAATAATTCCCTGCAAATATTAATCCAATTAATAACACTCCTATTAAACTTCCTAAAATAATCAGTATTCTCTTTTTCACCATGTATCCCCCTCTGCCTTCAGCCCATTCCATGAATATTGATTTTTAAAATCTTCTATCCGTATAGAAGCTCAATTTCTCATCTACTTATCTGTTAAAATAGTATTCATGCAAAATTAGATTAATTCTATAATACCCTTAATTATCATTAAATTCTAGATAGATCGAATGATTTTTTACACAATATAGCGGTATGAACAACAACTTTTCTGGTCTCTCCAGTTCAGTTGGTCTTCATAACCCCGATGAACGACAAATTTTCCAAGTTCACCGCTCAATTTAGTCTTCATAACCTCGATGAACGACAACTTTTTCAATTTCACCGCTCAATTTGGTCTTCATAGCCTCGATGAACGACAAATTTTCCAAGTTCTCCACTCAATTTGGTCTTCATAACCTCGATGAACGACAACTTTTTCAAGTTCCCCACTCACTTTAGTCTTCATAATCTCAATGAACGACAATTTTTTCAATTTCACCGCTCAATTTGGTCTTCATCATCCCGACAACCACATATCATAAACATTTACGATCACACAACCCAATCGATAAATGAAATAGCTAAAAACAAAAAACTCCAGGTCGTCTTAAGCAAAGACATACACCAGAGTTTTGAATAATCACTTATTCCTTCGTTTCCATTTGTTTTTCAATATAATCTTTTAAAACATGTACCCCTTGAATACAGTCTGACAGTGATGACCACTCATCAGGGTGATGACTTATTCCGTCCTTACTTCTTACAAACAACATAGCAACAGGGACTTTGGTTCCTAGTATCATCGAGTCGTGGCCCGCACCACTTGGAATATAGACCGGTTTAATCTGGTGCTTTTTAAGTATCTCTGCTAATTCTTGCTGAAATTTCTTCTCAATTGGCAGAGGTTTGATTGTTGAATTATGAATCATATCGACATCTAATTCCTTCGTTTCTGCAATAATTTTAGCTTCTTGTTCAATAATTCCAAGCAATTCATCGCGCGTTTCTTCATGAATATCACGAACATCAACAATGAGATTCACTTCACCTGGAATAACATTCGATCCGTTTGGAATAACATTTAGTTTTCCAACTGTAGCGACCGCTGTATCGCTCACCTTTTTTGGGAGTTCTTCTATTTTCTTCACTAACATTGCAGCTGCTACAAGGGAATCTTTTCGTCCGACCATAGGCGTATTTCCCGCGTGACCTGCCTCACCTTTAAAATTGACTTCAAGCCAGGCGGGACCTGCTATCCCGGTAACAATACCGACCGGTTGATTTTCTTCTTCCAAAACTTCGCCCTGTTCGATATGAAGTTCTATGAACATATCAATCGCTTTTCGCTTAAATTCATAATCTAAATATTGCTCCATGTCACTCCCATATTCCTCAATAACTTCGGTAAATGTGTGACCTTGTTCATCGACATAATCAGTTAATTCTTCTTCTTTGACTTGCCCCATAAAAGCCCGACTGCCCATGAGCCCACTTTTGAAGCGCGCGCCTTCTTCATCTGAAAAAATCGCGATTTCAAATGGTTTCTCAGGTGTGTACCCTTTTGTTTTCCACGCCTCCACGACTTCCAGAGCCGCTAAAACACCAAGTGGCCCATCAAAACTTCCACCATCTGGAACACTATCAAGATGTGAGCCGGAAATAATCGGTGATACGTTTTTCAAACCATCTAAGCGCCCAAACACATTCCCTGCCCCATCCACTGAAACTTCGAGCCCGGCTTCATTCATCCAGTCCATCACAAATTCTTTCGCTTGTTTTTCCTCCTGAGAAAAGCCAGGTCGGTTCACACCACCATTTTCTGTTTCACCAATATGGGATAAAACTGCCAACCGACGTGCCAACCGCTGACCGCTAAGGCCATCTGTATCTAATTTACTATCGTAATCCTTAATTAAATTTTCGTAAAAGTTATCCTCATCTTGAAAATATCCCATGAATAATAAAAAACTCCTTTTAAGTTAATTCCCTATTTCTTACTAATATGAATATAACAAAATAAGCGAAAAATTCATAGGAATTTTTATATTATGTAGATTCATCTAGGCTTAATTCTTACAGTAATCATTTGTCGATATCCCAGTCACCTATTGTATTCTGAATCATTTCAATTCTAAAATAAGTACAGGTTAGTTATAATAAACATGAATATCTATTTTGTGGAAAGATGTGATAAGATGCTTGAACATTTAGGAGTCGAGTCCATTCGGCTTGACTTACCTTTTCGATTAAACCATGTAAATTGCTTTGTCGCTGAAGGTGAAAATGGTTGGATTGTGATTGATACTGGCCTACATAATGAACAAACGGCAAGTCGATGGGAACAGGAATTATCGGGAAAGGAAGTTACGGATATTTTTCTCACCCATTACCATCCCGACCATTTTGGATATGCAGGGCGTTTACAAGAAAAAACAGGCGCCAAGCTTTCTATGTCAAAAACCGATGAAAATGCCGCGTTCATGGCATGGGAAGACGACTTTCTAAATTCGCTGCCAGACAATTACACAATTGCTGCGATTCCTAAAAACATTGCCCAGCAAATGATTGAAAATACTAAGGAATTTATTCCGCGGGTCACGCCTTATCCCACGGTTCAACACCATTTCAAAGAAGGTGAAAAAGTCGTGATTGGCCACTATGAATATGAGGTGATTTTTACTCCGGGACATTCTGATGGATTGATTAATTTTTATAATAAAGAAAACCGCGTACTCTTTTCGACTGATCATATTTTGCCGAAAATTACACCGAATATTTCATACTGGTTTCACGGTGATTCAAACCCATTAGCCACTTACCTAACGTCCCTTAAAAAAGTTAAAAAATTAAATGCTGATTTAGTTATTCCGTCACATGGTAAACCATTCCACGGTGCAAATGACCGAATTGACGACATTATCGCCCATCATGAAGAGCGGTTGTCCCAAACAATGACATACGTTAAAGAAGGGGCCAATGTATACGACGTGTGCCAGAAATTATTTCCGAAAGAGCTGACCATCCATGAAATCCGCTTCGCCATTGGAGAAACTCTTTCCCATTTAGAATATTTGCGGGTAAAAGGAGAGCTTGACCGCCATACGCAAGACGGACAATGGATTTATACGAAATAAGCTAAGCAAAGCGAGCTTTTCATTCTGATAGTGAGAGCTCGCCCTTCTAAATTTAATCCTCAATCTGGAAAGTGAATTTGGCCTCTCCATGGTATTCTCCCTTTTGGTATGTCCGTTCTACAAAAGTCACGTTGTCATCACGGTCAACTAATAATACTGTGGATGAGCGTGTCCCGTAATTTTCCATTTTAATAAACAGTGGTGAAAGCTGTTTTTCAAGCTCCACTCCGACGCCTGTATTGGGTAAATCTCCGTCAGCTGCAATGTCAGCCATCGTCAATATTTCAAAAAGTTGCTCAGGTTCAACCTTTTCCCGACCGGCCACATAACTCTCCATCATCTGTTTTCCCTTTTCCACTTTCGGCCATGGCGTATTTAAAAAGTGATTGCTTAAGCCATGGGTGCCTGCCTCTACTTTTTCGATTTCGCCTTGTTTGCTATTAAAATATAGTAATTGGTCCAAGTTTCCAACTAAAAGATTAAAACTGGCATATTGATTTTTCTCTTTTTTAAGATTTTCAACGAAGGACTCTGCTGATTCAGTCCCTGCTAAATAATTTTTCAAAATATCTCCCCGTGACTTTTTATCTGATACATCTTCTTCTGGATTACGAATATTCGTTAACGCTGCAAAACGCCCTTGCTTGGTAATGCCAAGCCACGTACCCATTCCGTGTAAGTCACGACCGGCTAAGACCTGAGGATGATCTTTCCAAAAATGCGCTTGAGCTGTTGGGCGTTCATAAAATTCATCTCGATTGGCAGCAATAATTAACTTGTAGTTCGGGTGTCTTTCATATTGAAAATTAATTAAACACATGTTTATCCCCCTCTATTTAATTATAATCATTACTTCTTTTTTAATAATACTTCATTTCTCTCCTTTAACGCGACCAACAGCTTTCTATTCTATGTAAAATAGCGTTATTGCAATTTAAATAGATTTTTCTAGTGTTAATAGTCAAACTTCAACATTTAAGCAGTTTGAGATACTTTAAAAATATCTATATATTGAATAAGTCATTCAATTTTTAAATTTTGTAGAATGGAGATGATACATATGGGATCTGTGAACGTGGCAGATCAAAAAGGTGAAGAATTAAAAGATGATTACTCCCTTGATAAAGTACCTTTTTCAAAACGGAACATGGGTTGGTTAAGCATCACAAACATAACGTTTGGTATTGCTACCGCGATTTTCTACTTTCAATTAGGTAGTGTAATGGCTCTCCAATTTGGTGCGATTAATGCACTCATTTCAGCGGGATATGCTATTGTCGTTGCCGGTATCATGGGAACAGTTATTGCGTATTTATCTGCTAAATCAGGGATGAATGTCAATTTAATGTCCCGTGGTGGTGGTTTTGGCTATATTGGTGCCTCTCTCACCTCTTTAATTTATGCCTCTAATTTTATAATGTACTGTGCGTTTGAAGGAATGATTCTTGTATTTGCTGTTAACGAATTTATGCCTGCAATTCCTTTATGGGTTTTAATTGTTATCTTTGGGTCAATTGTTATCCCTTTGAATTGGTTTGGCATTAAACAACTAGATAAATTACAAAAATGGTCATTACCCATCTTTTTTATATTTTTAATTACGGCTATCGTTGTGTCTTTTTTCACGCCTTCCTTAACTGAGGGCAGCTTTTGGACCTATATGCCTGAGGGTGTACAAGTTGGCGGATCAGCTCTATTACTTTGTATTGGTATGCAGCACGGGATTATGGGGTTGACTGCTTTATTAGCGTCGGACTATGCTCGCTTTCTAAAACCTGAACATATTAAAGGTGGATCAATCGCTATCGGTTTTATACCGCAAATATTTTGTTACGGTGTGATGGGCGGACTTGGAATTTGGTTTGGTGTACGTTTAGCCGAGCCGAACCCTGGTGTTTATATCGTCCAGCTACTTGGAGTTGGTGGTGCTCTATTCACTATGCTGACTCAGATTAGAATCAACGTGACCAATATTTACAGTAGTTCACTATCACTGTCTAATTTCTTTGAAAATATTTTCAGATTTACACCTGGCCGTCGTTTTTGGGTAGTGGTTGCTGGAATTTCAGCAATGGTGTTAATGCTAGGGGGAATTGTTGATCATTTAGATACCGCACTCACATTTCAAGGTGTTTTCCTATTAGCCTGGGGGGCTGTTCTGATAACAGACGCTCTTATTGTTAAAATGATACTTAAAATTGGCCCAACTTTTTATGAACATCGCCAAGAGAATTTGTATAGATGGAATCCCGTCGGAGTCGTCCCTCTAATTATCGCAAGTGCATTAGGGACCATTGCCGCACTAGGATATATGGGAACGTTTTTAGAACATACCGCTGCTATTTTCGCATCAATCTTAGCTGCCATCCTAACCGTTGTTATTGCCTTGGCAACAAAAGGGAAATACTATTTAAGAAAAGAAGTCCATGATATAGCAAGGGAAGATCATGTAGCTTAATAAAGGGAGCGATGATTTGATTCATCGTTCTTTTTTGTTGATTATATTTAAGCTCTATCAATTAATATGAAAGTTGTCTATAATCGGACATAGAAGTTATATTTTAATTTACATATATTATTAGGGAAATTAATGAGGAGGGACGTTATGCAAAGAGTAACTGATAATTTAGGACGAGACATAACTTATACTTACCCACCAAAACGGATTATTTCGTTAGACCCAGCCATCACAGAAACGTTATTCCACCTTGGATTAGAAGATGAAGTGGTTGGACGCACACGTTTTTGCATTCACCCAAAAGGGAAAGTCGAGCAAGCAGTCAACGTAGGCGGGACAAAAGACATGAAAATAGAACGTATTCATGACTTAAAACCAGATTTAATTATCGCTGAAAAAGAAGAAAACACGAAAGATATGGTCGAGACACTTGAAGCCGACTACCCTGTTTACGTATTTGAGATTCAAACGGTTGATGATGCGTTTCATATGATTGAAGAGTTAGGTGTCTTAATAGGAAAAACCGAATCCGCCATCAACTTAAAAAAAGATATTCTGGCGCAATTTTATCAACTGCCAAAAGCGACAGGTAAACGAATTGCCTATTTGATTTGGAAAAAGCCATATATGGCTGTAGGTAGAGATACATATATTAATGATATGCTTGAAAAGCTAGGATTCGTTAACCCCTTTGCCACTTCAACTGAGCGATATCCGGTCATTACTCCTGAAGATTTGCAAGCGGCCAATCTAGATTATTTATTTTTATCGAGTGAACCTTATCCTTTTACTGACAACCATCACGCAGAATTTCAAGAGTATATTCCTGACGTGACACCTATCAATATTGATGGTGAAATGTTCTGGTATGGCTCACGCATGATTGAAGCAGCTTCTTATTTTTCAAAACTACTCTCTTCTTTTAAGTAGCATACTAGGAGATAAGGTTAAAACCTTTTGTTACTGGGTAAAATTAGAATAAAGATCCCTTTTAAGGAGGGTGAGACTATGTTCCGAAAACGAATCGCTCTGACAGTCTTATTTTTAATTGGAATGTTGGTCATCATATCAAGTTGTGGAACAGAAAATGAGGAAAGCGAGAATACGGACGAAGATGAATTAGTCATCCCATCCCATGTCGACTATAAGGATGTGGACGTCACACAAATTGTGAAACCACAAAACGAACTCGGGTTTAAACTTTTGCCAATGGTTGATCCGGATGAAAATAATAATGTATTTATGTCACAAACAAGCCTTTTCATGGCGTTATCCATGGTTTATAACGGAGCTGATGGTGCAACAAAAGAAGAAATCGCTAACACACTGCAGTCCGAAAATATCGGTTTAGAAGATTTAAATAAAGCAAATGCCGCCTTACTTGAGAATTTGCATGATAAATCAAAATCTGAATTGAACATTGCCAACTCCATTTGGCTTAATGATGAGTTTGCCCTTGACGATGATTTTAAACAAAATACCTCAGATTATTTTAACGCTAAAGTACAGGAGATTAATATTGGCGACGCAAATGCAGCTGACGACATAAATGATTGGGTAGAACAAGCCACCAATGAAAAAATCACCGACATGGTGGACTCCCCATTAAGTCAGGACTTAGTCGCTATGCTCATTAATGCCATTTATTTCAAAGGTGACTGGAAATATGAATTTAATAGTGATCTTACAGAAACACATGACTTCCAGACAAGCGATGGCGATACAAAACAAGTGCCGTTAATGCAACTGGAAGAAGAGTTAAATTATATGGAAAATGATAAGTTCCAAGCAGTCGAACTCCCATACACGGACAATGAAATGAGCATGCATATCTTTTTACCAAAAGAAGATTCGAGTCTAGAAGATTTCACTGAGTCACTTACACTTGATCGATGGGAAACATGGCAAGAAGATTTCACCGAAACGGAAGGAACGCTTATGCTACCAAAGTTTGAATTAGAGTATGAAGTCGATTTAAATGATCCATTAACAGAACTTGGGATGAAAACAGCTTTTGACACTGAAGAAGCGAATTTTCCAAATATTTCCTTGGGCGACGAACAAATCTTTATTAGTGATGTCAAACAAAAATCATATGTGAAAGTGAATGAAGAAGGAACTGAAGCAGCAGCTGCAACCGAGACTGAGATGGAGGTCACGTCATTCAATCCGGATACATTCGACATGATTGTTGACCGTCCATTCTTTTTCACCATTACAGATAACGACACGGGAACCATTCTATTTATGGGAAGCATGGCTAACCCACCAGAAGGAAAAGAATAAGTGAACAAAAATCGAGACGCCACTCCATCCAGGAAGGGCATCTCGATATTTTTTCGGCTTGGGATATGCTTTAGTGAAGATAAGCTAAGTCCCAATAGCTAATGTACTTAACACCAATGTAATCAAAGAGAGGAGTTGTAAGACATTGTGTTGCGCATCAGGAATAATATGATCTTTAATCGGTGGTAGAATTTTAATTGTTTCCCTGAAATGAGCATTATAAAGAGTTCTTGAAAATTGCTTTAAATGTTTTCCAGTTAAATAGGGCATCCACCATGTTAATAGCTGCATGACAAAATGAAAAAACCATATGATTATCGATACAATCATCAACCATTTTATATTAGTAACAAATAAAGCTATTGCAGTAAGAATGATGAGACCATTTACAGTAGCTTCTAACAGCTTTTCTTGCAATGAATATTTTCTCAGGTCATTCCATGGATATAAATCTACTAAAGTTGTGACTTCAAAATAAATGAATAAGAGAATTTGAAGAGCAATCGCCCATTGAAATAAATCCATCCTCGTTCCCCTCACCCTTTTCCTAGTTATCATATATTCATTATATGCGCACCTTCCCCAGAAGACTTGCGTATTAGGAATGATTTCTCGTCAGACTAAAGATGGATTTAGTAATGCTTCTTTTAGAGTAGACATCCTTAGTTCAATTGATTTGATAAAAGGAGGAATTCTTCTCCTTTTATCGTGATTGGTACACCCCATTTAAACCGAATTTCTAAGAGACATTTGGTTCGTATATCTATCTTCCACGAATATCTCTGAAAAATCCCCTCCTGTTTCAAGTGCTGCCTGTTTAACATGTTCTTCCCCCTTGCGCTTGATTTCTGAAAATATTATATATTCTTTATACATTTTTCATTACAAAATAGCTTCAATATTTCGTACGATATTTTCTCAGTCTAGAGGTGAGGGGGATGCTCAATCTCTGTGACCGAGCCGATGCCTATGTGAGTTAGAGCGAGCCGCGCGACCTAAGGGCATTCCCGCGCGAATTAAGATGAAAGATGCGCGACCTAAGGGCATTCCCGCGCGAATTAAGGTGAAAGATGCGCGACCGCATGGGAATCCCGCGCGAGTTGAGGTGAAAGATGAGCGACCGCATGGGAATCCCGCGCGAGTTAAGGTGAAAGATGCGCGACCGCATGGGGATCCCGTCACCTCGATACAAAATCAAGGCTCACACACCTCTTATATTTAACCACAAAAAAAAAGAAGGAGGGCTCCCTCCTTAACTCACTTCACAACAAATCGCGTCTCACTATAACCTTCTTTTGTTTTAGTCACTTCAAGGATAGCTGGAAAAATTGCTTTTAACTCTTTGACATGAGAGATTACCCCAATCATACGGCCTGTTTGTTGCAGATCGACTAATGTATCGATTGATTTATTGAGAGACTCCTCATCAAGGGAACCGAATCCTTCATCAATAAACATGGTATCTATGGATATATTTCCTTGAAAACTTTGAATCACATCTGACATGCCGAGTGCCAGACAAAGTGAGGCGTTAAATTTCTCTCCTCCAGATAGCGACTTAACATCGCGGGTCTGCCCAGTATATTCGTCGTAAACGTCAAGGGCGAGACCACTTTGTCTGCCGTGAGCTTCTTGGCGGTCACTGCGAATGAGAGAATACTGGCCATTTGATAAATCTCGTAAACGCTGGTTTGCAGCATCAATAATTTGATCTAAATAATCGATTTGTAAGTAACGTTCAAACGATACTTTTTTACTGTTTTGACCGCGAATGACGTCGTGTAAATCTGCAACAACATTAAATTGTCGTTCACTCTCCGCTGTTTTCTCATTAGATTCAGCAATTTTTTCTTTAAGGGTTGTGACCTGTTTTTGGTATTCAAGTGTTTGGTTCCATTTGCGAGAAGCTTCTTCACTGACTTTTCTGGCCTGAGATAAATCAGCGTCAAGTTTGCTAAGATCTTCTTTTTCTTTATCTTTCAAGTGAATCTTTAATTCACCAACCTGTTCTCTCGTTGTGGATAGGTGCTGAGTGAATTCCTTAATCTCATCCTTTAACTTTTTCTGGGTTTCTACATTGAGTTTGGCGTCACGATAAATTTCTTCAGTTGAAAATTCAGCTTCTACCAAGGCTACCTTAAATCGTTCTTCCGCCTCAAGTCTCTTTTGTTTTGACTCGGACAATTGCTTTTCTACATTGCTTAAGTTTGTCTCTGCTTCTGTAAACTTCTCTCTAGCAGATTGTAAATTCTTTTGAGCCGCTTCCCATTTCTCTTCCAATGATTTCTGCATTGCTCCCATTTCAGTGATCTTTTCTGTTAGTACAGCTAGTTTACGTAACTCATCGGGAATCTGGCGAATGCGCTCCTTATAAGCTGCTAAGTCACCAGCTAGTTTTTGATTGTTTTTATGATAGGTTTGCTCTTTTGCTTCTTTTTCCGTCTTTAGTTTTTTAATTTCTGCTTCTAAGATTTCTTTTGTTTTTCTCAACTCGTCTAATTTGGTTTTGTTTGCATCAAGACACGCCACTTCTTCTTTTAGTTTGACACCTTGCTCAGATAATTTTTCTTTCAAAGTGTCGATATTTTCTGTGGAAATATTCATTTCCTTTAAATCATTTTCTCGGTCAGTCAGCCGAGTTAGTTCGCCACTATGGGCTTTTGCCGCTTCTTGATATTCCGTTTCTTTTTGATCAACTATTTTTTTATGCGCATCTAACTTGTCCCGGCTAACATCTTCTGAGTGACTCATCGCTTTTTGAGGATGTTCCAAACTACCGCAAACCGGACAAGATTCTCCATCATGCAAATGACTCGCAAGAACGATAGCCTGATTGTTGAGCCAAGTGGATTCTAATTTGTTGTACTGATCTTTCGCCTGTTCTAAAGCACTCTTTTTCTGTTGAAGCGTTTTTCTCGCTACTTTTTCGTCTTTTTGAGCTTTTTCATAAGCCATGACTAGTTTCATTTGATTTCTTAGTTCTGTTAATAATTGATGTTTTTCCAATCGGGTACTATCTGCTTGTTCGAATGATTTTATATGCTGCTGATTTTTCTCTAATGTTTTCTCTTTTTCATTTAATAAGGTATTTAGTTTTTCAACTTCTGCTTGCTCTCGGTCAACTGCTTTCTTAAACTGGGCAAGCTCTTGTTTGTTTTGATCGATTTGTTGAACGGTTGGATAAAATTCCTTAAGACGGGTGACCTCTTTCCCAACATTTTCCCGCTCATCTTTATTCTTCTCCTCTTGTTCATATGAGGTCTTAGCTTGCTTAACCGCTTCTTCAGCTACATGCTTAGTTTGACGTGCATGTGTCAAACTTTTTTCTTTAATCGTTTGATCTTCTCGCCATTCTCGTAATCTCTCTTCGACTGGTTCAATTTTGCTCGCTCTTTCAGCTTTTTCCAAATGCATTTCTTTCTGTTTAACAACAGGGATCTTTTCTGTTAATGTCTTCAGAAGTTTTTCTTTTTGTTCCAATTCCTCAAAACGCTCGTTTGTCGCTCTCGCATTATGAAACTGTTCTTGCAGCTTTTGTTGCTGTTTACTGGCTTCATGATACGCTTTTTCATCATGACCAATTTGCTCCGTATAATAATCGAGTTCTTTTTCCAAAGCAGCCAACACTTGATTTACATTACTATAGTCTTCCTCGAGCACTTGAAATATTTCAGCCTCTTCACGTTCAGGTAACACAGCTTTGATATGTTCGATATATGTATCGCGTGTTTGCTTTACTTGATTGAACACTTCTGCAGCTGCTGATTTTTTCTGACGCAATTGCTCACCCATATGTTTATATGAATCTGTTTTGAATAAACGTCTTAAAATTTCTTCCTTATTTTCAGTTTCGGACGTAAGTAATTTTCGGAATTCCCCTTGTGGAAGCATAACAATTTGTTTAAATTGATCTTCGGTTAACCCCATTAAAGTTTCTACTTTTCGATTAATCTCAGAAACTATTTGCCGATCAACACAAGGCTCCTCGCCTCCATCAACCATTTCATAAAACTCATAACGCTCTCCGGTCTTCGTCTTGTTTCCTTGTTTCACGTGACCTAATTGACGAAGGATACGATACGTCCGTCCTTTCAATTCAAACTCCAACTCAGCTGATGTATGAGTATCATCATTTGCAAAATCACTGCGAAGCATCATATGATTCTCACGGTCTTCCCCACTTGCTGTGCCATAGAGAGCAAAACAAATACCATCAAATATCGTTGTTTTTCCAGCTCCAGTATTTCCAGAAATGACATACAAATCATTATTTTGAAGTTCGTTAAAATCAATTGTCTCGGAATCCTTATACGGACCAAACGCAGTCATTGTTAACTTAAGTGGTTTCACATGTATTCTCCCCTTTCTTCCTTTCTCCCTTTCTCGCTTCTAATTTGAAGTTACTTTTTCTTTTGCACTTTTATCAATCGTTTCATTTTCTATTTTTAATTGCTCGTCCAATATTTCTTTAAAAAGATCTTCCGTTTCCTCTGTTGCTGGTATACCTTTTACCTCTTCATAAAAGGCTTTAAAAAGATCTAAGTCGCTCATTTGACTCCTAACTTTTACTTCTGACGTGTCAGAGCTAGCGCCTGAAGTGAATACTTTTCGTTCAACATGCATCGCGTTTGGATAAACAGATCTCACTTTTTCCATCGGTGAAAGTATCGGTGTTTCATCTAATAATCTAACAAACACATAATCTTCGCTGATTGGATGGGTTAAAATTTCTTCCATCGTTGCTTCCACTGTTCGCATATCACGTACCGGGGTTAAATTGCGTTTTTCAGTTGTCACGTTCCCTTGAGCATCCAGCTCAACAATATAATATCCCTTATGATGATGTTCTTCTGAAATGGAATATTTTAAAATCGATCCTGAATAACGCACCGTTTCAGACATGACTCGGTGCGCCTGATGTAAATGGCCTAGCGCTGTGTAATCAAATGATGAAAAAATATCGGCACCGACATACTCAGCACCACCAATCGAAAGTGGACGCTCTGAATCACTTGTATTTTCCTCTTGTTCCCCGTAAGGCGTCACAAAAGCATGACCGACAAAGACATGACGTGCATCTTCTTTCATATTTTCTTTAATGTGCTCAACTATTTTTTCAGCAGCGTCATGATGTGTACGAATTTCATCGTCTTCAAAAACATTGCGCACTGTACTTGGATCAGTGTATGGCACAAGATGGAAATGAACTTCTCCGTGCTCATCAGACAACACGACAGGTTCTATTTTTCCAGGCAACTCACCTACAATATGGTAACCATTTTCGCGCATCATTTTACTCCCGAAATTCAATCGGCTTGGACTATCATGATTTCCCGCAATTGCTAAAACAGGTATTTTCAAATCCAATACAATTTCGTCAAGCACTTTATCTAATAGATGTACAGCTTCAGTAGGCGGCACAGCACGATCATACAAATCACCCGCCACGACAACCGCATCGGGTTTCTCTTCTTTAATCGCCTGGATAAACTGATTAAGAATATACTCTTGGTCTTCTGTCATATAAACCCCTTGCACCAATTTCCCTAAATGCCAATCAGCCGTATGGAAAAACTTCATCATTAACCCTCCTATTTCTTTAAAATATCTATATATCATTGCCAGCAAAAACGCTAGTCGAAAATTATTAACCTATATTTTTAACTGATTCTATTTTATAACAAGCCATCCAATCTATCAAAAAGGTAAAATTCAATTTTTATACCTACGTTAATATAGAAAACGTAATTTTTACCCATCAAAAAAAGAAAAGCGATACCCCATTTTAACATGGTTATCGCTTTTCATATATATTACTTAAACTTTAACTGGAAGTTTAATCAATGCCTGCTCAATATCGGCAATAATATCAACCGCATCCTCCAAACCAACAGACAAACGAATTAATCCTTTCGAAATACCGAAAAACTTCAGCTCATCTTCAGGAATCGATGAATGGGTCATCGATGCAGGGTGTTGAACGAGTGTTTCAGGGTCCCCTAAACTAAACGAAATCATCGCTAACTCAAGCAAACTAATAAACTTCTTACCTTCCTCGACCCCACCTTTTATTTCAAATGAGACAATGCCACCCATTCCGCGCATTTGTCGTTTAGCTAAGGCATGCTGCGGGTGGGACGCTAACCCTGGGTAATACACCTGCTCAACTAGAGGGTGGTTCTCTAAGAACTCAGCGACTTTCTGAGCGTTTTCACAGTGTTTTTCCACCCGAATACCTAACGTTTTAATCCCTCTTAAAATTAAAAATGATTCCCACGCATTAAGTGGCTGACCGAGGTCACCCATAAAATCTTTATGCATTCTTTGAATCATTTCTTGATCTGCACAAACAAAGCCCGCAATCGCGTCACCATGACCATTTAAATACTTCGTCGCACTATGAATAACAACATCTGCGCCTAAGTCAAGCGGTGTCTGTAAACACGGCGTCATAAACGTATTATCAATAATAAGCGGTAGCCCGTGGGCCCGACTTATATTTGAAACGGCTTCAATATCAATGAGGCATAATCCAGGGTTAGACGGTGTCTCGATATAAATGGCTTTCGTATTCGGCAGAATTGCCTTCTCAATTGCATCGACGTCTGTACAATCCACGAATTCAGCTTCAATACCGTATCTTACTGCAAAGTTTGTTAAAAACTTATGCGTTCCCCCGTAAACATCTTTTGTTACAATAACATGATCCCCATGTTTTAAAAACGCAAGCAATGCTATCGAAATAGCGGCCATACCACTGCTGACACCTAATGCATCCTCTGCTCCTTCAAGTGCAGCAATCTTTTTTTCAAGCGTACGTGTTGTCGGATTGCCGTATCTGCCATAATAAACCCCTTCCATTTCACCTGAAACAACAGCCGCTGCTTCGTCAGCATCTTTAAAAGAATAGGCAACAGCTGGAACGATGGGCTCTGAAACCACTCTCGTTTTCTCATCAGGTGTTTGTTCCAAATGAACTGCTCTCGTATTAAAATTCCAATCTTTACTCACAAAATCCCGCCCCTTTTCATGTTTTCACAGTTATTGCAGTTGACTATTTGCTTTAATTTTCTCCACAATCGAATTCATACTTTTAATAATGTGTGTTTCCATTGCTTTTTTAGCTTTATCTTTATTTCCCTCAATCATATAGTCCAAGATTAACTGATGTTCATTAACTACCGTTCTCGGCTTCCCTTCCTTAGATGGTGCCAATCGTCGATAGCGATCTATATGATCTTTCAACTGAAGTAAAATCTTAATGACGGTCTGATTATTACTCAATTGATGAATATATTTATGAAATTGCTCGCCATAATTTACTACTTCCTCAATGATTTTTTGCTTGGACATTTCTTCAATCATAAACGTGAGGTGTGAAAGTCTTTTTTCATCTTCTCCGGTCATATTATCAATAGCCTGTTCCACCGCAACCGCTTCCAACTTACTTCTCACGATAAAAATTTCTTCAACATCTTTAATAGATATAGGAGAAACCTTTAGGCGGCCATTCGCTTTCCTAGTCAGTAAATCTTCGTATTCTAATCTCTGGATGGCTTCCCTTAATGGAGTTCGACTTACTTCTAATTCTTTCGATAATGTTTGTTCGACAATCGATTGATTTGGAGAAAGGGTGCCATGAATGATTTGTTTTTTTAAAACATGATACGTGTAATCATTCGCAGATGCCCATCTTCCTTGCGAAACATTTTTATTCAATATGCTCTCACCCTTTGTATAATTGTATACAATTATACTATTCTAAATTAGTCGAAGCGTCAAGAGGAAATTATCTGAATTATGTTTAATAAATGGCTTTATTATGTCCAATCAGTTAAAAATACTTTACAAATTTGTGAACTTTGCTATAATAAATATAAGGAAATTCACAAATCGGACACATGTTTAGGAGATACATTTTGAAATGATGAATAATAAGGGGGAGCAAGCATGATTTCTTTATTTGGATCAATTACGATGGTTTCTATAGCGACGTATTTTTTCATGGCTTGTTTATATTTAATTACTGAAAAAGGGAATAAATTAAAAAATCGAACGGTTATACTTTCTTTTATCTGTTGGTCGATTGGCGGTCTACTTTTCATTTATTCAGGCTCTTACGCTGAAACACATGGTATGTTAGGTGCAAGCGTTAGTGTCGAGACACTTTTTAGCATATTAAGTCTTGTCTTACTCGGTAAAGTCTTCTTTTCTAAACAAAATGAAGAAGTAACAAATAAATCAACTAACCTACATGTCTTTTAAATGACTAAGATTGGTCATATCCAACTCAAGCGCCCAGCCACTAGATTGATAGTGGCTGGGCGCTTGAGTTTGTGTTCTTCAAAGTATCTTTATAGTTTTTTTATTAAATTAGCCATTTCTATCGCTGAAACAGCTGCTTCAGCTCCTTTATTTCCTGCTTTAGTTCCAGCCCGCTCAATCGCTTGTTCAATCGTTTCTGTCGTTAATATACCAAAAATGACGGGCGTATTCGTCTGAAGTGAGGCACTTGATACCCCTTTAGCAGCTTCATTACACACGTAATCAAAATGGGGTGTTGCCCCGCGAATCACCGTACCTAAGGTGATAACCGCATCATAAGATTGTGATTCAGCCATTTTTTTAGCTACCAATGGAATTTCAAACGCCCCTGGCACCCAAGCCGTATCAATATTTCCTTCGTCCACCCCGTGTCTTTTTAAAGCATCCGTCGCACCTTCTAATAGTTTACTAGTAATAAAATCATTAAACCGCCCAACAACAATCCCGATTTTTAAATCTGCCCCGACGACATTCCCTTGATAAATATTTCCCATGTCTATTCTCCTCTTTTATTAATTATTTTTTGTCAGATGACCGAATTTCTCAATTTTCGTTAATATATATTGCTTATTCTCTTGATATACCGTTGTATAGTGTGGCACTCGTTCGACAACGTCAATATTATGCTGCTTCATAGCTGCTATTTTTTCAGGATTATTTGTTAGCAGCCGCATCGAATGAATTCCCAAATCCTTTAGTATTTGAGCAGCTACTGTATAATCCCTTTCGTCTGCTTGAAAGCCTAATGCTTCGTTCGCCTCTAATGTATCTAATCCTTCTGATTGCAGTTTGTATGCTTTTAATTTATTCAACAAACCGATACCTCGGCCTTCTTGACGTAAATAAATTACAACCCCTGCTCCTTCCTCGCTGATTTGTTCTAAGGCACTATCTAATTGAGGACCACAATCGCATCGCTTAGAACCAAAGACGTCACCAGTCAAACACTCAGAATGAATCCGAACTAATATTGGTTTATTGGAGTCGAGGTCACCTTTTACAACTGCAATATGTTCCTTATTATCCAGCTGATTTGAATACCCGATGACCTTAAACGTCCCATAGTTCTGCATTGGTAACATGGTTTCAACTTCCCGCTGAACAAGAGATTCATTTTTCTGTTTATATTTGATTAAATCTTCAATATGGATAAGTTTCAAATCGAACTTTTCAGCTAGTTCTTGAAGCTGCGGAAGTCTTGACATTGTGCCGTCCTCATTAATAATTTCACAGATAACGGCAGACGGAGCCACGTCACATAATTTTGCTAAATCAACCGACGCTTCCGTATGCCCTTTCCGTTCAAAAACACCCCCATTCTTTGCAATGAGTGGAAAAACATGTCCAGGTCGTTTAAAATCTTCTGCAACTGACTTTTCATCAATCAGCGCCTGTATCGTTTCCGCACGTTCAAATGCACTAATCCCAGTTTCTGTCTTTTCATGGTCAACGCTGATAGTAAAGGCTGTTCCATAAGGATCTGTATTTTCGTCAACCATCATATTTAAATTTAATTTACGTGCCCTATCACTCGTAATCGTTGTACAAACCAACCCTCTCCCGTGAGTAATGAAAAAATTAATGAGTTCAGGCGTTGCTTTTTCCGATAAGGCGACAAAATCACCTTCATTTTCTCGATTCTCATCATCGACAACAATGATTGGTTTACCTTTTTTTAGATCAGCTAAAGCGTCCTCTATCTTATAAAACATCTTATCTCCTCCTACATAAAACCGTTATTTATTAGAAAGTTTTCGTTAAGTTGATCTGAATGAGCTACCGATCCTAACTTCATCAAATGGTGAACATGTTTTAAAAGCATATCGCATTCGATGTTCACGATATCACCAGTCTCTTTTGCACCTAAGGTCGTTTCACTAACCGTATGGGGGATGATAGATAAAAGTAGACTCGTTGCTCTATTTTTAAAAATCGTTAAACTAATTCCATCAATGGCTACTGACCCTTTTTCGACAAAATAAGCCTCGAGATGTCGCGGTACTTCAATTTCATAATAAACAGCGTTCTCTTGAGCTTCCTTTTTAATAATGGTTCCAGTTGTATCAATATGTCCGGTTACAAAATGACCACCAAACCGTCCGTTAGCGGCCATCGCCCGTTCAAGATTGACAGGTGAATGAGTTTTTAACCCGTTTAAAGACGTTGCTTTGATGGTTTCTGGCATAACGTCGACTGAAAATGAATTCTTAGAATATGTCGTCACTGTTAAGCAAATGCCGTTTACCGCAATACTGTCACCCAGTTCAACATCTTCAAGCACAGTTTCTGCTATAATCTCAAGTTGCATCGATTGATTGGCTGTCTTTTGTATACGTTTAATGCTGCCTACTTCTTCAACAATCCCTGTAAACATAGCTTTCCTCTCCTTTGTACGTTGCAACAATCTTTATATCCTCCCCTACCTGCTCTACTTGCAGAATAGAAAGTGACGGTACTTCTGCTAATGATGCAAACCCAGTTCCTAAAAAAGATGTTGGCGCTCCATACCCGCCGATTAACTTAGGCGCCATATAAACAATAAGCTGATTAAACATTTTTTCTTGTAAAAATGAACCGTTCACTGTCGCTCCTCCTTCAACAAATAATGACGTGATTTCATTTTGTCCTAAAACGTCGAGCACTTCTGGTATGCGGATTGTTTCATCTTTAAGTTGAATAATCCTTACTTGATCAGATTGCAAAAACAGTTTTTTCGCCTCTTCAGTTACTTTATTGCCTACTATAATCCACGTCGATGCCTCCGGGTCTGTTATTACGCTAGCATCAAGAGGTGTTCGTAAATGTGTATCTAAAATAATACGAACCGGATTTCTGCCGGCACCAACTTTTAACCTTGTCGTTAAACTAGGATCATCAGCAATCACCGTCTCAACGCCAACTAAAATCCCGTCATGGCTATGTCGATAAGTGTGTGCGTCAAATCGCGCCGTCTTACCAGTAATCCACTTGCTTTCCCCCGTTTTTGTCGCTATTTTTCCATCTAGGCTCATCGCAGTTTTCAATGTGACATAGGGCCTTTTTGTTTTAATAAAATGGAAAAAAAGAGCATTTATTTTTTGTGCTTCATCTTGTAAAACACCTGTTTTAACATCTATCCCCGCAGCTTGTAATATTTTTATCCCATTCACCTGCTTGTTCGGATCTTTCGCTGCTATCACAACACGCCTAACGCCACTTTTGATAATTAAGTCGGTGCAAGGCGGTGTCCTCCCTTGGTGACTACAAGGCTCAAGTGTTACATAAAGTGTAGATCCTCTTGCTTCATCACCTGCCATGTGAATCGCATGGACTTCCGCATGTTTTTCACCAGTTTTAAAATGTGCACCGAATCCGACAATATCACCATCTTTCACAATAACAGCACCAACAACAGGGTTGGGTGATGTTTGGCCAATGGTTTCTTTAGCAAGATTTAACGCCAATTGCATAAATTTTTCATCTGACATGATTTTCTCCTTTCCGTTATCTTAGGTCTAAATCTAGTTTCCAGTTCGTAAAGGCTTCCTTCTATTTTCACAAAAAAAAGACCTCTGAAAGTATCTTCAAAGGCCTTGATGGTAGAATTTTAATGAACGAACACAATAAAAATAAATTAGGCAAAATAATTCATTAAACAAGCGCAGATTAACTACCTTGCTTATTGAATCATTATTTTAGCTTTACTGTTTTAAGTTAAGTCATGTGTAACTAAATAAACATACATAAAACAGTCATGCCTATGTACAGATTTTGTTCGTCTAACAAAATTCCTTCTCCCATCCAGACTATACTGTCGGCTCTGGAGTTGCACCAGATCCACCGTGAGGTTTCATCAACCACACGGGTCACGGACTAAGAAGCACTGCTTCATCACCGTCGGTTGGGAATTTCACCCGACCCCGAAGGAATCATACGATATATTCAATTTTCAAATTTAGTATAACATTATTTTGAAATGAAATACAATAGTGAGATTTAATTTATAAGCCGATATTTTGGTGCTTCATCATCTTTTTTATTCAGCGTTCTAATAAGTATTGCAAATCGGTAAATGCTGCTAGAATTGCGCTCACATCATACTCGAAAACCAAAATCCGAGAAACGTTCCGATATAATTTCCAATAATATAACCGAGTGTACCGACAACAAGTATAGGGCCGACTAAGTTTTTCCAACCCTTAGCAATCGCCATCGCAGCCGCTGTTGTTGGACCCCCGATATTGGCATTACTAGCAACTAAGATATCTTCTAAATTATATTTTAATAGTTTTCCGGCACCAAGTGAGATAACCATATTAAATAGCACGATGATAAATACAAAGACTAATAGTAGTGGTGCGTTTTGGACAATAAGTGGAATGGATGCTGGTACACCAATTACAACAAAGAAAATATAGATTAAAAACGTCCCCATCTCTTGACTTCCATTAATACTTTCAAAATATCGTGGAAATAGTGCCAACATGATAAACGTAATTGTCGTTAACATTAAATACTGATCACCAAACAAGCCGTTCAAAAGAATTAAAATAAATGAGCTTCCTTCCTCAGCCGGTATGATACCAGCAATAAAATCAGCAACTTTAAATGACACAATCACAAGTAGAAAAGCCGTCCCGATGGCGAGTGCCATATCTTTTAAAGAGATTTCCTTCCTCTTCCAAAAGCTCTCAGCTAACGTTTTTCCGTCATCATTACCGATTCCTTGCTCAACTTCTTCTATATGTGGGGTCTTAAATCGCTTTCTAAAAAAAGCAATTGCCGGGATCATCATTAAAATTACGAAATAGATTGCCATCATTAAATTATCTGCAACAACTGTCGCTGATACCATTTCTCCGGGTGTATCGAATTTAGCCGCCATAGCCGCAAAATTAACGCCACCCCCAGTATAGGACGCACTCATCATCGCCCCGATTTTTTCAAGGTACGGTATATGATCTTTTAAAATGATAAAGCTAATAATCGTCCCTGCGATCGTTCCAACCGAGCTGATGAAAAAGATAATGAGCAACTTTCCACTTTCCTGCCATATTTTTTTAAAATTAACATGGAATAAAAGAAGCGGAATAGCTAAAGGTACAATGACATCCCAAACAGCATCGTAAACAGATGACTCTGTTGGAATAACCCCCGTATTGGATAATATAATTGCCCCAATCAAAGCAATAATTGCTCCAGATATTTTTGAAGCCCAGTTAAACCGTTGCTCCAAATAAATACTTACCGACGCCCAAACAATAAGAATTCCCCAAAGAGTTATCGTATCATCTGGTTGGATCAGTGTTTGACTCATATTCTTTTCTCCCCCAAGATTTTACATGTCATAATAAATTTTAACCTTTACCCCATCAAAAGTAAACAAAGATTCTGAATGTAGGCAAAAACAATACACACCCGGGATTTAATCTCGGGTGTGTTGTAATTTTGGGATGATAACGAATAACATGGCAATGATACTAATGACACCAGCTATCATTAGTATCATTAATAAGTTTGAACCTTCTGGAACTAACTCTTCTTCCATATCTCGTTTTGATTCCTGATCTGACATCGAAAATAAATCCATTTGTGCAGCTTTCGATGTGATTGTATTTGTTTCTATCACGTTAGACTGGAACAGCTCATCCATTATTTGTTCGCTCTCAGTCTCTATTGGCTTTTCAAATGTTAATTCCTTTTGCTCTTCAGGGAGCTTTCTTCTTTCAATAAGATTATCACGAAAGTTTTTTTGAATGTTAATTTCACGCTTTTCATACACATTTGGCTCAACATCTTCACTTTCTTCATCTGCCAATGAGACGGGGCTTAAGCAAATATTTAAGCCTAAAAGTATAAAGAAACTAAGAAGCTTTTTCTTCATTCGGTTCTTCCACCTTAGTCTTATTTCTCATCACTTGAAGTGCGTAAATAAATGCTGAAACGATAAGTACTACTCCAGCTAAAACTGTCATGGTTACTGCATATGAAGAGGAAGCTCCATATAATAATCCCATATAAACGTTTGATACTGGGTTATTAAAACTGAATTCTGGAACGATTATATTCAATAATGGTGAAATAAAGAATATAATCATTGCGATACTTGCCAACCATCCGACAAATGGGCCGACAAACAATCCACCTCTTATAATATTCGAGCATGCCATTAATAATAAAATAGTGAATGCTGACCACATAATAGCCTGCGAATCATCTAACGGATAAATGTTTAAACCATAGATGCTAATGATCATACCGACTGCTAAATTCAAGAGGACAAACAATCCACCTTGAACGAGATATGAGTTGCCGGAATAATACTGCGTTAAGAACCCAATCAGCAATCCGCATAGTAAAATAATAATAAACAGGACAACTGGTGGCATGCGGTCTTCTGTTTCAGATAACACTTTTCCATCCACTTGACCTTCTACGTTTACTGGATTTGCTAGATAATCATAAACGTATGGATTTGACTGTCCATCAACAACTGTGTTTCCAAGTACATCATATACATCATCACGTATTTGCTCAGTAGTTGAAACGTTTGTTGACCAACGATTATTAAGTTCATCAGAACGTTCCTGGACACTACTCACTTTGGATTGTAGCTCTTTTGTATCAGATGTAATATTATTTTGATTTTCTCCTAAAGATGAAACAAGATCTGATAGACTATCTAAATTAGATGCCGTCCCCTGCTGGTATTGGAAGACCATCTGACCGTCTAGATATTCAAGCGATGGAGACTCTTCCCAGTTATAAATTTCGTTGTTAATCTCGCTAATTTGCTCAGCGATAGAATTGGCATCATTTTTCAATTCGTCAATAGTATTTGTGATTTCGTTTAATTCATTATAAACCTTTTCATCATATTCATCCAAAAACTCATTTGTCTCATCTACTAACAAATCAAAGTTCTCTGCCAGCTTTGTTATTGCGCCAATCGACTCATCTTCATCTACAAGTTGGTCAAACATACCTTTTAATTCTTTAGTTAAATCAGAATCCAAGTCATACATCTTTTCAAGCTCTTCTTGCATTATTTCACTTGCAAACACTTTCCTTACTAATTGTCGATTTATTTTTGCTCTTTCAGTTAAATTATTAGATAAAGTAGATAAGTCACTCGTATATATAGATAAAGAGAGAATTTTCTTATTTTCTAATTCTGACTTATCCAAGAAAGCTTCTTCTAATACAGCAATTTCATCACTGTTTAACACTTCAGGTAACTTGTCACTATTAAGAATATCGTTTTGTTGTTCTTCTATTTGTTCAATTAAAGGTGTTGAAACTTGTCCTCTCACCTTTTCTAATTCTTCGTATGCTTCTTCCCACGCCTTTATATGTTTTTCCCAAGAATTTTTCTCTGATTCGAATTCGCTTTTTAATGTATCGATGGTTCCATTTTCTCCATCCAATTTGTCAAGTTCTTCGTACACTGTGTCCCAATTTATTTTTATGGTAGAGTTATTTGGTGAAGAAACTACGTTGTTTTGCACTTCACTATTTCCCGCTTCTTCATCTTCTTCGTCTTTTTCATCTTTTTCATCTTTTTCATCTTTTTCATCTTTTTCATCTTCTACATTTTCTACATCTTTTTCACTTTCAGGATTAGGTTCTTCTTCCCCTCCAGTGTCTGAGTCATCAATTGAGTCACCGATAATATCTTCTAATTGTTCTACGGCTACCCTCACAGATTGAACATCATTATAGATTTTTTCAAAGTCAAGTGACTCAGGAGTATATTCATCTGGTTTTTTGTGGTCATCTTCACCTTTATCCGTTAAGTAGTTTTCAATAGTATATAAAACTTCGTCCTTAGATTCCAACGTCATCCTGCTATTGTATTCATTTAAAAAAGCTACATTTAAAGTAATAATTTGTCCTCTTAGGTTGTCATTACCAGATTTGTTCCACTTATCAAATTCATGCTTACCGTTATTTAAGGAGCTATTAATCATCGAAAATCTTTGATTAATATGTTCTAGCTTTTCATCTTGCCTATATACTGGTGATTCATATTTTCTTATTTGTTCATCAATCTCTGCAAGATAATTCTCTACAGCCTCTTTATAACCAGTTACTCCTTCTTGAACGGCCAATTTATTTTCAGCTTGAAACTCCCCTAATAACTGCTGCTGCTCAAACTGACTCTCTTTATATGCATCGAGCGCTTCTGTAAACTGGCTGATCTTATTTTCTGCCTCTGTCGCACTATTTGCACTATCAGTCGAAACTTCATCAACCCGTTGTGTCTGATCCAGAATGCCTTCTAATCGGTTTTTATGATTATCAATTTCATTTGCTAGTGTCTCTGAAGATGGTGTGTAAAAGGAATACATGGCATCTTGGAACGCGATTTCTTTTTCCAGAACTTTGTCAAATTCCTCTCGAATTATGTCTACCTCTTGGGATACATAATTCCAATAAATAGTGGACATTTCTTGGTTGATTGTATTTTTAGCGTTAGCCATTTCTCGGTGAATTCTTTGTCGTTCTTTTGCTTCTAAATTTGGCTGAATTACATAGTTTATTGACGCTTTCGATGGTGATTCATCTTTAAAGGTCATAACATTTTCGGAAAAGTTTGATGGAACATATATAATAGCATCATAAGTTTGGTTACTAAAGCCTTGTTCAGCTGCACTTCTATTCATAACAACCCATGAATAATCATCTTGATCATTTAATAATGACGTAATATCTTGACCAAGCGAAATATCTTCTGTTCCACTATCATACCCCATGTCTTCATTAACAACGGCAACGCTTCTTGTCCCCTTGTCTTCGTCATCGTCTTTTGCTATAGAAGTGGGATGGCTATCAACATATCGAAACATGAGAAGCGGTAACAATAGAATAATGAGTACTTTAGCTATTAGTCCTAAGGAAGATTTATATCCACGTTTCATACACTTGTCACCCTTTCTACATCATATAGAGGTATTTGAATTTTAGTTGCTTTTCCAACTTCTATATAGTAGCCAAAACCGGCTTTAATTTCTGGCTCATTCCTCGTATACGGAAGTTGTATGAAATTTTGGTCTGTCTTTTTCATTAACAAGACGGCATGTTTAATTTGTTTGACTTCATTCGTAAAGGCATCGAATCCTTTTGAAAATTCATTAGCCATGCCTGTAATGATCATTCGGAATCCAAGGTGGCTATAATTTTTTACTAAGGTTGACAGTTTAGTTTGTAATTTCGAATCAAGACTTTGCTGAAAATTACCCATTCCATCTACCATTAATAAGTATGGATCAAATTCCAATTCGTTAGCTTTACGTTCTTGAAGTGCCTCTCGATAAATTTCCTCCCGGCGAGCAAACTCTTGTTCTACAATCTGAATCCATGTTTCTATATGTTCTTTAGTTTCCATATAAATGATTTCATCATCATCGGCATAGTCTGCTAGTGAATGGTTTACTGAATCAAACAATCCAATGGTTGCCTTTGCTTTCGTTTGCATCTGGTCAATCATGAGTTTTAACATATTTGTCTTTCCTTTTTGTGCATCCCCTACAATTAGACAGTGATTATGTCTCTTCCAATCAATATAAACAGGTTGTACCGAATCTTCATCAAGTCCAATTGCTGTCAATGTTGCTGATTCTTCAACAGTATAATTATTTCGATATGTCAGTAAACTTAACTTTCTTGGCAACATTGGAATTGCAATTGGTTTTTTGGAGTCTCTATATTTTTCTATTAATTCTTGAACTTTACCTTTTAAATTCTCTAGTACCTCAACGTCACTCTCACCTTCCACAGGTAAATATATTTGTGCAAGATAGGCTGAATCGGTTTTTATATATACTCGTCCAGCCACAGCCTCGGTTTCATATTCGGTCCGTCCTACAATGCTGTGTTTTTCCATTCGATCCATAAAATAATGGGCAATTTTTGTTTTCAGATTACTCATTAACGCGTGTTTAACTGCATTAGTCCGAGTGGCTGTCAGCATTGTATAAATACCTAAGGATTGACCATCTCTAGCAATTTGAGTGAATTTATTTTCATAATCTGTCATTTCTTCTTTGACCAGATCAAAGTTATCTATAGTTAAGAACATGAGTGGTAGTTTATCTTCAGAGATTGTGTTATACATCTGAATATTACTGACTTCATACTGCCTAAATAATTCTTTTCTCTTATCCATTTCATGATTAATAAAATCGAGGAACTTCTCAATTTTACGTCTATCATCAGAACGGAAATAATCTCCCGTATGCGGTAGCTGTTGTAATGGCAATAAAGCTCCATTACCAAAATCAAATATATAAAACTGAAATTCTTCCGGACTATTTACTGAAGCGAAATTTAATAAAAAAGTTAATAAGGTAGTAGATTTTCCATAACCGGAAGTTCCAAAAATACCTATATTTCCGTCTTCTACTGCTTCGTAGCTGTATGGTGTTTGACTTTGTTTTTCCGGTTCATCGATCAATCCAATATAATAATGATTTGGTTCACCAATATCGTCATCAGACATAACCAAGCGTTCAGGCAATGGTGGTAACCATGGACTTTGTAATTTTTCGATATTAAGTTCATGTTGCACTCTCTCAATTTCTTCAACAACAGCATCAATCTCTGTCTTTTTATCTTTCTTACCTTCATTTTCTTCAGCGGAGACTTCCGACAGCGGAACAAGACCTAAATCAGTCACAAGCGCGACTTCATCTTCAGCCCCGATTGCTTCCTTAGTATAAGGTGCTCCACTCCAAGCTGATTGAAACAATTCATAAACCTCATTATTTCCCACTTGCAAATAACCTCGACCTGTTACTGTGATTCTAGCCGCATCACCATTTTTAAGGATTTCTTTACTATCCCCTTCATCTTGCACTTTTAGAGCGACCTTGAATCGTGAGTTACTCCAGATCTGTTCGTCAATGATCCCACCTGGTTTCTGCGTTGCTAGTATTAAGTGAACTCCAAGGCTTCGTCCAATACGTGCTGCACTGACAAGTTCTCTAATAAATTCAGGTTCTTCACTTTTAAGCTCAGCAAACTCATCAGAAATGAGGAAAAGATGTGGTAATGGTAATTCTGCCTCTCCCTCTTTATACAAATCGGTATAATCATTTATGTGATTTACTTCATATTCATCAAACAAGCGTTGACGACGTTTGAGTTCACTCTTAATCGAAGCTAGTGCACGTTTACTAAAGTTTTCACTTCCCTCAATATTTGTAATTGTTCCAAGAAGATGCGGCATGTTTTTAAATGGCTGAGCCATTCCTCCACCTTTATAGTCAATTAGTAAAAAAGCAACTTCATAAGGATGAAAGTGAACAGCTAACGACAATATATAAGATTGTAAGAATTCACTCTTTCCTGAACCTGTAGTTCCTGCAAGAAGACCGTGAGGACCATGTGCTTTCTCATGTAAGTTTAAATAAACATAATCATCTTTACCTTTAAGGCCAACAGGAACGGCAAGTGACTTAGAGGATTGATTTTCTCTCCACTTTTCCTTAACCCCAACTTTTTCAGCTTCATCCGTATTAAACATGTCTAAGAAAGTGACTTTTTCTGGAATAGAATGACTCATTCCTAGTTGATGATTTAGTGAAAGTAATGTTCTTGCAAAGCGTTCATTATTTTCATGCCCGTGTTCATCCAATTTAAATGGAATATGAGCGGCTTTCTGCTGCTGTATTAATATATCGCCCTGGGTCTCGTCAATATAACGCACAAGCGTATGAATATTTTCTGTAAGACTTTCTTTTGTGTCAGCAGCAAAGATAATAGAAATTCCTAAATTATCATGTTCACCTTCTAGGTACTCTAAAATAGCATGTTCAGAAATCAGCTGGCGATTAGTCACAATAAAGATAAAGTGGGGTGTAAATATTTTCTTATCTCTCTCTTCATCGAGCTCACGCTCTTTAATTATCTCGTATATTGAAGTTAAAAGTTGATCACGTGTTTGTTCATTGTAAATAAAACCTTTTGCATAAGTATGTGGTAACTGAAATTGCGGTAACCACTTCATCCATTCCCAAGACTTATATTCTTCCTCATCAAAGATAGCCACCATACGGATATCATGATAACTTTGTGAAAAGCTAAGTTGGCCAACAATTTGCTGGATTTCTTTTTTTACAATGCTATCCTTCCCGATCATCCCCATGGCTCCTTCAGCCAAGTCAATAACGAGCGGAGCATTTTTAACCGTTTCATAATGGTTAACAAGTTCCTCAGATTTTTCAAATAAATCATCAATTTCTTGATTGGATGTATCCGATCGTTGAGCTGACATTTCATAGCTTGCAGGAATCGAAGCCCTTCCCACTCGGAAATGAAGGAAGTCGTGACTCGCCAACGTACGTTCCCATATCCGGTCGCTAATTTCCCCCGTTAAATATTTAATCTTTTCAAAAGAAGGTAAATGAAAATATAATACTTCACGCTGTTTTTCGGACAACTTGTGAAGTTCTCCTCTTTTCTGTTCCAAGTATCTAGTATAAAGGCGAATGCGTTTTTCTTTTTTCTCACGTTGTTTTTTCTTTTCTCTAAAATACTGAAACGTAGATGTCACTAGAGTCGTTGTAAACATCGTGATAGAGATTAAAATAAATATCCCGCGTGGACGTACCATAGCTACAACACCCATTACGATTAACATCATCAGAGGTGGCGTAATAATCATCCATAATCCTTTTTGATCATTATCGCGTTCTTCGGATGGAAAGGAGAAATCCACTTTATCCTCTGGTAGATCATAAATCATTCTTGGTGTACGTCTATAATTAGGGTATTTACGTTTCATCACGGTTGTTGGCTTTTTTAACGAAGGTAAATCAAAAGTTAAATTCTGTTTCGATTTTACTTTTAATGCATCATGATTCTCTAAAATCAGAAAGAAACTTGAACAAAATAAAGTATCCCCAATTGCAAGCTCTGAACGTTCCATTATTTTTATACCGTTGATATAAACATCTGCAGTTAACGGTTGAATGAGCCATTGACCCTGATGATGAATCATTGAAAATACTTTTTTCTGGTCATTTGGAAATAAGATTTCAATTTGATTACCAATATAATACATATTTTCTTCATATGTTTGTGATTCATATTGAATATAGATGCTTTGGTCGCGACATTTTAATGCGAGTTGGTTTCCATCTGTCAATGTACCAACTAATTCATCAGCCTGATAGACATTGACCTCATTTGATTCATCAGACTTAACTAATGTTACATGTGGTTCAACTTTAAATGTCTGGACAGTCACAGTGTGGTGAAGCTCATTACCTAATGTTATTACTTTTTCTTCCTCTACCATTATTGATTGATGGGTTTTGTCATAAAAGAACCATATCTGGCTCATCTTGTCACCTCCTAAATAACACTCGGTTAACTCCCAAACTTTCGTTATTTCATATAACTAAGTTACGCTCAACCTTCATTGATTTTTTATTTATCTTTATCTTTCTTTGATTCATCTTTCTCCACAGTATCTTCTTTATCATCTTCGTTGTCTTCTTGTTCAGATGAATCCATATCCGATGATTCTTCTATTTTATTATCTTGTTTTTGATTTTCTTCCTCTTCAGCCTCCTTTTTTTCTTCTTCCATTTCTTGCTGATACTCGTCAATTTCACGCTGAATTTCTTTTAATTCATCTTCTCGTTCGGAACCACTTAAACTTTGATCTGTTTTAACATCTTCACGTAATTTCAACAATCCATAAATGATTAAGTCCCGATCTTCTAAAAGCCTTGCTGTATCTACAGCTTCCTGGTAATTACCACGACCAATATCAATCCAATATAAGAAATATTTCCGGTCTGCTTGCAAGGTAATAGTATTTTGGATATTTTCCCTTTGTTCTTCACTCAATGATTCACTAACTATGTAAGATGAGGCCAATTCATACTGAACAACTCGTGGCATCTTTTCATGGTTAAATTTACTTAATGTATCGACAACAGAACTATATTCATCCTGTAGAAAATGTCGATTACTTTCAACGTATGCATCACTCTCCGGAATTTTAAAAAATAGAGCAAACACACTATAGGTCATCGCCGGAATTAATAGTACCGTCAAAATCCATATCATATATCGACGAACTTTCCATTTACTCTCCGGGATATGAATCACCGTTTTTTCATAAGCATCGTCTTTTTGAATGTTTTCTTTAATAATATCGATTATTTCTTCATAAGATTCTGAATGCATAATTGCTTTTGCAACATCTGGTAAATCCATTGTTTCATAGTGTGCTAGATACGTTGCAAAATCATGTTTGTTATCTGCTATAACAGCTATAATCGCCTTTGTCTCTTTCCATAGTCTTTCTTCATTATCTTCATACGGCGGTATACTTTCGCTTATTCCGTAATGTAAAAAATGAGGAACAAGACCTTGATCAAATAAAATGTTTTCAGGACTTACAATAAGCTTAGCCCTTTCAATAGAGTGACTACGTATCGCGCGGATAACGTTATAAGCAAATTGCCATTTAGCTCTTATGCTATTTTTATAGATATTTTCAAATCGTGCATATGACTTTGGCGGATGATAAGTTATAATGACTTGGTCCTCTGTAAGTGTAAATTCTTTATTGAATTCAGGGTTAATAGTTTTTAAAAGATGTATTTCCAATTCATCTGACAACTTTACTTTCGCACGTTGGAATACAAATTCGATTTTATCGGAATCATATGTAATTTTTGTATCCAGTTTATTTTCTAAATAAGATCGGCTTTTTTCGTCCTGTGGCACTCATATTCCTCCCCCTACAACGGACCTCTCTCTGATTGTCACTTAACATCAAATGTCTATTATAATATTTCTAGACGATCCCCTGTTGTGATTCCACACTCTTCAAGACTGAGCGATCCCGCAAAGGTCCTATCTTTATTTTGAATTCTAACCCAATAACCTTCTCGTGGATTAATCGATAAATTTGTTGTTTGCCAAGCAATATCAATTAACTTTTTGATGGAGTGCTGATTCGATAATCTTAACTCGATTGGAGACTGCTTGTATTGTTTTAAATCAACCGTAACATTGATATACATCGTAACATTCGCCTCGCTCGTATTTTTCTCCCCCGACCATTATCATAGTCTAATATACTCATGCTGATAGAATGAAAAAGTGCCGACACGTAAATTTGCGGCACTTTTTTTATCATTTAGTATTAAAGATGTATTATCCGCGAATCTGACTAGCAATATTTGCATCTGTATCTCTAAGTGTGTTAGCACTTGAAGAAAGTTGACGGCTAATATCTTCCAATAGTACTTGCATGTTCTGGAATGATGGTTCAAGTTCTTCATATTGTGTAGCAAAAGCTTCCGCTGCTCCACCTTCCCATGCTTCTGTTAGTTGGCCAATGAGCCCTCTCAAACGAGTTACCATTTCTCCTACCTGCCCGCTCTCATCAGCATATCTTCCCGCAAACTCTTCTAGTTCCTCTGGATTCAAACGAATGTTTCCTGACATAATCAATAACCTCCACATAGTAAAATATTATATTCTTACGTTTAAGTATAAAAGAAGATTATTCCAAAGGCTATACTACTTTAGTACATTTTTTAAATTGAATATTTAGAACTACATAATAACCCAATAAACAATATAATCATTTACACACGTACTTTAAGACTAGTGCTTTGTGCCCTACTATTGAAGTGCTTCTCATTTTCGTACTTAAATAATGGTCCTTATGTATATCATATCTAAAATATGTATAATGCCGACAAGATAAAAAAGCTGTCCCTCCACCATTAGATGGGATGAACAGCCATAAATAATCTATTTAAGTTTTATCAAGTCAATTATAATTACTGAATCCCTTTCTTTTCATACCGTGCCAACTTAAATGGAGCATAAATAAGAACTCCAATCAAAACTAATCCGAGAGTACCGATTAGCGGGTAGAAGAATGAAACCAGACCAGTAAATCCTGCAAAGCTCGCTATAAAGCCTACAATTAAAGTTACTACAACGAATATATTTGCCTTTGGAGTGTTCATCACCATAAATCGAGCTGTAAAAGCATAAAACATACTTACTGCTGTATTAAAAATCATCCCGAACAAGACAAATGTCATTACAAATGATAGCACAGGGGAAATGAGATCGACAATTTTAAGCATCGGTAGTTCATAAGCACCAACAACATCAATTTTTGAAAAAATAGCTAAATGACTGATTATAATCATAATTCCAAGCCCTAGTCCACCAACGAGGCCCCCACGTGCTGCTGCTTTTGGATTTTTTTCAGCTCCACCCATCACCAGTGACATCGCTGCTCCTACAGCAGTGTTGAATGAAACATAATTTACAGCTGAGAAAAACCAATTAGATAGAGCTGATTCATGCTCTAAAGCGATCGGTTCTAACTTTTCAAATGACAAGTCCATAGTGAATAAACTATAAAGACCAGCCAAAATTATAAATAAAATTAAGAACGGTGTAATACTCCCAATAATAGAAATAACTTTTTGGACGTTAAGCATGACAACAATGGCAACTAAGACGACCATCAAGAGGCTTCCAACGAAAGCGGATAAGCCAAATTGCTGATTAAGTAGTGACCCTGCACCGGCCAACATGACGACGCCAACCCCAAATAATGTAAATATAATAATATAGTCGATGATCGTTCCAAAGACTTTTCCACTAATATCAAAAAAGGCGTCTTTATGATTTGTCGTTTTTAAACGGCTCCCCACACTTACAAGGGTCATCCCTACATAAGCGAATAAAGCCGTCGACACGATTGCACCAAATATACCTAAGTAACCGAAACTAGTAAAATACTGTAAAATTTCTTGACCTGAAGCAAATCCTGCTCCAACAATAATCCCAATAAAAGCGCTTCCAATCTTCAATACTTTTAACATGTTGTCCTCCTGATGTCATTAACTAAAAATTAATATGTATTGATAGTTATAAAGTTTAATATTATTAACAGTAAACTATCTGAAAAATTACGTCAATTATTTTAACAAAAAAGCTATCAATCTTTTAAAAGATGATAGCTTATTATACATCTATTGAATTAAATAGTCACTTCTCAATCATTAAGCGGTTGGAACTTTTTTAAAACGGTCATAGCGTAGTGGTTCAACTGGAATAGTTGTTTCTTTTTCTAAAATTAATTCTTCGATAAGTTTTCCGGTAATCGTCGCTAAGCTAATTCCATCCCCTTCATGACCAGCTGCAATATAGAAGCCAGGCACGTCTTCAACTTCAGAGACAATCGGTAAGTGATCTTCCGTCCAAGGTCTCATACCTGTATACGAGCGAATAATATTGAAATCATCCATTTTCGGAAAGAATCTTAATCCTCGTTTCGCGATTGCTTTAACGACATTTATGTTAATGCTTCCGTCATATCCGACAAATTCACGGCTACTTCCAAGGAGGAAGTTCTGACTTTCAGTAGGCTCAAGGACAAGGGCAACACCGTGCTTTTGGGTTAATGGATCAGCAATTCTTTCACGTTCAAACTTATTCATTAAATAACCGAATTCCATGACATTACGCATCATGACTGGTTCTGAGCGAGAGCCAACGATGATATGGCCTTTTCTAGGGACGATGGGAATATTTATGCCGAGCATTTCTCCGATGAACGGCGCCCAAATCCCCGCAGCATTTACTACTTTTTTAGCTGTCACTTTTCCGGCTGTCGTATCTATAATAAAGTCTTTCTTTTTAGTAATATTCGTCACTTCAGCATGGGTTTTCAATTTTAAACCATATTTTCTTGCACGTTCGACTAAAGAGTAACAGAAGAGATATGGGTTGATTAAAGAATCTGTTTCACACTCTAAGCCTCCTGGGATATCGTCAGCAAAAAATGGGGATTCTTGACGTATATCTTCACGGTCCAAGACGTTAAATTTTAAACCAGCATCTTTTTGAATTTTCACCCAATCTTCAGCTGCTTCCATTTCAGCATCATTATCACAAACTAGAATACTACCTAATTCCCTATATTCAAAAGGCAATTCAAGATCTTTATTTAACTCTATGGTGAGTTCCTGGCTTGCCAGCGACATTTGACTATCAAATCCTGGGTCTTTATCAACAATCGTTACGTTCCCGTCACACCGTGAAGACGTTCCACTCGCAATATCGTTTTTCTCAATTAGCATGCAATCAAGCCCGGATTTAGAAGCATAGTAAGCGATTGCAGAGCCCATAATACCTCCCCCGATAATCGCTACATCTGTGTGGTTTGCTTTTTTCATTATTTATTCCTCCCCTTGCCCTATGTTTACTAGACTATCAATTTTCGTTAAATACAAGTAAATAAATCATTATTTTTTATGCAAAAATTCATATCTATTGTATCATATATGTTAGAATAGCATTAAATAACATGCAACCACTATCTGATTAATTGTAAGCATTTACATATTTTTTTATACACAAAGGAGGAAGCGCGCTATGGATGACAAAATGATCATCTGCAGATGTGAAGAAGTTTCATTAAAAGATATTAAAGATACAGCTTGCAAATACGAACAATCTGCTAGAGAAATAAAACTGCGTACTAGAGCAGGTATGGGATATTGTGGCGGAAGAACGTGCAGACCAGCTGTTGATGCCGTATTAGAAGAAATAACTGGAGAAACGCCGGATGACAATATTCCGTTAAAGGTTCAACCTCCCGTGCGCCCTGTTTCGCTTACAAAACTGAAGGAGGGTGTCGATTATGAAGAATAATAGAATTACAGATCATCCTGTCCTTGGCAAAATCGAACCACGTAATGTGATTTCTTTTACATTTGATGGAAAAATTTACAAAGGCTATGAAGGGGACACAATTGCTTCTGCTTTACTTGCTAACGGGATCCGCAAATTACGTGTTCACGAAGAAACTGGACATCCAAGAGGCATTTACTGTAATATCGGTCACTGCTTTGAGTGCCGGGTTACAGTGAATGACGAATCAGGCATCAGAGCGTGTATGACACCAATTCAAGCAGATATGATCGTTGAAAGTGGAAAAATGGAGCCAGATCCACTTAAATCAGAAGATGGCGCTACCGATTTACCGCGCACGTATGCTGATTTTGAAAAAACATATAAACGAATGGAAAAAGAAGGTGATCCACATGTATGATGTTGTCATCGTGGGTGCTGGCCCCGCTGGATTAGCTGCGGCTATCTCGTGCCGTGAGAATGGTTTACAAACCCTTGTATTGGATGAATTCCCTAAAATGGGTGGCCGCCTCCTTGGACAACTCCATCAAGAGCCGAATGGCGAATGGTGGAATGGCATCAAGGAAACCGATATTTTAAAAGAGAGAGCGTTTGAACTTGATACGGAAATTAGACTAGGCGTTTCCGTTTATCATATTGAAAAAATCGATAACGGCTTTACCGTTCATACACCAGATGCGAATATTAATACTGAAAATGTTCTTATTGCGACTGGTGCAGCTGAAACGGCAGCTCCCATCCCTGGTTGGACATTACCTGGTGTCATGTCGATCGGTGCAGCGCAAGTTATGACCAATGTGCACCGGGTAAAAGTCGGTGAAAAAGGAATTGTAGTTGGTGTGAACGTTTTATCTGCAGCCATCGCTCGTGAATTACAACTCGCGGGTATCGACCTCGAAAGCATGACTTTACCTGTACAAAATTCAGTGACAAAAGATCATGCTCATCCGCAAAAAGTTATGGACGGACTTGTCAGAATTGCCCACCTTGCACCATCTGCGTTTCTACGATTCGGAAGTAAATTTGCTAAAGGATCATCCTTGATTCGTAAAATGGCTGTGAAGTTTTACCCTAAGGGCGGCGTTAAAATGTGGGGCATGCCGATCCATGTTCGTAAAGCTATCACGAGTATTAATGGAGAAGATAAAGTTGAATCAGTTACAATATGCAATGTGACAACAAAAGGAAAAATCATTAAGGGGACGGAAAAAACAATTGAAGTCGACTTCGTTTGTATTGCCGGTGGCTTATATCCATTAGCCGAACTTGCAGCCGTCGCCGGATGCCCGACTCAATTTGTTGAATCATTAGGAGGTCACGTACCGGTTCATAACGAAAAAATGGAAACACCACTGGACGGTCTCTATGTTGCGGGTAACATCACGGGTATTGAAAGTGCAAAAGTTGCACGTGCACAGGGAACTGTCGCAGGTCTTTCCATTGCTAAAAGGAAAACTGACAAACCAGCAAATCTTGATAAACAAATTAAAAAAGCAATGGAGAATGTTCAAAAGACTCGCGCCGAGGCTTCAATCCAATTCCATCCTGAGATTGAAGAAGGCAGGAAGACGATGTATCAGACACAAGGCTAAGCATAAAATTAAATTGGTAACGATAAATCCTTCATAAACTTTATGAAGGATTTTTTCTTAGGTTTATAAAGGGGGAAAAGACCTCCATTGAACTATGAAGGTCTTTTGCATATTCTTCGCCCGTCTATTTCATCTTTACAAGCAACATGTCCCAGCTGAAGAATAAAATCTGATAAGAATAGATCTTACACTATTCTTACCAGCCTTTCCAATTCCTTTATAAATTCCCTATCTGAATGAGCTCGGCAATATTTTTTGCCAGCGCTTCTGTATACTTTTCTGCTCTCTCCATTGCTTCAGACGAAGAGATGGGTCCTGGAACGATGGAAAAAACAGCATCAAGTCCATGGTTGTCTTCCACACAATAATCCACCATGCCAGCAATTCCAATAACTGGTACACCAAATTTCTTAGCCACTTTAGCGACGCCGAGCGGAGTTTTTCCATACGCTGTTTGGTTATCGATTTTCCCTTCGCCAGTTATAACTAGAGATGCATTTTCCATCGCCAATTCCAGTTGCACTGTTTCTATCACGACGTCAACGCCCCGTCTTAAATCCCCATCTAAAAAAGCGATCAAGCCTGCACCGAGCCCTCCTGCTGCTCCAGCTCCTGGAATAGTTGAAATGTCTTTCCCAAGTTCTTTTTTGACCACTTCACCGTAGTGACTAAGATTTTCATCAAGCACTGCAACTATCTTAGGTGTAGCTCCTTTTTGTGGTCCAAAAACAGCCGCTGCTCCGTGTTCGCCGGTTAATGGATTATCAACATCACAAGCGATATTAATTTCAACGTCGAGTAGTCTCTTGTCCAATCTCTTCAAATCTATAGAATGTAACTTCTCTAAAGCAATGCCGCCATAACCAATTTGAGTGCCTGACGAATCAAGGAGTTTTGCACCCAATGCTTGTGCCATACCTGCTCCCCCATCAGTAGTTGCACTGCCACCGATTCCGATAATTATCTGCTCCACGTCGTCATGAAGTGCGGCCAAAATCAACTCCCCCGTCCCACGTGTCGTAGTATAAAGTGGATTGCGCTCTTCCTTCTGAATAAGATGAAGTCCTGATGCAGCAGCCATTTCAATCACCGCCGTTTTCCCGTCACCTGTTATTCCGTAAAAAGCTTCCACAGATTCGCCGAGCGGTCCTGTCACTAACTCTTTCAAAATTCTTCCACCCGTTGCATCAACGAGCGATTGAACCGTCCCTTCTCCACCGTCAGCCATAGGAATTTTTATGTAATCCGCCTTTGGTATACTCTTTTTAAATCCAGCTTCAATCGCGCTAGCCGCTTCCAACGCCGACATGCTTTCTTTAAATGAATCAGGGGCAATAATAATTTTCATAGTCATCCACTCCTCACTTAAAAATAAAATTACCCATATTAATTCCTTTTAGTATACCAAAAAATCTCTAAAACCAATCGTTCTCCCCCTCACATTCCACTCTCCTAGCCCATCCTCAGGCTTTATGGTATAAAGGATATAGGGGGTAGATGAAATGAATAAAGTTATTTTCGGAAAGCATGATGATAATACACTGAGGCAATTCAATCATTGCTTGGAAACGGGAAATGTTATCGGTGGAGTATTATGTGCTGACGGACATTATGGATACAGTCAACCTGTTGGCGGTGTCGTAGTCTATGATGGACAAATTTCACCCTCAGGTGTAGGTTACGATATTGGGTGTGGCAATAAGGCAGTTAAGACTAATTTAAAATACAATGATATTAAAGACAACATGCAAACAATTATGGATGAACTCCAAGCAACGATTCCTTTTGGAGTCGGCAAAAAAGGTGGACGAAAGTTTGACCACGATCTTTTTGACGACCCTGATTGGAACGTGTTTCGCGATATTGGTAAGCATGAACATGATAAATTAAAATCCTTAGCGAGAGAACAACTCGGGTCATGCGGGTCAGGGAATCATTATGTCGATATATTAGTTGATGAAAAAACAGATGATGTATGGGTTGGGAACCACTTTGGTAGTCGAGGGTTTGGGCACCGAACGGCTACGGGGTTTTTAAACCTTGCTAATGATAGAGACTTTTTCGTGAACCCGCCTCGCGAAAGCATGGACGTGGCACCTACTCTATTTGATATGGATAGTGATCTCGGACAAATGTATTTCCGAGCGATGAAGCTAGCTGGACAATATGCCTATGCAGGGCGTGATATCGTTATCAATCAAGTCCTTGATATTTTACATGCACGTGCGCTGGATGAAGTTCATAATCATCATAACTATGCATGGAAAGAAAAGCATGACGGGAAAGAGTATATTGTTGTTCGTAAAGGCGCGACCCCTGCTGCACCAGGTCAACGCGGGTTTGTGGGTGGCAGTATGGGCGATATTTCCGTTATCCTTGAGGGTAAAGAATCCGAAAAAAGTATGGAAGCTTTTTATAGTACCGTCCACGGGGCAGGAAGAATCATGAGCCGCACAAAGGCAGCTGGCAGAGGACGTGGCAAACGCCGGAAAGCAGGGTTGATTTCTGAAGATCAGATGAACCGCGCAGTAAAAGATTTTGGCGTTGAACTCAGAGGTGGCGGCACAGATGAAAGTCCTTTTGTTTATCGAAAACTCCAAGAAGTGCTTGATGCTCATGAAGATACGATAGATATATTAAACATATTGCGCCCCATTGGCGTATTAATGGATTAATTTTAAACAGACAGTAAAAATCTAAATCCTCCAGATCACTTTGACAACAGTAGTGTCCTTCTAAAGGGGCATTACTTTTTTCACTTGATATTCGAACATGCGTTCTGTTATCATGTAAATACTTCAACTAGAATACACATCAAACCCTCAATTTAAAATAAATTAATAATTCATGCCACCTTTTTCGCTTTACAAACGATATTAGTTATAAGAAGAATGAAAACCTAAAAGGAGGAATTATAATTGAAAAAGATGAACCCCTTTACTTTCGATGAGATTTTTGAGCAAAATGAACGCCGGATCTATTATCATATCCAAAAATTAAACATCAGAGACCCACACCAAGACTTTTTCCAAGAAGGATTAATTGCTTTATGGAGTGCCTATGAAAAACATAAACCCGATAAAGGGCCAATGGCAACTTATTTCAACTTCACCATTCGTAATCGATTAATCGATAAAGTTAGAAAAGAGTCACGGCAAACTGACAATGATGAGAAAGTCATTACAGAGCGGATAAAAGACCATAATGACGGAAATTACTTTACAACGAGCGAAACATCTTATCCTCTTGTTGATACAACTGATATTCCCGTTCAAGATTCTTATATGTGGAATTGTTTAAAAGAAAACCTAACAAGCAATCAGTGGAAATGGATAAATTATTTTATCATTAAAGATCTATCGGTTAAAGAAATTGCTGATTTAGAAGATAAATCTGAAGAGGCTATAAAAAGTTGGGGGAGACAAGCCCGTAAAAAACTAAAAGATGAAGAGTTACAAAAGAAATTAGGATTTCACACTAAATGATTGATTCCCTCATATTATATCGAGTTTTCGGCTCGCGGATGTGCGAAAAGGAAATGATTAAAGATAAAAGCGATATCGTTAAATTTAACTTAGAAAATAATGGTGATGAAAATATCGGATTATTCATTACCTCTTCTAAACTCGAAGTCAACGATGGATCGCAGTGGTTGCTGAATGAAGGTATGCTTCTGGATTATGGTAATGACGACACGATTGAGCCGGGTGAATCAGGAGAATTCTTACAAGTATACACTTTAGAAAAAGAACAATACGATAAAATTTGGAAAGATAAGCCTTTTGAAATCGAATTCGGTCCCATCAAAAATGATGACACAAAAGATATTTCTAAAGGCAAGAAAGCTTCATTTACATTACCTGAATAAACGGATTCAGCTAATCAAGGCGAACGAATCATTCGCCTTGATTTTTTTATCCATCAAATAATGCTTACTATCACAAAATTTTTAAGAACCCACCATTGCTTCATCTAAAATAGTTTGATATAACTCATGCCAACTTTTATAATATGTAGCTACTTCATCCGGATTAATTAGTTTTCTCAAACTTGATTCATGGTCCCCTTTAAAAGGATAAAAGTTATTAATCTTCATTTTATAAAAAACTTGATAACCTACTTTTGGATAGGGGCTATTGTTATCCCAAACCGGGTTTTCATGATGATCGATTTCAAGGCAGCCAAGATATAAACATTCTTCCGGTGACTCATCTTTTTCTAAATGCCCTCCTGGAAAGTCCCATCCACGGTCATCTAAATAAACCATTAATAATTTCCTTTCATGAAAACAAAAACCATGGGCACTTGACATTAAATGGTACTCTGGCAACGCCATTTCTTTTTTCCAAGTTAATTTAATTCGCGATGAGCCCCAATTAACGTAAGCAGATTGCATTGTCCGCCCTCTTTCACCAATAATTTTAGTACTTATTCATGTCTAATTTTTCATTCAAAAAGTAGATACTCTTTTCAATTGATGTCTCAATATAACCAACAATTTGGTCAATAGTAAATACCTCTAGAGGTTGTTCAAGCTCAAGATGGCTATAATTTAAATCATACATTAAAAAAGGGAGAAATTTCTCCAAAGCCTCTCTCCCTATTTCCTCTATATCAGGTAAATCACTTGTCACCTTTAACTTCCTAACATCATTCGGATTAATACTATAATGCTCAGCTAACTTTCCATTTAACAAATGAAAATCCCGATGATAGGTCTTTTGTATTTCCTGATCTGTTTCAATTCGATTTTTCAACCATGGTGCGAAAAAACCCGTCAACCATAAATCATCTGCAATCAAATGACAATAGTACCCTAAAATATAATCTTGTTGCGTAAGCTTGGAGTATTTATTATAAAATGCTTCAAATGCAATTCTCCTAGTATATTCTTCATGTTTTCCAATATAAAAATGTGAGACCTCTTTATTCGTCGCTACAGCATCTGGAGCTATCCCACCTAGTAAAAATTGTTCTTTATTTTCAATTGGAAACTTTGACGCTAACTCACTCGCTATAATGAAATGCATCATCCTTGAGCCCATCACGCTCCTCCCTTCCTATGCTTTTTAACATTTTTAGCCAAGAAGTCCCCAATTCAAATTTCGTATGAATTTAAGTGGGGTTTAGTTCACATATGCTTCACACTGTTGCGCAAGGTTAAATCCCATAATTCTCCATTAGTTTCAAGGATAGTGACAGAACAATTATCAAGTGAACCCTCAACATCCTGATCCGGAAAGAGTGTTCTTAATAGTTGTTTTATAAATGCCCCGTGACTCACAATAAGGATGTTTTCATCTTGATGATTTGTGATTATCTCATTCAGACAAGCCATCCCACGTTTACTTATTTCGTCACTCTTTTCCATGCCTAAATCAAGCTCACGCCAATTTTCTCCCCACTTGTCAATCCGTTCTTCAACTGTTGTTCCTTCAATTTGCCCTCCATAACGTTCTCTTAATCTTTCGTCTAAATGAATCTCAATATCTTGCATCTTTTCTGCAATCGTTTCCGCAGTCTGCCTCGCTCTTTTTAAGTCACTAGCATAAATAATATCCCAAGCTTCACTTGCTAAGCGGTCTGCTAATTTTTCAGCTTGCACGTAGCCATCGTCACACAAAGGGATATCCGAATGTCCCTGTGCCCGCTTAGCTTTATTCCAATCTGTACAGCCATGTCTAATCAAACCTATTTTCGTCATGTGAAAACTCCTATCTATGAATATCTTATATGTCTTCTACTGTAATATGTTATAAGATTTATTCCATTAACTGCAATATTAAGAACTCAATTAATGCCTCATCGATAACAAATGAGTCCATATGTAATTTGAACTCTAATGTTAGGTGTTTGAAGTTTTTTAAATCAGTGAGCACCATCATTTATTGAATAAGAGGCAGCTTTTCCCATCCATATGCTAACTCTGTATATGTTTGTCCTGCTATATTAACTTCTTTGGTATCCACTTTTTTACCGCCTTTAGCTTTATAGAAATGCTCCGCTTCATTATCTTCTAAAACCCAAACAAGCATTGAATTCAGATTACTTTCTTTCAGCTCCTTAATAACTTGATTAAATAACAGGCCACCAATCCCTTGATTTTGATAGTTTTCTAATAGGTAAATAGCATATAACTCACCAAGAAAGTTCTTATAATGACCCGTTCTTTCTTTTCCTCCAACCGAAAAGCCAATGATTTCCCCTTCAATTACTGCAACGTAGACTTGTTGCTCCTTTAGGTTGTTATCCCATAATTTTTTCCGCTTTTCATAGGATAAGCTCTCCAAAAAATCAGTAGGCAAAACATTTTGATATGTTGTTCGCCAACTATCCACATGCACCTTTGCGATATTCGCTGCATCACTTGAGGTTGCACGTCTAATTTTCATATTTACCCTCCCTTAAAATACCTACCTTCCCATCTTCAGAGCCATCCGCATTGTATTTAATACATGACCCGCAAAGTCCTCTTGATACTCAGAAATTACTGAAAAACCTTTCGCCTCGTAAAACTGTCTGCCAATATGATTGTCTTTTTCTACATTGAGTTGGATTTCTTTTACATCTTTAAGATGCTTCATCCCTTCTTTAAGAAATGCCGATCCGATACCTATTCCTTGGTAGTCAGGATAAAGATAAATGGCTACTAACTCTGTCATGCCTTGTTGATCGGGCACAGTAAATTGCGAAAAACCAACGACCTTTCCCTTTACCTCAGCAACAAAAAAATAAGGTTGTTTTAGCCGTTGCTTCATCATCTGCAAACTATAGGCCTTATCTAAAAAATTATTTTGAATATCTCGTGGAATAATCCCGTCGTAAGTGGCATGCCACGTTGTTTTGGCAATATCTTGTACTTGTTTCATATCTTTTCTAGTCATTTTACGAATAATAATTGTCATCACAGCCACCTCCTATATATTTCTAGCATAATACGATTATATCATATGATTTCAGAACATTTAAAATAACATCTGCCTTTTAATCTCTGAAACCATTGATATACCTACACATTACAAGATTTCCCTCAATATAATGCATTAAGTGAGGGGAGTGAATAAAACTTATGAATGGAAAATGGTTTTCTAAACTACTAGGTTGGCTAATTATTTTTCTAGTCCCTTTTATAATCATTTCATTATTCTATTTAAACGAAAAAATCGCCACAGATAATCCTTCCGCACCCACAGTTGAAAACGGTGAGATCATACCAAATAACAATTCCGATAACGACCCCAAAGACGATTCTGATGATTCTAGCAAAGACACTGATAAAGAATCAGGTGATCAAGACGCTGATAAAGAGTCGGATAAAACGTATTGGGGTGTCGATTCGGCAAGCTTGACTGATAAAAATATGTATCGTTGTGTCAAAGATAATTTTGGAGAACCAGACGTTTGGGGACGCTATTTAGGAGATAAAAGCGATGTATCTGTCGGGCTTACGCAAGACGAAGCCCAATTCTTGCATGACAAAGACGTTAAGATTTTAGTCATCTACAACCATTTCGAAGAAGCAGTAGGTTATGATAATGGTATATCAGAAGCAAAACAAGCTATTTCCTATGCCAAAGATTTAGGAGTACCTGAAGATGTTGCTATTTTTGCTGATATTGAACCTAATTATTCCGTAGATTCGGCATTTATTGATGGTTGGTATGAAACTCTAGCCGATTCAACTTATAATCCAGGAGTATATGGTGTGTTCGATAAAGATAGTAAATTACTTGAAGCCTATAACGCTACGTCAGATGACACACAAGAGAATACAGTTGTATGGACAGCAGAACCTCAAAAAGATATCACTACGAAGGATAACGCCCCGAAATTTGATGCAGAAGGACCAGACAAGGCCAAGCTTTACGGCTGGCAATATGGGATTGAAGCAGAAAAATGCGAGATTGATACCAACTTATTTAAAGGCGATCTATTGGATTATTTATGGTAATCGACACAGTGTCATTACTTCTTTATCCCACTTGCTTTAAACGTAATATATAATTAGGTCAGTAGTATCACTGAAGCCTATTCTTTTTCCAAAGGATCGGCTTCAGTGATAGTTTCGTAGGATATTGAACGTTAGGATGTTCAGCCCCTATTCACACAACTAATTGGACAACTTGTTTTAGTTCATCAAAGAGTCAAATGGTACATAGATTTTACTAGAATCCCCATTTAATTGCTTTTAAGAGACGGATAAAATACAATTTAAGTAATAGTCCGAGTTAGACTTACTATAACTAACATTGAATCTTAAAATTAAATTTTGTAGATTAAAAGTAAGAAAGAATCCGCGAATTTTCTTGTTATGCTTAGCTAAATCTGAATGAAGGACATCTTTCAGGACTTTCCACCGAACTTGCCCTTCATAACCCAGGTAATTAACATGCGGGGCAACTAAACGCCTCTTCGAAGAAATTGATAACTATATTTGGAGGTAAATGATATGGGTCTTTTAATTGGACTATTAATAGCAACTGTCATTATATTATTAACGACTACTTTATATTTCCAAAGTAAAAAGTCACCTTTACAATATTTTATCCCGATTGGCGTTATAATACTTAGCCTAATATTAATTGGGATTTCATTTATCGTAGGTGCTTGGGAAGGTATCGGTCTTGGAACTATTGGCTTTACACTTTTTATTGGGTCTGCCATCCCCTTTATCATGACGGCAATTATCGCTAATATGAAGGAGCTTAAGAAATCATATTGGGATCAGGAGTAAATTCATTACTATTGATCCCAATATCGTGGGTCATTCATCTGTATTTCACGAACGACATCATCTAAATCAGCTGGTGTGATTAAATAAATCGGATAATCCTTTTCAGTTTGCTGTGCCTCTTCATAAAAATAACGATTACTCCCATGGTTTTCTTCATCTAAAAGGATAAGACAAGCATCGCTTTTATCAATCAGCCATTTATTTTTTGCACGGAATTGAAAAGGTCCTTTATAGTCTCCTTTATACAATGGCTGGTAAAAATCAGCTGTCATGATCATTTCCTGGTATTGCATCTGAAGAGGTTCCGGCCAACGGCTTTCTTGATTTTCAAACGGGGGGATCACACCCAGTTGAATATCATAATGATCTTTCAAGTCATCTAAAATAACATCCGCCGTCCAGAGTTCAACTCCCATTTGTCCTGATATAATAACCCATTCCAGACCTTCCTCAATAAAAGGGATGAGTCTTTTTTTAATCGCTTCTTTAATATATGTAATTCGCTCATCATCTGGCTTAAATAAATTCAGTTCCATCGGTTTATAACCAGTAACAAACATGATTTTCATTTTAATAACTACCTTTCTCCTCTTACAATTTTTCTCTATCTTATCATACTAGTTATAAGATGTTGCGTCTTAAAGCGTAGAATGATTTTACAAACAAAAAAGAGCTGACGATGGCATCAGCTCTTTTATTAAATTTAGCACCATTTATTGTGTTTATGATGATGGTGATGCATCGGTCCTCCGCATGGCTTGCACTGGCCGCCATGCATACCTGGTTTCATCGCTCCACCGACTTGACCTCCTGGACCACCCATACCTGGGCTCATTGCGCCACCAACTTGGCCTCCTGAACCACCCATACCTGGACTCATTGCGCCACCGACTTGATTGCCTGGAACATTAAATGCTCCTCCAAATTCATCAACACTGTTATACGTGTTCTCAACAGAAGTAGAATGTGGAAAGAAATGCTTATTTTTCACTAAATGATGATTCATTACTGTCGTGTGAGATGGATGAATATGTTCCACCGTTTCTTCTGTACATTTATGCACAACATTTTCTTTAACAGGATATACGATGCACTTAGGGCACCTGCAGTTTGGCCCATGATGATGTCTCATAAAAATATCTCCCTTCCCTATGATAGGTTCATTAATAACCTATGAAAGAAGTTGCATCGTTGTATAAGTCAATAACCTAGTTTTATCAAATAGATTAGTGAAAAAGCTTAATAATGGGCCAGTAAACCTTTATGCATCGCCACCCGTTCACAGTAAAGAAAGCAAACAAGTCCTAGTATAAAGTAAAAGATAGCATTAAAGGCTAATATTAAAAAATTCCCTACGCCTATCTGACTCAAAGTTGCCCCGTCAATCATGACATATCTAATCAAATCCACACCTTTCACAAACGGAAGATAGGCTAAAAAAGGTGCAACCGACAACGGAACAAATGTGAGACCAGCGAGAATAAATTGCAATATCTGCAAGAAAGACTGCACTTGTTTTAATATAATGGATATACCTGCAATCATAAAGCCGACTCCAAACATACTAATCAGCGTTAATATAAGAATAGGTGCGATGGCTATAACGTCAATATTTAACCACTGACCTGCCGTTAACATTGAAATGTACAATAATACAACAACGATAATGAGATTAATACTTGTCGTCGCCACTAACCTGGCTGTCATAATCCGCCAGAGTCCCATCGGAGACATCGATAATTGCTCTAACGTCCCTCGCATTGACTCATTTGTTACTTGCCAACCAATGTCTTGCATCACAACCATAGCTAAAAACCAGACAATATAATTAACAATGGCATACTGTGTATTAACGTCCTGAACACTTGGATCTCCGATAACTTGAATCCCCGCAAACATCCCTAGAAAAATAAAATAAAATGTAAAGATCATCGCCATTGTATTCGGTAAATATCGTTTCAGTTCTATATATTCTTTTCTAAAATTCGCTTTAAGAAGATGAAGCCAGCTCATGCCCGTTTTCCCCCTTTACTATTTTCATAAAGACTTGCTCAAAATTAATAGTGCTGCGATCAATGGTTTCCACTGGTGTATTTTCCTTTTTAAAAATATCAAATAGTTTATAAATGTTTTCACTTTTTGCTAAATCTATTTCAAGGATTGGCTCAATTCGGTCTGCTGAATACTGATAGTGGGAAAATTCTTGTTGGAGTAAAATCTCTTGTTGATCCGTTAATGGTTGACCTAGCGTAATGGTGTAGGAACGAACGGCAAATAAACGCATAAGATTTTCAACTTTGTCATCAACCACAATTTGACCATGGTTAATAATAACAGTTCGGTCACATAAATCCTGAATCACGTCCATATCGTGTGAACTAAGAATAATCGTTCGATTGCTTTTTTCAACAATATCTCTTAAGATTTGTCGAACCTCATAGCCTGTTTCAATATCAATACCGAGTGTCGGTTCATCTAACAAAATCACCTCACTATCAGCTAGAAGGGCAACCGCAATCGCTAACTTTTGCTGCATACCACGAGAAAGGCGATTCACTAACTCGTGCTCTTTCCCTTTCAAGTTAAATTGTTCTAACAGCTCTTCAATCCGACCATAAACCTCTTTTCGTGATTTCCCTCGGTTGCCTGCAAAGTACTCTAAATTCTCTCTAACCGTGAGCCGCCAATATAAATTCCGATTCCCTTCTAAAACGGCGCTAATATGCTGAAGGCCTTGAAGCTTATTTTTACTAAGATCCATCCCTTTAATGGAAATTGAGCCTGAATCCGGAATTAATAATCCACAGATCATTTTAATCGTTGTTGTTTTACCTGCCCCATTAGGACCCAGAAGTCCAAGGATTTCTCCTTTTTGTACTTTAAACGAAACATCATTCACCGCTTGGATATGTTCTTTGCCCCTTCTCATTTTGTAACTTTTGTTTAAATGATTCACATCTACAATCGTCTCCATACTATTCTCCCTTTCTTTTATTAACTAACCCTATCATACGAAACAGCACATATTTCTTCTACGGACTAATGATTGAAAAAAAATCCGTCCTAAGACTGAAAAGCTTGGAGCGGATTCTTTAGATGAATATTAATAATGTTTTTTCTACTCTTTTTTAAAAATCGGTCCATCATAAACAAAGGTGTGATATTCTCCAGATTCCCCCATCGGGCAAACGTCCTTTTCTAAAATATCATTAATAAAGGAATCATCTATCGTTCGTCCTAACCAACTTGACGGAAGTTTAGTATCGTCTATTTTAATGATTTCCGCTTTAAACCCTAAGTTAACAAAGTCATGTAGCATATCAACCACATTTTCTTTGCTTGTCCACAGCGGATAATAAGCGTTGAGACTTGCTTCTTGAGCAAGTTGCTCACCCCACTCGCGATGACCTTCTAGATAAATATCGCCAAAAGCAATCGTGTCAATATCTAACTCTTCCTTTAACTCTTTTAATTTATTAACGAAGTTCTCCTGATATGTATCGAAATCTGTTTTAATAAAAGTAACAGGTATGCCTAACTCATTTGCCTGTTTTTCAACCTTGCTTAACGACTCACCATGAGCCACTGTTTCCCCTTTCTCTTTGTATGCTGTAGTCACTAAACAAACAACATCTAAACCTTCTTTTAAAAGATAATACAAAGCTAAGCTACTATCTTTTCCCCCACTAAATGATAAAACAACTTTTTTCAATTTAATGCCCCCCCTTTGAATTTTATTTCTATCCTGATTATAAAGCCTAGGCTGAATTTTTTCAGTGATTTGCGATATGTATTTTATCGACACAAAATATAGAGATCTCATTTTTATTATCCATAAATAGTACCATAAGCAGAACCCGAGCATTATTATTCTATATATGGTATGATTATATATAGTAGATAAAATATTCATTATTTTACTTTATTTTCCTTTTCAGAACGATTAGATGGATAGGGCAAATGTTTTATTTTTTAGTCTCGCCTCCTAGGCGAGGTTTCTTTGTGTTTAAAAAATATTAAAGGAGATTGATTCGTGTTTAAAGATGATCGCTTTAAAGGTTTAACACTTGACGATTTAAAGCGTGATTTAGTCGCAGGTGTAACTGTTGGTATTGTTGCTATGCCGCTTGGGATGGCCTTTGCGATAGCTTCAGGTGTCAGTCCTGAATATGGACTTTATACAACGATTATTGCAGGATTACTTGTCGCGTTATTAGGAGGTTCTCGGTTTCAAGTTGCTGGTCCAACAGGCGCATTCATTCCGATTTTACTCGCCATCGTCCTGCAGTATGGCTATGAAAACTTATTGATTGCTGGATTTTTAGCGGGGATTATGCTGCTCTTGATGGGCGTATTTAAACTGGGGCAATTGATAAAATATATTCCCCGCTCTGTAACAATTGGCTTTACCGCTGGGATTGCTGTCATAATTTTCAGTGGACAAATTGGTGACTTTCTCGGATTAGAAGGCTTGGAAAAGAAGGAATATTTTCATCAAAATATGATCCAACTTGCTCAAAACCTGGATTCCATAAACATTTTCAGTGTGCTTACAGCCGTTATTGGTCTCTTAATCGTCATTTTTATTCCAAAATTTTTTCCAAGGGTACCCGTTTTACTTGTTGCTCTGATTGTTCCAACAGTGATTGCAGTCATCTTTTTTCCGAGTAAAGTTGCAACGATTGGTTCGGCTTTCGGTGGCATCCCACAATCGTTACCAACTTTTAAATTCCCTCAGATCACTTGGGATAAAATTTTGATGCTTTGGCAACCGGCATTTGTGATTGCGATGTTAGGTGGCATAGAATCACTACTATCCGCCGTTGTCTCCGACGGGATGACAGGTAAAAGGCACAATTCAGACCGAGAACTTATGGGGCAAGGGATTGCGAATATGGTGACACCTCTCTTTGGAGGTATCCCGGCAACAGGCGCCATTGCTCGAACAGCGACCAATATAAAAAGTGGCGCAGTCAGCCCTTTTTCAGGAATTTTTCAAAGTGTATTTGTCCTGGCGACGTTACTGTTATTTGCACCCTATGCTTCGGCGATTCCTTTAGCAGCTATGGCACCAATCCTCATGGTTGTCGCTTATAACATGAGTGAATATAAATCATTCGCGCATATTTTAAAATTAAAATCAGGTGATTCGCTCGTTCTAGCAACAACATTTTTACTCACCGTATTCGTTAATTTAACGATGGCGGTTCAAATCGGACTACTCCTTGCAGGTATTTCGTTTATTAAACGAATGAGTGACGCATTAGATGTGGAGGAAGTTATTCCTGTAATGACTAAACGTAATGGACTAACCAGCTCTGAAGAATACGATACAACCTGCCCTCAACTATCATTCTACACGATTGACGGCCCGCTCTTCTTCGGTGCTGCTGACAGGTTTGAATCAACTATTACAAGATCCATCAATAAGCGTCCGAAAGTACTCATTTTAAAAATTAAAAATGTACCGATGTTAGATGCGACTGGAGCAGCAAACCTTGAATCGCTCATTACTGATTTCCACAACATGGGTGGCACGACTCTCATTAGTGAAGCCAATAAAGATGTTTTGGATATGCTGAAAATAACCGGACTATATGAGAAAGTCGGACACGAACACATTTTCACAAGATCTGAAGATGCTGTGGATTATGGTTTAAGTCTTATCAGCGTAGAGAAATGCACAGTATGCTCACGTGCCGGGCGGACGTCTTGCCAGTCCTTTAAGACGAGTGAAGAATTGGAGGAATCAAGTTAAGAAAACAAAAGCGAAAGCATCCGGTTAGCCTTTTATAATTTCCCTAATTTGTAGAAACTTATAAAACACTCACGTTATGTATTTTACAAACTAATAACATTATAAAAAGCGATGAATATTCCATCGCTTTTTTTTTTCGTTACTAAAAGCAAATCTGAATTCAATTTATCGTTACTGTTACTTTAAGTCATGGGAAGTTGCTTAACTGCATTGAATTCAGATAAGAATATGGTACCATTAAAATATTAAATATATTTAAATTACTTTATATAATAATATTGCTTGTTCAACAAACGGGGACTATTGTCGTACAACACTGTGCCTAAATCGTGTCAGAATCAGGCGATTTCCAGAAATGGTTCATTCAATGATATAATGATGTAAATAAATAACAAGGCGGTGCTATAGATGAGTGTTAACCGTGAAGAACTTAAAAACTTAATTGACTCTATTCAAGAAGAAGACGCTGTTCAAGTATACGACTTTATTGGTTATTTAAATATGAAAAGGGAAAAAGAAACAATTGAACAAATGAATCTAGGCCATTTATCTGAGGATAAAGGAATTATTTATCAAGTACAACAAAGTCGAAAAGATCGCTCAAATGGACGTATTTATGATCAGAAACAAGGATTAGATTACCTCCAAAGAAAAATCAAGGAGTTTGAAAGTGAACAAGATTTATAATGTTTATTGGTCGCAAACCGCCCTTGATGAATTGAGTAATATAGTTGCTTATCCTTCAGAAGTTAAAGAACGAATATATTTAGATTCCCATAAGCGATTATCATTTATGCCGACTTTAACTGCAAAACAAATACCCAACGGGATCTTAAAAAATTATTGGGTAAGACTTGGATTATATCAGGTAATTCTGGTATTCGAAGTTAACGAAGAGGAATTAGTTGTATGGATTGATGGTATTAAACACAAGCGAGAAGATGTTTATTGGAAAAGGAAATAGGGAAATAATAATTTGACAAAAGATAAACTCTATAAAAATAGGGATTTTTTTTCTGAAGAATGAATAAAAAGTCAGGATACGATGTTTGTAACCTTTTCTAATTGTCCGTAGTACCGCAATACCTATTAATAGATGTCAATAAATTAATATTTTAGTTTGTAGAAATACATTTAAACAGTAACAAAAAAGTAACAGGGATAAACAAAGATATACAATCACGCGAAGTCTTACTATAATAAAATAATCAAAAATATTGATTTAACGGCATTTCATAATTCAACACAAGACAAAAAACGGCTCACAACACACCGGGCATGATGTAGGTCCAAAAAGTGAATAAATAAACTTTTGATATAACGGGGTTTTCTAAAGGGAGAACCTCATTTTTTTATGGAAATGTCACAAAAAAGTATCATGAATAAGGAATCGTGAAAAATCGGGCGAAATAAAATGAGGAAAAGTGCGAGGTAATCAACGGGTATAACAACCCAATGCAATTGAGCATATTTTTGTAGAGATTCAATTGTTTCGAATTACATTATATCTGTTTTATTAGTGGTTGATGATACATTCACTATAATACTTCCTGAGAATATTGCATCATTGGTTAGGTTAATATAAGAGTTATGTTAAAATTTAGTTAATGGAATTTTTAATTTAGTTTATTCAAGAATCGGGTCAGATTCTGAAATAATGCTTTTAGGATAGTGAGGAAATTATGTTAGAACTGTTAATTCAAAATTGGAATCAATTCTGTAAGGAAGATAATTTCGTGGGTATAGGTGCCACAAGAAAAGTATATAAAGTTTCTGATTATGTGATAAAAGTACATCTGCATCCAGTTGGATATAAACAATCAGTAAATGAATTAAAGATATACACCTCAATGCAAAAAAAGGGTCTTGATGCATTACTCGCTCAAACGTATTATGTTGATAATTATATTTCCATACAAAAATACTACACCCCTCTGGAATTAAAAAATAATCAGTCATATGAAATAAATGCTGAAGAACATTCATATTTGATTCCAAATTTGTTTGGAAAAGTTTTAAAAGAATTGGATAGTGAATTTGATTGTTTTGATTTGGAGGATAGTAGTAACTTTGGTTTAGACAGTAATTATAAGCTTATTTTTATAGATTATGGTATGACGAAAAGTTTGTACGAAAAAGGTTGGGTTCCATTAGCTGAGAAAGGTAGACTACCTCAAATCTACTTTGATTTTTGTAACATTTGTAAAATGAAAAAGGAGCTATGTATGTACGGGGATGAGGACAAAGATAGACGCTGTTATGAATGTGGGAAAGAATAAGGATATGTTCTAAGGTGATTTCGTTTGTACCACAATCGGGCGCGATTGTCGAAGAAAATTAAATTAGAATCGGCCAGATTGTAGAACAACAGGATAGTAAAAAGTAAATGTCTCAAGAGGCTGGGACATAACTAGCCCCAAATAAACAAAAACGGTTATGTTTATCAATAAAAGATAAACGCAACCGTTTTTTCTTTTGTTTTTATGTGAAAATGTTCCATTTTCATTGTTAATGGCGGTATACTTCCTTAAATTTACCGCCATTAACGCAAATCCCATTTCGTTATGCACCTTAGATTTACCTCGTACGGACATACGAGTGAAACCTAAATTAGCCTTCAAAAATCCAAAAACTGGTTCAACATCTATTTTACGTTTCCCATAGATTTCACCTGTTTCTTCGTTTGAAAGCTTCTCTCTCACATATTCTTTTTGGTATTCCCATTTTTCATTGTAAAATAACTTTCTGTTTTTACCTTCTGCTGCCTTTGTACATAAGGAGCGCACAGGACAATCGGAACAGCTTTCACTCTCGTAGACTTTAAATGTTCTTTTAAAGCCATATTTATCTGTCCGATTAGATTCGTATATATAATTTAATCTTCGATTATTTGGACAGATAAAAGAATCTGTTGCTCCATCGTATTCCCAGTTTGCAGTTTTAAATGGATCATTTTTAAATTTCTTTTTCTTTTCTTTCCGATATTGGTTGTATGTAATAAGTGGTGTGCGATTCCTATTATTTAATACATCATCATAGTTTTGTTCACTACCATAACCTGCATCAGCGACGATGTATTTGGGTAATTCAAAATAATCTTTTTCAATAGTATTTAAAAATGGAATAAACGTGCGTGTATCTGTCGGATTAGGGAAGATATCGTACGCTAACGCATATTGTCCTTCTGTCGCAACTTGTAAGTTGTATCCAGCTTTTAATTGGCCATTTCTCATGTAATCGTCTTTCATACGCATGAATGTGGCGTCATGATCTGTTTTCGAATAACTATTTCTATCTTTAAATATCTCCATATCTCGTTGATACTTTTGTTTCCGAACAAGAAAATCTCCATAATGTTTTCGATATTTCTTCGGTTCTTTGCGCTCCGAGCGCAACTGTTTCCGTTCGCTTACCACATCAGAATCGTCAATCTTTTTCGTATATGTATCAATGGTATCGTCTAGTTTTTCGACGATGGTTTCTATTTCCTTCACCGAAAGTTCTTCTTCATTTTCACGTTCAATCGCTGGAATAATTTCTTTCTCCAGCAACTCATCGTACATTACGTTAGATTTTTCAATCAGGTTCGAACTGTATCTTTCAACAGATTTACGCCAAACAAATGTAAACTTATTCGCATTAGCTTCTATTTTTGTACCGTCGATAAAAACAGCTTCCGCATCTATTTCTT
>NZ_JAHLPW010000004.1 GCF_018918075.1 Virgibacillus sp. MSJ-26
TTTGACTTGGCCAATAGAATAACCTCCCAATCGTTATATTTTTATCTTACAATAAAAAAACTGAACTGCGAAGCAAGAGTCGTACGCTCTCTCACTTACACAGTTCAGTTTACACTCCCGATAACAAATTCATGGTGGTAACCCCTAGTGCAGACTTTCGCGCCTAGGGGGCATGAGTAAGTAGGTTGCGTAACCCCTAATCGAGATTCCCTATCTTAGGGGGTACGAGTAAGTAGTTTACGTAACCCCTAGAGTAGATTTTTCAACTCTAGGGGTATTCAGTACGCTTTACTTCTCCATTAACCTTAGAAGGATAATTTCTAATCCATTATTTCCTTCAAAACTTGGGCTTGGTTATGCTCTTCATCTTTTGCTGCATATAACAAGGTTACTGTTTTGTTAGGCTTGTCTTTAACAATTTCTTTTAATTGATCAAGGTCTTTCTTCTGGTCGCCACTTTTTAGTTCTTCTTTATACTTTTTCTTGAATTCTTTATATTTATCAGGGTCATGATTAAACCATTTCCTCAAGTCTGTTGATGGGCCAATTTCTTTAAGCCATTCATCTAATTTTGCTTTTTCTTTCGAGATACCCCTTGGCCACACACGATCAACTAGAATTCGAAAGCCATCATCATCACTCGCGTCTTCATAAATTCTTTTAAGTTTTACTGACATAGAAATCCCTCCTATATCTTAAACATTCCCGTTTGTACAAAGGCTAACCCCGCTTTCAGCAGAAATCTGGCCGATTAGCTATACCTTGATAGAGATAAAATATTATTCCTACTTCGGACTGTTCACTTCCCTGGCTTCACGATTTGATGCAAACCATCCGACGACAGCGATGCCGATTAACACAATGTAAAAGGTAGATTTCCATAGTATAGAATGAGGAAAGCTTTCTGGGATTAAACTGATATCTGGATGGGCAAGGGTGATAATTATTAACTTTATTCCAACCCAACCTACAATTAAAAAGGCAGCCACTTCTAGGCTTGGACGTTTTTGGAGCAATTCAACAAAGACATTTGCTGCAAACCGCATGATAATTAGACCAATCATCCCACCGGCTAAAATAACAGCGAATTGTCCTGTATCAAGTCCACCAATATGTCCTATTCCTGAAGGTGGAAGAGCAACCGCCAAGGCTACAGCAGCCAAGATAGAATCTACTGCGAATGCCATATCAGCAATTTCCACTTTGAAAACGGTCATCCAAAAGCCACTTCCATTCCCTTTTGCAATGTCTATTTCTTCCTGCTCCCTGTTGAAATAATGATCATATAAATGCTTAATTGAAATAAATAGTAAATACCCTGCTCCAAGTGCCTGTACGTACCATACGTCTACCAGAAAAGATATAACGAATAAGGAACCGAAACGCAGGACAAATGCTCCAAGTAATCCATAAAATAGAGCCTTTCTCCTCTCCAAATGAGGCAAATGTTTAACCATAATTGCTAATACGAGTGCATTATCAGCCGCCAGCAAACCTTCTAATCCTATTAAAATAACTAATACCCATAAATATTCAAGTAATAATGTTGCTTCCATTGAACTAATCTCCTTTTAAAATACAAAAATGGTCCCACCCCATTAAAAAGTAAGGACCATTCCAATTAAAAAAAGACAAAAAGACCCTTACCAAATAATGGTAAAGGTCTCGCAAACAACATTATCCGTTGCCAACTTAAGCCGGAGATATATTCTCTCGTATTGACGACTTAAATTGTCCAGCTACTCCCCTTTAGGAATGTAATTTAATTAAACAATGTATTGAGATAAATGTCAACATTTTTTGATAAACAATTCTATGACATTAGCATATGTTTTCCTCAAAAGGAAAGAATTGATATCGTGTATCGTATAATCAATGCCTTATCATTGATGCATTTCCACTAATTTGCATCAATGATTGTCTGCAACCGACTTTCCATGTCATTTTTCAAAGTTTTAAGTCGAGTATCACTTTTTTCCTGGCTATCTTCCCGGACGCCATAATAACATTTTATTTTCGGCTCTGTACCTGAAGGTCTTAAGCAAACCCAGCTATCATTCTCAAGCAAAAATTTCAAAACATTTTCTTTCGGAAGTTCTATTGATTTACGTTCATTTGTTGCTAGATTAATATGCTCACTTGCAAGATAATCTTCAACTTGAACAACACTGAGGCCACCAATCGTTGTTATTTTCTCATTTCGATGGGTCTCCATCATTTTAGCAATTTTTTCGGATCCCTCTTTACCTTGCAACGTTATTGATGTCATTCCCTCTTGATAATACCCATGTTGTTCATATAAAAGATCTAATGCTTCAAGCAACGTTTTACCTTTTTGTTCCCAATAGTAAGCCATCTCGCATGCCATCACTGCAGCTTGTACAGCATCTTTATCACGTGCAAAACTACTTATCAAATAACCATAACTTTCTTCAAATCCAAAAACAAACGTTTCGCCTGTCGTATCAAATTCATGAATTTTTTCACCAATATATTTAAATCCTGTAAGTGTATCAATCGTTTGAACACCATACGATTTTGCCACAGTTCGCCCCATCTCCGTCGTGACAATGGATTTCAGAAGGCGAGCATTTTTATAAATCGATGGATCGGTGTGAAGAAGAATATAGTTTAACAGTAAGATTCCGAGCTGGTTGCCTGACAACACTTTATATTCTTCCGTTTGTTTATCAAAAACAGCCACGCCTAAACGGTCGGAATCCGGATCGGTAGCTAATAAAATAGTCGCATGTTTCTCTTTTCCGAGCTCAATAGCGAGTTGAAAAGCTTGATGCTCTTCAGGATTCGGTGAACTCACGGTAGAGAATTCAGGATCTGCAGTTGCTTGTTCCTCTACAAGGTGAACTTGAGTAAAATTTAATTGTTTCAAACCTTCCATAACAAGTTTCTCGGAAGTCCCATGTAAAGGAGTGAAGATAATTTCTAAGTCCTTTTCTCGCCAAAATGTATCTGAATCTAATTTAGAGATGTTTGAAAGCTGCTCAAGATAGGCATTATCAATGTCTGCACCTAACCAATCAATCAACCCTTTATCCTCCAGTTCACTTTCTTCCATAACTGGTATTTGGAACGGATTATCTATCTCTTCGACTGCGGCAATGACTTGATCAGCCTCGCCTGGAACCATTTGTCCCCCATCTTCATTATAAACTTTAAAACCATTATATTCAGGAGGGTTATGACTTGCTGTAATCATAATACCAGCTGCTGTCCCTAAATAGCGTACAGCAAACGAGAGAAGTGGTGTTGGGCGTTTTGATTCAAAAACATGTGTTTTAATACCGTGATACCCTAATACTTTTGCCGCTTCAACAGCAAATTCCCTCGATTTATAACGTGTATCATAAGCTACGACCACACCACGATCTTTTACATTCACACTGTTAACCAATATGTAGTTCGCTAGTCCAGTAACAGCCTTTCGAATTGTATAAATGTTCATCCGATTCGACCCTGGCCCCATGATGCCTCTCATTCCACCAGTTCCAAATGATAAATCCTGATAAAAGGCATCCTCTAATTCTTCTTCTTTATTTTTAAGTTGGTTTAATTCTTCCTTCAAAGAATCATCAAGTTTATTATAATGAAGCCATTGTTCGTAAGCGCTTTTCCAATTAGTCATAATGAGGTTCACCTCAGCATATTATATATATGCTCAAATTTTAACATAAGTCTAGGCTTTTTTCTATTTAGTTGTACTCTAAAATGAACTTAGTCCCAATTTAATGGGATCTTCAAATTGTCCGATTTAAACAAACAGATTAAATCCTAAGGAAGTTAATAAACCAACAGCAAACACCCATATGGCAATACTAATGCCCATCCATAAAATCATATTCTGCCTTCTCGCACCCATTGCCATACCTATGAAAGCAGCAATATGAGTCCCCAGCAAAATTGGACCGAGAAAGGCAAGTCCAATCACTCCATATTTCTGAAAAAGTTTGACGGCACGCACGCTTTTCTTGGATGGTTTATCTTGCTTTTGGCGACGACGAACGTACCACAATTTTAATCTGTCAAATGCAATGACGACAGGAATCAGTGTAACCATATTACCAATAAACGCTGTAATCATGACAATGGCTGGAGATAGACCCCAAATAATACCGAGTGGCACAACAGCGAGCACTTCAATCCACGGAATAGCTGCACCAATAAAAACTAGGACATACTTATAAAGCATTGCCTCAACTCCTACCCAATGACTCACCGCCAATATACCCTATAACCGCTTAATTGAACATTATTTTGACTTTTTTGGAGTGATTAAGCGTTTGAACACTTCTCCTACTCACTCCACATTCGCTTTACACTATTTTTCTATGAAAATAGTTTTTTGCGGTTTAATTTCAACCATTATTGTTAAATATAGTAGGAGATGTGTCTTTACTTTCACTTCCTTAGTTTAATCGGTAATATATACATATAATATAAAGGTAGGTTGTGATAGTGTTGGTTAATAAACGTTGGTTTCAGTTTCTCACCTTTCTCATTATGCTTTTTCTATTAATCTGGCTGATTTCAGTAACAGACTTTATTTTCGATCCGATGTTTAAATACATAGGCGCAGTAGCTTTTCCCTTTATTGCTGCAGGCATTCTGTATTATTTAACACGGCCTATTTTGTCGTTCCTTGAAAGATTCAAAGTGCACCGTACAATTGCGATTATCATAATATTTATTCTAATTCTTTTTGTAGGTCTCATTATCGTTAGATATATTGCTCCGATTGCACAATATCAATTTATGAATCTGATGAACAATATTCCTAAAATGGTAGACTGGGCGCAAGATTTAATTAGTTACTGGCAAGCTAACCAAACAACGATACCAAAGGAAATCAATGATACTATTACACATGTGACGAATAATTTACAAACGTATATTGAAAATATCTTCAATTATATTTTTGATTTTATTGGTGGATTAATCAGTTTTGTTACATCTTTAATTCTTGTACCTTTTTTCTTATTTTTCATGTTAAAAGATGGGGAAAAATTTCTCCCTTTTATCACTCGTATTTTTGAAAAGAAAAAAGCCGAAAATATTCGGAGCCTTTTAAGCAAGATTGACCATACATTAGCTTCGTTCATCCAAGGGCAACTGATCGTTAGCTTTATTCTAGGGGTGTTGCTTTTTATTGGTTATCTGGCCATCGGGCTTAATTACTCATTAACGCTTGGCTTGTTTGCGATGATGATGAATGTCGTCCCATTCATTGGTCCTTTCATAGCCGTCATCCCAGCCCTTATTGTGGGCGCATTCCAAGACCCGATGATGATTATTTGGGTGGCGATTGTCACGCTGATTGGTCAACAAGTTGAGAGTAATCTAATCTCCCCAAATGTCATGGGTCGCGCATTAAATATGCATCCGTTAACCATTATTACGGTTATTTTAGCGGCTGGTAGTATTGCTGGATTTATTGGTATTTTATTTGCGGTGCCGTTTTATTCAGTCATAAAGACAATTATTGTTCATTTTTATGGAACCTATCGGGATTCTAAATCTAATGATGAGGATGCGTTAATTTAGGAACTTATAATTGTTTCAGAATACTTTTTTCGCTAGACTGTCTTTAAGGAGTGATCATATATGAACGATGAAAAGAAGGAACTTGAATCTAAATTAATTGAATTAAAATCCGATTATGTACGCATACAAAGTGATATGGATAAATTAGAGTATGTCCGTGGACGTGTGTCGTCGGCGGAAGAGCAGTTGATACGTCTTGAAAAAGAAATTGCTGATGTGAATGAGGAATTAGATAAATTTGATGAATAAGAACAAAAGCGCATGGCGCCCGGTTAGCAACGTACAAGCTGGAGAAGGCCTGACGAGATAAAGGAGACTTGAAGAGCGGAGCGATTCAAAGTCGACTTATCGTAGGAAGGCATTCGAAACTTGATAGTTGCTGGGCGCCTCGCACTGGACGAACAAAAGCGCGGGACGCCCGGTTAGCAACGTACAAGTTGAAGAAGGCCTGACGAGATAAAGGAGACTTGAAGAGCGGAGCGATTCAAAGTCGACTTATCGTAGGAAGGCATTCGAAACTTGATAGTTGCTGGGCGCCTCGCACTGGACGTGGCCAATTGCAGCATAAAGTTATCCACAGATGTTTTAATGTTATAGTTTCCTACATAATCTAAAAGCAGTGAGTAAAATATGCCTCACTGCTTTTAGATTTCAATAATTAGTTTCGTGTATTTAGATTAGGTTTTCCATTTATGCGCTGGCTTTTTAGTTTTTGTTCGATTTTTTCTTGTTCTTTAATAGGCGGTGTTAAGCTAACAATCCTGTCTCCGGCTCCTGGTACTGTACGCATTTCTTCGGAATAAAATTTTATCTGACCAGAAGGCTTAATTAAATATAAGAAAACAGTTGAGTTGTCTTTTTCTTCAACGTAGCGAGCATATGAAAATTGCTCGGTGATTGTTGTTTGCCTGAATATATATTTTTGCCTTATCTTATCCGTTAGATCTTCCATTGTAAATCGTTTATCAAATAGAATTCGTCCACCAACTTGGGATACCATGTCTTTCGGCTTGCCATCATCGTCAAATGGACTAATTTTAAATACATTTGCACGACCATATTCTGGCATGAACGTTGTACAAACAAGAGCATTATATGAATTACTGTCTGTTGCAGCAATTAAATATTCATATGGGATGGTATCCAAATTATATTCAGTTTGTTCTGAAAGCATGTCGCCATGATAAAATGGTACACCTGCTTCACGAGCGATACGCAGTCGCTCCCAGTTATTATCAACAATAATGACCGGTGCTTTAGCCTTATCAAGTGATTTAGCTAATTGAACTGTAAAAATATTGCTTCCTACAATCAAAGTACCCGGCTTTCCTTCCATTGATAAGTTTAACTTCTTAGCTAATCCACGAATTGAGAACCCATGCGCCACCACCGTGAATATTACAAGTGCAAACGTAAGGGTTGTTAAAATGGAAGCACCTTGGTAGCCCTCTTCTGCAAGAATCGTTGCGAAATAGCCTGACACCGTTAACGCGACAATTCCCCTTGGTGCAATCCAACCAACTAAAACTTTTTCATTTAAGGATAGATTCGTACCTATTGTTGATAGGAATATAGATAATGGTCGTACTGCAAACATCATTAAAAGTACATAACCAATAATATTCGGACTGAAAATTTGTAAGATCGTCTCAATTTTTAAAGATGCTGTAAGCATGATGAAAATTGCTGAAATGAGGAGAATCGAAATATTTTCCTTAAAATGCCTCATATCGGCAACAGAACTAATTCCCATATTTGCAAGTGTGATTCCCATCGCAGTGACTGATAGTAATCCTGTTGATTGAATGATTTCATCCGGAATCGTAAAGCAGAGAATAACTACTGTAAACACAGCGGGAGATTTCAAAAATTCGGGAACATGCCCTGTTTCAAACATCCAGCCAATCCCCCGTCCGCAAAGCCAACCAAGGGCAGCAGAGAAAATGGACACTCCAAAGAACATTAATAGTCTCATGGCATCTGGCTCATTAGCAGTTAAAAATGTTATGATTTCAAAAGCAAATACTGCGAGCAATGCTCCAATTGGATCAACAACGATACCCTCCCATTTTAGGATTTTCGCGGGGCGTGGTTTCAGTTTAGACTGTCTAAGCAACGGCATGATGACAGTTGGACCAGTAACGATAAATAATCCACCGATAACAAATGCAGTTGCCCAAGCTAACCCTGCAATATAATGGGCCGTTAAAGAACCAAGAATCCAGGCAATAAAAGCCCCAATGGTGGAAATACGGACTAATGGTTTACCAAGTCCTCTTAATTCCTTAAAGTTAAGACTTAAGCTTCCTTCAAAAAGAATTATAGCTACCGCAATTGAGATAATCGGATCATATAGATCACCAAAACTTTGCTCTGGATTGATTAGACCAAGAATAGGCCCGACTAATAACCCAGTAGCAGACATAATCACAATAGCAGGCATACGATAACGCCACGCTACCCATTGAGACCCGATACCTAAAATACCTATTAACATAATCTCAAATAATATGGATGGGATCATATTTCTCCCTCCTGTTCACCTATTTTTGACGAGTAAAGCGACACTCTTACTCAAATATAAAGAACAGTTTATAGTGGATTGCTATAAAAGTAAACCGTTATTTTATATTTATATTAGTCTGACCTCAATAAAGGTGATGGTATCAACATTCCCCAAAGAAATTTATTTTACTTTTTAACCTTAAAGGGATCTTGTTTTTATTTGAAAACCTTTCCATTGACAAAGTTCGACAATCACTTGTAAAATTACCTTGAATTCTGAAAAGTTTTGTTAATTGCGCTTTTTATTAGCTGTATATTCTAAAAACATAAAGTATTACGAGGAGTTCTTATGAATAAAAACACATTTATAGTTGGCTTTATGCTTTTTGCACTGTTTTTTGGAGCAGGAAATTTAATCTATCCACCTACACTCGGCATTGAATCTGGAACATCTTATTGGGGAGCTATTGGTGGCTTCCTGATAACAGGAGTTGGTCTACCTGTTCTTGCCGTCATGGCTATTTCATTTGTGAAAGATGACGCAAGAGAGCTGGCGAATGTCGTTCACCCTACTTTTGGCCTCATTTTCACATCAATTGTTTATCTTGCCATCGGCCCCTTTTTCGGAATTCCGAGAGCTGCAACAGTTGCCTATGAAATGAGTATCGTTCCATTTACTGACGTCTCGGCTGTTGTTCTATTAATCTTTACAATTATCTTTTTTGTGCTCGTTGGTTTAGTAAGCCTCAATCCTAGTAAGATTGTTGATTTAATCGGACAAATGCTGACTCCCATTCTACTGCTTGCTATATTGGGGTTAATCATAGGTGCTTTATTTTTACTTAGCGGGACACAGATGGCTCCCATTGATGGTTATACATCTGCTCCTTTTTTCACCGGGTTTATTGAAGGCTACTTAACGATGGACGCCATTGCTGCTTTAGCTTTCGGTATTGTTGTAGTGAATGCCTTTAAAGAAAGAGGTGTGATGACTCAAAAAGGACTCGTCAAAGCGACCGGTAAAGCAGGCGTCATTACAGCAATCGGCTTAATTATTGTCTATTCGGCACTAGGATGGATTGGTTCTAAAATGGCCAGTCATGGTGATTACACGAATGGCGGTGAAATTCTATCAGCTGCCGCAAATAATATGTTTGGTAGTTTTGGTGCCCTTTTATTAGGTATTATCGTTGCCCTAGCATGTTTTACCACTTGCGTTGGACTAGTTGTCGCCGCGGGCCAATTTTTTGAAAAGGTGACACCTTTCTCATACAAATCAATCGCATTAATTGTTACGGCTGGGAGCTTCATTATTTCAAATCAGGGACTCGAAACAATTATAAGTTATTCTGTTCCTGTCTTAGTGTTTATATACCCCATCGCTATTGTGTTGATTATTCTACCGTTTATTAGTAGATTCATTCCTCAGCGAAAAGCTTTTTACCGAGGAGCAATCTTCTTTACATTCTTTATCAGCCTTTATGATGGACTGACGGAATTTGGTTTGGAAATGCCTGGCATTACACCCTATATGGAAGTGATTCCATTTTTGGAAATAGGCCTAGGCTGGTTAATCCCTGCTATTATTGGTGGGCTGCTTGGAATAATGATTGGACAACTGTCTACTAAATCAAAAGATTCTAAGCATGGAGCTGCTTGATAAAAAAACAATAAATCCGAACGGTGATTTTCAATCGTTGCTCGGATTTTTTCATCCTGTTTTCCAGCTTTTTTGTTAGTTTTTTTACAAAAACTAAGCACAAATATATTTTCTTTGCTAAAAAATATACTTTTCTCACTTACTGATATAAGTTATGGTAGGATATACACATAAAGGAGGATGGGAATGATTGCTCAAGAAGAAAAAATCCTACAAACTTATTTTGGTTATGAATCATTTCGACCAGGTCAAAGAGAAGTCATCGACCATGTTATACATAGAAAAAACACCTTGGCCGTCATGCCAACAGGTGGCGGAAAATCATTATGTTATCAAATACCTGGCCTATCCCTTGAAGGGACCGCAATTATTATCTCTCCGCTTATCTCTCTTATGAAAGATCAAGTCGATGCACTGCTATCCCTCGGTATTCCAGCTACATTCATCAACAGTTCTCTTTCTCAGGCCGAACAACAAACCCGGCTTCAAGAAATGGCTTTAGGGAATTATAAATTTGTTTATGTAGCTCCGGAACGTTTTGAATCAACTTTATTTGTAAATGCTGTTCGAGGACTTTCCATTTCTTTAGTCGCTTTCGACGAAGCACATTGTATTTCCCAGTGGGGGCATGATTTTCGACCAAGCTATCGCTCAATCGTTCCAAATTTAAGACGACTAAATAATATTCCTGTATTTGTCGCTTTAACAGCAACGGCTACAGAAGAAGTCATTTTTGACATTCAATCTCTATTAAGCATTTCAAGTGAGGATGTCGTTAATACGGGATTTAAGCGCGATAACTTATCATTTCATTTAGTTAAAGGTCGTGATAAGGCTGCCTATATTCACTCATTTTTAAAAGAACATGCGTCCGAATCAGGTATCATTTATACCGCTACCAGAAAACAAGCCGATCGTTTGTATGAACAATTGAAGTTAAAGGGATCCAAGGTAGAAAAGTATCACGCTGGGTTATCTGAAGATGAACGTAAACAAGCTCAAGCCGCGTTTATTCATGATGAAAAAAATATTATGATTGCAACGAACGCTTTTGGAATGGGGATTGATAAATCGAATGTACGCTTCGTGATCCATTACGCTATGCCGATGAACATTGAATCTTATTATCAAGAAGCGGGAAGAGCGGGACGAGATGGTGAACCAAGTGACTGTATTTTGCTCTTTTCACCCCAAGACATCCAACTGCAAAAATTCCTTATTGAACAATCACTTATGGATGATAAAGCAAAGCAGAGTGAATACAGCAAACTACAAGCAATGATTAATTATTGTCATACACACAGCTGCCTTACCAGCTTCATCCTTAATTATTTCAATAATACAACCACAAAAGAAATCTGTGGCCACTGCAGCAACTGTGTGGATCGACAAGAAAAAACAGATATGACCGAAGAAGCACAAATGATTCTGTCATGTGTTAAGAGAATGGGAGAACGTTTTGGAGTTGGCATGACCGCGAAAGTGTTACGCGGTTCAAATGATAAAAAAATTCGCGAGTTCAAATTGAATAGTATTTCCACCTATGGTTTACTTTCCGCCTATACCGAACGTGAACTGACAGAATGGATCAATTTTTTAATTGCTGAACAAGTGCTTGCAACAGAAGAAGGAAAATATCCCACCTTAAAACTGAATCATAATTCGGTTGAAGTACTAAAAGGTAAACGAAAAGTATGGATGTTCACTCCTAAAGTGCCAACTCAAACAGAAATTGACTATCACGAGGATTTGTTTGAAAGCTTACGCGCCCTCAGAAAAAGATTAGCAGATGAAAAAAACGTGCCTCCTTATGTTTTATTTTCAGATGTGACTTTAAAGGAACTGAGCCGCTATTTTCCTGGAACAAGAGAAGATATGCTAGAAATTAAAGGAATTGGCGAGAAAAAGTATGAACAATATGGTGATAAGTTTTTAGAGGCGATTCAAACTTGGCGAAATGAGAATCCAGATGCTAAAAAGCGCATTCAAATTTCTAGTGAGAGTCCAGTTGCCAAACCGAAACGGACAAAAGATGATCGGCCAAGTCATATGATCAGCTATCACCTTTTCCAATCAGAAAAATCTATTAAAGAAATTGCAGCTATGCGAGATTTTTCTCAACAAACAATTGAGAGTCATATTTTCAAAGCATTCAAAGGTGGACATCCCATCTCTTGGAATATCTTTTTTAATGATGATGAAGAAGTAAATATTTTAAAGGCGCGTGAAGAAATTGATGTACCAAAACTCAAACCGTTACGAGAAGCCCTTCCAGAGGATTATAACTACACGAAGATAAAAGCAGTCCTTGTTAAAAATGGACTGATGTAGGTAAGATAACGACGAGTGTTCGAACGGAAAGATAAACTTAGTTATGTTATGTGACCGGTCGGTGCTAGTAAGAGCTAAAACAGGAAAATAAACCTCGATTGTGCGATGGGGAATGTAAGACCTGTTGTAAAAAAAGTAAAAACATTTATCAGAATCAGGAAAAATTAAGCGGCTTTAGCTCTATAAAATGCAGAGTTAAAGCCGCTTAAAACATCATCAACAATAAAAGTCACGCTTATTTTCCTTTAACATCCATTGCCCATGTTCCATTACGGAAAACAGCTTCGGTCGTACCATCTTCTTTAACACCATCGATATCCAACTTTTCGGATCCAATCATAAAATCAACATGAGTAAGGCTATCGTTTACGCCATGTTTATCAAGCTCTTCCTCGTTCATTTCAGAGCCACCCTTAAGATTGGTCGGATAAGCCTTACCAAGCGCAATATGGCAAGATGCATTTTCATCAAATAGTGTATTATAAAAAATCAGACCCGACTGAGAAACAGGTGACTCATGTGGGACAAGTGCAACCTCACCAAGTCGAGTGGCCCCTTCATCAGTATCAAGTAAATGCTTCAAGGTTCCTTCACCTTGAGCGGCTTTATAATCAACGACTTTTCCGTCTTTAAACGTTAAGCTAAAGTCGTCAATTAGGCTACCACCATAATTTAAAGGTTTTGTGCTCGCCACCGTTCCAGTGACACCATATTTATGTGGTAAGGTGAACACTTCTTCTGTTGGCATATTCGGATTAAACGTAATCCCATTTTCAGAAACAGCTGAACCACCTTTCCAGATATGTCCTTCAGGAAGTTCAATTTCTAAGTCGGTACCCGGAGCTTTAAAGATTAGCTTTTTGTAACTCTTCTCATTCAAAATTTCACGTGCTGTTTCTAATGTTTTATTGTGCTTACCCCAAGCTGCTACGGGATTATCTTGATCAACACGAACAATTTTAACAATCGCATCCCATAAACTTTCCATCGCATCTTCACGTGACTTGTCTGGGAAAATCTTTTGTGCCCAATCACCTGTCGGAATAGAGATAATCGACCATGTAATTTTATCGTTCATTGTATGTTTACGGAAATTAACCATTGCTTTTGCAGCGGCTCGGTTAGCTTTAGCAACCAGTGACGGATCAATATTTTTAAGTAAGTCAGGGTTCGTTGAGCGTATAGATAACACTGCCGCACCATCTTCTGCATAATAGTCATGTAATTTCACTTTCCATTCAGGATAGTTAGCTATGACTTCTTCGGGGGCATTTTCATATTTTAATAAGGTCAATTCATCGTCCACCCAATTTATATGTACATCTTTCGCTCCCATTTCATATGCCTTTCGAACAACTTTCTTCGTAAACTCTGCACCTTCAATAGGTGCATTAATCATCAACGCTTGCCCTTTTTGTAAGTTAACTCCCGTTTTCAAAGCTAATTCAGCGTATTTATCTTGCATCTGTTGGTTGACCATCATTAAACCTCCATAAAGAATATAATTGAAATATTTATCTATTTGCTATTATTTCACAAAATTCCCATGACTACAATTATTTATTGGATAATGTTTGGTTATTACATATAAGATATAAACTGCGACGTAGTTTCAATGAAGAGTCTTTTCCCCTTATGTTAAAGAAAGCTATAATCCGAACGCTGCGGAAAAAACGCTAAGCGAGTATTCTGCCGAAGCGAGGTGTACGCACTCAATTAGCTAGATTAAAAGAACCACGTAAATAATTTTCACTGTGTCGCAGTTTATATATAATGTGCAGTAATTAATATTAATTCCACTCTTGATAAACTTATTTTATCAAGGTAGATGCCCAATTCGCTCTGTAAGGTTGAAATTAATTTTAAAACATTCATTAAAAAGCCCATCTTAAGAGTTCCCTAGATGGGCTTTTGCTATGCTTATTAATCAGTCGATTTTAATTATTTTTTCCCTTTCATAAATTGAAGCATAGTATAGGCTGCGACTCGACTTGTCATATTTCGAAAGTCTATCGTAGGGTCTATTTCAACTATGTCCAAGGCATTTACTTTTTCGTGTCTAGCCATAAAATGGATTCCTTCTAATAAAGAGGTACTATCCATTCCACCTGGCCCAATTGCTGGACAACCAGGAGCAAACGCTTGGTCGAGCACATCCATATCAAGTGAAATATAAATATGATCCACTTTTTCGGCTAAATTTTGTACTTCTTTATTCAAAATAGAGGTAAGAGATTGTTCGTTTACATCTCCCATCGTATACACTGTAACTCCCTGTTCTTTAGCATAATCATCGTAAGCTTTAGCGTTAGTAAAATCTCGAATACCAATTTGAACGAGATTTTCACCTTTCAAAATATCGTCTTCCAAGAGTCTTCGAAATGGTGTGCCATTTGTCGGGCCGCCATCTTCTGTATTTCTTAAATCATGGTGGGCATCAAACTGGATCACACCGAAAGACGAGTAATGTTCAGCATAAGCTTTAATTGAGGAATAGCTAATAGAATGATCCCCGCCTAATATAAACCAGTTTGTTGAAGCCTTTGTCTGGTAAATATCGGACATTCCTTCATACAATCGCTCTTGATTTCCTAAAACATCAGTCGGGCTCATGTTTAAATCGCCAAAATCTAAAATAGGAGCAGTAAGATCAAAACCCTCTTCATTTGAATAGGTTGAGTAACTTTGAAGTGATGAGCGAATGGCTCCGGGTGCCAATGAAGCACCCGAATGACTAATCGATGGTTTAGAAAGTGGAAGTCCAACAAGTCCAAACTCCCCTTTCGCTCCCTCCGACCATTCTGTTAATAATTCTTTAGCTTTTTTAGTATGCCTATCTTCAAAGATAGCTTTTCCAGCAGGTTTTAAATGTCTAATATTATCCATGATGATTCAGCTTCCTTTCATACAACACAGATCCATTTTTTATGACGGTATTCACATGATTCACCCCATAATGATACGGGATATACATATAGTTTGGTGCATCCCAAATCACTACGTCTGCTTGCCTACCAATGGCAAGTGATCCAGCTGCATGCCCTCGATTAATCGCATGAGCGGCATTAACAGTGACCGCATGCCAAATTTCTTCAGGTGACATGTTTAATCGTAAAGCAGAGAGTGACATAATGAGTTGTAAATTTTCAGTCACTGAGCTACCTGGATTAAAGTCAGTCGACACAGCAATTGCCGCCCCAGCATCTATCATTTCCCGTGCTCTAGCATATGTCCCTGTCCCTAGATAAAAAATAGTCCCTGGTAAAATAACACCAATCGTATCTGACTCCGCTAATTTCCGGATACCCTCGTCTGTCGCCACGGCCAGATGGTCGCCACTAATGGCGCCCAGTTCAACGGCGAGATCTGTGCCGCCCAAAGGTTCAATTTCATCAGCATGAAGCTTCACTTGAAAGCCTTTATCTTTTGCTTTTTGTAAAAATTGTCGAGATTGTTCCACCGAAAAAACATTCGCTTCGGTAAATATATCAACAAATTCCGCTAGATTATCTTCCTTTATCTCATCAAACATATCGCTCATCTCATCTAAAAAAGCATCAGGGTCATGTTCATGTTCTTCTGGAATAGCGTGAGCGCCTAGAAAAGTCGATACAAGATCAAGTGGGTGTTTTTTTGCTGCTTCTTTAACCACTTTCAGCTGTTTCATTTCCGTTTCTCTGTCAAGTCCATAGCCACTTTTCGCTTCAACAGTTGTAATACCATACATTGCCATCCGGTCTAGATGGAACAAAGCGCGCTCCAGCAACTCATCAAACGAAGCTTTTTTAGTTGCACGTACTGTTGATAAAATACCTCCACCTTGTTTTAAAATATCGAGGTAATCAACCCCCTGTTGTTTTAAAGCCATTTCTTTTTCTCGTGCCCCCCCAAATACAAGATGAGTATGCGCTTCAACGAGCCCTGGTGTTACAAGCCGACCACCTGCATCAATCGTTTTCTTCCGGTTGATTTTTTCAGCCTCAGCTGCTGTCCCCATCCAGGCAACCTTTTTATCTTTAATACCTAATGCTGCGTTTTCATGTACAGTCAAATTATTCATGTGTCGGCCTTTTACAGGTCCTGCGTTCTCCATTGGCACCAACTGACCAATATTAGTAATCAATAAATCCATCTTTACACCTCTTCCTCCCTCTTCATTGGAATATGAATATGATGTTCATCTGCAAACTCAGTTGCTTTTTTGTAGCCAGCATCTACATGACGGACGATTCCCATACCAGGATCAGTTGTCAATACACGTCTCAATCGTTCTTCAGCTACATCTGTACCATCAGCAACAACGACCATACCAGCATGTAAAGAATACCCCATTCCAACACCACCTCCGTGATGAAAAGATATCCATGAGCCGCCAGCTGCTGTGTTAATAAGTGCATTTAATACCGCCCAATCGCCAACCGCATCACTTCCGTCTTTCATCGCCTCAGTTTCCCTGTTTGGTGACGCAACCGATCCGCAGTCAAGATGATCTCGACCAATAACGACAGGCGCTTTTATTTCACCTTGTCGAACTAATTCATTAATCGCTAATCCCATTTTCATTCTTTCACCGTAGCCCAGCCAGCAAATCCTTGAAGGTAGTCCTTGAAAAGCAACTTGCTCCTGAGCCATGTCAATCCAACGAATGAGCGCTTCATTCTCTGGGAACAGCTCTTTTATCAACTGATCTGTGCGGTAAATATCTTCTGGATCACCTGATAATGCAACCCAACGAAAAGGCCCTTTTCCTTCACAAAATAAAGGCCTAATATAAGCTGGTACAAATCCAGGAAAATCGAATGCATTATCAACGCCCTCAAGACGCGCCACTTGCCGAATATTATTACCATAATCAAACACGATTGAGCCTCTCTGTTGATAAGTAAGCATCGCTTTGACATGAGTCGCCATACTCTTTTTAGCCAACGTCTGGTAAATATCTGGATTGGTTTCCCGTAACCCATTTGCCTCTTCAATCGTGTAATCTTCAGGAATATAACCATTTAGTGGATCATGAGCGGATGTCTGGTCAGTAACGATATCAATCTTCACATCCTTTTTTAATAATACATGATGGATTTTTGCTGCATTTCCTAGTAATGCGATTGATAATGGTTTTTCTTTTTCCTTTGCCTCTTTAGCCCATTCGATAGCTTCATCAATCGATGTTGTCATGACGTCACAGTATTTTGTTTCAATCCGTTTCTTAATCCGGTCTTCATCAACTTCAACAGCAATAACAACCCCTTCATTCATGGTGACAGCCAGTGGTTGAGCACCTCCCATTCCCCCTAAGCCAGCAGTTAAAGTGATAGTCCCTTTAAGTGATCCGTCAAAATGTTTTTTAGCTAGAGAGGAAAAAGTTTCATAGGTACCTTGAAGAATGCCTTGAGTTCCAATATATATCCAACTTCCTGCTGTCATTTGTCCGTACATCATTAATCCTTTTTCGTCTAATTCATTAAAATGCTCCCAGTTCGCCCACTCTGGAACAAGTACTGAATTTGAAAGTAAGACTCGCGGTGCTTGATTATGTGTTTTAAATACACCAACCGGTTTGCCTGACTGGATAAGCATTGTTTCGTCATTTTCCAAATCACGCAGCGTGTTTACAATCGCGTGAAACGCATCCCAGTTACGTGCCGCTTTTCCAATGCCACCATAGACAACTAAATCATCTGGATTTTCAGCTACTTCAGAATCCAAATTATTGTGAAGCATTCGTAATGCTGCTTCTTGTTCCCACCCTTTACACTCCAGTTCAATTCCTCTTTTTGCTTTCAGTTTTACATTAGTCAATTGAAAAACCCCCCACTTTAGTTTGAACGCAACTTTCATTTGATTCTTTTAACCAACTTGCTGTGCTTTCAATATCTCTGGAAAAAATACGATCTTTCGTTATTTGTGGTACTATTTTTCTTGCTTTCTCGTAAAACCTACGTGTCTCGCTTCCCATTCTCTCAACCCCTCGATACTCGACAGCTTCTAAGGCACAAATGAGTTCAATTGCGATAACCCGTCTTGTATTCGCAAGCATCTCTAGAGCGTGCCTAGCAGCGATTGTCCCCATACTGACATGGTCTTCTTGGTTAGCAGATGATGGAATAGAATCTACGCTCGCCGGATGTGCGAGTGTTTTGTTTTCTGAAACAAGCGAGGCGGCACTATACTGCATGATCATAGCACCAGATTCCAGACCAGGATTGGGACTTAAGAATGGTGGTAATCCTTCATTTAACTGAGGATTGACGAGCCGTTCAATCCTTCTTTCAGATATATTTCCTGCTTCAGCTATGCCAAGCTTTAGAAAATCCATTGCCAGCGCCACCGGTTGTCCGTGAAAATTTCCACCTGAAACAACTTTATTTTCTTCAGAAAAAATAAGCGGATTGTCAGTGACAGCGTTTATTTCAGTCAATAGTTTTTTCTCAACGTAATGAACCGTTTGCCAAGAGGCTCCTAGCACTTGCGGGATACATCTAAGAGAATAGGCGTCTTGGACTCGTAGCTCCCCTTGGTCAGTTGTTAATCTGCTATCTATTAATCTTTCTCGCATTCGATGAGCCACATCAATTTGTTCCTGATGTCCTCGAGCTTGGTGCAGATGAGAATCAAAAGCATCCATAATACCACGCAATCCTTCTAAGGTCAGCGCACTTATCATTTCACTTTGATAAAGCAATTTTTCTATTTCGATATAGGCAATGACGCCGACTGCTGTCATCGCCTGAGTTCCATTGATTAAGGCTAGGCCCTCTTTGGCTTGTAATTGTAATGGGGAGATGCCTAGTTCCCTTAATACGTGTGATGCGTCCATCCGTTTTCCTTGATAAAAAACCTCACCTTCACCAATGAGACAAAGTGCTAAATGTGACAATGGAGCCAAATCCCCGCTTGCACCAAGGGATCCTTGCTGTGGAATGACCGGTGTAATTTCTAAGTTGAGAAAGTCAATTAATCGTTGAACCACTTCCACCCTCACACCAGAATAACCTTGAGCCAGTGCATTGGACCGGAGTAAAAGCATCGCTCTGCTTACTTCTTCAGCAAAAGGCTCACCTACGCCACAGGCATGAGAATAAATAAGATTGAGTTGCAAATTTTCTAAATTCTCATTTCGTATTATAATATCACTAAACTTTCCAAACCCCGTATTAATCCCGTACATTGTTTGATCTGCGCTTAACATATCTTCCACTGTTACTCGATTGGTGTTAATGTTATTTTCAGCTTGTCGAGATAATCCTACCTCTTCCTTTTGAAAAATGACTTTCTTCACTTCTTCAATTGTAAGTGACGTTCCAGTTAACGTAATCATCTTACACCTCCAATGTATTGTTTTAATAGACTAAAGCGCAAAAGGAAAGGAGGCTTTGGTTTAAGAACCTAAGCCTCCTTGCTTTTGATATGAATGTTTTAGGTGATATAATACATTAAGCATTTGTGCACCCCTGATATTTTAATTTTCTTACTATTTATCATTGTAAGCGTTTACTAAAAGAAATGCAAGATTAAAAATACGAATCCAATAACATAATAACTTATGATAAAAATTTATTATAAAGTATTTTGTGGGGAGTTTACTGCCTATCAGAAGCAATAAATGGAAACTAGTGAGAAAGTGCCATTTTGAAAAGAGGCAAAAAAACAACATGATGTAGTCATACTGTATAATTACTTTTTGAGTTTAATCATACAGAAAAATTTAGAGTCAATTAAAAGAATTTCATGTAATATTTACGAAACAATTTAATTACATTTAATTGTCCTTATTTATTAATGCTTTTTTCAATCTTATTAGTCTTTCTTTTTATTCCCTCTACCTCTTTAAATAGTAAATCAATATCTGATTGGGTTTCTTGATTTGTTGTACGCATGTCTTTTCTGATACTAGTGAAATTTTCAGTCATTAATGTGGTGTTATGCCTAATCACATTTTTCAGTTCTTCCAGGCCACCATCTAAACGATCGAAACGATCATCGGCTTTCTCTTGCCAGTCCTCTATATGGTCGAAACGAGTATCCGCTGTCTTCTGCCAATCTTCTATATGGTCGAAGCGAGTGTCCGCTGTCTTTTGCCAGTCTTCTATATGGTCGAAGCGAGTGTCCGCTGTCTTTTGCCAGTCCTCTATATGGTCGAAACGAGTATTCGCTGTCTTCTGCCAATCTTCTATATGGTCAAAACGAGTGTCCGCTGTCTTTTGCCAGTCTTCTATATGGTCAAAACGAGTGTCCGCTGTCTTTTGCCAGTCTTCTATATGGTCAAAACGAGTGTCCGCTGTCTTTTGCCAGTCTTCTATATGGTCAAAACGAGTGTCCGCTGTCTTTTGCCAGTCTTCTATATGGTCAAAACGAGTGTCCGCTGTCTTTTGCCAGTCTTCTATATGGTCAAAACGAGTGTCCGCTGTCTTTTGCCAGTCTTCTATATGGTCAAAACGAGTGTCCGCTGTCTTTTGCCAGTCTTCTATTCGATCAAAAGAAGCATTCGCAGCTTCCTGACCTTCTTCCAAGTTGTTCAAACGCTTATTCGTAGCTTCCTGGCCTTCTTCCAAGTTGTTCAAGCGCTTATTCGTAACTTCTTGGCCTTCTTCCAAGCGATCAAAGCGCTTGTTTGTTTCTTTTCTAAAACCACTTAATTCAGAAATGATTTGATTAAATAATTTCTCCATATGCCTCACCCCATTTTTATTATTATACCATACATCACTTTTTTACATGCTCTGCACTATATATATAAGATAAAATATTACATTTGAAAAATCAAAAGGATGTAAATGATTTTTGAAGACGTTGTGTTCTTTTAAAAAGTAAATAACCATTAAAAATAATTAATAAACACTCTATTAATCACAGGGTATAATTGTATAACAGTAACAATTAGTGTTATATTAAAAAGTCACATAAAACCTAAAAGAGTCAGACTTTAAATGGCTGACTCTTTCTTTATCTTTATAGGATATTCTAAAGTGATATTCATGAACTAGTTTAATTTGAAACGCTACTTCATCCCCATGGATAGCTTGTCCCAAAGTTTTTAGCTAACTCTTTTGATTCTTTTCGTCTTTCTCTACGGCGTTCAGCTCGTTGTTTTGCCCCTTCATGAAGAATCATCTCTTCTTCTGTTTCTGGATAAACAGGTGGAACTGGAATTGGTCGCCCGTTCTTATCCACAGCTACAAACGTTAAAAACGCAGTAGTACATACTTTACGCTCACCAGTAGACAAATCTTCGGTCACAGCTTTGACAAAGACTTCCATTGATGTTTGGTGCGTCCAAGTTACAAATGATTCAACACAAATTGAATCTCCCTCTTTGACTGGATATAAAAAATCAACAGAATCCGTCGATGCTGTCACGACAGGATTACGTGCATGTCTCTGCGCCGAAATTCCTGCAATATCATCAATATAAGCCATAAGTATACCACCAAACAATGTTCCGTGTTGATTTGTATCTGGCGGTAAAACGTAAGCTGTTTTAACCGCTAATGAATTCAAACAAGATTTACCTTCCATTTTATATACACTCCCTTAATGTTCTTGTTGTTTTGTTTGCTCTAAATAACTGTAGTGGAATATAAACTTTGATATAGAATTTAATATCGTTCTATGCGCCTTCGTCTCGATACATGATAGACTTTATAATACTGGCGAGAGTAATCTCGATATTGATTCTTTAAATCGAATACCTAAGGAGCGTCGTTCATATAACTTTTTTGTCATTTGGGTTGAATGCCTGACATCTTCATGAAATGCGTCGACAAGGCGACGTGCAAGTCCAAAATCATATAGAAAAGCATTCACTTCAAAATTGAGTCTAAAACTTCGAACGTCAATATTCGCCGTACCAACTGAAGCGACTTTTCCATCAATAACAATCGTTTTGGCATGCATAAAGCCTTTTTGGTAAATAAACACTCGTGCTCCTGCATTCAGCATATCACCAATATGGGAAAGCGTTGCCCAATAAACGAAAGGGTGATCCGGTTTATTAGGAATCATAATATTCACTTCCACTCCTGATAGAGATGCAATTCTTAAAGCATCCCGCAAACTTTCATCAGGGATAAAATAAGGCGTTTGAATATAAACCCTTTCTTTGGCAGACATAATCATTTTGATATAACCGTTTTTAATCTGCTCCCAATCAGACTCAGGGCCACTTGAAACGATTTGCACCCCGACATTTCCTTTTGGTTCTGCAGAATAAAAACGATCCTCATATAATATATCTTTGCGTGACGCTTGATTCCAGTCCAAAATAAATCGGGTTTGCATATTTAAGACAGCATCTCCAGTGATTTTCAAGTGGGTGTCACGCCAGTATCCAAATTTTTTACTTTCCCCTAAGTATTCATCTCCTATATTAAAACCGCCGATATAGCCCACTTTTCCGTCAACAATTGCTAGTTTTCGATGGTTTCGATAATTAATTTTCAAGTTAATCTTAGGTATTTTAGGAGGGAAAAATGATTCAACAAGGGCGCCTGAATTTCGTAATCTTCTAATGTATTTTCTGCTTAATCGACGTGAGCCCATGTCGTCATACAACAAGCGAACTTCAACACCTTCATTCGCCTTTTTTATCAGTATATCTGCTAGTCTTTGCCCAAGTTCATCATGACGAATAATATAATAAAGCAAATGAATATGATTTTTCGCTTTTTCCAAGTCTTTGATTAAAGCATTAAATTTATCATTTCCATCGGTGAAAATTTCAACTTGGTTGCCCATTGTTAAAATGGCATCATCATTCCGTAAATGTAAATAATATAAGTCCTTATACTCGGCTAATCTTTCATCTTTAAATTGAAAGCGATCTTCTTCCAAGTCTCTCATCTGGGCTTGAACGGCTTTCTTAACTCCGAGTTTGCTTTTCGTATCCCAAGTGAATATCTTTCGGTTGCTTAATGGTTTTCCAAATATTAAATAGAGAAAGAAGCCTAGAATGGGTATAAATAAGAGAACCATAAGCCATGCCCAGGCGGAACTAGCATCTTTATGTTCCAAAAAGATAATGGAAAATCCTAGGGCTATGTTAAAAATTATAATAAATCCAAATAAATAAGTTATAATTTCCATTTCCATTCACATATCCCCCTTCCTAAAAAGTAGCCACTAGATGAGTCTTGCAAAATTACCGTCTTTTTGTTTTCCTTTACCCTATTATAGTAATATTGCAACATAAACATAATCATAGCATAAAACCCATTTCTTCGTTACTGGCATACCGTTTTAGAGGGATATGCTTTAGCATTACACCATGTTTAGTATGAGTTAAATCGTTTAATTCGAAACATAATATTTTTAAAAAATAAACACATCCGCATGCATAGCTAGAGCAGATGTGTTAGAAAATAGTTATATAGTTTATTTTTTATTCAATGCTTGCTCGATATCTTCCCAAATATCTCCCCAAGCTTCTAGTCCTACAGATAAACGAATGAGCTGATCACTAATACCCATGTTTACTCGTTCATCTTCTGGCACTACAGCATGCGTCATTGTAGCTGGATGTTCAATTAAAGTTTCTGTATCTCCAAGACTGACTGCTAATTTAATAAACGATAATTTATTTAAAAAGTTTTGAGCATCCTGTTTAGATCCTTTAATTTCAAAAGAAATCAATCCGCCACCATGTTTCATTTGTTTTTGCTTAATCAAGTAATCAGGATGAGAGCTGTCTCCTGGATAATAAACATTTGTTACTTTTTCATGATTCTTTAACTTTTCAAATACCTTTTCCGCGTTTATGCAATGTCGATCCATTCTAAGTGGGAGTGTTTTGAGACCTCGAATTAACAACCAGGCATCAAACGGTGGCATCACTCCGCCCATATCTTTTTGTGTGGTCATCTGGACATCATCTAAAAATTCCTTCTTACCAACGACAAGGCCGGCAATCACGTCACCATGTCCGCCAATGTACTTTGTAGCACTGTGTAAAACAACATCACATCCTAACTCAAGTGGACGCTGTAAATAAGGTGAAGAAAACGTATTATCGACCACAACAGGTATATCGTATTCTTTTGCTACTTCAGCTACGAGTTCAAGATCTATTAACTTCATCGTCGGATTGATCGGTGTTTCTATATAAATACACGCTGTGTTTGGTTTAATTAATGCTTTAATATCTTCCTTTGTCGCCATAGAAGAAAAATCATGGTCAATATTATATTTTTCTTTCATCATCGTCAATAGTCCGAATGTGCAACCGTATAACCCTTCTGAGGCTAATATATGATCATTAGCTTTTGTTAATGCGACAAGTATTGCTGAAACAGCCGCCATACCTGAGCTAAATGCAAGCCCTCGCTCCCCTCCTTCAAGAGCTGCAATTCTTTTTTCTAGGACAGTGACTGTCGGGTTACCAAGCCTGGAATACATATAGCCTTCTTCTTCACCAGCAAATCGTCTTTCCCCTTGCTCAGCCGAATCAAAAGTGTATGTGGATGTTTGAAAAATAGGTGTAGAGAGACTGCCTAAAAGCACCTTTTCGTCATACCCCTCATGAATAACCGCTGTTTCAAATCGTTTCTTCTTCATTAAAACGCCCCCCTCATTTTAATTAGAAACTTCCTAATGTCTATGTTAAGTCATTACTTTATAAAATGAAAGCGTTTTCTAAAATTGGTGTATTAGAATATGCTTAAGACGCTAAGTGGGCATGGCAATTGGACATAAATTAACGAATTACAGCTTCCGATGTCCGATTGAGAGCGGCTATTGGACATGAAACACGGAAAAACAAAAATTGATGTCCCATTGGAATTTTCAATGAGACATCAAAAATAAAAATCCACAAGGATGTATTCTATTTTCATTTAAACTCACTTGACACACTTAATATCATAATTTAATCGTTCTGTTTTCTAAGTAAAAATACGAGTGTCTATAATTTGGCTCATAACCTAAATACCTTTTTAATATTCTTCTAATTGTTCTGCTCGTTCGCTGAATTCCACTCCATTCCTGTATGACACTTGTAGTTATCACCTTTTCAGGAAATAGAAAGTTAAATTCAAGGACATTACGGAGCAGCGCTGAATCAATCGATTCAACGTAACTGCATTGTTGGCAATGCATTTTTCCTGGTTGTAGTTCAAACATTTTACTACGGCATGACTTACAAAAGATACCTCTGTTTAATTCTGAAAATTGATACTCAGGTAATTTTTCATAAGGAGATTTTGTTATATGAGATGTTATGAGCTGATTCGCAAGTTTGCGATGTCGATAATCCATATTTGAGGATATTCGATTTAACCTTTGAACGAAGCGATTGATCTGTGTGGGTAAAATAATTGAAGGATGTTGCGGGGCATTGTATAAAGTGAACTCAAATAAAATAATGCAATTTTTTGTAAGTCGTTTATCTAGTATTGCTGAAAATTTCCTCTCACCCAAATACCCTTTATAAAGCTGATTATACGTCTTATTTTGTTCTGGGGTAAACTCCATCCTCGCTTTTAAATATTGAAATGTCTGTAATTGAGTTGATCCTTGGACGTATTTGAGCATACACAACTCACCTTTCATAATATTTTTAATTGGCAATAAATTAATTACTTTAAGTATAATAGCCTAAGTTCTTTGAGTCAATCACCTACTCATCTTTCAGAAGTAACTAATAGATGCCTTATCCATAGACTTTCAGCCAATTTATACTTTTTCAATAAATTCATGGTTGACAATCATCTCAGCTTCAGTATATAATTATCTCTAAATTCAAAATTGAATCTCTTATCGAGAGTGGTGGAGGGACTAGGCCCTATGAAACCCGGCAACCGAAAAATGTGGCAAAACACATTTTTAAAGGTGCTAAATCCTACAGGTCAAAAATGAGCTGGAAGATAAGAGGAGGAACGCTTGAAACTACTAGCAAAGCCCTCTTCTTAGGAAGAGGGCTTTTTATATTCTCCTCTTCCTCCAGATCCCAATTAACTAGGAGGAATAAAAAATGTCAAACTTTAATTTTCAAAGCTCTGAAACAACTTTATTACACACAGGTCAAACAGCTGATCCAGCCACAGGATCACGTGCTGTTCCCATTTATCAAACAACGTCATACGAATTTAAAGACACGGAACATGCTCAAAATCTATTTGGTTTAAAAGAACCGGGTAACATTTATTCAAGACTTGGTAATCCAACTGTGGCTGTTTTTGAAGAAAGGATTGCAGCACTTGAAGATGGTTCAGCAGCAGTCGCGACATCTTCCGGTATGGCTGCCATTACGTTAGCTATTTTAAATATTGCACAAGCCGGGGATGAAATAATTGCTGATAGTAATTTATACGGTGGGACTTATATTTTATTTAATAAAACTCTTCCTAAATATGGCATTGATGTCAAATTTGTCGATGGAACGGATCCGAATGCGGTAGAGCAAGCTATTACTGAAAAAACTAAAGCAATCTTTGGCGAGATGATTACAAATCCAAGCCTCCATGTCTTTGACGTGAAAAGCATCGGCTCTATTGCGCAACGTCACGGAGTTCCCCTTATTATCGATAATACATTTGCACCTTATATTGCTAAGCCGCTCACATGGGGAGCCGATATCGTTGTCCACTCAGCGACTAAATGGATTGGTGGCCACGGAACAACGATTGGCGGAGTCATTGTAGATGGTGGGCGATTTGATTGGAATAATCCTCGGTTCCCTGAATTTAATAAACCCGATGATAGTTATAATGGTTTGCGTTATGTTGATACGAGTCCTGCTGCTTTTGCCACAAAAGCTCGTGTCCAATTATTACGTGATATCGGAGCAAGCCTTAGCCCACAAAGTGCCTTTCTTTTACTGCAGGGCTTAGAGACATTGCACCTACGCATTGTACGCCATAATGACAACGCGGAAAGAGTAGCCGCCTTTTTAAATAATCATCCGGCTGTTGAGTGGATCAACTATCCAGGGTTAGAACACCATCCGTCATATGATCTAGCTAAGAAATACTTTAGCCATGGTGCCGGTTCTGTAATTACATTTGGTATTAAAGGTGGACGGGAAGCTGGGCGTAAGTTAATTGATAGCGTCAAGCTTTTCTCACATGTCGCCAATGTCGGGGACGCGAAATCACTCATTATTCACCCTGCTTCAACCACTCACCAGCAGCTCAGTAAAGACGATCTAGAAAAAAGCGGCACACCTGAAGAGTTAATCCGTCTATCTATCGGCTTAGAAGGAATTGATGATATCCTGGCAGATTTAGATCAGGCGATTAATAAAGCAACGAACGAAAAGCCAAGTATCAAGCAGTCAAAAGAAGATGTTATAAAGTCTCTGCTTCAATCGCCATTTAGTAGAAAAGACGGGATTGTTCGAAAGAAAGTCATTGCTCTCATTGGGGCAAACAATGAATCAGATAAGCTCATCACACAAGTTGAAGAGTTAAACAACCTCGGTTTCCATATTGTTTCAATAGGAGATGAAATCAGTACGCTAACTAAAGAAGTATTCAGCGACTTAAAAGACATTCCTTATGACGTCGACGTAGCATGGCTTCACGGTAACGAACTCGTGCCCACATTAACCGAACAGTTAATAAACAAACAAGTTAATGCTCTTTGGCTTGAAAATGCAAGCTTAGCCAATCCTACTTTAAGTCATATAGAAGTTACAGGAATTCACGTACTTACCAATCGTTCACTTCATAAAGATGCGCTTCATCTACGTGAAGGTACTTTTCATCTTGAACCGGTTGAAAATTAATAGTTAATAAGGAGTGGTTTTATGATATTTAAACAAAAGATGATTTCTGAAGTTGAAGATGTTCATATAGGACCGCTCCAGTTAACATCGGGGGAGGTACTTGATGATATCACGTTACGTTATGAGCGTGTGGGACCAAGAAATGCACCAGTTATACTTGCTTGTCACGCCTTAACTGGAAACCATCTTACCGTTGGGACTGAGGAACAATTAGGTTGGTGGAGCGGTCTCATCAGCGAAAAAAACTATATCGATACACAAAAGTTTCAAATCATCACCTTTAATGTATTGGGTGGCTGTGATGGATCAACAGGCCCCCTATCCATCAATCCCAAAACACAGTCTGTCTACCGAGCCTCATTTCCGGACATTTCAATCCGGGATATGGTTAATGCTCAGTATCTGGCATTGAAAAAGTTAAACATAGATAAACTACACACCATTATTGGTGGTTCGTTAGGTGGGATGCAAGTTTTTGAATGGGGGCTATGTTATCCCGAAGTGACAGAAAAACTAATCATGCTTGCCACGACACCTGTTTTTTCCGATTACGGAATTGCGTTTAACCATATTGCTAAAACAGTCATTAAAAATGATCCAAATTGGAACGGTGGCTTTTATGAAACGCATGATAATATCACCGGACTAGAAGTCGCTCGCATGATTGGCATGATAACCTATCGCAGTTCTGATTTATTTTCCCAACGGTTTAATCGAAGCAGAACGGATACTGAATTTGATGTGACGTCGTACTTAAACTATCAAGGTCAAAAGTTAAAAAAACGCTTTGATGCAAATAGTTATCTTTACCTGCTTGACGCCATGAACCAGCATGACATTGGTAGAGAGTATGGTTCATGGCAACAAGCTTGTGAGAAGTTATCTATGCCGATCTTAATGCTAAGTTTCGATAAAGATTTAATTTATGAACCGAAACAAATGAATACATGTGCCGAGTATCTACCGAATGGTGACTATCGTCATATTAAGACAGATTTTGGACATGATGGGTTTTTGGTGGAATTCGATAAGTGGGGCCCGCTCATTAAGACTTTTTTAAATAAATAGGAGGTGTTTGATTGAAAAAGCTAAATATTGCTCTTTTGGGATTCGGAACGGTCGGCAAGGGAATTTTTAAAACAATCGAAACACATCAAAAACATTTAATGCAAGTGCTCGGTAAGCCAGTCGATATCACCAAAATTGTTGTGAAAAATATAGATAAACATTCTGATTTGAAGAGAAAAAGGCAGTTAACAACCAATTTTCAAGAAGTGTTATCCCACCCTGACATTAATGTCGTCTTTGAAGCCATTGTTGGAGTTGAACCTGCATTCTCCTACGCGAAAGCAGCACTCCAATCTGGGAAACATGTGATTACAGCTAATAAAGAAATGTTTGCCCACCACGGAAAGGAATTAAAGACAATTGCCAAAGAAAATAATGTTAAAATTGGCTTTGAAGCAACAACTGGCGGCGGAATACCAATCATACAAACGATAGAACAGCTTTTACAAGTCAATCAAATAAATAAAGTAACCGCTATTTTAAATGGTACTTCCAATTATATTTTAAGTGAGATGAGAGAAAAAAAATTAACTTTTACAAGTGTACTGGCCGAAGCTCAAGCTCTGGGCTATGCAGAGGCTGATCCGACAAACGATATTGAAGCTATCGATGCTTTCTATAAACTTATGATTTTAAGTGATCATATATACGGCAAACAACCCCACTGGCATTTTGTGAAACGACAAGGTATTCAACAGATTACGAAAGAGCAGATAAGTGAGTTGCAAAAACAACATCGGCGTATCAAATCTATAGGAACACTTGAGTTAGTAAACGGACAGATTGAGGCCCGTGTTGAACCAATGATAATTGATGAACGTCACCCGTTGTTTGCTATAGAAGGCGTCGATAACGCAATAACTATTGAAGGAAGCATTGTTGGAGAGCTTACTTTATTAGGACCGGGAGCTGGTGCATTTCCAACAGCAAGCGCCATGATTGAAGATTTAAGCACGATTTTAACCTCGCAACAAACACAACTTACGAAACAAGTTGAAAAAGTCTTAGACTAGAGACTGGGACAAAACTAAGTATTAGTAATTAAAAGACGAACAATTTTAAGCGAGCGTTATTCGCTTCGGAAAAATACTTCGCTTTCCGCAGGGGAGAAGAATTGCAGTTCATTCTTCTTTGCTGATGAGCCTCGAGCCAACAGGATGTTGGTCATGAAGGCGCCCCCACAGGACGTCGCGAATTTAGCCTTCCATCATTCATGACGCTCTGCGGGGTCTCATCTAAGCTTTTCATCCTGCTGGACAAGGAATACTTCGACAGCGATTCATCGCGGTTTTTTCAAGGAGTCTACGTATTTTTCCTACGCTGATTTTAAAAGTGTATATTAAAAGAAATACACTTTAATACGTTCGCTTTTACATTAACTAAAATACTTATGTCCCATTCTCTTTTTTTATACTCAAAAATCTTTTCTAGACATCGAATTCATTGTTAAGTTATACTTATACTCTAATTCATCTTTTAAAAGTGTATAATAATGGGTAGGAATAATAGGTAGGAACTATATATTTCTACACCACTTTTTTTCCTTATTAACTTCTTTGAAATTTGCAGAATATATTTGTATAGGTGTGGTTATCATGAAAAGAAGGTTGCTTATCAGCCTAAGTTTTATTCTAATCGTTGCCACAGGACTTTTCTTTTTTATTTTTTCAACAAATCATACAGAGCCTGTTAGTCAACATAAAATAGAACAAAGTGAAGATAATGATGACAAAACAAATGTGCATGATGATAAAGATGAAAATGAAGCAGAAAATGATTCAACTGATGACGAAACGGATAATGCTGATCAAGAGGATGAATCTACAAGTAAAGTTAAAAATATCTTAACTGAAGTTGTTCAAGGTACAGTAAACTTTTTTTCAAATAAAAACTTATCAATCGTCGCTGTTGGTGACTCTTTAACTCAAGGGGTTGGTGACAGTGAAAATGCTGGTGGTTATGTCGGGATTATTGACCGAACGATTAATGAAGATGAACAACACGCCCATATTCAAAACTTTGGTAAGCGTGGCGACCGGACAGATCAACTCTTAATCCGCCTAGATGATCCAAAGGTGGCGACGTCCATTAGTGATGCTGATATGGTTCTCATTACAATCGGAGCAAATGATATTATGCAAGTGGTTAAGGAAAACTTCACCCATCTCACTTACAGTAAATTTGCTGAAGAACGAGTAGATTATGAAGAACGGCTGCGTGATGTTTTCGACAGAATCGAATCGCTTAATGACGAAGCAGATGTTTATCTCATTGGCTTTTATAACCCATTTGCAAAGTTCTTTCCGGATATTGATGAATTAGGCCTTATTGTCGATGACTGGAATGCTGTGGGCAAAAAAGTCACCGAAGACTATAACCAGGCAACCTATATCCCGACAAAAGATTTATTTGTTGATGAAGATATTGAATTATTTGCAGATGACCACTTTCATCCAAATGATCGTGGGTATGAACGAATGGCAAAACGGGTATTGAATTATATAACTGTAGAGGATAGGTGAGCATATGACTGAACAAAACAAGAAAATGAGTTGGAAACGTTTATTTTACATCTTGCTCACTGTTAATGTTGCAGTAGTTATTGTGCTGTTTGCTCTTATCTTTTGGCCAGTTCCTGAAAAAGACCTACCAAAACAAACTGAAACCACTGAGCAGAGAAGTTCCGAATTTGTCATTCGAACAACAAAGGAAAACCTCAATGAGTTAATGAATGCTTATTTAAGCGAATGGCTAAAAAACACGGATCACCAATACCGTGTTTCACTTGAAGACGATGTTCACTTAATTGGCGAACTTCCTGTTTTTTCGAGCACTGTGCCTCTTTCAGTTCATTTAGAGCCGATTGTTCAAGACAATGGCGATGTGGTACTTAAACAAAAATCAATCTCGCTCGGACTTTTAGAGCTACCGAATAAAAAGATCATGGAGTATATTGATAAATATTTACCCATGCCCGATTGGGTGATTGTGAATCCAAGTGAAGAGGAAGTTTACGTCGCTGTGACAGAGATGGATATTCGCAGTAATTTTGAAGTGGCCATTGAGCATATTGATTTAGAAGTGAACAATTTAGCGTTAAAAATTAAAGTACCATATGAATCCTTAGGAATAGACCCAGCGGAGCCATTAGAAGTGGAAGAATGATAGAGTTTGAAATAAACGAAGTCTTGGATTTAAGTGTTTTATCATGGGATTATCTGAACTAAGTGTTGTTATTACATCCGCTCCGGAAAATATACTTCGCTTTTCGCAGGCGGCTAATGAGCCTCCTCGAGCTATCCTCTGCGGGGTCTCATCGAGGCCTTCGCTCCCGCAGGAGTCTACACATTTTTCCTACGCTAATGTAGCAATTGTTCATATTTAAAATAGGTTATTTTGTTTTTGTTCCCAACTTCCTATTTATCCTTATACAACGCAACCATATTCTCTATTTCCCTTTTCACCCGATTAACGAGGTGGTCTGGAGATAAGACTTTAGCCTGCTCGCCCCAAGTTAAAATCCAGTTTACAAGTCCATCAGACAGCTTTGCTTTTGAAGATAAAATAAAATGATTATCGCCATCTTTTCGTATATCTGCTTCAAGACCAAAGCGATCGAGTACAACGTTGATCAATTCATTATTAAAACGAACTTTAATCCGAATTTGTTCACCTGCAAACATCATAAAACTCTGATTGACATATTCCTGCAGGTGAAATTCTTTTTTCACGAACGATTCTTCACTAATAGATATGTCTCTGATTCGATCAAGGCGATAATGCCTCATTTCATCGTTTTCTTGAAACCTACCAATTAGATAATAATTATCATTTTGCCAAATCAATGCGTAAGGCTCGACATAATATAAATCGCCATCTCTCCCATAAACAAAACGTTTATCAACATTATAGCGTCCATAACGATAAGTGAGCACCTTTTTTTCTGATGTCGCTCTATGAACTTGATCGATATTGTACTTCACTAGCTCATAGTCATCATTAGACGATTGACTGAACATCACAGGTCCAGGGAATGTTTTGGCAATATGTTTGCTCGTAAGCTGCTTCACTTTTGCAATTAAGTTTTGTTTTTCATTGGTGGTAATAAAGCGTGCTGATAAAATAGCATCAACAATCAGCCTTAATTGATACGTTTCGAATAAGCGAGCTTGATGACTGTAGAGTATTTTTCCATACTTACCAGTAGTTGTTTGAATCTCAAAATCCGCTTCATCAAGAGACTCCATATCACTTTTGATCGTTCGTTTGTCATATTTATCTTCGGAAAAAGATTCGAGCTTATGTATTAATTGATCTATGTCTAAAGAATGAGCATCATCTGTCTCATTAAATAGTATTTCTTTTAATTTAAGCAAGCGGTTATTATTCCCACGTGACATTTTTACCCCTCCTAATATCCCCTATCCCAAGTTTAAAACTCTTTCTATTAAATCACAAACACTTTTATATAAAATGACCATTAAAATACGATATTGTCACTAGTTTAGGGAAATAAAGATTGACGTCTTAAGTTATATCACTTAAGCTTACTTTAATTGCTTTTATTTAGTATAATCAAAGAGTATGAACACATTTAGAAGATAATAAATATAGTTGCGTTTTTTCTAAATGAAGCTTTATTTTTGGAGGAACATATATGATAACAGTATCTAATGTTAGTTTAAGATTTGGAGATAAAAAGCTTTTTGAGGACGTAAATTTAAAATTCACCCCTGGGCATTGCTATGGGGTTATCGGTGCAAACGGAGCCGGTAAATCTACTTTTTTAAAAATACTATCAGGAGAAATTGAACCTCAATCTGGTGGGGTGTCAATGAGTCCAGGTGAGCGTCTTGCCGTTCTAAAGCAGGATCACTTTGCTTACGAAGACAAGCAAGTACTTGACACTGTGTTGATGGGACACGAAAAATTATATGCAGTAAAACAAGAGAAAGACGCTATATATATGGAGGAAGACTTTTCTGAGGAAGATGGTATGAGAGCTGCAGAACTCGAAGGTGAATTTGCAGAGATGAATGGTTGGGAAGCAGAATCTGATGCTGCCGTTTTATTAAAGGGGCTCGGTATTGACGAATCCCTTCACACTAAGCAAATGGCTGAACTTTCTGGTGACGAAAAAGTTAAGGTTCTACTTGCTCAGGCCTTGTTTGGAAATCCTGATATCTTATTACTAGATGAGCCGACAAACGGTCTTGATATCCAAGCGATTCAGTGGCTAGAGGAGTTCTTAATCAACTTTGAAAATACTGTCATTGTTGTCTCACACGATCGGCACTTTTTAAATAAAGTTTGTACCCATATTGCTGATGTGGACTACGGAAAAATTGAAATCTATATTGGAAACTATGATTTTTGGTATGAATCAAGTCAATTGGCTAAAAAAATGGCTCAAGAAGAGAATAAGAAAAAAGAAGAAAAAATTAAGGATTTGCAAGCCTTTATCGCTCGATTTAGCGCGAATGCTTCCAAGTCCCGACAAGCTACGTCGCGAAAAAAGTTACTTGATAGCATTACTTTAGATGATATTAAACCATCCTCTAGAAAGTATCCGTATATTGCCTTTGAAGCTGAACGTGAAATTGGAAATGACCTGCTACGCGTAGATGGGCTTACTAAAACAATTAATGGAAAAAAAGTTCTTGATAATGTTAGTTTCATCATGAATAAAGATGACAAAATTGCTCTAATCGGACCCGATGACATTGCAAAAACAACCTTGATGCAAATTTTAATGGGTGAAATGGAGCCAGATGCCGGCACATATAAGTGGGGTGTCACGACATCTCAATCGTATTTCCCTAAAGATAACTCTGAGTTTTTCGAAGGTGTCGATTTACCACTTGTTGACTGGTTAAGACAATATTCACCAGAAGATGAAACAGAAACATTTTTACGTGGATTTTTAGGCCGCATGCTTTTCTCAGGGGAAGAAGCACTGAAAAAAGCCAATGTTCTATCAGGTGGAGAAAAAGTACGTTGCATGCTTTCAAAAATGATGTTAAGTCATGCCAATGTACTTTTGCTAGATGAACCGACCAACCACCTCGACTTAGAATCGATTACCGCATTAAATAACGGATTAATTAAGTTCAAAGGTTCAATGCTGTTTACATCTCATGATCATCAATTTATTAACAGTATCGCTAATCGTTTAATTGAGATTACACCTCAGGGATTAATCGATAAAGAAATTAGTTATGATGAGTATGTACGAGATCATGAATTACAAGAAAAGGTAAGTGCTATGTACGCTTAATTAACGACCAAGACTCAGGTATTCCGCCTGAGTCTTTTTTTATGGATGCTGTTTATAGTATGAAGAGGTTACATAGATTAATGGAATTATATTCTTGATGGTCACTCCTCTCGGTCATTTTTAAACATTTTCACGAAACTTCAATCGAGATATAAACCCATTTTATCGTTCATTAAAAATAATAACTAAAAAAAGCTGATACAAAGTAGCATAACTACTTTGTACCAGCTTTTTAGGGTCTTCCTTTACAATTACTTATCCTTCACTTTTTCCAACATATCTTTCGTCATTTTGTCTAAATCGTAATTCGTTTTAAAGCCCCATTCATTTTCCGCGACAGTTGGATCAATCTGATTTGGCCAACTTTCAGCAATGGCTTGCCGATTGGGATCTACATCATAGGACAACTCAAATTCCGGAATAAACTTTTGAATGGATGCAGCGAAATCTTCTGGCGCTGCGGAGAATGCGGTAATATTGAAAGCATTGCGATGTTCGAGCTCGCTAGGTTCTGCTTCCATTAAATCGACGATAGCATTTAGTGCATCAGGCATATACATCATGTCCATCTTCGTTCCTTCGCCTATAAAAGATGTATAAGCTTTATTCTTCACCGCTTCATAATAAATTTCTACTGCATAGTCCGTCGTTCCACCACCTGGAAGTGTTTCATATGAAATCAAACCAGGGAAACGTACTCCACGTGTATCGAGACCAAATCTTTCATGGTAATAATCGCATAAAAGTTCTCCTGCTACTTTATTCACACCATACATCGTTGTTGGGCGCTGTAACGTATCTTGTGGTGTATTGTCTTTAGGGGTAGATGGTCCAAAAGAGCCAATTGAACTTGGTGTAAAAAACTGCAAATCAAGTTCTCGAGCGACTTCGAGAGCGTTCACGAGTCCACCCATATTAATATTCCATGCTTTCATAGGATCTTTTTCTGCAGTGGCTGAGAGCAGGGCAGCTAAATGCATAATCGTATCAACTTCATATTTTTTAGCGACATCATGTAAACGTTGCTTGTCGGTGACATCGATAATTTCAAATGGACCATCTAGCTGGTTTTTCTCTTTAATATCTGTTGCAATAACGTTTGAACTGCCATATAAACCGCTTAGTTTTGTCACAAGCTCAGAGCCAATTTGCCCGAAAGCACCGGTAACAAGAATTTTCTTCATGGTCATCCCTCGCTTAAAAAGTGTCTATTAGATAATGTTCATTTCTTTACCGATTTTTTCGTAGATGGCAAGAGCCTCATCTAACATTTCTTTAGTATGTGCTGCTGTCGGCATGTTACGGACTCTTCCTGTTCCACGTGGGACAGTAGGGAATACGATAGCTTTAGCATAGACTCCTTCTTCAAAGAGACGCTTACTAAATTTTTGTGAAGCATTTTCGTCACCTATAATACATGGTGTAATCGGTGTTTCACTTTCACCAATATCAAAACCAAGTTCCTTAAGGCCTTTCTTTAAATAATCTCCGTTTTCCCAGAGCTTATCGACTAGATCACTACTTTCCATCAACCGTTCAATTGCTTTGGTACTTGCAACGGCATCTGCCGGAGTTACTGCTGTTGAGAATAAAAATGGACGTGAACGAACTTTGAGCCAATCAATTAATTTAGACTTTCCTGCGACATATCCACCGATTACACCGATTGCTTTAGAAAGTGTTCCCATTTGAAAATCAATTTTATCTTGTAATCCGAAATGTTTGACTGTTCCCGCACCTTTTCCAAGTACACCGGAACCGTGTGCATCATCAACGTAAGTGATTAAATCAAATTCTTCAGCAATCTCGACAATTTCTGGAAGCTTAGCAATGTCCCCATCCATGGAAAATACACCGTCTGTAATGACCATGACTTTATTGTACTTACCAGATTCTACAGCTTCTTTCGCTTTCGCACGCAAGTCATCCATATTAGAATGCTCAAATGGTATAATTTTTGCGCGGGATAAACGACAACCATCAATAATTGAAGCATGGTTTAACGCATCTGATAATATAGCGTCATCACGATCCATCACAGCGGAGATGGCTGCCATATTACAATTAAACCCAGATTGGAATGAAATTGCCGCTTCCGTTCCTTTAAATTCTGCTATACGTTTTTCAAGTTCAACGTGTAAATCAAGCGTACCATTTATTGTACGAACCGCACCTGCTCCTACTCCATGAGATTCAACAGCTTCTTTAGCAACTTCTTTAAGGCGCTCATCTGTAGCTAATCCTAAATAGTTATTTGATGAAAGGTTAATCAATTCCTTACCTTCGATTTCTATTTTAGGGCCATTGGCACCTTCAACTGTGTCTATCTCGTTATATAATCCTTTTTCTTTTAAATCTGCAATATTTTCAGTTAGAAATTTATCTAAAATCTTACTTGTCATCTTACCAATTCCTCCTTGAAGGTGTATTTAGCGTTAAGAACACATTTGTCCTTACGAGAAGGACAATCACTAGCTTTTAACGCTTAATTTACTTATAGTCTACCATACTTATTATAAATTGTTTACCGTAAAAACACATAGTAACCCGCTGTTCCTACATATTAATACTATAGTTATTTTCTATATTTTGGTTTAAGTGGTGAATATTATTCATTAATCAATTCTACGTGTAAAATACACCACTACGTTTTTCTGTTTAAGCTATGCCTGAGGATTAACGGGCGCTTGAGCTTTTGGTTGGTATATTTTCCATTAACTTTATGAAAAAAAGGATGGATTTTAGCTAATAAATTAAATATAATATTTTATGAAAGATATTATGAGGGGGAAACTACGTGAAAAAATTACTTATCGTCTTATTTGTTCTCTTTATTTTAAGTTTTTCCTTCGTAGGTTATAATCAATTTACCAAAAAGACAGATAAAGTGATTGATGAAAACTATGAAGTATCGTTACAAATGGCTCCAATTCAAATTTAAATATAATTACATGTTTCAAACTAATAAAAAAAAGGAAAACATCCTCTAAGGATGCTTTCCTTTTTCATTTTGCTAACAGACTATTCAACAATGGTGACGTTCACTGTACGAACGCCCCAGCTTGTAGCTTCACCTTTTGTTGGAACGTGTACGTCAATCTTATTCCCTTTGATGGCACCGCCAACATCAGCAGCTGTTGCGTAACCATAGCCTTCAACATAAACTTCTGAACCTAATGGAATAACTGATGGATCGACAGCTATTACTTTAGCATTTGGATTAGCGTTCAAGTCAACACCTGTGGATGTTACACCCGAGCAGCCATCACATTTTGCTGTATAAGCTGTAGCTGATACACTAATTGTTTTTCCTTCTGGTGCTTGATCTGGTTTAGATTCAGCTGACTTTGCTTCTTTTTTAGAGTCATTATTATTTTGAGCTGTTGTCTCTTCTGACTTGTTGCTCTCAGCTTGTTCATCATTTGTTTCTGTGGCTTGCTTAGCCTCATCACTAGTTTCATTTGAAACTTTTGCACCTTTAATTTCAAGTTCTTGCCCAACAATGATTAAGTCTGAGTCAAGGTTATTCCATTCCTTGATTTGTGATATGGATACATTAAACTCTTTTCCGATAGCACTTAATGTATCACCTTTCTCAACCTCATAATAATCATTAACAACCAATTCTTGTTTAGGTTGAAGTGTTGTTGTATCTAAATTATTTATATCTACTAAATCTTGAATAGTCGTATTAAATTCTTTGGCTATGTCCCAGAGGCTGTCTCCATCCTCAACCTCATATGTTTCTGCTGATACGTTAATAAAACTTGCGCCAGCAATGACGACACTCGTAGCTAAAGACGCTACTAGTTTTTTCATAGCTTGTCCCTCCTTGATTTCTAACATTGCCTATCGTACCACAGGAATAAGGGCAATGCAGTTACAACTCTTTTAAGAGTCTATTACAAGGATTACCAAGACTACTAAAAAATATTACATATATAATAGATTTGTGACAAAAGGATTATTTTCGACATATTAAGGGCCTTTAGACCTAGTTTTGTTACAGGAAATAGCCCCTTTGTAATTATTTAATTATTTTGGACTTAATTACGGAATATTTATATTGTTATTAAAATAAGAGTATGTATTTCTATTTAATATAAAAATAAAGATTAAGATTACGATTAATACGTCTGTTCCTCACTTCGACGCCCTGCATTTTTTAATCTAGATAATCTACAAGTCGTAATTGAATGAAATCTATTATATCAAAATCAAAAAAAGAAGCCTATCCATAAAAGGATGGGCTTCTTATTCAAGAAAGTAAACTTACTCATCTACCATAGGTTCTTCTTGAGTTACAGCAATTTCGTATTTATACATTTCAGTTCCATCACCAATTGCATAGTTCAGAACTCTGTTGTTTACAGGGGATAAAGCTGCACGGTATACAGTTGGGAATACTGGAACTTCTTCCACCATATATTCTTGCCACTCATTATATACCTCTTGACGATATTCAACATCAAATGCTTCGTCACTTACACCTTCCTCAAGCAAACGATCATTTTCTTCATCTGCCCAACGAGTGTAGTTTGAAGTTGAATGACGCCCCCACAGACTACGAGGGTCAACGTCGATACCTACACCCCAAGCACCTTGATAGATATCAATATCTGGATCATCTTCCTCTACGCGATCGTAGAATGTATTGAATTCTTGCAAACGACCATCTAGAAGTTCAACGTTAAGACCAACTTCTTCCCAAGCTTGCATATAATACTTAGCGATTGGTTCAGCTGTGTCTCCACCAGACATACTTGCGAAATTAATAACTAATTCATTTCCATCTGGGTCTGTTCTAAATCCATCGTCACCCATCTCATATCCAGCTTCATCAAGAAGCTCATTTGCTTTATCAGGATCATATTCACGTCCAGGATTTGAGTCATCATGGAATTCTGGGTGAGACGGTGGAATTAATGTGGTCCCATTCCAACGTAAACCGTGATAGAAACGATCTCCAACTGCATCGTTATCTACAGCATGCCACATGGCTTGACGTAAGTTTTTATCTGCCATTTTAGCATCTGGATCAGGAACGTTTTCTCCAGCATCTTCATCCCATTCGCCAAGTTTAAATCCAATATACGTAAACGCACGATCTGTCAAACCTAGGAATTCAACGTTAGACATATCTGCATTATCTGGATATTGATCTGTAGGGTATGAATCTACCATATCCACTCCACCTGATTCTAGCTCATTCACTACAACAGATGGATCAATCACTTTAATTGTTACACCATCTAAATTTGGCTCACCGCGCCAGTAATCTTCGTTCTTTGTAAGTGTTACCGCTTCACCAGGAGTAATCGAGTCTACTTTAAATGGACCAAAGCCAATTGGATTTTCTCTTACTTCTGGAGAAGATGACATATCAGCAACTTCCATATCACCGAAGATATGTTTAGCAAGTGGATATGTCCAAATACTACCTGTCACTAAAGAAGGTGTTACCTCTTTATACGTTACTTTCATTGTCTTATCATCAACAACTTCAATTCCTTCAATCGGTTCAGCATCTTCAATACTTAAACCTTCATTATCCTTAAATTGTTCTCTATATTCTTCTACACCTTCAATGTTAGTAAAGTCTGAACCATAACGAATTCCATCATAATCAGGGTGACTAATCACTTCATGAGCAAACAGCCAATCCTCAGCTGTAACTGGTTCGCCGTCATGCCAGTTAACTTTATCATTGATCGTGAAGGTAAATACATTTTCATTATCTTCATCCTGTTCATATGTTGCGGCTCCATCATTAGTATAAACATAGTTTTCATCCCATGTCAGCATACCTTCATCAAACCAGTTCAAAATTTCAGCATCATACGTACCTGAGTAAAAGTTCCAGTTCAGCGTCCCTTCAAATGGAGTATCTGTAACGAGTCCATATTGAAGTGTTCCCCCATCGATTGCTTCGCCTTCATTCGTTTTGAAATTATCGAAGTCATCAATGGAATAGAGACCATCATCCTCTTCCTCAGAGTCTTCACCGTCATCATCTTGCTCTGAACCATTATCATCAGAACCTGCTGATGCTTCGCCATCCCCGTCTGTCTCATCGCTACATGCGACAAGTGCCAGCATTAAAACAAGCATTAATGCGAAAAACAACTTGCTTAAACTTGTCTTACTCATTATTTGTACCCTCCCTTTTATTTTGCCTCTCTTTCAGTTCACAAGTTGTATGTGACTGATCTTTATACTCAACAATAGCTATCTTAGCTAATGTAGGTATTAATTTTATTACTAACCTAACGACTATAACATTCAATTACTATTATTCCGAAAACTAAAGGAATAGTTAGGGTTAGATTTTTTAAACATTCTATGTAACTTCACCTCCTTTAAGTACTCTAATTCTCATTATCCTCTTCGCTGCCTAGCATCAGTTGCACGTTTTAGTGCCTCGCCAACATTACGAATACTTAACATGATTAAGAGGATAAGAATAGCTGCAGGTAACCAAATCCACCATCTATATTCTAAGGTTTGTGGATTTCTTGCATAACTCATCAATGTTCCGAGACTCGGAGTGCTTTCTGGAAATCCAAAGCCTAAAAATGACAAGCCTGATTCCAGACCGATATTATTCGCCAGAGCTAATGTCATCGCCACAATAATAATGGAATATATATTTGGAAAAACATGTGTAAACATAATCTTAATACTTGGAGTTCCTAATGTTCTAGCTGCTTGAACATAATCCAGTTCAGATTCTTGCAATGCTTTGGCCCGAAACAACCGTGCCTTTCCCATCCATAAAAATGCTGTCATAATTAACGAAAACGATAATATACTGTATTTCGGGACAATAGAAACAAATACAATAACAATCATCAAAAATGGCAAAACCATAAAGAAATCTAAAATACGCATTAATATATTATCAACCGCTCCACCAAAATAACCGGCCACTAAACCGAATACGATTGCTATAACGCCCGTCATCAAGGTTACGAGTATACCAATTGATAAAGAGTTCCTTGTTCCAATAATTAATTGTCCAAAAACATCCCTTCCACCATAATCCGTTCCTAACCAAAATTCTTTTGAAGGTGGTTCATGTATGGCGAATAAATCAACTTTAATAATTTCACTTTGATCAAGGAATAAAGCTATCCCATAAACAAAAGTCGTAATAAGTACAAGAAAAATAAGAGATACAAGCGCTAGCTTATCTCGAACAATCTCACGCCAAAGAATAATTAAACCAGATGGACTTTGACTTGATTCTTGCGTTTTAGCTTCCATTTCCATATTATTTACTTCCATCTAAATCACCTCAGAGTCTATCAAGTTCTTATTTAATACGAATACGTGGATCAACAATACTTAAGATAATATCAGAAATTAGCGTTCCTAGTACTGCCGCTACACCGAACAATAATGTTGTAGCTGTAACGACACTGTAATCACGTAATGTAATTGATTCTATAAACAGTTGCCCCATTCCCGGATAACTGAAAATAGTTTCCACAAATACCGTTCCACCAATAAGACCTGTTAGTTCATAGCCAAAAAATGCAGCAATCGGAAGCAATGAATTTCTTAATATATGTCGATTATAGACTCTTGATTCCGGTGCTCCTTTCGATCTAGCAGTAATAATAAAATCCTTTTGTTTCGTATCAATAATGTCATTTCTAAGGTATTGGACAGTACTTACAGTAGCAATCAATGACATGGATATGGCTGGTAATAGCAAATGATTAAACCTGCTAAGAATATATTCAAATGTTCCCGGCTCTAGACCCGGTTTTACACTTCCACCAGTAGGGAACCATCCGAAATAAAATCCAAATATCCAAAGCATTACTAAAGCAAAAATAAATAGAGGTGTTGCAAAACCTATGTACGTATAACTTGTAATTGCCTGATCTGCCCATGTATCGTTATAACGACCACTTGTAATTCCTAATGGAATGGAAATAATATACGTTATAATTAATGTTACTAACGAAAGCCAAAATGTATTAATCATTCGTTCCATCATTAAATCCGTTACCGGCATTTTAAAACGAAACGATTGACCAAAATCTCCTTGCACTGCACCAGACACCCAATCAGCATATTGAACATGCCATGGTTCATTAAGGCCCAGTTTCTCCCGCTGTTGTTCAATGGTTTCTGGATCAACACTTGGATCAATTAATCCTGTTAAAGCATCTCCTGGCATCATCTGGGCCATTATAAAAATCAAAAGGCTTAACAGAATAAGTTGCGGTATCATGATTAACATACGTCGTACTGTAAATTTCCACATATCGTCAACTCCTTTCCGGCAAAGCTACTGAATGTTTATCTGAAATAGTCTGTAATTGAAAAGCTAAGCCATCCTCATCAAAGTAATCGTTATACGACTGCTCGTATTCGGTTTCGACTTCTTGACGAAAGTGAAGCTGTTTTTCACGGTTACGCGGGTTAATATCAGGAATAGCAGCAACAAGACGTTTTGTATAAATATGTTGGGGATCATTAAAAATTGCTTCGGTTGTCCCTTCTTCCACATATCTACCGCGATACATAATGCCAATATGATCACACATATGTTTAATAACTCCTAAATCATGGCTAATAAAAATATAAGTTAGATCAAGCTCAGATTGAATATCTTGCATAAAGTTTAAGACTTGTGCTTGAACCGAAACATCTAGGGCTGAAACAGGCTCATCAGCTATAATTATTTTTGGCTTCAAGGCAATGGCTCTGGCCACTCCAATACGTTGCCTTTGTCCACCTGAAAATTGATGTGGATATTTTACAATACTCTCAGGACTTAATCCGACGAGTTCAAGTAACTCCTGAACACGCTTTTTTATTTCCTGTCTTGAGAGTTTTTCATAATTTTTAAGAGGTTCCGAAACGATATCGAGAACGCGCTTTTTAGGATTAAGAGATGAATATGGATCCTGAAAAATCATTTGAATATCTTTCCTGTAGTCTAATTTGGAACCTCGTAATGAAGTGATATCCCGCCCATTGTATATGATTTTTCCATCCGTCACTTTATTCAACCCAAGAACCGCACGTCCAGTTGTCGTTTTTCCAGATCCTGATTCTCCAACAAGTCCATAAGTCATTCCTTTTTCCACTGCGAGGGAAACGCCATCCACTGCTTTGATATGGTCCACAGTCCTCCCGAAAATACCACCTTTAATTGGAAAATGAACTTTTAGGTCTTTAATTTCAAGAAATGCCATGACGCTGTTCCTCCTTATGAGCTTCCGGAAATTCAAAGCTCTTATAACACGTACATCTTACGAAATGTCCCGGTCTTACCTCATGAAGCTGTGGGTGTTCCTCATGTTCAGATTCAGGTACCCATGGTATCCTTGCACTAAAACGGCAGCCTGTTCTTGGCAGATGCTGTAAGGAAGGAACTATACCTTGAATAACATGTAGTTTTTCTTTTGCTTGAACTGAAGTCGGCATAGAATTTAAAAGTGATTTTGTGTAAGGGTGCAAAGGATCTTCAAATAAAGTCAATACATCGGTAATTTCCACAATCTCTCCAGCATACATCACAGCTACACGGTCAGCCATCTCAGCTACTACGCCTAAATCATGGGTAATTAAGATTATCCCAGCATGCATGTCTTGTTTTAATTCATTTATTAGACCGAGAATTTGAGATTGAATCGTTGCATCAAGTGCTGTTGTAGGTTCATCAGCAATTAATAATTCTGGATCATTCGCAATCGCCATTGCAATGATGACACGTTGGCGCATACCACCAGACAGTTCATGTGGGTATTGAGTATATGTGTGTTCTGCACGTGGTATCCCAACCTTATTTAACAGATCAATAACCTTTGCTTTTCGCTGATCTTTTGTAAGGTTGTCGTGTAGGAAAATTGTTTCTCCTATTTGGTCTCCAATCATCATCAAAGGATTTAAAGCTGTTAGAGGATCTTGGAAAATCATCGCCATATCTTTGCCACGTAACTTATTCAAATTGTTAGATGATATGTTGACTATATCTTGATCTTTGAACAAAATATTACCTTCAATTTTTGCGCGGTTGTGAAGTCCCATAACAGAAAAAGCTAAAGCACTTTTTCCACAGCCCGATTCACCGACTATAGCTAACGTCTCATTTTTGTTTAATGTTAGATGGACATCATCAACTGCCGCGTAATAGTCATCCCCAATCCTAAATGACGTTTTTAAATTTTTAATTTGAAGCAATTCGTTAGACAAATTAATCCCCCTTACGACTTTGTCTGATTTTTATCTGCATTCTGCATTGGGCCTTTTATACTGATAAGTCTTTATTAAGAAAGTGGCAGTCTAGTTGGTATACCTATTAACCACCACTTTTTCAAAAAAGCCTTCAAAAATAAAATATTCAAAAAACTAATATTATGTAACTTTATAATATACCCCTTTTACATACTTTTTATACCTATGTAATCGAAATGTAATATTTATGCGGTTTTTTAAATTATATATTATTTTCTGAAATTTAACAAGGGCTTTTTTGAATTTTTATTAAATTTTTTAATAATTTGCATATTTGACTTGATTTATCGAATACATATGACTTGAATAATTGTAATAGTCCTTAATTATGTAGAACAAAAGCGCGGGGCGCCCGTTTAGCAACGTACGGACTGCGCCTCGCCAAGCGAGGTGGGTCAATGTTGATGCCCAGGAGCATCGGTTTTAATTGACCATTCATTACATAGGAGATGAAGGAAACATGCCCCTGCAAAAGGGGTATGCTGACGTTAGCCGCAAAGGCTGAACTTAGTCGGCCTTCTGTATTGTTTTGAGCCGATGTTGACTTATCGTATCATGAGGTGAAGGAAGTCTCGCAAGTTTTTAATGCCAAAACTTGCCTGCTTGTTGCTGGGCGCTGAAGCTAGACAAGGCCAATTTCAGTATAAAGTTATCCACAGGAGTTTTAATGTTATAGTTCCTTAACTATAAAAAAACAGATATAAAAGGCATCTTTGCTATTTATATCTGTTTAAGAGTTACGCATTATAAATTGTTTAATTAAATAAATTTTTAAAGAAACTAATCAATCGTTGGAAAAAGTCTTCAACCTTTTCCCAGAAACTTTCATCTTCTAATATATCACCAAATTTTTCTTGAACTTTAGAGGCAATGTCATTCAACTGATCTTTCACCTTATCAAAATCAATATTTAAGTCTTTCATTTTTTCAAATAGGTTGATGAGTAATTGTCTGTCTTCCTCACTTAATGATACTTCTAATTTGTCCAATTGTTCTTTTACAATGCGCTCCACATCTTCTTTCGTGGCTGGATCTTGCTCGGCAATTTCTTTTTTTATCTCAGTTAATAATTCACTGACTTTATTCTCATCCATACCTTCTTTATCTGATAGTTCTGTAGCAACATCGAGTTCCTCATTTGCAAGTTCCATCCGTTCTTTATCAAGTTCAACGCCTTCTTCATCATACGCTTTATAAATTCCGGATAGTGCAGATGATCCCGTTACTTTAACGGGAGAAGCGACGTCTACAGTTGCATCTTCCACTCCAGCAGTCAATAGGGCGTTTGCATACATTTCACTGGTCACTTCAGTGATATTGTCAGGGGTAACAATATTAATTGTCAGCCCTTCACCTTCTTTTTGCCTTGTAATTTTTGCCGATGAATACATGTTGGAATTTGGGTCACCATTAATATAATTAGCTATATCTTCTCCTGTGACCGTGTATTCCTTGACATCATCTGGATCTGACACTTCTAACAATCGGCGTGTTTGCTCTTTTTGATCAGCTGTTAGTGCATCACCGTAGACAACAATTGTTTCACTTACCGCTGAATCTTCTTGAACGGCAAATGCAGGCTGACTTATTCCTAGGACCAAGCCGAGAATCACCGTCAACATCAGTATTTGTTTTATTAATCGTTTCATATAGATTACTCCTTTTAAATAGACTTCTTATTCAATAGCTTATGCTTGTACCAGCAGACTTATTTCATTTATTATAGTATACCTTTTTTTCACGCATATGAACATCTATTATACCATTTTAATCTTTTTTAAAAGGAAGCGTTTTCCTTGAGCACAAAGCTTTAACTTGCTTTAAAAGTACGATATATTTAGCTTATCGAAATAATTTCACAATAAGAAAGAAGGCGTATTTTTATTAGTTATGATGAAATAGGAGTTAAGCGTAATCTGGTCATCATGTGGTTTGCAAACTTTTTTATTGCAAGTAGTATGACGATGATTTTACCATTTATCTCTTTATTTATCGAGACGTTTGGAAACTTTTCTGATGTATATGTACAAAATTGGGCAGGTTGGACATTTGGGATTACTTTTGTCGCTGCTTTTTTATTTGCTCCCATTTGGGGTCGAATCGGTGATAAGTATGGGAGAAAAAAATTATTAATCTTTTTTGCCACAGGTCTTGGTATTTCTATCTTTTTAATGGGGTTTGCCACATCTGTTTGGCAGCTTTTTATTTTGCGTTTATTGATGGGGGTTTTTACCGGTTTCATCCCCATGTCACAGGCACTCATCGCAACACAAACACCAGAAAATGTTGCAGGTAAAGTTCTCGGTACTTTGCAAACAGGAAGCATTACTGGTAACTTAATGGGTCCCTTGTTTGGAGGCGTTATGGCAGATATCTTTGGCTATGGAGCAACTTTTCAATTAACATCCATTACAGTTATTCTTTCAGCATTTATTGTCATGTTTGGCATTAAAGAAATGAAATTGAAAACAACCTCCGAGGAAGCTAATAAACTGTATTCAAGCAAGGAAGTTATCTTGCATATTGTAAGGCATCCAGTACTATTAATTGTACTGTTGCTATCAACACTAATCCAGTTGGCACATTTCAGCGTCCAACCCATTCTTTCATTATATGTAGGTGAAATTCACGGAACAGCTAATATTGCATTCTTTTCGGGAATAGCCTTTTCAGCTGCAGGGTTAGGTAACTTATTAATGACCCGGCGACTAGGTAAATTAGGTGACCGAATTGGGTATATTAAAATATTAATTGGTTTATTATTTATGGCTGGAATCGTCTATCTACCAGCAGCTTTTGTCACAAACATTTGGCAACTCGTCAGCATTCGTTTCTTGCTAGGTATTGCCATCGGCGGAATCGTACCATTAAGGGTTGCCTATATAAGACATGAAGCACCGCTTTCTATGCAGGGCGAGGTGCTTGGGTATAACACAAGTTTACGATTTTTAGGTAATATTATCGGACCGGCACTCGGAGGTATGCTTTCTGGCATGTTTGGATTTTCATCAGTTTTTTATGTCACAAGTGCATTGCTCATTATCAGTGGCACCATTCTGTTTGTCACGTGGTATAGATATGAATTCTCTGGACGAAAGACGCACTCAATGTCATAGATTAAATCAGTTAATACTTCAACTATATTTAAACTTTAAAAATATAAAACCCCTGTTAGGGACTTATGAATTTAGTCGACTAACCGGGGTTTTAATTTCTCTTGAATTGTTTCGAACAGTTTTTCATATTTAATTTTTTAACTGCTTTTTGTATTGTTCAAGTTCTTTTTCCGTACAACGCACCCAGTGACCAGGTTTTACTTCTCTAAATTCCATCGGTCCGCTTGTGTCATGTATAGTGGGGTCATAATGCATTCTCTTCCTTGCACGTTCATATTGTGGATCCGGCAATGGAATCGCCGACAATAATGACTGTGTATACGGATGAATTGGATTGTGATAAAGTTCGTCACTATCTGCAAGCTCTACTAAATTACCGAAGTACATGACTCCAATCCGGTCACTAATATATTTAACCATAGAGAGATCGTGAGCAATAAATAGGTATGTTAGACCTTGGTCTCTCTGAAGTTGTTTTAACAAATTAATGACTTGAGCTTGGATTGACACATCAAGAGCGGAAATTGGCTCATCTGCAATAATGAATTCAGGCTCTACAGCTAAAGCACGTGCAATTCCAATTCTCTGTCTTTGTCCACCACTGAATTCATGTGGAAAGCGAGTGGCATGCTCTTTGTTTAAGCCTACAATTTCAAGTAATTCTTCAACTCGTGCTCTTCTTTCCTTATCATTATTAACAAGATGATGCACGTCCAATCCTTCTGCAATGATATCCATAACATTCATACGAGGATTAAGTGATGAAGATGGATCTTGGAAAATCATTTGCATTTTACGATTAAATTTTAGTAATTCTTTTTTGGATTTTTTGCCGTGAACGTCTTCCCCATTAAATTTAACTTCTCCGCTGGTTGCATCATATAACCGGATAATAGTTCGACCAGTCGTGGATTTTCCACAACCAGACTCTCCTACTAAACCAAATGTTTCACCTTTATGGATATCAAAGGAGACGCCGTCCACTGCTGTAACAACTTCTTTTCGTCCTACTGGAAAGTGTTTTTTTAGATTCTTTACTTCTAATAATTTTTCTTGTGTCATTTTTTCTTATCATCCTTTGAACCCGTATTGGAAAAACCTTGCATACGGCGCTTTACAGCTTCTGGTGGCTCAATATGTGGTGCATCTTCATGTAATAGCCATGTCGCAGCATAATGTGTATCCGATACTTTAAACATCGGTGGCTCCATCACTTTATCTATTTCAAGTGCAAATTCATTTCTTGGTGCAAACGCATCACCTTTTGGCGGATTAAGCATATCAGGAGGACTTCCTGGTATTGCAAATAACTCTTCCTCGTCGTCGTCTAGTGTTGGCATCGACCCTAAAAGCCCCCATGTATATGGATGTTTAGCATTATAAAAAATATCATCCGTTGTACCAACTTCAACTATTTTCCCTGCATACATGACAGCTACTCTATCCGCAACGTTCGCAACGACTCCAAGATCATGTGTAATAAACATAATTGCACTATCGGTTTCGTCTTGAATACCTTTCATTAATTCTAAGATTTGCGCTTGGATTGTTACGTCTAACGCTGTTGTCGGTTCATCTGCAATGAGAACCTTTGGATTACATGCCAAAGCAATAGCAATAACAACACGTTGACGCATCCCACCAGAAAATTGGTGTGGATACTGAGTCATTCTAACTTCAGGATTTGGTATACCAACTAATTTGAGCAATTCTAGCGATTTATTCTTCGCGTTTGTTTTGCTGAGCCCTTGGTGTTTTATTAATCCCTCCATAATCTGCCTGCCAACTTTCATGGTCGGATTTAATGAAGACATAGGGTCTTGAAAAATCATAGAAATTTCACTACCGCGAATCTTTTGCATCGCTCTATTTGATAATTTCGTAATATCCTGGCCTTCAAATAGTATTTCACCAGATTTTATAAATCCTTGTGGGGCAGGGAGAAGTTGCATCAGTGACTTGGATGTCACTGATTTTCCTGATCCCGATTCACCAACTATAGCTAAGGTCTCACCTTTATTTAATTCAAAATTCACACCCCGAACAGCTTGTACTTCACCGTTGTAGGTGTTAAATGATACTCTAAGATCTTTCACTTCTAATAATTTACTCATTTAAAAGCACCTACCTTATTATTTATGCATTTTCGGATCAAATGCATCTCGTAAACCATCACCAATTAAATTGAATGCAATCATAATAATTGAAATCAATGCTGCTGGAAACACTAATAAATAGGGATATAATCTGATGTTTTCAAAGCCTGCATTCACTAATGTACCAAGTGAGGCCTCAGGTGGAACTAGTCCAAGCCCAATAAAGCTTAAGAAGGCTTCAAAAAAGATAGCACTAGGAATTGTAAACATCGTGTTAATAATGATAATACCACTAATATTAGGTATTAAATGCTTACCAATAATCCGTCGATCCGGAGTACCCAGCGTTCGCGCAGCTAAGATAAATTCCTGTTCCTTTAACTTTAAAACCTCTCCCCTTACAATCCTCGCCATTCCGGTCCAACCGGTGATGGTTAACGCCAGGACAATGGAGGTTATACCTGGTTTTAAAATCAGGATCATGAGTACAATCACAACAAGGTTCGGTATTCCAATGAGTATTTCTAAAATTCGTTGCATCACGTTATCTACTCTTCCACCGTAATAAGCGGAAACTCCACCATAAACGACACCAATAAACAGATCAATTACTGCAGCTACAAGAGCAATAATCAAAGAAACTCTCGTACCTAACCATAATCTTGTCCACTGGTCACGTCCAAGTGTATCTGTTCCAAGCCAAAAATACTCATCTGTCATATCTTTAGCTTCATAAACATGGTACTTTGCCTTTACTACCGCGGAATCTTTCGTGCCATCACCTTCGTCCAGTACTTTAATATCGATAAAATCATCGTTATTACTATATCTGGCATATGCATTTTGTGTGGCTTCTTCAACATCCGCCCCGCGGTACTTACCTTTTAATGTTCCGTCAAATCCTAACCAGGGTATATTTTTCAAGGCTGATACATATGGAGGCATTTTTGCACGAGATAGGTCCTGATCATCGAGTCCATGCTCATTCATTCCAGGACCAAAAATACTCATAATACCAATAAATAGCATGAGAACAACCGATATCATGGCTACTATGTTTTTGAAAAATGTTCTTCTGGCATCTTGCATAAATGTTCTACTTGGTCCAGATATTTTTTCACTTTCATCTTCTTTTCTTTCCATTGGAACAAGCAGATCTTTTGGTACTTTATTGTTTTTGTCCATTTTAATTATTTCCCTCCTGACAGCCTTATTCTAGGATCGATAATTACATAAAGGAGATCGATTATCAGGATAATGGCAACAAACAAAAAGGCAAATAAAAGTGTCGTGCCCATAATTGTAGGAGGATCGTTAACCATGACAGAATCTACGAATTGCTTACCTATACCAGGTACAGCAAAAATTTGTTCAATAACCAATGTACCCGTCATAAGACTGACAGCCATTGGTCCCATCACTGTTACTAATGGAATCAACGCATTTCTGAGTCCATGTTTAAATATTATCCCGTATTCACTAATCCCTTTAGCTCTAGCTGTTTCTATAAAATCAGAGCCTAAGACCTCTATCATTTCTGTTCTAGTAAAACGTGCTGCTGTGGCCAATGGAAAAATCATTAAAGCGATAGTGGGCAAAATAGTATGAGAGAATGATCCCCATAAAGCTACCGGAAATAAATCCCACTCTACGGCTAGGAATTTTTGAAGCAATCCTGCAAACACAAACGAAGGAATAGATGTACCTAAAACAGCTATGATTGTAGAAGTGTAATCCAATACCCCATTATGAGAAATAGCCGCAATCAGACCGAACAAGATTCCCAAAATGGTCCCAAAAATTAATGCTTGAGCACCCAGTTGGGCAGAAGGACCAATACGATCCATTAATATTTTACTTACAGGTGTATTATCAAAAGCAAAAGATAAACCTAGATCTCCTTGCGCGAGATTTGCCAAATATCTTACATATTGCACAGGGACGGGATCGTTTAAATTATATTTATCCATTACGACTTCTCGTTGCTCTGGGCTCAATTTATCGGCAGCACTTAGTGGGCTACCAGGAAGCATTTTCATTAAAAAGAATGAAATGGTGGCAATGATAAATAATGTGATTAGCATATATATAACACGCTTTAATAAGTAACGGGCCATATGTGCACCTCCTATGTGTGTCTGTCGTTCAGTGTAGAAAAAACTCGAAAGTTTTCAGTATAGTAAGTTAATTTCCAGAAATTACAAAAGAGAGTATATGCCTTAGGGTCATACACTCTCTTGCAAAAAAGTGACTAGCATATTTATTTCATTTCAAATGAAATTTATTCTTCTGAACCAACACTTGACCATTTGTATTCATAAGTTGGGCCAAATGGATTCACAAATACGCCTTCAACTTTTGGTGAAACAAGTAATGCTAGAGATTTTTGGTAAACAGGTGCGATAGCCGCATCTTCAAATAGTATCTTTTCAGCTTCTAAGAAGTTCTCATAGCGTGCATCATTGTCATTTGCAATGTCACCACTCATAGTTTCTTCTAGTAGTTCATCATATTCTTCATTAGAATAACCCATTTCGTTATTTCCACCGTCAGTTACCCATAGGCTTAAGAAAGTGTATGGATCTAAATAATCCGGTCCCCATCCAGTGAGAAGTAGATCATAATCCATATCTGTCTGTAAGTCTATAAGTTGTTCAAAAGGAACTTGTTTTAAAGTTAGATCTAAACCTTCTAGATTTGATTCCAACTGATTTACAAGGTACTCGTTCGATGTTTTTGCAGTTTCACTATCACCTGCAAGGAATTCTAGTTCAATCGAATCTGTTCCTAATTCTTCTAACCCTTTTTCCCAATACTCTTTAGCTTCATCTACGTTATATTCAATCATGTCACCATTGACATCACGGAAATCTTCACCACTGTCAGGCATGTTTACAAATTCTTTCGGAATTAATCCGTTAGAGACAGTGGATCCGTTATTTAAAATTTCATCAACCATTGCTTGCTTGTCAAAAGCACGAGCAATAGCTGCACGGATATTTGTGTTTTCAAGTGCTTCATTTCTTGTTTGATTCATTTTTATATGAAATACAGAAGTTTGTGGGACAGTTTCATAGTCATCATGTGTAGAATAAGCATCTACAAGGTCAGATGAAAGTCCAGCACGATCAACTTTTCCAGATTCATATAGGTCAACAGCTGTTTGTGGATCTTTTACAACTTCATATGTCATTTTTTCAAGCTCTACAGTATCTGCATCCCAGTAGTCTTCGTTTTTCACGAGATTCCAAGAGTCACTCGTACTCTCCCAATCATCCATTACAAATGGACCATTGTATAATAATGAATCCGAGTCTTGTGCGTAGCTATCACCTTGTTCTTCGACAAACTCTTCATTCATAGGTAAGAACGTACCGAATGTTGTTAATGACTCAAAGTATGCAACTGGAGCTTCTAGTTCTACAACTAATGTATGATCGTCCTCTGCTTTAACACCTAGTTCATCAACATCTTTGTCACCACTACTAACTTCACTTGCATTTTTAATAACGCCTTCCATCATATATGGGCCATACTCTGATCCTGTATCAGGGTCAACAGCTCTCTGCCATGCATAAACAAAGTCATGTGCTGTAACCGGCTCTCCATTGGACCATTCTGCATCATCACGTAAATCGAAAGTCCATGTAAGTCCGTCTTCACTCTCTTCATGGTCTTCTGCAATTCCTTCAACAGGCTCTCCGTCTTCACCTAAACGATAAAGACCCTCCATTGTAGCACCGAGGAATTGGAACGCATATTCATCAGTTGCCATTGAAGAATCCATTGTCGGTATTTGGTCTCCATTAGTAAAATTCAGAACATTTTCGTCTGAAGAATTCTCTTCTGATTCAGTAGCGTCGTCATTCCCTTCTGAATCACCTGCATTGTCAGCAGCGTCATCGTTACCGCCACAAGCTACTAAAAATAAGCTAAGTAATAGACCTAGCGCTAAAAGCAATGTCCATTTCCTTCTCATGTTGAAATATCCCCCTTAATTTGTAATTACTTATAGAAGTATATTATAGAGTATACAATTTTTTTAATAGTTTTGTAAAGAGCTTTTTTAAAATAGTTAAAAAAATTTAATTTTTTAATCGTTTAGCTAAAATATTAAAAAAGCTCAAAATCTTGCAGTTATTGAATAAGAATCGTTTGAAAATATGCTATAATTATTTTAGAAAAAGTGAAAAGGTGAAAGTAAATTGAAAAAATTAGCAAGCAAATGGATGCTTTTATTATTAAATTACACAACTATTACTATTTTATTTTTAATATTTGCACCTGATTACACATTAGAACATTATATTAATACAGTTTTTTATGTTTTTTTGGTGTGTTCTATATTCATGTTATTTCTATATATTAAAAAGGGTGGATTTTTTGATGGGATAGCCTTTTCATTTAGTAGGTTTAAAAGTGTCATTTCTAAAGATGTAAGTAAAATTGATAGTTGGAAAGAAAAATCTCCTCCTTCAGAAAATGTAAATGAAAAGTTTTACTCGATGCTGCCCTTTCAACTGCTTTGGCAATTTTTTCTACTGGTCTTACTATTATTAATGTACTATTTTATATTTTAAATATAAGCGAAAAAATCCGAACAGACAGTCCTGCTCGGATTTTTTGTTCTATTATATTTATTGTCTAACTATCATTCATCATTCACTTCATTAGTTACTCATTGTTACATCTTTCAACTGAAGAACACCAGTTGGTAACTGTTCTAGGCCTTGCACGTTATCACTCACTCCTAGAATGTATTCTTGGTGATGGAGATAAAGCATTGGCGCATTTTCAGCTAGCAACTCTTGAATTTCACTATATAGTTCTTCACGTTTGTCAGGATCAGGTTCTTGTCGAGCTTCATCTAAAAGATCATCAAGTTCAGGTTCGTCTGTAAAGGTACGGTTACCCGGATCACCAAAGTTATTGGAGTGGAATAAAGCATATAATCCGTAGTCCGCGTCCCCTGTAACTGTAGACCATCCTAGTACAAACATCTCATGTTCACCATTTGCTGTTTGCTCGAGATAAGCACCCCACTCAAGAATCTCTACTTCTACTTCAATACCAAATTCTTTCAATTGAGCTTGAACGTTTGTCGCAGCATCAATTCTTTCACGGCTGTCATTCGTCCAGATTGTAGTTGAAAAGCCGTCTTCATAACCCGCTTCTGCTAAAAGCTCTTTTGCTTTTTCTGGATCATAATCTAAACTTTCAGCATCAGGATCATATCCAAATACATCAGGTGCTAGTGGGCCAACAGCTGGAATACCAGCGCCATCATAAATACCATCAATTATTTCCGATTTATCAATGGCCATGTTTATAGCTTGACGTACTTTCGGATCGTCAAATGGCTCTTTATCAGCATTAAAACCAATGTATGATAAGCTTACACTCGCTTGTCTGGCAGGATCGACAGCTTCTTCCCCCTCAATTTGTGCCACATCTGAAGGACTTAATGGGTCAATAATATGTGAGTCCCCTGTTAATAGTTCAGCAACACGTGTCTGATCTTCATCAACGACTTTAAATGTAACGGAGTCAAGATTAGCTGGTTCATCCCAGTAATCCTCGTTTTTTACTAAACGGACATAATCGCCTGGCTGCCATTCTTCAAATTTAAAAAATCCGGTTCCTACTGGATTTTCTGTTATGACACTACCTGGTTCCTCACCATTTTCCATTGCCTCATAATCTTCCTCGATTAGATCTAGAGACACCATCGCTCCTCCACTGTGCGCTAAATGTGCAGGTAATGGGGCAAATGGATATTCTGTAACAAAGCGAACAGTGTAATCATCTACTACTTCAATATCAGAAACCATTTCGTACAAGAAAGCACGTGGGGAACCAACCTCTTCATCAAGGACACGTTCTATGTTTGCCTTTACAACTTCGGCATTAAAATCTGTTCCATCATGGAATTTAATATCTTCCCTGAGTTTAAACTCCCAAACGTCATCCTCTATAGCGTCCCATTCTGTAGCAAGACTTGGCTCTAACTCCATGTCCATGTTTTGTTTAACTAAAGATTCATAGATATTTTCCGCCACGTTACTTGAAGGAACGTCGTTAGATCCTGCTGGGTCTAACGAAACAGCGTCAGCAGAGCTAGCAATTACAAGGTCGCCACCTTCTTCTTCGGCTGCTTCTGCTTCATTGTCTACTGTTTCTTCCTCACCATCATCTGAATCTGGTGTACCTGCAGTCTCATCTGGCTCACTCGCACAGGCTGACAGGACAAGTGCTAACATCAAAGTTAACATAATAAAGAATAAAGACTTTTTTGTTACCCTCACTTCGTATTACCCCCCATGGATAGTATTTAGTTGCTTACTTTTAATACAAAATTCAAGCAATCTAACTTTGTTTTATATATCATAACTTAAATTTTCTGAAATTACAAGCAAATTTTAATTTAATTCCGATTGTTAAAATTAAAATAAGTGTTATAATAATATAAAATTGGCACCCCCTGAATGTCTATTCAACCATGCTTTAAAAATGCTCTATCTGTTTAACCGTAAACAATTACTTTTAGAAAGGATGTAAACAAAAAATGAGTGAGCCAGCGATTGAGAACCAATCAACAATTATGAATAAAACGACACACCCTTTACTTCAAAGTTGGAAGAACTTCTTTAGAAAACTAAGTAAAAACAAGGCCGCTTTGGTTGGCGGTTTTTTAATTTTATTTTTCATTGTTGTCGCTCTTATAGGACCCTATTTCACTCCTTATCAACCTGACACAACAGACGTCGTGAATAAATTACAGCCACCAACTGCTGATCACTGGTTTGGCACAGATCACCATGGCAGGGATATATTTAGTCGTATTATTCACGGAATGTCTATTACATTATATGTAGGGTTTTTCTCTGTTATTCTAGGTGCGACAGCTGGCGTGGTTCTTGGTATTATAGCGGGTTATTATGGTGGCCGAATCGATGCATTCATTATGAGATGTATGGATGTTCTCTTAGCTTTTCCTGGTATTTTATTGGCTTTAGCTATAGTGAGTGTTCTGGGAGGTAGCTTACAAAACGTTATCATTGCTGTAGCAGTATTCTCCATTCCTGTTTTCGCTAGAATTGTACGAGGTTCTACATTAGAAACTAGAAAACTAGAATATATCGATGCAATCAAAGCACTTGGCGCCAGTGATTTCCGTATTATTTTTAAACATATTTTGCCAAATGTATCCTCACCGATTATCGTACAAGCTACTTTAAACATTGCCACAGCTGTTCTTACAGCCAGTGGGCTCTCCTTTTTAGGGCTTGGTGCTCAACCACCTACACCTGAATGGGGCGCGATGCTTGCGGATGGACGTAATTATTTATACAACGCTCCACATGTTGCATTTTTCCCAGGAGTAATGATTGTTTTCGTTGTATTGGCGTTTAATATTCTTGGCGATGGATTACGTGATGCATTAGATCCTAAAATGAAAGATTAGAAAGGGGTGCACTGTAAATGTTTACATATATTGTCAGACGTTTAGTCCAGACTATTCCCGTATTAATAGGCGTAACAATAATTGTTTTTAGCTTGATGCATCTTATTCCCGGGGATCCTGCACAAATTATGGCAGGTGAGAGTGCCCCTAAAGAACAAGTTGAAAACATTCGAGAACGACTCGGTTTAAATGATCCCTATCCTGTTCAATATTGGAACTATATTTCAAATGCAGTTCAGGGTGACTTGGGCAGTTCAATTCGTAGTGGTCGGTCTGTATCATCAGAAATTGGCGGCCGATTAATGGTAACTATTGAGCTCGCGTTCTATAGTACGATATTGAGTGTGTTCTTAGGATTAATTGCAGGAATTGTTTCTGCAACGAAGCAATATTCCTTTCAAGATGTAAGTTTAATGATACTAGCTTTATTTGGACTATCCATGCCGAACTTTTGGCTTGGCCTAATGTTAATCAATTGGTTCGCGATAGGGTTTGACCTGCCATCTTGGGTTCCTTTTTTAGAAAATACAAGTTGGTTTAAACCATCCGGTTGGGGCAGTTTCCAACAAGTACTCTTACCAGTGATAACACTTGGTACTGGAGGGGCCGCGATTATAGCTCGTATGACTCGCTCCAGTATGCTAGATGTGATTGACGAGGATTATATAAGAACCGCTCGTGCAAAAGGAGCTAAAGAACGAGTAGTCATTTATCAACATGCATTAAAGAATGCTTTAATCCCTGTCGTCACTGTAGTTGGTCTACAATTCGGAGCGCTTCTTGGCGGAGCGGTATTAACGGAAACAGTATTTGCGATTAATGGGCTTGGTAAGTTAATAATTGATTCAATCCGTGCACGTGACTTCCCAATCGTACAAGGTGGAGTCCTCGTCGCTGCCCTAGTCTTCGTAGCCGTCAACCTCATCGTTGACATGGCCTATCGATTCCTAAACAAACGAATCGATTTGAATTAAGGAAGAAAAGCGAGTTGGACCGTTTAGCGACGTATGAACTGGACTGAGCCGAAGGAGATAAAGGAGACACGAAGAGCGGAGCGATTCGATGTCGACTTATCGTACGGAGGTGAAGGAAGTTCACTAGTCGCTGGTCCATCGAGCTAGACAATAGAAAAGCGATAACGACCAGTTAGCAACGTATAGGCTGGAGTGACACCGATTGAGATAAAGGAGACACGAAAAGCGAAGCGATTCGATGTCGACTTATCGTAATGAGGTGAAACGAAGCCTACTAGTTGTTGGTCGTTTAAGCTAGACAGAAGAAAAACGAAATCAACCCTATTTTAAAAGATAGATTGAAAGGTGTGAAAATAGATGGCCACAGAATCAACTGCGAACGATAATATATTAGAAGTTAAAGATTTACGAACATCTTTTTTTACAAATGAACAAGAAGTGAAAGCTGTTGATGGGGTTACCTTCAGCCTACCGAGAGGGAAAACTGTCGGAATTGTTGGGGAATCAGGATCTGGAAAAAGTATCACTTCCCTTTCAATTATGCGTCTAATTGATCAGCCCGGAGAAATCATTGGTGGCGACATACTATTTAATAATGAAAACTTACTAGAAAAAAACAATAATCAAATGAGAGATATTCGTGGAAAAGATATATCTATGATATTCCAAGAACCAATGACCTCATTGAACCCAACATATACAGTTGGTCAACAAATCAGTGAGGCATATAAGATACACGAAGGACTCCGAAAAAAAGAGGCGAGACATCGTTCGATTGAGATGTTAAAACTTGTTGGAATACCTTCACCTGAAAAACGTATTGATCAGTATCCACATGAACTATCAGGTGGCATGAGACAGCGGGTAATGATTGCTATCGCGCTCGCCTGTAGTCCGGATCTTCTTATTGCCGATGAACCAACCACTGCGCTAGACGTGACTATTCAGGCGCAAATATTAGAGCTCATTAAAGAGCTTCAAGAAAAGTTGAATATGTCCGTACTATTAATTACACACGATCTTGGTGTTGTTGCCGAGACCTGTGATTACGTTGCTGTAATGTACTGTGGAAAAATTGTTGAGTACGCTGATGTCAGGACAATCTTCAAAGATCCAAAACATCCTTACACAGTGGGGCTTCTCAATTCCTTACCACCACATGATCGGGATATTGAAGAGGATTTACCGGTTATAAAAGGAAATGTTCCAAGTCCAGCAGAATTACCAAAGGGATGCCGTTTTGCACCGCGTTGTCCTTTTGCCAGTGAAATATGCAACACTTTACCTGATCTTAAAACTGATGAAAATGAAAATCAAATTCGTTGTTGGATTTATTCGGACGAATGGGATGGGGATCCGGAGGTGAATGTTCATGCCGAAAGAACTACTCAAAGTAACTAATTTAAAACAACATTTTCCAATTAAAGGGGGATTCCTTGGCCGCACCATTAACCATGTTAAAGCTGTTGATGGTGTCTCATTTACCATTCATGAAGGTGAAACGGTCAGCATTGTCGGAGAATCCGGATGTGGAAAATCTACAACTGGGCGTGCCATTCTTCGACTTGATGAACCTACGGGTGGTGAAGTTAAATTTGACGGAAAAAATCTACTCTCATTTAGCAAAAGAGAGATGCGTCAAAACAGAAAAGATATGCAAGTTATTTTCCAGGACCCCTATGCTTCACTTAATCCACGTCAGACTGTGAGACAAATTTTAAATGAAGCAATGGAGATTCAAAAAGTGGTTCCTAAGAAAGATAGAAATGACCGAATTCTTGAGTTAATGGAGACGGTTGGACTCGGAGCGCATCAAATTGACCGCTTCCCTCACGAATTTAGTGGGGGGCAACGTCAACGGGTTGGAATAGCACGCGCTCTCTCTGTTAATCCACAACTTATCATTTGTGATGAAGCAGTTTCAGCTCTTGATGTATCTATTCAAGCACAAGTTATTAACCTACTTAAAAAGTTACAGCGTGAGCTCAACTTAACGTATCTATTTATTTCACACGATCTTGGTGTAGTTCGACACATATCTGACCGAGTGATTGTGATGTACTTAGGGAAAATTGTTGAAATAGCTGACAAAAAATCATTATTCACAAACCCACAACATCCATATACAAAGTCACTATTATCAGCTATCCCAAATACCGATCCCGATGCAAAAAGAGAACGAATTATTTTATCAGGAGATGTCCCTTCTCCAATAGATCCACCTACCGGATGCCGATTCCATACACGCTGCCCATTTGCTACAGAAAAGTGTGTCACTGATGTACCTGAGCTCAGAAACGAAGACTATATGAAAGAAGGCCATCAAACTGCATGCCATTATATAGAAGAAATTGAGTCAGGATTGATGCAACCAACGAGGTGATTATTTAATGAAGACCGGTCTTTTTTTAGGAACGGTCTTCATTTATTAGCCTACTTCTTTACCTTTAACCTAAATGGAAAGGACGATTCTATGTCAATACATCATAAACCACGACCACCCGTAGAATTACAAATATTAGAATGTTTAAATGTGAGAATGAATTTATCTACAGATGACCAGCTAACCTATAAAAATCTCAAAAAAGGACATCTCGGCGAACTAAAGTTTTCCAGAATGTTAGAAAAGACTCTCACAAAACCACCATTACTCCTCTATGACTTATCACTTCAACAAAATAACAGCAAGTTCCAAATTGATTGCCTACCGATATTTAATTATAAAATACTCCTACTAGAAATTAAGAACTTTGAAGGTAATTTTTATTTCCATAATGATAATTGGTATGTTGTTGAGACGAGAAAAGAAATAAGAAGCCCTCTTATGCAACTAAAACGCAGTGAGCTCTTGTTAAAAGAACTTCTTCAAAAGCTCGACCATAAAATTCAGGTTGAATCCTATGTTATTTTTGTCAATCAAGAATTCACTTTGTACCAAGCTCCCATTAACTCTTCGATTATCCTACCAACCCAGGTCAATCGATTTATAAAAAAATTGAACAATCAACCTACAAACCTAAACAGAAGGCGAACAAAACTAGCTAATCAACTCACTGACCTTCATCTGACTGATTCCTCTCATACACATCTACCTGAATATACATACGAAAAATTGAAAAAAGGAATAGTATGTAAAAATTGTTTTGCTTTTTATACATTAATCAGTAACTCAAATATTAAGTGCACATCATGCGGTACACAAGAGAAGATTCGAACTGCCATTTTACGAAATATAAAAGAATTGCATTTACTTTTTCCTAATCTAAAAATAACCACATCTCTTATACATGAATGGAGTGATGCAATAGCTTCTAAAAGAGTAATTAGAAATACATTACGAGATAATTTAACTCCCGTTGGAAACGGTAATAGCACTTATTATGTGTTTACAACAACTACTCCTACATTTATTTATACATAGACTTGAATCTGCGAATAAGGAAAGGCAAGTTTTATATGATATAAAAACCCAAATCGCATGTCGTGTTACCCCTGAGCATGTTTCTTCATATTAGGCGGTACAAAGAATAGGGACGCGTGCCCCCTAAGCGAGATTTTTACTCTAGGGGGCATTAAGAATTGAAACCCGTTACCCTAAACGAGATTTTTCACACTAGGGGGCACAATCAGCTAGCACTCCTCTTTTTTAATGCAAACTAAAACCGAGTCATCTTTCATAAGCTGACTCGGCTAAGTAAAAAAAGAAAAAGTTTAAAACAAAACGATCTACTATTATAGATAAAAACGACCTATCCCGTATAAACAACAACATCCATCTCAACGAGGACGTCTTTAGGTAAGCGACTTACTTCAACAGTGGCGCGTGCTGGGTATGGTTTTTCTAAGTAACTGCCATAGATTTCATTGACAGTTGCGAATGTGTCCATTGATTTCAAGTAAATGGTAAACTTAACAACCTGAGAAAAGTCTGTACCCGCTTCGCTTAAAATTGCTTTTAAATTTTCCAAAACTTGCTTCGTTTGGTTTTCTAGTCCGTCGGCAACCTCGCCATTTTCTGGATCCATCCCGATTTGACCTGATACGTAAATAAAATCACCTGCTTGGATAGCTTGTGAATATGGGCCGATTGCTGCTGGTGCATTTTTAGAGTGAATTTCTTTAACCATAAATATGCTCCTCTCAAAATAATGTCATTCCTAATTCAATTTTAATATACTTACTGCAAATATAACAAATTAACTGCGACTCTTTTTAAATAATTCTTTTTCACGCCACTTACCATACCGGAAATACAGGAATGCTACTAAACTACTTATAATAAAACTGCTTCCCATTCCGATAGCTATGCCAATTTCCCCAGAAACAGTTGCGAAGAAAGCAGTTAAAGGATACCGTAAAATCCAAAATGAAATAATATTTAAAATAAGTACTTGATACATGGCTCCAGAGGCACGGACAATCCCATTTAACACAAAATTAATTCCTAAAAACGGAAAACATAAAGCAATAATCTGTAAATACTGCGTCCCAAATGTCACGGCATTTTCCTCTTGGATAAACAGCCTGACACCATATTCAGCTACAAGCACAACAATAATTGCTATGGCACCCATAATCGATAAATTATATAATACTGCATTCTTAGCGATTCTTTTCACACGATTCCAATTTCCAACACCGATATTTTGCCCGGCCATACTACTGACAGATGTTCCGAGCGCTTGTGCAGGAAGAGTGATTAGTTTATCAAGACGTTGGGCCGCCCCGAAACCACCAACAACGGCTCCACCAAAAGAGGTGACAACACTCATAATCGCCGCAGAGCCAGCTGAAATAACAGCCATTTGCAAACCTGAAGGAATTCCGAGATTTAAAATCAAACCGACCTCTGATTTCGATGGCAATGTCGGCATACTAAAAGGCGCCAGCCGCTTGACTAACACATAAATAAAACCGTATAAAAAAGCGCTACCTTGAGAAATGACTGTCGCATAAGCTGCTCCTTTTATTCCAAGATTAAATACGGCTATAAATAAAGGATCGAGCACAATGTTTAAAAGAACCGCAATCGTTACAAAGCGCATTGGTGTCCGACTATCCCCAAGTGCTCTTAATACTGTACTGATAAAATTGTACCCGAATAAAAATAGCATTCCTAAAAAGTTTATTTGGAGATAGTCCTTAGCGTTGGCCATTAAAGAATCAGGCGTGCCCATTAAATTTAATAAAAATTCTGAAAAGACAAACCCTAACATACCAAGTAATAGCGATAAACTCATCAATATGACGACAAACGCATTTAAATATCTTTTTAATCCCTCTTCATTTTTCTTCCCCTTTTGTTGAGAGAGAATCGTTAAGGCTGCGTTATTCATCCCAATCACAAATGATAGGACAGTAAAAATAATGGTGCTCGAGATGGCAACCGCGCCAAGTGCCTCCGCACCTAGCAAATTACCAATCCATAAACTATCCACAAATTGATAGGAAGTTTGCAGCAAATTTGTTAACATGACCGGTGCCGAGAAAGCAATGAGTTGTTTTAAAATATTTCCTTGTGTAAAGTCATGCTGTTTTACTGCCATAACATTCATCCTTTATAGTTCATTTTTAATAATTTATTATTCTAAGTTCAGGAGGACACCTTAGTAATTAGTCCATACTTCACTATAACACGTGACAATCCTACTTATTTACCAATTGTTATTATAACCTTCACAACTTAAGTTGACTGTTGTAAGAAAATTGCGTATAATAACAATAATTATTTACCTTTAGGTTTGTGAATTAAAATCACATGCTAACATCATGACTTTTAAAAACCACAGTATAGTTTACTAATAATTATCAGAAAATAGAAACTTTTTTAATGCATACTGATACTCAAGGGGGATAGCTATGACTATTAAAATAGCAGTATTTGGTCGAAGTGAGTTAATAAATCGCATGCAAAACATAATAAACATTTCTGATGAATTTGAGATTTTAGCTTTTAAGTATTCTAAAATAAGGGAAGTGACTCATTTACTTAATCATGCTTTCACATGTGATGTATATGTATTTCTTGAACCCTTTGCCTATTTAACCGTAAAAAGTGAACTTGATAAAAAACGGGTACCTTCTTTATATATTTCAGTCGATGAATATATGATTTTAACATCCTTTTATCAATTAAGATTTTCGAACAAGCCAAAACTTAATCGCTTATCAATCGACGTTTCAAATGAGACACATCTTAATGAAGTATTAAATGAATTACACATTCATGAAAATGAAATTTATACATACAGCTATAACACTCTAAATAAAGAACCCCCAAGTATTCAAGACATTTTTAACTTCCATCAAGAGTTATGGGAAAAAGGCAAAATTGATATGGTGTTGACTTCCATTAAAGATATGGAACAAAAACTTCAAACTATCGGGATTCCCGTAAGATCTATGCACATACCCCAATCAAACATAACAGAAGTCATTGAACAAGCAAAATCAATTATACTTTTAAACAAAAACAAAAGTGCTCAAATTGTCGCTGGGCACATCAGCATAAAACATATTAAAGAAGATACTTATAAACAACAAGCCATCGACCATTTCCACCGAGTTTTACAAGAATTCAGCAAGAAAACACATACTTCCATTTTATCTTTGAAAGAAAACCATTTTATTTTATTCGGAACAAGAGGAATCCTTGATCACATTACAAACCATTATCGTGACCTACCTTTACTGAAGCAGATCAAGGAATTTACAAGTTTGGAAGTCGATATCGGTTTTGGTTTCGGTTTAACTGCAAAGCAAGCAGAAGCGAATGCTTTAATTGCTTTGGACAAATGTAGGGAGTCAGAGATTGGTCATTGTTATATCGTTAACGATCAACAAGAAATAATTGGACCTATTGGGGTTGAAAAACAAATTGATGCCTCAGAATTATATCAAGCACTTATCCATAAAGCCCGCCTGAACAATGATTTATCCTATAATTTCATTGAGTTTATCACAACACGAAACAATGAGCCGTTTTCGTCACATGATATTGCAACATTTTACCAAGTGACGAAGCGAAGTGCAGAGCGAACGGTTAACAAACTTCTCACCGGTGAAGTGATTAAAGTGGTTGGTGAAGAAAAACCATATCTACAAGGACGTCCAAGAAAACTGTTTCAAATTAATGTTTAACCATCAACCTTTAGCGTGTTAGCAATCACAAAAACTAATAACACCGCCAGCTCTTCGTCTATGTTTCCAGCCGGCGGTGTTATTAAAGGTTGTTAAATATTTAGTAATTCACGAACATCTTCTTCACTTAAACTCGACAGCATTGTCTCACCAGGTTGGATGACTTGGTCAATGAGTTCCCGTTTCCTCTGCTGCAATTCATAAATTTTTTCTTCAATCGTTCCTTCTGTAATCATTCGAATGACTTGAACCACATTTTTTTGTCCAAAGCGATGGGCTCTCCCTGTTGCCTGGTCTTCAACTGCTGGATTCCACCATAAGTCATATAAAATGACAGTGTCAGCTCCCGTAAGATTTAGGCCTGTTCCGCCAGCTTTTAATGATATAAGAAAGACGTCTTTTTCACCATTATTAAAGCGCTCACTCATTTTCACTCGCTCTTCAGAAGGGGTTTGACCATGTAGGTAAAAGCTATCGATTCCCTCAGCTTCAAGCTTTCTTTGAATTATTTCATGCATACTCGTAAACTGGGAAAAGATTAACATACGCCCGCCGTTTTCACGGGTTTGTTCAATGGTTTCCATGAGTTGTTCCAGTTTTCCAGATTTACCGGCATAGTTTTCAATAAATAATGCTGGATGACAACATAATTGCCGTAAGCGTGTCAATCCGGCGAGAATTTTCATTCGATTTTGATTGAAACCACTTGTATGAATAGATTCCGTCGCTTCGTGTTGAAGTTTTTGCAAGTAACCGACATAAAGATCTTTTTGGTCTTTCGTCAGCTCAGATACATAAACAGATTCTATTTTATCTGGTAATTCGGTTAAAACGTCCTGCTTTAGACGTCTAAGAATAAACGGCTTTGTTATCGACGCTATTTTTTCATGAGATAATTGTTTGAATTTCTTTTGACTCGGCATTAAACCAGGTAAAACAACTTGGAAAATCGCCCATAATTCATCGATAGAATTTTCAATTGGTGTACCACTAAGAGCAAAGCGACGACTTGCCTTGACTCGGCGGATTGCTTTTGATGTTTTTGTAGCATAGTTTTTTATAAACTGGGCTTCATCTAAAATCATTGTTTGAAAATTAACGTCCACATAATGCTCAATGTCTTGCCTTAATGTAGCATAGGATGTTATCCAAACGTCGACCTCGCTCGATTCTTTAATTTTCTGCTCCCTTTCAAGTGGCGTCCCTCGTATAATTTCCACGCTTAAATCAGGCGCAAACTTTTCACATTCATTTTTCCAGTTATATACCACAGAAGATGGAACGATGATTAAATGTGGCATATCACTTGGTTCAGATAAAATATAAGCGATACTTTGTAGCGTTTTTCCGAGTCCCATATCGTCAGCTAAAATGCCCCCAAGATGATAATGGCTCAGTGATTTAAACCATTGGAATCCCGTCTCTTGATAACTTCTTAATGAAGCGTTCAAATTTTTTGGAATGTTATAGTGCTGAGCCTCGGGTGATTTCAATTGATTTAAGAGTTTTTCAAAAGAAGGATCGTACTTCTTCTTTGTATCAATAAGTTCATCAATCTGTGTACCACGATAAACTGGCATCTGAATATTGCCCTCTTGAACATCTAATTTATCAACTTCAAGGTCATCTAACATTTGCTGAATTGAAGTGAATTCGTCATTTTCAAGCGACAATATTTCTCCACTATTTAGTCGATAATATCTTTTTCTTTCAATAACAGCGTTGATAATATCCGTCACTTCATCCTTGTTGACTCCTTCAATATCAAAACCTATCTCTAGTAAATTTGATGACGACTCAACTTGAACATTCGTACTTGGGGTAAGGTCGCGCTCGACAATCAGATTTTGAATCTCAGAAGTTAAATATAAATCAACATATTTATCCAACAAAGGCAAAATGTCGTATATAAAATGGTAAAGCGTTTCGTCATCAGCCTGAATATAAAGTTCTTTTCCGTTATAGTGAAAATTGGCATACTCAATTAAACCCATGATTTGTCGTTCTTTATCCGTATCACGGCTAATTAAATGATCATGCTGTATACGACCATTAAATGGGCTGATTTTTTCAGTACCATAGTGATACGTCAAATCACCTATTAAATAGTCCTCTTTTATCTCCAAATATAATTTTGCTTGAAGTGGAACATCAATTATCTTTGATTCTACTTGTTGATCAATCGCCACTTCGCCCACTTCCTTCAATGAAGGAAGCACGTCAGATATAAATGTATCAGCCTGACTCTTTTCGACTGGTAATTCTTGATGATTTTTGAGCAAAACCATTTGTTCTAAAATGGGGATTTGTTCTTTTCCCGGGAAATAAAACATCCCATCATGAAAAAGCAATTGATAAAGTTCAAAATAGACGACATCATCGGCACCATTTACTTTTAACATCAGATCATTTTCTTGATCTAATAATATCTCAAATGTGAACGGTGAGCTACCTTCAGCTAGGAGAGGTTTCGCGTAAGTCCTCTTTTCTGCTTCGACAGTAAAATCGCGATCAACCAATCTTTCAAGTAAGTCGCGAACAATGATAGGTGGAATAACAATAAACCGACGCTCATTAGCATTTTTCCGTTGCGGATAAAAGGTATATCCTTGATAAACCTCTTCGTTACGGAACACTGAATAAAGCAACTCGAATATAGCTAGGTCTTGTTTGGATATATAATGATTCTCTGGTGAGAAGGTAAAGTTTTTAGTGAAAAAGTAATCATTATCTTCCAGGACACTTTCCAAAAATTCTTCAGCATCCCTAACGACATAGCATCGATTGACACCTGCTTTTAATTCTATCAGCAATTTATTATCGTATGACCACTTACAATAATATTCGATATGAAGTGGATCTTTTTCTGATAAGAGTTCAACAACTGACTCTCCTTGCTTGATGGCACTGATTGTATTGATAAAGTGATTGGCTGCACGGTAGTTAAGTTTATGAGGTAGTGGTTGATTAGTTCCTTGAGCTTCTTTATCTTTAATTGCATATAAAGTAGCTGCAATATGTTTACATGTTTCATACGTATGAAAGGCGGGACAATCGCAGTACATTCCAATTGAACCCGACTCAAAGTGTTTCATGTCTAATTCAACAAAATAGGCTTCTGTCCCTTGTACCATAGCTGTCCAAACTTGATGATTTATATCGTACAAAAGATCATTGACTCGGTTACGTTTATAATAGTCCAACCCTCTCCTGGAGATGTGAGCTGGAAATAAATTTTGGATATTCACTTCACTCAAGTTTTTCAACGTATTATTAACCTGCCTTTTAAAATATCAATACTCCTATTGTAAACGAATTACCCACATTTTTAAACCAATGACTTTTTAATTGTTTCATTGAAATACTTTTATTAAGGACAGACATCTATTCAAAATTAAATTTGTCTTCTACGGGTACGGAATAATAAGTAAATATATAGCAGCATCGATAAAAAGACTGAACCCGCTGCTGTGGCATAGATTGAACCGTAACCAAATAAAAATGCTAACTGCCCGAAAGTCATAGCACCAACACCGATTCCTAAATCGAAAAAGGAGAAAAAGGTCGCATTAGCCATACCTTTTCGGTTACTCGGTGCTTTTTCCACAGACCACGCTTGTAATGCTGGTTGGACACTACCGAATCCCAGTCCATATAAAGCAGCAGCAATTAACATAACCCCCATATTAGGAAGCCAGGATAATAAAATCATTGCAATGAATATCAGCAGAGCTCCTGGTAAAAAAACATAGATATGCCCTCGCAGATCATATATCCTGCCGGCAAATGTTCGTGAGATAATTAAAAATATAGCATAGACTAAAAAGTAAAATTCAATACCATGAATATTTTTTTCTATCGCATATAAGGGTAAATATGTGGCAATCCCACCAAATGTTACTGTAATAAAAAATAATAACATGGAAGGTTGAAGAGCTGTCTTTTCAAAAATATCAAATTTGACTGTAGTTGTTTTGTCCGGCAACTTTTCTACCTTACGATATTTGATTTGAGAGGCTAATAAAAAGGCAATCAGACCCAGTCCTGCACAAATCAAGAAAAGTTTGGAGAAAGAGATAACTCCAGCAAGACTTAGGCCAAGTGCAGGACCAAAAGCGAGTGCCATATTTCCAGACAAGCCAAAATAGCCCATCCCTTCCCCACGTCGTTTCGGTGGAATTAAGTCTGTAGCAATCGTTCCTCCCGCTGTCGTTGAAAATCCCCAACCTGCACCTTGGACAAAACGAATAACAAATAAGAGAATAATGCTTCCTATAAATGCATATGCCCCAATAGATACGACAAATATCGATAAACCAGTCAAATAAACAAAACCTCGTCCTCTCGACTCAAGGGCGTGACCCGCGTATGGACGTAGAAGTAAAGCGGAAAAAGTAAAAATTCCCACAACTATACCTATTAATTGATCGTTTCCACCGAGCTCCTTAACAAACAAAGGGATGGTTGGTAAGGTCATTTGAAAACCGAGAAACACAAAAAAATTAGCCATAAAAATAAGAACGAAATCCTTCGTCCAAATTTTATCGTCCCGTTCTACCTTTTTTGCCGCTTGTTCTTCCATCCAATCACCTTTCCTTTCGGTACTCGAAGTATATTATACAGCTAAATCGATACGCACTATAGTTTTTTGCTTCATAGTAATGAATGTCTTCGCCCTCGGCTATGCGTCGTCGCTTCGATCTATGCGCCCGTCACTATAAGCTTAACCCCGTTCACCATTTTCTTATTCTATTGATGCGACAGTTGATATTAGTTGTATTCATCTATTTGTTAAAACTGTTCAAAAAGTAAATAACCACCCGATATAAATAATAAGATATATGTTAAAATCTGAAACATTTTCTGACTAATTCGCTTATACAACAATTGTCCGACCATTAAACCAACCAAGACAATCGGCAAGGCTTTTAAACTTGATAACCATATCTCAGTCGATGTGCCAGCAAATAACACTTGAAACATGAGACTTGCTAAATAGATAAACAAGTAAAAGGCGAGTGTTGTTGCTCGCAAAGTCGCTTTTTTAGTATTGGTTCCTGAAAAGTAGAGTAATAGAGGTGGTCCTGGCATACCAATACTCGTCGTTAATAAGCCAGACAGTCCTCCCACTAAAAAATCTCGCTGGATTGTCTGGTTCGTACGCCAATTCGTAATCAATAAAATGGTCAAACTTATAATCAGCAAACTTACCCCTAGTTTGAGCAGTGTCATATCAAGTAATAGGAAAATGGTTATTCCAAGCGGAAGACCGAAAAGCCCACCTATGACAAAACGCTTAAAAACTCCCCAATTGACATCTCTTCTAATATTGACTATTAACATACTCGAAATAAACAGTGACAGAATCAAATTAAGCTGAATCGCTTCACGCGGGTCAAAAAGAAGTAATAAAAAAGGTGTTGCCATAATTGAAAATCCAAAACCCGTACTAGTTTGCAAGACGGAAGCAAATAATATAATTAATATAAAGATAAACACTGACATTCCTGACACCTATTTCTTTTAAGAATATCATCATGCTACCATACTTTATTGCAAAAACAAAAGCGCAAATTCCCGGTTGACAACGTATAGAGGGATAGGAAATCTCTTTAGTTCTTTCAACTTAGACAAAAAAACACCTGATCATTAGTGACCAGGCATTTCCTTATTCTGCAATTTCACCACAAACAATGCGATCGCCAGCATCTCCAGCAGGTTGTGATTTATTATCATCTTCATCAGCATGAATCACTAGGGCAGTCCCGTCCCCATCAAGTAAAGAATTATCTTCTCCCTTTTCTAGCGTCACCATATCAGCGACTATTTCGTCTTTTACAGTGCCATCCTCGGCAACTTCGATATTTGGCAAATCACCAGCATGAGGTCCCTCTGTATTTTCCAGTCCATGTTCAGCTTCCGTTGGATTAAAATGATCGCCCGCCGATTTAAAGTCTGGCGCTTCACATGATCCTGTTTCATGAAAGTGAATGGCATGTGTTCCCGGTGGTAAATGTGTTGCATCAAGCGTCATCTTAACACCTTCATCAACTCCTTCTAACTCCGCTGTTCCCACATTATCACCATCACTATTTTTAAGTGTTACATCAATCGGTTCAACTGACCTATTCTCTTGTTCCATTGTATCTGTTTCATTTCCTGATTCCACGTCATCATCGTCTCCTGCCCCATCATTCGTACTTCCGCAGGCGCTTAAAAATAGGAATAAAACAAAAAAAGATAGAGTAAGTACCCAATTTGTCTTTTTCAAAATTCAACCCTCCAAAGTTTTTCTTACTCTATTTATTTACATAACAGGCACAAGTTAAACCTATTACAAGTTATTATAACTCTAGAACAAAAGCTCGGGGCGCCCAGTTAGTCTCAGGCACAGCTTAAGCAAAAAACCTCAGTGGCGATCTTTGCCACGTAGGATTATTGCTTAAGACCTCAGGCGGGGTGGGCGCTGAAGCTGGACGGGCCAATTTTCAGTATAAAGTTATCCACAGGAGTTTTAGTGTTATAGTTTCCTTAACTACAAAAAAACCGACTCTTTCAAAAGAGCCGGTTCAGAAGTTATTTAATACTTAGGCTGTTACCAAATCATCTTCTTTTTTATGTTTATTATGTTTCATTGTACTAATTTGTTCTTTTAAAAATGGAATAACCCAACGATCAAGACCATATCTTCCAGCGTTAAATCCAGCAACGATTAAGAAGACTGTAAGTAAAACCATTTGAGCGTTCGTGCTGACTGTGCCACTAAAAAGAAATGCGAAGTTCATTGTAATACCCATAAGTGCTGCAAAGTTAGTAAATATACCAAGTATAAGTGCAATTCCCACTAACACTTCGCCCCAACAAACCATAAAGCTGAAAAGTCCTGCATTAGGTAGCGCAACTGCTTCAAGAAATGTTGCCCACCAACCTTGAACAGCTGGATCTGCTCCTTCAGCGCTTGCAATCGCTCCTTGAATAAATCCACTCGCATCAAATCCACTACCAAGTTTGCCTATTCCAGCTGTAATCCATGCATAACCAATATATATTCTTATAAATGCTAACACACCTGCAAAAACTTTATTATTCCGGATGAAATTCATAATCATTCTTCTCATCTCCTTGAATATTAATGTTAAACATTTCACATAAGTAATTAATTAAAAGATATCTTTTACATTTATAGAATAACATTTTTAACACTAAGGAAGTTTTATTTGCTCATCATTTCACATAATCGCAACAAAGTTTTGTCAGAAATGTGACTGTCATTCTAAAATTTGATTAGGCATCGTCAACTCAGATTACCCACATACTTCTAAGAGAATCTTTCAAATTAAATGTTGCTTGTTATATCACTTAATGATATACTTCATTCACGCTATATCATTAAGTGATATAACCTTAAAAATTGAAAGGTTGAGGATATATTTATGGAGAAAATTTTATCTGTATCTCATTTAGGTAAATCTTTTAAGGATAAGAAAGTACTTAAATCCATTTCTTTCGATGTTTGTAAAGGAGAAATCATGGCTATTTTAGGTCCAAATGGTGCTGGAAAATCAACAACTATACGGAGTATTATGGGCATTATCTATCCCGATCACGGAGAAATTAATTTTGAAAATCACTCAGAAATACCTCGCCATAAAATAGGGTACCTGCCTGAAGAACGAGGACTTTATCAAAATGTTAAAGTCATGGACATCCTCCTTTACTTAGCTGAACTAAAAGATTATCCAATGAAAAAGGCAAAAGAGCGAGCGCTCCATTATTTAAAAAAATTTGATTTAGAAGGGAAAGAAAATGTTGCAATCGAGGAGCTTTCCAAAGGTATGAGTCAGAAAGTTCAATTTATTTCATCCATTATTCACGAACCAGACCTTTTAATACTTGACGAACCATTTTCAGGCCTTGACCCAGTTAGTCAAGATGTCTTTAAAGATGAAATCCGTGAACTTGCCAATCAAGGAACTGCCATCCTTCTATCATCACATCAAATGAATTTAGTTGAAGAAATCTGTGATCGACTATTCATGATGCAAGATGGTCAAAAGGTCATTTACGGTTCACTTGATGACGTAAAGATGGAATATGCCAATTTTAAATGTACCATTCGAGGACAAAATCAATTATCAGACTTGGATGTCATACCAGGGGTTCAACGTATCGAACAAACCGATGCAACTTCAATTCTTTACTTAGAAAAGGATATCCAACCAACACAATGGCTGAAGCAAGTACCTGATAAGCTATCCATCCAAGAAATGTCTTTAAACCGCATTTCCTTGCATGAAATATTTATTGATATTGCCGCTGATAAGCAACTATTAAAAGGTGGTGAAGTCCATGCGTAACTCAATCAAAGTAGCGAAATGGGAAATGAAACGAAATCTAAAAAACAAATCATATATTATCGGATTATTTATGACACCACTCATTATACTAGTATTTATGCTTATCAGTTCTTTCATGTCTGGTTCAGAAGACAATACGACTACAGAAAGAACGGATGTTTATGTTAATGACCAAGTTAAATTGTTTGATGAGATTGGAGAAACAGTTAAAACACATGACTTAAATTGGCAAATTCATCAAACAGATTTAGATAAAGCATCACTTGAACATGTACTTGCATCAAGTGAAGATACGGCTTATCTCTTCTTAACTGAAGAGGCGATAAATCAAGATAAAATCCCGATTTTTACGTCCGAGGATATCCCTGTTAATTTTATGAATGAGGTTCAATTCTTAGAAGGGCCAATTAAATTATGGCAAGCTAAGAAACTGGGTCTCTCAGATGAAGAACTAGCCGTTGTCACTGCACCTTTATCATTTGATGAATTGTCAGTTGATGATTTAAAAGAACCCAGCTCATCTGATAAAAAGGAAGAACATTCAACAGGATTATCCCAAGCCGTTCCAGGTATCTTTGGTGGCCTTATCCTGCTTTCCATCAGTATAACAGGTATGTATATTTTCCAAAGTGCTTCAAACGAAAAGAAAGATAAAATTGCTGAAATTATTTTATCGTCAGTAACACCTGGTGAATTAATGCAAGGTAAGATTGTCGGCTATTTTGTACTTGGTTTGATTCAAGTGGCAGTGATCCTTGGCTTTGCTGTTCCAATAGCTTTATGGAAACTCGACTTCCCTGTCCTAGATTATTTATTGGTACCACAAACTTTATTGTTTATTTTAATCGCAATCATGGGCTATCTATTATTCGCATCACTGTTCGTAGGTTTAGGAGCAACGATGACCGATATGGGATCAGCAGGTAATTTCCAAGGGTTTGTTATGATGTTACCGTTCTTACCATTTATCTTCATTACGCCAGTCATTGGAAATCCTAGTGGCCTCATTGCGAAAGTAGGCACGTATTTCCCTTTTTCTACGCCAGGTGTCTTGATGCTCCGCTTAGTAATGTTGGAAGAATGGCCTTGGCTTGAAATTGGTATAGCCCTCGTCATTCTCGCTATTAGTATCTGGCTATTTATGAAACTTGCAGGCAAGATTTTCAAAGTTGGCATATTAATGTACGGAAAAAATGCAACACCTAAAGAAATTTGGAGGTGGTTAACCGCCTAAATTATGTCAGCATCTTAATAAAAAACGCTTGAATTAATTTCTTAATTCAAGCGTTTTTTCATTTTCACACCTCTTTCTAAATAACTATTGACATTTTAAGAAAACAGACGATATTACTAAGTGATAAGTCTATTGAACTAGTTCTTTTAAATTGTTTATGCTTATTTAGCATAAAATTGGTTTATGACTTATTAAAAAGGTTAATACTTATTAATAAAATAAGGTAATTACCTAACTGTTAAAAGGAGGTTCATATGAAAGTCAGACATCATACAGTGTTTTTACTAAGTTTTATGCTCTTATTTTTCTTTACATTTGTTACAGCAAGCTTCGCAGAAAGTCAACAAGCATATGAAGTCGGTACAACAAATCTAAATGTTAGAAATGCACCATCACATGATGCTGCAGTGGTTGGACATCTTCAACCAGGTGAAAGGGTAGAAGCCTTCAGTGAGCAACATGGTTGGGTGCAAACCTATTATGATGGGGAAGTCGTGTGGGTGGCATCCCAATATCTCAGTCCCATAAACGGAGAAAGTTCGACTAGTACGACTCATTCAAATGAAGAAAAAGTTCAAGTTACAGCGTCTGGAGTCAATGTACGTTCAGGACCTGGAACAGAACATTCGGTTGTTGGAGCAGCAACATCAGGAGATACATATCAATTAATAGAAACATCCGGGAACTGGGTTAAAGTTTTACTTTCCAGTGGAAATGAAGGCTGGATTGCTGCTGATTTTACAAACAAAAGTCAACAACAAGGATCACAACCAGTTGAAGAATCAACCAAGAAATCAAATGTCAATGGAACACTATCAGGCTATAATATCGTTCTAGACCCCGGACACGGAGGAAAAGACCCAGGATCAATTGGGTTTAACGGAGTTTATGAAAAAGACCTTATTAACTCTACAACAGATAAGGTTGCCAGCCATTTACGCGACGCCGGTGCCAATGTTATTTTGACAAGAAATTCGGATGCTTATATTTCGCTTGACGATCGCATTCTTATTAGTAACACCTATCAAACAGATGCGTTTGTAAGTATTCACTATAATGCCTTTCCGGTTCCTATCGTAAGAGGGACAAGCACTTATTATTACGCGGGCGGAGAAGATAGACGTTTGGCTCAGCACATCCAATCATCTTTAACCAACTTAAACTCCGTATATGACCGTGGTATTCGAAAAGGAGATTATAAAGTATTACGTGAAAATAGAGATTTAGCTGTGCTCATTGAACTAGGATTCATTACAAATCCAGATGAGTTACAAACAATGCAAACATCTGAATTTCAAAATGGAGCGGCCGAAGCTATTACGAATGGTTTAATTAATTACTTTTCACAATAAACGGAGCTGTCCTATTCTGGGGCAGCTTTTTTTAATGAACAACAATACTTACCGAGGAACATACAATTCCGTTTAATACTTATGCAACTGGAAATTTATTGTGACAGGTTAAATCAATTGTAAATGCTAAGCTTTTAAGCTCAGCAAACTATAGCTGCGTTTGTTATACTGAACCTGATATTGGATTAAGCGAGGTTTTAAAATGGATCAACATGTTCAATTACTTGTTAGCGAGGTTCAGCAACGATTGAAACTGGACCAATATTTCTTGAAAAGATACAATATCTTCCATGAAAAAGGAGAATCGAAGCAAGCTGTATATGTTTTATCAATGGAATGGTTCCCTACCGAAATGGTAGGTAACGAAAGGGGCAATGATAAGCAAGATCTTAACCCTACTGGCACCGTTGTGGTAGAAATCGATTTTCATAATAAAACTTTATATCAATTAGTTTTCGTTGGTGACGTGTCCCATCCCCAAGCCAAAGAATTATTTCCATCACCTAAAAAAGCAGAGGTGATTGATTGGGTGGAAGAGACTACGGGCTTAACATTTGGCAAACAATTCATGATTAACTATGAAAATAAAAAAGAATTTCGTTTTTCAGCAGCCATCGATCATATTCCCGTCTTGCCATTAGGAACGATTCAAGTAAAATTTAATAGTTCAGGTGAATTGACGATGTTTTCAATCGATGGTCTTTTTCCAACAGAAGATCAAGTTGTATGGGAACCTTTCTCCCTACTACCTAAAAAAGTGGAACATCTATTCAAGCAACACTTAAAGTTATTTGAAGTACCTATTGAGAAAGACGAAAAGTGGTTGCCTGTCCTTGGAATTGCAGAGCTGTATGTCAGAAATAGAGATGAACAAACATTGGAATATCCGTTTTTAAACAAAAGCGTTATAAACTTACCCTTGGAGTGGTCGTCACCTCTTGAAGAACCATTTCATAAAAAAGAAGATATTGATTTGTCAACAGAGGTTACATTAAAACAAGCCATTGCAAACGAGACGCATCCTGATCAAAAACCTGTGACAGAAGCTGAAAGTAAAATAGTTATAGAGCAAGCTAAAGATGTTATGCGCAGAGAATATCCTAAAGAATCAAGCAAATGGCTTATCCACACCATTTATAGAAAAAACAGTTATCTCATAGCCGAACTTAGACCAATTCAAAAATCAGCAAAAGTGATTTCACGAAAGATAAGTGTCATTATTAGCCCAACAACTCTTCAAGCCATTAATTATATTGATAATAATGGCTTACTTGAAATGTTTAATGAATACACAAGTTCGGATAATGTAATCGTCTCAGCAGAAGACGCGTTTAATAAGTTGTGGGACCATATAACAATCAAGCCAGTTTATGTGTACCATCCTAACGAGGACACCTATTATTTATATGGAGAAATTGACTCTGAATACGTGATTAATGCGACCACTGGAGAAACCGTTTATATGAGAGAATTAGAATAAAAGCTCGACCAGCAAATGTTCTGTTAAACATAAACAGAACATTTGCATAGGACAATATGGTTCCAAAAAACAAATGATATAATGTGGTATGCCATCGCTAAGAAAATACACTACACTTCCCACAGAGGAGACGCATTCTTCTTGGCTGCTAAGCCTTCATGTATTTCCTTAACTCGTTTAACGTTGAGACATTATTTAGAAGACGATGATTTCCCTTCCTCCTCACGTTTCCAAGACGGATCTCCAAATTTATGTAATTTGGCGTTAATCTTATAAATAACATATGGAATTAAGAAACTTAGAATGGTACAAATTAAAACCATTTTTTCAGGTAATCGACCTAAAATTTTTTCCCACCACATGACATACCCTCCAATACAAAATGATAAAAACAAAACCTCTATATTGAAATCCGGGTCATACTCACTAAGAATTAATTACTCAGCACTATAGACAAAGCATCATATTATATCGATGTTGCAAAACCAAAGCTTTTAAGTCTAGACAACCCTATTCATGTTCCTTTTCCTTAACGCGATCGGTAGATCCTACTTCTCGTACTTTAACATCAGCTGAAACATGAATACGGCTATTAGAAAAATAATTCTTTTTATTTTCCCAATCCTTGTGTATCTTTCTCCAAGTGCCATAATGTTTTTCTTTTAGTGTTTTATCAATATCAAGAATATCAAGTTTAAGTTCCTTTTGAGCCTTATCTATCGTTAAATCAGCGAGTTGCTCTATTTTTTTTGAAATTTTATCCTCCATTTCTTTTATATAAGAAGGATTTGAAAGTGTTTTACTCCCATACATTTCAGCTAGTTTACCCTCTGCCTTGATAGTTATAAAAATTTCCATATTTTTTGGATCTTCTACCTTTATATCTATTCTTTTTTTTGCTCTTTCAAGGTCAAAGGCCATGATATGGTTATTCACTTTAAACTTGATCATCCCTTCTTTCGTATCTCCTTTTATTAAATTCATTCCTTTTGTCTCAAGACCATTTAATGTTCCAACCATTTTATCATTTGTCCCATCAAAGACGGCTGCCCCGCTATAGTCAATACCATCATTATTAATCGATATTTTTGGAAGTACGTAACTGTTTTTATGGAGTAAATAATCATGTAGTCGACCGAGTGTTACGGGCTCGATTATTTCAATTGATTTATAGGAATTATCAGTAATCATATCAATATGCATAACAGGAAGTTTTTCGGGCTTAGGGTCAATATCGAGTATATTTTTCGCTTCTCCCTCAGCTATAATTATTTTAATGCCTCTACGCATTTCTTGATCACGTATAAATACATCTAACATACTTGCAAATAGTTCAGGATTATGGGCAAGCTTCTCTGAAACAATCACAAGCCTCGAATGTCCGTAAAATGGAACACGACTTATTTCCTTCAACATCTTTCTGTTTATCTCAAATATGCTGTCTCCAGTAGTTGTTAAATTAATAAAAGGTGGATTTTCACTACCTTCATTTGTTGGAGTTCCCAGTTCATCGGGAGAAACAATTTGATTTGTTAATGATATGTTTATATTCCCATCGGAATCATTATTAGAAAGATCCACAGCTGTTCCAATAACAAAGCCGTTTTCTTCAATATTAACTTGGTCCCAACACCCTGCTGATAAGACTAGCAAAAGAAAACAAATGATAATTTGGATAAGGTTTCGTTTAGTCACTAAACCTCACTCCTCTTAACTTACCAACTGTATATAATAAAATAACTACAAATATGGAATACAAAAACACTGTGTAACCAATATACGTGCCATAGGTGGATACTTCGAGGAAATTCTCCGGAAACATGGCGACTATATATACTATTGGTGATAATATAAATAAAATTTTATGTTTTGGTGTCTTTTTAAAGATGGACGTTAGTGCGAAAACTGAAACATCTAATGCTAATGTGGCAGTATTAAAAATAGCCATGATCCAAATCGTAAAAAAAACTGAATCAAATCGCTCAAAAAATTCACCTGGAATTTCCGCATTTTTTGCTAACTCAACCGTCGGAAAAATTAAATTACGTGTCACTTCATTTCCAAACACCCCAATACAAACTATGAAAATTAATATATATAAGATAACTGGTACACACATACCAATGGCTGCACTTTTTGGAGCCTTTTTTGGCTGTTTAACAAGAACTATATAGAACCATAAAATCCCGAATCCTGTATAAGAAGAAATCACCGAATCCATCCCTTTCACATATTCCATAAAACTAGTCTCAAAAATAGGGAATAAATGCTCCTTCTCAAACTTGTTCAAACTAAATACAATAAGCAATAATAAGATAAACAGAATAATTGGTAAAAACAAAGCATTTAAACGAAATAGCCCCACTCTGGATCCCGCAACTGCATAAATAACAACAAGCAAAAAAACAAGGGCTATAACTTCAACTGGTGTTTGGTCAAAGATATATTGTTTTGAGATGTCAGCAATTTGACGCATTTGATAAATAGCAATTTGTAAAGAAAGAATCGAGAAAATAAATGTTAAAACAAGTGCCAATGGTTTGGTAACTATACGTGAGGCATAGGTTAAAAATGACTGATTTGGAAAACTTGCTGACATTTTAGCAATACACCATGTTATTAGAACTGCAATCACCCCACCGACCAAAATTGGTAACCAGCCGTCAGCTGCTATGGTCATTGAAGCTAAAGATTTAGGAAAAGACAAGGCTCCTACACCTATAACAATGGAAGGTACAGCTATCATAATTTCGCGCTCACTAATAAACTCATCAGCATAATCAAAACGTTTCACTGTTTTTCTCCTTTCAAATCACCTGATTCATCATCTTCAGTTTCCAAATATTGTGGTCTTTTAGAGAGTGTTGGAATCGGGCTGCGCAAAATAAGATCATTCCAATCCTTTAAGAAGGTCGGGGAAAATGGTGTAGAATAAGGAATACCAACACTTTTTAAATTAACAATATGGATATTAACCATAATATAAGAAAGAATAATCCCAAAAAGACCAAATGCCGCGGCCGCAAACAAAAAACCAAAAAGAAGTATGCGAAAAGAAATAGATAAAGTATAGGTTGGAATAGAAAATGAGGCAATGGCATTTAAGGCAATAACGATAACCATAATTGGGCTTACAATTCCTGCTTGAACGGCTGATTCCCCGATAACGAGCCCCCCAACAATACCAATAGTTTGTCCAATCGTTGTAGGCAGTCTGGCTCCCGCTTCTCTTAACAATTCCATTGTAATGACCATTAGTAAAGCCTCTAAAAAGGGGGGGAATGGCACTCCTTCTCTTGTCGCTGCAATGGAAAAAGCCAGTTTTGGTGGAATCATACCAGGATGATAAGAAACTAATGCAACATATAAAGCTGGAAAAAAGATAGAAATAAATGCTGCAAGATAACGAAGTCCACGTAACAATGTTCCTACGGCCCAACGTTCATAGTAGTCCTCAGGCGATTGCAACCCGCTCGCTAATGTAGCAGGAAATATTAAAACAAACGGTGTCCCATCCAAAAAAATAGCAAGTTTTCCATCCATCAGTGATGCTGACACCTTATCAGGCCTTTCTGTATTGAGACATTGAGGGAACGGAGATAAAAAGCTATCTTCAATCCATTGTTCAATATAACCTGATTCTGGTGCATCATCCATATCAATTGATTTTAGCCTTCGATTTATCTCTTTTACTATTTTTGGATTAATAACACCATCTATATAAGCCACAACGAGTGTTTTTTTAGAGCGTCTTCCAATATAATGTTTTTTAAGGCGAAGGTTTGGATCCCGTATATGACGACGTAAATGAACTAAGTTTGTTTGTATATTTTCAACAAATCCGTCTCTCGGACCACGAATAAGAGTTTCGGAAATGGGTTCTTCAATCCCACGAGCTTCCCATTGTTTCGTATCTGTAATCAACACTTGCTCAATGCCATCTAAGTAAAAAATAGTGTCTCCACTTAATAGAGCAAGCGATAAATCGTCAAAATTGTATCCTATATCCATATCAACAGTTGAAATTATTCTCTTATAAATAACGTCAAACAGTTCTGTTTTCACATTAGGCAATTGTTTTTGATTAGCAAAAAGCTGTACATTTTTCATAATGTTGTTATATACCAAATCTTCATTAACTAATCCATCTATATAGGCAATAGCACATTTATAATCAGTTCCACCAACCATGAACTTCCGAATTACCAGATCATTTGGCTCATCCAACATATTTTTTAAATTTATTATATTTTTTTCCAAATCTTTATGAAGTATTTTAGAAAAATTCTCTTCTGGATTATTCGTTTTACGTTTTCTGCGTTGTGTTTTCATTCGACGTCGAGACATGAGTACCTCCTCCGAAAACAACTAGTCATTATTCTCTTCTTTTGCCCATTATTTAAGTATTTTATTCTTAATAGCAAAACCTGTAACAATCACGAATATAAAACGTAATAAAAGATAACCTACTAGTAAATGAAATTATGACTAAAACCATTTATCTATATAATTAGAGAGGAAGAATACAAAGTGACGACAGAAGATACTTTCAGTCATGAGCAATTATCTGCAGCGGAAATTTCAAGTCTTTGGACAGTCTATCAAGCGAACACTGTTGATATGTGTGGTATAAGCTTTTTTTTAGTTCATGTGAAGGACCCAGAAATACAACAAATTATTGAAAAAACCTTAGATATTACAACAGACGTCAAAGAGCAAATGGAGCAGATCTTCAGGTATGAAGATTATCCTGTTCCACAAGCTTTTTCCGAAAAAGACGTAAATTACAATGCTCCTAAGCTTTTTTCCGACGAACTTTATTTAGAATATATACTCAATATGAGTGATTTAAATCTCATTGCTTACTCTTCTGCTTTAACAATGGCCGCTAGGCCCGATATTATTGAATTTTACTCAAAGAACTTAGAGATAACAAAAAAACTTCATAATGAAATCATTGAACTAGTAAAACAAAAAGGTATTTATGTGTGGGTACCAACTATTCCAAAGGCCAATAAGATTAAATTTGTGGAAAAAGAGAGCTTTTTAACTGGCTGGTTTGGTGACCGAAGGCCACTTTTAGGAGTTGAAATAGCAAATTTGGCATATGCATCGAAACGAAATGCGATAGGACAAGCATTAATTACTGGCTTTAGTCAAGTAGCTGAAAGTAAAGAGGTAAGAAAATATCTAGAAAAAGGGCGAGATATTTCAGGAAAACATAAGGATGTTTTTAATGAGATTTTAAATCAGGATTATTTGTCTGGTGGGCTACTGAAAACATCAGAAGTAACAAATTCGACTGAGGCTCCATTTTCAGATAAACTCATGATGAACTTAGTTACAACTCTAATTGCATCAGGAATCGCACAATACGGAACAGCAATTTCCGCAAGTCCAAGACATGATTTAGGCGTTCAATATACCCGACTTATGGCTGAAATAGCGAAATATGCTAATGAAGGGGCAAATATATTGATTGAAAATGGTTGGATGGAACAACCACCAATTGCAGCTGATAGAAAAAATTTAGCACAGAGATGAGCCTATGACAAAAAGAATAGAGAGAAAAAGCAAAATGCTTGAGGTGCTTCTATGGAGCATTGCATTTCCAGGGTTTGGCCAGCTATTAAATCGTAAATATATAAAAGGGATTCTTTTGGTTGTATTGGAATTTACAGTTAATGTTTTAGGTAATGTCAACCAGGTTATTATGCTAAGTTTCCATGGCCATATTCAAGAAGCAATTAATCAAACGAACTACCTTTGGTTTATGTTTTACCCGTGTTTATATTTCTTTGCCATATGGGATGCATATAAAGATGCTGGGGGTGGAGAAAAACCATTTGCCTATCTTCCGTTAGTGTTTTCTGCTTATATTGTGACAGGTGGGATTGTCTTTTCACCTGTACTTAGGATTTTCGGATACCTCGTTGGCCCTGTCTGGCTATCAATTATCTCGATACCTATTGGAATAATTATTGGACTGCTTATTAAGTGGGGATTGGTTCGTTTTTTTAAAAAAGAGAATGGAGGATAAAACATTAGAGAAGCCCCTGTAAGAGACTTCTCTAATTTAACTTATATTTAATTACAAATCATCAAACCCATTCAAATCACTCGTTTTTGTATATTGTCTTGATTTTTGTTCAAAGAAATCAGTTTTCGTACCGTCGAAGTTATCGACGTAAGCGCGAATCCATTTCATTGGATTTTCTACATGTTGAGGATATATTTCGTTTAAACCCATCATGCGGAGCATTTTATTAGCACGATATTTAACGTAACCAGCCATCTCCTCCAGATCAATTCCCTCGAGATCAGCCAGTACATAAGAAGACCATTCTATTTCCAGTTCAACTGATTTTTTAAAATGACGATAGACCCAGTCTACAAACTCATTCGTATTATATTGGGGATTTTCCGCTAAAGTAGCACGGAACAATTCAGCGATAAATCGACCATGCTCAAGTTCATCACGGTTAATATAACTTACCATGGTTGACGTGCCAACCATTTTATTATGACGCGCTAAATTATAGAAAAAGGCAAATCCTGAGTAAAAAAACATGCCTTCAAGCAATGCTGAATAAACGAGTGTTTTTAAGATATTTTCAATCGTTGGTTCTTCCACAAAGTTATTATATACTTCCATAATATGCTCATTTCGTTTGAGTAACACTGGATCTTTTCGCCCAAGTTGAAATGATTCATTTTGTTCATCCAACGAAACAACAGATGATAATACATACGAATAACTTTCATTATGAACTGCTTCTTGCTGAGCAATAACCGCCATAATGGACTGAACTGACGGATCTGTGGCATACAATGAAATCAACAATGCCGTACGGGTTTGAGGTGCATCCAATGTTGACAGTAAACCAATTATTTTCAAATAAGCATCTTGTTCTGCTTGGGTAAGCTTGGCAAATTGTTTTACATCAGCAGACATATTTACTTCATCCGCTTGCCAGTAATTCCCGATTAAGCGTTTATACATCTTATACCAGTGGGGATAGGCAATATCATTCCAGTTTAAAATACCACTCGACTTTCCACCAAACACCCCTGTTGATTTATTAGGGTGCAGTGGCTCTAACGTTTTCACTTTTTCAAGCAAAGTTTGTGACATGATTGAATACGCCTCCTAACCATTGAAAAATTAACTTTTCTTGTGACCCTCGTGGAGATTGTTCAATTTTAAGCCCTCTCCACGGGCTATTATAAAACTTAACGAGTTTGTCTACTGCCAAACAAAATTGCTCATCTCCACCAAACTGAGTATCTCCTGTTCCAAAAACCGCAATATTATTTGGTTTATAACCGATTTCAAGGATAAAATCTTTCACCTCATCAGGCGTCGTTCCTTCTCCCCAAGTAAATGTGCCAAGAAATATATAATCATAGTCAGACGGTTTAACAGGTGCGTCAATACCAATTCGATGTATATCTACTATAAAATTATGATGCCTACAATCTTCCTTGATTAACTCGGCCACCTCTTGAGTGTTGCCGCTATATGATAAATAAGCAATGAGTACCCTCAACTTTCACACCACTCACATTCTTCAATATCACTGGACGTGGATCTAACGTAGTAGGTTGTCTTCAACCCTTCCTTCCAAGCTTGAAGATGTAAATCCAATAAAACTGATGCACGGATTGTATTAGGTACATAAATGTTAAATGAAATACTCTGATCAATATGACGCTGTCTTTTCGCATTTTGTGTAACAGACCAACGCTGATCAACAATATAAGCGGATCTCCGGTAAATTGAATAAGTTTCAGGTGTCAAATCTGGTGCTGCTTTCGGAATTCTAAAATCATTTTTTTCTTCACTGTAAAAAGGCTTAAAAATAGGATCAATACTAGCTGTAGAACCTGCAATCATAGAGGTAGATGAATTTGGCGCAACAGCTAATAAATAACCGTTACGAATCCCGTAATCCCCTACTTGCTCTTGAAGTTTATTCCATTTTTCATCCTCATAATTACGTACCTTAAAATACTCACCTGTCGCCCATTTGCTACCCTTAAACTTCGGATAACTCTCTTTTTCACGTGCGAGTTCCATACTGCTTTTAATGGTCAAATAAGCTATTTCCTCATAAAGTTCGTCAGTATAGTTAACGGCTTTCTCTGACTCCCATTCAATATTTTTTAAAGCTAGAAGATGATGCCACCCAAATGTTCCAAGTCCGATTGCTCGATATTTTTTATTCGTCAACATGGCTTGTTTAATGGGAAGTGTATTAATATCAATCACATTATCGAGCATGCGAACCTGTATGGATATGAGACGTTCTAGCACATCGGCAGGAACTGCTTTCCCTAAATTAATAGAGCTTAAATTACAAACGACATAATCACCTGTTTGATACTTTTTTACAATTGTATTTTCCTGCTCCACATACTCCTCGAGAAACTGGGTTGGTGATTGATTTTGAGTGATTTCCGTGCATAAATTAGAACAATAAATCATGCCTTCATGAGAATTGTTATTTTTTCGATTAACCTCATCACGATAAAACATAAACGGTGTTCCTGATTCAAGCTGTGATTTCATAATCCGTTTCATGATTTCAATGGCTGGAACTTTTCTTTTAGTTAATTGTTCCTCATTAATGCAAGCTTGATATTTTTCACGCCAGCTTCCACTTCCTTTTTCTTCGTCGTAAAAGTCTTCAAGTGAAAATCCCATGACTTGTCTCACTTCATGTGGATCAAATAAATACCATTCGCCTCTTTTTTCTACTTGTTCCATGAAATAATCAGGTAATGTGACACCTGTGAAAATATCATGTGCACGCATCCGCTCGTCTCCATTATTTAGTTTTAAATCTAAAAAGGATTCAATATCGGCATGCCATACATCGAGATAAATTGCAATGGCTCCTTTACGTGTTCCGAGCTGATCGACGCTCACCGCCGTGTTGTTTAATTGTTTAATCCAAGGTACGACACCGCTAGACATACCCTTGAATCCCTTAATAGCACTCCCCCGCGCACGAATTTTCCCCATATAAACGCCAATGCCGCCTCCATTTTTTGAAAGCTTGGCAATATCTGTATTACTGTCATAAATTGATTGCAAACTATCATCCACGGTGTCAATAAAACAACTTGACAGCTGCCCATGTGTCTTTCCTGCATTATTCATTGTTGGCGTAGCTACCGTCATATAAAGATTGCTTAATGCCCAATACGCCTCCACTGTTAACTCACGGCGCTTTTCTAATTTTTCATTTTGCATTAAATGCATGGCGATAATCATCCATCGCTCTTGTGGTAATTCATAGACGTTTTTCTCATGGTCTGTAGCCAAATACCTTGTCGCAAAAGTATAAAGACCTAGATAATCAAACAATAAGTCTCGTTCAGGCTTGATTTTCCCGGAAAAATATTCAATGTCTTCGGGTGAATATGTATCTAGTAATTTTGGTGTATAGATTCCCATGTGAGTCAATTGCGTGATGAGCTGGTACAGACCTCCATACTTATCTCCTGAATATCCTCTATTGTTTGCTGCCTGCTCATAAAGCTGTTCTAAATATAGGCGACTAGCTAAAAATGTCCAATCAGGACTGGCCTCATCAATATTTTCAATGGCATTTTTAATTAACATATCTGTCAAATGGCTTTGATTCGTCACGTTAGATAGTGCTCTAAAGCATTTTTCCTTGTATTCGTGAGTATCAACTTTTAATCCTTCTGCAGCGCGATCAATTTTTTCACCTAATACATCTTGCTTTTTCAAATCACTGGTAATTGTTTGTGTCATTTAATAAACCTCCTCAGCGTTTTGGTGACTTATTGCCATTCGGGAGGATAACTAAAAAACCGTTCCCTCTAGTTAAGAGTGAACGGCTAAAAAACGACAGAAATATGTATAATAAAATTTCTACCGTTTCAGTTTCCTTCACCCCGGAAATGAAATCGACAAGTACTGGCAGGTCTCCTGGCTCGCGCATCAAACCTACTAGGAACCTTCCCGTATCATGAAACTTTCATGATGATACAGTGGTTTATCCGTTCGTTAGCACTTACAGTTGGGGGGACAGCTTCAGAATTACACTGAATTCCCTTTTAAAACATGCTTTGTTACCAACACTTGAAACACTATATATAGTGTGTACATTATTATTTTTCCTATATATTGTAGATTAAGCCTAACATATGTAACTATCATTTTCAAATTTTTAATTACTAGTTTTGAAAATCCTCGAGTCGACGGAAAAACTGTACTAGAAAATCATAAAACACTTCTTCAGTCGGAAGCAAGTCTCGCCCCTTTGCTTTGATGACACCAACGGTTCGAGTGACTTCAGGATCAACAATAGGTATACGAACAGTCGTCCGAGGGATACTATCAAATAATGTGATTTCAGGAACCAATGAAACACCAAGACCGGCAGATACAAGTCCTTTAATAGAATCAATATCCCTTCCTTCAAAAGATACAGTAGGCTGAAACCCTTGCTGTGCGCATGCATCAACAGCAAGATCTCTTAATACATACCCTTTTGGGAACATTACAAACGCATCATTCTGCAATTGACCAACCGTTAATGATCTTCTCCTAGCTAATGGGTGACTTGAAGGAAGTAAAGCTATAAGCCTTTCGGTAAATAAGATTTTTGTTGTTAATTTTCTCTTATTTTGCGGAATTGGGCCAAGGACTGCTAAATTTATATCTCCTCGAACAACAGAATCAATTAAGTCATGATAAGACCCTTGATTTAAATTAAAATTAACATCAGGATACTCTTCGCGAAAGGCTGAAATGGCATTAGGTAAAATATATGAAGCCAAGCTACTTGGAAAACCAACTCGAACAGTTCCTCTTTGCGGATCAGTATATTCTTCAACAACTTGCTTAGCATGGTTAATAACTTGAATAGCTTCTTCCATATGATCCAAAAAGATTCTACCTATTGGGGTTAACCTGACATTACGTCCTTCCCGGATGAATAAATCGACCCCAAGCTCAGCTTCTAAGTTGAAAATCTGACGGCTAATTGCCGACTGAGCCACATGAAGCGCGTTAGCCGCATCTGTCACATGTTCTCTCTTGGCAACTTCAATAAAATATATAATTTGTCTTAACTCCATATTTTCCCGCTCCTTTCCTTTATTATCTCATAAAGTCATCAATTATATCTATAATTAATATTGATTAGATGAGTTCAATCATGTAAAATAGATTGTATCTAAAAAATTCCAAATATTATTAAAGAACAAAAGCACGGGGAGTGACATGACTCGTAAACTGGAATTTTTTTATAAAGCAATACGATGAACGATCGATGAATGAGTGATGTAGTTAAGATAGAAAATCCCGAACTACTACTTATTTGTAACGACCACAAGCTAAATAATGAAACTTTTTCACTTTATAAAAGAGAGGGGAGGATGCACATATGAGTTTGTATAATCAATCTGTATCAAAAATTGAACATCACACCCAGACTTATTTGGATGATGTTTATAAAAAGGTTACAGAACGCGATCCTCATGAAGAGGAATTTCACCAATCGATCCATGTATTTTTCAATTCCATCAAATCTACTCTAATTAAAAATCCCACTTACATCGAGCATAATATCCTAGAGCGACTCGTTGAGCCTGAACGGACAGTTGTCTTCCAAGTTCCATGGGTTGATGATTCCGGAAAGACACAAGTCAATCGTGGTTTCAGAGTCCAATTTAACAGTGCTATCGGCCCCTATAAAGGTGGCTTACGCTTCCATCCGACAGTAAACATGAGTATTGTGAAATTTTTAGGCTTTCAACAAATATTTAAAAATGCATTAACTAACCAGCCAATCGGTGGGGGTAAAGGTGGGTCTGATTTTGACCCAAAGGGAAAGTCAGATCAAGAGATTATGCGATTTTGTCAAAGCTTTATGACGGAACTTTCGAAGCATATTGGTCCATATAAAGATATCCCTGCTGGCGATATTGGTGTTGGAGCTAGAGAGATTGGTTATCTTTTCGGTCAATATAAACGCTTGCGTGGACAGTATGAAGCCGGAGTCCTTACAGGAAAAGGACTTCATTATGGTGGCAGTCTCGGTCGAAAGGAAGCAACCGGGTATGGTGTGATTTACTTCGTCCAAGAGATTCTCAAAAGCTTTGGACTCTATTTAGGTGGCAGAAATATTGTCGTTTCTGGGTCTGGAAATGTGTCTATTTACGCCATGGAAAAAGCTATAGAACTCGGTGCAAAAGTTGTCGCTTGCAGTGATTCCAATGGCTATATTTATGATCCCAATGGTATTAACCTTGAAACAGTGAAACGAATTAAAGAAGTTGAGAAAAAACGTATTTTTGAATATATCGACCACCATCCTAGCGCAACATATGTTGAAGGTTGTTCAGGTATTTGGACAATTCCTTGTGATATTGCACTTCCTTGCGCGACACAAAATGAAATTGATGAAACAATGGCTCAGACCCTTATTAAAAATGGCGTGAAAATTATCGCTGAAGGTGCCAATATGCCTTCCACTGAAGAAGCTATTCGCATTTTGCAGGAGAATGATATTATATTCGCTCCAGCTATGGCGGTAAACGCTGGTGGCGTGGCTGTTTCATCACTGGAAATGAGTCAAAACAGTTCTTTCTCTAGCTGGACGCTTGATCAAGTCGATACGAAGCTGCAACGCATTATGAAAAGTATTTATCGAAGTTGTATTGAAGCCGCTGAAGAACATAATCAATCTGGTAACCTCGTAGTTGGTGCTAATATCGCAGGGTTTAAACGAGTGGCGGATGCAATGATTGACCAAGGTGTAGTATAATACAGATAGATGATCTATATAAACATGGTTTTCACTCAAAGTGAAACCATGTTTTTTAATGACATTTCAATTGATGTGTTCAACTTTGACTTCTATTTTTACTATTTAGGAGGAGTGATTAGATTGAATAAACTTACTGATCTATTAAAGTCGTCAAGGCATACTGTCGTTTTCACGGGAGCTGGTATGTCTACCGAGAGTGGGCTGCCCGACTTCCGCTCACCGTCACGGGGATTATGGGCTAGATTTAATCCAGATGAACTTGCAAATATTGATGCATTGGAAACAAATCAAGATGAATTCTTGGAATTCTATCGTTATCGTTTAAATGACATAAAAGACATTAGCCCACATGAAGGTCACTATATTTTAGCTGAATGGGAGAAGGAAGGTTTAATCGATGGTATTGTGACACAAAATGTTGATGGATTCCACCATGATGCTGGAAGTGAAAACGTTATGGAAATCCACGGGACATTCAGATCCCTCTATTGCCATGATTGTGGTAAGGAACAGGATCATGAGGCCTATCGAGAAGGTGCTGTGCACTGTTCTTGTGGTGGACCCATCCGTCCAGGGATCGTTCTATTTGGCGAAACATTACCACAGGACACTTTTTTAAAAGCAGAAGAAATAACGATGCAAGCTGATTTATTCATCGTACTAGGATCATCACTCTCTGTCACACCAGCCAATATGTTTCCTATGTTAGCAGAACAAAACGGTGCTAATCTCGTCATCGTCAATCGCGAACCAACACCATTCGACTCTCACGCAACATGCGTTATCCAAGACACAGGAATTAGAGACGTTTTAATGGAAACAAATCAAATTTTAAAAAGTTAATAACCTTTGCTCCACAAAAAAAGGCCACATAACCTAACCATTAACAATAAGGTTATGTGCCTTTTACAGTACTATCGTATTTATTAAGTTAAACTAATTCACATAATCCATAAACTGTGCAGTAACTAACGGACTGCATTCAAAGCAAGCGTAATCGCGACCGTCTGGAATCGCTCCGGCGGATGCTTTCCGCGGGCACGGCTTCAGCCTCCTCGAGAAAACCACTCTGCGGGGTCTTCAGGCACGTGGGACTGCACTATCGTTCGCCCCATCGAAGACCATTTGCTATTTCCGCAAGAGTCACCGCCCTGCGCTCACCCAGACTATTAAAGTCATTTGTTTCAGTTATAAGATTATTCTTTACAATGATAGTACGCTGAAAACAGCGAAGGAAAAACGCAGAGACTCCTGGGGCTGCAGCAAGCTTCGCCCCACCGAAAATCTTTGTGGGAGCTAATGTTTTCGGTGGGACGAGCATTTAGCGCAGTCCCAGAGGCCTAGATGAGACCCCGCAGAGCGTAGCTCGAGGAGGCTCATCAGCCGCCCACGGAAAGCGTAGCGTTTTTTCCGTAGCGAGGGTGTTATCACCTACTTTAACAGAGCGGAAAGAAAGCAACTATGTCGCAGTTTATATCAACCGCATTTGAGTTAAAAGATATAATATTTTAATTACATTAACCTAAAACAGCGCGATCATCTTCGAATTGTTCTCCGCGAATACGTTGGAATTCTTTTAGTAAGTCTTCAATAGACAACTGTTTCTTTTCTTCCCCGTGAATATCCAAAATGATTTGACCCTTATCCATCATGATTAATCGGTCACCTAAGTCAAGCGCTTGTTGCATATTATGGGTTACCATCAAAGTGGTTAAACCGAATTCTTCGATCACTTCTTTAGTCAATGCAGTAATTAACTCAGCACGAGATGGATCAAGTGCAGCCGTATGTTCATCAAGCAAGAGAATATCAGGATCAGTAAAGGTTGCCATTAGCAAGGAGAGAGCTTGCCGTTCTCCACCTGAAAGAAGCCCCACTTTTGCTTTTAGACGATTTTCCAATCCTAAATTTAAAGTTTTTAAATAATCTTGAAAGAGTTCCTTTCTCTTCTTTGTGACTCCGAGCTTTAAACTCCTCTTTTTATTGCGGGTGTATGCCATAGCTAGGTTTTCTTCAATTGTCATGGAAGGAGCCGTTCCCGCCATCGGATCTTGGAAAACACGACCAATTAAAGCTGATCGTTTATATTCAGGCAACGTCTGAACCTGTTTTTTATTAATGTAGATATCTCCAACGTCAGGGAATAAATTTCCTGAGACAACATTCATCAATGTTGATTTGCCGGCACCATTACTTCCAATAACTGTGACAAATTCTCCTTCTCGTAAGTTTAAATTAATATTAAGCAAAGCCTTTTTCTCATCAAAGGTCCCTTCATTAAACGTCATTGATACATCTCTTAAACGAAGCATTATTTATACCTCACCTGCCCGTTGCTTTTTTAAGATTGCTTGCTTTTCCAATCGTCGCTTTTTCTCTTTACGAGTACTCATTATTTTAGGAGCAACTAAAGCGGCTATCACTATAACAGCAGTAATCATTTTCATGTCCCCGGTTTCCAAGAAATCAACACGTAAGGCTAGAGTCACGACCATACGATAAATGATTGCTCCACCAATCACAGCTAAAGTGATTCTTGGAATTGTCTTTTTACCGAATAATGCCTCTCCAATGATAACAGAAGCAAGGCCAATAATAATCATTCCGACTCCCATCTGGGCATCAGCAAAACCTCCTAATTGAGCAATCAATCCTCCAGATAATGCTACGAGCGCATTTGAAATTCCAATGCCAAGTATAATCAAAGTATCGGTATTAGCTGAGAAGCTGCGAATCATCTTGATATTATCACCTGTTGCTCTTAAAGCGAGTCCGATATCTGTTTTCAAAAAGTAATCTATCAAGAGCTTAATCGCTAAAGTTATGAAGATCATCATGATAACAATTGACCAAGTTTTGGGCAGGCCAGTTACCCCAAGTGATGATAAACCATTATTGACAAACGTATCGATACTTTGAATGAAAGACTTTGATTCTACCTGCTTAAAAAGAGTTGTGTCACTCAATGAGATATTAGATTTGCCCATTATTCTCAAATTAATGGAATAAAGGGCAATCATCATTAAAATCCCAGATAATAAAGCGTTTATTTTACCCTTTGTATGGAGAATACCTGTTATACAACCTGCAATAAATCCTGCTACAGCAGCAAAGAGACTAGCCAATACTGGAGGAACACCGTTAACAATCATAACAACTGCTACAGCAGCTCCGGTTACAAAGCTTCCGTCTACAGTTAAATCTGGAAAGTCTAGTACGCGAAATGATAAGTAGACACCTAGAGCCATAATAGCATAGATGATACCTGATTCAACGGCACCAAATAAAGCATAAAACATAAGATTCTCCTTCCTGCCAAACTGTATATTTTAACTTTTTAAAACACTATTAGCATATTATTCTGATTCAGTCTCAACAAATTCCGCATCATCCCAATCTTCATCCCACTCAATTCCCTGTTCTTCTGCCGCTTCTTTATTAATAAACATTTCAATCTCAGGTGGGTATTCAACAGACATGTCTTCTGGACTGTCTTCATCTGTTAAAATATCTACTGCCATTTCACCTGTCCGGTAGCCAATTGAATAATAATCTATGCCGTAGGTAGCGAACCCACCTTTGGCAAGTGAATCTGGTTCACCTACGATGAGAGGTATTTCCTGATCATTGGCCACACCAACAACACTATCAAGAGCAGAAACAACCGTATTATCCGTTATTATATAAATAACATCTGCTTCATCTACAATTGTAGAGGTTGCTTGCTGTACCTCAGCAGATGTAGATACTGTGCGTTCAGTAAATTCAAGATTTGTATTTTCAGCCGCCTCTTGTACTGCTTCTATTTGAGCGACTGAATTTTGCTCTCCTGAATTATAAACCAATCCAACTGTCGCATTATTAAAATATTTATCGATAAAGTTCACTGTTTCTTTGATAGCATCAGGATGCAAATCAACAACCCCAGTAATATTTTCTCCTGCAGCATCCATATCCTCTACCAATTCAGCCCCAACAGCATCGGTTACAGAAGTAAAGACAATCGGAATATCTCCTGTAGCATTTTTTGCACTTTGGGCACTTGGCGTTGCATTAGCAAAAATAAGGTCAACCCCATCTGCAACAAAGTTGTCCGCAATGGGTTTTACATTATTTTGATCGCCCTGTGCATTCTGATAATCATATTCGACCTCCACCTCAGCATCTGCTAATGCATCCTGAAAGCCTTCATAGGCTCGATCAAGTGATGGGTGCTCGACAAACTGCGTGACACCTATCTTAAACTTATTTCCATCTCCACTTGCTTCATCTGAATCACATGCCAGTAATACTAGCATGCTAAGGAGAATAATCCCCATGACTTGTAGCCTTTTTTTCAATGTCTTTTCCTCCTGTTTATATATTTAAAATTTTAAAAAAGTTAGCAAGAATTATACCATACTAGGAAACTTAGTCAAGCACATTCTTAATGAATTGAAATAATCTTTTAAATTCTTGCTAACTATTTACTATAAGATAATACTGAATAGACTATTTTCATTTCCTTATATATGTGACACATTTGTGAAAATTATAGTTGCTTTGTATCCGCTGTCATGGTAGTATTCTCGGTAATAAAAAAGAAAATTTAAAAAATTCATTATCGAAAGGAGAATTTATGAATGCGTAAAGTAAAAAATCGGTGGTTCATTGCTGCTTCTGCAGTGGGAATCCATATTTCTATTGGATCAGCTTATGCTTGGAGCGTTTTCACAAACCCAATGGTCGATCAATTTGGTTGGGATACAACTCAAGTATCTTTTGCATTTAGTCTTGCCATTTTCTTTTTGGGGATGTCAGCGGCCTTTATGGGACGTTTTGTTGAAAGAAATGGTCCGCGTAAATCTGGTATGTTGTCTGCCCTTTTTTTTGGCGTAGGCGTGGCAGGTTCAGGTATTGCAACAATGCTTGGTTCATTGCCATTGCTTTATCTGTTTTACGGAGTTATTGGAGGAATTGGGCTGGGTATAGGCTATATTGCGCCTGTATCAACACTTGTTAAATGGTTCCCCGATCGACGCGGCTTAGCAACTGGACTAGCCATCATGGGTTTTGGTTTTGCTGCATTAATAAGTGGTCCTGCAGCTGCTGCATTAATTGATAGTGTTGGATTGAATGCAACCTTTTTTATCTTAGGTGGTATTTACTTTATCGTCATGACTGCCTCTGCTCAATATCTTGCACCACCGCCTGAAGGATGGGTTCCTAAAGGGTTTGAAGAAGCAAAAGAAAATGGGACAAGCAAAATCAAGGAAGACTTATCCCAACTTACCGCTAACCAAGCGATTAAAACAAGACGTTTTTGGATGCTTTGGTTTATGCTTTTCATCAATATAACATGTGGAATCGCTATACTTGCTGTCGCTTCCCCAATGGCTCAGGAAATTACGGGTATGTCAGCGATTGCTGCTGCAGGCATGGTTGGTTTATTAGGATTATTTAATGGTGGAGGGCGTCTTGGATGGGCAGCCTTATCAGACTATATTGGCCGTCCAAATGTCTATACAGCCTTCTTTGTCATTCAAGTTGTTGCTTATTTCTTATTACCGATAACCACGAACGCATTTATGTTTCAAATTTTATTATTTGCTATTCTTACCTGCTACGGTGGAGGATTTGCTTCTGTACCGGCATATATTGGCGACCTATTTGGAACAAAACAACTTGGTGCGATTCACGGCTATATTTTAACTGCTTGGGCAATGGCTGGTGTTGTTGGTCCCGTCCTTTTATCACTTATCTATGACACAACGCAGAGCTATAATTTAACATTAATTATATTTGGCGTCATGTTTGCTATTGCTTTAGCTCTATCACTCTGGATTCGCGTAGATATCAAACGATTACAGACGGAAAAAGAAAAGGCACACAATCAACGCACAGTTAAAAAAGCAGTTAAAGTTTGAAAAATACTCATCGAACATTTTGAAAGGGGCCGCTATACGATATCCTAGTCTGATATAGTTGTTGCGGCCTGCTTTTTAAGCTATTATAGAGGATGATGATTAACGTTTCATTCGTAAATTAGGAAGTTATTTTTCTAACTATTAAAAATATTTTATTTTTTATATTATAATGGAGGGGTGTTTCATGAAAACTAAACATACCGGACCAATTAAGTTATCAAAAAAGCCCATGCCCAGCCTATGGGCGAGTAAGATACCATTTGGTTTAGGTAAAATTAAACCACATCATATTCGTGATACTGCTAAAGTCGTTTGGGAAAATAAAGATAATCTCCCATATGCTACACGGATTCTAACTCAAGGAGTTTGCGATGGATGCGCTCTTGGTGTGCAAGGATTAAAAGACCAAACACTTACAGGCCCTCATTTATGCACTACACGTTTAAATGTCTTGCGTCTGAATACAATGGGGCCAATGGATGAAGATATTCTCCATGCCGATATAGATGATTTACGTAAAATGAGCAGTACAGAACTCAGAAAACTTGGCCGTATTCCATATCCATTAATCAGGAAACCAGGCGAACGACGTTTCAGCCGCATTTCTTGGGACGATGCAATGAACCAGATCGCGTCTAAAATGAAAACAATTGAACCAAAACAAAATGCTTTTTACCTTACATCCCGCGGCATTACAAATGAATCTTACTATGTCGCTGCTAAAGTGGCCCGATATCTTGATACGAACAATATTGATAACGCTTCCAGGATTTGTCACTCACCATCTAAAACCGCGTTAACAAGATCGGTTGGTATCGGAGCATCAAGCTGTAATTACAAAGATTGGATTGGAACCGATGTCCTTATTTTTTGGGGCTCTGTAGCTGCAAACAACCAGCCAGTGTCAACAAAATATATGTATGCAGCCAAGAGAAAAGGAACGAAAATTATTATAATCAATCCGTATCACGAGCCATCAATGGATAATTACTGGATTCCATCTGTCGCTGAATCTGCCTTATTTGGAACGCAAATTGCTGATGATGTCTATCAAGTCAATATAGGTGGAGACATTGCTTTTATGCACGGCATCATGAAGCATTGGTTTGATATGGAAGATAAGCAGCATGGGTCAGCAATCGACCATAAATTTATTAAAAATCATGTAAATGGAATAGATGATTTAAAAGAGCAGGTCACCAAATATAACTGGGAGCAGCTAGAAAAATCTTCCGGTTTAAGCAAAGAACGTATGATTGAACTTGCTGAACTGTTAGCTAAATCAAAGTCTGCTGTATTTGTCTGGTCAATGGGACTGACACAACATCGCTTTGGCACGGATAATATATCTCAAGTCGCAAATCTTGCTTTATTGCGTGGTTTCTTAGGCCGAGAACATTGTGGCCTCATGCCTATTCGAGGTCACTCTGGCGTACAGGGTTCAGGCGAAATGGGTGCCGATCCCTTTTCATTACCAGGTGGGAGCATGAACGACGAGGGAAGAACCCGGGTAGAAAAGGTATGGAATTTTGACATTCCTGACTGGCAAGGTGATATCGTTGGTGTCTCTTTAGAAAATGCCTTACTACCTGAAGATCATGAACGAAAACTTAAACTCTACTATATGTCAGGTGGAAACTTCTTAGAAACAATGCCTGAACCTGACTTTGTTAAGAAATGTCTGGAAAGCGTAGACATACGTGTTCATCAAGATATTATTTTTAATACGTCAACCTTCGTAGATGCCAAAGAAGCGGTCATCGTTTTACCTGCTATGACTAGGTATGAGCAGCCAGGTGGTGGGACATCCACATCAACTGAACGGATGGTCTACTTTTCACCTGAAATTAAAGGCCCCCGCATAGAAGAGGCGAGATCAGAATGGGAAATTTATGTGGATCTTGCCAAGAGAGTCAAGCCTGAAGATAGTCACCTCATTGATTTCAAGGATGCTTATGCGGTTCGTGACGAAATTGCTCTTGCAGCACCAAATTATGACGGCATCCAACACCTTAAAGAAAAAGGAGACCTTTTTCAATGGGGAGGCGCGTGGCTATGCGAAGATGGCATTTGTCCGACACCCGATGGCAAAGGACACTTAATCCCAGTTGAAATTCCAGAATTACGAAAACCAGAAGGACATTTTTATGTCACGACTAGACGTGGAAAACAATTCAACTCGATGATATACGGTGAAAAGGATCCCTTCAATGATGCTGATCGATATGACGTTTTAATGAACAAAGAAGACGGGAATAAGCATGATATAGATGAAGGCGATGCTATTGTGGTTTATAATAAATATGGGTCTTTTAATGGCCGGGCTAAATTCGAACCAATTAAATCAGGAAATGTCGAACTCCATTGGCCAGAAGGAAACTCATTAATTGCGAAAGGCGTGTATGAGAAATATGCGGGCATTCCGGAGTATCATGCCGCTGTTATCGTTGAAAAGGCAGAAACTTATTACGCCCACAAGGATACAAAATACGTTGAAAAACGTGTAGAGGAGCTTGAAATGGAAATTAGTTAATTAAGAATGAAGGTGAGAGAGGATGAACAATACAGTTCAAAAAGGATGGGAAATTGTCCGTTTTAATGGCGATAACCCATCCGAACAAGATGACATCATAGCAACTGAATTTCCACTTACTGTTATGTTGAATGGGCAAGAATTTGCAACGATGGTCTGCTCCCCAACAGATTTGGAGGATTTGCTCGTTGGCTTTCTAGCCTCAGAAGGTATGATTCTCTTCAATGATGACATTACATCACTATCCATCGATGAGAAAAATGGCTTTGCTTATGTTGAGCTAAATAAACCGCTAGAACTCACCGAACATGACCACTCAAAACGATTTATCGGCTCATGTTGCGGTAAAAGCAGACAATTTTACTTTAAAAGTGATGTAAAAACAGCCAAAACAGTGAGAAGCCAACTGTCTATATCAGTAAATCAATGTTATTCACTAATGGAACAGCTCCAGGACCTATCCATGCAGTTTAAAAACACAGGCGGGGTTCATAATGCAGCGCTTGCCACTGTAGATAGCATCTTAACGATACGAACGGATATTGGACGACACAATGCACTAGACAAAGTATATGGCGATATTTTAAAAAATCGCAGACCATTAAAAGATAAAGTTATCGTATTTAGTGGTAGAATTTCATCTGAAGTTCTTTTGAAAATATCCAAAATAGGGATAGGTATTTTAGTGTCCAAGTCTGCTCCAACCGATCTCGCTCTAAAATTAGCAGATGACCTAGGAATCACCGCAATAGGATTTGTGAGAAATGATAAAATGAACGTATACACCCATCCCGAAAGAATCGCAGAAGTTAATTAGACAATCAAAAGCGTAAGCGTCCGGGTAGCCCCGACAAGCTTAAGCAAGGAGTCGTCGTGGTGTTTTTTGCCACAGAGACTAATTGCTTAAGACCTCGAGGGGCTGGACGATAAAGCTAGACAATCAAAAGCATAAGCGGCCGCGGCCGGATAGACGTGGACAGGAACTCTTATATTTCTCACACAAAAATACCGAACTATTCCATCCGATGAATAGTTCGGTATTTTTAATTAACAGAAAGTATTAATTGCACACTAAACCTAACTCAATCCAAGATTTTTCGTATATCTCATTTTTCGATATCAAATTGAATTAGTGCCTTTGTTTCCAGATGAATTAAAAATAATCGTGACCACTAATTCAATTTTCGACCGTTTCTATCTAACAAATCTGTTCGATCACACCTTTTATGTCTTATTTTCGACTAAAGTTTGTATTATTATTCACAAATAAGGGGAAAGCTAAAATAGCTTTTTTCATTATAGTATAATTAAGATGAAGACAAAATATGGAGGTTATTGAAATGGGAAGATTAGATGACAAAGTAGCCATAATAACAGGTGGAGCATCTGGAATTGGATATCGTATAGTTCAATCATTCAAACAAGAAGGCGCAACGGTTATTGCTGCTGACGTTAATGAAGAAGCTTTAGAAAAATTAAATGAAGATAATGTTCATGGATTGAAACTTGATGTATCGTCAGACGAGGGTTGGGAAAAGCTCGTTAAGCATGTTGATAAGAAATTTGGCAAAATTGATATTCTCGTAAACAACGCAGGAATTACATCTGAAAAGCCAATTGACCAAGTAACTTATAATGATTGGGAGCCCCTATCTAAAATCAATAGCTTTGGAACCATGCTTGGATTGAAATATGTAGGTTCATATATGAAAAAGCAACAAAAAGGATCCATAGTTAACCTATCCTCTGTCACCGCACAAGTGGGCATGGGATTAAATTCTTATTCAGCCTCAAAAGGGGCTGTACGAGCTATTTCTAAAGCAGCTGCTAGTGAATTTGGACATGCAGGTGTAAGAGTTAATGCGGTATTCCCGGGGATTATTAGAACGCCTATGTCAGAGGGATTAGAATCGAGCTCTGAGACTTTAGCACAGATTGAAGCTATGACACCTTTACAGCGGATTGGCGAGCCAGAAGAAGTTGCTAATGCCATTCTATTTTTAGCTAGTGACGAAGCATCATTTATAACTGGTGCTGAACTTGCTATTGATGGAGGTTACTCAGCTCGGTGACCTATTCACCACTTAGCTACGCTTGAAAATGGAGACTTTTTGGCTGAAAAAAATTAAAATGAAACATCACTAAAATGAGATACTTCTTAACAATCACTTAAACGCTCATTCAATAATATTGAATGAGCGTTTTTTTACTATCTCCAATTGAACACTCCTACAAAATGCTCATTTTTATGAATAATATAGTATTTTCAACCTATTGATGAAACTTTTACAATCTTGTATCGTACTAATAGTGTGTATATTAACAAAGGGGATGAAAAGTTTGAAAAAGTGGTTATACGTCTTATTATTATCTATTTTAACTTTAGGACTTGCAGCTTGTAATGATACTGCGGAACCAGTGGAAGATGCAAGTGCGGAGGAAGAAAGTGCCGATGCCGATGAGGAAGAGAATACTGAAGGCACTGAAGTGGACGAAGATGAGAATGAAGAGGATGAAGAAGACGAAGAAGAGAATGCTAGTGAATTAACAGTGATGGAAGTATATGAAGAGGCTCTTAAAGCTGCTGAATCATTAGAGAGTACAGCATTAACAATGAACATGGAGCAAGAAATGACCTCACCTGATGGGGAGGAAAATATAACGACTAGTATTCAAAGTGAAACAGAAATGACAGTCGATCCACTTACTATGTATCAGGATATGAAAACTAGCGCACAAATGGATGGAGAAGACATGGATTCTAACATGGAAATGTATGTAACTGATGAAGCCTTATATATGTATGAAGAACAGCTAGATGAGTGGATCAAACTCGACACAGGAATGATGGGTGACATTAATGAACTGGCTAATCAGGAAGACCCTGCAGATCAGTTGAAAATGTTTGAACAGTTTGTCTCTGATTTTGATTTTGAACAAACAGATGATGAATTCATCTTGAAAATCGATGTGGATGGCGATGAGTTTACATCAATGATGGAAGAAATGGTCGGAGACTTTATGCCTCCTGAAATTGTAGAAGGAATGGCTGAAGAAGGCGTTGATATGTTCGAACATATGAAAATAAATCACATGAATTATGAAATGTATTTAGATAAAGAAACCTTCGACCTTACCCAGTTTAATATGGATATGGACATGGATTTAGAAATCGATGATGAAAGTGTTGCTATTGTGCAATCAATCGAATCGACATATTCTAATATCAATGAAATTGATCCTATTGAAATTCCTGAAGAGGTAGAAGAAGCAGCAATTGATGAAAGTGAACTTGAACTTTAAGATATAGTATTAAAAATCCTATTCTTGAGATCTAAGAATCCAAGAATAGGATTTTTTACGATAGTTTTAATTTATAATGTTCAACGTACTCTTCATAATCTAATACTTCTATAGCATTTGACCAGTGTAAGGCAGTTCCCACGAAGTCTGGAATGTCAAGCCCATTCATTTCATATGTGTCTGCGTTATTGACCGTCCCTGTGGCATCTTCAATAAATGTGACTTCATATCCTCGGTCAAATGCGCTTATTGCAGTAAACATACAACAAAATTCTGTATTAAATCCACTGATAAAAAGCTGGGTTACTCCTAAGTTTCCTAACAAAGCGGATAGCCCAGTCCCATGAAACGAACTCGGTGTTTTTTTTTCAAAAATATAGTCTGGATAATCACTTAATGAAGGATGTAACTCTGCACCTTCTGATCCTTTAAATAATGGACTCTCTTCAATATCATCAACATGCTGCATAAAAATGACAGGGAGATCACTAGCTTTAAAATCTCTTATAATACCCTCTATTTTTGCTAACTGTTTATCAAAATTGCTAAAGTTAACAATACCATTTTGAACATCTATTACTAGTAGAGCTTTCATTCTATCACTCAATTCATTGTAAATTTAAAGAAAAGAAACTATTTCTATATTAAAGTTATTTTTCATCAACCCTTATATTACCAACATCTGTTGTCATAGAAACAACGTATTCTGCATTTTTGTTAATATAACTCCCTCGTTCACCAAACACCCTTACATTGCCAACAGATGAATCAGCATTGAAGGTAACATTATTTGGCACTTCAGGAACAGTTAAACCAACTTTCCCTACATTTGAAGTTATTTCCATATCATCTTGGATCTCATTAATATTAATCATAATATTACCGACATCACTTTTAGCGTATATCTTACCTTGAACATCATTTAAAGTAAGATTTCCCACGTCAGTCTCAGCTACAATGGAATTAGCCGAGACATTTTCGATTGTTAGGTTGGACACATCAGTTTCTGTAGTTAAGTTTTCAACGCGAATACCATTTACCTCTGTATTGCCAACATTATTTTTAACGACTAAAGAATTAAATTGCTTATCTGGTAAATAAAGATAGACTTGTAGTTTATTGCGAAAGTTTAAGTTAAAAAATGAAAAATTAAAAAAGCGTTTTTTACCTATGTTCACTTTTAATTCCGTATTATTTTCTTCAATGCTCACCAGTTCGTCAGTTGATCTTGCATTATATAGAGAACCTTTCCAACTAATTTCTATATTATCTGATGTTGAAGGAATGACTTTGACATTACCCATATCACCATCTACCACAATATGTTCGAAATGGTCTGATGAGAGTGAGACTTCATCCTCAACCTCTTCCCTACCAAAAAAGGTCTTTCCTGTTAAAATAACACCAATAACACCAACAACAATAAGTAAAGTAGCCATAATTCTCACGATACCTCCCCTTTCATTAGCCTTATATTCCAAGACACATATTGATTAAGATAATGCTTTCCTTTTTTCATTAAGGTCAATAAAAAAGGGAAGACCAAAATGCTAATACCACATAAAATAAATGAGAGAAATAACTCAAATAAATGTCCAGCACCAAAAAATAATTTTAAGCTAACAAGTATTGGTAAAATCGTAAATAATCCACATGAAATAACAATTCCAAAAAAGCCTCCGATCACTCCGATAGCTGGCCCTAGTACGATAATAAGGTTAAATAGAATTAAAGAAATCATAACAATAATTGATTGCGTTGAAGAGGAAACATGAGATTCTGTATGTTGAGTAGCTTGCTTCTGCGATGTCTTAATATCTTGAGCTATATCAAATGGACGACCCAAAGATTTAACAGTGTCTTCTTCAGATAACCCGTTGCCACGTGCTTCAGAAAAATAATCTCTATAGTCTTCGAGCACAGCCTCAATTTCATTGTCGGGCAGTCCTCGCAGTTCAATCGTTAATTGCTTTAAAAATAAGTGTTCGTTCATAATCATACCTGCTTTCAAATCAAATTCTTCTGTTTGAAATATATGTATGTAATATCGAGTTATTCTAAATATAATGGAAACTATTCAATCATGCAACACTATTCAGAAAAATTATTATGTTTACCAAAAAAATCAGCAAATTCAAAAGCACTGAATCTGCTGATTTTATATTTCCCTATTGTAAATATTTCGGAGGCGCTTGTTCATGCCCTCCCTTTTCAACCTCTTTAAAAATATCTTGTGTTTGATGTTGAGATTGTTTGCTTGATGCTTGTTTTCTTTGACTATCCATTTGATTATAAGATGCACTTGATTGCTGTTGCTGCATATAATTGGTTGAATTAGCTAGAAGTGTACTTAAAGACATATTAATCTGCTGTGATAATTGCTGTAGCTCTTTTTTCGTAACAGGACGGGCCTCATCCTTTAATATAAACCCCAATTGACCGTTCGCTTCTAATGTAGCTGTTTTCACATCACTTATTTTAGAAACATTTTTTTGACGTAACTTCATCTCAAGTTGATCAACAGTCATGCGCAATTGACTCATTGTCTTCTCATTAAGTTCTCCATTTTCAATTAAGACCTTTGACTTACCCGTAATAACCTTTTCAAGAGTGTCACTTTTAAGCTCTACATATTCCATCAATAAAAGTGTGCCGACCATTATTGCTCCAATTAATAAGGTAAACCAGACATTTTTTCCGACAACTGGTTGGATGAGTAATGTACCGATAGAGACCATAATGACTGTTTGGGCAATCGTCAGTTGGGATATGGATTTCCTTCCTGCAATGCGTAATAAGGCAGTTCCGACTACGACAATCAATATTGTTTTCCATATAAAACTCCAGTCCATTAGCGCCAAACTCCTTTTTAAGTTAATTAATATATAGTTTGGCTGCAAACAGGCTAATTATGTGAAAAGGGAATGTGTGACTTTTACATTTGATGAACAAGACAAAATTGCGTAGACTAGATTAAAAATAGCATGAGTGAATATTTTTATGGCAAAAGGATGATTCTCATGATTATTCGTGAACAAAATGATGCATTCATTATGATTAAACAGCATGATCACGCACAAATATCAAAAAGACTATATCAGCAGTTGCATAATCATTTGCTTCCTGAAGAAGACTCTTCCTCCCTAGAGTATGCCATTGCTCAACATGATTGTGGTTGGATACCTTTTGATGAGGCTCCTTTTTGGAACGATCAACAACAGAGCCCCTTTTCATTTACCAACTATCCGACAGAACCAAAAACAGTTATATACGAGTATGGAATTAATATGGTTGAGGAAAATGACTTGTATGCCGCCCTCTTATGCAGCGAACATTATACACGTTTTTTAAATAATAGTTCAAATGCTTCAGCCACGGGGTTCGTTGAGAGAGAAAGAGCGAGACAAGAACGAATTAAAGATCAATTGAATACGAAAGAAGATGTATTTTTAAAGCACTATGAAATCTTACAGTTCTTTGATAACTTATCTTTATACATTTGTCTGAACGAGCCAGGAGTGGCAAAAGAGGATGAGCATTATTTTTTTAAAAAAGGGATTAAGCTGCCACAAATTTTTGCTGACAACCGGATTCTAACTCCAAACTGGAAAACAGATAAAACTATTGAGTTAAATAAAGACCTGTTCACGAGTCCTGCTACCATTCCTTTAAAACAGAAGATTGTCTCAAAGCAAAATATTAAAGACAAAGGACTGCAAAAAGCCTATTCAAATACGAATACGGAAGTAGTTTTACTTTATGTGAGTTAAGCAACAGATATTAAGCCTAAATTAAACCGAACAAGGAGTGATTAAAACACCCCATTGTTCGGTGTGATTTTGAATGTGTATGTGTCGTACCTTACTTCGAGAGAGGGCTCTCGATTAAAAATCACGTCTCACACTTACTTTTGAATGTGAGAGGCGTCCTCTCGATTAAATTTCGCGTCTCGCGCAAACTTTTGAACGTGAGGAGCGGTCTCTCGGTTAAAATTCGCAACTCACGCAAACTTTTGAACGTGAGGAGCGATCTCTCGGTTAAAATTCGCAACTCACGCAAACTTTTGAACGTGAGGAGCGATCTCTCGATTAAAATTCGCAACTCACGCAAACTTTTGAACGTGAGGAGCGGTCTCTCGGTTCTTAGCTAACGCTTTTCTTCTTAATTTGCTTACTTCTTAACTGGCCGCATGCTGCATCGATATCAGCACCATTTTCCCAGCGGACACCTGACTGCACACGGTTCTTTTTCAGTGTTTCATGAAAATGCTGAATCACATCTGATTCACTGCGTTCATATTGAATATGCTCACTCACAGGGTTATAAGGAATTAAGTTAACATACGCTAGATGGCGAATCGGATGCAATAGTTTAGCAAGCTCCTCTGCTTCCTTTTCATGGTCATTTACATCTTTTAACATAATATATTCAAATGTAATGCGTCGATTCATTTTTTCTAAATAATAATCGACCGAAGCCATTAACTTTTCAATCGGAAAGGCTCTATTTATTTTCATAATACTTGTGCGAAGTTCATCATTTGGCGCGTGTAAAGAAATAGCCAAATTGATTTGTAACTCTTGATCTGCAAACTCTCGTATCTTATGTGCGAGACCACTTGTTGAGACAGTAATATGGCGCGCGCCGATCGATAGTCCTTCTTGATCATTCACAACATTAATAAAGTTCATCAAGTTGGTGAAATTATCTAATGGCTCACCAATTCCCATGACGACAATATGACTGACACGCTCATCTTTTCCTTGATTGTCTAGGTGTTCTTGAACTTTCATTATTTGCTCAACAATTTCCCCGCCAGTTAAGTCACGACTTTTAGAGAGGATACCACTGGCGCAAAAAGTACAGCCAATATTACAGCCTACTTGTGTCGTCACACAAACAGATAGACCATAATTAAAACGCATTAATACCGTTTCAATCAAGTTGCCATCTGCCAGTTTAAATAAAAATTTAATTGTGCCGTCCTTTGATTCTTGTTTTATTTCTTCTTCAAGTGAATGTAAAACAAAGTTCTCTTCCAACATAGCGATACAATCTTTATTGACATTTTTCATATCAGAAAAATGCTTTACGCGCTTTTGGTATAGCCAACCCCACACTTGCTGGGCACGAAACTTTTTCTGACCGCGTTCAACAAGCCAATCAGTCAATTGTTCATATGTTAATCCGTAAATGGATGGTTTACTCATTTTCAATCCTCTTTTCATGATACTCATCTAACAATCATACAAAATGAGAGGCAAAGTAGCAAGTCTTTTTTCATTAAAAGCCTTGTCCACATCTGCCTCATCCTTCATAATGAAAGTTAATGAATAACTTGTGAGGTGTTCGTAATGAGTAAACCAAAAAGAAACGACCCATGTCCATGCGGTAGTGGCAAAAAATACAAAAAATGTTGCGGTGCAAATAATGTCATTGAGTTTAATCCAGGGCTATATAATAATGAACTCGAGCAATTAAACATGGAATTGATGGATTTTGCCGTGACTCATTTTAACGATAGATTAGTCGAGTTATCTCACCAGTATGTAGAAGCATATTTAAGTGAAGGTGATGAAGAAGAAGTCGATGCGTATCTTTCTCTATTAACGGCTTGGATTGTCTTAAAAGAGCCCATTAAAAATAACAAAACTATTTTTGACGTGTTTTATAATACAAAAAAAGATAAAATAAAACATCCTCGAACCAAAAATGTTTTTTCTTCATGGCGTGGTGAAGCCCATTGTAGTGTTTTTAAAATTGAATCTGTTAAGGATCACCCTGTACCACATATGATACTACAGGATCTTAAAAACTTTCAGACCTATCAATCTTTATTTAATGATGATTTAGATTATGAGATAGGTAATATTGTGGCTGGTACGCTAATTCCTTACGTAAATATGCATGATTTCCTTTACAGTATGCTTCAATTTCCTGCTGAAGAAGAAGGAAGCATACTAGCAGTGTTAGATGAAATAGAATTGAATAAAGAAAAACTCTCTGAGGTATACCCTGAGTTTTTAGCGAACGTTCTGAAGTCTGAAGATGACTTTACACTACGATGGTTTGATGATCGTCACAAAATGACCGCCCAACTTTTTGCGGATCATATGCTGGCCAAGAACTTTAGTGAACAGTTGATTCAATCTGGCGTTCTTTTTTGGAATGTTTATTGTCTTAGAAAAAACCCTGACATTAAAAAGCCTGGGGCACATGCTGCTGCGCTTGAGTATTTGATTCAACTCACCTTTGTTGAAGGTGAAACAATCACCCAGTCCCAAGTTGCCAAAGAATATAACACAAACGCTGGCACTGTCTCAGCCAATTATCGAAAAATGGCCGAGGTGATGGCAAGTCACATCGATGAATTTGATTTATTAAATAGTGACACCATTGAGCAGCCCACACCTTCAGCCACTTTCCCAAGCGACCCTAGAAATATGGGTACATTGAATAGTGAACGAGATTTGTTGGCTATTCAGAACTTATTATCTGAAAAGGAATTTGCAACGTCTCAGGAAGCGAGTGATTATATTAATGACTTGCTTGCAAGCGGAACAATGCCTTCTACACCTCAAGAGCCTCGCTATATTGCACAGGAAATAATTCATGAGGCGCTCAGTAAACATGGAAATGAACAGGACCAACTTATAGAACAAGCTTTGGATATTTATCCTAATAGTCCTGATGCCTACTTACTTTTAGCCGAAAAGGCTTCTACACCGCAGGCATATCGTAAACGAGTACAACAAGCGGTTAAGGCTGGAGAAAAGGATTTGGGTGAAGAGTTTTTCCAGGAAAACAAAGGCCATTTTTGGGGGTTGATTGAAACTCGTCCCTATATGCGGGCAAAAGCAGCCTATGGCATCTCGCTTGAACAAGCAGGCTTTGATGAGGAAGCCGTTAAACAGTATGAGGAGTTGTTAGAACTAAACCCAAATGATAATCAAGGTATTCGAGAACTAATATTACCTCTTTATATTCAGTGTAGAGATTTTAAATCTATTAACAAACTGTTCAATGCATACAAAGATGATATTACAGCTGCATTTCTGTTCAGTAAAGCTTTAGTCAGCTATTTCACTGAAGGTTTGTCGACTCAATCCATTCGCTTACTAAAAGAAGCAGATACTCAAAACCCATACGTTATTGATTACTTGCTTGGCAATAAACAAATCCCAGAGCAAGAGTTTGAGTATATCGGGTTGGGAGATGAAAGAGAAGCCATTGTTTATGCACAGGGGTACGCTCATCTTTGGGCAGATGCTAAAGACCTACTTAAAACATTGAAAGAATAAATGATTCTTGAAAATAAAATCAATTTAAAGTAGTTAGGTCTAGTTAGTTCGTGTCATACCTACTTCGTTTCAAAACGGATTATTGGACGGTTACTCATAAACCCGATATCATTTTCTATTAAGGAAACATTATAGGAGGGCTCAAATGCTATCAAAAAATGTGAAAAAATTTAACAATATACCTTTATCAATTCTTGATTTAGCACAGATCAATGAAGGCGGAACTGCAAGAGAATCTTTCCTCAACAGTGTTGACATTGCTCAGCATGCAGATAAGTGGGGGTTTAATCGTTACTGGTTCGCTGAACATCATAATATGCCAGGAATTGCGAGTTCAGCAACATCTGTCATTATTGGCCATGTAGCTAGTCAAACAAAAGACATCCGTGTTGGGTCTGGTGGAGTTATGTTGCCTAACCATGCAACACTTGTGATTGCAGAACAATTTGGTACGTTAGAGGCGCTTTTCCCTGGGCGTATCGATCTTGGACTAGGACGAGCACCTGGAACCGATCAAATGACAGCCTTTGCTTTGCGTCGTAATTTAAACGAAGGTGTAGAAGATTTTCCAATGCAAGTGAATGAGCTTCAGGATTATTTTTCAGATGAACCAAGGACTCATGTTAAAGCAATCCCTGGAAAAGGTGCACATGTCCCACTATGGCTACTTGGATCAAGTGGATTCAGTGCCCAGCTTGCGGCCCATAAAGGACTCCCTTTTTCATTTGCAAGCCACTTTGCACCTGACTATCTATTCGATGCACTGAAACTTTATCGTGATAAATTTGAAGCGTCCGAATCTCTTGAAAAGCCACATGCCATGCCGGCAGTTAATATCATAGCGGCTGATACACAGGAAAAGGCCGAGTATTTAGCGTCGTCACAACAGCAACAGTTTCTAAGCCTACGTCGTAATCAACCGTCCAAATTCCAACCACCACGTGACATGGAAGAAGTTTGGACAGAAACAGAAAAGGCCGCTGTTGGGAAAACATTAGATTCACCTGCAACAATTATCGGTGATTCTGAATCTGTTAAGCGTCAACTTGAAGACTTTATTGAGCAAACCGGTGCTGACGAAATCATGATCGCCTCAGCCATTTATGATCACAAAGAGCGTCTTCGTTCCTTTGAAATTTTAAGTGAGATGATGGATTAACTTTAAAAAGAAGCTGTCCCCCTCTAAAGGTGCAGCTTCTTTTTTAACGTAGTATATTATTTTTCATTAAAGATTTGACTGATCTCTTCTTTTTCCTCTTCGCTTAAATAAACATCCATTGTCCGTAAGTTACTTTCAACTTGTTCAGTACGTTTCGCTCCTGGGATAACAACATCAATAACTTCTTGTGATAAGTACCATGCCAGCACAAGATTCGCCACTTCAGTTTCCCTCGCATTCGCTAAATTGCGAAGTTTGTCCACTTTTTCCAGGTTTCTTAGAAAGGCTTCTCCTTGGAAATGAGGCATATCTTTCCTGAAATCATTAAATGTTGTATCTTTTGTATAGTGGCCTGCTAAGATTCCTGAAGCAAACGGGAAGAAAGGCACAAATGATAAATCATTTTCTAAAACATATGGGAAAAGCGTATCTTCCACTTCACGATTTAATAGGTTGTAATGATCTTGAATCACATCGACATACCCATCCTTATTTGCTTCTTTTAATTGTTCTATTGAAAAATTAGATACACCGATTGCTCGGATTTTCCCTTCATCCTTCAAGTCCTTCAATGCTCCTACCGCCTCATCTTTCGGGGTTTCTTCATCAGGATGATGGATATAAAATAAATCGATGTAATCAGTCTGAAGTCGTTTTAAGCTTGCTTCCACTGTTTCTTTTAGAAAATCAGGATCATTCGTTTTAATGATTTGATCACCTTTATAAATATGTGCACCTTTTGTTGCGAGAACAATATCTTGGCGTCTGCCCGTTTCTTTTAATACCTCACCAATAAGTTCCTCAGAACGTCCTTTTCCATAACTAAAGGCAGTATCAATAAAGTCCATATCTTGTTCAATAGCTGTTCTAACTACATTTTTCCCTTCCTCTTCATCTAAATTAGGATAAAGGTTATGGCCTCCTACAGCATTAGCTCCAAGTCCGACTGGTGTGACCTCTAAATCAGTTTTTCCAATTCTAACTTTTTTGCTCATTAGTTATCGCCCCTTCATTACTTTTCAATCTTTGTTTCAATTAATCTCTTTATACCCTCTACATCTGACATTGAAAACAAATCAAGATCAAATTGAGATTCTCTTCCACTTTTCAATTGAAGAACGAGTAACGAACTTACTGTATAATAATCTTCTATTTTATCGTACCTTATCCTCTCTCGCGGTGTCCACGAAGACCGATAAATTGAAAGGTGATCGTCATGTGCTCGAACATACGCTTTTTGAGGCTTATTCATATTGTGGATCCCTTGATAAACACTCGTCAATACTGCTAAAAGTTGGATAATTAATAATAACGGAGTGATGGTTCCCTTTAAATATACATCCAAATATATGGTCAATAATACCCCTAACGCACCTAAAAACCAGCCAAAGCCTTTTAATGTCCATTTCTTTTGATTACCGTAATAAAACGGTCATATAAAAGTCCTTTCATAGAATAATAATCCACGTCTCTTAAAGGATCCTCTCGTCATTACTTTTTCATAAATGTATCCGGCATAACTGCAGCATCGACTTCTCCCTTAACAACACACTCATCACCTGCATACACTTTTGTGTGTATTTTCCACTTCTTCGGATGAATTTCTTCGGGTGTGCCAATGGCTTTTAAAGGAACCCCTGCTGGAGTTGGCTTTAAATAATCCACATGAAGAGAAGCAGTTACAAAGCGAGGTGGCTCCGTCCCATCACCCAGTTCATGCCCATTTTTCTTATGTAATGCCGCTGACGCTGATCCTGTTCCATGACAATCAACCAACGATGCAATCAATCCACCATAAATAAATCCAGGAATCGCTTTATGTTCGGGACGTGGTTCATAAATGGTGATTGTGTTCTCACCTTCCCACCCTGTTCTTAAATGAAGTCCCTCTTCATTAAGACGACCACATCCATAACACCATGAATAATCATCTGCATAAAAGTCTTGCACTGCCTTTTTTACGTCGCTCATCAACTTCTAGCCTCCCTTTTTGTTTAAGTATATCATGAACTGCTTTACCCTTTCAGTAATTTTAGAATATTCTCCTAGGGATAAATGGTTAATCTATAATTAGTAGAGATAAAACGTCTAACCATAAAAAAACATCAACTGAAATTTACTTCAGCTGATGTTCTTTTTATTATGATTCCTTTTTCTTATACTTTTTCGCTATCAAGAAAACAATTAATCCTACTAACAACATTGTGACGGCACTTGATAAAAATGGCAGACCTAAAGCATCACTGGTTGCACCTGAAACAAACGACCCTGCGACAGACCCTAGCGAGAAGAAGGCATAAAAGACACCATAAGCTTTCCCTCGGTCCACCTTAGTGGAAGCTTCAGTAACAATTTGATTCATTGACGGAAAAACAAGTGAAAACCCAACACCATAAATAACCATCAACACAATAACTAATCCGTAAACCGAGATGACATTAAGCATAATGTGAACAAAACCAATGATAGTTATTCCCGTCACGACTAAAGTGACCGGAGAAAATTTATCAAACATCCGATTCAACGGGGTTAAGAAAACAATCAAAGCGACAATCCCATACGTGCTCAGGAGCATTCCAGTCGTAGAAGATGTCATGCCCATCTCATCTACTTTTAACGGTAATGCAAAGGCAAGTGTCCCATTACTAATCATAATGGCAAAAGCAGCAAGTGATGCTTGTATGACTAATGGATGCTTTAACAATGGCGTAAATTCTGAGAAATTGAATTTCCCTTTTTCCGTCGTTTTAAAGGACTCCTCAATAAATTTATAGATTAAAAATAAACTAATAAAAAATAAAACAGCTACTAAAATAAACACATAATCAGCTTTTGCTCGGGCAGCCATAATTCCTCCAATAGCTGGCCCTATTATTGCTGCGGTTCCAATACAAGCACCTGTAAGTGCCATGGTTTTCCCTCGCGAACTTGCTTTCGTTTGATCCCCAACATAAGCAAAAGCAGCAGGAATTAGTATCCCGCCAGCTAAACCGTGAAAGAAACGAACAAAGAAAAGCTGCCAACCTGTTTGTGCAACTGGATAAAATAAAAGAATAAGCCCCGCAAAGAGCATTCCTAAAAACAACATACGTTTCCTGCCATATCTGTCTATCCAATGCCCGCCGAAAATATTTCCCACCATATTTGTGAGCGAATAGACAGCGACAATAGAACCTGCTAAAAGATGTGATGCTCCCAGGTCAAGAGCATAAGGCGTAATTATTGGCAACTGAATAAATGTATCTAAAAATGAAACGATTATAATAAAGTAAAGTATCCTTGTCATTCATTTCCCTACTTTCCACCCTGTATTATACCTTAAATGTTTCATTGATAACATGATAAAGGTAGTTAAACTTCTGATAAAATTGTGAACGATATCTATGGTTAACGAATCATTTTCTAGAGTGTTTGGTTATTATCAATTTTATCAGTAGCTAATTGACTACAACCACCTGCCGAATAAAGCCTCAGATTATGATAGATTATAATCTTTTTCGCCTATTTCTCTAGTTTTATAGCGGTATATTTGGTAATCTTAGAGATGGATAGTTTTTGAGGATTTAAGGAGAATGCCCTTACAGTTAACTAATATGTAAGGATGGGGGTTATTATACTAATGAAAAACTTAGTAATACTAGGTGGAGGCTATGGTGGTTTAAAGACACTTTTAGGGTTACTCGGGCAAGGAGTTCCTGACGATGTAAAAATTACCTTAATTGATAAAAACCCATACCACTCACTTAAAACGGAATTTTACACCATTGCTGCTGGAACATCCGCCGAGAAAGATGTCCGTGTTCAATATCCAGATGATGATCGCGTTAATTATATGTTTGCCAGAGTAAGTGAAATTGATGTGAAACATCAAAAGATATCCTTTCATAATGTCAGTGATATCATTTCTTATGATTACCTGATTATTGGTTTAGGTTGTGAAGATAATTACCACAATATTGAAGGAGCAGAACAATTCACCGAGAGTGTTCAATCATTCTCTAAAGCTCGTCTTGCCGGTGTAGCTGTAGGAAATCTGCATGCTTATGGGAAAGTTACCATTGTTGGTGCTGGATTAAGCGGAATTGAAGTAGCTTCTGAAATTAGAGAAAGTCGACCGGATTTGAATATTAGATTACTCGATCGGGGAGCGTCTGTGCTAAGAGCCTTTAATCCAAGGATTCAAGCGCATGTCGCCGACTGGTTTTTGAAAAATGATGTAGAAGTCCTTCACCATGCAAATGTTGAATATGTTGAAAAAGATGGCGTGTGTAATAACGGCGTGTGTTACATGAATGACGTCACTATTTGGACAGCTGGTGTTCAACCCCATTATTTGGTTCGAGAATTACCATTCAAAAAAGACAATCAAGGGAAAGTAGTCGTTAATGATTATTATCAAGTTCCTGAACAGCCAAATATCTACGCATTAGGTGATTGCGCCTCATCTGAATTCTCTCCAAGTGCCCAGCTAGCAGGTATTCAAGGAGAGCAAATTGCAGGTGTTCTCCATGCTGTTTTACGTGGGAATGAACCAAGAGAGCCGAAACCTATCAAACTTAAAGGAACACTAGGATCGTTAGGTAAGTCAGATGGGTTCGGTAATATGATGGCCCAACCATTTACAGGGCTTCTGCCTCGTCTGGCAAAGTCTGGTGTCTTATGGTTGAGCAAGCGGCATTAAAACGAAGATACCGAAACAAGATGATGCACTTATCCAATCAAATTTAAAGCCGCTGTAAAGAGATTTCTGACAGCGGCTCTTATTTTAGGTTCTGATATGAAGATATTAGATAAACTATTTTCTCAACCAACCTTTTTGTTCATAACGGGAAACTGCTTCGACACGGTTACTCACTTCAAGCTTATCTAAAATAACTGAAACATAATTGCGGACCGTCCCTGTTGTAATATAGAGTAATTCAGCTATTTCCTTTGTGTTCTTCCCCCCGGCTATGAGATGAATAACCTGCTCCTCGCGTTCCGTCAACGGACTCCCTCGGTCAAACGCCATATCAACTAATTCAGGAGCATATATCCGCCTGCCCGCCATAATACTCCGGATGGAATCTGCTAACTCTTCACTTGGGCTATCTTTTAATAAATAGCCACTAACATTCGCCTCACGAGCACGCTGAAAGTAACCCGGTCGTGCGAAGGTTGTTAACACAATGACTTTGCAAGGTTGGTCTTTAAGTTGTTCTGCCGCATCAAGACCACTAACCATAGGCATTTCTATATCCATCATACAAATATCCGGTTTATGTTGACCAACAAGCTTTAACGCCTCCTCGCCATTTTTGGCCTTACCGACGACTTCCATATCTTTTTCTAAATTAAGTAAAGAAGCTAAAGCTCCAAGTAACATTTGCTGATCCTCTGCGATAACAATACGAATCATATATACGCCTGCCCTTCGACTTCTTTAATCACATTAGGAATTCGGATTGTAACTTGCAAACCTTGTGATGCCTGGATGTCAAGGTTTCCATTAACAAATTCAAGCCGTTCTCTCATTCCCTGAATCCCATTTTCTTTTAATTTATAACTACCTTTTCCTAACCCAATTCCATTATCTTTTATTTTAAGTAACCATTCCTTAGGTAGTTGTTTAATTGTAATATGGCAAGATGTCGCTTGGCTATGCTTGACAACATTTGTCACAGCTTCCTTTAGACACATTGTTAGCACGCTCTCTATGAGTAACGGGGTATCTTTAAGTTTCGGCTCTCCATCAATATGGCATGTCATTTGTGCAGCGTGTAAAATTTGCTTCACACGAAGTATTTCATCATCAAGTCGAGCTTCCTTCATATCGGATACCATGTCACGTACCTCTTTTAAGGCGATGCGTGCTGTTTGGTGAATGTCTTCTATTTCACTTTTCGCTGTATTCTGATCAGCATAGATTAACTTTCCAGCCAAATCACTCTTAAGTCCAATTAACGAAAGCTTCTGTCCCAGCGTATCATGCAAATCCCGAGCGATACGCTGTCTTTCTTCAAGAACCATTAATTGAGAGATTTTTTTATTGGCATCTTTCAACTGACTCTCGAGTCTTTCTTGTTTATTTATATTATATAGAGTAAAAGGCAGAAGAATAACACCTAAAATGCTAATAATAATAAATGGCAGTTGTGATAGAAAAATATCCGTTTGTGTGAAAAATCCGATGCCAACTGCGCCTAAAGTAGTGAGCAGATGAATCACATAGAGTGTGATAAACGATGCTTTACGTTCTATATTACCGATATAAAAGGCTAGGAAAAGTGAGAAATAGACATATCCTAAAAACATCGTCATTATCATACTTATTGTCATTTCTATACCAACCGATATATAAACTGTCCATCCCTTTGAGAGAAAAGATAAACGGTAAACTGCAAAAAACAGTAAGATCATCACAAGTCCGAATATAATTCCGGTTGGTGAAGAATTTTTAAAGACAAAATAGAAAGGTAGAATACAAAAAATAATCCATGCATAAATACTTAATCCTGTATTTCTAGGAACAATATGATACCATCTTTGCTTTTGCACACGAACTTCTCCCTTTTAACTTAACGTATTCTAAGTATAACAAAAAACGGTGAGCAACCGCCGATATTTAAAAATAAGGCGCTCTTCTGGAGCAAGAATGAACTAGTTTGGCATTTTTAACGTTCTATCGATTGGTATTCCAAGTTCTAGTGAAATTTTATCCGATAGAAGTTCCCCTAGAAACCACATTCTCCATTTTATTTTCTACAAAGATAATAAAGACCCTCCAAATTAGGAAGGTCTTGTAATTATGCTGATCTATTTCTCTTGAACACTTGAACGAGGTGCTTTAAATGAATACTCAACTTTGTCCTTTTTCTTTTTAATGAGACCTTTAACCTCTTTAAAGCTCACAAACGTTTTGCTATTTTCATCATATAAACGAAAGCGAATTGCTGTTAAGCTAGAACGAAGAGTAATTGTTGTCGCCTGTTGGAGTGGTGGTGTTTTCTCATGTGCCTCTTCCAATTTGTAATTAGGAACTCTCGGACTTAAGTGATGAACATGGTGAAAGCCGATACTACCTGTTAGCCATTGAAGAACTTTAGGTAACTTATAATAAGAACTGCCGTCGACCGCTGCTTTTACAAAACTCCACTCGTCTTCATTTTCAAAGTATGAATCCTCAAACTGGTGCTGAACATAAAATAACCAAATCCCAAGACTACCAGCAATAAATAGGATGGGCAGCTGAATAATCAAAAAAGCTTGCCAACCAATCAACCAGATGAGTGAGCTATAAAGGACAATAAGCGAAATATTAATTATATAAGTATTCATCCGCTCTCTCTTTCTTGCTCCTTTTCGGTTAAATCGATTTGAAATTAAATACAAATATAGTGGGCCGAAACCAAACAAAACGATTGGATTTCGATATAAACGGTAAGCTAATTTCCCCCAGAAGGAGGCATCTATGTATTCATTTACTGTCATAACCCACACGTCACCAGTTCCACGTTTATCCAGGTTGCTGCTCGTTGCATGGTGAATAGAGTGATTGCGTTTCCACTTTTCAAAAGCAAATAACGTGATAATTCCTGTCACTGTACCGACGATCCGATTAGCTTTACCATTTCTGAAAAAAGAACCATGCGTACAATCATGAAAGATGATAAAGATGCGAATCACAAACCCTGAAGCTAGAATAAGTAGAGGAATTGTTAACCAAATTGATACTGCCAAACTTTTATAAGCTAAGAACCACAGAATAACAAAAGGAAGGATAGTATTAAAAAGCTGCTTGATACTCGCGACTGTGTCAGGTTTTGCGAAAGGTTGGACACTTTTTCTTAATTGAGCTTGTTTTTGTTTACTCATTGTTTCCCCCTAGTTTTCATCATTATTATTTTCTATACTAAAGGGAAATTTTCTCAGGTAAAAGACATAAACGTCAAGTAGCCTATATGACAAATGTCATATAGAAAGTCAGTTGTGTGTTCATTTTCTTAGGAATGCATGGTTTTCAAGGTCACCACGTTACGTCCAACGATTTTTAGGCACTATTTTTATTATTACTTACTAATAACATCTTATTTAATTACTCACTCTTCTCACAACCAATCACTTCTAGTCTTTCATTAATTATATTTTCGCTACTGTTCGTCCCACCACTCTTCCAGTAAAAAGGCATCCTCCTAGAAAAGTGCCTTCCAGTGAACGATAACCATGGGCTCCACCGCCACCAAAACCTGAAACTTCCCCAGCTGCATAGAGACCTGGAATAGGTTCGCTCTCAGAATTTAATACACGACCAGATAAATCCATTTGGAGGCCACCGAGCGTTTTCCGACTAATAATGTTTAAACGTACTGCAATAAGTGGGCCGTTCTTAGGGTCTAAAATTTTATGAGGGACAGCTGCTCTAATCAACTTATCACCTAAATAATGACGAGCACCTTGAATGGCAGTTACTTGAAGATCCTTAGAGAAGGAATTTATTACTTCTCGGTCACGTGCTTTAATTTGTTGTTCGATTTTACTAGCATTGAGCAACTTTTTTCCTATTAATCTATTCATCCCTATCACAAGATTGTCGATATTGTCAGCCACTACAAAATCTTCTCCTTTATCCATGAAAGCTTGTACAGGTCCTGGTGCCCCGGGTAGGATTCGACTGAGTACTTTTTTAATACTTTTTCCTGTTAAGTCAGGGTTTTGTTCTGAACCTGACAAGGCAAATTCTCGTTCGATTATTTTCTGTGTTAATATAAACCATGAATAATCATAGCCCGTCTTCTGAATCGTTTCTAAGGTTCCAAGTGTATCAAATCCTGGAAAGTTAGGAGTTCCAAAACGATTTCCTTCCGCGTCAAACCATAATGAAGATGGGCCAGGCAAAATACGGATACCATGTTTTGGCCAAACGGGATTCCAGTTTTTGATCCCTTCCGTATAATGCCACATTCGATCTCGGTTTACAATGCGTCCTCCTGCCTGTTCTGTAATGGAAAGCATTCTGCCATCGACATGTGCTGGAACGCCAGAAATCATCTTCTTTGGTGGGATACCTAGCCAACTCGGCCAATTTTCACGAATCATTTCAAAATTAGCCCCTATTCCGCCACTCGACACCACGACAGATTCCGCATGATACTTAAAGTTTCCCGTTATTTCCTTTGAACTTGTTTCACCTCGGTGTGCGTTCGAGCCTATCAAAGTGGATCCACTGACACCTGTAATTTTTTCATTATGGACTTCTAACCTGTCCACCCTATGGCGCGGGAAATAATCAACAAGTCCCTGCTTTATTTGCTCTCTTAGCCGCTGTTCAAAAGGCTTAACAATACCAGGGCCTGTCCCCCAAACAATATGAAAGCGTGGTACTGAATTTCCATGCCCATCAGCAAGATAACCACCACGTTCTGCCCAACCAACTACTGGGAAAAAGCGGACCCCCATTTCAGTTAACCAATAGCGTTTCTCCTCGGCGGCAAAATTAACATAAGCTTCTGCCCACTTTCTTCCCCAATAATCTTCATCGGCTAAACGGTCAAAACTTGCCGTACCCATCCAATCTTGCCAAGCTAATTCCTTAGAATCTTTAATACCCATACGCCTTTGTTCAGGTGAATCGACTAGAAATAAGCCACCAAACGACCACCAAGCTTGTCCCCCAAGTGATGCTTCCGGTTCCTGATCTAGTAACAGAACTTTCTTTCCCCTAGCAGCTATTTCTGTTGTCACTACGAGACCCGCCAAACCAGCACCCACAACAATTGCATCATAATCCATTTTCATACCTCCAAGTCAACTGTTTTTTCATTTAAATATTCCAACAATTGTTGCAATTATACTACACCTAAGCTAATTTAAAAAGGAGCGACCTACGAAAAAGTGAACCCTATCAATGTCGTTACTTTGACTAATATGAAAACTTCCCATGAAAAACGGAAAGGAAGCGCAAATATTGCCCTTCCTTTTTCACATTTTTCCTATCCATAATACTACAGTGGCCCTTTATCTTTTTCAGACACACCAGCTTCAGAAAATGTAGCCATTTCTTTAAGCACTTTCGTTGCGGCTTCAATAACCGGAAATGCAACAGCAGCACCAGTTCCTTCACCTAGTCTCATTTGCATATCTAAAATTGGCTTTTTCCCAAGCTGCTCCAGAGCCTTTTGATGGCCAGGTTCCTTTGAGTGGTGACCTGCAATCATATAGTCAGATGCACCGCTGCTGATCTTAGTGGCAAGCAGCGCGGCAACTGTGCAAATAAATCCATCAACAATAATCGGAATCCGTTTTTTCGCAGCAGTTGACATGGCTCCTACCATGGCGGTAATTTCAAATCCACCTACCTTCTTAAGTATATCAATTGCATCATCGCGATTTGGCTGTCGAGCCTTAATTGCTTGTTCAATAATTTGTTGTTTATGTATGACTCTCTCTGGGTTTAATCCTGTTCCAGGACCAGTAATTTCTTGAACAGAAATGCCTAGCATGGAGGCTAGTAGGGCGCTTGCTGATGTTGTATTCCCAATTCCCACTTCACCTACAATTAATGTCTTTGCTCCACTTGCGATCATTTTGTCAGTTTCTTCACAACCAATGGATAAGCATTCATGAACTTCTGTTTCTGTCATTGCGTGTTCATGAAGGAAATTATGTGTTCCACGGCGAATTTTCCGTGAAATGAGTTGATCATGTGAGATGTCTTCAGCTACACCGACATCGACAACAGCCATTTTAGCGTTAATGTGTCGGCAAAAGACATTCATCGCAGCACCACCCTCAAGAAAATTCAGGGTCATCTGTGTTGTCACCTCTTTTGGAAAGGCTGAAATCCCTTCTGTTGTTATGCCATGATCTGCAGCAAATATAATCGCACCAGGCGGCGTAATGACAGGAAAACGTTGACCTGTCATTTCAGCTAATTCGATTGCCAATTCTTCAAGTCTTCCTAAACTCCCCTTTGGTTTTGTTAACGTATCGAGATAATCAGAAACCTCTTTTCCTACTTTTTTATCTAAAGGAGGTATGTGCATATTTCTTATATCATTTTTATTCAATGCGTCTCATCCCACTTTCCACTTCATAATACAAGTTCATATATTATATTTTGTACGTTAGGAAGAAATAAAGCAACTTCGTCAACTATAATAAGTTATATTTAACCAATCGTTAAAGCAATGGATGGCCGATACAACATCGTTAGTAAGTGCATGCAATCAAGATAGTCTATTGGATACATGGATGGAGGGTTCGAGAAAGATGTCCAATTGAGCACTCCTATTGGACCTGGAAGGAGAGTTTTACGAGAACTATGTCCAATTGAGCTATACTTTCAACTTCATTAATCATCATTTATAAGCTTTAATGCTCTAGTTTTCTAATGAAAAAAATCAAAAACGTTTGCTATTTAACAAACGTTTTTGATCAGTATTTTATATACCCCTTAACCTATAGATTGAGCTGCCTTCTCATTTGCATTTTCATATGCTTCAAGCAGTAAGTCAACAATATGAACAGCATTCATCATATTGGATAAACCTTCTCGTTCAATGCCGAGTTTCATTTGGAGTAGACAGCCTGGATTAGCGGTAACAATCGTTTTAGCCTTTGTTTTAATCGCTTGTTCCATTTTATAATCAAGAATTTGCATGGACATTTCTGATTCAACAATATTATAGATTCCCGCTGACCCACAGCAACGAGTAGCATCTTTCATCTCAATATATTCCGCACCGTCAATGGATTCAAGTAGTTGACGTGGTTCCATAAATGTTTTTTGCCCGTTTTTCAAGTGGCAGGAATCCTGATATGTGACTATTTGATCATCTAATTTTAATGGAAGTTTATGAAAACCTAACTCAACTAAAACACTTGTTACATCTTTAATTTTGTTACCAAATGCTGCTGCGCGGTCTTTCCATTCTGGTTCATCTCTGAGTAGATGACCATAATCGACTAAGAAAGCACCACACCCACCAGCATTCGTGATAATATAGTCAACGCCTGCATCTTCAAAGGCTTTAATGTTTTTCTTTGCCATTTCTTTAGCTTGGCTTAGCTCTCCACTATGACCTTGCAAAGCACCACAACACCCTTGTGTTTCTGGGACGACAATTTCACAGCCTGCATATTGAAGAAGTTTTGTTGTTGCATCATTTGTTGACATAAACATCGTATCCATTAAACAACCAGAAAAGAAGGCTACGTTCTTTTTCTTACTTGCTAATGGTTCAAAATGACTTGGACGGTCTTTCATCTGTTTACGTTTGGGTACATCTGGGAGTACTCTCTCCATTGTTCGCAAATTTTCTGGGAAAAGTTTCATTAATCCAGTTGCACGTGCCACTTTCTGCAATCCTGACCTTTGGTAGAATCCAAGTAAACCAACGGAATTAACCATTCGGTTATGATGTGGAAATAACCCTTGAAAAGCAGCTTTTCTGGCTACCTTTTCGGGAAGCGATTGTTTATTGGTTTGATAAATAGCATCACGAGCCTGTTCTAATAGATGGCCAAACTGTACCCCTGAAGGACAGACAGGTTCACAAGCACGGCAGCCGAGACACATATCAATTGAATTTTTAACTTCTTCTGTCGGTTCAATCAAACCATCAACTAGACCTTTCATTATTGCAATACGACCGCGTGGGGAATGTACTTCATCGCCTGTTTCAATGTAAGTTGGACAACTCGGTAAGCAAAAGCCACACCTGGTGCAATTCATCAATTCATCATAATCCATTTTTTCTTTAAAATCGTGTTGAATACGTTCCTTTTCTTTAATATCCATCATTTAGAAATCACCACCCTCTCCCTTTCTGATTTAGCGAACATTTTACCTGGATTCATAATGTAGTTAGGGTCAAGTGCTTTTTTAATATTTCGCATTGCTTCAATTCCTGCTTCACCTACTTTGAGATGAAGATAAGGTAATTTCATCACACCCACACCATGTTCACCTGTAATGGTTCCGCCAAGTTCAACGGCTTTCATGAAGATTTCTTCTAGAGCGTCTTCAATCCGTGCGATCTCATCTTTATTTCGTACATCTGTTAAACATGTGGGGTGAAGATTCCCGTCTCCTGCATGGCCAAAGGTGCAAATGGTAATGTCATATTTTTTGGCAATTTCATTAATCGCTTTCACCATTTTGGCAATTTCTGAACGAGGGACGGTGGCATCTTCTAAAATTGTTGTCGGTTTCAAGCGAGATAAAGCTGAGAGAGCTGAACGTCGTGCTTCCGTTAAGGCTTCGGCTTCGGCAAGTGTTTCGGCAACAGACACATCAAACGCTTGATTATCTCTGCACAATTGCTCTATTTTTTCCATATCTCTTTCAACAACTTCTTCAGGCCCATCTTGTTCGATAAGTAAGACGGCTTTAGCATCGAGAGGTAAACCAATTTGTGCAAAATCCTCGACTACTTTAACTGTTGCTTGGTCTAAAAATTCCAAGGTAGCTGGAATGATTCGATTAGCAATAATAGCTGAAACAGTCTCAGCAGCCGCTTCGAGATCATGATAAAGAGCGAGCATTGTTTTCTTTGTTTCCGGTTGAGGAATAAGCTTAAGAATAGCTGAAGTAATGACACCAAGCGTCCCTTCTGCTCCAACATATAGCCTAGTTAAGTCATACCCTGCCACATCTTTAGCAAGCTTTCCTCCTGTCCGAATGACTTCTCCATTCGGCAGGACAATCTCGAGTCCTAAAACATAATCTCTAGTTACCCCATATTTCAGTCCACGAAGGCCGCCTGAGTTTTCACTAATATTCCCACCGATTTGTGAAATGTGCATGGATCCTGGATCAGGTGGATAAAACAGTCCCACCTCTTCAGCTGCTCTGAAAATATCTTGTGTGTAAACGCCAGGTTGAACGGTCATCGTTAAGTTTTCTTCATCAATCTCCAGAATTTGATTCATATGACGAAATAGAAGTACAATTCCTCCTTCAAGCGGAGTGGTTCCCGCACATAAATTTGTTCCTGAACCACGGGGGACAATGGGAATTTTATATTCATTACATAACTTTACAATGGCAGCAACTTCCTTCGTGTTCCGCGGCGCTACCGCTGCATCTGGCATGGCTTGAAATTGTGGAGTAGAATCATAAGAGTAAGCTAGTAAGCTAGCATTACTCGTCTCGACATTCTCACGTCCTACAATTGCTTCAAGTCTTTTCTGTATATCTTCATCAAGCATTTCAATTCTCCTCTCATGAAGCCTTGTCTATCTACTCGAAAAACCTATCTAGTGGACTTGTTATTTAAAGAAAATTGTAACTCTATTATAAAGGCTCCCACTCGTATAGGTCTAGGACATCTAGGAAGTATTTCTACTAATACGATACTTTAATTTATTAAATACATCGCGAGACTGGGACATAAGTATTTTAGTTAATGTAAAATCGAACGTATTAAAGTATCGCTTATATTTTGCTGTTTAAACTTACATATCATCTACTAATATATATGTTGCCATTGTCGGTCCATGAACTCCGACGATAAGATTCATCTCAATATCCGCACTATTACTTGGCCCTGAGATAAAGCTCACAAATGAAGGTGTCTTTTCCCCACGCTGATTTGCCTTATGGATTTTCTCCGTTGCTTGCGTTATTCTCGGAACAACAGTGCTTTTAGGAATAATAGCAATATATGTTTTTGGTAATAAACTGATAGACCGTCCATTGTCTTTATCATTAAATAACGTCACCGTTGCAGACTCAGCCAAAGTAATATCGCTAAATGTCAACCCTATATCTGCTCGTTCCGCAAACGTTTGATTCTCTTTATCTTTACTAGAATCCCAAAAATGAACTTCCATATCAGGATTGTTTTGTTTCATCACGCTAAGTAAATCGCCTATGCCATACTCTTCGTTTCGTGAGTCATTAGAAGCAATAATTGAATTTCCGTAGTTTTCAATTGTTTCTTTCAAAGTATCGTTCAAACCAGCTAAATCTGTCTTTTTAAAAGTTGTATGAATAACGTCACATTGTTTTTCCAGAACGTCCACCAAATCATCTTGAGTGAATCCTTTCAACACTTCTTGCTGAGGGTTAAAACTCCAAGTTGGTCGTTCTACACCTTGCTTACGGCGTGGGCGTCCTAGATTTGCCGCTAGATTATTTAAAAAGGATTCACGATTTTTTATGGCCATTATACTTCGCCTCCCTTTTGTCTATCTTTAAACCAAGCACGAAATGATTGTTTGCTTGGAGCGGGAAAGTCTCTCGTATCTGTCCAGCCTTTTAATGGTCCTGGCCCATTGGTGACCTTTTCTCCTTTAGTCCATGGTTTCAGTGCCGTACGCGCCATTTTAGAACTTAATTTATATGCTGCAGGGTTCGAAGCCCACTGTGCATACCCTTGCATAGCAATCTTTTCAGAGGACGAACCTAAATCCTCTCTTTCTACAATAATTTCACGATGACGGATGAGTTGTTCATGTAACGGTATTTTCACCGGGCATGCTTCAGTACAAGCTCCGCATAATGATGAAGCGTAAGGAAGTTCTTTATGGTCTTCATACCCATCAAGTAGCGGAGTGATTACCGCGCCAATTGGACCGGGATATATTGAACCGTAAGCATGTCCGCCAACCTGACGATACACTGGGCATACATTAATACATGCAGCACAACGAATACAATGAAGTGCGGATTGGAATTCAGTTCCCAAAATATTGGATCTGCCATTATCGACAATGACTAAATGATAGTCATCCGGTCCATCAATTTCATCTTCAAGTCTTGGCCCAGTGATTGCTGTAATATAGCTTGTAAGATTTTGGCCTACAGCTGATCTTGTAAGTAAACTGACCAAGACCTCCATTTCTTCCCAAGTGGGAACAAGCCGCTCCATTCCCATAACAGTTATTTGAGTATCTGGAAGAGCAGTCACCATCTCAGCATTACCTTCATTTGTAACAAGTGTGATGGCTCCCGATTCAGCGACAGCAAAATTACATCCAGTAATACCGACATCTGCAGATAAAAATTCTTGTCTCAATTGTTCTCTTGCGAATGCAGCAAGTTCTTCAGGGTCATCAGACTTTTGATATCCCCGTTTTTCAGTAAATGTTCTTTTAATACTTTCCTTGTCCTTATGAATGGCTGGGGTGACTATATGTGAAGGAGGGTCTTCATCAAGCTGAAGTATCCACTCACCAAGATCTGTTTCAACAATGTCGATGTCATCTTTTTTTAAAGCTTCATTAAGGCCAAGTTCCTCAGTCACCATTGATTTTGTTTTGGCTACCTTTTTGCCATTTTTCTTTTTAACTACATTTCGAATATAGTTATTTGCTTCTTCAGGTATTTCGGCAAAATAAACATTTCCGCCACGCTCAGCAACTTGATCGCTTAGCTGCTGCAAGTAATAGTCAATGTTTTCTAAAGTATGTGTTCGAATTTCTTCACCTAATGAGCGCCACTCTTCCCAGTTCCCGAGTTCCTCAGCCCTTTTCCGCTTTCCACTTCGAAATCTCCCTTGGGCTGATGCAACAGCTTGACGCATAAAATCATTATGAAGTCCTTCTTGAACTCGCTCAACATAAGGGGTATCTCCTAATTTTATACTCATTGACTGACAACTCTCCTTTCCTTTTTAGTGATGATTTAAAATTTCAGTAATATGGGCGATTTTCACATGTTTACCTTCTCGAGACATTCTCCCGCCAATATTAGCAAGACACGCCATATCTCCACCAACTAAGTACTGGGCACCTGTTTCCGTGACATGTCGAGATTTTTCTTCAACCATCGCTGTCGATAGAGCTTCCTCTTTGACTGCAAATGTTCCTCCAAAACCACAACAATCTTCCTTAACCGGAAGTTCAATTAATTCGATTCCTTTTACGTTTCTTAATAGTTTCATAGGTGCTTCTCTGACCCCTAGAATTCTTGTCATATGACATGATGGATGGTAAGTGACTTTCCCTTTAAAAGTTGAACCTACATCTGTAATGCCGAGAACATCAACTAAAAACTGAGTGATTTCATACGATTTATCAGCTAAGTCTTGTGCTGCATCTCGCCAAACTGGATCGTCTTTAAATATTTTAGGATATTCCTTCAACATGCCCACGCAAGAACCAGATGGTCCTACCACATATTTAGAATATTGAAATGCCTTCATCATTTGTTTCATTGCTTTTTTTGATTCTTGTAAATAGCCACTATTAAAAGCTGGTTGTCCACAACATGTTTGCTGTTCTGGAAAGTCAACCTCACACCCCACATGTTCCAATAACTCAACTGTATTTTTACCGACATCTGCTGCTAATAGATCACAAAAACACGTTATAAACAGTGATACTTTCATGACTTACCACCTCCTGAAAGTTTACTAAAACTTATTACATCCATTTTAGCATTTATGAAGACTAATTCATCAATTTTCCGGGTATATCATCTCTATAGGTGAAAATATATTATATTTTTTAGGAGGAATTTTATGAGTGATCAAAAACAGGATGAAAAGAAAGTTGATATAGAAGACAGTAAAAATATAGCGGAACACAATTATAAACCAACAAAAGAGCAAAAAAGAACAGAAACTGAAGAGGCTCTTTCTGAGACCAATAACCAAATGCAAAAACAGTATTACAAAGGAACCATAGATAACAAAAGTGAGGATTAATCAAGATAAGAATTATGATATCTAAACTAAAAAGCGGGCCTTCCGCTTTTTTTCTGTTTATAAAGGTTTATAAAGTCATAAAACGTTTCTTGTCTTCTAACGCGTTGAGACTCACGTAAAAATTTGAATATCCGTAGTGTTCTAATTCCTGTTTTCATCTCACACAACCAGGAAAAAAACATTTTATACCGGATGTGATATTTGTCATTGATATAAAAATCAAACAAGTGTAATTTATAACATGAGGGTTTTTTGGCATACTAATAATTCCCAAAGGCATTTGAAAAACCATATATTTTTAATGTCCAAATTAGGAGTTTTATGATGAGTTCTATTATTATTGAAAAAATTAAAAGTCTATTTTCAGGATATTTCGCTCTTGTGATGGCCACAGGCGCCCTATCGATTGGAACCCATTTAATTGGAATGGAAGCTATATCTAAAACTTTGTTATTTATAAATATATTCGCTTATATTATATTATGGATTCTAACCATTTTAAGAATGATTAAGTTTTTTCCAGAGGTCCTTGCAGATATAACGAGTCATGCTAACGGACCAGGCTTTTTCACACTTGTGGCAGGTACTTGTGTGTTTGGTAGCCAATTGATTATTGTCGCTGGACAGTATGAAGTTGCGAGGTATCTTTGGTTTCTTGCTATTATTTTGTGGGTGCTCATTATGTATACATTTTTCACTGCTGTCACGATTCGAAAAAATAAGCCTACATTCGCTGAAGGGATAAATGGGGCTTGGCTTATTGCTGCTGTCGCTACCCAATCAGTTTCTATATTAGGGACGTTATTATCACCTTATCTTTATTTAGGGGTAGAAGTCGTCCTTTTTTTTACACTTTGCATGTATTTTTTAGGCTGTATGCTTTATTTAAATATTATCACTCTTATTTTTTATCGCTTTACCTTTCTTGACTTTAAATACGAAACATTAACACCACCTTACTGGATTAATATGGGTGCAGTCGCAATTACAACGTTAGCCGGTGCCACTCTTATCATGCACGCTGAAAGTTTCTCTTTACTAAATGAAATCACCCCTTTCCTAAAAGGGTTCACATTATTTTTCTGGATTACAGGTACATGGTGGATACCACTATTATTTATTTTAATGATTTGGCGTTATTTATATAATCATTATCCTTTAACTTATGATCCGCAGTTATGGGGAATGGTGTTTCCGCTTGCGATGTATACAACGAGTACATATCAATTATCAGAAGCTTTATCACTTCCATTTTTGAAAGTGATTCCAAACTTTATGGTTTTTATCGCTATTTTTGCTTGGGTGTTTGTCTTTATCCGGTTATTTTCACACTTAATTAAAGATGTATGGTTAAAAGGGAGAAAAGCATAGTGGGGAAAATAATCACCTTTACAAAATATGTTACCATATAAATAAATTCAATCCATGAAGGTAGTGAGAGCATTGACAAAAACATTATATCAATTCAATCTATCCACCCATGAAAAGCAATCATTTACGAACTTAGACAATTACTTGGAGCAAGCTTTATTTGAAAGTGGTGTGAAAGAGGGTATTCTAACTGTTTATTGTCCCCATACAACTGGTGCGATTACAATTAATGAAAATGCTGATCCCGATGTTAAAACTGATTTAAAACTTGGCCTTAATCAAACATTTCCTAATAAAGCAGAATATGTGCATTTTGAAGGAAATTCAGATGGCCATATGAAATCCTCAGTTGTCGGAGCTAGCGAAACACTAATCATCTCAAATGGAAAACTCATTCTTGGCACATGGCAAAGCGTGTATTTTTGTGAATTTGACGGTCCTAGAGAAAGAACGTTTTACGTGAAAATAATCCAAGGATAGACAGCTAAGGGAGGGCTATATACACAAAACCCGAACAATAATATTCCATTTGTTCGGGTTACTTTTTTATAAGGTGAATCTCTTATGGTGCTACTAACTTTTGCAATTCAATCGGACTAACATACTCACCATTTTTATAGGCGCGCATATTCCCGCCGGAAATCTCATCAATCAAGAGAACCTGGTCTTCTTTATTTCGTCCAAATTCAAGTTTTATATCATAGAGCTCAATCTCACGTTTAGCCAATTCATCCTTTACTAGATTAGAAATCCTGATGGTTAATTCCTTTAAAATTCTATATTCATCTCGTGTTAATATACCAAGCATTCTGAGAGCATCCTGATTGATTGGAGGATCGTTGCGCTTATCATCTTTCAACGTCACTTCAACAAATGCATCAAGAGGCTGACCTTCTTCAGCATATTTACCATATCTCTTTAAAAAGCTACCAACAGCACGATAACGGCAAATAACTTCAAGCCCGTCACCAAATGGCTTAACAGGGATAACTTTCATCGTCCCCTCATCCAACTGACTTGAGATGAAATGTGTTGGAATACCTTGTTTATGTAATAGCTCAAAAAAGAATGTTGATAGTCTTAATCCTGCAAGGCCGGCACCTTCTACCGTTAAACCGACCGTATTAGCTCCAGGGTCGAACTGGCCATCTTCACCAGTGACATCATCCTTAAATTTCAGCAAATAATTTCCGTCAGTCAATTCGTACACGTTTTTTGTTTTACCAATCACTTTAGGTTGCATGAGCATTTCCTCACTTTTTATTTCATTTAAATCCTAATAATTATATTTTATCACAAATTAACGGTTAAACAGCGAATATTTGGTGCTACTATTAAGGGGTTAAAATCACCTTTCCGGTCGTCTCTCGCCCTTGTAATAATTGATGAACAAGTGTTGCGTCTGTTAGTGGATAGGCGCCCCAAATTTTTAACTCTAACTCGCCAAAACTCACATAACCCAATAATTCTTCCAAACTACTTTCCAACAATTCAGGTCTTTGCATGATTTGTGGTAAGAAAAAACCGATAACTGATTGATTCTTTTTCATCAAACTTGATGGGTAAAATTGTGCTTGCTCGCCACTTGCAGCACCATAGATGACAAGTCTTCCAAATGTCGCCAGGCAATCGAGCGTCTTATGAAAAACTTCACCACCAACCATTTCCAGGGCAACATCCACACCTTGGCCATCGGTGATATCTAGGATCTTTTTTTCCCAGCCCTCTTCTGTATAGTTGATAAGGTGATCTGCACCCATACCCTGAGCGAGTAATAACTTTTCTTCATTGCTTGCCGTAGCAATCACTTTTCCGGCCCCAAATAACTTAGCAAGCTGTACAGCCAGCAAGCCTACACCACCAGCTGCAGCATGAATTAAGACAGTATCTCCTTGTGCAAGGCGTCCCATCGTTTTCAGCGTATGATAGGCAGTCAGCCCCTGTAAAGGGAGTGCAACAGCCTCCTCAAATTCAACGCCATCTGGAATAGGAATCAAACCTTTAGCTGGCGCCACAGCATATTCAGCATAACCACCTTGCTCAATTAGTGTTACAACCCGTTTACCTTTTTCTACACCGCGAACGTTTTTTCCAACTTCCGTGACGACACCTGCTATTTCAGCACCAGGCACAAAAGGTAATGGCGTGGGTACGACATACTGCCCTTCTCGTCGCGCTGTATCTGCATAATTAACCCCTATTGCTTTCACATCTATCAAAACTTCTTTTTCACCAACTTGAGGAACATCCATATCAATCAGTCCTAAAACATCTGGACCACCATACTTTTTGAACTGTACTGCTTTCATCATTTTAGAAATCCCCCTCTGTGTTGTGTTAGAAAAATTATAATTATCCATTATTTTAACATAAAAATTAGCAAGCAAGGGAAATATTTTCAATTGGTGATTATATAACAGAGTGGTGTTTCGCGGAATTACCTTTGTTTGACAGAGTTTTTATCACGATACGAAAAGTCCAACAACAAGATTTACACATCATAAGGGCGCTCATCACGATACGAAAAAGTCAACAATATGATTTACACATCGTGAGAGCACTCGTCACGATACGAAAAGTCCAATAACATGGTTTACACATCGTAAGGGCACTCGTCACGATATGAAAAATCTAATAACATGATTTACACATCGTAAGGGCACTCGTCACGATGCGAAAAATCAACAATATAATTTCACATCGTGAGAGCAGCCATCAATAGGAAAACTTCCAAAGTGAGAGACATACATCTATTAAGCACTTTTCATTCGATTATACACTTAAAGTTTCTGGCTCTTCCTCAAGAGTTTCATTAATGACTTTCTTCTTGCCCGCTTCAAATCCTGCAAGCAATATAACGACTGATACACCTATAAGCATGATAAGTGGGGCTGCCCAGCTTTCTGTAAGATCATGTAATGCTCCAAATAAAACTGGACCAATCGCGGCAAGTAAATAGCCAAAGGACTGTGCCATACCTGACATTTCTGAAGCTTGAATCGCACTCGTTGTCCTCATACTGAAAAACATCATCGACAAGCTAAATGCACATCCACCGGCAACACCAATTAAGATTACTGAAATAGGTATAAGTGTATGATTACCATATAAAACACCAGCTAATCCTAGAATGAAAAGTATTCCAGTTAACCCACTTAATAACGATTGGTTATCCATGCGTTCAGCGATAACAGGGATAATAAATGTCACTGGAATAATAGCAAACTGCATCAAAAACAACAGCCATCCCGATGCACTTGAACTGTAACCAATACTTTGTAGGATTTCTGGTAACCAAGTAATAACTGTATAAAATATAAGTGACTGTAATCCCATAAATAACGTAATGGCCCATGCAAGCGGTGAACGCCAAAGCGCTGTTTTTTCCCCTGGATTTTGATCCTCTGAATCAATTTCATCTTGCTTTTTCCCTTTTCTAAGTTGAGGCAACCAGACGGCGATACCAATAAAAGCAGGGAGACTCCAAAATGCAAGCGATCCTTTCCAGCCAAGTTGTCCAATCGAAGAAATCGGCACACTTAACCCCGAAGCGAGCGCGGCAAAGACATTCATAAATACACCATAAATCCCTGTCATAATACCGACTTTTAAAGGAAATTTCATTTTAATAAATCCTGGCAACAACACATTTCCAAATGCAATTCCCACTCCGATCAGAGCCGTACCAACGAAAAGTGATGCCGTTCCAAATAAAGACCTTAAGACGATACCTACAGCAAGTACACTTAATGATAAGAAGATTGTTTTTTCCATACTTATTTTATGGGCTATTTTCGGCGCAAACGGGGATAAAATTGCAAAAGCTATCAATGGTAATGTTGTGATTGTTCCTGCAAGCGCGTGACTGAGTTCTAAATCTGTTCGAATATATGAAATTAACGAACCAATCGATGTCAAGGGTGCTCTCAAATTAGCGGCGATTAATATAACCCCTAAAATTAACAGCCATTTATTTAACGAACTCATTTTTGTCTGATCTACTGATGTATTCTTTTGCAAAACTAATCCTCCTGAATCTGGGTAATTTTTTCTCTAAATTCTTTTATATAGTGGTTCACATGCTCAGTTGCATGCTGTACATTTTGTTGTTTAATCGATTCAAATAGCTCACTATGTATTTCCTTTTCGTAATCAAAATGAGCATCTGATATCATTAAATTTCTAATTGAGGAAACAAGTGGGTCTGTTATATAATCATACAACTCATATAGCATTTGATTATGGGCAGACTTCACAAGTGTTTGGTGAAACTGTATATCGGCTTTTAGAAAGTCTTCTAGATTACTAGTTGCAGCGGCTGATTTGCAAGCCTTAATCGCTTGTTCTAATTGTGTTAAATCTTCTTCAGTCCGTCTTTCAGCAGCAAGTTGTGCCGCTTCTCTCTCCAGAGCAAGTCTCACTTCTAAAGTTTCCATCACACTTGATTTCTCAACTTGTCGATGAAGAGCAGCTTCAAGGGAACTCTTTGATTTAACGATGGTGCCACTCCCTTGTTTAGTTTCTAGTAAACCAGCATGAACTAAGGCTTGAATCGCTTCTCTTAAAGTATTTCTACTAACATCAAATTCCTTCATTAGTTCCATCTCTGGCGGTAGGCGGTCCCCCACACACCATTGTCCACTTTCTATTAACTTTTCAATTTGACTCGATACTTGTTCAACTAAGCTAACACGACTCGTTTTTCTGAGCATTTTAACCCTCCGAAAAGTTGTAGGATGATTGGTACATATGACAATATATCATGAGTAACAATTGATGTAAATTGATTGAAAATTTGCTTTTACAAGGGGGGATATATTTGAAGAATTTTAGAGAGGTGAAAGCAGAGTAAGTCCCTAAAGTTGTCGATCTTGAAGGTGATGAAGACCACAAATGCAGTGATTTGCTCAAAAGTTGTCCTTCATAAAGTTAATGAAGACCACAAATGCGGTGATTTTCTTAAAAGTTGTCGTTCATCAAGGCGGTGAAGACCACAAATGCAGTGGTTTTCTCAAAAATTGTCGTTCATCAAGGCGATGAAGACCACAAATGCAGTGATTTTCTTAAAAGTTGTCGTTCATCTGTCTTCGCTCTAATAGACCTCAACAAGGCTGTTGATTCAGTTGGATAAAAGCGCTACTGCATAACGTGTCGTTTTAATAAAATATGTTACCATTGTAAGATAAAACAATTGAGAAGTGAGGTTACATATAGTATGCAAAAAGAAAATATTCCTAACGAACGCAATTACACCCCAATCATTATTACGTTAACTGTTGTCGTTAATGTTATTATTGCTGTATTATTTTTCATACCTAAACAAGATCGTGACATTCCATTTGATATTTCACTCTTGCCACGACTAAATGCAATTCTTAATTCATTCACATTCATCTTTTTAATCGCAGTACTCCTTTTCATATTACGAAAAAACATTAAAATGCATCGTAACTTTATCTTTGCAGCTTTTACCTCGACTGCCCTATTTCTTGTTTCATATTTAACTTACCATGCACTTGCGCCAAGCACATCATTTGGCGGAGAGGGCATAATAAAGACAATCTATTATTTTATATTAATCACCCATATCTCTCTAGCGCCAATCGTTGTGGCTTTGGCGTTGTTTTCATTTGTATGGGGACTGACTAACCAGGTGAATAAGCACAGGAAAATAGCACGCTGGACAATGCCAATCTGGCTTTATGTTAGTTTAACAGGTGTTATTGTTTATTTAATGATTTCACCTTACTATTAAAAAGAAGGAGCGGCTCGTATGCTAAGCTGCTCCTTCTTCACTCTCCCGGTCGGGATAATTCTATTTTAAACTTGCCATTTTCTTTAATCAGTTCATGTTCAACCACATCGACAATTTCTTCATTTTCTCCAGTTAAATCGATTGTGGTTTGAATTACACTTAAGGCAACATAACCCTCTGACTCTTCAATAACTTTCGGCGAAGATAGTTCATGTTGGAAGTTAGTTTCCTCGAATGCTTTATCAACTTGCTTGCGTGCTGTATCCTGCATCTTTTCAACATATGTATTCACAAACATATCTATATCTTTATTATTAGCAGCATCATTATTTTCTTCGACTACTTGATAGGCTTCTTCAGCGATACTCCCTTTTTCAAGCGGCTCACCCTTCTGTGTAGGTTCATCATCATTTGCAGAACAGGCTGTCATCAAAAGCGCAATAATTCCTATAAAAAGTATCTTGTAAGGTAATCTCATTTTAATCACTTCCTTAAATCAAGCTATAACTCAATTATACAGGAAGTTAACATTAAAAGAGATCGTTACTTTGACACTTTTCCAAACGTTTCAAAAGGATGGATATGCGTATGTTTAAATCTAGCATAATGAGCAAGGGGGTTTTCGGAAAAATGGAAAGGAGTGTTCTTATTTTCTATAATCTTAATATCAGCCTTCTGCAAATTCCAATGGGAATGAATAATTGGAGCTTTGAGTATCGTTTGTCCTCTAATCGTCCAGATACAATAACGTTCAGTTAAAAAATATGATAACGAATTTGATTCTGGTGTGAATTGTTGTAGCCTCGGGCGATATGCCACTTTAAAAGAGTTTGCTTTACGTCCCGCCAATCGATTAGCTGAAAAGTAAATCATATCTTTTTCTTGATAACTTACAATATTTGCTTTTGAAAAAGGCAATGAGGCTAAGTCTCCACCTAAGGTTACGAGTAATCTATTGGTATTAATGGAGAAGAAATAAACGCCGGGCTCATCTCCAAATTTAACATAAGATCTGACGTTCATTTGATTAAATGATGGATACGACAAAAACTTAGGCATATACCTTAGACGACTATCGGCTGCTTCAAATAGAACAAGGCTAATCCACCCCTTCCCGTCATAGGTATCTGGTTCAAAAGGGCGGGGCACAAGCTTTCTTAACTTTTCATATGTTACCGGTGTATGAATAAACAAGATATCTTGCCAACTTTGTTGAGCGACCCATGGCCAACGTCTTTTGGCGATCAAGAAACACCCTCCTTTGGCACTAGTGTAATAGATAATTTATTCCTCGTTATCTATAAAAACGGTTAAAATTTTAGCTCCTTCGTTATCTATCGGAACGAATAAATGTGGCTTTGTCCCTCTAAAATAGGCTGTGTCTCCCTTTTCCATGTATGTTTTTTGTCCGTCGTATAATAAATGAATTTTCCCCTCTAGTATGTAAATAAACTCTTCTTGTTTATGGGTGTAAGGCTCATGGCGTAGATTGGCGTCTTTGGGAGTGACATACACAATCGTTGGTTCAATATGAGAAAACTTTGACCGATTCGCAAGCAACTCATAGGAATATCCCATATGTTCATTACCTATTTTATATTGGCGTTTATCTTTAGGTAAGAGCACGATATCGGTTTCCGGATGATCATCGAGTACCCATGATAATGGGATCCCGAGCGCATCGCTGATTCTAGATAATGTGGCTACTGCAGAGGAAGTCTGTCCATTCTCTATCTTTGATAATAAGCTTTTTGAAATGCCGCATTCATCGGCAATTTGTTGCTGAGTTTTTTGCTGTCTTAATCGAACTTGCTTAATCTTTTTTCCAATATGTTGTAAATCCATTTAATTCGCTCCCTATATAGCACAAGTGCTTTTATCATAGGGGAACGCAAGAGTTTTAGTCAAGAGGAACGAGGACATGATAGCTAGTTGCCTACGATTCCTTTTCAGACATTTTTATTTCTACCCACTGACGGCTATCTTCCTTGTCTAAATCAATAATCCAATAACCATTAGCAGGCTCGGCACCTGCAAAATTCTCATCAACCGTAACAAGAAGTTTGTTTTGATGATTAAAGAAGACCGGACTTGTCACATGTTCATTAAAAGAAGTAACTTTTTTTGCCTCCTTTGTATTAAGATCAACGATAAAGCCTTCATAAATGTAATTGCCATCTTCACCTGCAACACCTGAAAAAACTACTCGTTCACCGTCATCCGCTAAAGCAGGCGATGAAATAATTGACTCTTTTAAGTCAGCACCTTTTGGTACAAATGCATTTTCCATCTCACTCTCTAATGAATAAAAGGCTAATATATCATCATCTCGATAACTATGATACATAATCTGCTCCCCGTCCGGTGTAACAGCAATGTCAGACATTTCATAAGCATCTTCATTTGTTAGTTGCTCTATTTGGTTGGTCTTTAAATCAAGGTGAAAAATATCAAACCCATGTGGGTGCTCTGACGCAATAGGTGAATAATTTTCATACACTGAGGATTGCAACAAGTAAAGCTCTTTTCCGTTTGGTGCGAAAGCTGCATCAGTGACATGATTTCCTTCACTCGTTAGCTCATCAATACTCTCATTTTCTATATTGATCATCATCAACTCTCCAAACGGTTCTTCATTCTCATCCCACTGTTTGATAAACGCTATATTTTTGCCATCTGGTGAGAAAACAGGATTTATATATGAAGTCCCCTCCTCAGGTTCAGCCAAAAGCTCAGCCCTACCTCCTGTAACTGGAACCGTGTATAACGAGGCATCTCCATCATGATAATAAGAGAAGGCTATCACTTGGTCATCTGGAGAGAGGTCAGTAGTTGCTCCTAAGCCACTATATCCCTGTGGTGTATCAGCCAATAAACTTATCCCCCATAAAATTAAAAATAATAAAGTTAGTCCACTGATAAATATGATGTTCTTAAATTTTAATGTCATAAAATCACCCCAATTCATAGAGAAAATAGTAAGTAGATAACGCCGAGTGGCAATACGGCAACAAGTAAACCAGTGAAAATAGATATGATAGGTTTTTTAGCAATTAACCGCATCTGTAATTTATAAAAAATTAACCAAACTACAACAGGAATTAATGGAATAACCAGTGGCCAAGTAAATCCACCAAATATCAGTATGACCCAGGTTAGAAATAGACTGAAGGTAATCAGCATCATACCAAGTATTAAATTGAGAAAATAACTAATAATAATAGCCGTTTTACCATTCTTTGCTTTATGCTTAGGAATATCCGTAGAGTAATAGGAGTTTGTAAATATAAATATGATACCAATTAAAATGGTGATTGCTAAATAAATCCAGAAAAAAACGTTGTTCCCATAAGCCGGTAACGGTTCAACCACCATAAAATTAAAACCGTTCCACATTAGCGTAAGAAACATAACCAAGTGAAGTACATAAAAGTGACGTCCCACGAAGGAAATGTTTATTGCACATAACGTAACAGCCCCACCGAACGCAAACTGGATAGCCAGCCAACTTGGAATAATTTCTTGAAGATTAAATGTAGCATTAAGATAAAATAGAACGCCATACACAATCATCGCAATACCGATGATATAAAGAAAGCTTCGCTGAAAGGGATACATGGCCTCTTGTAGATCTTTTCCGATATTGTTTGCTTTCCCAAAGTCTTCTAAAGCCTTATCTTCGGCCTTTTTCTCTGAAAACCCTTCCGTCATAAAATGTTTTTTGGCTTCGTAAATATGGCTAAGAAGTTCTTCACGAATATCTTCTCGCTCCTCAGTCGGGCTCTGAATTTGTTCCAAGGCTTGGTTAACGTATTTATTTACTTTATTCATTTCAAGTCACCTGTCGTTTGAATAATAAGATCGTTAACCCGATTCCATTCCTTTAGTTTTTTCTCGAGAATCATTTTTCCATCTTCTTGCAGTTGATAATATTTCCTCCTTCCACTATCTGTTTCTTGCCAGTATGAATAAATCCATCCTTTTTTTTCCATTCTTTTTAATGCAGGGTATAGTGTACCCTCCCCCATACTATAGAGTTGATTACTCTTTTCTTTTAATAGCTTAGCCATCTCATAACCATACATATCCTGTTGGCTTAATAGGTTGAGCAATAGAATATCAATGCTACCTTTTCTAATTTCACGATCCATTTTTGTCACCTCACATACATAGTATCACGATGTATGTAGTATTACAATGTAATCTTGTATTAGTACATTTCTCCAATTTAATGCTTCCTCCCCAAGCTCGACAGTAAAAAGCCAAACTCTCCATGAAAGTCTGGCTTTAATACATGCGATTATTTCCTATCCTCAAACTCCATTTTCACACCATCAGAAAAGGTAATTTCCAGTTCTATTTTTCTATAATCATCGTCCAAGTCAAAGACCTTTAATACTTCTGCTATCGCGTCTTCTTTTTCCGTATCTTTAGAAATTGTCAGTTGCTCAACTAAGGGATAGATCTTATCGAAGGCTTCTTGGCCATTTAAGTCTTCACCGTTAATCTCATCTTCTAAATCAGCTTTGACATTTCCTTCTTTTTGTTCAATTTCTGCTTCGTATTCTTGATCTGGGCCATAGTCCACTCCCAGTTCAAAGTCCGAATAATCGAGTTCGTCCATCTTTGCTTTCATGTCGTTTAAATCAGTCTCGCTATTTTCACTCTCATCATCTGTTGCATTTGTATCATCATTTTCTTGGTTAGACTTCTCTGTCATATTTTCATCATTCGGCTCGTCTGATGTTGTATTTCCTCCATCATTTCCTCCGCATGCCACAAGAGTTAGGGTTAAAATAGCTGTACTTATAAACACCATCATTCTTTTCAATTTAGTTTTCCTCCAATAGTTACCATTACAACATTTATAATTATGCTGTAATAGATTTGTATGTTAATTGGTCATCATCTTTCCACATACGAGGGGATTTTAAACCTTAATTGTTTTCTGAAGGTTAACTAAGACGTTTTATTCCAGACCTAAACCATGTGTTTGTTGATTAATTCAAAAACTCTTCTATTCTTTTATTAATACTTTCTATTTTTGCTTCTTCCATTACCTTTAAACGTTCATTTAATTCCGTTTGATTTTGGTCATTCTCATTTTGAGCTCGTTGGTTTTCATTAATAGCTTCAAGACTAGCTATTACTTCAACAGCACTTGCAACACCATTTAAGACGGATGATAATAAAGCGAGTTGAAGACTTAAATCAATGGAGTCATACTGTTCTTCTTCATCCCTTGATTCACTCACACAATCACCACTTCCTAAAATACTTTAACCCTTTAAATTATACGATTTCTTTAGAAGAAATATGTTAATATCATCTATATTAAAACGTATTTACCTGCTACTCATTTACGAAAAAAGCTGTTTATGAAATACTCATAGACAGCTTTTAATTATTAGTTATATGATTTTCGAGCCATTTGCTGAAGTGGATCCCAGGCGCCATTATAGGGGGGAGAGTAAGCTAAGTCTAAATCGACTAGTTGATGGATGGTCATTTTATTGTATAAAGCGGTCGCTAATACATCGATTCGTTTATCGACTCCGGCTTTTCCAATGATTTGACCACCAAGTACCTGACTCGTCCTTTCGTGATATAACAACTTAATGGTTATCGTTTCACTACCAGGATAATAGCTAGCGTTTGTGCCAGCGGTTGAAGTCTGAACTTTATAGGGTATATTTAATGACTTTGCTTCTGATTCGGACACCCCTGTTCGGCCAAGAGTTAAATTGAAGAACTTAATAATCGATGATCCAACGATTCCTTTAAATGTAAGTGCTTGTCCAGCCATATTAGCTCCCGCAATTCTCCCTTGTTTATTTGCCGTTGTGCCAAGTGGTATATAATCATTTATTTGCTTAATACGATGGTAATTCGTAGCACAATCACCCGCTGCATAAATGTTTTTTATATTTGTTTCTTGATATGGGTTAACGTAGATTGCCCCTCTGTCATTTAAATGTATACCGCTACTATTAAGAAATTCAGTATTTGGTTGAATTCCTATACCGACCAAGACAAAATCGGTGTTATAAGATTGATTATCTGTCTCAACAGACTCAACCCGATTTTTTCCGTCAAATCCTTTGACTGCTTCATTTAAAACAAGATGTATTCCTTTATTTTTTGCCTCTTCATGAATAAGTTCCGCCATATCACGGTCAAATATATTAGCAAGCTGAGATCCTCTTTGGATAAGAGTAACTTCTTTTCCAAGTGCAACAAAATTTTCTGCTGCTTCTAAACCAATATATCCTCCGCCTACAACAGTCACCTTTTGCACATTTTCATCTAAATCATTTAAAATATCTTTCGTATCTGTCAATGTTTTAAGTGTGTGAATGCCTTTTAAATGACTCCCTTCCCAATTAGGGAAAATAGGACTCGAGCCACTTGCAATCAGTAAGCGATCATAATTAATTTGGTATTTATGTTTATTATCAGTGTCTATCCCACTCACTGACTGCTCATCTGTGTTAATATCAGTTACCTTCGTATTGATTCGAGCATCAATTCCGTACTTTTCCCGAAAAGTTTTTACGCTACGGGCAATCACATCATCGAGAGATGGAACTGTTCCACTAATAACATAGGGCAAGCCACATTGCCCATATGAGTAGTGCTCCCCTCGTTCGAGAACCGTAATATTGGCATGTTGATCTGTTCGAACGATTTCCATGGCTGCACTCATCCCGGCCGCAACGCCCCCAATAATAACGTAATCCAATTTACTTCCTCCTTTACTTCTATATAGCAACTATTCCCTTGATTTGATAGGTGTAACCTTACCTATGAGAAAAAGCCACAATCCTTTTTAACAACATCGGTTGCGTTTTAAAAAGAATCGTGGCCTTATTTACATCTTTATTCCTAGCCGAGACATGTTTCTTTAATCTCACCCACTGCACGATCTAGTCTTGTGCTGCAGCGTAGGCAAGTGACTTGCTAGGCAGTGTCTTTCCCAATTTATTTTGGATGTAAAAAGCTGCTTCTTGAAGTTTTTTCTCATCAATACCCGTTTTTATTCCTAAGCCATGCAAAAGATAAAGAACATCGTTTGTAGCTACATTTCCTGCTGCACCTGGTGCGTATGGACACCCACCGAGCCCGCCAATTGAGCTATCAAATCGAGTGATCCCATGTTCCATAGATTCCATAATATTAGCAATAGCCATACCTTTCGTATCATGATAATGCATAATTATTTTATTTTGTGGAATATGTTTCAAAATAACTTCAAGTAAATCTCCAACTTGTGAAGGTACAGCAGTTCCAATCGTATCTCCAAGGGATAAATCGTCAACACCATATTCAAGAAGTTTATCACATACTTTTAAAACTTCTTCGGGTGTTACTATTCCTTCATAAGGACAATCAAATACCGTTGAAACATAGCCAGTGACATGCTTTCCAGCCTGCTTAGCTTCTTGAATCACTTCACTTAAAACTGGATAAGTCTCTGATATGGTTTTATTAATGTTCTTTTTATTATGGGTTTCACTCGCTGACATAAACACGGACGCTCCGTCGATGCCTGCCTCAAATGCCAACTCTAAACCTTTCATATTCGGAACAAGAGCAGAGTACGTGACATCAGACTTTCGTTTTATTTTGCGTCCGACCTCGTGAGCATCTGAAAGTTGCGGTACCCACTTCGGATGAACAAAAGATGAATACTCAATTTCTTTTACGCCTGAAGCTGATAACATATTAATCCAATTTACTTTATCTCCTGTTGAGACACGTTTCTTTTCATTTTGCAAACCATCTCGTGGTCCTACTTCCTTAATTTGAACGTATTCTGGCCAACGACTCATCATAACCCTCCATTCGTTATTTTTAAATTTCATGATATGATAATTGTTATCTATCCCTATTGTATGCGCTTTCAACAATAGGTAGTTTTATTAATAATTACTTAAAGATTTAATACATCATATTCACTTAAGTTTATTTATATTCAACATTGTTGAATATACTATATAATAAATATTCTGTAAATGTCAAGTTAGCTACTAATTAATCATATGAAGGTTAAATAATATTCTTTTCTGGTATAACTACTATGACGTTTTGTGAATAAGATGAAGCGGCTACAGTAAATACTATATATAAAAATTACTAACGAGGGATGCCCATGTTTTCTTTTCGAGGAGATGCTCATAAAGTTTACCTGAAATTACGCAATCAAACTGATGTTAAACAAAACAAAGATCTCCAAGAAACTGCAAGAATAAAAGCCTTCTATGAAACATTCGCTAGTGAGACCCTTCAACTGGTCTACTATCGTATGATTAAAGAACAAAGCGGAATGGGAATCATACCTATTTTTGTTACCGCAGTTCCATGGCTTTTATTTTTATTTTCAGAGAAAATTCAACACGTGTTATTTGATAATGGCGGAATGATTTGGGCAATATTTATACTTGTTTATCTCATTGCTTTAACGATCAGTACGGTTTTTCATTTTAAAGAAAGAGCTTGGGCAGCTTTTCACATAGAAATAATTAAAGATATTCTGGATAGCAGAAAAGGAAATGAGGGTATAAAAGAGTAGGAAGTATTCACTGGATTATAAAAAATTGGGGGGGGGGAAGACCTACGTGTTATTTCAAGCAAAGTTTCTAGAGTTTTTACCTGCTTTAAAGCAATTAACCTGGCAAGATTCACTAGAAAAAAGTGACCTTTTGACTCATTCATTTTTGTTAGAAAAAGAAAACAATCTAACAATGTATTATGCACCTCATAATGAATATATTAATCCAGATGCCCAAGTGTTAATTGTCGGCATTACACCGGGTTGGAAACAAATGAAGACAGCTTACACCAAAGTGATTGATTCTCTTTATTCAAATGAAACTGAAGAACAAATTCTAAAGCAAGCTAAACTAGCAGCAAGTTTTTCCGGACAAATGCGCACTAATTTAGTATCCATGTTAGATCAATGTGGACTTGCTGATGCTTTAGACATTCCAACTACAGGCCGACTTTTCACCTCACACCGTTTCAGATTACATACAACTTCTATTATTAGATATCCTGTTTTTTATAAGGGTAAAAACTATACAGGCCATGTACCAGCTATCCACCAATCTGAAATGCTAAAGTATTATATTGATAACATTTTTTTAAAAGAACTAACCTATATGAAGGAATCTATTCTCATAATACCTTTAGGAAAAGTAGCAGAACAGGTCATAAGAGAAGTTGAAAATATGTACTCTTTCACCCATTTATCAGGGTTCCCCCATCCTTCAGGGGCAAATGGACATCGAATAAAACAGTTTAAACGGAATTATGAACAATTAAAATCCACAATAAAAAATTGGAGTCATCGTCAAATATAGTTGCGGGAGGATTTACTTATTTATAAAAAGTCCATGACGGTTTCTAAAATAACTATCATGGACTTTGATTATAAATATTCAGCAGAAGATTCGATTAGTTACCGGGTAGAAATGTTACACAAACAACTTCAGGTACATCAACTTCGGACTCTAGCTTCGTTAGCTTGCCTGTTTTCTCGTCTCGGGAAAAGAGGACAAGATTACCTGAATGTTGATTGGATGCTACAATAAATTTCTCACTCGGATCAAGTGCAAAGTCACGTGGCCACTCACCACCTGTAGGTGTATGTTCTACGAGTGTTAGCTTCTTACTTTTTTGATCTATACTAAATAGAGTAATACTATTATGGCCGCGGTTACCTGTGTAAAGAAATCTACCATCTGAGGAAACATATATAGCACTTGCATCATTTGTTTCAGTGAAATCTGCTGGAATAGCTTTTATTGTTTGCTTCTCTGCAAAAGAGCCCTCATCGGCATGATAATCCAGTACAATCACTTCAGAACTAAGCTCCGTCATTAGATAGGCAGTTTTTCCATCAGGATGGAAGGCAATATGTCTTGGACCGCTTCCTGGCTCAACTTCCAATGTCGTCACTTTTTCTAATTGGCCTTTTTTGATACGGTAAGTCACTAGTTCATCCATGCCTAAGTCTGCAGCAATCACATACTTCCCATCAGGTGTATGAGCTGTATAATGAACATGTGGCTTTTCTTGACGTTCGTGTGGCCCACTTCCTTCGTGCTCAATTGCTGATGTGGCTGGTTGAATGCCCCCATTTTCATTAAACTCAAGCAATTCAACTGTTCCTTTATGATAATTTCCAGTTAATAGTGAATCCCCTTGTGCGTGTAGATGGCATGGAGGCGCTCCTGCATTTAGTTTACGATTAAGATAGCGTAGTTCCCCTGTTTCAGGGTTAATTTCATAAGCAGCAACCCCACCTAGATTCCCATCCTGTGCAACAGAATATAAGTGACGTTTATCTTCACTCAAAGCTAAATACGTTGGACTTCCGATTCTTGAAGCTACTTCAACAGTACTTAAAGTCTGTTTTTCAGTATCTAAGGTAAAACGATAAATTCCTTTACTTGTCTCTCTTGTATATGTTCCTGCAAAGCCTATGTACTTCATTTTATTCAACCTTTCTTAAATTATTTAATGCATGTTTATAAGCGTTATAATCTGCTTCGGAAAAGAGTGTCATAATTACCTTTCCAAATGATTGGTTTTCTAAGAAATTTATAATAGTTTCCATAGCAATATTTGCTGCTTGATCAACTGGAAAATGGTACACACCTGTTGAAATAGAAGGGAATGAAATGCTTCGTAAGTCATATTGATGTGCAAGTTGCAACGAGTTTTTATAGCAATTAGCGAGTAGCTGGCCTTCTTTATTATGATGACTTCCCCATATAGGACCAACTGTATGGATAACATACTTCACAGGTAGCTGATACCCTTTTGTGATAACAGCTTGGCCTACCGATAAATAATCATCATTCAGTTCACTTGAACGAATTTGCTTGCACTCTTCAAGGAGCTCTTCACCAGCTGCTTGATGAATCGCTCCATCCACTCCCCCACCACCAAGAAGAGAGCCATTAGCCGCGTTAACGATTGCCTCTGTAGTTTGTTTAGTAATATCCCCTGTTATTAACTCAAGGTCATTATTATTTACATTCACTTTCATACCAGTCACCCCTAAAAGTAATTGGTGCAGTACTACCTCTATAAACTATTTTAACATGAAACGATGTGTGATAATAATTAACTGGGACGAACGGTAGATTCAAGCACAGTTAACGTATCATTCGTTGTATCTAAAGACACGGTAGCCCCAATGGGTATGGCCGCTTTATAAGTTCCATGAGCAGTTGTAACATTTGTCATCAACGGCTTACCTAAAGGTACAATTAATTCATCAATTACATCTTCATATGATGTACCGTATGCGACTGGACAGTTCGTACACTGACCCATGACGACACCTGCACAATCGTCAAACTTACCTGCTAGTTTTAATGCACTTAAATACCTGTAAATTGTATTTGCGGGTTCATTCGTGTCTTCCAACAGTAAAATTCTATCTGTTGTATCAATTTCATAAGGAGTTCCCAACGTATCAACGAGTGAAGTGATATTCCCTCCAACAATGGGACCAACGGCATGACCTCGCACTTTACTTATCTGCTCTATTCCAGAAGGATTAACAATTTGCCGTGGAGAAGTAATTGTAGAAGTGGCCTCAAAAAATTGATTGTAATTATAAGAAGGCGTATTATTTCTAAAGTTAAGCAATAATAAGCTCTGAAATGTAATTAAATTAGCCTTCTGAGCAAGTGTATTCAATAACACCGTTATATCACTATATCCAGATATAATTTTAGGGTGTTCTTCTATAAATGAGTAATCTAAAAAAGGTAGAATTCCAGAAACGCCAACACCGCCTCTTGTTGGCAAAATCATTTTTACGTTTTCACTTGCAAACATTTGCATTAAATCAGCAGCACGCTGCTCATCCGATCCTGCAAGAAAACCTGTTTGAGAATACACATTTTCACCAAGGACAACTTGAAAGCCAAAGTGATCCCTAAGTGTTTGAATCCGCTCATTAATAATACTTGCTTCAAGTGGACTTCCAAGAGTCACGATACCAATCGTATCACCAAGTTGCAACATTGGGGGTTTTATTGTCGCCATTGACTCACCTCCGAATATAAAATTCAATTCTCCCTTACAATATTCAGAAGCACCCCCACTTGTTACACATCCAAAAACTCAAGCGACCGGTTAGGAACGTACAAGCTGGAGAAGACCTGACGAGATAAAGGAGAACCGAAGAGCGGAGCGATTCGAGTTCGACTTATCGTAGGAAGGTATTCGAAGCTTGGTAGTTGCTGGGCGCTTGCGCTGAACGTGGCCAATTTCAGTATAAAATTATCCACAGAAATTTTAATGTTATAGTACGCTAAACGATTAAAAAAACAGAAAGTGTTAGCTTAAACGAGCTCACTTTCTGTCTAGATTATATGCTGAGTCAAGCCATCCATTTAGGGGGAACGTTTTTATCCCAATAAATTTCACCAATCTCATGATGTTCTTCAAAGTTATCTTTGCTTAAATGATAATGAAAATTAAACCAATACCCCTCTTGTGGACGATTATCCCTTCGAACATGAAATCTGGCTAAGTCTTTATGTGTCCTCATATCATAAACATGGAAAATTTTCTCGCCCATCCCACCTGCAGGATGTTCAGTAATCCCGTAATATGGTAGTTCATCTTGATCATTTTCAGTTAAAACTGTCTGCAGGACTCTCTCAATGTTCGGTAAGATGGTTTCGTTAAATTCGTGATCCACTTGTTTAATAATTCTTGGTCCGAGCTTACTAATGGTTTGTTCCCTCGCTTTTTCAGTAAGTAAATGAACCATTTCCTCCTGTTCTGTTAGCCTAGGAAGAGTGGTTGTTAGACTAGTATCCGGTGTCTTATGAACTCTATCAACGACAGGTTGAACCTCTTCATTAATATTGGAACTAGACTCGGTAGCACCTTTGTTTTCGTCTAGTTCTGTATTTAAATGAATGGGTGGAACATAAATTCCAAGCGTCATAATTGTAATTACTACAACAGCTATTTTTCTAAACCAGAGTTTCATATCAAGCACCCCTACCTCGTCTTCTATACTTAAATTCTAACACTTTTTTTATAAATATACACCTATAATGTCCATAATATTTTCAACATTTAAACATAAATTTTGCATAATTAATTTAACATACAACCCTGGGGACCATGGAGAAGGGAAAAAAATACACAACACCTGTTGTTCTTTTGATAAACTACCCTTGAGAAAACTGAATTCTCAATACTGCACATTTGACATAAACTGCGGAATAGATGTCTTCATCCCGGACTATGCGGCTTCATCCCGAGCTATGCGGCTCCGTCTCGGGCTATGCGGCTCCGGAACGAGGTGGACGCACTCATTTTGCTAGAATTAAAATAACCACACAAACAATCTTCACTAAATCGCAGTTTATGAATTTTGTGTATAAACAGCTATCTTGTTCGTTCAGCGGAGAACCATAGTTCGATTTTTTATAAAAAGCCCCATCTGATTAGCATGAAGATGATTAGACGAATTATAAGCTCAGGTCTCGTTCACTATTTGAACTTATTCTATTGATGTGAAAGTTGAAATTTCAATAGTATATTAGTTTTTATCATAAAATGCGATAATAGACTTTTGAGCCATCAAATGTATACAAGACAGGTTTATTATCAATCTGAGTTTCCATGTGAACTGCTCGACCCCATAGTTGATAAATATAAGGCAGAACTTTTTCTAAATATTTAATATCTAGTTCTACTTCTTCGTAATAATGTTTTAAATATAATTCACCATTTTTTAAGTAATCTCCGTTTTCTACAGCAATATAAGGAAAGCCCCCGTTAATTCTGGAAGAGATAAGCTGATCCCTTACTTCCTCAAACTCCTTAGAAGATATTTTATACTCATCCCCTTGTTTCTGGAATAGATATAAATCTTCCTCTTGAACCAAGTCTTTCGTCAAGTAATTTCTAATGAACGATTGATCCGAATCCATTTCCCTAACTTCAAATATCTTTTTCCTTCCAGAGTTCGGCTTGACACCAAATTTCTTCATTTCGTCTGACGGATAATCGTACTGTCTTTCAATCGATTCAAATAGTTTCACTCCCAAGTAATAAGGGTTAATTTGAGTTTTTGAAGGTTGAATCACATTTGCATTTAATTTAGCAAATTCAATCGTTTCCCCCGAGGTGAGATTCATCTCCCGTATAATGCGTTGATGCCAATAACTTGCCCAGCCTTCATTCATTATTTTCGTTTCAAGTTGTGGCCAAAAATAAAGCATTTCCTCACGCATCATGGTTAAGATATCACATTGCCAATCCTCAAGTTCGTGGCTATAGTTTTCAATGAACAGCAAAAGATCTTTTTCTGAATGTATCGGAAACTTTTCTTTAGCGACTGTCCTGTCCTCATCCTTTACTACTTTTTTATCAAGTGCCCATAAGTCATCATACGCTGTTAATTGCTTTGTAGTTGTCTCCTCATTCTCTTCTTCCTTATTAAAAGATAATTCTGTTCGCATAATAGATGGATCAATATGTTCTTGAATGGCCAATATCGCATCCAAAAACTTTTCTACCTTTTCTTTGCCATGAATCATTTCATAATTACTAATCCGTTCAGCTGTAGCCGTCATACTTTCAACCATATCACGCCGTGTATGTGAAAAATGAGCGTTGTTTTTAAAGAAATCTGAGTGAGCCAAAACATGAGCCACAATAAGTTTATTTTGAATCAAGCTATTTGTATCAAGTAAGAAGGCATAGCAGGGATTTGAATTAATAACTAATTCATAAATTTGACTTAAACCAAGATCATAATGGAGTTTCATCTTATGGAACTGTTTCCCAAAACTCCAGTGACTAAATCGTGTCGGCATGCCGTATGCTCCAAAAGTATATATTATTTCAGCAGGGCAAATTTCATAACGCATCGGATAATAATCAAGCCCAAAGCCATCCGCTATTTCTGTGATTTCATCAATAGCTCGGTGTAGCTTTTTTATTTCAGACACAGCTATCCCTCCAGTTTGAATTTATATAGTTTATGAAGCGACACACCAAATGATGATTGATTGGCTAAAGTCGTTCAGAGGTCTCATCCTGTTTTTAAAAAATTTGATGTACGTCAAAGAATCATAATAATAATTAGAGGATAATGGAATTAAAGGGAGGGAGTAAAGATGAGCGAGACTTATGATAAAACCCGCGAGGAATACTTAGAGATTGATCGAATGATTAACGAAGGTCTAGGTGGAAGCGGTATTTACAAATCATTCGATAAAAAAAGATATGAATTGATCAAACTCCCATCAGAAAAACAATAATTAATTACCTATAGAAAGGACTGAGAAACATGCCCTGGGAAGTAAGACAAATTTTGTTAATGGTGCATATATTATTAGCCATTATCTGGGTCGGGGGTGTTTTATTTGTTGGCTGGGGCGTCTTTCCTGCAGCTAGAACACTGACGTATAAAGTTCAACGGGAATTTTTTCACGCTCTAATGAAATGGACGCATTGGCTTTTCACTCTCGCCGGGACTGGTGTCATTGCGACAGGAACTCTACTTGGCACAGTTGGTGGTCCAATTAAAACATGGGATGATATTTGGCAGACAACTTATGGTCATATTTGGGCAACGGCCTTTATTGTAGCAACATTTACTTTGCTTTGGGGCATCACATTCGGTTACAAACAATCAATGAAAGTTTTCTCAGAAGAAGAACGCTGGATTTGGAAATTGGCCGCAAATGGAGATAAACATCCTTTAAATCAGTCGATGCTAAAAATCGTGGTTATTGAAGGTGTTGAAGCAATTGGTTTTATAATCCTTATTGCTTTAATGGTTATGCTGTGAACCACTCACCACTTAATTTCATACGAAATTTGAAGTAGGAGCTTCTCGTTTCCGAGAACATTGCTTATATATGGTAAGATACGTTCAGTCAATTAGCGCATCTAAAGAAGTACTTGACCGAAAGCCAATTCATCTCCACCTTACCGCCTAAGCTATTGCCCTTCTCACACTTGAAGATGGAGGCTTCTTGGCTAAAAATGTTAACTTTTTAAAGGAGGTTTTTTAAATGGCTAAAGAAATTCTCAACTCACAGATTGACCTAGTTTCTGAGCACTATGTTTATAAGGGCTCTTGGATTCAGCTGTTTCGTCCCTTGACATTGACGGGAACACTTAGCCCTGTTCTTGTCGGTACCGCATTTGCTGCTAAGAGTGGGACAATACGACTTGATATCTTTTTGGCTATATTGATGGCTGCACTATTCATTCAATCATCAACTAACGTGCTAAATGATTATTATGATTTTAAATATGGGCAAGACAACGATAAATGGGTGCTCGCTCATGATGCTCCTAATGGTCATGGTCCTGCTCACAAAACACTTCCTATACTAGCCGGAACGATGATTACTCTATCAATCATCATTGGTCTTTGGCTTGCTTTTGCGAATAGCGGAAGTACTGCATGGGTGATCACTACAGGAATTCTCGGTATATTAGCAGGGATAAAGTATTCAGCAGGCGAACATTCATTTTCTTCGATTGGATTAGGTGAAACGACAGCATTTTTATTTTTAGGGCCAGTCATTACAACACTCGCCTTTATCGTTCAAGGAAATAACATCAACTGGCAAATATTAATACTCTCACTTCCTTTTGCTCTTTTGATTGCTTCTATGACTTTAACGAATAATATAAGAGATTTAAAAAAAGATATCGGCTTTAGAACGACACTTGCTAATTTATTAGGTCGAACCCGCGCGGTTTATTTACTAGCAACCTTACTTTCATTAGCATATATAACTGTCTTTTTATTAATTATTTATCATATTTTACCTTATTCTGCATTAATAGTATTTTTGGCAACACCGCTAGCTGGTCGGTTGATTTTGTCCTACCGAAAAAATGCGCAACGTAGTGAAGAAATTAAAGGAATGGCCAGAGCGGCTAAGCATCATTGGGTTTTCGGACTGCTATTAGTCTTTGCTATGTGGATTATAGGTTAGAAAATGGCATGAGAAGTATATTTTAAATACGAATATCTTTACGCTGTTGCTTTGGAAAAGCATTTCGCTTTCCGCAGGCGCTGCTAATCCTTCTGCTGGACAGGTAAATACTTCGACAGCAATACATCACACGCAGAAAAAGTGGTTTTCTTTTTCAAGAGTCTCCATGTTTTTCCTTCATTATGTTAATAGATAGCATAAAATTACCGAACAAGGATATTTGATATAAATCCATTGTTCGGCTTTTATTTTGGTTTATATATCCCAATCTTGTTATAAATTCTCTAAAAATACTCGAATAACATCGGCTCCTCCAACAAATGTTCCGATCGAGCTACCAATATTGGCGAGCACAATAACCAGGAGGACACGGGTCACTTTATTATTCCAAAATCCTTTTATATGAAATACATCTTCGGTTAAATTTTCAAAGTCACTTACATGAGGTCGTTTAATATAAGCTTGAACGAAACCTGCAAACCAACCAGCAGCAATTAATGGATTAAGCGATGTAATTGGCGCTGCAACAAAAGCTGTCACAATTGCTAATGGATGTGCAAAAGCAGCTAATGCGCCTAGGGCCGAAAATGAGCCATTCCATAAAATCCAACTTACCGTTTGTTGCCATCCAGCAGCAGGATTTGCTAAAAATGTGTAGGCGATAATTCCCAAGATAATAATCGGAATCGACCAACCAATAATTTTAGGAGCTTTAGATTTAGGTGGTCTTTGTGCTAATTTTTTCAAATTATGTTCTTTTTTAATTTCCTGAGTAATTCCCGGGACATGCGCAGCTCCTAGAACAGCGACAATTTTTTCACCTGGGGCATTTTTTATTTTTTGGGCTAAATACTGATCGCGCTCATCAATTAACGGCTTTTTCAAACGTGGAAATTCCTCTGTGAATTCATGCAACATGGCATTGATGGTGTCTTGTGTTTTCATTTTTTCCAAGTCTTCTTCTGAAATGGTTTCCTTTGAAAAAATACTAGCTATGACTTGAGTAAGTAAGAGAGCCTTCCCTTTTAAACCAATCCCACCCCAAATCCTTGAAAAAGTAATTTGAATATCACGATCGGCTAGTACAAGTTCAGCACCCGTTTCTTCTGCAGATTCAATTCCTTGAATCATCTCTTGACCAGGACTAATATCAAATTGCTTAGCCATTCGATTTTGGAATGACGAAATAGCGAGATTCATAAGAAGTAAGGTTGCCTTTTTATCTTTAATAACCTGAAATATATCCATTTCCTTCCACTTATTGCCTTCACGAATAGACTTGAACCGTTGTTCATCAAGCTCAATACATACTGAGTCAGGTTGCTCTGCTTCTATGACTTCTTTCACTTGTTCGGCACTATGTTTTGACACATGGGCGGTACCTATTAATATAATTTCTTTACCATTTAATTCGAGTCTTGTTATTGTTTCCTCTGACATCTAAACCATCCTTTAGATTATTCTGCCTTATTAACAATATTTACTTGCTTCATTTTACTTTAATCTCTGCAAATTTACACATACTACAATCATAGACCAGAAAAGTATAAATGAACATTGTTTTTCCTATTTTAAATGAAATTTTATCCTTTTATTTTTACTTCCAGATAATAAAACAGCAATCAAGGAGAGAGCAATGGATAAATTATTTTTAACAATTGATGAATTGAATGAGTTATTAAATCAATGGACAGGCCAATATGTTAAAGTTACAAAACATGAAATCGATGATTTAGATAAAACAGTAATTGACTTAGACAGTATTTCTTATAATAAAAACCATGACACCATCGATGATTATCAATCTAAATATACGATGCATTTAAACGGAGTAGGGCATGTGATGACAGCCCAAAATAAAGCAAGACCTCTTCCTGAGGATCAATACGACATTCCATTAGAAAATGATGCTTTATATGAATTTGATGGCACTGAATTTATTATTAGTACAAAGCGAGGAATATATAAGCTTGAGATTGTACAATAAAAAACCATACCCCATGGGGATATGGTTTTTTATTGTATCAGAAATGATTTGAAAAGTTGTCTCGGTCATTTTTCGTCAACTTAGACTAACTTTAATCGAGAGAAACGCTGTCTCGATTGTTTCATACAATTACATATTATTTCTGATTGTGACAAACAATATAATTTAAACCATTTCTCTTTCTTTACTGAAAAAGCTTTTTAATGCACTATAGATATCTCGGTTTTCTCGTATAATATAGGAATGAAAGCTGGGATGGTTGATTGACTTAAAGGCACTCATCAGGGTTGATAAGCGATTAAAAATATTTACTTCTCCATAGCCAAACATATTGGAGACCTTCAAGAGTTCGTAAATTAACTCAAGAGAACGTTCGTTATCTGTGGAAAAGTTATCGCCATCTGATAAATGAAATGGATATATATTGTATTTTGATGGTGGATATTTTGTATCAATTAATTCAAGTGCTTTTAAATAGGCTGAAGAACAAATTGTCCCACCACTTTCACCTTTATAAAAAAAATCTTCTTCTGACACTACTTTTGCTTGGGTATGATGAGCGATAAATTCAATCTCTACTCTTTCATATTTTGATCTAAGAAAGCGCGTCATCCAGAAAAAGAAACTTCGTGCCAAATACTTTTGCATCCTGCCCATGGATCCGCTTGTATCCATCATGGCTAAAACAACAGCACTTGATTCATGCCTTTCTACCTCATTCCATACTTTAAAACGTAAATCATCGTTATGAATAGGGGAAATTTTAGGTTCTCCAACGCGTGCATTTCTTTTTAGAGCAGTTAATATAGTCCGTTTTTTATCGATGTTACCCATTAATCCCTTTTTACGTAAATCATTAAATTCAATATCTTCCGTTACCAAGTCGGGGGTTTCCTTATGCGTGAGGTCTGGTAACTCGAGCTCTTCAAAAAGTATTTCTTCTAACTCCGCTAAAGACACCTCGGCTTCATAATAATCTTCTCCAGGGGCATCTCCCGCTCCTTCACCAGAGCCTGCACCCTTTTCCCCTTTTTTATTTCCATCTTTGGCGACAACATCACCTACTTGACTGTCTCCATCACCGCTTCCAACGTATTGATTATCTTCATGATTAAAACGAATTTTATATTCATCGAGGGAGCGAATGGGAATTTTAATAACATCTTCTCCATTTGACATGATAATATTTTCCTCACTAATGATGTCAGGTAAATTATCTTTTATTGACTCTGTTATCTTATCCATATGACGTTGTTGGTCTTGGTAACCTTTCCGGTGGAGGGTCCAATTTTCCTGAGAAATAACAAAGTTACGATCAACATCACTCATACTATCCCTCCTGAATTATAGTGAATATAATTAAAGTTGCTGATGTTTTTACAATTTAGGCAAGTCAAATTCGTAAAAACCTCGAACAATCTTTCTTTATCCTATGCGACACTCACCTCTTTATTGTGTGTATTTTCCTAAAAGTATATAAATAAAAGATTACAAAAATGACAAGATCTCATTAAGATAAGATCTTGTCATTATTTTATTTAACGACTTAGCAGGCTTCCGACATAACGCAAAAGTTCATTTGCTGATACTGAACTATAACCATACTCATCAACTAATCTAGCAATGACTTCATTTATTTTCTTAAGTTGAGATTCATCTGGGGTTTGGGACGTGGTCGTAATTTTGACAACATCCTTTAAATCCGCAAATAATTTTTTCTGAATTGCTTCGCGCAGACGTTCATGCGATTCGTAATTAAATCGTTTCCCTTTACGGGCATAAGCAGATATACGGATGAGAATCTCTTCTCGAAAGGCTTTTTTTGCATTTTCAGAAATGCCTATTTGTTCTTCAATAGAACGCATTAACCGTTCATCAGGATTGACATCTTCGTCTGTGAGCGGATCTTTTAATTTCGTCTTATTACAAAACGCTTCAACATTATCTAAATAATTATCCATTAAAGTTCTTGCTGACTCTTCATAAGAATAAACAAAAGCCTTCTGCACTTCTTTTTTGGCAATGTCATCGTACTCTTTTCTTGCCACCGAAATATAATTCAGATACTTTTCTTTATCTTCTTTTGAAATTGACGGATGCTGATCAAGCCCATCTTTTAATGAACGAAGGACATCGAGTGCATTAATCGAAGGAACTTCTTTTCGAATAATTGCTGATGAAATCCGATTAATAACATAACGAGGATCAATTCCTCCCATGCCTTCATCCGTGAACTCATTTCTTAATGAATTGACATCTACTTGGCTAAACCCTTCCACGCTTTCATCATTATAAAGTCGCATTTTTTTCAGAAGGTCGACCTTTTTAGATTCCTTCAGGCGAGTCAAAATAGTGAAAATGGCAGCTACTTTTAAAGCATGCGGAGCAATATGAACATGCGCCATATCACTTTCTTGAATCATTTTTTCATAAATCCGTTCTTCTTGAGTCACCTTTAAATTATAAGGTACAGGCATCACGATAATTCGAGAGTGAAGAGCTTCATTCTTTTGATCTGCAATAAACGAGCGGTACTCTGCTTCGTTGGAATGGGCAATAATGAGTTCATCAGCAGAAATCAAGGCAAATCGTCCCGCCTTAAAATTCCCTTCTTGCGTCAACGATAGGAGTAACCAGAGGAACTTCTCATCACACTTTAACATTTCCTGAAATTCCATGATTCCGCGATTAGCTTTATTCAATTCTCCATCAAATCGGTAGGCCCTTGGATCAGACTCTGACCCGTATTCAGCAATCGTTGAAAAATCAATACTGCCCGTTAAGTCCGCAATATCCTGTGATTTAGGATCTGACGGGCTAAATGTACCGACACCGACTCGCTTATCCTCCGAAAGAAAAATACGTTCTACTTTGACGTCTTCAATTTTTCCATCGTACTCTTTTTCAAGACGCATAGCATTTAGAGGGGATAAGTTTCCTTCAATTCGAATTCCATATTCTTCAAAAAACTCTTCTCGTAAATGAGGTGGGATTAAATGGAGCGGATCCTCATGCATCGGGCATCCTTTAATCGCATAAACCGCTCCTTCATCAGTACGGCTGTATTGTTCAAGGCCGCGCTTCAGCATGGTAACAATCGTCGACTTTCCACCACTTACCGGTCCCATTAATAAAAGGATGCGTTTTCTGACGTCAAGTCGCTTCGCTGCAGGGTGAAAATATTCCTCAACGAGTTTTTCAATCGCATCCTCAAGACCAAAGATTTCCTCACCAAAAAAATGGTACATCTTTTGACCATCTTTTTCTGTGAAACCAGAGGCTTTTATCATATTATAAATTCGTGAGTGGGCTGTTTGCGCCACTTCAGGTCTTTCTTTGACTATTTCCAAATATTCCGCGAAGGTTCCTTCCCACCTTAATTGCTCCTCTTCTTCACGATGTTTTTTGACCTTACTAATGATATCCAATCTATTCCCTCCATCCATATCGCGGTTTATATAACGTATGCAGGAAATAGATTGGTGATGAATAAATGTTTATACCAGTTCAAAGATTGAATGGGTTTCATCCACTTTTATTGGTAATCTTCAGCAACATAGAGCTGTTTCATTCTTAATTTTAACCATTCGAGTTCACGAGCTTTTCTAGGTAAGAACTGACGAATATCATCTTCATTATAACCAACTTGAATTCGACGATCGTCAATAATGATCGGATTTCTTAATAACCCTGGGTGCTTTTGAATTAAGGTAAGAAGTTCTTGTAGAGGTAGTGTGTCAAAATCTAAATTGAGTTGTTTGTATATATTTGATCTGGTTGAAATAATCTCATCTGTACCATCTAAGGTTAGTCGTAATACACCCCTAAGTTCTTCTACAGTCATTGGGATATCTCTTATATTTCTTTCTGTATAAGAAATTTCATGTTTATCAAACCACTTTTTAGCCTTTTGCATCGATTTACAAGGTGTACCATAAATAGTTACGTTCATTTAACAAACTCCCTTTCTTAGTAAAATTCATATTAAAAAATGCTTAAGAAAGTCTTTGTTGTACATAAACAGTTAAAAACTGCCTCATGAGATATCAAGGTTAGGGACTTATTCTTTCACGTTTGTATCTTTCCCCAATCCATTTTTAAGTAAGTTAATTTGAATTTTGAAGTTTTCAATAGCCTGCTCATAAGTTAAGTTTTGAGCATATTTTTCAATTAAATTCCGAAAAATGACCATTGATATTAATTGCATCAAATGATGTAACTCAACATTATTACTGATGTTTAAATATTCTTTATCAATCAAGGTGTCAATCTCTTCAATTTTAGCATTGCTTCCTTCAATGTTGAAAATCCGATTAAGTTTTTCTTCAATTTCATGAGTCATATTCAAAAATGCATTCTTCAAAAACAAAAGTCCTTGATCATTAGGGTTTCCCTCAATTGATAATTCGAAAATATGGATGACAGCCTCAAATAAATTCCCATCATGCATCTTCAGACACTTTAAAAACTGGTTTTGCTTCATTTCAACTTGTTTATTTAACAAGTAGAAATAGGCATCTTCTTTATCCTCAAAATATTGATAAAAGCTTCCTCTTGGAATTGCAGCTGTCTTTACTATATTTGAAATGGATGCTTCATAAAATGGAACTCGAGAGAATTCTTTCTCTACGGCATAAAGCAAATTATCCTTTTTATCTTCGGGTAAGTTAAAAAATGTCTGTTTAGGCAATAGCTTTATCCCCCTAAAGTGACACCTTGTCACAACATCTATTTATAGAATAAATGACAGCGTGTCACAAGTCAACTTCAAAGTTCACTTTGTCACAAAGTTGTCAAAGCAAAAAATATATTTGGGAACGTTAGCTAGCCATGACACTTGATTTTTGTTTCCATTGTTGGATTCAAACGAAAAAAATATATGTAAGCTGCGAAACCGAGAATAGATTTGGTGACATTTCAATCCTCCAGCTCCTCTTTAAGAATTTGAACCCTCTTAATCGTTCGATTTCCTGTTGATAATACCGTGAATCGTAATTTTCCCCGCTCAATCGTTTCTCCTTCATGAGGGAAATAATCAAATTCCTTAAGCAAGTAGCCAATCAAAATATCTTCTTCTTCAGAAATATTTGTCTGAAAAATAGAGTTCAATCGATGGAGAGGTATTTTCCCATTACAAATAATTTCATTTGGAGTAAGCTTTTCAACCAGTGCATCCCCAACCGGGTCGTTCTCATCTTCAATTTCAAGACCTATCATCGCTTCAATGATATCTTCCAAAGTTAAAATCCCTTCCGTTCCACCATACTCGTCCAACACAATGGCGAGATGTTTTTTTGCTAACATCATTTCACGAAAAACTGATTCGATGGATTGGAGCTCATATATTAATAACGGATCCATGTCACTAAAGGTTTCAAGTTTCTTTTCAGGCTGTGTTGACCACGAAATAAAAAATTTTGAATGAAACACTCCGATAATATTATCTAAATCATCTTCATATATTGGGTAACGCGTAAAAGGGTTATGGGTGATGATTTCTCTAACTTCTTGATAATTAGCTGTACGGGGTAATGCCACAATATCAACACGAGGTGTCTTCATTGCATCATTGACATTTAGATTGTAAAAATCAAGTACCCCTTTAATTCGATGGGACTCTTCTTTTTTAAAGGTCCCTTCTTTACCGGCTATATCAACCATCGTTTTAAAATCTTCTTTTGAAACTGTAACGCTTTTCATTTGGCCTTTAGAAAGAACTTTTATAATCAGGCCTGTTAATAAATTGAGCAAACTTGTCAACGGCTTCAAAAGAAAAACAATAAAACGTATAACAGGAGAAACAAGATAAGCAATACGCTCAGAAAATGCAGCTGCGATGGACTTTGGAATAACTTCTCCAAAGATAATAATAGTTAGCGTTAATATCGCTGACGCTATTCCTACGTTAATATTATAGTCCATGGCCACAATCGTAACTAACGTCGGCAGTAGTATATTCGATATATTATTACCAATTAAGATTGTTGTAATGAACTCTTCTGGATCAGATAATAAATTTAAGAGTTGTTTGGACTTTTTATCGTCTTCGTTCTCCGCTTTTGTTTGGACTCTCATTTTATTAACAGCTGTTAAAGCCGTTTCGCTCCCTGAAAAGAAAAAGGATGTGATTAATAAAGCGATGATTGCAATAATCACTGAATGTTCCTCCTCTGACGGCTTAGAAAAGATAACAATGATACTTTATAGTTATTCCCAAATGTATTCATAAGGAAACATACAGTCACCATTTTCCAATGTATTCTTTATATGAATCGATGAAAGTCTGGGGAGAGACTTTGACATTATACGAGAAGACACCTCGCAAAGTATGCAAATAAAGAAGCCCACCAGCCTTACCAAATTGACGATAAGACATATCCATAATTTCAGTTATCGAAAATTCACGGTGCTCAGTCACAACTTTATCAGAATATAAATACATATGGCGCTCTAACTCAATATCTTTCTGGTCAATACTGGACACTTCCCGTTGAACCTTATAATAAGGTTGTACATCAATTAAATTCATCTTAACATTCCCACCTGAATTTTTAATTAATTAATATTTTTGAAGCACTTCCACCTCTTAGGCAAAATATACCCCACATATTTAAACTCATACGGCAAAAAATAAAGTATGAAGGGAGAGGATTGAAGATGGAAGTTAACCGAGCCAAAGAAATCATTGACTTGCCTTATTTAGTTAATATTCACTTTCACGGCATCCCTGTCTATCTTCAAGATGTTAATTCGCATGAAAAAACAGCAACTGTTTTTCCACTAGATAACATGGAACACGAGCAATCAGTTGATTTAAACAGACTAAATGAAGAAGGTCCATTAAATTAACATGGAGGGAGCCCCTTGAATATTCAGCGAGCTGAAGAGATTTCACAATCTCCTCAAACGGAACGTGTCACTTACAATGGAAAAGCCATCTATATTCAACGTATCAACGAGCAAAATGAAACGGCTCGTGTTTTTCATCTAGAAGAACCTGATGAAGAATTTGATGTTGAAATAAGTCAGTTACAAGAACATTAGAACATCCCTTCAAAAATCTAAACACGCTCAGAAAACCCTGGGCGTGTTTTCTCCTTCTTTTAACTATTACGATTCAAACTTAGGAAAGGTTTCATTATGCCCTTACTTTTTCTTGTCTTCACTTTTTTCTTCCGATACGAAGAAAGTAAATGGTTGATTCGACCCTTTTAACAACTCATAAATATATGAAGATGTTAATTGAAAGCTTTCTTCAACCTTTTCCACAAGATAATTTGTTCTTTCGAATAAACTCGCTCTTAAGTGATCGAGCTGTCGGATTGTTTTTTCAGTTAGTGCCTCTTGATTTTCTAATCGTTCATTTAGTCTATATTGCTCATCATCCTGCTCGCCTATTCGCCGTTCGACATTCGTTTGTAACTGTAACATATAATTTAGTTGGTCTGATAACTTACCGTTAAACGACTCGTATTGCCCAAGATAATCAATTGTATCTTGGTTCGATTCACTGAGGATAGATAACTGCTCGAAAATCTCTTGTTTAGCTAATCCCTCTTGTTTGAAGGTCGTCTCAATCTCATCATGACGAGCTACTAAATCATTGAGGCTGTCTAAAATAGTTTTTTCAAATAGTTTCTGCTTACGATTTTGATTATTAAGTTCTTCGAGTTGTTGTTCTGTTTCCTTTCGTTGTTGCTGCTGTTCGGTTGATTGCTGGCTTTGTAGGAGGGTGAGTTTTCTCAAAGATTTAAGCAATGTCTCATTGACTTGCCTTTGTTCCTTTACCAGCTCTGATACATGGTCTTTTCGGTAAAAACTCTGATTTTTGCCAACAATATCTATTTCACTTTCAAAAACACCTGGATGCTCACCAGTGTTAATAAAAAGTGCCATGGTAATCATCCCCTTATCAAATGATGATACTTATTCTATGCGTTTGACTAGATAAAGGAACACTTTGCACTAGAACAGTTGCTGAAATAGGCATTCATCTAGTTCATTCATTTCCAACGGAACAAAAGGAACTTTCCGTATTTACCATGGTCGCCTGGGTTTTTAATTTTATTGATTAATTTGAACGGAGTTAGTTTTCTTTTTGAGGTATTTTTTTAAATTCAGGCAATGGATAATACAAAATAATATTCACGGGGCGTTCGTTTCTTTGACCAATATCATTATATTCCCTACAACTTGTTTAAAGATGTCTATTGAAAAGGATTAAAAAATAACGATTTCCTGATGTTATCACACGAATACCTATCATACTGTGAAAAAAAGCAGCTTTTACTTTTCCTACAAGGATAATATAAAAGCTGCCTAGATTGATTAGTTTTTAGTCATTCTTTACAATAGCATTTCAAACGAATGTCTAATGACATCACCACGACTGATAATCCCGACAAGTTCACCATTCTTCTCAACTGGTAACTTTTTGATTTGTCTTTCCCCTAGAATTGCTGCAATGTCTTCAATCTCTGTATCCCATTCGGTTTTAACGACTTTCCTTTTTGCGATGGCCATTACGTTTAAATCAAGTACCTTTTCAGCTCGCTCATCATACTTATCGTGATCACCTTTAATAAGACCAATAAAGAAAAACGATTCATATACATAATCCTTATGCTTTCCGATGTAACGCATGATATCGCCGTCACTTATGTAGGCGATAATTTGATTTGTTTCATTAACGATAGGTAAGCCACTAATTCCGTTTTCGATAAATTTTTTCACGACAGCCCGAACAGTCTCGTTTTCTTCAACTTTGATGACGGGTGTTTTCATGATGTTTTGAGCATTCATTTTTATCCTCCTAGGTTAAAGTTTTTAAATTTAGTCATGGTGCATTTAGATAGCCTTTTTCATTAAATACAGCCGAATATACGAATGACATAACACAAATGACATTCCTTTTTTTATATAGCAAATGAATCATGTACTATAACTTTCTTTACCTCAACTTATGAATTAGTCCTCAACTAAATTATAGTATTTTACTCATTATCATTTTCGATTCGTTTCATAAATTCCTCTGCTGCGCTATATCCTTGTTCTCTTAAGTACCAGTTATTGGCCGCTGCTTCAATGAGCCCCACGACGTCACGACTTGGTTTTAGTTGAATTTCAATATGTGGAACAGATACATTCATATATTCTTTATAGAGCGATTCGACTTCTAGCTCATTATATAAGGCATCTTTATCCCACTTGGTAAGTTCAATATCAAGCCCTATTCGGGTTTCTTCTTGAAAAGCTTTTCTTCCATAAAGCCGCACTACATTTAATAGTCCTATACTGCGTAGGGCAAGAAATTCTTTGTTCTTTCCATTATGGGTGCCGAGTATCGTATCAGGACCTAACTTCTTTAAAACAACAATATCATCGGCAACTAAACGATGTCCCCGACCAATTAGAGTATGAGCAATTTCGCTTTTTCCAACGCCTGATTTACCGCGTATGAGAATTCCCATTCCAAAAACATTTACACAAACGCCATGAATAGCAATTTCAGGTGCAAGTACTTTTGCCATATAAGCATCATACTTTTCAATAAATTGAGCAGTTGGTTCAGGCGTACGTAAGAGTGGGATACCTTCTTGTAAGCAATATCTCTTTAAATACATAAGCCCTTCTTGATCGGAAGTCACAATGAAACACGGTGGATGATATTTGACAACATTACCGATTCGAACGTTTCGCTCATCATGACTTAATTGATGAAGGTACGTGATTTCTTTTTTTCCTAGAACTTGAACATGTTCCATCGGAAAGAAATCAAAAAAACCGATAAACTCCAGTCCCGGTCGATGTGTTCGCGCTTTTGTAATGGGACGATGAAGCTGACTTTCCCCTGCGAGTACTTCTAGGGAGAATTGATTGACTAAATGTTTCACAGTTACTGATTCCAAAGTATTGACTCACACCTTTCTCACCATATTTTTAAATCCATAGTGGTGAGTAACAACGATGATCCAGTTAATCATCTATAATGACAGGGTTGCCAAATCCCTATCTCCTTAAGCCCTTGCTGTGTTGAAAAAGGGGGTGGCATACAAATACGGATTCTAGTTATAGTATAACCCGAATGACATCAAAATGGGAATCTATGACAAAATTTCTACCAATGAACAAAAGCGCGGGGCACCGTCTAGCATCAGGCACAGCTTAAGCAAGAAACAAAAAACACCAAATGCATCTAGTGTTTTATATAAAGTTAAAGAATGAAATTATTATTTTTATTGCGGTTACTGTTTATCTCCAGATATCGATCCTGAATCCTTCTATGGAAAACTGTTATTTTATATTCATACTCTGTTCATTTTTAAGGTGTATTTTTCGCTCATCGGTTATTTTTCAAGTATGATGAGAATAATCAGAGAGGTTTTTGTTCATGATCACGCTAGGAGATGCTTATAATGGAAAAAAACAAAAAGGCTTCTAAAGTAAATACTGGTTTTATCATTTTATTAATTGGTGTATTTATGGCAGCCTTGGATAATGGAATTATCAGTGCCGCATTAACGACTATTAACTCCTCATTCGATGTATCAGCAACAGCTGGAACATGGGGAATTACTTTATACACACTCGGCTTAGCAATTACAACACCTATTGTCGGAAAACTATCCGATCGCTATGGGCGAAAAAAATTATTCTTAATTGAAATTGCTATATTTACGATTGGGTCACTTGGTGTCGCTCTAAGTCCCAATTTCACGTTTTTTCTAGCATCTAGACTAATTCAATCCTTTGGTGGCGGGGGTATTTTTATAATTGCAAGTTCTCACGTCATCAGTACATTTACTAAAGATAAACAAGGAAGCATGCTCGGTTTGCTTGGTGGGATGAACGGTATTGCTTCTGTTATCGGGCCAAACATCGGAAGTTTCTTAATGGACGTAACAGGGACTTGGCATTGGCTCTTTTTAATTAACGTCCCTATCGGTATCTTACTTGTCATTGGAGGTTTCTTCTACTTACAAGAAACAAAAGATGCCGTTATGGAAAAAATAGACTTTCTTGGTATATCACTCTTATCTTTTTCTATTTTAAGTGTTATGTTTGCTGTCAACAACTTAGGTTCAGGTAATTTACTTGATAGTCTATTTAACTTTAGTGTCCTGGGTTTACTTATTCTTGGCATCATCATTTTCGCAGGTTTAATTTTTGTGGAAAAAAGAAACGAGGCAGGTCAAGTAGACACGATTCTTCCATACAGCTTGCTTAGCAAACCAACCTATTCAGTCACCATGATTATGGCCTTTTTATCTGGGACATTTATTGGTGCCGTCATTTTCATCCCTTCCTTTGCAGAACAAATTCTTGGAATTCCCGCTGCTAAATCGGGTTATTGGATGACACCACTCGCTCTTGCTTCTGGCATTGGCGCAGGGGGAGGCGGTTATTTTGTCGATAAGCAAGGCCCTGTTAAAACATTAATTGCATCAGGTATCATTGCGATTATTGGTTTTGGTGGACTCGGGCTTTTCGTTGATTCAAAATCATTGTTTCTCATTTTCTCAGTTATCGCAGGGATTGGTTTTGGATTTGTGTTGGGTGCGCCATTAACTGTGCTGACGTCTAATGCAGCTGGCACGCAAAAAGGTTCAGCACTCGGTACCTTATCAGTTGCACGTCAAATAGGACTGACAATTGCACCAACAGTATATGGAACTTTTATTCAGCGCGGCTTTAGTAATCTAGGAGAAATCATACCTGAAAAATTGCAAGCACATGGGGTTGATCCAAGTAACATCCCTCAAGGAGAAATGGAGAAAGTTAGCGGTGGAAGCTATAGTGATATTCAAGCAAGTATAGCCCAAATTCCTTCCGAAGATGTACAAAATGCATTAAAAGAAGCATTTAACGAAGCGGCACACAACGCTTATGAACCAATATACTTTACAACCGCCGGTGCAGCTGCTTTGATTATCATTTTATCGATAGTTTTCAGTAAGAAGTTCAAGCGAGATGCTGTTGAGGAAGAGGATACAGACAACTAAACTTTTAGGAACTTAACCAAATGGAGCAGCTCAAAAACCAGTCCATGAATTTAGGTCTGGTTTTTGTATTTAGTATCATTCGTATTTTCACGTTAACTGCTTTCTAAAAATATTATAGACCTTGCCCTTATATAATGGTAGTATATATTTAAGTTTTCTAACTTTTTGAACGGGGGTGAAGTGAATGTCAGTATCACGAATTTTAAAATGGGTTACTGGGGCATTCGAAGCCATTTTAGGTATCCCAATTATTGGAGCATCAATTATTCTTTCTTTTGCATGGACGCCATTATTAGCAATGTTAATATTACATATCATTACTTTAGTTCTGACAAAAAGAGATAACGGCGCAAGCATAGGAAGCGTTTTAGGTATTGTTACTTCTTGTATTGGATGGATTCCATTTGTGGGAATGATTATGCATATTTTATCAGCTATTTTCTTAATGGTGAATGCTGCAACGCCAGATAGAGAATCGGTTGGTAATGTGATTGTTTAAAAAACAGACTAGTCTTGGTATAAATAAAACCCTTGACTAGTCTATGTTTATAATGTGTCTCTTACTTCGTTAAATCAATTCTCTTACTAATGAAGTAGATAATAATCCCACCAACTGTCATAGATGCTAATTCACCAAGTCCCGTAACTAACCATGTTTCAAAGAATGGCATATTGAGAAGAATTGCAAACTGACCCGCTACGGTAAACATAGAAAGCGAAAAAATAATTGCAGTCACTGCTAATTTTAACTTATCGCTTTTTATATGTTTTGTGACGGCGCGGCAAAGTAGTAATACCAATAGTGTCGCTGTTCCACCAATAGGCACATCAAGCACCCAAGTCGGTGATAAAAAGTTGGCGAAAACAACACCAAGCGTTACAGCAGCAACATATCTTTTATGATATAAAGCTAAGTAATTAAACACTTCCGACAGCCGGATCGGCATGGCTCCAAAACCCGCTAATACGACTGTGACGACAACGTATAAGGCAGCCACAAGTGCTGTTTTCATCAGCTCGGAAGCATTCACTCGTGACGATTGCGAGTGTACATTTGTGTTATTCAATTAGTGATTCTCCTTTGTAAAATAGCATTAAAGCTATTTTAGTAATAACTACGGCTAAAGAAGATTAAGTTCCGTAGTGCAAGCTTGTTTGCTAGCTCACTAATTGTAACATAAATTGACGTACGACTGCTGATAAAAATTACTTTAAAATCACCATTACTTGATTGTCCAGCCACCGTCAATAGGAATGACAGCACCATGAATGTAACTCGCTGATTCACTCGCAATGAAACATGTCAAATCAGCAACTTCAGCCGGTTCTGCCCAGCGACCTGCCGGGGTTTCACTTGCCACCCATTTCGCCATATCTCCGTCACCTACAAAATCCTTTTTATTCATCGGTGTTTTTATAGCGCCTGGAGCAATAGCATTAGCACGAATCCCTTCTCTCGAATAATCCAAATCAAGCTGTTTTGTATAACCAATAATCCCATGTTTAGCTGCCGTATATGCCGCTCCGCCTCCTCCAGCAACTAACCCAGCAATCGATGCCATATTCACAATGACACCTGACCTTTGGGCTAACATATGGGGGAGTACAGCGTTCGTAACGAGAAAGACACCTTTTAAATTCGTGTTAATTATATGGTCCCAAAGTTTCTCATCGGTTTCTAAAGTTTTTTTATAACCGTCGAGAACCCCTGCCGTGTTTACCAAAATATCAATTTGGTTAAAATGCGACAGCGCCTTCTGAACTGCTGTTTCGATTTCGATGCCAGACGATACACTACCAATGAAGTATGTAAAACGGGGGCCATACCGCTTCTTCAAAGTCCACAAACCCTCTTCGTTTATATCCAGTGCAAAAACATTCGCACCGTTTTTCAAAAAAGCCTCGGCCTGTGCCTGTCCAATTCCTGAAGCTCCGCCTGTAATGAAAACAGTTTTTCCTTTATATTCTTCAAACAGCATCGTGTCATCCTCCAAGATTATTACTCAACAACTTTCCAATCTTCAGCTAAAATATCACATACAGTTGGCGTGAACATCGTATATCCTTCACCTCGAACATTAATTAGAAAATAAGGATTCAGAGTTTCACCATCATGCGTACTTTCATCAACAAGTTTCACATACAACTCTGCTCCACCCCAACCTGAACGGATCACTTTTTTTCCTGCTTTTAACTTTGGTAACACATCTTCAAATGTCATAAAACCTCTTCCCTTCCAAGGATGATAGTATTCTAATTGCAGTATAAAAGATTAACCTTAAGATAGCAAAAAGCTGGTATTTTGAACAACAACACGCCATTCAAAATACCAGCAAATATGATTAATCTATTCCACGCATCAAGCCATGGATTTTTTTAGATAAGAATAAAAGTAAAATACCAATGCCGATTGATACAATCCCAATCACCGTAAAATAGATGATTTGTGTATCAACACTATAAAGCTTTACAAGTTGTGCGTTAATGGCTTGTGCTGATGCGTTTGATAGATACCAAACACTCATCGTCTGTGATGCAAAAGCTGCTGGAGCTAATTTCGTCGTAGCTGATGCTCCAACTGGTGATAAGAATAATTCACCTAATGTTACAAGTAAGAAGCTAAATACAAGCCATATTGGACTGATTGCGGATCCACCTGATGCACTAAATGGTATAACCATTAGTAAGAAGGATGCACCTGCTAGGATAACACCGATTGAAAACTTTACCGGTGTGCTTGGCTGTTTTTTTCCCCATTTCGTCCACATGACAGCAAATAATGGCGCTAAAAACACAATATAAAATGGGTTAATTGACTGGAACCAGCTTGACTTAATAGCAAAAGATCCAATACTCAATTGCGTCTGTTCATCAGCAATCCGAGCAAAAATGGTTGATCCTTGCTCTTGAATAGACCAAAAGGCAATTGCTGTAATGAATAAAGGAATATATGCAAGAAGTCGTGACTTTTCCACTTTCGTCGTTTTCTTACTGTTATACATAACAAGGAAGTAAATCGTTGGGATGACAATACCTAGAATACTAACGACAAAAGTAAACCTGTTAATGGTAAGGAGTCCGGTTGCAATAGAATAAACTAATATAACAGCTAGGATAATGGCGCCAATGCTAAAGCCTTTAATAATTTTAGTCTTTTCTTCTTTACCAATTGGATTCGGCACGTATCGTCCAGCTTGTCCCAAAGTTTTTTTAGAAGTAATGATATACCAGATTAGTCCGATAAACATTCCAATGGCGGCAATGGAAAATCCCAAATGAAAATTATAAGTTTGTCCAATTGTTCCGACAACTAAAGGTGCAATCAAGGCTCCCGCGTTTGCTCCAGTATAAAAGATACTAAAACCAGCGTCACGCCGGTAATCTTCTTTCGTATATAAATCTCCAACAATACTTGATAAATTCGGTTTTAATATACCTGAGCCGAGAATAATCAAGGCCATGGATATGAAAAGTGCTGGCACACTTCCAGGGAATGATAGTGCTACGTGACCAAGTGCGATGAGCACACCGCCCATAATAATCGTTGAACGACTTCCGAGAATTCTATCAGCAAGCCATCCTCCAGCAATCGTAGACATATAGACAAGCGATCCGTAGATTGACATAATTGACGTGGCCGTAGCTTTATCAAGTCCTAAACCACCTTTTGTCGTCTCATAATAGATATAATATAAAAGCACGGCACGCATACCATAATAGGAAAATCGTTCCCAGAACTCAATCGAGAATAACGTTGCAAGGCCTTTTGGATGGCCAAAAAATCCCTTCTGGGGAATCGTTTTTATAATTGATTCTTTATCCGTCTCCATTAAATTACCTCTTTTCTGTCAATTTCATGTTGTTTAAGGGCTTTAGGTATATATATGTCCATTTTTTAGTGGATTACTCTAGTATGCGCCTCTAAAATCCAAATTTCAAGGGTTTATAAAATAGTTTTTATTGCAAAATAATAATGAAAAATCCCATTTAATTGTAAATAATAAACAGAAAAACTGCCTATCTTTTAAGAAGCGATAAGCAGTTAAATTTGTGCTAATCAGTTAATTGTTGTTGAATCGCGAACTCTTTATAATTCTTATTTTAATACTTTACTTTATACTTTATACTTTATTTATGTATGAATTACGCGTATAAAAAACAAAAATCCAAACAATGTTTAAAAAGTAAACCATTGTTTGGATTTAAGTGATAACTTTTCATACTCTACAGATCAAATTCCCACTCGTCTTTCATTTTTAAATATAGGATCAATAATATATTCTCTAATTCTCGTTCTGATCTCGTCCCTATGCTAAGGCCAACTTTCGGAAATAAAATAGCAGCCATTTCTCTTGTGAGCTGGCTCTGGCGGTCTTCTGGCATTTCCAAAAGTTTATAGCTATAAGTCTTTAATAAATCGTATTCTTTTTTACCAAATGAGTTCATAGTCCATTCGTCGAGATGAATGCTGTCCATATCCAATTGACGTCGCTCAATTTCTTTTACCAGTGGCGACTTCTTTTGCCTTTTCGCTTTCCCTTCATGGATAACAATCGTTCCTGCAGCCATATCTCCGAGTCGCTTATGTTTAGAATTTAAAAACACTAACAACATACCAAGAAAATAACTTGCGGGTAACATGTCAATCACCCGGAGCAAGTTCCTAATGATTGCTGACAGAATAGTAATACTGTGACCGTTTTCTTGAATCACACGAATGCCGATAATGTTCTTACCAATCGTTTTTCCATTGAAAAAGTACTCACTGACCAAAAAATACCCAAAGTTTATTGCAAATAGAGCTAACAGCCAAATCGCAGCAAACCATCCTGCACTATCGCCCACCATTAATAAATTCGATTCCATCATAAATACTAATCCGAAAATTAAACCCATATTTACAATGGTCAAAAGAATTTGATCAATAATCATGGCCGCGGCTCTTGATCCCAGACCGGCAAGTCTGAATTGAAGGGAAACGAATTCAGGTGTTTTTATTTGTATTTGATCTTGTGTCATATCTTTCCCCTCCTAACTTTCAACTGTATCTCTTTTATCCAATAATAATTTTCCACTTATCATATATAATACCAGCGCGAGGACTGTTACCCCCGCCACTATATACTTCACTTCGAGTGAAAGCTGAGATGGCGTAATAAATCCTTCAATCACACCGGCCACAATGAATAAGGGAATCGTTCCGAGAAAAAGTTGTACCGAGCGTTTTGCATTTTCCTTTAATTGAAATCCCCGCGAGAACGAACCGGGAACGAATAATTTGTAGCCCATTAAAAGTCCCGCACCACCTGCTATAAAAATGGCTGTAAGCTCAATCATTCCGTGTGGCACAATGTAAGCCCAAAATTCATAACTCATTCCAGCATGCCAATAAACCGCAGCGATACCGCCGACTATTAATCCATTATAGACAAGAACATAAACTGTTAGTAATCCAAACGTAATCCCACTGGCAAATGCTAATATAGCCACTTGAATATTATTGGTCATTATTTCAGCTGACATTAACGAAGAATCAATCACATCATGCCCTTCCCCGAGGCGCTCCGGATCAATGCCAGCAGACATTTCATCCGGCATAATGGAATAAAAGTGAAGTGGATCATTCACAATCGATAAAAAGCTGGCTAATCCGCCGAGTAAAAATAACAGCATAGCGATAACGATAAATTTCCATTGTTCAAGTAACAGGCCGATAAATTTTGTACTGAAAAAGTAGCGAATTTGCTGAAAGCTAGAGACCTGACTTTTATATAATAAATTATGCGATTTTGATACGAGCCCATTTAAATATTCAGTGACCTCTTCACCTGGGTAATAGGTCTGGCTATAGGATAAATGCTGCGCCGCTCTCTGATAGAGCTGTTGAAAAGTAGTCACATCTGCCCCAGTTACCTTTCTTCCTTTCTTCTCTAGATGCACTGTATATTGTTCTAATTGTTTCCATTCATCCCTATGACGCCTCACAAATTGCCTGATGTTCATTTTCTCACCCATCCTACTTAAAGAGCCTTACAGTAATCCTTGATTCATCCAATGGATAACTCGGGACACTGCTATGGTTGCTAACTTGTCTTCTTTTGCTTCAATCATAATTAATCCTTGCGCTTGCCACTTGGCTTTCCTACGCTTTTTGATTTGAATCTGTTGTTGGGCAATTGATTTACTCATTGCCAATTGAACATTCTCCGGTTTGACGTTCGTTTCTTTAATCAGTTCCTCATCTTCAATGCCAATCATTAGAAATAAATGTTTTTGTCTCAAGCGTTTTATATAATGCAGTGTGCTTTCTTCATGTAGAAAGGTTTGAATATCACTAAACAATAAAATAAGACTTCTCTTTTTCTGGACGGTCTGTAAATATCCCATCACACCTGCATAATTTGATTCCTTTGCATCAGCCTGTAAGTGATAAACAGACTGGAGAATCCTTTGCAAATGATCCATCCCTTTTTCTGGTGGAACATAGACTTTAATATCACTTGAAAATGCTAAGACACCGACATAATCACCATTTTTAAGTGCTGCTGCAGCCACTGTAATTGATGCTTCGATTGTTTTTTCAAGGCGACTACCTTCATCAAGCTCGACTCCCATCATGCGTCCGCAATCAATCAGTATCGTGATATGTTTTCCGTGTTCAGGCTCATATTGGTTCGTCATCACTTCTTGAAGTTTTGCTGTTTGGCGCCAGTTGATCATTCGTGGGTCATCCCCGACGACGTAATTTCTAATCTGGGCAAATTCACCCGTGCCGCTTTGATGTTTACGAATTTTCATTCCTTCATCTAGTAAAAAAGCTTGCGCATCCTTCAAATACTGCCGTGTCTCTGTTAAGTCGGGAATCACTTTAATCGTCTCATTCGTATGTGTAGCCATTTGTCTTTCCCAAAGACCTAATTTACTTGCATAGCGAATATAAATTTTTTTAAGGTCGTATTTTCCTCTAATCGGGGCAGTGGTATGATAAATAACCTTGCTTGTCGACTCTGCTTCTGCTGCTCCGTATACTGGAAATGTATTTGTAAAGGTTTGCGGCAAGTCATCAATCACCCGGAATGTACAAGGGTAGACCGAGCGATTATTCAATTTAATAGTTACCTCGTACTCAAGACCACGTTCCAGTTCATCATCAATATGTCGTGAAACATTGATATCTTTTCGCTTTGGTGTAAATAATAAATCTAAGAAGCTCGCTAAAATAAATAGCACATTCACTGAAATAAGATAGACCCACGATATGTCTGTGAATGACAAAGCTATTAAACCTAACGATAAAAGTGAATAAATAATTAGCAGTTTACGAGACGGCAAAATCCCCCTATCTAGGAACAGGAATCGCGCCCACAAGTTCTTCAATGATTTGGTCAAGGCTGACTCCCTCCAGTTCCATTTGAGGAGAAATTTGAATACGATGTCTGAGCGCTGGTTTAGCGACTATTTTCACATCATCTGGTGTCACGTAATCTCGATCTGATAAATACGCCCAAGCTTTAGACGCTTTAGCAATAGAAATTGCTGCTCTCGTACTTGCTCCAAATCGAATCGACTCTGTTTCCCGTGTTCGTCTCACCATTTGCATGATATACGCAAGAACATCTTCATTAACTGTGACAGCTTCCACTTCTTTTTGAATTGCCTTGAACGATTCAACGTCAAGAATAGCGTCAATCGCCTCATCTTCATAACGATGGTCAATGACCTGCTTTAATACTTTTGTTTCTTCCTCAAGTTCCGGAAAATCAATGGTTAATTTAAATAGAAAACGATCCTGTTGCGCTTCTGGAAGGGGATAGGTTCCTTCAAACTCAATCGGATTTTGAGTTGCCACAACGAAAAATACATCTGGAAGGGGATAAGTTTCCCCCTGAATCGTAACTTGCTTCTCCTCCATCGCCTCTAACAATGCTGCCTGCGTCTTTGCCGGTGTCCGGTTAATTTCATCAGCCAGCACAATATTAGAGAATATCGGCCCTTTTATTGTTTGAAACGTGTTTTCACTCATATTAAAAATAGCACTCCCAGTAATATCAGATGGCAGCAAATCTGGGGTGAACTGGATTCTTTTAAAGTCTCCACCAATTAAATTGGAGAGCGTGCGCACCATTTGAGTTTTCCCAGTTCCTGGAACTCCCTCAATTAGAACATGACCACCTGATAAAATGGCTGATAAAAGTAATCTTAAATTTTTGGACTGCCCGAGAATCCGCTCTTCATAGGCATTAATTAAAGGTTGTAACTGATGATTCATTCTTCTTCCACCTCTCGCTTTAGCCGATCAATCTTTTTAGACCAAGCTAAGTATTCCTGTTTATTGACAGATTGTTTATTTAATAGATTTGGTAACTCCTTAGTAAAGGATTGGACATCTTCTTTTGGTATCTGGATATCTTTTCCGATAATGAGGTCCCCACATTCCTGCCAACGTCTTTGATAAGAGATTCCCCATTTTTCTTGCATGAGTAACTTTAAATAATCTGCTTGGATCACAAGTGAATCCTGATACAGACGGCCACGTTGATACCAGGCTGCTAAAGCGGATGTCCGTTCATTACTAAAGCGCACGGCTGCTTCTCTTGGCTGACGTAACGGTCCAAATCGTTTTCCCTGATGCCAAAGCCAAAGAATGGTTAATAACATAAGTTGTAATGTAAGTACAAGTAGCCATTTAGGATACAGGTTCACTACAGTGGGGGCTTCACCAGAACCATGAATGAATTCATCAACGAGAATTTGACTGTAAGCATTATCTGATTCCATAAGACTAAATACAAGATCAATATGATTATGATCAGTTATGTACTCATTCGCTAACCAATCTGGTGAGTTGACCACAATTAACTCTCCGTCACCAAAGGAACGTTTTAAAGCAATAACACCCATATCATCTTCCAGCAAAACGTCGTCATCATCATCTTCCAATATTCTTGTGTCTGATGGAACAAACGCCTTAAATTCTTCATTTAAATTATTACTAACAGTGATCGCTTCTTCACCTGGTAAAACTGGATCGGCCTTTAGATGAAACATCCCATCAGGATTATTTTTAAAAAGTAAAATAGTATTTCCAGCTTCCATATAGCTAATATACTCATTCATCTGCTTACTATCCGGAACAAAAAAAGGCTCAATCATCAGTAAGAGATGATTTTCTTTTTTATCTGGAAGAAAGTCAGGGTCATTTTCCCATCGCTCGATTGAGTCACTATTATTGTCCATATATGTATAGAATGCCTTCGTCCCTGTAGGCGCAGGCGACTCGGAAACATAGCCAGGATAGTCTTTGGGTTGATTTGACGACAATAAATAACTCAATACAATAAATATGAGTAAGGCGCCACCTAGCCATAACCATGATTTTTTATTTGACTGTGATGTTTGCAATTTGTTTCCAAGCCTCCTTTATACTTCTTGTATACTACGATTCGTTGGGACTTCTAGCCACTTCTGCACCTTTTTTTCATAACTTAAATATTCTTCATGCTTGATCATACGCTTGCCGTAAAATGCTTCATCAAAGATACGGGCAAGTTCATAGAAGGCCTCCGCTTTTTGTTTATCTTCCCGCTTTAGTTCATTAACGTAATCCCAATTTGTTTTCCAGACATGTGCCTCAAGCCATTTTCTTTCATGAAAATAGAGCAATAATGCCAAGAATTGATGACGCGTTGCAAGCGAATAATTTTCTTCTCGCTCTTGTCTTTTTGCCTCTTTCAAATGTTCAGTCACCGACCACTCCATCTCATCAACTGATTGAAGCGGCTGATGTGTATTGAATGTACGCTTTCTTTTAACCGAACGGAAAATTAAGAATCCAACTAAACAAGCGAGCAACACAGCGACACCAATGATGATAACGAGCACAGTATCAGCAAAATCACTTGATGGATTGATACCTGAAAATAAATCAGATAACAATTCGCCAAACCATTGTTTGAGCTTATCCCACCCTACTTGAATAAAATTTCGTTGATCTTCATAGTAGGCTTGATATTCTTTCTGATTTAAAATTTTCTCTAATTCTTCTCGTGCCTTATCAGGGCTCTGCATTCCTATCACCCAATTAGTTATTTTGATAGTCATCAATCATATCCTGAAGTTCATCCCCGCCATGCCTCAACTCCAAATCAAAGTAAATCACTGCATAAGCTACAGCAGATATCATGTATGTGAGAATGGTGACCAAACTGGTAATGATGGAGAACAGCACGCTATTTCCTAGAATAGCACCAAATAGCCCGCTAATAGCTCCACTAATAATTGATGTAATCAAGCCAATAATGAGGAATAGGCCAAATATTCTCCAAGTATGTTTTTTAGTCAAACTCCAACTATAGCCAATCCCCGGGAATGATTTTTTATAAAATACTGCCGCTATATAAAATCCCCAACGTGAAAACCATAATGCTGTTAACAGTCCAATGATTAGAAACAAGCCAATTCCAAAAAGAACACCAAAGACTGGTGAATCATTAGCAATAACGACACTTGGAATGACAATAATCATAATCGATGCCACAAGTACCGCAAAGAATATGATTCCGACAATAATACTACTACCAAGCACGGCACCAAACCTTTTAGCAGCTTGTTTAATAATGCTTCCAGCTGTGAAACTTTCCCCATCTTTTATCTTTTGTATGGCAAGAATAATTGAAATGGTCGATAAAGGGATTAAAACAAGTGTGGCAAATGTAGCAAGGTTAGTTATTGCAGTGGCTTGGACAAAAACATCTTCATCAAAACCCATTATAATTTGCTCAAACGTGTTGGAACCAATACCTAACTGTCTAAAAAATCCAGTCCCTGTCACTAACAGCAGAATCGCTTCTAATAAGAAAACCGGTCCAAGTATAAATAAGAATATTAAAAAGAAAGGCGAAAAATAATTTTTTATTAGTTGAAAAGTATGATCTAAAATTTCACTAAATCCTTTTGTTCTATTAAACTGCTCATCCATAAAAGTATGTCCCCCTCTGATATTAAACATATAACCATTATTCTAACACTCTTTAAAGTGATTTTTTAGTCTTTTTTGTATTATGGGATTATTGGTTCTTAATACCTATTTTCTTGCGTGACATTTTTGCCGATCCAGATTAAATCGCCGAATAGGAAACAAAATTAAGAAAAACAATTAGAGCAAAAATAATAAAAAGTTGGAGTATGATTCCTATGATACTGCATATTAACCCAGAGATAGCCAGCCCTTTACCCGTCTCAGCCTTACGCTCAATTTCTTTAAAACTTATGATTGAAATAACAATGCCAATAATGGCAGTTATAATTCCTATAAATGGTATTAAAAGCGATAAAATTCCCAGTGTCAATGACACCACTGATTTACTATTTAATATTTTTTGATCTGACACTTCCTTTTACCCCTCCCGCTAAATCGTGTCCTATTACTTATCCTTAATGCCAATCCGCTGAGCTTAGAACTCATTGTTTTAGACGATTTAATCATATTCAGATAAAAACTCTGCCACATCTTTAGGCAGTTTAAAGCTGAATGTATTGTTTTTAATTGAGAAATCTATGTATGGCTCGTCCTCGTACAAAATAATTGTGGCCATCTCAACTAATCTTTTCTGTTCTTCACTAGACTCGTCAAAATGTATAGTTTCCTCCTGATACAATTTAAACTTTTTACCTTTAATCGCTTCTGAAGGCACAGCCTCTAAATTCCAATCATCTACTTTAATCATCTCTACGAATTCTTTTATTTCATGAGTATCCGTGATGGTTATTGTTGAATGATTGGTTACAGGGGATAACACCTCAATTTTTTGAATCTTTTCAAGTCCTATTTCGAAACTTTGTGCTTTGGATTTTCTCTCGCCCGCCAGGCACCCGAATAATAGGGTTGTTACTGACAGCACGACCAAGCAAAACATGACGGCTTTTCTCATTTTCAATCGCTCCCACTCAAAATGATACCTACTTATTATACGTTTATTGGCTTCAAAGGTTTCATTGATTTCAAAAAATCAAAAAATGAGCAAGTGAACAAAGTGGAACTAAGGCCGCGATGGATGGAAAGCAAATAGTATAATGGTCAAATAAATGTACCTTGTGACCTCAAGCACGATTTTAAGTAAATAAATAATGTTATTTCGGGTATAGGATATATATGTCTACAAAAACTAGATAAGATTTAATGTTGCGTAGAATAAACTTTTCCTTAGAAATATGCGCAACACTATTACCTTTTTGCCAGAAGTGGTACAATAAAAGAGTGAATATCATGTTGCATTTTTATATTGACGAAATCCATACTATTACAGTGAGGAGTGGTCTTAATGAATCAAAAACAATTTGACAAAATAAAAAATGGGAAAGGCTTTATTGCAGCCCTTGACCAAAGTGGGGGGAGTACACCAAAAGCTTTAGCTTTATATGGTATCCCTGAAGATGCCTACTCAGGCGAAGATGAAATGTTTGATTTAGTACATGAAATGCGCACTCGAATTATTACATCACCTGCATTCGACGCAGAACATATTTTGGGCGCCATTCTTTTTGAGCAAACGATGGATCGTGAAATTGAAGGTAAATACACAGGTGACTATCTTGCTGATGAGAAAGGAATTGTTCCTTTCTTAAAAGTAGACAAAGGACTTGCTGACGAATCAAATGGTGTGCAGCTCATGAAGCCGATGCCTGAATTGGACGAACTACTGAAGCGCGCGAACGAGCGCCACATCTTCGGTACGAAAATGCGTTCCGTAATTAAGGAAGCAAATCAAGAAGGTATCAAAGCTGTCGTTGACCAACAGTTTGAAGTTGGTAAACAAATTATCGATGCAGGCCTTGTTCCGATTATCGAACCAGAAGTTGATATTAACAGTGCGGAAAAAGAAAAATGTGAGGACCTGTTAAAAGCAGAGATACTAGAGCACCTAAACAAATTAGGCGAAAACGATTATGTCATGTTGAAACTTTCAATCCCAACAAAAGCTAACCTATATAAAGAACTCATCGATCATCCAATGGTCGTGCGCGTTGTAGCACTTTCTGGCGGTTACTCCACAGACGTAGCTAACGAAAAACTCAAAGAAAACAACGGCCTTATTGCCAGTTTCTCAAGAGCATTAAGCCAAGACTTAAATGCGGATCAAACAGAAGAAGAATTTAACGCAGAACTTGAAAAAGCAGTTATGTCGATATATGAAGCTTCTGTGTGAGAGTGAGTTAAAATTTAAATAGTAAAACGAGCAGCCAGTGAGACTGCTCGTTTTTTTATGAGAGTAGGACTCTCTCGTTCAAATGTCAGGACAAAGTGGGAGCTTTAATCGAGAGGGAGCTTCTCTCGTTCAAATATCAGGACAAAGTGGGAGCTTTAATCGAGAGGGAGCTTCTCTCGTTCAAATATCAGGACAAAGTGGGAATTTTAATCGAGAGGAAGCTTTTCTCGTTCAAATGTCAAGACAAAGTGGGAATTTTAATCGAGAGGAAACTTCTCTCGTTCAAAAGACAGGACAAGGTGAGGTTTTTAATCGAGAGGAAGCTTCTCTCGTTCAAATGTAAGGATAAAGTGAGAGTTTTAATCGAGAGGAAGCTTCTCTCGTTCAAATGTCAGGATAAAGTGAGAGTTTTAATCTAGAGGAAGCTTCTCTCGTTCAAATGTCAGGATAAAGTGAGAGTTTTAATCGAGAGGAAGCTTCTCTCGATCAAAAGACAGGACAAGGTGAGAGTTTTAATCGAGAGGAAGCTTCTCTCGTTCAAATGTAAGGATAAAGTGAGAGTTTTAATCGAGAGGAAGCTTCTCTCGTTCAAATGTCAGGACAAAGTGAGAGTTTTAATCGAGAGAGCTAGTTATTTTACCAAAGCCCATTTATTGTATTTATTATTCGTAATATGTCCATCGATGTGAGCCTACTCTGTTAAAGTGTTCTAAAAGAATACGCCTAATACGCTGCTCTGCTACAATTTTACACCAATCATAAACAATCGATGAGGTAATCTTTTCATTCGGATAAAGCTTTTTGAACTCGCTAATACTTCTAAGAACTGCTTTTGTAAAGTCCTCGCTATACCCACACGTTAGGCAAGTAATGGTCATTTTCTGGGTTGGCACCAGAAAGGAATTGCACTTGAAACAGGTTATCCCCTTTTTTAATTGAGCATACTCATAATCAGGTACTTGCTCGAATCGTGAATCAGTTTGGTGGAGGGTGATTAATTTATCTGCTAAATTATAATGCTGTTCCGTAATTTTAGATGGTGTGTTATTGAGTTGACCTAGGTGGGTTTTAATTTGAGTTGGATAAATAATCGGCAGATGAAGTGGGGCTTGATACATGGTGAAGGATGAATTAATGTAGACGACTGAGACTTCAAGCGGATATTTATGACCAAGGGTGTAAGTTAATTGTTGGAAGAGAGATTCACTTCTTACTAATTGATGAATTGGATTATTCAATTTCACTCCAGATTTGTTGTACAAACTATCTGATTCGTAGTAGTGGTCTCCTTCATTATTTTTTATCTCGAATAGGTGAATTTTTCCGTGACCGATGATTGTCGTGTCGAGCTGAAAGGTGGTGTGGTTTTGTGTTAGTAAAAGATCATTTAGAATGAGGCATTCACATTGCAACTTTTTCGTTAATGAATCGAAGTGAACCTCTCCTTCATATCCTTTTTTCAAACTGTAATAACGTTGCTTGTCCTCAGTTTTTAAATTCATACGCTTATTCAAAATTTCTAGGATAGCTAATTCTTTTGGTTTGGTTCGTGGTTTGTATTCCATTGTTCACAGCCTTTCGTTTTATTTTAAATTTATTATATCAGTTTATTCACTTAAGTTATAGGAATATTGTAAACCTTCAGTCCATCCCAAGTTTTATCCCAATTCTTTTTACCCACTCGGTTGTAATAAATTCTTATTTTTTCGTCTGTGTTATAGAGAGGTGTGGGCTTTACCACTAGATTTATAACATCATGAACTCCCCATGGGGCTGCTAAAGCAATATCATTTTTATCATCGAGTTTAACTCCTAAAGCCGTTGCTGTTTCGGGAAATTTAGAGATACCATCAACCGAAGAAGAGTATGGTGGGAAGTTACTTTTTATATGCATTCGAGCCTGATTTTTAACAGACCAAGGGACATTTGAAAGGAGTGTGGTTAATGTCGTTTCCATCGCTTTCTCCTCGAATTCATTTGTATTTTCTGAGTCAAAATAAATAACATCGATATCAGGCAGAGGTGTTCTTTCATTCTTATCATGAATCATGTCCCATATTTTTGAACGAATGAAACCCGCACAAATCCACCAATCAGGCAAATCCAATGATTTTACAGCAAAAAGTATATTCATCATCCACTCATCTTCTTTTATAGCTTTAACTATGTCATTCTCATTTTGAATTTCCATTGTTTAAAATCTCCTTTTCAATAAGTGTACTGAATATAATAGTGCTACTCGTTTTTTTCACTCGACGGGTTTTCAGCAGAATATATAGCTTGTTCGGCATTAAATCGATAAACGATTCGCTCTAATGTCATACCTAACTTTTCTAAGAGCTTACAGGAGGCTGTATTGGCTGTTTGCGTTTCAGCGACTATTTTAGAAAGGGCTAGCTCACTTAATGAATAGTCGATAATATGCCCAACAACTTCTGTGGCATAGCCTTGTCCCCAATAATCAGGTATAAATTGATAGGAAATTTCTTGGTAATCACCTTCATGATGGGGATCAAGCGATACCAATCCGATAAAACAACCTGTTTCTCTTTCCCTCACTATCCAATAAAAAGAGTTCTGAGGAGGTTTAAGCATTTTTCCCATGGCGGATTTAATTGAATTTTCCCCGCGTATACCACCGAGATACTTTCTTACTTCCGGATTCGTATATAAATTTCTCACGTCATTAAAGTCTGTTTTACGTATGGTATCAATCATGCATCTTTTTGTTTTGAGCAATTAAATACTTCCCTTCAGATAGAAATAACATTCTAAAATAATAATTTAGGTCTAAAAATGTTTAGACATTGATTATTCTGATGCGACGAGTTCAACTTTTATTCTATCTGGGTCTTCAAAATAAACAGCATAATGATTCGCTCCTCCAGCATATGGATGCCTATCTAAGTAAAGAATGTTAACATCTTTTATTTTTAATTTGCGGGTAATTTCATCAACATGGTCACGCGACGAAGCATAAAACGCCAAATGATTAAGTCCCACTCGACATCTATGAAAGGGAACATCTAAGAATCTATCCTCTGCCTGAACAAAAACAATATATGTATCACCCAGTCTCCAACTACGTCCGCTTTCCCACTCTTGAAACATCGTGTAGCCTAATTCTTCAAGCAACCATCCCCAAAATTCAGTGGTTTTATTAAGATTTGAAACATATAGCTCAATATGATGAAGCAATCCCTTTTTCATAAAAAATTCCTTTCATTGCTAATAGCTACTTTTTAGTTCTCTTCGCATTGCCTAATCAGTTTCAAAAACTATTCTTTATAAACAAGCTTAAATCTTTCACAAACTATTGGTATTTGATAATTAAACTCTTGATTTGTTCCTTTTAACTCTTCTTTAAAGAACTCCTCATGAACATCGCGCCAATATTTTAAAGAACGATCACCTTCACCTTCTAAATAGGCGTGTTCTTTAGAGACCTCTTCAAAGGGAATAATTTCTATTGATGTCGTTACGAGAATAGCGGCTGCTCTCCCATTTCCATCAAGAATAATATTATACAGACCAACAAACGGGACTTCCTCTTTTCCTAATTCATATAAATTATAATTGGACGATGTTGCTGTTTTCTTCCCCTCTAACACTAATCCCAACAACTTATCGGCAACCTCTTTTGAATTGCCAAATGCCCATACATCATAATCATTTGGTGCATCAGGATTAATTTCCCGGTAGTTTTCCCACATTTGAATAACAGAGTCCTTCTCCATATGTTTACCAACTTTCTATATTATGAAGTTAATTATTTAACATTTTTTCAAAACATACACATTCATGTGTTCTTTTAAATTGCTTCTTTATTTTCTCTGTTTCGTCTCCTAAATAATGGGCAAATGCGTGAATAGGTTGGAAATGAGTCAAGTTACTCTTCATTGTTCCTACTAATTCATCACTGTCCATAAACACTTGTAAATAGGAGTCAACATTTTTAAATCCATTTTTTACATACCACTTATTCACCCAATCATCGTCCCGTGTCCATGCCTCAAGGCGACTAAGGCCTTTAATTTTGGCTATAACTTCAGCCTCTTTTAGAAGTTGTGTGGCGATACCTTGCCTACGAAAATCAGGATGTACTGCAATATGCCATATCATGCCGCCAAAACCCGCCCCTTTTGTACACACTGTTCTTTCTTCGACTTCATATTCTATATCTAGCAAACCCACGATTTGGCCTTCCTCTACCGCAACTAATTCTATTGATGGATTTTCATATCGCTCTTTTTCTTTTAAAACATTATCAAAATAGGCTGTATCTAAAAATGATAAAACCCTGCAACGAACCCATCCTTTCTCATCCTCTTTACGGTAAAATCTGATTTTCATGCGCTAACCCCCCTAATAATAAAACTCTTTTAATGTATATGTATAATTTATAGTGAGTTTTCACCTTTGGTTTTCCCCACTTTTAAACATATACCTAATCCCTTTGCCTGCTAATGGCTCATCGTCATACCTTGGTATAACATGAAAATGCGCATGAAGTATATGCTGTCCCCCAACTCCACCACAATTCCAGCCAAGATTATAACCTTGTGGTTGATGCTTTTCATCTACATATTCTTTTACCTTTTGAAGAAGTTTATATGTAGCATTCCACTCATCATAAGTAAGGTCAAAAGCAGTTTTTCTATGTATCTTAGGAACTATGAGTCCAGCTCCTTCTAGCTGCCCGCCTTTTACTTGGGCCTGTTCTAATTGCAAAAACATGCAGTATTCATTACTCAAGATGATTTTTTGATTAGGTTCAAGTTCTAGATGACAGAAGACACATTTTTTAATCATCATAAATTCTCCTCGAGGTTATTATATAATTTTTCTTTTGCGCCAATCCGTTACTTGAAATACATTTGTATCTTTGTAGCAACCTCTCTGGGTTTAACATCAACAGAAGATAAACTTTCAATATCGATCCACATTGGTATGTACAATCCACTATTTCTCTTGTCATCATATTCCTCCCCCTGACCTGTGCCAAATTCACCACCAATCATTTCAGACAGGAAGAAATACTGTGTACCGTTAAAATTTACTGTTGTAAAGCAATCATTCACCTTTATGTCTACACCTAATTCCTCTAAAACCTCTCTCTTTGTTGCTTCTTCTGGTGTTTCTCCGTCTTTAATTCCACCACCAGGAAACACATAATAAACAGAATCATCCCTAACCCTTTTAATCAGTGCAACATTATTATTTTCTATTAGTATAGCTGAGCCTCTATCACGTTTCTTCATACCCTTGCCCCTTTGCGGAAACATCTGAACTTAAATAACGTATCCTCTTTAACTAACACAACTAATCTCAACTTATTCACCAACATATCCCTATGCTTAGCCGAGAACTTTTCTTTTGTTCACATTTGCACTAGGTGATTATTGCAGTAATAACAGATTCCCAAGCCTCAGATTCCGGATCAATTAGTTTAAAATGTTCTATTTCTGGCAGCGTAATTAGCTGAACCCTGTCCCCCTTTTCCATAGCTTTGTGATAATAATCCTTGCTCAACTCTACTGGAACATGATGATCTAGCTCTCCGTGGATTAAAACCTGATTTAGGCCTAATGGTAACAGTTCTATTGGTGATGCCGTGTCGTAACGTTCAATTACTTCAGTGGGGGCGCCACCCATAAATGACGTAACAGGACTATCTATCCCCTGCTCTTCATGAATGTCCCGCATCTTTTTCAAATCTGTAACGCCTGCTAAGCTAATGACTTTTTTAATTGGAATAAGTAACCTTTTAAAAATAGCATATTTATCATTCCTTTGGTTTCTGGAAGCAAGCCAAAGCGCTAAATGTCCTCCTGCCGAATGACCAATAATAGTTACTTGAGAAGTGTCTAATTGATTATATTCATGTAGGTAAGCCAAATGATTAATCGCATCAATCACATCATTAAAGGTCCCCGGCCATCCGCCTCCATTTTCTCCTACTCTCCGATATTCTATATTCCACGTAGCGAAACCTCGACGAGTTAGGTCTTCAACCATTGGATTATTTTCTTCAAGATTATATTTCGATTGCCAAAATCCCCCATGGATAGTGACAATGACTGGGAACTTGCCAGATTCTTTTGGTATCCGTAATACACCAAACTGAGAAGGATGACTGCCGTATGAGATACGAAATTTTTCCATCAATCTAAAGACCCCTCTGTTATTTTTTCCGGACTTATGTTAAAAAAATATTCATCCGTTTATTTTGTAATAACTATAATACCGCCACAATGAGAAACCTTATGAAATTCACAATGACAGATATGTTCCAAAGCAAGCTTTATTTCCTCATAAACGAAATAAAACTCATCATGATCCCAATGATCAATATTATTATGTCTACAAGCATTAAGTTGCTCTCGTGTTTCAAAAGCCACGTCACCAATTAATATTTTCCCATCATCTTTAATTAAAGATAATAACTCTCGAATAAAGGGTACTTTTTCCTTGTCCGTAAGATGGTGTAACGCATAAGTACTTACTATAAAATCATATTGATTCCCTCTGATATCAGGATGTATCCCTTTTGAAATATCCCATTCCAATAGATTAGCTTTTGACATTTTAGCCTGGGCGATAGAAATCATTCTTGTTGAAAAATCTATACCGTCTATCTGGTGCCCAGCTTCATATAATTTTGTAGCTAGAATCCCTGTTCCAAATCCTATATCCAATACATTAGAATGAGCTTCTTCCATAATAGTTTTATATATCGTATTCAGAATTTCTTTGTATCCTGCAAAAGGATATTCATTATTTTCTTCACTTATTTGAACTGTTTTATCATAGTTGTCTGCCCATAAATTAAAGCCTTGTTGATCTAACAATTTAAATTCCTCCTACTTTTAAACTCTTGTCTCACGAACAATATCTTTTAACTTATTACTTTTGCATCTTCTGGCAAAGTACCTCCCTCCAACCAGCTCTCTACCAAATGGTTAAAAAACTCTGGACGTGCCAAAGATAGTCCGTGACCCACATTAGGGAGGATTATTCCTGTACAATTTGAATGACTTAGAGTAATATCTTCAGCTGACTTTTTCATCATTCCTTTTTCCTTCTCACCGACAGTAACCAATATTTTGGCCTTTGCTCTATTAAAACCCACAGGTATCTTAAACGACATATTTTCTTCTAAAATTCTAATCAATGAATCTGACTTCATTGCAGAGCTTTCTTCATAATATGAATTAAAATATTCCTTTCCAATGTAAAGTGTTTTTGCTTGGAGCTTTGAAAATAATTTATTTTTAACTAATGGATGTGATAGTTTGATAGAGGGACGGATTAACTTTAAAGTAAACGGGCTAGGTCTAACTAATGCACTATTGATGATTGCGTAATCAATTAAATTGGGTTTCATGCTTAACATTTGAATGATTACTTGCGCGCCTAAAGAAAACCCTACAACAATGATCTCCTTCCCGGCGGCAGTTTCTTCTATTATCTCAATGATGCGTTCTGCACTCGATTTAATTGAAAAGGGCTTTAACTCGTTGCTTTTCCCATGCTCAGGTAGATCTATTGTCAAACAGTGATAATGTGCAAAGTAGCGAATTTGCTTATCCCACATCCAACTACTCACACCGCCACCGTGCAAAAACACCACTAAGGAAGCGTTCTTATCTCCATGTTCTTGGTAATGTATCTCCATAAATCCCGCCTCGTTTTCATGATTCTTACACAATCTTTTTATATTCCATTAACCAGCAATCACGATACGTCCCTTCATGAAATTCATGCTTTGGAAGTAATCGAACCTTTTTAAATCCACATTTTTCGTAACATTTCAACGCTCTTTCATTCGTTATTTGGGGATCCATCACAACCCTATCCACTTTCTTTTCCTGAATTAAGTAGTTCACCATTACGCTAATCATTAAGGTTCCGATCCCCTTATTCCAATATTTAGTTTCCCCGATAAATTGATCCATGCCATAGGTTACTTTTCCTTCATTATAATCATCAATCACACTGGTTTTGTCATTTACAAGGTAAAATTGTATATAGCCGATATCCAAACCATCAAAATTGACAATACATCGATCGACACCATCTTCCTGGTTATAAAACTTCCTCGTCACTTTCGCTAAATTAAACGGAGAATCACGTCCTTCATAAAATTCAAGGACAGAAGGAATGGATAGCCATTTAACCAGTAAATGCTGATCTTTCTGTTGTAAATACCGGACACTTAAGTTATCTGTTTTAAAGAGCAAGAATATCAGCTTCTTTCCGCATAAGTGATAAATATCTATTATTTAAAATTTAGAACTTCCTACTCAAGATTAGTATCTGTTACCTCACTAAACTATCTCCTTTGTAACAACCTCAACTAATTCTTTAGTCGTTCCATTTAACTTCCTAACTTCAGGCAAGAAATAAAAAGTACTGGTTGTTTCAAAGTTATCCATTCCCGCACTTGATGAATGTAGATACACTTTCTTACCTCTTCCAAGAGCAATACCAAGTTCAATATGACTTCCTTTTCCTGCCGGTAACAATACTATAATGAAATCAGCTTCTATAACTGCATTTTTTTCGTATTGCCCTATTTCTTTTAATTCTTCATATGTTGAAGCCCTTTCATTGTTAGTCCAATCATAAGTTTGAATGAATCCTCTGCTCTTTAAGTGCTTACTAACGTTACGAACTATATGTTTATTCTTAAAACTTGATGCAATATAAAATTTTCTCATATTAGCTCACCATCTTACTTTTAAATTTATATATTTAATGTTACCATAATATCCTCCGTAGGTATTCAAATATTTTGACTATATGATAATTCACCGATAAACCAATAAAGAGGCTGGGACAAAACTAAGTATAAGTAATTAAAAGACGAACAATTTTAAGCGAGCGTTATTCGCTTCGGAAAAACACTTCGCTTTCCGCAGGCGCTGATGAGCCTCCTCGAGCTACGCTCTGCGGGGTCTCATCTAAGCTTTTCATCCTGCTGGAGTCTACGTATTTTTCCTACGCTGATTTTAAAAGTGTATATTAAAAGAAATATACTTTAATACGTTCGCTTTTACATTAACTAAAATACTTATGTCCCAACCACTTTATATTATTTCTATATTTTAATAATCTTGATTAATCGGATCCGTACTCAGCACCATCATCTGTTTGCTTGGCTTCTACTTTAAATTCGGCATCGTATTGAACCCCTTGATAATTATTTCCAGCCTCTTCAGTTAGTTTAACACCAAAGACGATCTCAATATACTCATCAGAATCCAACGTCCAGAACTCATCGCCATCACCTAAGGTTATTGTTTTGCTGGAATTATCATTACTTAACGCAGTTCCCTCTTCATCTATCAGCAAGCCCGTTACCACCTCAACGTCGGCTGAATCGACCGACATAGGGTTAATTGGATTGGTTGTCCCATCTAATAATTTCTCCAATTCATATTTTTGATCATCTAATACATCCTCATCAGGCTTTTCTTTATATTTAAGTGCAGTGTAGCCCACTTTGTATTTATCAATATTTACATCATTCTTATTAATTTCATGAGTATAAGTCGCCCTTAATATTTGATCTAAATCACCAGTATTATTAATAGTTTGCCATTCGCTATATAATAATTGAGATGGTGCAAATTGCTGATGATCGAATAATTGCTCCATTTCTCCTAATGAGAGGGAGCCATTTACAAGTGCCCCAGCTGCTGTGCTTTCAGCTGTAAACCAGGAATATGTACCGAGTCCTCCACCAATAATCAAAGCTCCTACTAATGCTGTTCCTAAAAAAGTCTTTTTTAACTTTTTCATTTAATTTTCCTCCCCATTTTTAATTTTTAAATAAATTTTGATATTATCCTTCTTTATAGTCATCTTCAGCTCCTCTCCGTTATTCATTGTTTAGTTCGTTAGTAATTAACCTGCACGTCTAACCTTTCTACTATATCTTTCCTGCTAGAACATCTGTAATAGATTCCTTAACAAATTTCTATTTTAAAGCACGATTAAACAAAACTTGCTTGCTCCCTATTATAATAATGTTTTGATGATTCGACTATTGGGGTTTTAATAGATAAAAATAATGAGTCATTGGTAGGGGATACCTAAACGTTTAAATAGTTTTAAACACAAAAATACATTTTATGATAACATTCGAGACTTATCTCACATGACTGAAGCACCTCTGAATTTGGGGTTATGAAATAATAGCAGGATAACCACTCCATCTTATCGAATTACCACCACTGTACTTTATTATAGAAAGGGTGGTAGATTATGAATTGGAAGAAATTGATTCCATTAAATGTATTAACAGTATTGATGTTGCTTTTATCTCCATTTTTATCATCATCCGCTTTTGGTGATGACAGTGGAAGTCTTAAGTTATCAGACACCACGATCCAACAAGGGGAAGAACTATTAATCAACGAAAGACAACAAGTAGCTGACGATTTAAAAGAAGAACTTGGCTATGGAGAAATCGATGGTGATCAATCAAAAGCGTATAAACCGAATGAGAAAGTAAGAGTTATTGTAGAAGTAGCCGATCCTAAAACACCTCAAAAGATCAGCAAAAAGGATCAAAAGCTACAAATGAAAAAAACTCAAGATCAAGTCATCCAAGAAATTGAAAAAACGAAGTCAAAGAGCGATTTGCGTCATCGTTTTTTTGAAGGTGTTAATGGTTTTAGTATGGAAACTGAATATAAAAACCTAAAACAAATTGAGACACAGAGTGACGTTGTCGATGTTCATATTGCCAAAACCTTTGAACATACGTTGAATTCGAGCAAAGACCTTGTTCAAGCGAAAGAAACGTGGGAAGAATATGGACTCAAAGGGGAAGGCTTGTTGGTAGCGGTTGTTGATTCGGGACTTGATTATACCCATCAAGATATGACTTTATCCGAAAATGGAAAAGTAAATGCTAAATGGACAGAATCTTCCATCCAACCTGTACTAGATGAGACAGAGGTAAATGACACATGGTACTCAGATAAGGTACCTTCAGGCTATGACTGGGCTGATATGAATGATGATGTCATACCAAAAGGTGATTCACATGGAATGCATGTCGCTGGAATTGTTGGAGCAAACGGTGACGAGGGAGACGGTGGTGTCATTGGTGTCGCTCCTGATGTGCAGTTATTGGCCGAAAAAGTGTTTTCGGATAACGATGGTAGCGCATATGAAGATGATATTATTGCAGGAATTGAGCATGCCGTGGAACTTAAAGCTGATGTAATCAATCTAAGTCTCGGTTCAGATGCTGGTTTTGTTGGTGAAGAAGACGACCCTATACAAAAGACAATTCGTCAAGCAACTGAAAAAGGCGCTTTAGTCGTTGCGGCAGCTGGAAATGCATATTACAGCACAAAAAATAGCTTGATGGAGACAGCGCAGAAGCCATATGCAAGCAATCCTGATATTGGTATCGTTGGTGCACCTGGAGTAAGTCCATACGCCTTATCGGTTGCCTCCTATGAAAATGACAAAATTCGCTATGGAACTTTAAATCTATCAAATGGTAATCAGCTTCCATACGCAGATCAAACTCATTTAAATTTTAAGCTTCATGAGACACTCGATGCAAACATATCCTATGATTTTGTCTATGGTGGGGAAGGAAAAGACTCGGATTTGAAAGATTTTGACGTGGATGGAAAAATAGTAATTATACATCCAGAAGAACCATATTCTAGCTTTAGCTATGCACAGTTTGCAGCAGAAAGAAAAGGAGCAGAAGCAATTATTATTGTTCCTCATGAATCCATGGAAGATTTCCCAACATTGAATCTAAGTGATTATTCTATCCCAGCTGCATCAACAAGTGAAAAAGTAGGAAAAGAAATCATCGAAGAACTTGAAAAAGGACAACAAATATCGTTTCAATTAGCTGATGGTAAATGGCTTGAGAACCCAGATAAAAATGACATGTCTGACTTCTCTTCTATTGGAGCACCACATACACTCGACTTTAAACCTGAAATTTCTGCACCTGGTGGAAATATTTATTCTACTTCTCTAGAGAATGATTATGAGCTGATGAGCGGAACGTCCATGGCATCTCCTAATGTTGCTGGTGGATCGGCACTCGTTCTCCAATCACTGTATGAAAAGGGATTAGATCAAACAGAAGACGCAGCTTTACAAGCAAAAATAGCTTTAATGAATACAAGCAAGATTATAAATCAACCAGGAACAACTATACCTTATTCACCAAGGAAACAAGGTGCAGGTCTAATGCAAATCAATGATGCCATTCAAACTCCAATTCTTGTAACAAACCAAGATGCTCCACTGGAGGAAGGTGGATCTGTAGCTTTAAAGGAAATAAAGGGTAATACAGCACAATTTTTATTAGATATAGAGGCACTTACCGACGAAAAAGTAGAGTATGATGTTTATGTTGATGTACTAACAGATGAAACAGAAACCATCGAATTCGATTTAAATGACGATGGAAAAATAGATGAATCCCGTGAGTATCTAACCCTTGATTCGAAAAGAGTAAAGGGAGCAACAACCATGGTGAACGGTAGCATAACTAGCCATGATAAAGGCACTAAGGTTCTAGTAACACCTGAAAATAATGTAAAACTATACGTCAACATCTTTTTACCAAACAACATGAAGAAAAACAGCTTTGTTGAAGGATATGTCCGTCTTGTACCGAAAGATCCAGAGCAAAGTCCTGAATTGACCATTCCGTATATGGGTTTTCATGGAAATTGGGATGCGCAACCTAATATCGATCCCTCACCATGGGAAGAGGACCGCTTTTTAGGTTTTACCGTTTTATGGGATGATATGACAGATCTCCCACTAGGTTACGATTTAGAAACAGGAGAATTCGATCTAGATAAAATTGCTATATCAACGCTTTCTGCTGCACCAGGTGTCTATTCCACCTTTACAGCGTTAAGGAATCTTGAAAAAACAGAAATGTATATTGAAGACAAAAATGATAAAAAGCTTTTAGAACTCGGTGATTTTAGTGAAGATACAGGTACTCCATGGAAGTTTTCAAAAAACATCCTGCCATTTGGAGATAATTTCTATGGGGGCTACCTATGGGAAGTTGCAGACGATGAAGGTAACTTTGTACCCGATGAAGATTATCAATATGTCATCAAGTCTACATTGGATTACGAAGGAGCACAACCACAGACTCTTAAAATGCCCATTAAGGTAGACTCAGTTGCGCCATCTATAAGTGACATTCAAGTAAAACCAAAGGATGGAAAGTACGAAATAAGCTTCAAGGCAGAGGATAATAAAAACGGAAGTGGTTATTATGGCGCCTTACTCTATATTGACGGGGAATATACACCGCTCGATCCAGGAAAACGGTCTGTTATGGTTGAGAATGAGCCCCATAGCGTGATTGTTATGGCACAAGATTATGCCTATAACACAAGCTTTGAAGTTTGGGGAGATCCTTCATATGTCGATGATTCCATGCTTGTATCCTGGTTTACCGCCTACGGAACAGAAGCAGTAAACGAAGATAACCCACTTGAAATTGTTGGCTATGCAAACAATCGACTGAAATGGACAGTAGTCATTGAAGATAGCGAGGGGAACCAAATCGATAGTTTCGTTGAGGATAGACAACATTCATTACGATCAACCTGGACCCCTAAATCGAATGTAGAAGATGGTCAATACAAAGTTTATGCAATCGCCGAAAATACAGAAGGGTTTAAAGTAACAACCGAGAAAATACGATTTGAAATTATTGATAACTAAAAGTAAAGATCTTCAATAAGCAGTCAGGTATTAAAACATCTGACTGCTTTTTTCATGATATAACGACGAGTGATTACCATATTTGACCATTCTTGTACGAAAATATATTTTAACCTTTTCTAAAACCATGAACAGTATTTTGCGTAGCATATACTTTTCTATTTCCATTCATTTTAAAAGTTCCTGTCATTCATTTAAAACAAATCAGCTTTCATTTAATCAAAATAAACAGGTTTCTCAGGATGATGCAAATATTCAAATGCCAGTTTAATTTGTGACTCTGTATTTCTCCCGATGGACAATGGAGGCAAATCATCTTCCGCAAAAAATTCCACGGCATTTGTTTCAATCCCAGTCTGAGCCTCTCCACCAACTATTTCACATAAGATAAATATTTTATAAACATGATATGGAGAAGGCGGGTGTGGATGACACTTCTTGTCAAGCACGCCTAACAATTTGACTGCTTTCACGTCAAACCCAGACTCTTCCTTGACTTCATTCACTGCCACCTCACTTGGCGTGAGCCCGATATCACCCCAACCACCAGGAAGTGACCAAACACCACCTGCTTTTTCTTTAACCATTAATATCTTTTCATCTTTAAACACTACAGCTCTGACATCCACTTTGGGTGTGGCATACCCTGTCTCATTTGCAAATAAATTTCTTATCTTTTCTTGAGGCACGTCCGTTTGTTGTGACATCATGTCAACACTTAACTCCCGAATTAGTTCGAATCTTTCTAGGTCATAATCATCTTTTGAATAGGTTAATCCTGCTTGTGCAATGGATTGTAACTGTTTTGCCCAGTCCAGCCATTTAGAATCCATCTTTCATCACCGTCCGTTCATATGATTTTTTAACTATCCAAATTCATCCCAGTTCAATAAGCATGACATTACTTTAAGTACCACGCCTGTGCATTTTTATAAAGTACTTTTTCAGCTTGTTTATCATCAAGGGCGTTCCTAATTATATCTATATCAGACAATTCAAAAGGTCTTTTCGCCCTAGTAGACGGTAAGTCCGTTCCAAACATAAGCGCATCTGGATTAATAGAACAAATCTTTTTTATTGCTTCAGATGGATCAAAATCGATTCTACCAAAGCCTGTCGCTTTCACTTTAACACCCCTATCTACTAATGATAGGAGATGTGTAAAGCCATCCTTTGACAAGCCAAGATGGTCGACTGAAACGGCAGGTAGCTTTTCTACAATTGGTGCAATTTCTGGCAATTTGGTAGAGTCGATATATAATTCGGTATGCCAATGAGCCAATTCATATACTCTTCTTGCAAAATAGTCTAAACGTGAAATATCTTCAGAACCCCCACGATTTACATTAAAACGAAGAGCACGAACACCCAACTTATTCAATCTCAATATTTCTTCATCAGATGTATCAAACGGTAACTGTGTAACGCCTACAAATTCTTTTCCCAATTTCTCAATAGAATCAATTAAATATGTTTGATCATAGCCTTGGAAAGAGCCTGACACAATCGCTCCCCCAACAACATTTAAACTTTTAACACGCTCTAAATAATCTTCATAAGAAAAATAATCTTCATAAGAAAAATAATCTGGGAGATATCCTTGGTTTGCGATTAACGGGAATGTTTCATCAATAATATGTAAGTGTGCATCGAAGATTTTCATTTAATCCATCCTTTTTTAAATCTATGTTTTTTTCGCACTCCTTTAAGAACTTTAACCCACGTCCTAAAATAATGACTTATTGCTTCAATTATGACACAAAAACCAAACAACTCAAATAAGACTCTTTAGCCCTTATAAACCTGTTCACACTGCGTTAACACTACGTTCATAATGAATTCATTTATACGCGGTATACTGATGAGGTCAAATAAATAGGAGGTTACAACTATGAAGATGGCGTGGAAAGAAATTATTAAAAATAAATCACGGTTTATCATATTAGGATCAATTGTGTTTCTCGTTAGTTTTTTAACATTGATTATTTCAGGTTTATCCAATGGTTTATCACAGGATAACGCCGCTTTAATCAAAGATATGCCTGAGGGCACTTTTTATATGAATGAGGATGCAGATGAAACGTATAATCTATCAAAAATAGATCAAGACACTGAAGACAAGCTCATCAAAGATCATGATGACGCTACGGCTTTATCAATTCAAATGGGATTTGTGGATGATGCAAACGACAAACAACTTGGTGTCGCTTTTGTCACAGCTACAAACCCAGGTCTCTTCCCTGAGGTAGCCGATGGAGAAATTTTATTGGACGAGTCTTTAAAAGATAAAGGTGTTGAAGTCGGTGATAAGTTAACAAACAATCAACTTAGCAAAGACTTTACAGTGAAAGGTTTTGTCGAGCAACAGAAGTTCAGTCACTCACCGGTTGCTTTTATTAACCCGACTAATTATCAGGAAATGTACCGTGTAGAGGACATGCAGATGGTCTTTGTCCCTGGCAAAGATGAGTCGGCAGTTAACGGACTCCAGGCTTTTTCCAACAAAGACTTTCTAAATACCATCCCAAGCTACAGTGCGGAACAACTTTCATTAAATATGATTGTCTGGTTCCTAGTTGTTATTAGTGGTATGCTATTTGGTATTTTCTTTTACATGATGAATGTCCAAAAAATTGGTCTTTACGGTATTTTAAAAGCTATCGGTGTAAAAACGAGCAAATTGTTCCAAATGATGTGGACACAAATGGTTGTCATCACAGCAGTCGCTCTTGCATTATCTGTGGGTTTGAGCCAATTATTTGCAGCCGTTGCTCCTGAAGGAATGCCGTTTCATTTACCGTTAGCAACCACAGGACAATTAGCAGTTGTGTTTGTCATCATTGGTTTCATCGGTGCAACTCTATCCGGCATTCAAATTAAAAAAATACAGCCTCTACAAGCGATTCAACAAGGAGAGATGTAATATGAATTTATTTAAAATCGATAATCTCACTAAAAGCTTTCAAAACGGTGAAGTCGAAGAACAAGTATTAAGAGGAATTGATTTAACATTAAATGAAGGTGAAGTCACAGCATTAGTTGGTGCATCGGGATCAGGGAAAAGTACGTTATTGACCATCGCTGCAGGTCTACAACCAGCCTCAAATGGAGAAGTTGTTTTCAAAGGAAAAAACCTTACAACAATGAAACAAGATCAAGTGAGAAAAATCCGCGCCGAACAGTTCGGCTTTATCTTTCAAGCATCACATCTTGTTCCCTTCTTAAATGTTGAGGAGCAGCTCATGTTAATGCTTGACGTGGCCGGTTCAAAAATGAAAAAACAGGAGAAAAAGCAAGAAGTTGAACGTATTTTAAAACTTGTTGGTATGGATCACAGAAAAGATGCCTATCCGTCTTCTTTATCAGGCGGTGAGAAACAGCGTATCGCTATCTCTCGTGCAATCATTCATAAACCAACCATCGTTTTTGCGGATGAGCCAACAGCTAGTCTCGATTCAAAAAGGTCAATCGAAGTCATGCAACTCATTCAAGACTTAACAAGATCATTAAATATTACAACATTACTTGTAACACACGAAGAAGAAATGCTTCAATATGTAGATAAGATTATCACTATGAAGGACGGTCTTATTCAAAAAGGTGCGTAACTAGTAAGCCAGGCAATCAACTTATCGGTTGTCTGGTTTTTTCTTATTCTATTTGACTGTTTGGCAGTTGGACAAAAGACGAATTGTTCTGTTGTATACTAAAATATACTTTTAAAAAGCCGTGCCACTAAACGTGGTACGTATATCACTGCATCAAGACCCAAGTCCAATATCGCATCCAATGTATTATATTTGGTTCGATTGTTCTTTTTATTACCCATAGTTCTACCTCTTTTCAATCCCTCTTTGTCTTATTATACGGAAAAGAAATGATTAAGTTTCATTACCATCGTTCAAATCATCTACCCAATTATCCTTCCTCCGATAAAAAGTCTAGTGCTTGTTGTGTTGAGTTTTCCCTTAAATTTAGCTAAATTCATTGCATCCTCCATAATCCATTACTTAATTTGACGCTGGATCGTTTATTTTTCAAATCTTTTATTATAAATTCCTCTGACGAATGCTTCCTTATAATCTGTGTATTCCTTTATTCCACCCTTTTCATTCTCAATAAAGTTCTTTTTTAATTCTATGTACTTTCGACGCTCTGATTCATTGTCATTTAAATAATCCCTAAAAAAGATTAAATCATTCCATAGCGCTTCTCTATAGTTCACAAGATGGATATAATGCGTTTTTTCTTCGTATGTTTTATCAGTGAACCTTGCAAAAACAATGTCGTTAGGTTTTTCCACTCGTAGCCTTAAGAAACCTATCTCATTAAGAGCGCTGATAAGTGAGCTATCAATTTTAGTGATATCGTTAACACCGACTACAATATCTATGATTGGCTTGGCGTCCATATTTTTTATCGATGTACTGCCAATATGCTCAATTCGTTCTTTGTTAATATCTGTGTAACTCTGAATATCTTTTTTCACCTTAAGAAATTCATTATGCCACTGGTCAGTATAAGGAACTAGTTTGACTTCATTTCGCTTTAATCCTAATCTCATCTAATCACACCCCTTATGTTTTTTTACAGATTAACCAGCCAGTCCCCAATAAATATTGTGAAAGATTTTGTGTTTCGTAACAAGAAATCTAGAGAACCTCTTATTGAAAGTCAAGTATTGTATAACGAACAATACAGTAAGCTTTATAAAGAAGTTTTATCCTTAAAAAGATCTTATCGACAAGTGATTACTTTACGAAAAATGGAAGAGCTATCTGTTAAGGAAACAGCCGCTATACTAAATTGTATTGATTGGTATAATAACTATAATTACTCCATTTTTAAATATATTTTAAATATGATCAACGATTATCAGCAAGCGGAGGACTTAACGCAAGAAACGTTTATTAAGGTCTATAATTAATATAGATTATTTTGAAATTGATAAATCAATTTAATGTTTTTCTTCTTCCAACTAATAAAACAGGATGACGTTGGCTAGCGCCAACTATCATCCTGTAGTAATAATTTATTCAAACTCAATCGATGAAGAGCACTTACCCCAACGTTTTGTTTTTTTACCTCGTTACCTTTCGATTCTTCAGTTTCACTTGCTAAAGCATTTACCCCAAATAACAATCCTGTTCCTAGCACAATAGCTGATATTGATGCTACAACTTTCTTTTTCATTAAAGAGTCCCCTTTCATTATTAATTAACTGATAGACGTTTGAACAACATAAAAGTTACACTTTAACTCATTTAATATTTCCAAAGTGTGAATTCTTGTAGAAAACCCCTTTGAAGCGTATTTATCAAAAGTTCCCCATGTGGTTGAACCAACAATTCCATCCGCAGTGATACTCTCTAGGTTCTGAAAATGTCTAAGCCCAGTCGCTGTTCCCGAACCGAAAGATCCGTCTACAGAACCAGTTGCGAATATAGATTTTATTAATATAAACTGTCTCATGATCATATTTAAAAATATAACATGTGATTTTTAGTTTGAATTGTATGAAGAATGAGGTATAATATAAATAGAAATGCATAATATATAAAAGACCGCCCATGCTCTAACATGAACGGTCTAACGTGTAACAGCCCTTCAAAGGGACGGCTCACATTGAATAGTTTTAAAAGTAACTACCCTAAATGCTTGCTAAGGCTTAGATAGGGTGGTTATTTTTTGTCTGTAAATGACAGTATGGCTACAATGAGACTCCCAAAAGAAAGCATGAGAATCAAACTTTGAAAAACCGTCATTTATATCACCCCCTTTCTTAAAAAGGGGTGAGCCACCACTATGAAAGCCTTGTTACACTAATCATAGTATAGCACATTAAGGTATGTAGCTCATTTTAAAAATTAGACTTTTCCATTAATCCAATAACAATACATTACCAACTAAGATTTCACTACGTACTATAGTATCTTACTCATAAATTCCGACGGGTCTAACTCCACGCCTTCAATTACGATAGCAGTCAATCCTTTATCTGATTTTGTTTCATGCCACTCATCTTTTTCCCAAAATACAGCTTCACCGGGGTGGATTTTAAAATACTCTCCTTTTTCTCGCCGCACACACCCTTCTCCATCTACAACAAGCAATAATTGTGGTGTCTCTGCTTGGTGGTAGCCAACATTGCCATGTTCTTCTAAATGCACGCAACCTATATTGGTAGGCTGATTTGTTTGAATAAGACGAGACATAATAAAGTTTGAATTAAATTTAGAGACGTTCGTACCAACTTCCTTTGAAAACTTATAAAACTCCATAGAGCTCCTCCAGATACTTTTTATTTTTTCACAACTGCTTCAAATGTGATTGTCTGCTCTGGATGAGTCGGATATTGTCCATACTTATAATCTGCTGAGATCACAATATCTTCAAATCCAACCTGTTCAAGGATTGTTTTAAATTCTTCAACACCATACCACCGAAGCGGGAATTGTTCCAACTCAGTCTGAATTAGTTCACCACCCCGCCATTTTTCATACCGATGATGAGAAACGGTGTGTTGATTAATATGGTCGACCTCGACAATTTTAGTCTCTAAGGTAATCATCTCATCATCCTTAGGTTGCCATGTTCGTGTCGAGACATTATTGGTCGATAAGTCAGTCTGTAGAAACGTATCAATGATAAGCCTTCCCCCATTAGTAAGATGATCGCGAAAGTTATGCAATGCTTTAATGGACTCTTCTCTGCTATGTAAAAGTAGAAATGATCCAGTTGGTACAATAATCGCTTCATATTTTTCATCTAAAGAAAAGGACTCCATTTTTCCTTCAAATATATTTGGCTGTAACCCTCTTTGATCACAGTTAGTCTGACAAATATCTAACATCTCAGTTGATACATCGAATCCATCCACATCCAATCCTCTTTCTAATAATGGAATGAGTATCCTGCCCGTGCCGACACCTGGTTCAAGAATTTTACCCTGACAATCGGCTAATCTCTCACTATAAAATTCCACATCTCCAAATGAAAGACCAATATATTTATCTATATCATAGACTTCTGATGATAGTTTACTGTAATAACTTAGCATATGTTAATCTCCCTATTATTTTATTTAATCTTTAAAATTTGATTTAGAATCCTCTTTCATTAAATTATCTTCTTTTTATTTCTGTTCATCTATTAAGCCTTCCAATATAGTTCTATTGACGTTTTCCCATCAATCCATTTTTGAAAATTAATATCTAAAGTCATCTTACCACGAGCGACAGCAGTTAAAATTCTGGTATCCTGATAAGAATATGAAAAAGTATGCAGCGTTCCAAAAAGGTCATCATAATCCGTGAAGAAAAGGGGTGAACCCACACTATTAAATTCCTCAAACATTTCCGTGTGTCTATAATGTTTCTCGCTTAACTCTGACAAATAGTTAGAACGTTTAACCGAATGAGTGATGGACGGTCTATTTTTATCTTTAATCGTATCATCTTGGAAATGATTAACACACGATAGTACAGACAATCCACGCCTAACAACGACTTGATCAGGACTCGCTTCAACGACAGCTATATCTCTTTTTTTATCTCCAAGAGAAAAATTATAACAAGCGGCATGAGGTATTTCTTTGAGCATAGCAATCGCCTCTTCAGTCGTCGAGCAACTATCCAACATCATTCTTACTGCCATCCAGGCCGACACACCTTTGGTAAAACCCTGATTACTAACAAAGTGTAATCCCGCTACAAGCCCTTCTTGATTCACACCATCATGTCTTCCTAGTAACTGAAGATTATAACCTGCCGTAGCAAATCGCGAATCCGGTTGAACTAAAGAAAACAAACCGTCATATAAATCAGGGGAAAAGTCATAATTCCTAACATAATAATCCCTCGTCATGATGGCCGAGCATCCTAAAGCTTCCGTTCTAGGCAAATCATAACCACCGAACAATGCGGCTGTCCTGTTTAACGGCATCTCTAACCCTTGAGATAGTCCCTCTAATTCTTCAAGTAAATAAGGAGCAAAAGTTGAATAGATGAACTCCATGTTTTTATAGTCGATTTCCGGTTTTGTTATTGATTCAAAAGTCTTGATAAGTGAGCTGTTTTTAATAAGTTTTCCCATTTTAACCCCAATATTAAAAGAACTCTCTCTCATTTGAACAATATTTACGATAAAATTTGACACGCGCATTCTCCCCCCCTTAGCCATTAATAAGTTTTACCAGACAACGCATTATGATTGCTTCTGTCTTCCTCATAATATAGCTTTCTATCAAATTTCAAAACTGAAAAGGAAAATATAAACGCAGAACCTAACATGACTATTGCCAAGGTAACAATGGTGATCCGCAATGAAATAAAATCAGCTATAAACCCAATAACTAAAATAAATACGACTTGTACTGCACTTTGAATTAATTGATAAATACTCGTCACCCTACCCATGACGTCAACGGGAACATTATTTTGATAGAAAGTGGTCATTCCAGCATTCAAAAATACAAGGAAAAATCCCAAAATGATAAATCCGACAACAATTGAAGCAAAAGACCATGAAAAGGCATAAATCACATACCCCGTTGCCGCCATCATTATACCAATGATAATCATGTATCTAAGTGAAAAATAATTCGAAAACAAGGATAGTAGAATGGCACCCATCACAGACCCAATCCCAGTAATACTAATCAGCAAACTATATTCCATTTCCGAGAGCCCAATCACTTGTTGAGTGAACACGACTTCTTGAGCATCCATAGCAAATGAAAAAATCATAACGATGATAAAACCGAGATAGATAAATGACACATATTTATTATTCATCATGAACTTCTGGACAACCGTAAAATCCCGTACAACTTGAGATATGGTTAAAGGTGGAATTGATTCTTTATCAATCTGTTCCTTTTCAGGAAGTAGGGTTAATAATATGGCTGACACTAAAAAGAATAGCGCATTAATCAATAATGTCATCTGAACTGATGTTAATAAGATGAGCGACCCGCCAATGGACGGTCCGATAATAAAGGCACCTGAACTAGCAAATGACCGTAAGGAATTAAATCGCTTTCTTTTTTCTTTCAGGACAAGCATAGTCGCATAAGTCATCGATGAAGGATTAAAAAAAGCTTTAGCGATACTTAAAACAACGAGAATACCGTAAATGACGATCATATTAGGAGCAAGTGGAATAAGGCAGATGAACAATGCTCTAATGATATACGTCGTAATCATAACTTTTCTCTTGCTTCTATAATCAATAAAACTTCCCGTCCAAAACTTAGTTACGATATTTGTTAAAGGACTTACAATCCAAAGACCAGCAACAGCGACCGCCGAACCTGTCAATTGGTAGACAATAATATTAACCGCAACCAGATAAATAAAGTCACCGACACTCGACATTCCGATTGAAAATAATAATATGATAGGATTTTTCCAATCTTTTAGATTCTGCATCCATAAGCTCCTATCCTATGTAGTGATAATTCAATGACTTACCCAGATATTTTTCCGATAACATATCCCAATTTCATTGAACTACTCCCGTACCAGCCATCCAATCATAAACGTTTTTCCTTTTTTTATTTGTGAGGGGAATGACTAGATACATTAATATGGCAAGATTAACAGCATTTAAAATTACATAAACGGTAACTTCAGAAAGATCAGATGGGAGCACTATTCGCCATATCGCAAAATGCGCGATTTCCCAAGGAAGAAATTTGACAGCTGTTCGAAAAGCAGAACGACCGACTCCTATACGCCTCCCCAAATCATCAACAACTCGGATTCGCATCTTTCTCTTTCCAAGTGTCCCTTGCCATTTAGAACATTCACATATAATAAAGTAAAGTGAAACTGGCAATGTCATCATTAAAAAACCTGTCAGTTCAGCCGTTAGTGGGGAACTTGAAAATAAGGTTTTTAAATATGGTTGAAATACAAATGAGATAGTACCTACAACAAACACACCGTATACAACAATAACAAGATAATCTAATAGGAAAGCATAAATACGGACTCTAAATGCTGCATAGGACATAGTATTGCCCCCTGACCAATACTTTTCAATTATGCCTTTTCTTAAATATCATTGTACTCTCAATCGCGTCTGATGGTTTAATTTACTCAATCCTTTTTCAAATTAATAATTAACCAGGCAATTTGGATAATTAGCGGGATTACAAATGCGACCAATAAGACAATGAATGCCACTAATTTAAGTTCAGGTGTTTGAGTAACACCTGCACCGTCCACCTCTCTTGTCCAAACAACAAACGTTCCTGCTCCAAAAAGGACAACCCAAAGCATGTTAGCAAGCCACCAAAAAATCCATCTTTGTTTCACATTACCACTCCCATCTCATAATACTAGTCTAAATAAGCTTTATTCTCATTGTTAATTATTAATTTTGAATCTGTTTGCAATAACAATATTTTCTGTTCCAATTCTTCGTCTAAGCAAGGTCATTACACACCCTACCAAATATTTTTTGCCTTTTCTAAATTATCCAAGCCGACAGGAGACTTTTGCATTGGTGGAGGACACATAGTATTATATTTCTTTATCTTTTGATTAATGGTTTCTATATCACTTTCGGTTTCTGCTAAATGAACCAATGAGGAAATTTCTTTTTGTAGTTTTAACCATGGTGGCAAAAATCCCGCCTCTTTTGCCTTTTCTTGAAAATTTTGGAGGATGTTTCTTTCCATGTAGTTTTTATTAAGTGGTTTCCCTTTTCCTTTACCTGTATAGTTATCCTTCTCACCTGAGTTTTCCAGAATGTCACCAATCAAGTCATTATATTTTCTATCCATTTCATCGCTCCTTCAGGGACAAGGGGACAGGCACTGCGTCCCAGTAAAACTGGGACAGTGCACCTGTCCCTACGTCCCATTTTCAAAAAATAGGTACTTATCAATAAGTTGATTTCATTGTACACTAGTAATGACACTGAAGCTAGAGTTATTTGAATATTTGTAACTAAACGGAAATGAGGGGTAAAGATGAAACCACCTATAGCAAAATGTATCCAATACCAACACACGTTACACGGTGATGTGCGTGAAGATGATTTTTATTGGTTAAAGGACAAGAACAATCCAGAAGTCATTCATTATTTAGAAGAAGAAAACAAATATTACGAAACAGTCATGAAACCGCTTGAAGCACTAACGAATGAATTGTATAAGCGTATGATTGATCGTGTTCCAATCTCGGAAGAAAATGTACCTGTTAAGCACGGTCCCTATTATTACTACACTCGATATGAAAAAGAAATGCAATACCCTATCCATGCACGAAAACGAGCAGAAAAACGGACTCAACTCCCAAACACAACTGAAGAAATCATTCTTGATTTAAATGAGTTAGCTGTTGAAGATGAATATTTAAGTGTAGCTGCCTTGCGCCTAAGCTCGAACCATAAGCGTCTTGCCTATCTAGAAAATAGAGACGGAACAGATCGTTATACATTATTAATCAAAGACTTGAATTCAGGATTGCTTTTACGTGACACGATTTCTGATGTGTATATTTATGGAAGTATGGAATGGAGTCATTGTGGAAATTACATCTTTTATATAACAGTTGACGAGAATGAACGCCCGTTTCAATTATGGAGACATCAGTTAGGAACAGATACAAAGAATGATGAATTAATTTATGAAGAAACAGACGAAACATTTACTTTATTTATCCAAAAGTCACAAAGTGAAAAGTATATCTTTATTCAATCTGTTTCAACGACGACTAGTGAAGTTCGCATGTTAAGCACAGAAACACCTTTATCTACACCACAAGTCATTGATGAACGAAGAGATGGCATTTTATACTACAGTGAACATTGGGGAGACGAATTACTTATCTTAACAAATGAAAATGCACTTAATTTCAAGCTTCTTTCTTGTCCGATTGATCAAATCCATGAGAGAAAATATGTTGTCCCTTATGATGAGGAACGGTACCTTAATGGTGTATATCCATTTCACGACTGTCTCCTCATCACTGGAAGAAAAGACGGATTAACACAAATATGGATACTGCAAAACGGAGAATTAGAACAACTTACCTGGGAGGAACCCGTTTATACAGTGTCTGTTTTATCAAATCAATCATACAAAGCAGAAGAAGTACTCATTCATTATGAGTCTTCTCTTACCCCAGAGACGACCTATGCTTTAGACATCACGTCATCCACCATGACACGTTTACAAGTTGCTCCTGTCAGTGGAGAGTATAATTCATCCAACTATCGACAGGAACAACTCTGGGCGACAGCAGAAGATGGAGTTAAGGTGCCTCTCACAGTTCTGTATAGAAAAGACGCTCTTGATAAGGGGCCTGCACCATTAATATTATCTGGATACGGTTCATATGGAGCAAATAATGATCCCTATTTCAGTCCGTACATCTTACCTATCCTAGATAAGGGCGTCGTCCTAGTAACTGCTCAAGTTCGAGGTGGCTCTGAAATGGGAAGACATTGGTATGAAGATGGGAAAATGCATAACAAAAGACATACATTTACCGATTTCATAGCCATTGCTAACCATTTAATCGACATAGGCTACACAGCACCACACAAATTAGCTGCACAAGGTGGAAGTGCCGGTGGACTATTAATCGGGGCAGTCGCGAATATGGCTGGGGACTTATTTGAAGTCATGGTACCTGAAGTGCCTTTCGTAGACATTGTAACGACAATGTTAGATACTTCCTTACCATTAACAACGTTGGAATGGAATGAATGGGGCAATCCGAATAATAAGGAAGAGTACTTTTACATGAAATCTTATAGTCCATACGATAACGTGGAGGCTAAAGAGTATCCGCACTTATACGTGACGACCGGATTAAATGATCCCCGGGTCGGATATCAGGAACCCGCCAAATGGGTCGCACGTTTACGCAGTCTGAAAACAGACAATCACGACATTGTACTTAAAACAAATATGGGAGCTGGTCACTTCGGTAGCTCAGGCCGGTTCAATGCCTTGAAAGAAGCAGCTGAACGTTACGCATTTGTTCTTGATAAAATCTGTTGAATGGGACAAGGGGACAGGCACTGTGTCCCAGTAAAACTGGGACAGTGCACCTGTCCCTATGTCCCCTACCTCAATAAAAATTTGTTTCAATTAAATATGGTTGAAGTGACTTCGAATAATAAAGGTCACCATTTTTGGTTACCACAATACCCGAAATACCTTGATCTTGTAATTGATCTAAAGTATTCATTATTTGTTGTGTGGATTGGCCAAATAAGCGCCCAGTCCATATTTCACCGTCGACTGATTTTTTTGAGACGATGGTTAAACTAGCAATGTTAGTTTCAATCGGATACCCTGTATGTCGATCTAAAATATGATGGTATGTTTTATTATTAAATGTAAACTTCCTTTCATAAATGCCTGACGTAACGATGGATTGATTGAAAGCCTTTAAAATAGCAATATAATTGCCACGTGAAAGAAAAGGATGTTCAATCCCAATTCTCCAATATCCGTCGTCATGTTTTGGTGCGAAACCATATGTCATCACATTCCCGCCTAAATTAACTAAACCTGCTGTAACTTTCAATGTTTTAAAATCGTCAATAATTAAATCAGCAATAAACCCTTTTGCTAGAGCACCTAAATCTATAAACATACCTGTATGTTTTAAAAAAACAGATTGCGTCTCATCATCAAGAATAATATCATTGGGCTGAGTCTTATTAAGTAATGTTTGTATCTTTTTTTCTGATGGTACCTTAGCATCGTCAAATCCAATATGCCACGCTTGTACAAGTGGACCGATTGTAATATTTAGTGAACTATCTTTAGGGATGCTGTGTTTTTTACCTATTTTTATTAATTTATACAGACTTGGATTAACTTTTACAGGCCTAATGCCTGCATTTTTGTTAACTTGCATTAATTCTGATTGAGGGTCATGGGCGCTAAATCGTTTCTCATATTCTTCCAACTTCATAACCATTTCATTGAGAATTAAATTTGCATGGGGATGCTGAACTAGAAGTTGAATGACAGTTCCCATCATGTGTACTTCGCGATTTTCTACTGACATTATTATCACCCATTCACCTTATAAAAGTTTAATATATTTGGATTAAAAAAACAAAAGCGCGGACGTTCGTCTAGCAACGTACTGAGGCGAAGGAAGTCTCGCTAGTTGCTGGGCGCCCCCAACTGGACGATTAAAAGCTGAAGCTCCTGGTCAGCTCCGACAAACTTAAGCAGAAAACCGCAGAGGCGTTCTTTGCCACGTAGGTTTAATGCTTAAGACCTCAGACGAGCTAGGCGCTGAAGCTGGACGTGCCAATTTCAGTATAAAATTATCAAATGAAAAAAGAAGCCAAGAACATGGCTTCCTTTTTCATTTTTGGGTAAACAATTTAACCTTGTGTCGTTGCTCCTGAGCCAGCATCAACATTATCAGTCGCCCCTGACCCAGCATCTACGTTACCACCCGTTAATTCTTGTCCAGTTTGTTTTAAATACCAATCAATAATTGGCTGAATATCTTGTACATATTCATTAATTCCAAGATAGTTTCCATCTTCATCTCGAATTGCTTGATAGTTATGGACGACGAATTTATCAGGACCATGTGTTGGTACTCTCACGGTTACCCTATCTTGCTTGCCAGTACGTAGTTGCTGAATGACCCAAGCAACACCTGTATAAGTTCTTTCCGGGTGACAGTTTGCAAGTGGACTACCCACTTGATTAGGTGACCGAGAAGCTAGCATATCCTCAGCTTCATACATGCGATTATAATATAAAAATTGATTATTACTGTCAGCATAAGTTAATTCCATCGGCATTGATTTTAAGAAGTGGTTTAATTGATTGACTGTTAGTACACCCCGATCTAATTTAACGTAGGCATCTCCTTCTACAGCACCCACTTTTTCTGCTGCTTGTTCTACCCAATCATCTGCAGACATATCAACATCTTTAATTGTTGTATCAATCGCACCAGTAGCATATAAGTCTTCACTATCAGACATATCCTCGAGATCTTTAGATGATTCTGTACGGTTTATCACATTCACAAAACGCACAAATTTTTTGACATTACTCTCTAAAAATTCGACTGTTTTAGAATCCTTAATGTTTTCTTTTTCATCAAACGCTTTATGCACTTCACCTAACAAGAACTCATTACCCGGCATCACCGTTGCATTAACACCAGGGGCATCTAGTACTTGTCTTAAATGTAACTGTGCTCGTGAAGAACCTTGAACATCATAAGATGCACCTACAATCGTAACTGGCTTTCCGTCAAAAGGATGAATTCTAAATGATAGCCACTCAATCACACTTTGAAGTGCAGCTGGTATAGAGTGATTATATTCAGGTGTCGCAATAATAACACCATCTGCACTTGTAATTTTTTTATTTAAGTATTGAATAGGTTCACTATTTGTTTGATCATTTGATTGATTAAACATAGGTATGTCATTTATATCTAACACTTCAATATCAATAGTTTTTTTAAAATGTCTAGCCATAAAATTTAATAATACCCTGTTATATGAATCTTCAGTATTCGTTCCGACAATTCCAACAAACTTCATATTATGACCTCCTATTTAATCACTTATCTCTCCATGAAAAATAATTTATATCTTTATTACGGGAATATGTACTACCAACTAATTGATTCGTAATATCTACAAATTGTACAAATTCATCCATTATTTCATTAAGCTCGTTTATTTTATTTTCATCCTTTAAGTTGCCATTCTCGTCAAAAGCTTGTAGTGAATGACCTAATAAAAATTCGGAGCTAGGCATAATTCGTGCTTTGACTTCAGGTGAATCTAGTATTTGTCGTAAATGTATTTGTGCACGTGATGACCCTAATGTCCCGTACGAAGCACCTGTTATCATAACCGGTTTATCCACAAACGGTCTTGTTGTAAAGGTAAACCACTCGAAGGCACATTTTAAGATTGCTGGTATAGAGTGGTTATATTCTGGGGTGCTTATAATCACCCCATCCGCTTCAACAATTTTATTTGCGATTCTTTGTACTTCTTCAGGTGCTTTCTGATCTTTTGGTTTATTAAAAATAGGTAAATCCTTTATTTCACAGATTTCAATCGCTACTTTTTCCTTAAAATGTTTTTGTATAAACTTTAATAACATCCGATTAGTGGAATTATCTGAATTTGTCCCTACAATACCTATAAAACGTTTCATAATGCTACTCCTCTCCCCTTCCAATAATTACAAGATTGTGAACTACCTTTAGAATAACATATTAAATTAAAGGTGGTAAGAAGATTAAATGACAAATTTGTGAAACGTTGAACAAGGTTGAGCAAAATTAAACTTCACTTGATTTTTTTGTTATTAAATGCAAAGCTATTGCGACAAATAGGATAGCTCCTATAAAATTACCAATCGTCACTGGTAACTGATTCCATACCCACCAATCAGCAAAGCTAATATCTGCACCAATGAGCATTCCTAATGGAATAATAGACATATTGACAACGGCGTGTTCAAAGCCTTGAGCAAAAAAGATAAGCACAGGAAGCCACATGCCAGCAATTTTTCCAATAGTTGATTGAGACATAAACGACATAACCGCCCCCATTGCTACCATCCAGTTACAAAGCACCGCCTTTACAATGACTGTAATCATTCCACCTGTTCCTATTGCTTGATAAGCTATTGTTTTACTTTCAGCTACTGAGATAATTTTATCGATTAATAGTGATTGAGAGATATTTCCAAAGTGAGTCACAGAAATACTGAATAAAACAGCGTATAGTAATCCTCCAAGTAGATTTCCAATAAAAGCTAGAGATAGATTTCGAATCATTAATCTCATTGTTGTTTTACTTCTAAAGTAAGCAATTGGAATAATCGCAAAAGATCCAGTGACAAGTTCAAGATTTAATAACAATATCATTACAAAACCCGCCGGAAAGACAACAGCTCCAACTATATCTAAACCTGTTTGTGATGCCGCTGATAAAGCTAATGTGGTCGCGAATCCTAATATTGCTCCTGATAAAATAGCACCTATTAAAATAACTTTTACTGAAAGACCAGTTTTACTTTTTCCTGCTACAGCAATTGAGTTTACTGCTTCATATGGTTTTACATAGTCCATTTGCAATCTCCTTTATTATTCATATTTTGGAAGTACATTCTTATACAAATTATTACAGATTTTAACACATACATATTTTAAAGGCTACAATTAATATTACTTTATTTTAAGTTTTTTAATTGCAGTAAAATATTCTTCAGTTTTTCGAGATAATTGACACAAAAAGATCCTAAAAGAAATGCCTCATTTGCCTCATTGCGATACAATCAATTATTTACTTTCCAGATTGGCTCCGGAAGAACTACAGGAAATCAGGACTTACATGATCAAGGAACTGCTAGAAAAACAAGATTTGGAAAAATACTGCATTGTTGTAAATATAAGGTGCCAAAAAACAGCAAAAATAATATCCTCTAATCTGTTAGAAGTCTTCCAAGCGCAACCTTTAACAGATGAGGATATTGAAATGTTAGAAAAACCTATACAAGTTAAGTTCACCAAATAAATAAATTATAACAAAGGGTGTGATATAACAAAAAACACATTAATTTATTCAATTTTCACAAAGATGTCTTGAAAAAATTTGTTGTCTTTTTTATTAACTTCTTTCATCGATGTCAAAAAACACAGCGTTAAGGGCAGAGCAGTTTCCATGTATATCTGACATTTAGTTCTTCTGTAATCAACATTTACACTAAACTAAACGCGACTCAAGTGGTTGTCTTTGAAGGCTGATGGATATTTTAATCCATAGCCAACCATCCTGTCCATGCCTATATGTGCTAGCCAGATTAGACCAATGATTAACACGACTGAATTAGATTGTACTTCTCCAAGGACAATTACACCAATAGGTATACTATAAGTGTGAAAGACGTTATAAATAATCGCCCCAACCCTATTATTTATTAAATAACCAAGTGCTGATAAGTCTGGTGCTAATAAAAACACAAAAAACAATACCCAGCTGAATTGATGATAACCATACCAATATACACTTAAAGCTAGAATGGAGAATCCTTCTATATGCAACAGAATTTTATTCATTTTTTATCCCCCAACTTTAAAATGATAACTGAATAAGCTATCCTGTGGTTTAAATCCCGCTTTTCTATACATATGATTGGCTCGACTATTAGTATTCTCAACCGTTAGTCTTATTTCATTAATTTGGGGATACGTAAACATTTCTGCTAATACTTCTTTTAAAAGTTTTGTTCCTAAGCCTTGATTTTGAGCCCCTTTTGAAACACTAAGGTATTCCAACGATGCCTCTCCAAATTCTGTATCAACTTCAAAGTAAGCGTATCCTTGTAATTTATTTGATTCATTTTTTAATACTTTTAACGTGTTTCCATTACCCAACCGCTCTATAATCGTTTTTGCATTATAGTACGTGTTCGGAAAAGTTTCGTTGTGCAATATCTCAAAGTCTTTAAAATCACTTGGTACAAAAGCAGTACTTCTCCTGTCAGTTACTTGATTAAAGCTTTTCTTCTTCATAACGATGATTAGATGCTCACCAGTCTTTTCTGCCATTATTTCATCCATGAATTGTTGCTGTTGTGTATTTTCATTATTAATAAAAAAATAATAATCTTCTACGTCTGGATTCTCCTTGATCAACTGTTCCCATATTTTTAACTGCAATTCATTTGATGAAAATTGACTGAATGGTCCCCAAACTTCAGCAACGGATTCATCCACATCAAGGCCCATAGCAGATATAACTTCTCCAAGTTCATTTCGGGCAATTAAGAAATTAACATCACCGCCCTCATTAACAAACTCTTCCGTTAATGTTCGTTTAATATCATGAGCTATTTCGCCACAAAAACCGATATGTGATTCCTTTCGTTGGTTCATATTGGATAAAAATAGTGATAATTCCTCCAAGTCTTTAGCCTTTTCAATTATTGGATTCATTTAAAGTCACCCTACTGTTCTTTTAATCTTTTGCTCTAATATTTATCTCTTCTTCGCCCACCTTTTGATAAGTAATCCAACTAGGACAAGGAGCAAATGGAAAACTATTCAGAACCTCCATAGCATAGTCATCCGTTGTATCAAACTCGCCGCTTATCACTTGAATATTACGTTTCCTCGCATAATTTATCTGATAGACTATTAATCTAGGAATTAGATCCTTGGTTTCCATATCAATTGCTCCACACCAGCCTAATTCTAAAGTGTTTTTTGTATTGGATTTATGTAGAAATGAATAAGCTATAATATTCCTTTCACCCTTATCCAAATAAACGAAACTTCCATCTATTAGGAGATCATCACATAGAATCAAAGCTTTCCATTTTTCTACAGTCAGCTCTTTAACGGGATTTACCGCGTGTGTTTGTTCATAATTTCTTTTCACCAAAAATATTAGTTTTTCCAGTAAAGTGACATTTGATAGAATTTCTGTTAAAGACTTTATTTCCTGTTTTTCATTTTTATATGGTAAATCATTTTGAACATCAACCAATTTTAAATGTGGCATGTACGTTCTTCTGATTTCTTTGAAGTTATTAGACATATAAAGTCTCTTTAAACGATTCGATGTTTCCCATGTTGAAGTTTGCAAAGTTGAATTTCTCGATTTTTCAACCATTGATAACAACTTCTCTGCAATATCTAACCTACGATAAAGTGGATGAACCAAGACCCGCAAATACTTACAATAAGGATGCATACGACTTGTCCAAGCAAACGTTGATCCTACCAATTTATTTCCAAAAATAGCAACGTAGGCAAACTTTAAATGAGTACTATTTAAAACACTCAACAAAGTTTCATCCTCAAAACACAAATGAAGTAAGTGTTTTAATTGCTCCTCGTCTTTATTTTTATACTTTTGAATGGTAAATTGCATCGTTAACCCTCCAGATAGCTCCCATCCCATAGATTATTGATGTCGACTCTGATATTTAAAATGTGAAAAATTGGCTATATCCATAAGTATGGTTCAAATCCAATAAAATAATATATTTTTAGAAATAAATTCTTATTTAACAGCAACCACCGTACCTTCAGTCATTTCGATTAACTCATCAGGTGTTAGCTGAACGACTGCTTTTGGATGACCAGCCGCAGCCCATATATCTTTGAATTGAAAAATATCCTCATCAATATAGGTTTGAATTGGCTCAGTATGTCCTAAAGGTGGAACCCCTCCAATGACGTACCCTGTATGTTCACGCACAAAGTCTGCGTTGGCCTTTCCTAACTTATCATCTAAATGTTTCTTAATTTGTTTTTCATCAATTCGGTTTGCTCCACTGGCTATGACAAGTAACGGTTTATTCGATTCCATCAATCGAAAAACAATGGATTTGGCAATTTGCGCCACATCACATCCTATCGCGCTAGCCGCTTCTTTAGCCGTACGAGTACTGTCAGGCAACTCGACCACTTTATTCGTGTAACCTTTATCGTAAATTATCTCTTGCACTTTCTTTGCATGTTTAGTTAAATTTCTCATAAGAACACCCTTTCAATCTAATTTTGGAGAAGTTTACTAGATAGCTAAACACTTCTAAAACTGTACACTAAATCCATTAAAATCATGAACACCCGTTCCAAATTGAGTAAGGTTATTTTCTCTTAAATACTCGACCGCTACTTTAACTTCTTTCAAAATTATTGGTTTTAGTCCGAGAGTATTATGTGAACCGAAAACCATTGAGACATCTTCTATTTCAGAGATTTTTTCCAAGGAATTCACTAAATCAACTGGACTTGTTGAAGGATAAAAAGCATAGATGGACGTTTCATCATAAAGTAAATCTCCCGTAAATAAATAACCGTTTGTTTCGTCAAAAACAGAGATATGGCCAGGAGAATGCCCTGGCGTATGATAGATAATTAACCGCCTGTTTCCTAAGTCGATTACATCCCCATCGTTTAGTATTCCTGCTGGCTTTCCTTGAAACGGCCGATATGTATTAGGATTAAATGTATCTGGAATAGGCAATGTTATATCCCTGCCTATGTCTTTACATATTTGTTTGATGGACAAACCTTGAATCCCATTTACCAACCAATCCTTATCTTTTTCATGTACATAAATCCTCTCAAATTCTCCATGACATCCTATGTGATCAACATGAACATGAGTTGTTATAACATCAATTGGTAGTTGCGTTAATTGATCTGTCATTCTTTTGATATTATCGATTCCTAACCCTGTATCAATTAAAATCGCTTTGTCTTTACCCAGTAACAAAAAAGAATGCACTTTCTCCCAGTGTCCGAACTCACTGATAGCAAAAGTACTATCGTCTATTTTTTGCACTGTAAACCATGAGTCCTTGAGCATATTCGACCACCTTATCCAAAAGAAATTCAGCAATCCCTACTTTTTATCAGATATCAAGGAATGTTTCACATCTAGTCTTCAATCCGATATTTCTTCACAAGTTCTTGTGCTTTCTCAATTCCTTCCTTGGTAAAAAAGACTGACTTCGCCCGGTTGCTTCCAGTAATATATTGCTTGTCTCTTAATTCATCTAACTACTCGAAAGGATATCCCTTCCAACTTCTTGGGGCTTCTCCTAAACCATAATCATCTGAAAATGAAGTTAAATATAATAGTAGTAATGTAAGCTCGTCAATTTGATCTTTCAAAATAAAACTTCCTTCTTTTTATTTTTATAATCTATTATAAATGAAAATTCTAAATATTGATAGACTGGATAAGAAACCCCATACTTTCCTTTTAAAAAAGAGTGCTGATTCTTATTATTGAATCGCACTCAATTCTGTTTAACATTTAAATTTTCTATACCTTGATTCTCTCCATGGGGACATGGGGACGGGCACTGCGTCCCAATAAAACTGGGACAGTGCACCTGTCCCTATGTCCCGACCTTCCGTACATACCGTAATGATATATATTCTTCACCAGGTGCGTTTGAATAGGCCAAGCTTTCAGTGTCTTTTACAAAACCTCTGGCTTCATAAAATGGAATCCCTTTATTATTTCCTTTTTGGACAGACACCCATTGTTCTGTTGATCCTTTTTCCTTTTGGACATCTGTTAGGTAATTAAGAAGCTGGGTACCTATTCCTTCACCACGGCGTGCAGGATCTAAGTATAGTACAAAAACCTCACTTCTATGTTGGCCAGTCATTCCTCCACCAATTGCTCCAACAACTATTCCCTCATCCAGTGCAACAAAATAACCGTCCCAACCATCCTTTTCTTCCAGTTCAGCTAATATACGGTCATGATTATAAAAGACTTTATTATTCCTTAGTATATTTTCGTAACTTCTAATGCCTTTATATGTATCTAAGCAACCTTCAGAACAAACCCTTGAAATACCTTCCACATGCTTCGGCAATCCCCTTTTAATTTCAATCACGCTTTATCACCTTTCTAATTATAATTCATTTGTTAAAATGACAACCTTCCTAACGGGACAAGGGGACAGGCACTGCGTCCCAGTTTTACTGGGACAGCGTGCCTGTCCCTATGTCCCCCTTGGTTCCTCCAACTTGTAGCCAAGCCCGTGAATGGTCTTAATGTAAATAGGTTTTTTGGTATCCGGTTCGATTTTTTCTCGCAAACGGCTAATGTGGACATCGACAATTCTTGTTTCTCCTGAAAACTCATAATTCCACACATGATCCAAAAGTTGATCCCTTGATAATACCATCCCTTTATGTTTTGCAAGATAGACTAATAACTCAAACTCCATTCGAGTAAAGGTGAGTTTCTTGGCCTCAAGCATCGCCTCATGTTTATCTATATAAATAATTAGATCTCCAATTTTAATAGTTTCATACACTTTCTCATCCGCTTTATTTGCTCTCCTTAATATTGCTTTAATCCTTGCTTGGATTTCCCTTATACTGAATGGCTTTGTTATATAATCATCTGCACCCAATTCTAGACCTAAAACTTTATCAGTTTCATCATCTCTTGCAGTCAATATCAATATTGGTGTATCAATTTTGTTACTGCGCAGGTGCTTACAAACTTCTAAACCGTCAATTTCAGGAATCATTATATCTAAAAGAATTAAATCATAGTCATTTCCCTCGGCCTTTTGTATGGCTTCAATTCCATCATAGGCCACATCTGTCATAAAGCCTGCTTGCTTCAAATTATACGCTAATAAAGTGACAATGGACTTTTCATCTTCAACGATAAGTATTTTCGTACTCATATTTCCATCTCCTTTAATTGACGATTCCTTTTTACCATAATTCTACCGCAATAGTATGTATATGTGAATGCCATTAGCCGATTGTAAACGAAAATTTACAAAGTAAACTGAGAATTTACAACTATTTTACATCGTTTTCACATTGGAGTAACAACTTCTATTTATTATAGGAATTGAAAGGCAAATTATTTTAAGGGGGAAAATTAATGAACACCAAAAAGTATCTAGCTTTCTTTATGTTAATTCTAACTGTGGTTGTAAGTGTTGCGTGTAACTCGAATTCAGAAGAGGCGAGCAAAAGTGATAGTAGTCAAGCAGCTGAATTAGACGGAAGTATTGTGATTGATGGATCTGGAACAGTTTATCCCTTAATGGCTCAATTAGCTGAAGAATACATGTTAACCGAACAAGAAAATGTATCAATTGAAGTGAGTAGAGCGGGAACAAGTGCTGGATTTAAAAAATTCTTAACAGAAAACGGATCTGATTTTAATAATGCTTCACGTGAAATCAAAGAAGAAGAAATCGAGAATGCAGATACACTTAATATTGAAACAAAAGAATTCAAAGTTGCATTAGATGGTTTAACATTTGTTATTCACCCAGATAATGATTGGGCCACTGAATTAACCAAGGATCAAATTATTAGCATTTTTAAAGCGGACAGCGATATATCAAAATGGTCAGATCTTGATCCAGATTTTCCAGATGAAAAAATCCAACCCTATGGTCCAAATGAAAACCATGGAACCTATGAATTCTTTTGGGAAAACATTCTTGAAGAAAAGGATTTAGTAAGCACGACGAATTTGCAACAAGAGTATTCTACACTCGTTAATCTCATTTCAGAAGATATTAATGGTATAGCCTTTTTCGGTTACGGATATTACGCAAGTAACCAAGATACGTTAAAAGCTGTCAATGTTGATTTTGGTGATGGGCCAGTTGAACCATCACTTGATACGATTGCAGAAGATGGAGATTATGCACCATTTACAAGACCAGTATTTACTTATTTAAATATTCAACATGCAAAAGAAAAGCCACAAGTATTGGACTATGCAAAATTTGTCGTAAATAACATCAACAATTTTGCCAGCGAAACAGGATTTGCGCCATTACCGGAAGATGAGATTACTGAGTATGTACAATTTTTGGATGAGTTGAAACAAGAAAATTAGACTTAATTATTCAAAACTCATTCAAAGGAGTGTGCTGTCATGGAGTTAAATAACAACATAAAAAAGGATAAAACCCTTAATGTTCGCGATTTAATCAATGAACGAAAAAAGTCAAAAACTATATCACAGTATATAGAAAAGATGGTTCCCCACTTTCTAAAAATAGTTACAGCCATTTCAATTTTAACTACATGCTTTATCGTCTTTACCTTGCTAACTGAAACAGTATCGTTTTTCAAACAAGTGCCTCTACTAGATTTCTTTTCGGGAACGAAATTAAAACCATTAAGTCAAAATCCTGAATTTGGAATCTTACCGTTAGTCATTGGCACCTTGTATTCTAGTCTCATAGCAATGATTGTAGCAGCTCCAATCGGTTTAATGTCAGCAATATTTCTAAGTGAGTACGCATCTGATAACTTAAGAAAAATAATGAAACCATTGCTGGAAATACTCGCAGGAATTCCAACGATTGTATATGGATTTTTTGCCTTTACATTCGTTACACCGTTATTAAAAATGTTTGTCCCAGGACTAGAGACAACAAACATTCTTAGCCCTGGCATCGTAATGGGTATTATGATTATTCCTATGATCGCATCCTTATCTGAAGATGCCATGCATTCCGTACCGAATTCTATCCGTGAAGGGGCATTAGCGCTAGGTGCAACCAAATTGGAAGTTACATTACGTGTTGTTATTCCAGCTGCTTTGTCCGGTATTATTTCTTCTTTCGTTTTAGCTATTTCTCGTGCCATTGGTGAAACCATGATAGTAACGATTGCAAGTGGAAGTTCGAAACAATTAACTTTTGATATCACACAGTCAATGCAAACAATGACCGCTTATATTGTCGAAGTTACTAGTGGAGATGCAGCGGCCGGATCAACAATCTATTATAGCTTATATGCTGTAGCGATGACGCTATTTATATTCACCCTACTCATGAATCTATTTGCAAGATACATCTCTAAACGTTTTAGGGAGGAATATTAAAATGGACTATATTGACAAATCAATCATTATGAAAAAAATAAACACTCGCCGATGGATGAATGGCTTTGCCAGGGGTCTGTTTTTCCTAGCCACTTCATTCGGTTTAGTTGTTTTATTAATTTTGATTGCTCGGATAATAAGTCAGGGAATTGGTTGGATTAACATGGATTTCCTCACCGGGAAGTTATCAACTCAAGTCGATAAGGCAGGTATATTCGGAGCAGTTCTCGGCACATTTTGGCTAATGGTTGTGGTTGCCCCAATTACAATGTTTATTGGTGTCTGTACTGCTATATATATAGAGCTTTATATGAAAAAAGGAAAGTTTAAATCTATTATTCAAACAAATATCTCCAACTTAGCTGGAGTGCCCTCAATTGTATATGGCATTTTAGGTTTAACGATTTTTGTTCGGTTACTTCAATTAGGAAATGTTGTGTTGGCTGGTGGCTTGACAATGTCTCTCCTCGTCTTACCCATTGTCGTCATTGCAAGTCAAGAAGCAATACGTGCAGTGCCAACTCATTTAAGCGAGGCATCTTATGGACTAGGCGCAACCAAGTGGCAAACGATTCGTAACGTTATTCTACCTGCTGCTCTCCCCGGAATTTTAACAGGTGCTATTTTAGCATTATCTCGAGCTATTGGAGAAACAGCACCACTTGTCGTCCTTGGTATTCCTGCTTTACTCCTACCCTTTCCGGGAGGTATTTTAGATAAATTCACTGTCCTGCCCATGCAAATTTATTATTGGACACTAGATTCATCGCTCACCGCTGAATATGCGAATCTAGCTGCGGCAACAATTATCACATTATTATTCTTTCTATTTTTTCTGAACGCAACAGCGATCTTTATTCGAAATAAGTTTCAAAAAAAATATTAGGAGTGAATGTCATGAGTACTGTCATAATGAATAAAGATAAGAATGTAAGCAACCACCATCAAAAACTTACTTTAGCCAAATTTAAACCAAAACAAAAGATTGTCTATCAAACGAACAATTTAAATCTTTGGTATGATGACGTGCATGCCTTAAAAAACATTAATCTTTCAATAGGACACCAAGAAGTAACAGCTATTATTGGTCCGTCAGGTTGTGGTAAATCAAGTTTTTTGAAGACACTAAATCGCATGGTTGAACTTGTCCCAGGTGTTCGCATAACAGGAGACATCACCTACAGTGGAAAGAATATATTAAGTAAGTCATTTAGTGTTGAGGAATTAAGAACGCAGGTAGGAATGGTTTTCCAGAAACCTAACCCATTTCCAAAATCAATTTATGAAAACATTGCCTATGGGCCAAAAATCCACGGGATTCGTAACAAGAAAATATTAAATGAGATTGTCGAACATAGTTTACGACGTGCTTATTTATGGGATGACGTAAAAGATCGTCTTAAACAGAATGCCTACGATCTTTCTGGTGGCCAGCAACAACGTTTATGTATTGCCCGCTGTTTAGCTATAAATCCAGATGTCATATTAATGGATGAACCAACTTCAGCCCTTGATCCAAATTCCACCTTGCAAATTGAAGAATTAATTAAAGACCTTAAGAAAGAGTATTCGATTGTTATCGTGACACACAATATGCAGCAGGCTGCACGAATTTCCGATAAAACAGCCTTTTTCTTACACGGCGAAGTTATCGAATATGATCAAACTAACTTAATTTTTTCCAACCCAGTGGATAAACGAACGAGTGACTATATTAATGGTGACTTCGGATAAGTCTACACAACAAAAAGAGCGCCATCCCACTTCCGGAAAGGCGCTCCCTTACTTAATAGTCAAATTACATAGACAATCTTATTACTAAAACAATTGCTGCCAGTATTAATAAAATAATTGGCATTAACATATTCTTAAATTCATCTTTAATTTTCACATGTGTCATAATAGCACCAAGCATTGTTACAACGATCATGATACTACCGATTATTGCTAAGGGCTGAATCCAAATCCCTATAATAATGATGATTGCTGAAAGTATTTCAACAGAACCCGTAAACAAACGGAAACCATCACCATAACCAAAGTATTCAAACCCTTTTTTCATATCTTCTGATGTGAACTTTTGATAACCGAACATCAGAAACCCTAAACCCAAGATAACCTGTAAAATAATTGATAATATCATTAATCTTACTCTCCTTCACATATAATTAAATAGTAATTCTCTAATTAGAGATATTAATCCAAAAATCTAGATAAATATTTCGAGCTCGAGATATTTATCCAGTTTTAACCATTAACCTACATAGGAACTTTAACATCTACAATTTTTTCTTTTTAAAAATCATATGCCTCATCTCGCTTCTGACGAATAGCTTCAAAAGCCTCAACGGTTAATACTGTATCTTCTGCTAAGCGTTCCAAGCGAAATAGAATATCATCATTCACAATTTCCTGACGTAAGAAGTCTTTTTCTTCAATAAATACATATGTTGGAACGATGTGTGCTTTCATATACGCCAAAATTGGGTTTAATTGTTGTTCCACCATTAAATAATGCTTCGAAGTACCTGCAGTTGCCACAGTACTAACAACTTTATCACGAAAAGCATTGACTGGCAGTAAGTCAAATATATTTTTCAAGGTTGCCGGAATCGATGCTTGAAATGTTGGGGTTCCAATAATAATAGCATCTGCAGCCATTATGGTCTCTGTAACATATTTCGTATCCCCTTCATATTCAAAGTAGTTGCGACCGTCACTGAATTCCAATGTATAATCAGCTAAGTCTAATAATGTCACTTCATGTTGCGGATATTTCTGTGAAAAAATTTCTACCGTTTTAAGCATTGCTGTTTTTGTCTTTGAACCAACGATAGAACCAGATAATGCTACGATTTTCATATTAGCCTTTCCTCCTACTTCACAGCTGTATGTTTTTTGACAGCTGGTATAATATCGTTCCCAATTATTTCAATGTTTTTCATAATTTTATCAAAAGGAACGCCACCAAAATCAATCTGCGCGATAAATCGTTGCATTCCAAAAAGTTCATGTTGATATAATATCTTTTCAATAATTTGTTCTTTATCGCCTACCATAAGTGCGTCACGATAATCTGTTGCTTGTGCAAATTGTTGTTTTGGATATCCTCCCCCGCGAATTGCTTGAAATCCAGTATTGATATGGGGATACATGCCTTTTAATGCTTCTTTTTCTGTATCGGCTACATAAAACAAACTTGTTGTTGCAATCGGTAAACTGTTTGGATCGAATCCATTTTGTTCTGCCATTCTACGATATGCAAGTACAGAAGGTTTGAAGTTCATAGCAGGGCCACCTAATGTAGTTAGCATCATTGGAATTCCCATAGCTCCAGCTTTAATTGCACTTGCAGGTGGCCCTCCAACAGCACGCCATATTGGAAGCGAGCCATTTAGGGGTCGTGGTAAAATTTCTGCATTTTCTAATGGGGCACGGAAGTTACCTTGCCATGTAACACGGTCATTTTCATTAATCTGTTTAAGCAGCTCTAATTTTTCTTCATAAATTTCTTCGTAGTCCTGTAGATCAACACCAAATAATTGATGAGCTCCAACACGTGAACCACGACCAGCAACTATTTCTGCACGTCCATTTGAAATTAAATCAATGGTGGCAAAATCTTCATAAACACGTACAGGGTCTAAAACACTTAGTACTGTCGCTGAACTTGAAATTTTTATTTTCTTTGTCGCTTGAGCAATGGCTCCGAGAATAACAGAGTGGGCTTGTGACGTAAAATATGTTTGATGACTTTCACCAACACTGAAAACATCAATACCAGCTTGTTCAGCTAGCTTACTCATTTCAATAAACTCTCCGATTCTTTCTTGTGCTGAAATACGTTTTCCTGTTAATGGATTCATGATATGGTCCCCTAAAGAATACAGACCAAATTCCATTCCTTCTGCTGGATTGATACGATATTGTTCCATAATTAAACCTCCTCTATAGGTTGTAAATTTGCTTTAATTTCTTCACGACGTTCTTCTAGAAATGGTGGTAAATTCAACTCTTCTCCAAGAGTTTCTATATCGCCATCGATTGTGAATCCCGGGCCATCTGTCGCAATTTCAAATAAAATACCATTGGATTCACGGAAATATAAACTTTTGAAATAAAAGCGATCTATTATACCTGAAGAACGAAAACCTCTTTGACGTACTTGTTCATCCCAATAGGCTAGCTCATCTGCATCTTTCGCTCGAATAGCCAAGTGATGAATGCTCCCACGGCCAGGTCTCTCTCTAGAACCATCCTGTGATTTCACAATAATTTCACCAAACACTTCCCCTTTTATTGATTGAAAAATAGCTTCTTTGTCTGTCCGTGACACTTCTTTATAGCCAAACATCTCTGTTAATGTGCGTGAGAGCTTGTCTAAACGGCGCACGGTTATTTCTACAGAGCCCATTCCTTGTATTTGATGTTCAACTGGAACTGGCGACTGGTCCCAAGATTCCCAATGAGTTACCTTTTCACCATGTGAAACAAGAAGTACCATACGTAGTCCGTCTTCATCTTCAAAGTGTAAAGCTGGACGATTGGCATATGTCGTGACTTCTCCATGTTTAACTTCATAGTGTTCAAATCTATTTTTCCAATACCTTAAACTTTCTTCAGATGGTACAAGTAAACCAATCTGGGTAATTGCATTGGTGCCATGGTGTGTTCGACCAACTGCTGGCATTTCAAAAAATGATAATTCAGTTCCTGGACTGCCAGTCAGATCCCCATAAAACAAATGATACATCGATGGATCATCTTGATTTACGGTCATTTTAACTCGACGTAAACCTAGAATGGAACGATAAAAGAAATTATTATGATTGGCATTTTTAGTAATCATTGAAATATGATGATGTCCTGAAATAGTATACATCTTTCATCCTCCTTTTAATCATTTTACTAGTCAAGTGACTAGGCAAAAAAATAATCATCTCACAAATGTTTCTTTTCACTATGTTTTTGTACTCGTGACATAAGTGATAATAATGTTTTTTGTTCCTCCTTGGATAAACAATCCTCAAAAAAAGACGATTGAAATGCAAGTTGTGCATCAAATGCATTGTCTAACTTTTGTCTCCCTTTATTCGTTAAAGAAATGGTTTTTGTTTTCCATTCCTGTTGGCGCTTAATTAGCCCTTCTTTCTCCAATCGAGCAAGCATTCTTGAAATGCCACCTTGGGTAACGGTGACTTTTTTTGCAAGTTCTCCTTGAGTCAATGGTTCGAAATTCGAAATTTGCATTAAAACGTCAAATTGTGCAGTTGTTAAATCATATTGTTTTAAAAATTCATTAGATAGCAAGTTACTTTGATGTGTAAAGCGGGTGATTCTCAACCAAATTAATGATCCGCGAGTATTATTTTTCATATTGTTTATCACCTCATTTCGTTATTATCACTTTACCACTCAAATGACGGAAATGCAAGAAATATATTTCGAATTAGAGATATATTTAAGATTTAAAGAAGTCGATATGAGTAATGATCAAGTGGGGGCTATAGCAATATGTCTTTCAGCCTTATTAAATTTTCTTCAAAAAACAAAGCATGTTTTTCAATGGCTTCTAGCATTGTTCAGAATTAAATGGATTTGTGGTGTAGTAATTAACGATACGGGGTATATTAGTAATAGCTATGTTATAATTTACATTATTAATGGTGTAAGTTATAATATACATGAAAAGGCATATAATAAAAAGAGCCGAAGTGCTACCAACACATTCGACTCTCAACATACACTGCGTTTCCGCAAGTATAGCGGTCTCTGTGGAGTAAAAGGCAAATGAAAATCCACCTCTACTTCGACACAAAGTTAGACGGGTGGATTTTTATTTTTTACTGATTTTTTCGATTAGTACGATCACGAGGTTGATAAAAGCTAAGATGAATATACCAGTTGATAGTGCTATTTGAAAATCAGTCATCGGCAACCCCCCCAATCTCCACAGGGGATTCAACCGCCACCCGCTTGTACGCTGTATCTGACATTATAGCATATAATTTTGAATACTAAAAAAACACTATCAATGGAGTGGTTTTGTTCACTATTCAAACCTAGACTCTAGTACATTGATAAGTTTTTTCTTGTTTTTTGTATCTAAAATAAGTTCATTTTATTTTGTTGGTGAGGCTCTTTATACAAAAACTTTCTCTAATTGTATCTGTTGTCGTTTTTCTGAATAAGAAAAGGTAACCGCCCATGGACTAATGGGGATTACGGTTACTTCACAAAAAAACATCAAATTGGTCATCTGCTCTTTATGCGGTCTGTTGTTGCAGGTACTGAGTAGTTAGCGCTACTTAGTACCTTTTCTTATTATAAGTATATTACTGTTTAATTTGCTGTCAATTTTGTAAAGTGTTTAGTTTGAGATATATTTAAGATTTAAAGCAGTCGATAGTGGGTGTTATAGCAATATGTTTTTTAGCCTAATTATATTTTCTTCGAGAAACAAAGCATGCTTTTCAACCCCACGACGCTTGCACCATCCAATACTATTAAAAGCATCTGTGAATAGATAAAAAGGCAATACAACTTCCAAGTCAATCAATGGTCTTATACCTTTGTATCCTTCTTGATAGGAATGATACAAGTTAAAATCAAATCTTAAAAAGTCACGATACAATTTGGTGAAATCTATATCTGTTGAACCGAATCGTACACTTTCAAAGTCAATCACACCTGCAACTTCATTATCATCAACAATAATATTTGCTGGACGAAAATCCATATGGACAAAACTTGAACCATCTGGAGGTGGAAGCTGTCGTTTCATCATTTCAAATTTTTCAATGGCTAATTTGTATAATCGTTCATCCAAAACTTCCCTAGCGTCTTCAGCAAAACTATAAAATTGGCGTTCAATGAATTTAAACCAATTCGGAAACTCGTTCTTTATCCCCGTTAATTCTGTCATAGCAGATGGCTGAATTTGATGCATTGAAGCATGGAGAACACCAACTTGAAATGCAATCTTTGGTGAAGCTTTAGGTGTTAGTGGCGTTCCTTTTAATTCAGATAATAAAAAGGCACCAGGACAGTCCTCATCACCAGACCAATAATCCAACATTCTCGGTATAGAAACTCTTCCCTCTAAAATTTCATAAGCCTCTAATTCTCGCTGATATTTCAATTTTGTGTATGGGATTTTTAAATATATTTTTTCACCGTTCGATAAAGCACATTTATAGACTGTGGAACTGTGAGAATCTTCCACTTCATTAATGGATAATACACTCAATTTAAATTGGTGAAGGATACGACTTAACATAAATAGCCTCCGTTCTTTTAAAAGTTTGTTCTGTTGCCTGGATTTTCTTATAAAAATTAATGTTTCAATTCCACCAAATATTTCTTAGTGTATTCTAATTCCATTCCTAAGTATTCTGCTCTTTTATTGGAAGATAAAACATATAATAAACCCATTAAGTTTTCCCTTCAACTTTAGCTAAAATCACATTAGCTGCTTTTACCGCCCCACCAGCATTCTGAAGGGTTTTTGATAATTTCTGTGCGTTTTTCTTATAGGTTCGATTCTTTAGCACTTCCGCTACTGCTACTCTTAAATATTTTGGCTTACTCCCTTTCAGTTTTAATCCTGCACCCAGTTCGTCAACCCGATTAGCGACCATTCTTTGTTCACTATGTTGTGGAAATAAAACCATTGGAACACCAAAATAAAGGCTTTCACTTACACTGTTCATGCCACTATGAGTAATAAATACATCTGCTGCCTGTAATACTGATATCTGGTCCACGAACTTTTTCACTGTAAAATTTTCTGGTACGTTTCCAAGGTAGGGAATATCAGTTTTTTTACCAACTGCCATCAGAACATCATAATCTGTATTTTCAAATGCTTTAATACAGTATTGGTAGAAATGACGGTTTTGATTTAGTACAGTACCAAGGGAAATATAGACTGTGTTTCTATCATTCTTATCAGTTTGAGCGGAAGCGGGCTTTCTGATGGATGGTCCAACAAAAGCATATCGCTCAGAAAATGTATCCGCCATTGGCTGGAACTTTTTTGATGTATAAACAATGGTGTCCGTTTCATTATCATTTTGAACAATTGATACGAAATTTTTTATCTCATAGCCATAATTCCTTAGCATTTTAATCCTTTTATTGATTCGAGGCATACCTACAATCATTTTCCATATTTCCTTCACACTCCGCTTCATCAGTTTCGCCGTATGTTGATTAAAAGCAAAAGTTGTTGTTGAACAAATATATGGGATTTCTAATTTCTCGGCAAATAATTTTCCCCAAAAACATAAAGAGTCAGATACAATACAATCTGGCTTAATTTCCCTTAGTTCCTTACACACCTTTTTATCCAAAGCAATGGTTGTATCAGCGACCATTTCAATTAATGCAGCAAAATCTTTACCAGCCTTACGGTCCAATTCTTTTTGTGATATTTGAGGCAAATATTCATCACAAGCAATAAATCTAGCACCAGCTGCTTTTATTTTTTCTTGGAATTCCAGGAAAGAATAATACCAAACCTGATGACCTCTCTTTACTAATTCCTCTACCACTGGAATGGTTGGATTGGTATGACCATGAGCAGGTATCGAAAAAAATGCGATTTTACTCATTCAACATCATCTTCCGCTACTTCTGTTTCTCGGATTAAATCTGCCATTTCTAAAAAGTGTTCACTTTTTAAAACAGCTATCCCTTTTGTCTCATCTTCTCCTAAAACAACTAGCTTATCACCTGCATGAATTCGATACATTTCTCGTGCCTGTTTTGGAATCACAACCTGGCCACGTTCTCCAACCTTGACAACACCAAAAAACTGTTTCCCTTTGGGAGCGAGATGATGAACCTCTTCTTCACTCATATTACGAGACAATTGATCCAATGTTACTTGAAAAATATCTCCGAGCAGCTTGCATTTATAAATGTCAGGTAACGCTTCTCCATTTTCCCACTTTGCTATCGTTTGCCGTGACACTTCGACCTTTTCCGCTAATTGCTCTTGACTTAGTTTATTCTTCTTGCGTAATACACGTATATTCATACCAATCATATCGTTCATCTCCTTATATAGTTAAATATATAGAAGATCTAGAGCAAATTCTACCAACAATTCGTAACACTTTATGTTAAGGATTGTGGCAACACGAAGTACATCAATAGTTATACTTGGCTCTTATATCCAGAACAATTTACTCCCTTTTCTTGAATCCAGAATTATCTCTCCGATAGATCTCCATAGCCTCTTTTAAAAACTCTTCTTCATATTCCATGAAAGGAATAGGGAATGAAAAGGATTCTGAAGATGGTAGTTTTTCCACAATTAAATCCAAATGCCCTTTCCCCCCTTTGCCCCTAAGTACACAATATAGGCAAAATAAAAGTAAGAAATAACGAGAAAAAGTGCATTAAACTTGCCAATATCCTGTTTAACAAACTTTCTTTTTTCACAAAATTAACCCCCAATAGCGTAATCTTATTGTTGTTACTTTTGATCGAACAACTGGATTTGATTATAAAAGATGACGTTACTGGAGATTCAAGACTAATGTATAATTAAATACATAAACACAACCTGTTTTTTATAAAACAAACTTCAATCAGTAGGGAGGTTTCAGCAATCATATTCAATTGATCAAAAAAGGAATGGCACGATGGTGCTTTTAACACTTTCATTTAAAAATAATGCTTCACATACCCTCTCTTAAATAATTATTATCTGGGCAATGCAGGAGATTTATTGTACGGTATAGAATATAAATAGATACAAGCACAAAAGCAAAGTTGTATTATTACGCCTACTTGAGGTTGATGACAAAAAGCATACTAAAAATTTAAATATATAATAGCATACAGTAAAATCTTAATTTCATCCTAAACATCCTTTAACAGTTAAATAGTCTATTGAATAATTATAAAATGGATGCTACCAATTACATAGACAACATGCTATCAAAAGGAGGTATGATTAAATGAAATTTTATTGTACTGGAGAAGACTACTATTTCACTAAATTATTTTCTCGTGTTCAGTTAAAAAGTGGAATAAACAAAAGAATTAATTCTATTCGTTGGAATGGTATTAAGAAGATTTTGTTCATCGCTGTTTCTATTATTATACTTGCCTTCATATCAATGTATTTTGAAAACCACATAAGTAAGGAATATAAAACATATTCCAATTTGTCATTTTCAATTCTAATAATAACACTTGTTATCAGTGGCATTATATCTGTTTTACGTTTAGTTAAAGAAATCAATTATGTACGAAATAGTGAAAATAATGAACCCTTTAACTTAAAAGAAAAGATAATGATTTATGAGATCACAGATAATGGAATATACTTTAATGAATACAATAGAAACAATAGAAATGAAATGACATTGATACCATGGGATAAAGTTAAAAAGGTAGTTATAGGTGAGTTAATCTATCCTCAAATAACTATAGAAAAGCATCGCAATGTTAAAAAAAATATGTTAGAGGAGGGAATAAATAAAATTCAGAAAGTTCATAGTGACTTTCATTGCCCTGTTCTATTAAAACATGAAGATAAGTTAGGTATGTCATTGTATTTTAATAGTTTATACTCAGAGTATCTAGCAATTCCATCCGGCTGGGGAAGTGCTGAAAATTTTATAGATGAAATAACAAAACACGTTGAGGTAAGCTATGAAAAAGAAACAAGAAAAATTGAATTACTAGATTAGAAATCTACCGCCAGTCCAAACCTTAAAAATGTAAGGGACTTATCTAAAACTTATCAAGCGAACGTTTGTTTCAAAATGCTGTTATTTACCTCGCCTTTATGATAATATTTACACAGCAATGACAAAAGTATAATGGGCGGTTGGCCATCCCTTTTTTATAGAAAGGGGGTGGTAGGATGACGACATTCGAGGCATTAAGCATAGTGGCGCAATTCAGTCTTTCACTAATTGCTACACTTTCTCTAATTGTGTCTGTTGTCGTTTTTCTGAGTAAGAAAAAGTAACCGCCCATGGATCAATGGATTACGGTTACTTCACAGAAAAACATCAAATTGGTCAGCCGCTCTTTATGCGGTCTGTTGTTGCAGGTACTGAGTAGTTAGCGCTACTTAGTACCTTTTCTTATCATAAGTATATTACTGTTTAATTATGCTGTCAATTTTATAAAGTGTTTAAATAATGCTAATCTAATTACAACAATATTTGAAGAAACAATTACTTTCAAATTGTAAAGTGGTTGGACGCACTTTATATCCCATAATTCGAAGGTTTTTCTGACAGAACTCTGTTGTAGAACACTCTTTTAGTATTAGCTGATATTGCGGAAGTTAATATTGCAAAGTGCTTTTATTAAAAGCCCTGCTGGGAGCAGTCTGATAGCTGTTTTGTAAGAAAACACATATAACATCACATACTTTTTGTTTGCATATTATTTTTTCATGTTATAATAAACATAGAGACAACAAAAGAACATAAACTAATAAAGACCGAAGATACGTCAATATTTTTGGTCAGCAATAAATCGCTCCCCCTTCAAGAGAGGTCAGCGCGAATAAGGAATAGACCTCATCTAGCTGCTAAACTAAGGGAGGTCTATTTTTCTTGGTCTATAATCGTTACAACGAGTGTTGTGAAAGCGATCAGCACCAGTGTCGCTTCTTTATATAATTTTTTCTATTAAATACCCGTATATTCTACTCCCCAAAAAATAAATAGCACATTCATGAACAATAATAAAGATCTTTGGTCTAGGTGTGAATATATGTAAAATTAACAAATTACGTTAATTAGCCAGATTTCTTAATTGTCATCAATTAATTAATTTTACAGATTTTGTTTCTATGTATAACGGATAACGTTCCCCTACGTTACCATATCTGACCTTTATTTTATCTCCAACTTGAAAGGTTGTGTTTTGGGCAACTGAAAGATCAACGCTTGCCTTATCACCTGATTTAAGAATATCTCCTTCTTCAATTTTAACCATAGCATGATTATTTTCTATCGATTCAATGATTCCAATAAATTCAGGGGAATTGAAGAAATCCGTATACCAAAGCCATGACAATAGGGGAATGACACACGCTGAAATAAAGACTATCCATTTGCTTTTTGGTCTCATATTCTCACCTACTTCATGCTATTAAATGACCTATTGTACAATGTGTAAGCAGTTACTTGTTAAGCAAGCGCAGCAGCCCATGAATGGAATATCTATATTCTAGAAATTCTATGTATACATTCAATGAGTAAGTCAGGTCGATCAAGGAACACAGAATGGCCAGAATTACTCGCAATGAGTAACTCGCCCTTTGTAGATAGTTTTACCTGGTTAGTAATTAACTCTGCCCATTTCTCTTCAAATTTTCTTAATTCCCATAAAGGTACTCCTGTGCTCATTTCTGATTTAATCGTAAACTCTTTATCACGTCCAATTACGACTAATGGAACGTCCGGGAAATCTTTTAAACTCTTAATAACTTCCGCATCATTTTTCCATTCCTTGATCTCCGATGCCATTGCTTTATATAAAGTTGGACTAACTTGGAAGTCAAGTATTCTCTGTTGAATTTTATCAGGAAAATGGTGATGTTTATCATTCAACGAAGGCTTAATTATTTCCCGCAATTGCTCCTCATCTTTTGTAGCGTAATTTAAGCATTTTTCAATCCAGACTTCATCTGTTTCTTCATTTATGACAGGCAGATCAAGCTCATCCAATACTTTTAATTCAACTGAGGTAGAATCCACCAAGACTACTCCGGCTATACTATCAGGGTATGTTTTAGCAAAATGTTGAGCACATAAACCACCATAGGAATGTCCTACTATATAAATCGGTTCTTCAATTTCAAAATGATTAAGTAATTCAGCTAGATCTCGAACGGTTGATTCTGTACCACGTATTCTACCCCCAATTTCACTTTGACCAAGCCCACGCCGATGAAACGTTAATATTCTATTGTTATGACGTAAGTTTTCAATAATGTTATACCACTCATCAAAAGGGCATCCCATTCCTGTAAGAATAACGATTAGAGGACCACTATCACCTTTGTATTGTACTTCAATTTTATTGTTGTTTATCAGTACAGTTTGATTTATATCCGTTCCCTCCTTCTCTAATGTATGATTTAACCCAGACTTTGTTTTCTTCCCATTCCATTAGTTGGTGTCCAGTGAGAAGTTTTTATTATCAAAAAAATAAACTTCATCACGCTCCCTTTTACAATTAGATTATTTTATAAAATTGAACCTTTTAAAACTCTAATTATGATTAGTCTCATCTTAATCAAGGTTTTCAATGACGATTTCAACACGTCGATTTCTCTCTCGGCCTTCTTCCGTTTCATTCGATTCAATCGGGTCTGTTTCACCATAACCATTTATATCAATGGATAAATGATCGATACTTCCATTTTTAGAGAGATACTTTTCAACTTCATCTGCCCGTTCTTCTGATAAACCAAGGTTATAATCTGTCTCCCCTTCATTATCAGTATGGCCGTTAATTTCAATAGCTGTGCCATCATTTAAATCCTCTAAAATATCAATAACATCTTTGAGAGTATCTTTAGCTTCCGTCTTTAAATTGCTTTTATCAAAGTCAAATAACACATCATCTGGTACTTGAATCTTGTATTCTCCATCATCTTCCGTAACAAAAGAATCTTCGGGATTGTCTATACCCTTCCCTTTTGTATCAATGGTCAATAATACTTCTTGGTGATCATCAACCTCTTTCACAACATCACCAGATAAGTTTTCAAAGTCATCACCATAAGTATCGTAAATGTCTTCTTCCGTTCGATGATCCCGCATAGGAGCACTTTTAATTTCAATATAACCATCTTGTGTAATAGAATCATATTTTATAGGTAGCAAGAATGTACCATCTGGCTCTACATGCTTTTCTGTAATAAATCCATCGTAAAAGGTTGCTTCTTCATCCGAATAATACTTCCCTTCAATCATGGTACCTTCTAATAAGTTCGTTTCACCTTCTAAATAAATAAAACGATGGTCATTATCAACTACTTCAACATCTACCCATACTTCCGTATCTCCATAATCATCTGGTACTTCCTTTCTTTCAGGAGTTTCAATTACATATTCCGTTTGATCATCTCCAACTCTTAAATAAATTGGCACAAGTAATTGTTTTCCTTGTAAAGAATTAGAGCTGAATTGATAAGCGAAAGGCCCTGAAAACTCCTCTCCCTCTTCACCATAGGCATCAACTAAATGATCGTATACTTGGCTTGAAGCAAAGCTAATCATAAACTCAAAATCTTCTCCATGAAATTTTTCAAAAAAATCATCACCAAGGGGATAGTCAAAAGAAACATTTCCATCACTTCCCACCTCTGCGGTTTCCCAACCTAATTGCGAAGTATGCACGTCGATTTCCCCATAGGCTTTTCTTAACATAGCATCTACCTGTGTATTTTCTAGTAGATTTGTTTCAACCTCAACCTTGAGCAGGTTTTGCTCTTTATCTACAATAACTTTCCCTGCGATTTCTTGGTCTTCATCCTTATCAACACTCTCATCGTCTGTATCGTTACTATCCTCTTTTTCAACTTCCTGATCAGAATCTTCTACCTCGGTATTTTCATTAGTCCCGACAGATTCAACTTGTTCTTGTTTATTATCACTGCATGCTATTAACAGGGAAGCACAAATAAACAATATTCCCGTCAACATTATGTATTTTCTCATTATCTATCTCCTTATCTTTAATTTTGGCTAGTACTTTACAAACTATAGTGCGTATCTGCAAATTAGAACACATATTATTATTATTTAAGACATACGGTATTTGTCACCCCTGAAGTTAGCCTATTACAACAATTACTAATGCTAGGTAATTAAATATAAATCTGATTCTTTAGTGTGTTTAAGAAGTTACTTCCCCTTAACCGCGATATAAATTTCAATATCTCCATCTGGTTTGTATTTTTCAAAATCATAGGTATAAGCTCGTTCCAATTGACCTTCTTTTTCCATGTTCCAAATGTCGCTCCATGTATTAAAAATCCCTTGCTTCGAATCTGTTTCTACTTTAAATACCTCATATGTCGTATAATTAGGAATTTTTATTGAAGATACATTTGTTCCTTCAATAGCAACACTTAATGTATAATCCCCTTTATAATCAGATTCGTATTCATGATATAAACCGTATATATTGTCTTTATGTTCTGATAACTCGGGTGATGCGTTTTTCCACATATCGTTAATTTTTTGCATCACATGTTCGTCATTAAAATTATTCGCCCTAATCGAATGGATAATTTTTAAATGCATTAATATCATCCCTTCACGCTAATTTAATCGCTTCACTAATGCCAATCATCTATGAACTAGCTAACCCCAAATTTCATCTAACTTATCAGCATAAAAGTCAATGGCTTTTTTGTAACTGATTATTTTTTCATCTGTAGTTGTTTCTATTAGGCATTTCAATAGCAACTCCATCGCTTTACTATGCTCATTCAAATTGTATAAAGTCATGGCATAGAACGTTTGAATGGCTCTATTGTTTGGAAATAGCTCCATTCCTTTATGAAAGGTACTTTTTGACTTTTCATAGTCTCCCAATGTGCGATATGTACTGCCTAACCCTAATAAAGCCCCTGCTAGTTCGTATGAAGGTAATCCTCGTTTGATTGCTTTTTCATAATAAGGCATTGCCTTTCTCTCTTCTCCCATTAAGTCAAAACTCCAGGCACATTGATAATTAACCGATGCATCATCGGAAAAAGTATGCACTAGTTTCATTAGTAGCTTGTTAGACTCCTTAATATTTCCTTTTTCCCGTAAATCAATCGCTTTAGTTAATTCATCCTTTGTCATATTTCACCTCATTTCATATTTACTCTCATTACTTGAAGAATGAAATCACTAATTAATGCAAGACACATTAATTTTTTATTACTTCCTCAATGCTATTTAATTCGTTCACAGTTAAAAAATTTCGTGTATCTTCATCTAAATCAAGAATAAGATGAACCCAAAAGTTATCAGATACACTGTTATCTTCATAATTACTTCTAAATTCATCGCTATCAAATTCTATTTCTCCTTTATCACCTGAAGTACCAGCAACATTTTTAAATACCGAATCTACCCATAATGAATTCAGTTCTTTTAGCTGCATAATTTTATCTTCCATTACATCATTGAGCTCATAAGTCACTTCATCCATATTATCAAAGTCGGTTTCTTCATCTCCATTCATTTCAGAAAATAAATCAGCTATTTGTGCTGCATTTTCTGCAGTTTCATTATGGAACACCTCACTTTTTATTCGATTAAATTGAGAAGCTACACTTCCATAGTGTTGTGAGAACTCCAAAATGTTATAAGCATTCCATTTGAGCCTATCAGCATCACCTCTAGTAATGACTTCTTCTTCCAAAATATTCTCATATAATTTACCATTTTCAATAATTGATACTACAAGTGTGCTCATATCGTTATAAATATCAATAGAAATGTATTCTTCATACATCCTTTTTTCTTGGTGCAAATTATAATGATAAATAAGCAAAGTAATGAATAATAAAGAAACTAGAAGGTTTTTGAGTTTTTTCTTTATTACCATCCCCTCCTTTTTTATTATTCATTTTCTGACGATTACTTTTCTTTATTATACAAAAACAGGTTATTTTTTGATAGGGTATATTTAGAAAAGAAAAAATTTTCATTTATGTATAGGTGGCTGCTATATAAATTCTTAGAATGGAGAGATGTATCTTGCTAAACAACATAAATTCTTCCCATGGAAAATGTCAGGTATCTATTACTACAAGTGATGAAGCAGACCAGATCATTTATCTTTTAAAAGATGTTGCTCATTGGCTAAAAGAGAATGACGTTGATCAGTGGGGATTTCTAGCAGAGGGAGGAGATGATGAAGAAATAAAACAGGCGATACAAAATCAAGAGACATTTTCTGTTAAAAGAGGTGGAGAAATTGTGGCCACCTATACCTTATATAAAGAACAAACTGCATGGGACCGGCATCTTTGGGGTGATTTAAAAGATGAAGCTATCTACCTCCATCGCCTGGCACTAATCCGCCCTGAAATCGGCTCGGGACTTGGAAAAGGACTGATGCAGTGGATAGAAAATTATACTAAAGGTGAAGGAATACATACGTTAAGATTAGATTGTGTAGAGAATAATATAAAGCTAAATTCCTTTTATATGCATAATGGATTTGAAAAGCAAGGAACTAATCATGCATTTTCTTTATATCAAAAGGATTTATAAGGGAATGGTTATAACTACCTCGGCATACAAAAAATGGTTAATAATATTTTTACTTATTAAGTGGCTTAGTCCGCTTAATAATTTTTGTTTACGATTTCTAAAAGCCGCTCCATATTTTTCGATGAAACACTTTCCGATAACCTAGCTGCAGCTATGAATGGAGCCCACTCTAATATTTCTGATTTTAACAACCCACTCTTCTTACAATATATTTGCAAATACATATCTGCGAGTTCACTTGAAACCTCAGAATATAACAGATAAGATCGGTATACGTCCGCGCGAATATCTCCTGCGCTGGCATCAACCCAGTCTATAACGACCACCCGATTATTTTCCTTAATCAAATTAAATAAGTGAAAGTCACCATGACAAAGTCTAGGTTTGTATGTAAATGACCCCAATCTTTTTAGTAAGATTGATTTTTTCCGTTTGTCTAAGCCATTTGCCTCTTTAATCTGACGATATAATTTATCATACATTGGTTCGATTCCACTTGCTGTATGACTATGAATGGCAAGTTGCATATCGACCGAAATGCTTAGATAATGTTCTGCTCGACTTTTATCTTTGAATAATAAATCTCCTAAAGTATCTCCTCTGATATATTCCATTACGATTGCTTGTTTTCCATTAACCTTGATAACATCTAAAACTTCAGGCACAGGGAGACCGCAAGAAGAGGCGTACTTTTGCTTATTGGCTTCCTTTAACGATTCTGTGTCCGGCAAGAAATCCTTGAACACTTTTATTATTTTATGATCAGAAAGGTAAATCTTTGCAGTGTTTCCTTCAGCAATCGGAGTGCCTAAATTCATTCAATCCTCTCCCTGTACCTTGACAAAAATCTTGTCAATCTTTCGGTAAATTAAACTTAATTATTAACTTCCACTCCACCTAAAATGGTTAAACAGTTCATCTTCAACACAACTTGTCGATCTTCTTCACTGCGAATACTAGTACTATCTTCCCAGCCTCCTAAAATCGGAAAACCTGAAAACTCAACATGGACATGTTCGGGTACTATTATGCTTATTCCACCTAAAACTGTAGTTAAATCCATCGTCGCGCCTTCTTCTGGAATTGTGATATCACGAAGGTCAATTTCTGCACCGCCAAGTACCGTCATAATACTTCCACCTTGAAAGTTTTCTGAGCGACTCTTAATTTCAGCACCTGACAAGATCACTGACGTATTAAGCTCCTCATTTGTATGTGCTCTTTTCTCACGCTTTACTCGTGTAAACAATATAGAAAAACCTATAAAAATAAAAATGAGTGGCCATAAATAAGTAATTAAATTCACATCGAGTAATTGGTTAAGTAAAAGCAGTACACCGACAAACAGAAACAAGAGACTTGATGCTATCGACGTTCGATTAACTAATTGTATGATACCGATAAAAATAATGATGAGCGGCCACCATGCAGACAGTATTTCTGGAAAATCAATAATATGAAACTCATGCAATAAAAAACCGATACCAAATGCTAAGAAAAACAACCCGATCCAAAACTTATTAGACATCTATATTCCCTCCCTTTAAATAATACTGTTCAATGTATTTTTATATACGTATATTTCATCTAAGCAATAAATTGAGTAAACCAAGCAATATATTTTGCCCCTGGTATAAAAAATGACTGTGCCAGCAATGTACCTAACAGCCGTTCCAAGAGAAAGACTCTTAGTGTAGATAGCTCTCTACGTCATCAGATAAAATTTCTTGTTCGTGAGGATACCAATACCACGTTTCTCCGTCATAGCTCATTTGAAAATAAAGAGCGACCGCCTCATTTGTATAAAAAACGAGCCAATATATTTCCGGATCGCCATTATCAATGTTAGGTTCAAATTCTATATTTTCTTCTCCCTCGTCTAACATTTCTAAAAACCGTGTTATCTCCGCCTCATCTGTTAATGATTGAACGAGTTTTGGGTCCATATAACCCTCGTAGATTTCAACTTCAGTCAATGTGTCTCTGTTTACCTTTTCAAATTGCCAATTGTCTTCTAAACCATCTGCTTCGTATAACCGATAGCCATTGACCTGATCTTCATCTTTAATCGCAATCATACCTTCCTTACCGATGACATCATATACTGGTGTTCCTCTATTCCAATATGCAGCATCTCCACTTTTCACTTGGTAATGTGGATCCGTCACATTTTCGGAGACTTTAAATTCAATTTTTGCTATCTCATCCCCTATATAACTTTCATCTGCAATCGCAGCCGTATAAACAACCGAATACTGTTGGTCATCAATTTTAACAAAATCTACCCATTCAATGTCTATATGGGATTCTTCCGTCTCTGGCAGCCCTACAGATTGGCATGCTGTAAACGTTATGAGCAGTAAGATAGCCAAAAATAGTTTCCTCATAGATAAACCTTCTCTCAACCGTACTGATCAATAAGCGATAACCATCTGATGGAGGTATTTTTCTAGACGGTTAAAATTTATGTAGCTTAATTTTAACATAATATTCTAAAAACAAATAGGGAATTTGAAAATCCTTTGCGGGGCCACATTGATATCTGAAATGAAACGAAGGACTATAGACCGAAACGAAAGGCTATAGAACTGAACGAAGGACTATAGAATTGTTTGAGAGGCTATAGAACCAAACGAAGGGCTATAGATTCGTTTGAGAGGCTATAGACTGAAACGAAGGGCTATAGAACCAAACGAGGGGCTATAGACCGAAACAAAGGGCTATTGAAAAGTTTGATGGGCTTTAATATCGGCGATTCCGTATCCTTGTTTGCGCAGTTCTTTTATTTTTTCTATTCTAGCCATTGTTTTTACTCTTGGGAATCGCCTTGTTAAATTTTCCTCTTCTTGTACAAAGGGAAGCATGCCTTCTTCTGTGTAATATTTTAGCGTACTGTATCTGGATCCTGTTAAGCGGACAAGCTCACCAATTGTAACAAATTCTGATGCCATTATTTTTTCCATTGATCGTTGTCTAGACATGACAATCCCCCCCTTTGATTTATTTTATGACGTAGACAGTGGATGTCTTCTAAATTGAACACCGTGAACAGGTATGCGATATTGTTTTGTGAATGGAACAACATCGTACCACGTGTTGTTAACTTGGATAATAGGTACGCCACCTTCCCGAATAATCTGGTGAGGCACTCGATGCTTCGTTAATGCATTTATAACAGCATTTAAACGTGCATCCTTATTCGCAAAATACTCCTGCGTATCGATAAAGACAGCTTCCGATCGTTGTAGTTCCGGGAATATGAAATTAACTCCTGTGCCTACTTGTGTTGACATGACTTCCTTTTTCTTTTTTAAAAAGCCCTTTATTGATTTTTCTTTAAAGCTATGAATGTCTAACGAGAAAAGCTGCTTGGCTAGCGGTGAGTTGCTTTGCAGTTCTTGAAGTCGCTCAGAAACGCGGTTCATTTCATGTTTTGAAAAAATTTCAGGGAAGAATCCACTCTCTTTTAATAACCATAGCATTGAAACAGCCTCATCAGTTATCGGGGCTTCTTCCAACACATCGGCGCGAAAACCTTCAAGGATTTTTGTGTATGCATCGGAATGGCTCCAATAAACATTTATTGAAATACCTGCTGTTTCAAACTCAAGGTCACAACTGCGCAGTGAAGGAATTTCTTCTAAAAGGAGTTCATTCTTCAACGGCTCGACAAATGCTTTTTCAACTTGTGCCAATTGATTCTTTGATAGGCTTTTTACATCTTCCAACCAGGCTGAAAACGACTTCTTCTCTCGCTCTTTCTTTCCTAACATGGCTGTAATTACATCATCTTGATATGCAGTTAAAGAGCCATCATCCTTCTTGCCTTCATAAACCCATTCGTCATTTTCCATTATAAAGTAATCATTTAAATAAAATTCCAAAATAACGGCTGCTGCCATACCTCGTAGGGAAGCACGCTTGGAATTTGGCATTTGTTTAACCTCTTGGTCGTTCAAAGCAATTAAACTGACATCTTGTGCTAAGCCTAAGTCTTTCATATCAAGTTCCTCCAATCATGGAAATTTAAGTGTATATTATTTACTTATTACTTACTACTTACTACTTACGATTTAACTTAAGTTTAACAAATCCTAATTATTATGTAAACAATTTTCACAATCTTTTATTGAAATAAGTCTACACCTTTGTTTCCCACAAAATGCTAATCTGTAACCTTTTCAAATCTATTTTATTGACTTTTTTTAAATAAATATTCTATGCTTATGTGAAAGATAATATTAAGAAAGACATCGAGTGGACAAGCTAAGCTCGAATGTTTTTTTCATATAGAGAAGAGGTAGTTAGATGAAAATAGTCAGTAATCAATCACTTGATAAAAAAATAAGTGACTTATACGATAAATATTCAATTGATACAGAAGAAGAAAGACATAAAGCAGAGAACTTTATGAATGCAATTACAGATCTTATCGAACTTTGTGGAGATGACTCAAGTCGTCAAGGATTTGATGACACACCGTATCGTGTGTTAAAAGCTCATCTTGAATACACAGCAGGTTACCGAGAGGATCCAAAAGAACATCTGCGTAAATTCTTTGATGTAGATCATGACGAACTAATTGTAGTTAAAGATATTGAATTTAACTCACTTTGCGAGCATCACTTTGCGCCATTTTTTGGAGTTGCACATGTCGGCTATATTCCTAATGGGAAGATTACAGGATTATCAAAAATCGGTCGGATGATCGATGGATATGCCGAGCGCTTTCAAGTACAAGAAAGACTGACAAATCAAATTGCTGACGCCATGCAGGAAATACTTGATCCCAAAGGCGTGATGGTCGTTGTCGAAGGAAAACATATGTGCATGTGTGGACGAGGCGTTAAGAAAAGAGATTCATCAACCACTACTTCAGCGTCACGTGGGATTTTCAAAAAGGATATAGCTCAACGTCAAGAATTTTTATCATTAATTGAAAAGTAAACCGTTTATAAACATACGGATCATGCAAGCTGAAGTAGGTAGGTGAATAGGATGAGACATGCGATTATAACAGCAGGCTCAAAAGGACTGGGAAAACAAGTGACTGAACATTTCTTAAAGCATGACTGCTGTGTCACAGTAAATTATTACAGCGATACAGACAGAGTCGAATCGTTAAAAGAAGAATGGAAAGCTTACCAAGATAAGCTCCAATTTGTTCAGGGTGACGTTACAAAGAAAGAAGACATCGCAAAGATTGTTGAACATGCTAAGGAGAAATTTGGACGTGTTGATTATTTAATTAATAATGCAGGACCTTATGTTTTTGAAAAAAAGAAACTCGTTGAATATAGCGATGATGAATGGCAGGAAATGATTGACGGCAACTTAACAGCTGTCTTCCAATTCGCGAAATTAGTCATTCCCATCATGCGAGAACAACATTTTGGCAGGATTATTAATTATGGTTTTCAAGACGCGGAAAATGCTCCAGGTTGGATGTATCGATCTGCATATAGCGCTGCAAAAGTGGGCTTGGTTTCATTAACTCGCAGCATTGCCAAGGAAGAAGCTGAAAATGGTATCACCGCCAATATGGTCTTACCCGGCGATATTACTGGGGATATGAAAGAAGCAAATATTAAAGTAGCCAAAACACTGAACGATCCCGATACACCTGTTGGACGCCCAGGCTCAGGGGAAGACTTGGCACGACTCATTGGCTTTTTGTGTCAAGATGACTCAGATATGATTACTGGTAGTGTCGTTTCTGCAGCTGGTGGAGTGCACGTTACAGACTAAATATTATAAACAAAAACCATGCTAGGGCTTCAGGGCTCATGCGCATGGTTTTTTAGTGATTTTCTCCAGATTGCTACTGCTCTCTCTTCTCAACAAATAATAAAATCAACGTTGCCAATGGACCTAACATTCATCTTTAACATGGCCGTTCCTGGCATAGTGCGTATCCATATGAGTGGATAAGTCTATGCGTCTTCGTTCCGTTCTATGCGCCTTCATATTCTTTTTTCTGAATAAGGGTTAACTTAATCCAAGCTATCCAATGCCTTTAATTTCATACAAAATTATAAGTCAAAACGATCTGTAATTAATTCAGCTACTTCCTGAGGTGTTAAATCGGTATTATTAATTCTTATGTAGTTTTCATGCTTAATTTCACCTTTATGGGAATTCAATCTATAATCTTTCATTGTCTTTAACAGTTCTTTTTCTGACCAATCTACATTTCTTTTAGTTGGTTTTTGCTCAAGTCGGTGTGGGCTTCTATTTCGCTTCAGTCTTTCATCCGTATCGGCTTCTAATTCTACAAAATAAACCATGGCGCCCTTGGATGCAAAGATCTCACATGTTTTATCTACAAAATTCCAATCCTCTGACTGGTCAAAAGCCCATACATAAGTGAATATTAACCCTTCTTGCTCACTTTCAGCCATTGTCTTAAATATTTCCGTTCTAAATAAAGTGGACAGTTGCCACATTTCTGGACTAAAATCGAATAGAGGTTCAAGTAATTCAATGGTCATATGGTTGTGAAATAATCTTAATCCAGTTGCTTTCGATAGTTCTTCTCCAACTGTCATTTTACCAACTGCTTGGGGGCCAAATATCAATACAAACTTCATAGAGCACCTCATTATTAATAGAGTATTTTAATTGTTTTTCATTCTGTCATAGATTAGCATCCGATTATATACTTTTTTAAATACCGCCATATAGATGATAAAGTTGAAACTTTTTTTAAAATTTTACGTAGATGAAAGGGGCATTAATTAAATATAAGTATCATACTTTTCGTTTATCAACACTTATTTCATGCTAAATTTTGCAGTTAAATGTAGCAATTGAATAATGACTTAGAAGCAAGGGATGAATGTCGATGGAATTTTTTACGGTTTTGCCAATGTGGAATTATTCAAGCAAACAAATAACAATTACTGATTCGAAAAATGTGCAAGTGGGGTATATTCAGAGAAAGTATAAAAGTTTACGAGAAAATCTTATTCATTACTCTCCTTTATCATTATCTTTTTTAGAAACGATTCACATTGATGGCGAGGATAAAGATAATCGTTTAGAAATAAGAGAGCAATCTTTTAAGTCTAATCTCAAAAAGTTAAAATGGGATATATTTTTGAATGATCCTGCTAAAGAAAATAAGTTTCTGTTGGAAGATAAAACTAAAATCAGCACGAATCCACGTATGGCATATCACAAAAATAAGCAAAAATACGTATTTAAAAAAGATCCATTCAACCGAACGTGTGAAGTCACCTTAAATGATCACAGCTGTGTGACCATTAGGATAGATAAAAAAATCCCACCATCATTAAGAACTGTCATGGACACTGGTGACCTAACAATTATTGAGTTGCTCGGGATTTATTATGTCATCAACCTAACTTATTAGTGTATTTCGGCACGATTATCTTAAAAACGAGGAACGTTCATCATTAATAACTAAAAGGAGAGAAAATATCCAATTTTTATGTTCAAATAGATCTCCTTGATTAGACAAGCTCTAATCAATGGAGATATTGATTCATACTCCCTTGAACTGATTTCGGCAGAGACTGATAAAACTTACCCTTGTATTTAAGATCAGCTAGACCTGCGATAACTAACACAACTGCAATAAATATAAAAGGCATTTTACTCTTTTTATTACCCATTTACATATCTCCTTTGATTCGTAGTTTGTTTTTATCATAATAAATCTATTGGAATGGACTGATCCAAGGCTATATACTCTTCATCCACCAAACAATCATATGCTAAAATACGCACACCTTTTCGTTGCGCTTTAAGCAAAACCTCCGTAAATGCAGGATCCATTTCAGCATATGGAGTGAAAGTATGGCAACCTTTCATCTGAATGATAAACAAAACCGTTGCTGTGTACCCTTCATCAAGTGCGTCTATTAACTCTAAAACATGCTTTGTCCCTCTGGTTGTTGGTGCGTCAGGGAACATCGCGACGCCATTTTTCTCAAAGGTTACTCCTTTCACTTCAATGAAACCTTCTTCGCCCTGCTTTTCATAATAGAGATCAAAACGTGATGAATTAAATGTTACTTCTCTTGTTAAATTACTAACAAAACCAAGCTCCGACACTCTTCCAGCTTGGATTGCTTCATAAGCCACTTTATTTGGTGCTTGGGAATCAATATTGACCCAACGCCCATGTTTAACCACTGCACTAATTGAGTACTTAGTCTTTCTATTTGGATTCTGAGACTTTTCCAGCAATACTTGCGCTTCCGGTAAAAGTAGTTCCTTTAAGCGTCCAGTATTTTTAATATGTACTTGTTCTTTGAATCCTTCGACCATCACTTCAGCGATGAATCGATTCACACGCCGAATAAATTTTCCATTAACAATATTTGTATACTTCACGGTATCACCTATCCACTTACGTTTATTGTACCTTCCATCCACCAAATCTTCCAGTTCATACTATCTGGGTTAATGCACTATTTTTTAAAAGATGCATAGATTAACATAACGTTTACATTGGTGGTGTTTACAATTGTTGATACATGTTGTTAAAAATGGGGAAAATTTATGGCAAATTGCAAATCGATATAACCTCAATCTTCAATCAGTTGTGCAATTAAACGAGCTGGAGAACCCAAATCAATTAATACCTGGTCAATCCCTTGTCATTCCTGTTCATGGTACCTCTCATATCATTCAAAGTGGGGAAACATTATGGGCGATTGCTCAGCAGTACGGCGTAAGTGTGGATGCAATCATTCAAGCAAACCATCTGTCCAATCCTAATCAACTCGAAATCGGGGATATCCTCTTCATCCCTCCCATCGTTCATACAATTCAACCCGGTGAAACGATAGCACAAATTGCCAATCAGTATGGAGTCACGGTGCAGGCTATTTTAAATGAAAATGGAATACAAAATGCCGATCTTATTTATCCAGGAACACAGATAATCATCCCAAGAAGAAAGCCAATCATTGAAACTAATGCCTATACTTATCAACCGCCTGGAGAAGCTGTGACATCAATTAATGAAATTGGCAATCTGCTTACGTATTTAAGTCCATTCGCCTACCAGATTACTGAAGACGGAAGCTTGACACCTTTACAGGACGACGCCATGATTCAAGCTGCAAAATCTCAAGGAGCCGTCCCAATGATGTCCATTACCAACTTTTCTTCTACAGCGACGGGCTCAAATTTAGCCCATACCATTTTAGCTAGTTCTGATTTAAGAGAGAAAGTCATTGATAACATCATCTCAGTTATGGATGAAAAGGGCTATCAAGGATTAAACGTTGATTTTGAAAACGTCTTACCCGCAGACCGGGAACTCTATAATCAGTTTCTTCAACTCGCTGTTGATGAACTTCATCCTAAAGGATATTTTGTCTCTACCGCTGTAGCACCAAAAGTCAGTGGTACACAAACAGGCACATTATATGAAGCCCATGATTACGAAGCACACGGCAGGATTGCTGATTTTGTCATTCTGATGACATATGAATGGGGGTACCGCTTTGGCCCACCACAATCCATTTCCCCAATTAATGAAATGAGACGTGTGGTAGAATATGCCTTATCCGTCATGCCTGCCGACAAGGTTGTTTTAGGATTTCAAATTTACGCAAGGGATTGGCTGATTCCACATGTTGAAGGACAGGAGGCTGAAACATTCAGTGCCCAAGAGGCCGTTCGACGTGCTGTAAAATTTGGTGCTACAATCCAGTATGATTCAGAGTCTCAATCACCGTTTTTCCGTTATACTGACGAACAAGGGCGTAGACATGAAGTTTGGTTTGAAGATGCACGAAGCGCTCAAGCTAAATTTGACTTGATAAAAAATTATAACTTACGTGGGGTTAGTTACTGGGCACTGGGATATCCATTTCCACAAAATTGGGCACTGTTGAATGACAACTTTACGATTAAAAAATTGTGAGCTTATTCCGCGACATCGGGGTTTTTATCTGATGCCGGATATCTCAAATGTAGGTAAAAGCCGTTATTACTAATATTATCCTCTAATTATAACGGCTTTTTTGTTATGTAAGGCTTACATTTGAAAGATTAAAATAATCGGTGTCAAATTCTAACCTTTCTTTTGCTCAGTATAAACTGAATGTTAATAATGGACTAGAAGTCAATACTGAAAAACCTATTTAGATGTTATAATAAAGGTATAGATTTTTAATTTTAATACTCCTAGGAGGTGACTCATGTCGCATCATTACAAGCGATATTCCCTGAATCAATTACAAGAGGAAGAAAACGACTTGAAAGAAAGGTTAGCCGAAGCTGAAAATTTGGATCAAAGAAATTACATCGCTGTCTATAAACGTAAAATAGAAATTGTCCAATCTTATATGTTGGATCAAGATCAATTTCATGCAGGGGATATTCGTGAATATAAGGAGAATCCAAACTACTTATTTGAAATTGATGAAATGAGCGGAGTGATTGCGTGGGGATATAGGATTGATAAACAGACCCATGAAAGAATTGATAAAGGAAAACCAGTGGCCAAACTTTTAATCTTATTAGGTGAAAAAATTTAAGTTTAAAATTAAATTCTTTCCCCCATGTGACTTGCCTCTATCAGAAAGTCCAATTATTCCTCAAATAAATTGCTAGGCGTTTAAGCTCTAAGATTTAGGTGTATATAGTAAGTAGATTTTACAGTTTCACTCAAATACTTGGTAAGGAGTGAGTTTCACATGAAACGTTATAAAAATATACTGCTAGCTTTTGATGGATCTTCAGATAGTTTGAAAGCGCTGGAAACGGCTGAAACCCTTGCTTTAGATCATGATGCCACGTTGACTGTTGTACATGTCCAAGAAAAGAATGAAAATAATGCTGTTTACTATGATAATTCAGTAGATAACGCCTTTGATATTTCCAAAACAGGTCTTTATGTAGGGACAGAAAATATTCCACCACGTTTCGAATCCTCTCCATCCCATAATCAGACCGTTTTAGACGAAAATAGGCCCGATAAAGTATTGTCTGACGCACGTGAAAATTTTGAAAGTGACATTCCTATTGGTTACCAAACTTTAATAGGACACGCGGCACATGCCATTATCGACTATGCCAAACAGGATGATACAGATTTAATTGTAATCGGAAATCGTGGCATTAATGGCATTAAAAAACTTGTCATGGGCAGCGTCAGCCAGAAAGTGACCAATGATGCTGAATGTGCAGTGCTCGTAGTTAAATAATTTAATACTTTTCATAACTATGCCCACCTAATCTTTTCCCGTCCATAAAACAGAGAAAAGTGATAGGTGGGCTTTTTAACAGTATATCATAGGCTTAATGTGAGTTTAATATAATGTATTTAGGAGAATAGATGAGGATAACAGTTATCAACTTGTCTATTTACTTAATTAATTTATAAGGAGCATTGATATGATATGAGTTCAGATTATTTTAAAAACATTTTAGTCGCTTTTGATGGTTCCTCAGATAGCGTTCAAGCATTAACTTTAGCAGAAAATATTGCTAAGGATAAGAATGCCTCTTTAACAGTTGCTTATGTTTATGATCAATCCAGAGACAAAGACGAGGAGTCTTATTCAACCCATACTTATGTTGGACCCGGACCTGTACCCACACGACCTATGCCCACACCAAGAAATTCTAATAATCCTGGTAAGAAAAAAGCAGAACGGGTATTATCAAGTGCCAGAAGTACTATTACAAGCAATATTGATGTGACCTATGAAACATTACTCGGAAAACCGGCATATGAACTTAAAGTGTATGCAAGAGACAATAACATAGATTTAATTGTTATTGGAAGCCGTGGTTTAAGCCGTATTAAAAGGTTCGTCATGGGAAGTGTAAGCAAAAGGGTAACTGAGCAAGCAGAATGTCCAGTACTTGTCGCTAAATGATTATTATATTCATTTAACCCCATTAAACCTGTAAATTTTAAACTTGAAAGACTGAATGATGATTGCATCGTTCAGTCTTTTTCTTTGAACTATAGATTACCGCTCAAATCTCGAGTTATTAGTAAGCCACTTCAAAATATAAGTTAGCTTAATCCTGTTATACAGTGAACAACTTTGGGGAAACTTTCTAATAATCGCAAATTAACTTGTACAGCAAAAGAAATTTTCCAAAGGGTGATATATCATGTCGATAACCACACTTATTATATTCATTGCCATGTTCGTTTACTTTTTTAAAGACAAGAAAGATAGAATCACGGTCTATGAAACGAATGAGCAAAGGGTAGGGGAGTCACATAATGTGTTTGCAATGTTAAAAAATAATGCCCTAAAGCCAAAATTTTCGGTTCCCATTGACTGGAAGGCAACGTTGGGGTTCGGCAGGATTAAGAACAACATTGAGATATCCGTCCATAAAAACTACGCAGAAAAAGCACGTCAACTCGTGATGTTTTATCGGGCTGATCAAAGAAAGGCAAAAAGGAATATTGTGAATAATAAGTTAAATAATGATTAGTTATTCTTTTAAAAAAGTAAAGCACTCTTACACTACAAATCACACTTTAAACTGAGTACTTTAAAAGCCAAAAAAGCCGAGAGTTTACTTCTCTCAGCTCGCTTGGCTTTTTATGACTTATCTATAATCTTGAAATAACCTTTTCGGTGTTTTGTTAATCTTCGAGTTGGCTTTTCCAATCATTCATTCCGCCAACCATATTTACTGCTTTAAAACCATTCGCTTCTAGTAATCCGCACGCCGCCTTACTCCGACCGCCTGATTGGCATACTAGAACATGCTCTTCATTTTTGTCTAATTCATTCAAGTGTGAGGCTAAGTCTCCTAAAGCTATATGCTTAGCACCTGAAATTTTTCCGTTCATTACTTCAAAACTTTCCCGAACGTCTATAATTGAAAATTTTTCTCCATTTTGAATTCGTTGTGTAATTTCTTCTGTTGTTGTTTGTTTAGTCATCAATTAAAATCCTTTCTAATACCAAGCATTCATGCCGCCTTTTACGTTGTAAATTTGGTTGAACCCTTGTTTCTTTAATATTTTTGCTGCTCTTGCGCTACGCATGCCACTTTGGCAGATAACAACGGTCTCTTTACCTTTATCCAATTCATTAATCTTTTTCGGTAAAGCAGCAAGGGGAATATTTTTAAAACGTTTGGCATGATTTGTCTTATATTCGCCAGGTGTCCTGACATCGATCAACTGAATTTGTTTATCTTTTAACTTATCCTTAGCTTCTTGTACTGTTATATTGTTAACACCCTTCGTAGGCGTGAAACGATTAATTATAAATATGACTAACAAAATAATAATTAGCCATGAGAAAATACTCATCTGACCCTCTCCTCTGCTTACCTAAAATTATACTCGGTAACAATCTTTTCTCTATCAGTCGTGATATCATTATAGTATTCATATAGATTAATTCCTAAATAAGAACCGGAAATGTTATAGACATTTTGATAGCCTAAATTTCTTAAAGCGATAACCATATTGTAACTTCGCTGACCTGAACGGCAATGGATATAGACAGGACGATCATTTGGGATTTCATCTAAACGTTGTCTAAATTCACTTAATGGAATATTGATCGAGTTTATCAAATGACCAGTCTGGTATTCATTCTTTTCACGAGCATCAATAATGAACGCATCTTCTTCTATAAGCTCACGGACTTGGGATACTTTCACTTCTTCATAACGACCGTAAAGAAGATTGAGTCCTACTAATGCCGCATGATTCACTACATCTTTTGCTGTACCGAGCATTGGTGAATAACTTAATTCAAGGTCTTTTAAATCTTCAAGTGTGCCATTCATTGTAATCATCGTAGCAATGACATCAATTCGCTTATCCACGTTACCTTTACCAATAGCTTGTGCACCTAAAATCTTACCAGTCGTTACTTCATACACTAATTTAAAATGCATTGGATTGCTGTTTGGCATGAGGCTTACTTTATCTCCTGGCATAACGTAAACATAGTCGTGCTTGAAGCCTGCTTGGTCTGCCATTTTAGCGTTCAAGCCGGTTGATGCAGCATTCAAATCGAACATATGAATAGATGAAGAACCAATGACACCTAGATTTCGACTAGGGATGCCGTACATATGATCAGCCGCTGCACGTGCTTGTTTTTGCGCAGGTCCAGCAAGCGCCAGACGTGTTGGTTTGTGTAATTGACGGTGATACACCTCAATCGCATCCCCCACTGCATAAATATCCTTATCATTAGTTAAATAATGCTGATTTACTTTAATGGCTCCTGTTTCACCAATTTCGAGACCTGCTCCCTCTGCCAATTTCCTTTCCGGTCTAACGCCAATCGCTAACACCACTGCTTCAGCACCGACTTGTTTGCCGGATTGGGTCTTAATGTAGCCATCACCGATTGTATCTAATCCATCATTTAAAATAAGATCGACCCCATGATCCACCATTTCTTTATGAAGGATTTGTGCCATATCATAGTCATAAGGCGCCATCACTTGGTCAGCGAATTCCACCAATGATACATTTACATTGTAATCGGCCAAGCGGAAGTTTTCAGCTACTTCAACACCAATAAACCCACCACCAATGACTGCAATGTTTTTCACATTATTTAACTTAACGAATGACATGATTTTCTCAATATCCACGACATTACGTACCGTAAACACGTTCGGATTATTAATCCCTTCAAGAGGCGGCTTGATTGGACTTGCTCCGGGTGAAAGAACTAACTTATCATAGCTTTCATCATAAGTTTGCTCGGTTAAAAGGTCTCTAACCGTAATTGTTTTTACCTCACGATTAATTTGAATAACTTCTTGATTTACTCGTGCTTCAATATTGTAGCGATTTTTAAAGGTGTTTGGATTCATTAACACGAGTTTCTCACTATCTTCCACAATACCGCTTAAATGATAGGGTAAAGAACAATTTGAAAAGGAAACATGAGGACCTTTTTCAAACATAATAACTTCGGCATTTTCATCTAGCCTTCTAACTCTAGCTGCAGTAGAAGCTCCTCCTGCAACACCGCCGACAACTAATACCTTTTCGCTCATAAAATCTCTCCTTTAGTCAATCTACTTTGTATTCATTTAAAATTTTCTATCCGAAGAATATATATTTTGGAATATAACTATATAATAATTTATTCGCACCAATACTATATACCCCTATGGGTAATAAGTCAACATTCATAACTTATCATATTGAACAACAAAGCCGCCAGAAAAGAGTAAACCTCTTTTCTGGCGGCTTCGTAAATATTTAAAAACAGATAAGCAACTTACCCTATTGAGAACTTTTAATTAACCCTCGTCTCACAAGTGCCTGTTTTAATGACGGATAAAGCTGCATCTAAACCGCCCTCCACCAAATTTTGCACGGCAATATCTGTGTAAAAAGCGATATGAGGCGTGAGAATGACGTCATCGCGCTCCATTAATTCAATCATCATGGGATCTGTGATTTCTTTATCACGACAATCCTTAGGAAAATAGATACTTTCATTTTCATAGGTGTCTAGGGCCGCTCCAAATAGTTTACCAGAATCCAATGCTCTTAGTAATGCCTTCGTATCAACAATGGACCCCCTTGCCGTATTGACGAAGACTGCATCCTGCTTAAATGCACCAAATAAGTCTTCATTAAATAAGTGATAATTATCATCTGTCGCAGGCATATGAATGGAAACGATATCTGCATGCTTCACCGCATCTTCCACACTATCTTTGTACTCAAGATATTCCTTAGCCTGTTCATTTGGGTATAAATCATAGCCCACTACTTTACAGCCAAATGCCTTAAAAATTCTAGCGGTTATTTGACCGATCCGGCCTGTTCCAATAATGGCGACTTCCAAACTTTTAACTTCTCTTGACATAATCGGCTTTTGCCATCTGAAGTCCTGTTCTTTTACTTTTTGATCAATTAAATGAGTCTTACGAACAAGTTGAAGTGCTGACGTAACCGCATACTCTGCGATTGAATTAGGTGAATAGCTTGGCACATTCGAAATAATAATATTACTTTTACGAGCCTGTTCAAGATTATACATATCAAATCCCGCACTACGCTGAGCAATTTGCTTAATACCTAATTCGTTTAAACGCTCATAAACACCTTCATCAAACTTAATTGATTGCTGTGTCGTCACACCATCATAACCCTTTAATTGCTCGACTGTGTCAAGAGTCAAAATATCCGTAGAAAAAGTGACCTCTACATTATTTTTTTCCGCCCACTCTTTTGCAGCAGCTCTTTCATCATCACGAACACCAAACATCATGATTTTCATCATTTTAATCACACTTTCCTCTATTGTAAATTTTAGTATTACTAGAAATGCGACTCAATATCCCATCAAATATTCAATTACTATAAATTAATAATAACATTTTGTGATTAATTTCACAATATTTAAAGCATGTTTACAGTAAATAGTGTTAATTTATTCACAAATTGGTCTAAATTAAAATGGATACCAGTATTTCCGAACTTCGAGGATCCGATATTGCTTTAACTCCTCCTTTTCCATGAATCAAGTTATCCCCCAGTTGGAGATTAAGAGAAGTACGTCTATGGCATTTACCGTTATGAACTACATTTATTAATTATTACGTCGATATATTAAAGAGCATCAATTTACCTACACAGGAGTGAACCAATAATGAAAAAACGCATTAACTTTAATTTTAAAAGTATACGTACTAAGATTCTAGCCGGCTTTAGTATCGTATTAATTGTATTACTTTTAATAGCCGCAGCTAATCTAAATTCAATCCGGCAGTCGAATAATCTAACAAATGATATGTTAGAAAATGAATATGCTCCACTTATCACTGATAAAGATATGATTATTAACATGCAAGAACGATCGTCATTATTACGTGGCTACATATTATATGGAGACACATTTTTAAAGAATGAATTTAATGACGGCATCGAGGCATCATTTGAGTTAGAAGAGAAGTTCGTTAAGATGAGTGCCGATCAAGAGAAAGCAGAAGAAATTATTAATAAAAAAATAGAATGGGGCAACCTGACAGATAAAGTCATTGATTCGTATGAAGAGGGGAATAAGCAGCGTGCCCAAGACCTCATGGCTTCCATGGTACGGCCTTTGGAAGCAGAAATCACTGCTGACCTAGAAGAAATGGCCAGTGAAAGACAATCTGAAGCAGATGCAGCAAAAAAACAGATGAAGAATTACGGTACCTTGAACTTTTGGGTAACATTATTAATCACAGTTGTTGCATTGGTGCTTGGTATTATTGTGGCACTCATTACTGCTAATAGTATCAGAAGAGGTATTGTTAGGGTTATGGATCGCATGAATAAGATTGCTGATGGGGATCTTACTGACACGGCATTGGAATCTTCGTCAAAGGATGAAGTTGGCCAATTGATAGCAGCAACCAACACCATGACAGACAATACGCGCAATTTACTAACTGAAATAAACAACGTATCCACTTCGGTCTCTGCCCAAAGTGAAGAAATGTCACAAGCTGCAGATGAAGTAAAAGCTGGGACTGAACAAGTTGCCGTTACCATGGAAGAACTAGCTTCAGGAACGGAAACACAAGCCAACAGTGCAAGCAATCTTTCTTCTAATATGTCAATATTTACAGCTAAAGCCGAAGAAGCGAATGATAACGGTAAAAATGCGATACAGTCTTCTAAAGACGTACAGCAAATGACAAACGAAGGAACTCAGTTAATGGACGCCTCAACGAAACAAATGGAAACAATAAATGAAATCGTTCATGAAGCAGTAAACAAAATGAGCAAGTTAGAGCAGCACTCCGAGGAGATTTCAGAATTAGTATCTGTGATTAAAAAAATTGCTGAACAAACTAACTTGTTAGCATTAAATGCCGCTATAGAAGCAGCTAGAGCAGGTGAACATGGAAAAGGCTTCGCGGTTGTAGCGGATGAAGTACGGAAATTAGCTGAGCAAGTAGCAGATTCTGTTTCCCATATCACTAGCATCGTTAGTAATATTCAAGAAGAATCATCTAATGTCGCAAAATCATTAGAAGAAGGCTACAGCGAAGTTGAAGAGGGAACCGCTCAAATAGAAAAAACTGCCCATACATTCGGTGATATCAGTAAATCTATTAAGACAATGAATAGCAATATTGAAGTGATCACTACCAATTTGGCAGACATTGCTTCAAGTAGTCAAGACATGAATAACTCCATCGAAGAGATTGCCTCTGTCTCAGAAGAAGCCGCAGCAGGCGTTGAACAAACAGCTGCTTCTGCACAACAATCAAGTAGCTCCATGCAAGAAGTTGCCGGAAGCTCAGAACAACTAGCTCAAATGGCAGATCAACTTAATAAACTTGTTAATAGGTTTAAAATTTAATAGAAATTATGCTATGCCTATAATCGCAACGTCGATTATAGGCGCTTTTTATTTGTGAAATGTTAAGAGGAAATTCAGTCAATCAACTACACATATATGCACCCCACTTAAACAAGACATAAACAATTGAACAACGCACTGCACAAGGCATTTAAAAGTTCGTAATTTGCTTAACATTAGTGCGTTCTATAATTAAAATAAAATAAAATAACTTTAAATATTGAACATTATATTCACTAATGATATTATTGTTCGTGAAATGATAGATATCACACTTCGTATAATCCTGGTAATATGGACCGGGAGTTTCTACAGAGTAACCATAAATTACTCTACTATGGACGGTGCTCATTGCCTAAAAGCCCTTCCACGAAAGGCTTTTTTGTCTTTTTAGGCACTTTTCTAGGTTCGGAGGTAAAAAGGAGTTTTCAAATGGATGTAATTAAAGACTTACTTGCAGCGATAAGTGGTGTCCTCAACGGGCTACCACAGGGATTACTTGCCATGACATTCGGTTTTGCATCTGTTCCGACAGCCATTGCTTTCGTTATTGGTGCATTCGGAAATACACTTACAAGCAATGTCGCCGTTATTTCATTTCAAGCAGAAACTATTACTGTAGCTGGCACATTGGGAAAAAATATTAGGGAACGTTTATCCATGATTTTTTTCGGTGCACTAATTATGCTTGTTATCGGGTTATTTGGCTTAATGGAAACCATTATTACTTGGATTGGACCAATCATTACTAATGGTATGATGGCTGGTGTTGGAATTATGCTCGCTAAGGTTGCCTGGGATATGTCAAAGAATGACAGAGTCGTAGGTATCTCATCATTAATCAGTGCATTGATTGTTTACATGGCAACAACAGACCTTGTTTACACGATTACTATATCCGTTATTTTATCTAGTATAATTCACTATTTCATGGAAAAAGACAAAGTAGGGGTTACAGAGAATGTAAAAGAGGATAAGTTTAAACTGCAGAAACTCATCGTAAACCCTGCCGTTATTCGCGGGGCATTCGCAATGGCCTGTTTGAACATTGGAGCTAACATCGCTTTTGGTAAAATAAATGGAGATATTGCTGATTCAACTGTCAACGTAGACACCATTACGATGATTAGTAGTCTTGCAGATATGGCTTCTGCTTTATTTGGCGGTGGACCTGTTGAAGTTGTGATATCTGCTACGGCAAGTGCACCACATGCCGTGTTAGCAGGCGTCATTATGATGGTCATCATGGCTATCATCTTATTTTTGAAGCTACTACCTAAAATAGGTAAATATGTACCTAGCGCCTCAATCGTTGGCTTTTTGTTTGTATTGGGAGCGATTGTTACTTTACCAGACAATGCGCAAGCTGCTCTTACAGGTGACGCATCTGGGTCTAGTCTCGTTGGTGGGATGACAATGGTTGTCACAGCAATTTCTGACCCATTTCTAGGTATGCTTTCAGGTGTAATTATACAATTTTTATTAGGAATTTTCGGAGTTTAAAAATTGGGAGGTATAACCATGGAAACCTATAAACTAAGTGTAGCTGGGGTTACACGCTATTTACCTATCATTCCAATAAATGATCAGATAAAAATAGCTAGTTTTGTTGTTTTGGGTGATACAGAACTGGTCACTGCCGCAGCACCAGCTTTGGCAGAAAAATTACCAGAGGCAGATATACTAGTAACAGCTGAAGCAAAGGGCATTCCGTTTGTCCACGAAATTTCGAAAGTATTGAACATGACACATTACGTCGTAGCTAGAAAAAGTGCGAAAGCTTACATGGAAAACCCATTAATACATGAAGTGAATTCCATTACAACACAAGAGGCACAAATATTATGTCTTGATCAACTGGATGTTAAACTGATTAAAGGGAAACGTGTTGCATTAATCGATGACGTTATCAGCACGGGAGAGTCCATGAAAGCCCTTGAAGAACTCGTTCAAAAAGCTGGTGCAGATATTGTCGCTAAAGCAGCCATTCTCGCTGAAGGAGATGCAGCAAACAAGGATGATATTCTGTATCTGGAAAAACTACCGATTTTCTAGAAAGAATTGAACTGTTGACTCATTGTTTATAATCCTAACTAGAATATTGTACTTGTAGTAAATCCATATATATCCATTATTTAATGAAATACATACATGGCTCCAGGTGAACTACTCTCCACTTAGCTACGCTTGAAGTCGGAGCTTCTCACTTCCACGACGAAAGCAACCTTTCGTCTCCATGAGCGTTACTTCGGGAAGTTCCTGCCCTAGATGTCCGACAATTCGGAGTTTCTTTCGTTACCTTGGATATTTTACGCATGGAAGGATAGCTTGGTTTTCACATTTAGTTTTTCCACGCAACCACATATATCCAGTTATCAAAGAACACTTCATATCTATCGCCCTTCACACGCTTGAAGATGGAGACTTCTTGACTGAAAATGTTAAAAAGTGATAGACATTTAACCCTAGACAAACTATACGATAGCTTGTCTAGGGTTTTGATTTTCCATGGGTCCCACCGAAAAATCGCCCACCTGTAAGTAATGCTATTTTTTCATTTAGCCTGTAACTCGGGGATTTCTTCTTTGACTAATAGTGGCATGGATAAGTTACCTTGTTTATGGAGTTCAGTAGTGAAATGATTTTGATTGAAATGTCTGATTATAATATAGCATGACGAACAGGAGTTTTGCATAAAAAGAGAAAATACTCCATTGAATATGCGTAGTTGCCATTCATTTTATTGCAAACGCTTACTATTATTTTTTATTATTTATTTTGGTTTTTCCTCTTGACCTCTTCAAAAAAACGGTATAATATATGTAACTAATATCTGAAAATTTTTAAATGATTTTTACCTAAACTTATTTTCCATCAAGATACTATTCAAAAGAAAATAGATTAAATCCTAGACGGGACCTTAGGAATACATCCGTGCATTGACAGAGATCTAAGCAAGGTGAGAGCTTAGAATCGCACCGTATTTCTATTCTCTTCCCTGAGTGCCGAGTCGAACACTTATAGTAGATTTGGCCAGGTAGTTCCCATTACCTGTTATCAAAAATGGGCTGTTTTAAAAACAGCTGATGAGGCAGTATTCGTGAGGATACTGTGAATCTGGGTGGTACCGAGGAAAGGAGCTCTTTTCTCCCCAATTCATTCTGCACATAGGCAGAAATGCGTTGAAGGGAGGAAAGGGCTTTTTTGATTTAAAATAATAATTTTCGAACCAAAAATGAGAGGTGAAAAGCTGCTAAAGTTTCAACGTAAAAATAACTGAAAAATCAAAATGGTATAGCTTAAAAAATAAAATTAGGAGGCAAAAAGATGAAGAAAGAAACAAAAGATTATTTAGTAGATCGAGCATATAAGGCATCAGTCGGGCTTGCGAATGCCGTGTTGGTGACATTGGGAATTGGCCTTCTAATTGAAACGTTAGGAACGTTTACAGGATGGCAAGGCTTTACCACAGTTGGGATGGTTTGCCAATTGATGCTCGCACCCGCTATTGGTGCAGGTATTGCTCAGCAATTAGGAGGAAATACACTCGTCATATTTAGTGCGATGGCTGCGTCCACGGTTGGGGCCAATGCTTTAACGTTGAACGCAAGTGGGGCTTGGGAGCTGACCACAGGCCAACCCATTAGTGCCGTCTTAGCAGCAGCCATTGCGATTTGGATTGGCAAAAGGATTACTGGTAAAACCAAATTGGATATGATGGCCATCCCATTTGCAGGTGTGTTTGTTGGAGGAGTTTCAGGTGTTGGGATTGCGGCAGTTGTGACACCTTTACTAGAGCTCACCAGCGCAAAAATTGCTGATGCTGTCTCTGGGTCACCATTAATCGGAGCGATGATCATCTCTCTTGTTTGGAGCATCTTCCTCATGTCACCAGCATCATCTGCAGCCATTGCGATTGCACTTCAGCTTGACCCAATATCAAGTGCAGCGGCTTTAATTGGCTGTACAGCACAATTTGCAGGTTGGACAGCGATGTCTTTTAAACAAAATGAACTCGGAGCCAATATTGCTCAATCACTTATTACGCCAAAAGTACAAGTACCAAACTTAGTGAAAAGACCGGCACTCGTGGCTGGACCGTTTTTATCCGCAGTGATTTGTGCACCGCTTGCGATATTTATCTTTAATTTTGAAGTTCCATACGAACTGGCAGGCTTGGGACTGAACTCAATGATTGCACCACTAAATATATTAGTTAACCAAGGAATAGGTATCTTTGTTATGTATCTCTTTATCGGTGTGTGTCTACCAGCCGTTATTTCCGTTGGCGTATACCAGTTACTCGAGCGTCAAGGTAAAGTTATTGTTGGCGATCTAAAAATGCAAGTTCAGTGAAGTAGTTTACCAATCACATACTTCTTGTGAATTATGAATAAGTTCAATGAAAGATTAAAAAAGGAGTGCATTAAAAATGGCTAATCAAAACATTCAAGTAGAAGTGAGCCCAGTACGAAAAAACAAGCCAAATTCTAATGAACTTGTTTTTGGAACAGAGTTTACTGATCATATGTTCATGATGGATTACAATGCTGAACAAGGGTGGTATGATGCAAGGATTGTTCCTTACCAAGACTTGAAAATCAGTCCCGCTTCAATGGTTTTTCATTACGGTCAATCAGTCTTCGAAGGATTAAAAGCATTCAGGACTGAAGACGGTCGAGTTCAATTATTCAGGCCTGACCGAAACGTCAAGCGTTTGAACTTATCAAACAATCGTCTAGTCATTCCTCCAATTGACGAAGACCTCGCTTTAGAGGCACTAAAAAGACTGGTGGAAATAGACAAAGAATGGGTCCCTCACCTTGAAGGGACATCTCTTTATATCCGTCCTTTTGTCATTTCAACTGAGCCATTTCTTGGTGTCGCACCATCTCAACATTACAAATTTATTATCATAATGTCCCCTGTAGGTTCCTATTACAAAGAAGGGATTAAGCCGGTAAAAATAGCCGTGGAAAATGAATTTGTCCGTGCAGTTAAAGGTGGGACAGGTGAAGCGAAGACAGGCGGAAACTATGCATCCAGTCTAAAAGCTCAAGAAATTGTTGAAAAGGAAGGTTACTCTCAAGTCTTGTGGCTGGATGGTATTGAACGGAAATATATTGAAGAAGTTGGGAGCATGAACGTCTTTTTCAAAATTAACGGAGAAGTCGTTACGCCAATGCTTAGCGGCAGTATTCTTTCCGGCGTGACTAGAGATTCTGTCATTCATCTTTTAAAACATTGGAACATCCCTGCGTCTGAAAGAAAAATATCTATTGAAGAACTTTACCAAGCACATCAAGAAGGTGCACTTGAAGAAGCCTTTGGGACAGGAACCGCGGCAGTCATCTCCCCAATTGGTGAATTATACTGGGAAGGTAAACACATTTATATTAACGATGGCAAAACAGGTGAGCTTTCTAAAAGAGTATACGATACAATTACAGGCATTCAGTATGGAAGAGTAGAAGATGAATTCAAGTGGACCGTGAATGTGGAGAAAGAGAAAGTGAAATAAATAGATACTTAATCACAAGAGGCCAGCGCGTTTGACGCTGGTCTTTTTTCAATATTTATGCCATGGCTGTTGTTCATTATGATAATATATAATTATATATAGAGAGTAAGGTAGGTTGTTTGAATGATATTTGGTAGTTTGTTAATTGCTTTATTTTTTATATTTTTACTTATTCGGATTACTACATATTTTATCGGATTGGGATATATTGCTGCAGTTGTTGTTGATGTCATAGCGATTGGAGGTTTTGTAGTTTTTTATGGGCATCACAATTGGTTTATCCATATTGCCAGTGGAAAGGCTATATACTTTTGGGATGTTGTCTTGTTTGTTCTCATCTTTTTATTATATAGTTCTATTGTTCTAATCGGAACGAATAAGTTTCCTAGGATAGCTGGATTATTCCACTATGTCATTGCATGGCTTGTGACTGGGTTCATCTACCTATTTATTAACTATGCAATATTTAATCAACTCGGTGCATTATTAATTAATGAACAAATGAATTTAATCGTTCATCTTATTATTATCTCGATCCTAGCTGTCTTTATATTTAAAAAACGAATGCTTATATTTAAACAAAATTTAACGTGACATCCTCTTTAGGAAGTCACTTTTTTGAAGCTACCTTTACATTTACATCAACTTGGAGCAGGTCATGATGAAGTGCATTTAGCACCTATGAAAGTCAACTCCATAGTTTGCCAACAGCCAAGACTATTGTAGAGTCAGAACAAAATGCTTTACCTGCAACAACTGCTTATCTACATTTTAGTTGTTGCAGGATGAATAAAGTTTTCCAGAAACGATGTCTTCATTTGAAATTTATTCCATTCACTTATCCTAAAACGCCCAGTCACCATTACGGAAGATTGGTACAACTGTGCCATCCTTTTTAATGCCATCAATGTTCATCTTTTCGGAACCAATCATAAAGTCTACATGGGTATCGGACACGTTCATACCATGCTTTTCAAGTTCTTCTTCGTTCATTTCTTTTCCACCTTGAATGGTTGTCGGGTATGATGCACCAATGGCTAGATGATTAGAAGCATTTTCATCAAACAATGTCTCAAAAAAGGTAATCCCTGATTGTGAAATAGGGGATGGATCGGGAACAAGAGCAACTTCACCTAACCCAGTAGCTCCGTCGTTATCTTTTACCAACTTGTTAATAGTCTCATCGCCCTTTTCAGCGGAAATATCCACGATTTTACCATCTTTGAAATGAACTTCAATCCCTTCAATTAACGTCCCAGCATAACTGAGTGGTTTTGTACTACGAACAACCCCATCCATTCGACGGGTATCTGGGGAAGTAAATACTTCTTCTGTTGGCATATTGGCAATAAACTCTACATCCTTTGGATCAAAGCTTTCCGCACTCATCCAAATATGGTTTTTGGGTAAGCCGAGTTTTAAATCTGTGCCTGGTGCCTTGTAATGGAGCGCATCAAACTGATAATCATTTAGTTTTCCTGCTTTCTCCTTCAATGTTTCCTTATGCTTATCCCATGCTTTAACTGGATCCTCATCATAAACACGGCATGTTTTAAAAATTTGATCCCACAAGGCATCAACTTGTTCTTCAGAAGTATTCAAGTCAGGGAATACATGGCTTGCCCATCCAGACCCAGCAGCAGCGGCAACAGTCCATTTCAAATCATCATTTTGTGTGGCTACACGCTGTGCTTTAAATGCTTTTCCAGCTACTTTTTGAAACGCAGCCACTTTACTAGGATCCACTTCATTTAATAAACCAGGATCATTTGATAAGATGGTGAGCCTACAAACCCGGTGATTGAGTACATGATCTTCTGATTCCTCAATTTTGTATTTTGGAATGTTTATCAACACCTCTTCTGGTTGATGGGTATAATGTTGTTTTGTAATCTCATCATCAGACCACTCAATGATGACCTTTTCCGCACCTAAGTCATAGGCTTCCTTTGTAATCAAACGAGCCAAAGGTGCTTGATCTACAGCAATTGACACTTTCACCCAATCATCTTGTTGAACATTTAACCCTTTTGCGACAAGAAGTTTTGCATACTTTTGTAAGTTTTCCTCAAAGTTTGATAGTACCATTTTTTGGCCTCCTATAAAGTTCATTATTGTTACAAGTATAAATTAGCTAAATCTTTGAAGCAATCTTAATCAGAAATACTATTTTCTAATACAGCTGAAATATGGTGTTAATTTAAATTGAGGTTAACACTTTTTACCACTATTTAATTTCTAATTTTTTACATTAAATCAATTTCCTTATAAACTACGTATTCCTCTTTTGCTCCCTCCAGCATTGTCTTTTGCGGTCTATATCATCATAAAAGTTATTTTATATACACAAAAAGGTGAGTCAGGAAATAACTCGTCTAACCTTTTTGTTTCTATCTACTCAACGTCAGTTTTTCATATAAAGGAATAATTTTAAAATAGAAGTTAAACTTCTTGTTCTGTCAATTGTTGATCCGGCTGTGAAGAAGGGCGTTTTGAAAAGAATGGGCGCATATTAAATATGATATTTAACGCAATAGCTGTAACACTTCCTGCAACAATCCCGTTATTTGTTAAGATTTGTATCCCCGTTGGTAATACAGAGAATAAATCAGGTACCACTGTGACTCCAAGCCCCATTCCCACCGAACAAGCAATAATCATTGAATTCTCTGGTGATTCGTTGATGACCTTTCCTAGCATCTTGATTCCTTGTGATACAACCATGCCAAACATGGCAAGCATCGCACCACCTAGTACAGATGTTGGAATAACTGTGGTTAATGCTGCAAATTTTGGAATTAAACCAAATACAACTAAGATCATCCCCGCTACGAAGATCACTTTACGTTTTGTTACACCAGTTAATTGAACGAGACCGACGTTTTGTGAAAACGCAGTATATTGAAAGGCATTAAAAATTCCTCCTAACAATACGGCAATACCTTCAGCACGGTAACCTTTTGCTAAATCTTCTTTTGTTAATTCTTTGTCGGTAATATCACTAAGTGCAAAATAAACACCAGTAGATTCCACTAATGAAACCATGACAACAAGACACATAGTAATGACAGCGGAAATTTCAAATGTCGGCCTGCCAAAGTAGAGTAGTTGAGGCATATGGAAATAAGATGCATCCATAACGGCATTAAAATCAACTTTTCCAAAAACAGTTGCGACTGTAGTACCGGCAATAAGACCAATGATGATCGAAATAGAGCGAATAAATCCTTTGGAAAAACGATACATTAAAATAATAAAAGTCAAAGTCCCAAACCCTAATAACAGATTAATTGACGAACCAAAATCACTTGCTCCTTGTCCTCCAGCTAAATCATTAATCGCAACAGGTATGAGTGTTAAGCCGATAATGGTGACCACACTTCCAGTGACAACGGGAGGGAAAAAGCGAACTAACTTGCCAAATACAGTACTTATTAAAATAACAAAAATACCTGAAACAATAATCGCACCGTAGATGGCAGATATACCAAATTCCCCACCAATCGCAATCATTGGTCCTACCGCTGTAAACGTACACCCAAGAACAACTGGTAAGCCGATGCCAAAGAAACGATTGCTTGAAATTTGCAATATGGTTGCGACACCACACATAAAAATATCAATGGCTACGAGGTAAGTAAGTTGTTCGGTCGTGAGTCCCAGTGCACCGCCCACAATGAGTGGGACTAAAATTGCTCCTGCGTACATGGCTAGTACATGTTGCATACCTAATGCTGCTGTTTTCATCGAGGCGAATCCTCCTTAAATGTTACCTTCCCATTTTCTAAAGATGAAATAACTGCTAAAGATTCAACCCGGATTCCTTGTTCCTCGATAATCTTTCTTCCACTTTGGAATCCTTTTTCAATAACGATGCCAACTCCTGCTAATGTTGCCCCCGATTGCTCTACCATGTGAATTAAACCTTGTGCCGCTTGGCCATTTGCAAGAAAGTCATCGATAATTAATACAACATCATCGTTTTTTATATAATCCATCGATACAGAAATTGTACTTGATTCTCTTTTCGTATAGGAATAAACTTCTGCACTATACAAGTTATCAATTAGTGTTAACGATTTACGTTTCCGTGCAAACACAGTCGGCACACCTAACTGTAAAGCTGTCATTACCGAAGGAGCTATTCCCGACGACTCCAATGTTAATATTTTTGTAATGCCATCATCCTTAAAGCGAGAAACAAATTCCTCACCAATCCCTTGCATTAATTCAGGATCTATTTGATGGTTTAAAAATGAATCTACCTTGAGTACAGAAGCCGATAAAACCTTACCTTCATTGACAATCTTTTGCTTTAATCGTTCCATATTTATCCCCTTCCAATTAAAGTGAAACTTCATTCAGTGTAGGCTTTTGTTCTTCCCCACTGAATGTTCGTTGAACGAATCGGGCGATTACTGACTGTTGATTCCCATTATATAATTCTTGACTTATCTCAAATCATTGAAGTCGGGGTCTTACAGCCAGTTAACCTACGAAAAAAGCTCGGGAATGATACTTCCACAATTATGAAGAAGTAATCATTTCCGAGCATGAAATCTGTCTCGAAATAAAAAGATAGACTTTGACCATATTGGTAAAATCGTCTTTTAGCTACTTTTCATAGTCAGTTCATTTACGGTAAACTGGTAGAAACTTGCAGGCCCTATCCCTGCGATTATATGAAAATAATATTCGATTTAAATGTAATAATTATAACATGAATTCATTATATTACAAGCTACCTTTAAAAAGTAGAGCTAATTCTATTAAGGCTTATGATGTAGAAGAGAATAGATGGTTAGCAAGTAAAATGACCATATTGTCTCTAACAAATTTTGTCGTTATTTTTTGAACAGTTGCAATAAATTCCTGTGTTACTTCTGCTTTAGGATCATAATCTACAGATGTAGAATAAATGTCTGTAATCTTTTGATAGAACCTTTTCTCCGAAGCACGAATATCCCGAATTCGTTTAAGTAATTCATCAAAATAGCCTTATCCAAAATACCACATTTCTTTCAGGCGATCATCATCCATCGAGAATCCTTTGACAAGATATTCATTTAAACATTCTGTTGCCCACTGGCGGAATTGAGTGCCTCGATGAGAACGAACACGGTAGCCGATTGCGAGAATCATTTCAAGGTTATAGTGCTTTGTCTTATAATTTTTACCATCTTTCGCAGTTGTCAAGTAAAACTTGACAACTGGATTCTCATCTAACTCCTTCTCTTCAAAGATATTTTTTATATGAAGGCTTATATTCTGCTTAGTCGATTAATACAAATCGACAATGGCCTTTTGCGTCATCGAAACTGTTTATTTTCCAATCTAACATCTATTTTTGTATTACCGTCTTCAATTTGATAAATTAAAACATTATTACCGCTTTTCATGCTTATCACTCCTCCCCTTGTTATTCTATTTTCAATTTTCATATCATTTATATTTGAAAATAAAACTAAGAAACAGAACGTTCACTCCCGTTTTAGCGTGACTTTCCTTTTACAAAATGAAACCTCTTAAACTCATTTTAAAGTCCAAGAGGTTACATATTAGCAAGTATTTATCTGTTCTCGTAAGGGTTTTATTTACTCAACTTTCACCCTTTGTTTTACCACTATTTGTGATACGGTTCACCCTTATTGTTTGAGAGGCAAAAATAGGCATTGGTCCATTACCGAGCCTATTTTCCAACTTTAAATTCATTTGTTGTAACAATGGTCTTTATTACATCTTTGCAATGTCTAAAATGAGTTGGTCAAACTCTTTAATTAATTTCTCATTACTATATCTTTAAAATCTGTTTCATACATTTCCTTAAAATTCCTACCTACTCTATCATTTAATAATGCAATAAAATCATCAATTGCAGGCAATATGGATTCTAACTTTCTTAAATCCAAAGCAATATTAGCCATCATAGCTGGTCTAAGATTGGCTTCCTTAATACTTTGTTCTAACCTTGTTTGCTCATCAGACCAATAACTCAGATAAGCTAATCTACTTTCTACACTATAGATATTTGCTTGATAATTCTCATATCTATTTTCTTCTTTATAAAACTTATAATCATCACTATTTACCACTATGAAAAATAGCTTTTTTTGATAATCTATATCTTTCATTAATTGAGTAATTTCATACATACAATTTAATGATTTTATATACGCGCTGGTCACTAATGCAATAATAACATCATGATTTCTGATAGTTTGCATAAACTCTGATAAACTGTCCCTATACTGAGTGACATTTATATCGCGAGTAGTTTCTAAATTTTTATATAAACTTATTTTCTCTTCTATAAGATTTACAAGATCACTATCTTTATGTGCATAGGAAATAAACACCTTCTGTACTTTTAATTCTTCAAGCGCTCCATTACCATTAATCCTGTAAGGCACTTTATTTACTTTTACTAATTCATCAGATTTATTCACAGAAATAAAAAGAATACTAGCATCTTCTATGGTCAAATATCCACTTTTTATATTTATACTGCCTTCTATCAAATCTTGAATTCGTTCTAAATCAACTTTAAATGGGAACTTCTTCAATTCCAGCCTTTTTGCATCATCTCTGATTCCAAATATTATATCCCCTCCATCACTATTCGAATATGCAGAAATTAATTTTGCTATTTCTTCATCACTAGCAATTGGGTGTATGTATGTTGTATTCTTCCTATCATTTTCACTTATTTTATTTTTAATATCTTCAATTGTTCTAAACACGAAAAATTACCTCCTCATAATTTTGTCAAAGGAATTCTTGAAATACCTGTTGTTTTTAGAAGATCTCCTAAAGTAATCATTCGTTGCACTTCTCCATCATCGGTCCACAACTGATAATTAATATCATCTAAAGCCTCTAATTCTTCTTCATAATAAAATATGATTTTTTGATAGTCACTTGGTCGAATAACAATTCGTATATCAGTTCCTTTATACTTAGCTGGAAATATCGTTTCCGAATATCTCACTTTCATCCATCCCTCAATAGTTGGTGGAAGTATATAATCCGAAATAGTGCTTAAATATTGATATATATTTTGTATACTCCTGTTTATCAACCCTTCAACATATCGTTTTAATTCTTCAGATGAAGTCACTACATGCTTTAACTGTTCAATAATATCTTCTCTACTTAGTTCTGAGTTAGAAATAATCTCCAATACCTTATCACGATTACTAATAATTTCATCTAATTCTTCATACTTAATATTATTTTCCTCTATTTTTTCGGCAATTTTATATCTTCTTAAATTTTCTTCTGGAGTGGATAACATCATCCTTTTAGGATATAAATTTCCAAACCACTCTATAGCTTTTTCCTGATTTGATATGAACCAATTGGTTAATTTATTAAATATATTTTGAATATGTTCCTTTCTTTCTATTCTATCAATGGTTTCTTTGGAAAGAATTTGTGAAACTCTCTCATCAATTTTCTCGGAACATTTTTCACTAGTTTTTACTCTTTTAGGATTCTCTTGGAAGTATCTTTCAAAAGCAGTAATTTCTTTTATTAACAATGTAAATAGAATATTCTCTTCTAATAAGACTAAGATATTTTTTAATTCCCAATCAATATTATTATCTAAGTAAATCCTCTCAAATTTAACGAACTCATTGTTTTGATTCGGAACAAAAGCTGCTGTAACAACTTTATCGATACCTGCATCTTGAATCCAAAGGTTATAGAACATATTTAACCATTCTAATATATTTCCATTGGTCAAATAGGAATTTAATTTTTCTATATTAGAATCTTTAAAAAAGGTGTCATTTATCCAAGAAAACGGGACATTTGTGCCGAAAACTTTGGCCCAACCTTGATATGTATTTTTGGTAGGTATAGTTACTCCCTTAAAATTAGATAAAATATCCCAAAAAAGATCTCTATTCTCTTCATCTATAGTTAGTGGTATCCCTATTACTATTTGGTCACTACTATTTTTAAATGCTATTCTATTAGAACCTCCTAAATCGTTATGAAGAGGGATTATTGGCTTCTTTTCAATATATTTTTTAATTTCTGTATAACAATATTCTTGAATATTTGACTCATTGGACTTATTTAATATACATATGTTAAATTCATTTCTAGTACTTTTATGCTCTAAACAATAACTTATCAACTCTTTAAATAAAGATACTGCTTTTATAATTAATTCCATATTAGCTTCATTATTATCTCTTATAGCATTCCTATCTCTTTCAACTTCAAATATTGCTGAATTAACTATGATAGGAAAACTGAATTCCTCTGTACCAACTAAAGGAAATTCACAAAAGACTTTAGGTATTGAAGAAGAAATGGGCAAGAAATGTATTTCATTATCAATACGTTCAATAGCACAAGCAATTGTTACACTATTATCATTTAATATTAGTAATTCTCTATTTCCATTTGGACCTTCAATCTGTACCAGCTTTACTTTTTCATTTATAGAAGAAGTTAATTCTTTTACTTTTCTATAAACATCCCCATTGCATGTAATAGAATTAATATTATTATTAAAAGCCAACACATAAGGCATGGTCTCATTTAAATCCTTTATACCTTGTTCTACCGCCTCCATAATTTCCACATCGTCTTCTATTAAGTAAATGAATTTTGTATCATCGTAATGATCTTTAAGTTCGCTTTGACCGTTATTCAAAATTCCTAGTTGTTCCAACATAATTTTAGTATTTGTTTTTATATCACTATATTCATTTCCAGTTCTATCAACAGTAAAATCTAGTTTTGTATAATTATGTTCTTTTTTTACAAATGATCCCTCAATTTGTACTATCTCTGATAATAAATGCGTTGACATAAAGCCCGTCCCAAATTTACCAATCTTTTTTTCTTCTGAACTTTGTTTAGAAGAGATTTGAGTAATTAAATCTAAAAGATTTTCATATGAAAAAGGTAAACCATTGTGACTAAATATTACTTTATTGTTCGCATAGTCTATTCCAATGTCTATCTTTTCATTTTTGGGGGTACAATCCGAAGCATTTTGAATCAACTCCCATATCCATCTGCGCCTAATAATCTTTTTTGTTGCTTCTGTGGATTCTCTTATTTTTTTCAATTCATCCCAAATGGTATTAGAACTCGCATCTAATACTTTATTCATCAAAATTTCTTCATTGGACATGACAATAATTAAACCTCTTTCAGTAATTTTTGATTAATTAAAAGCCTACAAACTAAAGAAAAAGTATCCTAAATACGTTGCACCAACAGGGTTACCTACACCAAAAGTTTTAGTAACCAGTATTTAGCTAGTTACTACACTATCCAAATATTGAATCGCAAATGAAATTAATGAAAGGCAACGTTTATAAAAGTAATCATAGTGTCTATTATCCTCAATATCTATTTTTGTAGTTTCATGATGCCGGATTCTAAAATTATTACCAATAACAGTAAGTTCACGAAACTCCTTTTCAAAAATCTCTTGATATGGTGCATTATTATTGCTCATATCCCTTATAATTCTTTTTATTGATTTCTTCTTATCTAATGTCGGAGAGTAATATGTCTTCAACCTTTCAAAAGCATCCCAGAGTTTTTCAACGGCAATTTTCAAATTACCCTCGTCATAATATTTTGTGGCTTCCTGAAGTAACTCCTTGAGTCCTACCTCTTCAATTGAAGCTAGTGTTGTTTTCTTAATATGACTATCAAACGTGCCTATAATCTTGCCGTTATCTAACTTCAATGCAATATCATTGAGCTTCAATATTGTATTAATCTTAGCGTCAAAGTCGTTGGAACAGCTATGTTTCGCAAAAAGTTCGACTACATCCATCACACAATAAGGTGAACTTTTTAATATAAAATTTTGTAGGTTATTAGTTTCAACGTACTGATTTTGGTCATTGTAGCACTTAGGGATATAAAACTGCCGTATATCATTAAATACTTCTTCACTTATTAGGATATTGTAAGAAAATCCTGTTTCATCTGTTTTCTGATATTTGTCATTATATCTTTCTAAAAGTTGAAAAATCTGATTTCTCACATCACGTTTAATTGATAATGATATTCTTTTCTCTTTTATTGCTTTTAAATTTCTCTGAGAGTAAGGAATAAATATACTATTTTCTTCTGGCTGAAATATTCTCCACCCAAAGATATCACGGTTAGATATTTTTTCCGCTGGATAAAGTTCATATCCATCATTTCGCAACACTCTGTTTACCTCATCAAGAAACTCCTTCCAATATCCTTTTTCATACCTAACTACAGGATGAAATATCTCACAAATAAATTTCAAGTATATTTCATCACTACCGTTTTTTAGTTGGAATCGTTCATCCTCAAATACCCAACAAATTGGATAATCATCATTGTTTACTGTGTGATGCCATATATCATCTTCGGCATTTGAAAACCTTAAATCCAAACTTGGCATACTTTTCAAATCATATAATCTTTTGAGAAAGTCAATTTCATCCATTCGGCCAAAATAAAGATAAGTAACATTTCTCGTTTCAAATAGGTCCCATATATCAATTCCATTTCTAAATATATCAAGAATATCACGCTTTGTTATCTCAGTAATTCGGTTCATGATCTAAAGCCACTCCCCTTATCTTTAACTTTGTATTTGAGAGTTATCTGTTCATAGAATATAGGAACAGTAACTCAGGGATATAAAACTGTCAGCCATATAAAAAAGTTACTCCACCTAACTTCTTTAAAATGACTGACATTCGATGTTCCTAATATTTACATAAACACTATCTCGTGGAATATCCTAACCCCTAACCCTTTACTTCAATTATGTTTCACCTTAAAGTTTGCTTAGTTACAAATTCATCTTTAAATTTTCAGCCTGTTCTAATACTTCTTTATAGGCGGTATCCAATGAAACAGGAGGATACCCATTATTAGCTAACAATAGAATTAAATCTACTTGTAGTTGGGCTTTTATATCTAATCTAGTATTCCAATCTGTATATTGAGATTTATCTTCTACTATTTTTTTAACCTCTCTTGAAAGTTGGATTAACTTTTCTTCAGGATACTCAAATTCAAATGTATCACGGACATACTTTAAGACATCATAAAACGCCTTTTCTTCATAGTCAATTCCTAGCTTTTCAAATGAATTCTTTTCCTCTTTCAATTGTTGCATTAGGTCTGAAAGCTGCTCTGCCACTTCGTCAAGGACTTCAGATGCAAAGGCTTCTTCCTTACGCCTATCATTGTATGTGGCAACTAGTCTTCTTAATCTTTCTTCAAATTCTACCCCTTTTATCCTATTAACCTTTTTGAAGTTCTCTATTGATTGCCTTAATAACTGTTGTAGAATCTTAATTTTAGTATTTGGCTTTATAATTGCGTTAATTCTTGCTAGGTATTCATCACTAAAAATATCGATTTCGCTATTCTTAGTTTTGGTATCCTTTCCAATTTCGTAAATTTGTTCTACCCCTTCTGAAGTAATAGCTGCCTCAAGTAATTCCCTTACCTTAGCATTCATTTGCTGTAAATCAGGTGCGACTCCTTTTGTTAATTTGAATAAAACAGATCGAACCGCAGTATAAAAGGAAATATTATCCCTATCTTCATTGCTAAATTTATCTGATGTACTACATAAATTAAACGCACTTTTTAACCTTTTGACTGAATACATAAATCTATTTTCTAACTCCTCGGTGACTTGTATAAATTCAACTGCATCTTTTAATACCTGCAATTGATCAAGAGAATCCCCAAAGAAATATTTATTTTTATTAAATCGATAAAAGATCTTATCTAGTACTTCTAATTCATCTCGAACAATTTTAATTGCCTGTGATATATCTGGTAATTCCTCAGTTTGGTAGTTGGTATATTGTTGCATTGCTTCATTTAAACTCTTCTTTATTCCAATATAATCAACAATTAATCCGCGTTCTTTTCCTTTATAAACTCGGTTAACACGTGATATCGTTTGAATTAAGGTGTGCTTCTGAATTGGTTTATCTATATAAATCGTATCAAGTGACGGGACATCAAAGCCTGTCAACCACATATCCACGACAATAGCAATTTTAAAATTTGAATTTACTTTCTTAAACTCCTGAGCCAAATCACTTCTATACTTTGAATCTCCAAGCATATCATAAAGCTCTTTTTCATCATCTTTATCCCTTGTCATTACTAGTTTCACTTTTTCAATCGCTTTGGTTTCTGTATTGGAATCACCAAGCTTTTTTACAATAAACCATTCAGGGCGGATTTCTTTTAATATTTGATAAAATAAGTACGCAGTTTCCCTACTAGAAGATACAAACATTGCTTTTCCTTCAACTGTTGCCCCTTCTTCTACACGATTTTCGTAATGTCTGACAAAATCATCTGCAACTGCCCTTATCCTATCTGGATCAGAAAGTATAACTTGAAGAGTAGCAACAGTTTTTTTACTTTCCTCAATTTGATACTCGTTTGCCCCTTGTTTTTCGGCTATAATATAATAATCCTCAATCCTTTGTAAGCTACTTTCATCAAGGTTTACCTTTGCAGCACGCCCCTCATATATAAGATCTACTGTAATACCATCACGAACTGACTCTTTCATCGTATATGAATCTATTACGGGGCCAAAAACATTTATTGTGGCATCGACAGGAGTTCCGGTAAACCCAACAAACGTTGCATTTGGAAATCCATTATGCAAATACCTTGCAAATCCATAACTTTGTTTTACTCCATCATTAGTAATTTTAGTTTTCTTATCAAGATTTGTTTGAGTTCGATGAGCCTCGTCTGAAATACAGATAATATTAGTCCGTTCCGAAAGTAAGTTAGTATCTTCAGAGAACTTTTGAATTGTTGTTAGATAGACACCTCCACTTTGGCGCCCAGTTAATTCTTCGCGTAAATGCTGCCTTGATTTCACACTTAAAATAGTATCATCACTGATAAACTTCTTTGATTCTGCAAACATTTCACCCATCTGATTGTCTAAGTCTGATCTATCTGTGATAATCAAAATAGTCGGGTTCCGCATAAAACTATCCTGCATCATTAGTCTAGTTAAAAATAACATTGTATAACTTTTACCAGATCCAGTAGCCCCAAAATAAGTACCACCTTTTCCGTCACCATCAGGTTTCATATGGCTTTTAATATTTTTAAATAATTTACTTGCTGCGAAAAATTGTGGATAACGAACAACTATTTTATTTTCCTTTTGAGAGTCATCCGGGAAATATATGAAATCTTTTATAACTGCCAACAATCGACTCTTATCAAATAACCCTTCAATCATTGTAAATAAGGAATCCAAACCATCTACCTCTTTAGAATCCTCGTCAATTCTCCTCCATGCATAAAAATATTCTAGTGGGGAAAAAATTGAACCATACTTATTGTTTACACCATCACTAATGACTGTAAACGCGTTGTATTTTAATAGTTCTGGAATCCCTCTTCGATAACGGATAGTAATTTGATTGTAAGCATCTGTAATCGTTGTGTCTTCTTTTATTGCAGACTTAAATTCCCAAACAACAAGAGGTAGACCATTAATGAAAATTAAAACATCTGGACGCCTTGTTTCTTCGGAACCTTTAATTGTAAATTGGTTAATAACACGCCACTTATTATTATCAGGATTTTCAAAGTCAATTAGTGAAACCACAAAGTCTTTATCTTCTTGGTTTTCTCTATTTAAAATAAATCCATCAGAAATTTTTGTCATTACTTCGCGGTTTGCGTCATATAAAGGGTAGGGAGAAAGGTTAGTTAAAGATGACACAATACGATTAATTTCTAAATCAGTAATACCAACCTGTTGATACTGTTGAGCTAAAAAGTCTTTTAAGTCTTGTTCCAAAAGAACTGTTTTATAATTCCTAGCAATAGTTGATCCAAGTGAATAATCATAACCTTGCTTTTCTAATAGCTTAATAATAGAATCTTCTAATCGTGCTTCATCAAAACTTGCCATTTCAACCCCTCCTATACATTTACTTCATTCATTTCTTCTACAACCCCCCTTATTAATATGGGAGCCAAACCTTTTACTTGCCTTTCATACTTTTCTATGAGTTCCATCCTGCGATGCAATACGAGGTGAATTTTAACAATAGCTCTCTGCTCCTCAATCGTAGGAAGCGGTACTTTAACGTCGCACATATCTTCCCAGCTAAACACCTCTCTAGCACTTCCAATTGAATGATAACGAGCATAACGATCAAATTCAGAACGATTGAACCACAGGTATAAAAACTCAGGCATTATTTTACTCTGATCCTTAATCTTAAATACCGTATAGATACTAGAAATTAAACATGGAGAATCATTGTTCAATGCCAGTGCAATTTTATCCCCTCTTCTTGATGTATCAGGGACATAAGCAAATTCCCCTTTTAGCATAACTCGATAACTATCAAGTTTTACCCCATTTAAATTTGCATTTGTTGGTATTAAAACTTTTGAGGTAGATATACCTCTTACATCGTACTTATCAAGCATCTTATCCAAGTGTTTGTTTCTTAAATCACTTTGTTCAATAAACTGACCAATCTTCACATGAGGTCTTTTAACCTTAATATCATCAATAAAGGACTTTGTAATCTTATTTAAATCATCTAAACCATTTTTCAAGTATTCTACATTCTGATTTATTGAATTATATAATTTGACTACCACCTCTTGTTTATCAATAGGTGGTATCGGAATTTCGATTTCACAAAATCGCTCCCAATCCAAACTTGCACGAACACTACCATCACTGATAAACCAACCGTATCTATCCATTTCCGAACGTAAAAAATTCATCATTAGATATTCTGGTAACAGAACTTCTCTATCCTTCACAGCAAATGTTAAATATGCAGGTGAGATTATTGCTGGCTCTTCATTTTGATATAGGACAACCCGAACAGCTTTATCCCGCCCTACTTGCATTGGAGAAAATGCAAACATTCCCTTTTCAACTACTTTGTACTTTGACAAATCTGTACCAGAAACATTTGCTACAGAAGGAATAAAAGTTTTATCAATTCTTATCCCCATTAAATCTTTTGCGGTATACTCATTTCGAATATTCCTTTTATCAACTAACTCAATGTAATCACCTATTTTTTTATATTCTAATTTCATAACCTAACCCCTTAAATGCATCCAAAATATCTTGCTGAGATTTTTTCTCTTCACCTAACAGATCGGCAAATTCTTTCTGGATTCTTTCCATCTCTTCTTGATAATTTAATCCTAAATCACGATCCACAAATTCAATGTATTTACTTGGGGCTAAAGAGTAATCATGGGCTATAATTTCATTTTTATTTGCTGAGTAACATAATTCAGGAATATCCTGATATTCAGTCCCCTTTTTCCAATTATGATAAATATTTGTGGCCCTATTAATTTCTTCATTAGTTAATTCTATAAATTTCTTCTCGTATTCAACACCCCACGTTCTTAAATCCATAAAAAGAACTTCATCTTTATGGTCACGAATTACCACTTCATTACCATTAATCAATGAATTTTGAGAACCTTTGTTTTTATTTATTATCCAAAGAGTAACACTTATATCTGTGCTATAAAACATATCTCTTGGCAAGACTACAATAGCTTCTACTAAATTGTTTTCTATTAAGTTTTTCCGAATTTTATATTCTACACCACTCGCATTTAGCGCACCATTAGCTAGTAAGAAGCCTGCTATACCATTAGTTGATAATTTTGAAACAATATTTAATATCCAAGCATAATTAGCATTACTTACTGGTGGAACATCGTAACCTTGCCAACGTTCATCTTTTAAAAGCTCCTTCTCTCCACGCCATGACTTTAAGTTAAATGGTGGGTTTGCCATTATATAGTCTGCTTTTAAATCTTTATGAAGGTCTTTTGCGAACGTATCTGCAGGCTCATCTCCAAGATTTGCTCCGATACCACGTAAAGCAAGGTTCATTTTTGCTAATTTAAAAGTTTCCCTGTTTTGTTCCTGTCCATAAATCGATACGTTCTTTTTATTTCCATTATGGCTTTCAATAAACTTCATTGATTGAACAAACATCCCACCAGATCCACAGCAAGGATCATAAACAATTCCTGAATATGGATCAATCATATTTGCAATTAGATTCACTATACTTTTAGGCGTATAGAATTCCCCTTTTTTTCCTCCATCAATTGAAAACTTTTGTAAGAAATACTCATAAACGCGACCAATCAAATCAATTTCTGGATTCTTTTGAGTATCAATTTTATTTATTGCATCAAGTAAAGATGATAATTTTGACCTTTCTATACCTAAGTTGGAATAGAAATTATTATCTGGTAGTGCGCCCTTTAAAGATTCATTGGTACTTTCAATATCACTCAATGCTTTATCAATTTTAATAGCTATATCGTTTTGTTTTGCATTTGCAATAATATAACTCCAACGAGATTCTTCAGGGAGATAAAAAACATTATCCTGTGTGTAAAAGGCTGGAATATCAACGAATGCTTCTTGCCCTTTGTCTACTAATTCTTGTCGTTGTTTCTCAAACTTATCACTAATAAATTTTAAAAAGATTAAACCTAAAACAACGTTTTTATAATACGCAGCATCAACTGTACCACGTAACTTAACTGCTGTATCCCATAATTGCGCCTCTATTGACTTTTCTTCTTTAATCTTTTTTGCAGCCATAATAATCTCCCCATCTTTAAATAGAATTTATAACTTTTTTCATAAATATATAATAAATTTTCGCCTAAGCTCTAGAACATCATAACTTACAAGAAGGTAAATTGTTGGGAGTCAGCCCATAAAATATTGTAAATGAGCTGACTTGCCCTCCATTAATCTAAACTTTCAATCACCCTATCAATTCCCATCTTAGTATAAGCACCTAACTTCCCGTGCTTTAATACTTCATTTGCTTGTTGAAGCAATTCCATATATCTCAACTCAGCATCTTCTACTGTCCGTATTATCTCCTCTTGTCCAATTAATTCAATATCAGGAAACTCAATATCCTCAATATCACGTGTAGTTATTGCCTTTACAGCTCCACCCTTTTTCATTCCCTCAATAAGAGCCACACCAACTGGACTATCAAGGAAAACTTTAATGTATTCCGGCTTATATGCCTTATCCTTAATTCTAATTCTTATAAACATATTTGATAGTACTAAAGGTTCGTTATGGTCGGGAACGATTGCTACTTTATAAGCCGTTCCACGACTAGCAATAATAATGTCACCACTCTCAACCAAATAACGTTCAACATTTTTAACTGGAATTACTTCAATACTTTCTAAGTCTATTTTACCATCTTCTACATCCTTTAGTTGGATAACCTTATATCCTTTTTGGCCTTCTTTAATTGTATTCTTTGCTGGTAAGTTAACTCCGCGCGATAATTGGGCTATTTCTTTTAAAGTCCTCTTATTTTTAACCTTTTCATCATATACAGCTTTATTTATAATGACATCACCAAATTGGGTTTCTACTGTTTGGCTTGTAAAATAATGGTTTGGATTTAGATTAAATTCACTCTCTATAATCTCCGTTAGGTTGGCAACTTTCACATCTTCTGTGTCTGTTGAAGATTGTTCATACATAGCAACAATCGAATCAATATTTTCTCGTGTTAAATAATTTTGTGAGCGACCTTTGCTTGTAAACTGTTCCTCTGCATTTATAAATAAAACTTGCTGCTTTCTACTTGATTTCTTATTATTATTTAATACCAGCAACACGGTTTGAATTGCAGTATACGACAAGAGTTTATTAGGTAATAATACAATAGCCTCGATCAAATCATTGTTGACAATATATTCTCTAAATGCCCTTTCAGCATGAGAGCTTCTTGATAATACTCCTACAGGAACTATTAATGCGGCTTTTCCTGTTTCAGTTAATGAAGCAACTGTATGTTGTAAAAACGCTAGGTCACCATGCATTTTACCGGTTTTTCCCATTCTACCGCTAAAGCGACCATAAGGATCATAATCCATCATTTGTATATTGTTTAATTTCAAGCCAAAGGGTTGATTCATCGCTATATAATCAAACTGCATTAAATTACTATCATTTTCTATAAATGCGGGAGAGAACAATGTATCACCTTTTGCAATTTGAAATCGTGATAAGTCGATTCCATTTATGAGTGCGTTCATGTAAGCTAGAGCAACATTAGATTCATTTATCTCTTGCCCAAACATTGAAATGTCATTATTGAAACGATAAGTTTCAATTAACGATCCCCCAATTCCTGCTGCTCCGTCGTACACACTACCGTTAGAAGGATTTAATATTTCTATCATGAGTTTATTTAACCCCTGTGGTGTTACAGATGTTCCTAAATCTCTTCCTTCACTTTCCATTAGTCGTTGTATGAGATGTAAGAAATATTGACCAGTTAATTTTGTATCTTGAAACTCTTCTATTGTTAAAGAACTTTGGTCCATAAACATTAGGCAATCATAAAGTACGTGGTCCCCTATCTTTGAAAGAGAAAAATTACTAAGTAAATCTAGATTAAACTCATTATTATTCACGATCTTATGAAATAACTCGTCAATAAGATTTCCTATATTATAGTGAGAAGAACTGATTCTTTCCCACGAGATATCATCTGGTATAGTTATTGAATGATTTTCATTTACTAACAAGAATTTTGCTGTAAAAATTCTACTTCCTACTTCATGGTATTGATAAGACTGTACCTCTCCTCTGAGTCGTTCGCCAATTGCCCTACTTGCTTTATTTGCTCTTAACTCAATGTTATCCATATAAGTAACAACTCCTCACTAATGTATTAACTTTATTCTAATAAGGTATTCCAAATTCCTTTTAATTATCTTTTAATAAAAAGCCACGTTCTCGTGGACAGCATTTATAACACTAGAAATTCCTTTACTGCGGTGATAAACCACTTTAATTCCAAATTTATCTGCAACATCTTTAACTGCATACATTGTACCATGAGATACGGCTGATAGTATAACTATAACACATTCAACATCTTTTAATAAGTTGCTGAAATAATTTTTTGTCCCTTTTCTTTTTATTCTTCCATCATGATATTTTAACTCAAAATTTAATGTCTTTAACTTGTTCTCGTATCCATTTTTATTATCAGCACCAATAATGGCCACCTTTTTCATATTACTCACTCCATCTCTTAAATTTCTAATTCCTTAGTAACATTTAAATATGTAGTAATCTGTTGACGTTTACTACTTAATAAGTCTGCTAGTAACTTAACGTCTGAAGGTGTTACCTTTGCCATTCTACTAATGTGTTGATTTCTCGTATTACCTTATCTATTGACATTCTTTTTCAGGACTGTCTCAAATTTTACTAATTTCCCTCTAGGAGTGGTCCTAAAGTTATTCAATCCCATTATGCTTAATAGGGTATTGAACTTTACTGCTTTCTTTTCATGGTTAACGAATTTAACAATTGGTGCAAATATAGACCTAGAATCCATGTCAACAGTTTCAGTAACAAATCCAATTTCCTCAAATACTTCCGAAAGGTATTTCAAATTCCTCTTTTGTTCTTGTAAAAATAAATCACATTGAAACATTCTTTGGCTATTTGTCGTCACTATTCTACTTCTTTCTGCAATTGTTCTATTCATAATAGAAGCCCTCCCAATATTTTATAAATTTTTAAATTCATTTTTCTGTCTAAAATAGTTATACCATAAATCACCAATACTTGTAAAGAGTATTTATAATTCCTTTTTAAAATATTTATGATTTTCCTTTTAAAGATTTAGTATTCTTGCATTTATAATAGCAAAAGAGAAGACAATTAACAAATGACGAATTGCCTTCTCTCAATATATTACTGTACAAACATTATGGTTTATTACTAAAGTATGTTATTGTTCAAGAAAGTATTAATTTGATTATCTACTGTAACAATATGAACTTTATTTTGTTCACGTAGCTTTCTAAATATATTAGATAGATAATCAGGATTTCTTGAAATTCGTGCTGGATCACTAACAATAATAACATCAATTTTCCCTTGTTTTGCATCTTCAACCATTTTATGCAGATTCTCATTCATATCAATCCCAAAACCAATATCAGCATAAACAGAATCTAATTGCCAATTATTTTGGGCAATAAAATCCTTAATCATTTCCATTTGAATTAGTAAAGAAGTATAATTATCTTCTCTATTTGCAGTTCGAAAGTAAGCAACACATTTCATAATATAAACCTCTCCTTAAATTTTTAAAAATAGATATAGTAAAATCAATCTTTTTAACCTTGTCAGTATCACTGGTCCAATTTTGTACTTTAAGAATTGAGCTATGTTCCTTTCTACTTTGTTTATTTTTTAATCTGAAAAACATCATGAAATTCTAAACCCAACTGATCTGATATTTTCTTTGCAACTGCTGGGCTAGGGTTTTTCTTATGATTAACAATTTGGTTAAAGTAATTTTCACTTAATCCGGTATGTCTCGAAAACTCACGTTGGGAAAACCCCTTTTCAATTAACATTGCTCGTAGTTTATCGGAATCTTTAACAATGATTTTCATGTTTTATTTTTTCCCTCCTTTAGTTAAATGCGTGTTCTTCAAGATAAATAAAAAGAGAAAACCCCCTTTAAAAGACTGCAGCATACACTTACATCGCTGTCACTCCTCGAAATGGGGTTTTCCCTTTTTAGTTCTATATTCAATTCTATCTTTTGACTGTTACAATCATATTCTAACAATCTTTTTCTACATTTTAAGTGATTAAACACATTTATCCACTTCATTTAGAAAACATCTTTGCTATTTCTATATTTTCCCGTTTAGATATTATCTCTCTTACACTCTCTTCAGGCATAACAACTGGGAATGTCATCTTTTCAATACGACTCTTTATCCTCCCATCAGGATACTTATTTTGGAGTGACTGTATTGGCATATTAGATGTGATAATAGTTGGTCTTTTGTAACTCATTCGCTCATCTAAGATTTGTGTCAAAACCTCCTCTGACCAATCTGTTGTTTTTTCAACACCTAAATCATCCATTATTAACAATGGAACTTGCATAAATGATTCTATTAAATTATAAAAGTTTCTTTTAGGGTCTTTATTAGAAAATGAATGCTTCATCTCATTTAGCATATTTACTACCGAAATATAAATTGACTTGATCTTATACTCGATGATAAGTTCATTGACAATGGCAATTGATAAAAGTGTTTTTCCAGACCCTTTTGTATTACTGTAAAAATATAATCCTTTCCCCATGTCTTCCATCTCTAGATATTGTTCAACATAACCTGTGGCAATTTTCTTAGCATATTGCGCCACTCTTACACTATCCTTTATCTGATAGATTTTTGTAACGAAATCATTAATTCTCTTATCTAAATATTCATCTGGTATTCTAGCAGTTTTTATTTGATTCAATAGTTCCTTATATTCTCTACATTTACATATCATCATTACCTCAGATCCATCTTCTCTGATTGTATGAATTAGTCCAGAGCCGTCACATTCTCTATACATACAATCATCTGTCGCCTTCGTTAATCTCCCCGGCATCTTGTATAATGGCTGAACCGAATCGTTGGAAGTATTCATCTTGGGCAATATATCCTGTAGCTTGTTCATCCTCTAAAACCTCCTGTTCATTTTTATAAGCTTGATCAAAAATATAATTTGCAACATACCGAAATGATCGGATGTTATCTAACTTGTGTTTTGGCTTAAAGTTATCAAAGCAATCCTTTATCCAACCAATCACTTGAGGAGTCTCCCAGCTTTCATCTACAACATTCTTAATCGCTATTTTGTCATTAGATGATAACTGCTTGTTTTTACTGAGACTCAAGTAGGTTTTAATAATTAATTCAAATTGATTTGAATCATAAATATTAATGTCATCTTCAATCCATTCACTTGACGAAGAAGTCTCTGTATTAATTTTTGGAGTAATCTCTGTAGTAATCTCTGGTATTGCAGCGCAACCATTGTGCTTCGAATCTCTTTTTTCCACATTCGGAGAAACAGTTTGTTTACTCGAAGTATCATTTTCTTTCATTCGTAGTAACTGTTTGTAATCATCAATTGGATATCCTAAATTACTTAAATCTAAGATGACTTTCACTAAGTTCACACGATATTGTAATGTCTTATCCCACTTATACCGAGGATTATTTCGTCTTTTAATATAATTTTTCTCTACTATTTTACCCAAATACTTTCGAATCGTATTAGGCGACACACCGAGCATTACTTCCTCAGCCAACTCCTCGGCTTTTTTATAAATCCAACCGTGTTTAAAAGAATCTGCTAAATGATTGTCTAAGCGCTCTCTTTCTTCAAGCTTATATTTACCAGCATCTTTCATACGATCTATCCAGTAAATTAATTGACCTAAGATCACGGCTTCTTCCGTACTACCTGTTAATTCCACTAAGTCTTCTCTGATAACAGCCTTTTTTACTTTTTGCAATAGAATACTTTCCCCTCTCACTAAATATGTTTTCAAATATAATTCGAATTTTGTTTCCTGATTATCATCTCCTCGTCTACGTCTTCCAATTGGATTTTCAAATAAAAAAGAGAAAAACCCAAGACAGACGTAGCAAAATAGATACACGTAATTATGTGTATATTTCACTACTTCCTCATGGGTTTTTCCCTTGTTTGTTGAGAAAGTCGATCAATTTATTTATTTGACTATCATTATACAACGATGATTTTATTTTGCAAGTCTTTTTACTTTTGTTTTGTAAATAACCACTCACTATTGAATTTACTCCTTTTATTTTATAGGACTAGAAATATCAAAATTTGACAGTACACTATTTAAAGAACACTTTCCATTCACCATTAACCACCCAAATAATAAGGTTACTGATAAAAATTAGCAGCATTTAAGTTAATTATTCAGGAGAAGTATATTACTTACTGAAACAGCCTGCATGTAATCAACCTTTTATATAGCTGACAATAATAGTGAAAATTGAAATCCTGAAAGTGTTCTGACATGCAAATATCATTCACCCAAAAGGAAAGGAGAAAAAAATGCAAGATAAAATCATTTTAAAGAAAAATGCGAGACAACGATTAGAACTTACTAATACGGATTTAAAGTTATTAGCATTTTTAGAACAACAGCGGTTATTAACTTTGCAGCAATTCTATCAAGCTGCTAAACACTTATTCGAATTGGGGATTAAAGAATATAGTTTTAAAAATCGAATCAGAAAGTTTGAGGACTATCATCTAATTCGTTCAGAACATTATTCTAAGGGTTTTGAAGGGGAACGTTTTAAATTCTTGGCAATCGGAAGTAAGGCTGTTGATGTATTAATAGAAAACGGACTTCTAGACCAATCATACAACAAACCAAAAATATATAAATTTAATCAAAAGAAAAACTTGTTGCACTTTATTGCAACACAACAAGCAGCACTAAATATATTAATAACCTTTAATAAGAAAGCTATTAGAGACCCAAATACAAATAAAACAAAGTATCCAGTCATTTATAATCAAACTTCATTTTCCTATTCACCAGCAATGTATCCATATATCGAATGGGTAAGAAAACATAAGAACCTACATCGACAAAATAACGGAGCTTATCATGCGGAAATAGCAAAATATATGACTACGGGGAGTAAAGCGGGCAATAAAATAAACGGAACTACGATGACAATAGTAAAACCAGACTGGATTATTAAACTAAAAGGAAAACCGGAAGTAAGGGACGCTATAATAAATATTGAGATGGATATGGGAACGGAGCCTATCGAAACCCTAGCTCAAAAATTATTTAAATACGCAATCCTTGCTGAAAAGAATCCAGAAGTTCTTCATATCATGGATATTGTTATTGTCGATAACAGCTTATCAAATCGTTCTAGTTTTAGTGATGGAATTGGCAGAACAAAAAATATACTACAACGATTTAAGTCAGACTCAGCAGTTAAAAAGAGATTAAAAGAATCTGGATTAAAGCTTATTGTTCACCCTTTAAGAGTAAATGTAAATCAATTATATAAAACACTAAGTAAATACTGATTATTGCTTTTCACGCACAGTCATTCATTTGGAATGACTGATACATAAAACATCATTGGTAACCATTATTGGATACTATGAATAAAAGCTATCAGATCAACACTTTTCCTGCAGTTACACCTCTCACCTTTCTATCCACTTTTACTATTAGTTACGATTAATAGTAACCATTATCCAAAGTAATACACTCATTTGATAATCACTAACATCAAAATAGCCATTTAAATATGAATGGTAACCATTAATAGATACCAACCCAAACATTGACTGGCACTGTATTTCACTAACTTTATTGCACTATTACTCTGCATAGTATCTTTTATTGGTAACTATTAATAGTTACCATATATTATTTTATCTTTAATTAACCACTGTATTCAATTCTATGTTGTACATAAAAGTTACCCTTTGTAGAGGAATATTAAAGCTAGAATAATGCCTTTTTAATGATATAACTTTATTTTTATATCACAAAAAAACAGTAAAGAATGTTTATATCCTTACTGTCTTTACGTATTCGTATTAGTACGAGATCATTTAAGTAATATCTTTAACATTCTCTCCAGATCAAACCCGCTTATCCACTCTCCATTTATATTGGTTTGTGGAACCGTTAATCTTTTCGTTTTTCCTATCAATTTCATCCTTGCTATAGGATTCAAGTCTACAATTACTTCTTTATAAGTAATATCAAAGGATTCTAGAAAGCTTTTTACCATTCCGCAGACTGGGCAGAAGCTTGATGTATATACTGTGACAGTTTGATTCATTTGTTCATAACCTCTTTTATTAATTCAAAATCCCTATTGAATCTCACTTGATTACTTACTTTTATCAATACAGGCAATCAATCTTTCTTCAATGTCGGTTGCAATTTCCTGTAATTCTTCATCTTCTACCATTTGAATTAAAGCAGTTGGTTTAGGTAGCCCTATCTTAGTTTTCCCTTCATCATCCTCGTAAACAACGATTTTACATGGAAGGAAATATCCAATTAACTGATTCGTTGACAACACACGTTGCGCTTCTATAGGGTTACATACTTCTAAAACAGTAAATGGATGGTCTAGTTCATATCCCTTCTTTTGCAATGTTTCCTTAATGTCAAACTGCCACTGAACACCAAACTTTTCTTCCTTTAAATTTACTTCCAATGACTTAATGGCATCTTCTATAGATTTGTTTGTCTCTATTGTGTAATGAAACATCTTTTGATTTCACTCCTATCTACTTAGTTTTTATTCAATATTTCCATTCCAATTATTCATTCCACCGACCATATCTTCAACTTTGAAACCTAATGCCTCAAGTATTCCACAGGCAGCTTTACTTCGGTTCCCAGATTGACAAACAACCACGTAGGCCTTATCCTTGTCTAGTTCACCTTTTCGTAATGCAAGCTGACCTAAAGGAATATTGTTTGCACTTGGAATTTTGCCACTAGCTACTTCTCCATTTTCACGAACATCAATTATGAATACTTCTTCACTATTTTGAAGACGTTTAGCTACTTCTTCTGGTGCTATTTGTTTTGCCATCACTTGTCATCCTTTCTAATACCAAGCACTCATTCCACCTTTTACATTGTAAATATTTTCGAAACCTTGTTTTTTCAGCATATTTGCTGCTTTTGCACTTCTCATTCCGCTTTGACATATAACAACAACTTCTTTATCTTTTTCCAATTTGTCTACTTGGCTAGGCAAATTGGAAAGTGGGATATTTTTAAACGGTTTGCGATGATTTGCTTTATATTCACCCGGTGTACGGACATCTATAAATTGAACACTTTTATCCTTAAATTTATCTTTTGCTTCTTGAACAGTTATATTCGTAATGCCCTTTTTGGGAATAAAACGATTGATCACAAAGAGTGCGATCAAAATAATAAAAATCCATTGTATAATATCCACTCTACCTTCACCTTCTCTTTTCTCAATTATTATCTGATGTCATTTTACCTTCTGTTCTAATTATTTCATTTGATTACTTCCATTAGACTAGAGTCAACCATATACCCAATGGGGTATATTTTATTTAAAAAGAAAAAGGCTGTTAAATTTCCTTTAGTAAGAAAATTGTTAGAACCTTTATCTACTTTTCACTAATAAATTTACTGCTTCTTTTACAAGTTCTTTCGTATCTTCGCCATTTTCAATATTTTCTCGAACACATTGTTCTAAATTCATGCTTACAATTAATCCAATTGTACGATCAATACCAGTACGAGATGCTGATAATTGAGTAATTACTTCCCTACAATCTTTATTTTGCTCAATCATATTTAATACGCCTCTAATTTGACCTTCAATACGTTTTAAACGATTTATAACAGATTTATCATACTCCATCTATTATTCCTCCTTTTCCTCTACACGTACAACCTAAAATCTCAAAACTATTAACATGATAGCCTTTCCGTAATAAAAATCGCACCCCTAGATTAAGATCCAACCGATTACCGGCTATCACATGAAGGGGTTGGTTCGGGATCTCACTATAATATCTTCTCAAATAAGCATAAGGAATCTACATTGCCACATTCTTTAAAGTTCCTTTTTCGTTGTAATCTCTTAAATCTAATATAACGATATCCTTTTCGCCAATTCTATTCTTACAAGTTATTACCATAATCGGAAAATACCTTCTATATAATTCGTAACATAATAAAACAATAATTGCACTTAGCAAATATATAATCATAATTGATCACCTTTTAATAAGGATTACACAAACAATAATATACCCCATAAGGTATATTGTCAAGATTTCAATATTATTTTCTATTAGTCGCTTTTGCTTTCTTTAACAAAACTTATACATATCATGAGAATAGAAAATATATGGAGGATACACGAAATAATGTACCTCCGTTTCATTACTGTTAAATAATATTCTTCAGATTTTAAGTCAATCTATTTAAAATTATATTCAGTTACTATTCTTTCTCTACCAGTAACTAAATCATTAAAGTATTCATAAAGATTTACACCTAAATAAGACCCAGAAATGTTGTAAACATTCTCATATCCTAAATTTTGTAATGCCATTACCATATTATAACTTCTTTGACCTGAACGACAGTGAATGTATACAGGTTGATCTTTTGGAATTTCATCAAGTCTCTGTCTAAACTCACTTAAAGGAATATTAACTGCGTTTTTAAAATGACCTGCATTATATTCACCTTTTTCTCGTGCATCAATAATAAAAGCATTACTTTCTACTAGTTCTCGAACTTGGGAAACTTTTACTTCTTTGTATCTGCCTTGTAGTAGGTTTAGCCCTACTAAAGCGGCATGATTAACGACATCTTTAGCTGTTCCTAGCATTGGGGAGTAGGTCAATTCTAGATCTTTCAAATCTTCCAACGTTCCATTCATTGTAATCATGGTTGCAATAACATCAATTCGTTTATCTACATTTCCTTTACCAATTGCCTGCGCACCTAAAATTCGACCTGTTGGATATTCATAAACCAATTTAAAATGCAGCGGATTGCTGTCTGGCATGAGTCCCACTTTATCTCCCGGCATTAAGTAAACATAATCGTACATCATTCCTGCTTGCTCAGCTGTTCTTGCATTAAGTCCAGTAGATGCTGCATTGAGATCAAAGAGGTGGATGGATGATGATCCAATTACACCGATATTTCTATTTGGAATTCCATACATATGGTCTGCAGCCGCTCTGGCTTGTTTTTGGGCTGGCCCAGCTAGTGCTAGTCTTGTTTGTTTTTGTAACAAACGATGATACACTTCAATGGCATCCCCAACTGCATAAATATCTTTATCACTTGTTAAATAATTGGAGTCGACTTTAATAGCTCCTGTTTCTCCAATCTCAAGACCTGCCTCTTTAGCCAAGTTGGTTTCAGGTCTTACACCAATCGCTAATACCACTGCCTGCGCATCAATTTTCCTACCAGAGTTTGTTATAATATAACCATCAGATATTTGAGCTAATCCATCATCTAAAACAAGATTAACCCCATGATCCACCATTTCTTTATGAAGGATTTGAGCCATATCGTAATCAAATGGCGCCATGACTTGATTTGCAAACTCAACTAATGTTACATTATAGTCCGCAAGTTTAAGGTTTTCTGCAACCTCTACTCCAATAAAGCCACCACCGATGACCGCAATATCCTTTATACCTTTTTGCTTGATATATGAATTGATATTCTCAATATCGACTACGTTACGTACTGTAAAAACATTAGAATTGTCTATGCCTTCTAAATTTGGTCGAATAGGTGAAGCACCGGGAGAAAGCACCAATTTATCATAGTCCTCTTCGTATGTTTTGTCTGACATTAAATCTTTTACAGTGATTGTTTTCTTATCCCGATTAATTTGAATAACTTCCTGTTGTACCCTAGCTTGAATATTGTAGCGATTCTTAAAGATATCGGGAGACATTAAAACCAATTTTTCGCTATCTTCTACAATACCGCTTAAATGATAAGGTAACGAACAGTTCGAAAAGGATACGTGAGGACCTTTTTCAAACATAATAATCTCTGCACCTTCATCTAATCTTCTGACTCGTGCAGCGACAGAAGCTCCACCAGCAACTCCACCAACAATCAGTACTTTCTTTCCCATATTTAAGCCTCCTATTCTATTTCACCAACCCATGCTAACATTCCGCCAGTCATATTAGTAACATTGTATCCTTGATTGATTAAAAATTCACATGCTCTTGAACTTCTTCCACCAGAACGACAAACCATGTAATAATGTTTATTTTTATCGAGTTTTTCTAAAGAGTCTGGTATATCTCCCAAAGGAATATGTTTCGCTTCTGGAATTTTCCCCTCTGCAACTTCAACGTCTTCCCGAACATCAATAATATGAACCTTTTCTCCATTTTTTATTTTCTCTTGTAACTCTACTGCTGATATACTTTTCATCAGTCTGCATCTCCTTTATTATTGTCTATTTTCGTGTCTAGAAGGTTTGAAATATTATTTAAGTCAAAATATCTATCCAAATTTTAATAGCAGTACCCGCAATCAAAAGTGCTAATATCACTTGTAAAATTCGGGTATTCATTCTCTTTCCTACTTTTGCTCCAAGTGGTGCCACTAATAAACTTGCTACAATCATAATAGCAGCTGGCCAATAATCTACTTGTCCAGTAACAAGTTTACCAACACTTCCCCCGATAGAAGAAATGAACGTTACTGCTAAACTTGTTGCAATCGTCATGCGTGTTGGAATGTGCAAAACCGTAAGCATGATTGGTGCAAGTAAAAATCCTCCTGCCGCACCGACTATACCAGATGCTATTCCCACAATTAATGCTAATATTGCCGCTAGTGGCTTGTTGAAGGTAACATCATTTAATGGTACATCGTCCATTTGTTTCTTTGGTACAAACATCATTACAGCTGCAATCACAGCTAGAATACCATACACAACATTCACTGCTTGCTCGGATAAGAAAATCGATCCATAGCTACCAATTAGACTTCCTATCAGGATAGCTCCACCCATATAAATGATGAGCTGCTTGTTTAGGTATCCACCTTTTCGATATGCCCATACACCTGCAATCGAAGCAAACAGTACTTGTACTGCACTTATTCCAGAAACCTCATGGGACGAGAATGCTACTAGACCAAATAAAGGGGGAATATAAAGTAGCATTGGGTATTTAATAATGGAACCCCCAACACCTAACATACCGGATAAAAAAGAACCAATAAACCCAATCGCAAATACAACGATTATAAAAGTTAAATCCATTACTAAACCTTCCTTCTAATTTAGAAAAGCGAGTAGTTCATGCTACTCGCTATTTGGTTTTCTTTATCCTTTTTGAATATAGAAGTACAGAACATCCTCTTCTGTTTTTTGTTCTAATACGGTATGACCACCTGATTTGGTCCATGCTGGGATATCATTTAAAGCACCCTTATCTGTTAGAAGTACTTCAAGTACTTCACCAGAGTTAATCGTATACATTGCTTTTTTAGTTTTTACAATTGGCATAGGACATGCTAAGCCTTTTGCATCTAATGTTTTTGTAATGTTCATTTGATTTACCCCCATTTTTTATTTCTATTGATTAATTAGCGAACTGCACAACGGTTTGGACCGATTTCCATTTCTGTTTGTTCGTCATTATTAGGTGTGATTTTCCCCATATTTACCTGACGAATTTGTTCATACGCATTTGGCTGTGGTGGTAGGTTATCTGTAACAGTACGACGGAATTCCGCTTCATCCTCGATGTTTAATCCATGATTCTCTTTAAACAAATCACCTAATCTTCTAGCCACTGTACCATCTTCATTTAACTCATCAATAATCATGAAATGTGCAGGTAACACCACTAGGTCTTCAGCTAGTTCACGGTAACGGGAATATAATGTTTCTCGTAAGTCACCTACCCAATCTTCCGCAAGTCCTGCTAAATCGGGACGACCAATGGAGTCGATAAATAAAATATCACCTGTTAACAAGAACTGATTGTCGATAACAAATGAAGTAGAACCAATGGTATGACCCGGTGAATAAAGTGCATTTACATCAATTTGAGATGCACCAATTTTTACATTTAATCCTTCTGTAAGAGGCGTGTAATCAAACACTACCTCTGTCGCATCTTTTGGTGGTAGATAGTAAGTTGCTCCTGTATTTGCTGCAATATGACGTCCACCTGAAATATGATCTGCGTGTAGGTGTGTATCAAATACGTGCTTGATTTCTACTCCTTTTTCTTTCGCAAAGTTTGTGAATACGTCCGTGAAACGCACTGCATCAATAATAGCTGCTTCGCCTTCAGAAATTACCATATAAGATAAACAACCTTTTCCTAAACGAACAAATTGGTATAGCTCCCCACCATTTTCTAAATCAGAAACTTTAATTGGTTCTAGATAACTACTCCAAGATTTCATTCCACCTTCAAGATATGCAACTTCACGACCAGCTTCAGAAAGCATTTCTGCTACCATAACGGAAGATCCTTCTTTAGCACATACTACTAATACTTCCTTATCTGGTGGAAGTTTAGGCAAAATCTCTTCTACACCATCTAATAATTCAAAGTAAGGGATATTTAAATACTCGAATTTATGTCCTTCAATTTTCCAATCCTCAAATGCATCATGATTACGAACATCTAAAATAAATAATTCTTCGTTATCAATTACTTTTCGAGCAACTTCTGCTGCAGTCCATTTATTTACTGTCATTATTAAATTACCCCCATAGGTATATTTTTAATTATTTTTTTGCAGTGGAGAATTTCCCCACTGCATGAAGTTTGATCATCTAATTAGAAAGTTAATGTTGGTGATGCATCTTTTGCATATTCTAGGAATGTTACTGCTCCACCAACTTCAATACCATCAACGAAATCTTCTTTCGTAAGTCCCATAACATCCATTGTCATTTGACATGCTATAAATTTAACACCTAGTTCCTGTGCCATCTCAACTAGTTGTGGGATAGTAGGAACATTTGCCTTTTCAAACCCTTCGGCAAAATGTTCCTTTCCTGCTGGCATTTCTAAATCGTGCATTGCTTGTTTATGAATTAAGTTTAGTCCTTCAAAAGTGAAGAAGATTTGTACCTCTTTTTCTGAAGCTGCTGCTGCTGTTGCGATATTGAATACTTTGTATGCATCAAACATTCCACCGTTTGCTGCGATAATAGCTACTTTTTCTGACATAATAAATTCCTCCTAGATTTCTTTTGTTATTTTTCCGTTCCACTCATTCATACCCGGTAGAACGTTATAAACTTTTTTATAACCATTGTTTGCTAATAGTTGTGCTGCCAAATCAGAACGTTTCCCTGTACGGCAGATTACATAGATTTCTTCTTCTTTATCCAATTCTTCAAGGCGTGATTCTAATTCACCCATTGGAATGGACGTTGCACCTTGAATATGACCAAATGCATATTCTGCTGCTTCACGCACATCTAAAATTAAACCGTCACCTGATTCAATTTCATCAAGTGAAACAGTGTGTTCAAATGTTTTTTCCACTACTGGTTCATTAGAGCCTTTGCGAATGTAATGATAAAGAACATCGCCATCTTCCACTGTTCCTAAATATTGGTGGCCAACAGTACTTGCCCATGCTGCTAAATCAGCTTTGGACCCTTTGTCTGTAGCTTGAACCTCTAATACTTGACCATCTTCAAGATCCTTAATTGCTTTTTTTGTTTTCACAATTGGCATTGGACAAGCTAAGCCTTTTGCATCTAATTGGTAATTTGCTTGAATCATACATTTACCCCCTGTGGTATTATTTCCAATAAAAAAATATGCAAATTCGGAATTCATTATACCTATGTGGGTATAATATTTAGCAATAAAATAGTCGTTATTGATAACGACGTCTGCAGAATATCTTTTATAAATCTCCATTGATTTGGCTTGTTGAAAATCAATTACAAGAATAATAATATACCCCATAGGGTAAAACGTCAACCTTGTTATCTAAATTTTTATAGATGCCTATTGAAAAGTACTTAATTTAAATTATTATCCATTTTGATTTTTCTTTTAAACAAAATCAAAAAGGAGCTTCATCAAAATGATAAACTCCCTTTTACAATAGGAAAGCATTACATATTTTTACTCTGCTGAAGAAGTTTTTATTCTCCCGTACGTTCCCATTCTTCTACTGTTTCATATGCTCTTTCAGGAGAATAACCTTTTCCGACGAGAACTCCCATGAGAATAAATTCTTGAAAGATATGTGTAGCATTTATTCCTCTCTTAACGTCCTCTAATCCTTCTCTCACTATAAATCCTGTGTACTGTACCCATTCATCTGGTGTTCAAAATAAGTTGGATTGGACGAATTACCGCCTTATTCCGCAGCCACTGCATCTGCTTTCGTTTGATGAATCGTTCCAAATGGATGTTCTGGAGGCGCATAAATGGTATACAATTTTAATGGCTCATTTCCAGTGTTTGTTAAATTATGCCACTTACCAGCAGGAACCATGATAGCACAATCCTCAGAAACTCTTCTTTCATAGTTCAGATTATTTTCTGTGTCCCCCATTTGCACAAGTCCCCGACCTTCTTCAATACGTAAAAATTGATCTACATCTGGATGTACTTCCAAACCAATATCTTCCCCAACGCCAATACTCATCAATGTAACTTGTAAATGATTTCCGGTCCATATTGCCGTGCGAAAGGTACGGTTCCTTTCTGCAGCTTCCTCTATATTTATTACAAATGGCTGTTTCCCCTGATCTTTAAATCCCATATTTTCTGCTCTCTCTTCAATTTGCATTGGTTGATACAAACTCCCCATATTTGTTGCCTGTGGGTAACCCCAATATATTGGCTGTTGACGAATATAAGGCATTGGAACATTAACATAGTAACTCGGATACATATAAGGTGAATAAAACATTTTCTCACTCCTCCATTATTGTCATATGTATCCTATGTACCATGCTAAATAAATGTACTTTTGTATATTGAAGTTTATCTGCAGTTTTTTATATTATTCATTAAAGGGGCAAACAAAAATGATGGTTCCCTGTTTCCCTGTGTTGTAAATCGAACAACAACCCAACATAGAGCATAAGATAAATGAAATTTAGCTAGTAGGAGGAGAACTATTTGTATTACTCTAATCCATTTCGATAAATTGATAATTACGGTGCAACAGGAGCATTAAATGCCTCCACATTAACCTTGACTCAAATGCTGACATATGCCCTCCAAGACGAGTATCTGGCTCAAGCAAGATATAATAATATCTTGGAAACCTTTGGATATATTCGTCCATTTGCGCAAATAAGGAATGCTGAATTAAGACATATCAATGCACTATTACCCCTTTTTTATCGCTATCAGATTCCTCTACCTGAAGATATTTCGTACACATTCATTACTACTCCGGAAAACATTAAAGCAGCATACGCTACGAAATATTTTACGTCTTTGAAACACTACGTAACCTTTGAAGACTCCATCGCAACAGAGGAACTACTTCCCATTGCAAGGGCGAAACTATAAAATTCCCACAAAAAGTGTAACACCTTTCAAAATTGAAAAAATCAGTAACAATTATAAATTCTTCACATTAAATTTATTTACAACTTATAATTTTATTGTTACTATGTATGTTAGTGATAACTTACATATATGAATTTATTCGCCTGTGATTTTAGAGTAGTCTATTTATATTGTAGGTTATTGCTAACACTCATATTGACAGACAGGAGGAAGTACATGGATGGATATTTTAAAAAGGCTTGCTAAATTACTAACAAATTTTCCAATGAAATCAATATTTATTTCGCTAATCATTGTGGTCTTATTAGTTTTTGGAGTAAGAAATGTATTTATGGCCACAGGAAACGATACGCTAGTTGAGAGTAATACAGATGTATATCAAGATAATTTAATGTTAGAGGATGAATTTGGTGGGGAGTCTATTATTGTTTTATATGAATCTGAAAATTTACTTACTCCCGAAACTTTAGCACATATGAAAGGCTTAGATTCTGCTTTGCAATCGAGTGATTCGATTTACAGTATGATAAGCCCTGTCACTCTAGTCGAAGAGATTGCGAGTAAACAATCGGAAACGTTTCAAGAAGGCATTTCAGACATCATTGACGGGTTAGATGAAATGGGAAGTCAACTTTCTGAAATTGGTTTGAAACTAAAAGAAAACATCGAGGACAATTCGGAAATGGAATTCCCTCAATTGGGGAATTTGCAGCTACCTGAGTTGGAAGAACCGGAATTACCCGAACTTGATACAACTCAGTTTTCTGAATTAGAACTCCCTGAATTTGGTAAGATGCAAGTCCCTGATATGGAAGGACAAATGACCGACTTAAATAAAGCATTCTCCAACATGATCGAAGCTCAAGAAAATTTAGGAGAAGGTACAGAGAATCTTGTAGGTGGGTATATCGAGTTTAGTGAACAGTTAAATGGTTTGGGACAGGGACTTAACGAACTAACAGGGCCAATGGAAGATTCCCCTCAAAAGGTGCAGTTACAAGATATTAGCGGGAGATTAATTGGCCTATCTGAGAAAATGTTACAGGCTTCTGAAGGTTCTGGTCAGCTTCCTACCATTCCTGACCAAACAATTGATGGTTTAAATAATATACAACAAAACCTAAACAAACAGTTACAAGAACAAAAAAAACAGTTAGAGAAACAGGAAGAAGTGCAGATACAAAAACAACAAGAACAGACGATGCAGGAAATGCAGGAACAACAAGAAGCTCAACAAGAAGAAATAATACTGGAAATGCAGAAACAAAAGGAAGCCCAACAAGAAAAAATAAAAACACAAATGGAAGTTCAGAAGTCTGAAAAGGAAAAAGAGATGCAAGAAATTCAAGAAGAAATGCAGGCAAGTCAGAAAAAACAGATTGATAAACTAGATACACTTGGAGAAGGCTTATCTACAATGGGTGAAAAATTACAAACGATAAGTGAAAACATGGGGACCATTTATGGATACTCAGACATTATGACTTCTGGATTGCCTAAGAAACAAGCCACACTGGATAATATGATTTATGATGATGATGGCAACCTTCACATGATGTTTGAAGAAGTTATTGTGGATGAAAGCCATATGCTCATGATGATCAAACTTAAAGGTGGCACAGAGGATACAGAAAAAAGTGAAGTAATTGAGACAATCAACAGCTATTTAGATACTGAACCAACTGATTCCGTAGATACACTTGTTTCAGGCAAGCCTGTGCTTGATAATGCTATCAAATCATCCATGAAGGAAAGTATCCAAAAAATGATGGGACTAGCACTACTGATAATGATTTTTGTTTTATTCATTGTTTTTAAGGTTCGTTGGCGTTTATTACCATTGCTTACTGTTCTTATTGCTGTTATTGGAACGGTAGGATTAATGGGCTGGCTGCAGATACCAATTACTATGGTATCAATGGCTGTTTTCCCCATTTTAATTGGTCTAGGTATCGATTATGCTATCCAGTTCCAAAACCGTTATGAAGAGGAATTTGCTAAGGAGGATTCGAATGAATAACGATAAAAATAGAGCGAAGAACAGTTTAACTAAAACAATTACAAAGATGGTTCCAGCAGTTTTTACTGCATTGGTTGCAACAGGGCTTGGTTTTTTTGCACTATATACTTCCCCTGTACCAATGATACAAGAATTCGGCAAAATGTTAACCATTGGATTAGTTATCAGTTTTATTCTTGGGATATTTCTTTTAATTCCTATATTCTTTGTTCGTGATCATTTCTTCAATAATGTGAAAAGGAAAAAGCCGGAACAAGAAAAAGAAATAAAATCATCAAAAATGGATAACGTTCTTGATTGGATTACGAAGAAAACAATCACCTTTCGTTGGGTGATTATCGCATTCGCAATTCTCACAGCAGCTCTTGGTATTTGGTTGGATGTTGATGCCGATGCGGAGACGGATGTGGAAGCCTTCATGCCACAAGATACGCAGGAACTAAAGGACATTCATCAATTACGTGATATTATCGGGACAACAGATCAAGTATCAATAGTCTATGAGGCAGACGATATTGTATCAGATCCAGTAATTACATGGGTAGATAATCAAACAGAAACCATTGGTAAGGAATTTCCTAATGTTGTTGTTGACACAAAGTCAGTAACAAACATTGTAAAACAAATGAATGGTGATGAGTTGCCTAGTGGCGAGGAATTTAGTGAGCAAATTGCTGACATTCCTGAAGATCAGTTAAAACTCTTCTTAAATGAATCACAAACAAAGGGAGTTATTACAGTTGGAATTAAACATTTAGAAGCAGATGATTTAAAAGCATTCATTGATGATTTGGGTATTTATATAGAAAAGAGTAATTTAGAAATGATTGAAACGACAATTACAGGTAAAGCTGTTTTAGATGTGGAAATGATTCAAGGGTTAACGACTGGGAGATATCAAATGACGTTACTAGGAATGGGGCTTGTTTTCCTTAGTTTACTTATTTTTTATCGTCATCCAATCAAAGCACTTATTCCATTACTACCAATTATATTCATTATCGGATGGTCTGGTTTGGTGATGTATTATTTTAATATAAGTTACACTCCCCTAACTGCAACATTAGGAGCATTAATTATAGGTATTGGTACAGAATTCACCGTACTCGTGATGGAGAGATTTTATGAAGAGAGAAAGAAAGGTCGTCAACGTTTAGATGCCATTATAACGACAAATAAAAATATAGGTAAAGCTATTTTTGCGTCTGCTTTAACAACCATTGGAGGTTTTAGCGCATTACTTGCATCTGATTTTGTAATTTTAAACAATTTCGGGATGATGACACTCATAAATATTTCATTTGCGTTATTTTCTACGATATTTGTAATGCCACCAATCATGATTATTTTAGACAAATTTGTTAAAATAAAGCATACACAATAAATTTTTAAGACTAAAAATATAATGTAGGTGATGTGAGTTGCGGGATGTAACAGAACGAATATTTAAAGGGGCTATTTCCGTCTTTATCAAAAAGGGATTGCAAGCAACAACGCAGGAAGTTGCAAATGAAGCAGGTGTTGCAGAAGTAACATTATATCGAAAGTTTTCTACAAAAGAAAATCTATTTATCACAGCGATTAAAAATGTATTGGAGAAAAAATTCCAATCACATATTTTAGAATTAGCAAAAGAGAAAGAAACGGAAATATTCATAGCAAATATTATAGAAGACAGATTAGAAATATTATCGAAAAATTACGAGCTAGTAAAAATGCTTTTATCTGAAAGTTTGAAAGGAAATTTAGTAAACGAAATAAATTTACCAGAAATTATTTTTTCTGGTTTAAAAAAAGGATTAGAATACCATTTTAAACTTAAAAATCAGACAGTTGATATAGACTTTTGTGCGCGACAATTGGGGGGGATATTTTTGAGCTATGTTGTTTTACCTAACGAACAACGATTTAATAAGCGAACAGCACAAGAGAAAAAAGATATTTCAATAAAACATGCAAAATCAGTGCTTGCAACTATATAAAAGGCTTAATAGCAGAATCCTTAAATTAAGGTGGGGAAAGAGAGTCCCTAAGTTCCGTTAACGTAAAGTAAATCAGAAATAACAGTATAATTAACAAGGGGGACAGCAGGCGTTGTAACGTCTGCTTTTTTATTGAATAAAGGCTACTTTTATTTTTACCATAAATCTAACTTTCAATTTCAATAACCACATATACAAGTGACGAATTCAGTTATCATTACTATAATTTTTCTAGGCTTCATACCTACAAGTGAGTATTTCTACATACCCCACTTATAACTATGAACGACTACATAGATCAAAACTAGCAACCGCTTGATTTAACTTAGTTTTCCCATCTTATAATTGCTTTTCCCAGATGACTATTCTATACTGATAACATTTCCAAAGGGTGTCCGTAAATTTTCCAAAATCTATCTTCAATCATCCTCGTAAACTGAATAACTAAAATCAATAAAATCCTCTAGTTTTGCATTTCCATATTGATTCATCCCCCAGCCGTACCGCTGGTAATCCTTCCCTCCGTCTAGAAATATAGCCCCACATTTACATCTTTTAAAATCATAACTGTCTTTTGATTCGATAATATCGTCGCACTTTTTACAACGAACCCTGTTTATTATTACCCTTTTCACTTAGTACCGTTCCTTTCCAACTATTGTGTGCGTTCGACTGGTCATTTAAATAACAATAAAGTTTGGGGATACAAAACGTATAAAAAGTTGTATATGATTTTGAATCTATCAATTTTTAAGCATTATGATATATTTTGTGATTAATGCATCATTTTATAGTTTAACGGCTTCAGCTAATACATCTTGCTTAATACTCCAATGAATGGAATTTTCTGTGACGACATCAACTTTTACACCCAGCATATCTTCAACTTCATGTTTAAAATGAATCAAATCAAACAAACTTCTGCCTTTTTCAATTTCAACAAGTAAGTCAAGGTCGCTTTTGGGTCCATCCTCAGATTTTGCTACCGAACCAAATACTCGTACATTTCCAATGCCATGCTTATTTCCAATATTTAATATTAAATCACGCTTTTCTTTAAGAACATCACACAACACGGTACATCCCTCAGATCCGTATTTTATCTTCTAATGAGAATTCAGTAGTGTAATGATCACTAATTATCCTTTTGTTGATCATCAACTATCCTTTGCAAGAATGCTTCCCACTCTTTATCTTCTAAGTAGAAAAAGTCCAAATAAGAGGATTCGGTTTCTTCTCCAAATTGCTCTTTCTCTATCATCATTCTTTGACCATATCCTTCGTTTTGCGAAGAATAAATATGTTGCAAGTTAGAGATTAATTGATTAAATCGCACATCAGTTTGTTGTTCCCAAATCGCTTGTAAGAGTGACATAATTCTATTTATTCGTTCCTTCTCCCGCATTTCCCCACCACTATTCTCTCCGGTATTTATTCTTTCAATTGTACCATCGTAATGTTCTTTAACCCATCCCCGTTCCGTTCTATATACAATAGCAGTCTTATTGGCTTTAGCATCAATCCTTGCGCGTTCACCTGTCATCTTAGCCCACTTATCCACCCATTCGAACTTTCTCTTATTTTCTGTCATAAAATAACTCTATCCCTTCCTACTTTAATCTTAAAGTATCTATGTAATATCTTATTTCAATATCGACTTTCCTTTTTTGGAAAACAAGCAGAAAGTTTATTATTTAACGTTTTAACACACTAAATTAAATCGTTTAACCTTGTTCAATCAATTTCACTTTATATATATATTCCCCATACCCAATATCACCCTTATATAGATTACACTCGATACAAGCACAAACACAGTTAAAAGGTGTACTTGCTCCGCCTTGTGATTTAGGAACTTTGTGATCAATTGTATCGCCGTAACAACCGCAGTAATGGCAAGTATAACCATCTCGTTCGAATATAAATTCCCTTAATGACTTCCAATTGAAGAAATTGTGAATTAATGTACTATGTACTATACCTGCCGCTCCTTCTTCCACTAGCTTCTTTGCTCTATCATAGCTTATTATATCTTCATATCGAAAACCACTTGCACTACGGCCACGAATAACAACTTCTTTGAAAGGGTCTAACGAGGACGTATCGAAATTATATTCTTGTCGTGGACCTAGTATTCTCTCATGCCTACGACCTTTGCAATCCCTGCAAAATGATTTTCGCTTTGTTGAATTAGCCTTTCTCCCACCCGTAGTTTGAAATTCCTTTATATATTTACTTTCCCCGCAAATTTTACATTCCTTATAGATTCTACAAGCATCACCGACACTAACACTCAATCTAACCGCCTCCAAGAACGAAACTATCACTGTCTCAATTATTCCTTAACCCTTGTTCAAAACTAGCAACTTTTAGGGTGGTTAATTAATTTTTAACACGTTTTAACAAACCATTCAAACCGCTATACCAAGATTAGCAATTTCTTATGTCTTTAAATTAACCATTTATGAGCATTAGCTGACCTGTCATGACTGCAAACTGACCTGATAAGGAAATAGTGTATAAATCTGATAAGTTAGCAGTTATAATAGCATTAACAAATAAAGTAAAAGCCATATGACACACACTGAATATGAGCATAAGGATGGAATCAATTGTTTAGGGAGGAATATAAATGGGATCATTCTATATTTTAGGTATTGTAAATAAATTTGAAGCAAAATCTACTAGCCCACTTAACCAAGCCCATTGGGAACAATATTTAAATGAAAGACTCGACTTAAAGCAATATACTACAACTTTGGCTGACTATACTTTAAAAGGGGAATTAAAAAAAGAAGTCTTTAAAGAAAATATTGAGGACTTTTATAAAAAACTTATTGAGATTTCTGGAGAAGATAAAATAGCCATTTACTTCGAGGATTCTAAAACAGACATAGATAATTATCAGAATAGGACTACAGGTTTGACTTTTAAGTACCATGATACACAGATAACCATAACAGCTGAAATGGCAATTTTATTTATCGAAGGCAAAGTATTTGTTGAAGAATTTAGTTATGAACCGAAAATCATTAATTGGTTATTCCGACATATCGATATTTCAAATCCACTCGCAGGTTGTGTTATGAGTGATGTCCTTAGCTAATAGGAATGAATAGCTAAAGTATTTATAACACTCATCACTGTAATTTCCTAATCCATACATAGTTGTGGGCAACGAGATAATGAATAATTTCTGAAATAATTTAATTCAAAGCAGGGTGAACTATAGTGGATTTCTTTAAACTTGCTTTTCTCATTAACGCAATGGCAATCAGCCTTAATGTTGCGGGAACATATATGGTTATAGTAAATCTTCTCTTTAATCAACCTATATATCCCGGTCTGATTGTTAGTCTAGTCATTGGCTATGGGGTAATGATTAAATACAACTTTATTTTCCATGAATTATGGGATAAATGGTTTAGAAATAGGTAGTAATAAGCAAGTGTATAAATATTTAAACGAAAAATTGTATGTTATTTCCGATGAAGGTCATCAGTCTGGGTTATTTGGGGTTAATAGTAAAAATATTGATGAGGTAATGGAGAGATTTGATTTCAATCAAGGGCTTTTCTATTAGAACGGACAGATAATTAAAATGGCAATGTCCAGACTGCCATCAAGAACGGGGCGAAAGTAATGAAAAGACACGTTGTAATTGGTTTTGATGCAAGGGATCATATTGCAATCGGCAAAGTATTTGAGGATTTTGGCGACGCAAATAGATATCTTATTTATTTAAACACCCAGAGGAATGGAGAAATGATAGGAAAAGAAAATCGTCTTCTCGAATACGCAGAAATATTCGAGATGGATTATATCCCTTTTAGAAAATCACCGGAGAGTAATGATTAGTATTTACTTTATTAATTCCTTAATAATTCCCAATGTAACTATCATACAAGAAGCATTCACAATGGTCTTTTTACACAAAATCCGTACTCATATGATGTAAAGATTAATTTAATGAAACAATAATAGTTACACAGGCCACATCGAATCAAAAAGATGTTCCCATTGGAAACTCCTTAATAATCATAATCAATACTTTACAGAGTATTTACTATTATGTTCATGCTTTTTGATCCATCTTTTGTATCTGTCCATATTAGATAATGTTAAACTAAAACGCTGGGCAGTGTTACGAGTTCGAAATTCATCCCAATGCCTAGTAATACATTCAAAAACCTCATCCATTCGGATACTTTTATATTTATTAGTAGAGGCAACATAGTAACACGCAAAAAGGAATGACAAATCTGCTAAGGGCATTGTTCCTTTTTTCACTTCCACCATTATACTTTGAGGAACTGCATAATACCCATATTGATGAATCAATCTTCTTGGAACTTCTTTACCATCATCAATCATGTAACGAATGACATATTCACCGCGGTTAGCGCTAACTTCCTCATCTTCAAATAAAGCTCTTGGTATTTCAATTATACTTGCACTTTTAACCATTATTCTCTCAAAAGCCCCTTAGTCAAATTTAATCGTTATTCGGTTTGCCTTGTTATAAACTGAATTTGCCCTATCTATTGATTTAAGTTTATCTTTTTCAATTTGTTCTACTTCATAATCGTGTGCTTCACGCATATTTTCCAATGTTGCTCCAATTGATTGGGTGATATAACCTTTCGCACCCAAAAGAGCCATTATTTCATCAAATAATTCAGTCGCAAATCCTTCATGTGCTTGATCCAACATAGCCTTTTCGTCATTAGTTTTTACAGCTGTTACAATATCCACAACCAATTTTCCTCTGTAGAGATTCATGGATGACATAATTCTCAACATCTCCTTTATTTTTTAGGCATTAATAATGTATCAACAAAAAATGAAAATGCATCTTTAAATGCCACACGATAAGTCAACTTACTTTGCTGGAATACTTGTTGAAATATATTTGATTTAAGATCTTCAATAAGATTATTCTTTGCCTCTTCATCAAGATCTTTAATGCTTGAGGATAGCTTCTGTTCCAGATCCTGATAAATGCTCTCCATAAACATCTCGTATTCTTCACTGGTGATGATATTTTCCAAACGACTTTCGATTAGTTGATTTACCAACTTTGGGAAACCATCAATCATCTAAACATCTCCTTTTATTCACTATATGAATATATTTATATTATGAATATAACATAATATCTATTGATTGTAAAACCAGAAAATAATACGATTAAGTAAATAGAGTAATGAGAAGGGAAATTAATTAATGGACGATTTACAGGCTGGAAAGTTGATACGTAGGTTAAGAAGGGGAAGTAAATTAACAATGGTTAATTTTGCAAAGCAAATTGGTCTTTCTCAACCTTCTTTATCACGAATAGAAAGTGGTAACCAAGAGATCACTTTCTCCTTATTAGAAAAAATATGTAAGGCACTTAATATATCAATGGGTGATTTTCTTTATGCACTTGAAGGAGAAAGCAAACTACAAAACATTGAATTAAGTGAAGAAGATGATGTGAATACAGAAGAGGAACTTGATGCGGTATTAAATAAGATGGTTTCATCGTTATCGTTTGAGCAGAAGAAAGGGTTATACACGCTGTTACTGCCATATACTAAGGACTAGGGAGAACAAATATTTATATTAGAGTTGTAGTAGGAAGATTTACACTTTAATTTAGTGTATCAAGCATGATTTGGTTGCTATATAATAGTCTGGTGACTATAATAAATATGTCTATTAATGCTACAAGATCGATTAACGCTACGAATATTTCTGGTGTTAGTACAATTTGTAGGTCTAGAAAACGGAAGTGTCATAAAAAGGCACTTCCGTTTTGGGCTTGTCAAATAAAGTGTGTAAGTTCTAATTTATTCAAGATATTTTAACACCCTATCTTTTAGATCATCATGGATTAAAAGTTGGTTCATAACCATCGCCCAGTTTGGTATACGACCATTTTCCCATTTGATTTCTAGTTCTTTGATTCGTAAAAATAATACTTTTAATAGAGCGTTCTCATTTGGGAACGCTCCTTTTTTGGTCACTTTTCTGAAGCTGGAATGAATGCTTTCTACGGCGTTCGTTGTGTACATTACTTTACGTATGGCACTTCCATAATCAAAAAGTTGTTCAACATGTTGGAAGTTTCGTGTCCACACGTCAATCGCTCCCGGATAGGCGCGCCATTGTTGTTTGAACGATTCGAAAGCATTAAGGCAAGCCTTGAGGCTGGGTGCACTGTAAACTTTCCTTAGGGCTTTGGTGAATGCTTTATAATCTTTACTAGG